>CAWCSC010000023.1:0-697843 GCA_963798065.1 uncultured Actinomycetota bacterium | reverse complement strand
GCTGTTCGGTGCAGCTGCAGCGGAACAAGGGCTGCTCGTTCTCGGCCAGGCCGCTCCATCCTCGGCGGCCTGCTGAGTTCTCCCGCGCCGTCGAAGTCCATGCTCGAGAGTTGCTCCAGCAACTTGGCCAGCGTGCGGGCCATTTCCCTCCTGTCGGCCTGGTGCGCTCCTCGCACAGCCATACGGCGTGCAGCAGTTGGTCGACGGTGCGGCGCAGCGGCGAGCCGTCGACCCGTACCAGGCCCTGGGCGCGCTCCGGACGCTCGTCCGCCCCGCCCGGATACGGTGCCTGGGCGATCTCCAGCAGTTCCGCGCACCATCGCGGGGGCGGCCGGGGAGGGTGGCGGCGAGGCGGCGGACGACGTCGTCGACGCCGCCGGACACCAGGTGGTGGTTCATCCGGTGGGCCGTGACCGAGCGGAACGCACCGTCGGGCGAGGTCCGGTTGCCCTGCACATCGGCGTCCTCGCCCGGTACGTCCTCCTCCTGCGACGCACGTTGCGCGTAGTGGTCGCGCAGCAGATGGTGGTCGGCGTACCAGGCGGCACCGCCGGGGCGCAGTCCGTAGAGCCGGTGCACCAGCAGCCGGCGCAGGCCGAAGTCCCCGACGAAGTGGCGTTCGAACTGGGCCATCCGGTGTCGGCGAGGAGCTGGGCGACTGATGGGCCGTCAGGTGAGGACATGGCCCGCCTGGTGATGGCGGAGCAGGACGTCCGCGCACTCGGTGTCGTGGGCCACCGACAGATGGGCCAGGAGATCGAGCCACTGGGCATGGTGCTCGTTCGACAGCCGTACCGGTAACTGGTCCAGGATCAGTTCCTGCAGCAGTACGTCCGTCACCGGGCGTCGGGGCGCGCCCCGGGGAATTGGAACGGGGCGTCCAGGATGTCCCGGTCGTTGGCGTCCGGCGGCATGCGGAAGGCGGCGGCGGCGGCGGCCAGCCGGATCACCGTGTGCGGCCGTCCGCCGCTCAGCCGGGCCACGGCGGCGTCGATACGGCGGCGGTTCGTGCCGCCCTCCGGCTCCGCCCGCGCTGTCTGCGCTCGGTCTCCCGGCGGAGCTGGTTGCCGGTGAGCAAAGGCATCCGCAGCAGGAGCACCCCCTCGGCCAGCGGTCCCGGTCCCCTTCCCAGTCCGTGCGCCGGGACCACGCGGGAGGGCCGCCGTCGGTGGGCCGGAACTCCGCCGGGGGCACACCACCTCGGGCGGCAGGCCGCCATGCAGGAAGGCGCCGCCGTCCGCGCGGCGCGCCGTGCCCACGATCACCACGCGGTCGCGCTGCCCGCCCCGGCGGTCGGTGAGTACGGCGCGCAGCAGCCGCTCGCCCAGGGGCGTCTCGGCGTGGTCCAGCAGCAGCCCCGGGCGGCCGACCCGGCGCAGCCAGCCGGACGTTGAGGCGTACGCCGCCTCAAGGTCCTCGCGCAGGGCCCGGAAGAGGAAGCTTTCCGCGACCTCTCGTGCGTCGCCGCCCGCCCGGAAGTCGGTGGCGAGATCCGCAGCCCGTCTTGGGCTGGCCAGCCGCGCTGGGATACGCGCCGTAGATCCGCTCCAGTTCCGCCTGCCCCGGGGCGCCATCGCGCTCGAAGAGGGCGTCCAGCAGCGCGGTGCTCGCGGCCGCCGCGTACGGGCCGAACGTCTGCCCGGCCAGGATCCCCAGCAGGTTGCGGATGGTGCCCCGGAGCACGCCCCGCCAGAAGTCGCCCGTGCCCAGGCCGCGCAGGCGCTGCTGCTGGGCCAGTCCCTCGTACCGCTCGACCTCCGTCGCGATCGCATCGGGGGTGCCCTCCGTGACGCCGGTCGCGATCACCGCGAGGCCAGCGAAAAGCCGCGGGAAGGCGAACGAGCCGCCCGTCCCCCGCCAGGTGCACAGCCGCAGGGCGACCTCGACCAGGGCCTCGGTCACGTCCGAGCGGGCACCCGGCTCCGGCCCGGCCCGGTCCGCGTACACCGGTGAGGCGCAGTCCAGATGGATCACCGGCACCTTGGCGGCGAAACGGTCCCGCACGGCGCGCAGCAGCCGGCCCTTGCCCATGCCCGGGCCGCCGGTGAGCAGCACCACGGGCAGGTCGGGGCCGTACAGCGGGGCCCGGCCGGTCCCCGACGGCCCCCGGCCGAACAGACGCGCGAAGAACCCCTCCTCGGCGAGGAGTTTCTCGAACCCCAGGTCTTCACACACGGACTCCCCCATGGAGTGCCTCCCGCCCGGGGGCGGGTGACCTGTGACCGATGTGCCAGAAAAGATCCAGTGGAACACGGAACCGCTGGCCGGACAACGGGGGCCGCACGGAAGGAAGTTGTTGGTGACCGCGCCTCTTACCCCCCTGACGGTCGCGCGTCCGTCCGGTCCGACGTGGGCCAGACGTAGGGGAGGTCGTCGGGTACGCCGGGGAAGAGCTCCGCGTATGCGGTCGCGTCCTTGCGGACCAGGGCCGAGCGGTGGCTGCGGTGGAAGGTGTCGTCACCCAGCCAGGGGGGCAGTTCGCCCTCGGCCGCCAGCAACCACTGGTCCCGTACCGGCGCATGAGGACGCCTCGCCGCGAGGTCGGCGACGAGGGTGGCCGCGCAGGTGTCCTGGTGGCCCTGTTCACGCCAGACCCGGCAGATCTCCAGGCCGTAGCGCACCAGTGCCTCCTCGTACCCGGCCCACATCCGCACGGCCGGATGACGGCGCCACGCGTACCCCGGTACGACCAGGCCGCGCAGCACCTGCAACGCCTCGACCCGCTGTTTGCCGAGCCGGCGGCGGTCCAGGACCAGGGCCGACTCCCGGAACCCGGGGTAGGGAAGGAAGGTCTGCACTGGGTCGTCCCCGGCCCTCACCCCTGCGCGCGGTGGCGGGTGGTGCCCCGGCCGAGGACGAGCGCGAGGCCGATCATCGCGATGCCCAGGACGAAGTGGAGCCAGTCGTCCGCGGTGTTGAGCGGGACGAAGTTGGCGTCGCTGCGGTGGCCGACGGACAGGCCGTAGGCCCACAGCACCAGGTAGACGGCGCCGCCGACCAGCAGATACGAGTACGCACCCGCCACCGTGCGGGCGAGGGCCAGGCCGGCCAGTCCGTAGGCCAGGTGCACGAGATTGTGCAGGACCGAGATCTGGAACAGGCCCAGTAGCTCGGCGCCCGACTCGTGGGAGGCGAACTCCATCGAGCCGTAGTCGGTGGTGATGCCGGGGATGAAGCCCAGCACACCGACCAGCAGGAAGACGACTCCCACCAGCAGGGCGGCCTGCTGCAGGGGGCGCGGGCGGTCCGGTGGGGGGTGTGCGTGGTCATGGCGCGTGGATCCTCACGGGAGAGGCAGGGTCTGTTCCGCCCAGATGGTCTTGCCCGTGGCGCTCTGGCGGGTGCCCCAGCGCTCGGTCAGCTGGGCGACGAGGAGCAGGCCGCGGCCGCCCTCGTCGTAGGTGCGGGCGCGCCGCAGGTGGGGAGCGGTGTTGCCGCCGTCGGAGACCTCGCAGATGAGGGTCGTGTCGTGGATCAGGCGGAGCTGGATCGGTGGCTCGGCGTGGCGGATGGCGTTGGTGACGAGTTCGCTGACGACCAGCTCGGTGACGAAGACGGCGTCGGACAGCCCCCACCTCGCCAGCTGTGCCACCACGTCCTTGCGGGTCTGGGCGACCGCGGACGGGTCGGCCGGCACCGCCCAGGTGGCGACCTGGCTCGCGTCGAGCGCGCGGGTGCGGGCGATGAGCAGGGCCACGTCGTCGGCCGGGCGCTGCGGCAGCAGGTCGGTGAGGACCGTGTCGCACAGGGCGTCCAGCGAGGTCGCCGGGCGGGCCAGCGCCTCCCGCAGCCGGTGGACGCCGGCGTCGATGTCACGGTCCCGGTCGTCGATCAGGCCGTTGGTGTAGAGGGCGAGCAGGCTGCCCTCGGGAAGATCGATCATCGGTGGCCTCGTAGGGCAGGCCGCCCACGCCCAGCGGGGGCGCGGCCGGGAGCCCGACGAGCTCGACGGTGCCGTCGGGGCTCACCACCGCCGGCAGCGGGATGCCCGGCCCCGGCGAAGCAGCAGCTCCGCGCCACGGGGTCGTAGACGGCGTACAGGCAGGTCGCGCCGACGTCGCCGGAGGACTCCGCGTAGGGGGAGGCTCCGCGTAGGGGGAGGGCACCGCGGATCCGGCGGGCACCGCGGCCCCGCCTCGGCCGCCGTCCCCCTCCTCTTCCTTGTTCAGCCGGGCGACAAGGTCGTCGAGATGGGTCAGCAGTTCGTCGCAGGGCAGGTCGATGTCGGCGAGGGTGCGTACGGCCGTGCGCAGCCGCCCCATGGTCGCCGAGGCGTGCAGGCCGTGGCCGACGACGTCGCCGACGACCAGTGCCACCCGCGCGCCGGAGAGGGGGATGACGTCGAACCAGTCACCGCCGACGCCGGCGTGTCCGCCCGCCGGGAGATAGCGGGACGCGACCTCGACCGCGGCCTGCCGGGGCAGCCGCTGTGGCAGGAGGCTGCGCTGGAGGGTGACCGCGGTGGCGCGCTCCCGGGTGTAGCGGCGGGCGTTGTCGATGCCGACGGCCGCCCTGGCCGCCAGTTCCCCGGCCAGGACCAGGTCGTCGTGGCGGAAGGTCTCGGCGTTGCGGTACCGGAGGAAGAAGGCGACGCCCAGGGTGGTGCCGCGGGCGGCGAGCGGCACGGCCATCACCGAGTGGATGCCGAACGCCCGGACCCGGGCGGCACGGGCGGGGTCGCGTGCGAGCCACGCGGCGAACTCCCCGTCGGTCACCTCGTGCACGGCGGGCCGTCCGGTGCGCAGGCTCTCGAAGGGCGCCGAGCCCGCCGGGTAGGAGTCCACCTGGCCGGCCGCCACGGCCGACTCCGGTGCCCCCGGGGTCACGGATCGCAGTGCGGTCCGCCGCAGCCGCAGCGGCCCGTCCGCCAGAGCGGCATGCGCGGGCGGTTCCGGTACGTCGTCCAGCGTGGCCAGCAGATCGACGCTGACGAAGTCCGCCAGGGCCGGGACGGTCACGTCCGCCAGCTCCTGGGCCGTGCGCGTCACGTCGAGCGTGCTGCCGATGCGCCGGCCGGCCTCGACGATCAGCTGGAGCCGCTTACGGGCCCAGAACTGTTCCGTCATGTCGTGCGCGGAGAGGCAGACGCCCTGGATGGTGCCCTCGTGGTCCCGCAGCGCGGACAGGAAGACCGACCAGGCGTGCTCGTGGTCCTCCCCGGGAGCGCGCAGGTAGTTCTCCTGGTACTCCGGCTCACCGGTCCGCAGCACCCGGGCCATACTGCGTTCCGCCCGCTCACCGGCGTCGTCGCCGGCGATCTCGGACACGCGCAGCCCCAGCATCTCCTCCTCGGTGAGCGCCGTGGAGCGTTCCATGTCGGCGTTGGCACGCCGCAGCCGGAGCCGGGTGTCGTAGATCGCCAGGGCGCAGCACGGGGACTGGGCGAAACTCCAGCTCACGAGGGACTCGTCGAGGCTGGGGCGCGGCTGCCGGCCGGTCAGGGCGGAGACGATGAGCCATGCGGTCGCGCTCGTGCCGGGCTCCCTGTGGTGGGCGAGGATCCTGACCGTCAGCTTCCGGCCGTCGCGGTGCCTGAGCGCGACGTCGCCGTTCCAGCGAGGCAGTCCGGCGAGAGCGGGCATGCCGCCCCGCACGGGGATCGGCTCGGCCAGCAGATCCGCGGCGGGGTGGCCGGTCATCTGCCCGGACGCATACCCGAGAAGCTGCTCGGCGCCCGCGTTCCACCCGGTCACCGTGCCGTGTTCGTCGAGGGTGACGCGGGCGGTGAGGGCTTCGCCGACGAGTGCCGCGAGGGCTTCGGGCGGCTCTCCGAGCGACCGGCCGGCCCGGCCGACGGTGACGGGCTGCTCCATGATCGGTCATCTCCCTCTCGCGGAGAATCAGCCATAACCTCGGATATGTGCGATTACCACCTGCTTACCCCGATTACGACCGATCTCACCGTGCCACCACCGGCTGGTATACGACCGATCTCACCGTGCCACCACCGGCTGGTATCACCGTGCCGCCCCGGCTGGTATCACCGTGCCGCCCCGGCTGAGAAGCGGAGCCTGCCGGCGCCCGGCCCGGGTAACCGCTCCCCCATGGGTCGGATCCTCGTGGGCACGTGTTCCTGGACCGACCGGGCCCTGGTCGGCAGCGGCTGGTACCCGGTGGGGCGGCGGGACGCCGAGGGACGGTTACGGCACTACGCCGAGCGGTTCCCGGTCGTCGAGGTCGACGCCTCGTACTACGCGCTGCCGAGCGAGCGGAACAGCCGGCTGTGGGCTGAGCGCACACCGGACGGGTTCGTGTTCGACGTGAAGGCGTTCTCCCTGCTGACCGGGCATCCCACCAGGGAGGCGGCGATGCCGGGCGGCCTGCGGGCCGATCACCGGGACCCGGCGGTGCTCGACGAGGTGTGGGCCCGGTTCGCGGCCGGGATCGAGCCGCTGCGGGAGGCCGGGCGGCTCGGGAGCGTGCTGTTCCAGTTCCCGCCATGGTTCCGGCCCGGGCAGCGGGCGCGGGCGTTCCTCCGGGAGTGCGCCGAGCGGACGCGAGGGTGGCCTCTCGCCGTCGAGTTCCGGCATCCCGCGTGGTGGGAGACGGGCCGGGCCGAGGCGACGTGCGCGCTGCTCGCCCGGTACGGCATGGCCGCGGTCTCCGTCGACATGACGCAGACGCTCTCCTCCTCCGTGCCGCCCGTGACACCCGTGACCTCATCGCGGCTGTCCGTCGTGAGGTTCCACGGCCGCAGCACCGCCTGGGGGACCGGGAGCAAGGAGGACCGGTTCCGGTACGGGTACGGCGAGGACGAACTCGCCGAGTGGCTGCCGCGGGTGCGCCGGCTGGCGGAGCGGGCCGAGCAGGTCCACGTCCTGTTCAACAACTGCTGCGGCGACGCCGCCGTACGCGCCGCCGAGTGCATGACGCGGCTCCTCGACGGCGAGGCCGGGGCGGGCCACGGAGCGGCACGGGTGCCTAGGACACGATCCGCACCTGCTTCGACACCGTCACCTGGTCGACGTCCGACACCCGCACGGTCGTCTTCATCGTCCAGGTCCCGGCGAGGGGCAGATTGACGGAGTTGGTGCTCCAGTAGCCGCCCACGTCGGTGAGCTCGGCGTCGATCGGGCCGACCTTCCGGGAGGGGAGGGTGAAGGTGATGCGGACTTCGGGGACGACGACCAGACCCTTGTCGGCGCCGTAGACCACGGCCTGGACGCCGTTCTCGCCGACGCGGGCCGGGTCCAGGGTGACCTGCACCGTGCCACGGCCGGACAGCTCGCCCGAGCTTCCCCCGGTGTCGAAGGCCACCGAGGTGAGGGTCGTGGGCGGCAGCGCACCCGCCGGGGACTGCTGCGCGGCCTCGGCCTGCGCGCGGCCCGGCAGCGTGGTGGTGAGCAGTGTCGTGATCAGCAGCACCACGGCGGCGACGGCGACCTCGATGAGGACGGAGCGGCGCAGACCCCGCCGCTGTACGTCCCCGTCCCCCGGCTCCGGGTCCGCTGCCTCCGGCTGCTCCAGCTGCTCCGGCTGCTCCGGCTCCCCGGGTTCCGGCGTCTCGGGCTCCGCGGTCACGTCCGGCTGCGGCGGGGCGCCGACCGGCAGCGCGACACGTTCGCGTACGGCCGGGGCCCGGTCCGACGCCGACGCCGATGCCGCGAGGCGTGCCGTCCAGCGCCGCGAGTACCCGGCCGCCAGCAACAGCGCGGTCACCGCGACCAGTTTGGCGAGCAGCAGCCGGCCGTACGACGTGCCGGTCAGCGCGGAGAGGGAGCCGAGGCCGCGCCAGGACTGGTAGACGCCGGTGACGACCAGGACGGTCACCGAGGCGAAGGCGATACGGGAGAAGCGGGGCACGACCTCCGCCAGGGCGTCGCCCGACGCGCGGCGCAGGGTGAGGAGCAGCGCCACGAGGCCGCCCAGCCAGACCCCGGTCGCCAGCAGGTGCAGCACGGACGACGTCATCGCCAGCGGCACCTGGATCCCGGCGGAGGCGTGCTCGGCCGCCGCCCAGGTCAGTGCGAGTGCGGCGGCCAGGGCGGTGCCTGCCGCCAGGACTGCGGGGGCCGGTTCCCGAGGGTCACGGCGCCTGGACAGCCGCACCAGGAAGGCGGCGGTCAGCAGCAGGACGGCCAGCCTGGCGAGCAGGGCCAGGCCCGGGCGGCTGGTCAGGGTGCGGCCGAGGTCGGAGACGTCGAAGGCCGCCGCCGGGCCCGCGCCGGTCTCGTACGGGGCGCGCAGCAGAAGCAGGACGGCGGTCGAGCCCAGCAGCGTCCACCAGGCCGCCACCAGCGGCCTGCGCAGCGGGGACGTGTCCGCGGGCCGGCACAGCAGCGCGAACGCCGCCGTGCCGACGAGCAGCGCGGCGGCGAGGTAGGCGAGGTAGCGGGCGGCGTCGTAGAGGCCGCCGGTCAGCGGGTCCTCGGCCGGGCCGGTGTCGACCTGCCGCGGTCGTCGCGGACCGTTTGCCGACGGAGAAGGTGAAGGCGCCGGAGACCGGGTGGCTGTCGGCGGACACCACCCGCCAGGCCACCGTGTAGGTGCCCTGGGCGAGTTTCCCGGGCAGCGCCGACCCGGGCCGTGTCGGAGCGGCCGTCCGCGTGCCGTGGCCTCACCGGTGTGCACCCGGCGCTGGTCGGGGCCGAAGACCCGGAAGGAGTCGTCGAGCAGTCCGACGGACTCGGTGAAGGTCAGGGTGACGCTGCGGGGGGCCTGGCCGACGACGGATCCGTCATCGGGGTCGGTGGCGCCAAGGGCGGCGTGGGCCGAGGCGGGGGCTCCGCTGAAGAGGAGCAGGACCAGCACGGTGCCGAGCAGCACCAGGGCCTGAAGTCGCCGGGGGTGTCCGACATTGCGCTCCTCGTTCCACCGTGGGTCCACGTGGTTCTCCGTGTTCGGGATTTCCGGCCTCGGGATACGTACGGATGGCAGTGGCGTGGCGCTCACCGCGCCAACGGGGAGTCTGCGGTGGGTCGGCTGCGGGTGCGTTGTGGCTGGTCGGGCCCGCGCGGCGGAGCCGCGAATCGGTACCGCCCCGCGCCCCTAGAAAGCAGGTCGGCACAGCCCGGGGATGCGGTCGGCCTCCCCCGGATAGCGCGCCGTCAGGTCCGCGGCGTCCCCGTGTTCATAGCCCTCGAAGGTGAAGCCGGGCGCCATCGTGCAGCCGAACAAGGTCCACTGCCCGCCCCCGCGCACCCTCCCGCCCATCCAGGTGCCTGCCGGGACCGTGAACTGGACGTGCTGGCCGCCGAGGACGTCCGGCCCCAGCACCACCGTCCTCGTGGTGCCGTCCGGGGCAAGCAGAAGGAGCTCCAGCGGGTCGCCGAGGTAGAAGTGCCAGATCTCGTCCGTCGGCAGGCGGTGCAGGGCCGAGAAGCCGTCCGGGCCGGCTGTCAGCAGGGCGACGATCGCCGTGCCCTCGGGTCTGCCGTCCGGGCGTTCGGGACCGGCCCAGGTCTGCCGGAACAGCCCGCCCTCGCGCGGGATCGGCTCCAGTCCGTAGTGGGCGATGAGGTCGTCGGGCGTCACCCGGGAACAGTATCTCCAGGTGAAGACGGACCCGCCCGGGCTGCGGACGCGGCCGGGACCGGACCGGGGGATGATCGGAGAATGGACGTCACTCTTCACCTCGCACAGGACCCCGAGGCCGACGCGCTGCTCGGCCGCAGTCCGCTCGCCGCGCTGATCGGGATGCTGCTGGACCAGCAGATTCCGATGGAGTGGGCGTTCAAGGGTCCGGCGACGATCGCCCAGCGGCTCGGCACGGACGACCTGGACGCGCACGAGATCGCCGCGCACGAGCCCGAGGCCTTCGCCGCGCTGCTGTCGCAGAAGCCGGCGGTGCACCGCTACCCCGGCTCCATGGCCAAGCGGATCCAGCAGCTGTGCCAGTATCTCGTCGAGCACCACGACGGTGACGCCGAGGCCGTCTGGAAGGACGTCGGCACCGGCAAGGAACTGCTGAAGCGACTGGCCGAGCTGCCGGGCTTCGGCAAGCAGAAGGCCCAGATCTTCCTCGCCCTGCTCGGCAAGCAGCTCGGGGTGCGGCCGACGGGGTGGCGGGAGGCCGCCGGCTCCTACGGCGAACCGGAGTCCTTCCGCTCGGTCGCCGACATCACCGGCCCCGAGTCGCTGGTCAAGGTACGGGCGCACAAGCAGGAGATGAAGGCTGCGGCCAAGGCGGCGAAGGCCGCCGGCGCATAGGGCCTGTCCGGCCTGTCGGCCTGTCGTTCCATCAGGTCGCAGGGAACCAGCGGCATCTGGTCGGCGCCGGTGAGCCCCGTGTCTGCCGCGTGATCCATACGGCGGGGCCCCAGGCGTCAGCCTCCTGGCCCGCCCCAGGTGGCGGGCCCCTCGGGCCCGGTCCAAGCATGGACCATGCCCCACGGTCACACCCCACCCGCGACGGGGAACGACCTCCCGTGACCCCGGCCCCGCGGCCGGTCCCCCGCAGCACCCGCCGGAACGCGTGGCTGCGGGTGCTTGTCCTGCTGCTCGCCGTGCTCGTGCCCGGCGCGCACGCCGAGGCGCACACCGGGTCGGCCACCACCGGCTCCGGGGAGAGCACGGTCGTCGAGTGCGATGTCCTCGACACCGTCCTGCGCCCCTCGGCCCGGGCCGCCCGGCGCACCGCCGTCCCGCTGCGCCCCGCCCCGCTCCCGGCCCCCGGGCCCGCTTACACCGCACCGCAGCCCGTGCCCGTACCGCCGGGCCCGCCGCACGACCCTCGTCCCCTGCGTTCCGAGGTCCTGCGCTGCTGACAGGACCGGACACCGGTCCCTCAGTCCCGCACGGAACCAGACGGAACGAACACGACCAGGAACGACGAGGAACACAGCCATGCTCCAAGACCCGTACGCGGTCCTGCGCGCCCTCATGCGCGCGGAGGCCGTCCGCAGCGCCCCCAAGCCGCCCCGCCCCACCTCCACGACGGACACGCCCAACACACCGAGCACACCCGACGCACCGGACCCCCGGAGGCCACGGCAGTCCCCGGTCACGAAGGAACGGGAACGCGGCTGACCGATCCGCGGCGGCGGAGGCGGCCGTACAGAACTAACGCCTCCGCCGACCCGAACGCCGAGCCGTCCCGAACAGCGACCGCGTGATCTCCCGCCCGATCTGCGTCCCCACGGACCTGGCCAGGGACTTGAACACCCCGCTGCCGGCCACCTGCTCCACGGCGGACGGCCGTTCCTGCGCACGTTCCTCCACCGGGGCGGCGGCGTCCCGCATCTCGTCCGGCCCCTTCGCCCCCCGGCCGCCCGTCAGCCGCTCGTACGCCGACTCCCGGTCCACGGCCCGCGCGTACCGCTCGTACAGCGGCGATTCCTCCACCGCCCGGTCCAGGGCCTCCGGCCCGACCGGCCCCATCAGGGACTCGGGCGCGCGCAGCCGGGTCGCGGCGACGGGCGTCGGGGCGCCCTTCTCGCTCAGCACCGTCACCACCGCCTCGCCCGTCCCCAGGCCGGTCAGCACCTCTTCGAGGTCGTAGGGCGACTTCGGGAAGGTCTTCACCGTGGCGTTCAGGGCCTTCTGGTCGTCGGGGGTGAAGGCGCGCAACGCGTGCTGGACGCGGTTGCCGAGCTGGGCGAGGACATCGGCGGGTACGTCCTTCGGGGTCTGCGTCACGAAGAAGACGCCGACCCCTTTCGAGCGAATCAGGCGCACGGTCTGCGTGATCGACTCCAGGAACGCCTCCGAGGCGTCGTCGAAGAGCAGATGCGCCTCGTCGAGGAAGAAGACCAGCCGGGGCTTGTCGACGTCGCCGAGCTCGGGCAGGTCGTGGAAGAGGTCGGCGAGCAGCCACATCAGGAAGGTCGAGAACAGCTGCGGCCGGTCCTGTACGGCGTTCAGCTCCAGGACGGAGACGATGCCGCGTCCGTCCTCACCCGTCCGCAGCAACTCGGCCGTGTCGAACTCCGGCTCCCCGAAGAAGCCGGACGCGCCCTGCGCCTCGAAGGCCGTCAGGGACCGCAGGATCACCCCGGCCGTGGCGGCCGAGAGACCGCCGATCGTCTTCAGCTCCTGCCTGCCCTCGTCCGAGGTCAGGAAGGTCACGACCGCCCTGAGGTCCTTGAGGTCGATCAGCTCGAGGCCCTTGCTGTCGGCGTAGTGGAAGATCAGGACGAGGGACTGCTCCTGGGTCCGGTTCAGCCGCAGCACCTTGGACAGCAGCACCGGGCCGAAGCTGGTGACCGTGGCCCGGACGGGGATGCCGCGGCCGATGCCGCCGAGGGCGTAGTACTCGGCAGGAAAGCCGGTCGCCGTCCAGCGCTGGTGGACGTCCTTGGCCCGGCCCTCGACCCGGGCCTGCGAGCGGCCCGGCGCCGCGATCCCGGAGAGGTCGCCCTTGATGTCGGCGAGGAACACGGGCACACCCTGGGCGGACAGCTGCTCGGCGATGAGCTGGAGCGTCTTGGTCTTGCCGGTGCCGGTGGCGCCCGCGACCAGGCCGTGGCGGTTGAGCATCGCCAGCGGCACCCGGATCTGCGCGTCCGGCAGGCACCGCCCGTCCCACAGCAGGGCGCCCAGATGCAGGGCGGGGCCGGAGAAGGCGTAGCCGGAAGCGATCTTCAGTGCCTCCTGGGGGAGGGCGGCAGCACGCTCCGACACCTCCGGACCCGGCGCCGACGGCATGGTCTCGCGGTCCGGCATATTCACGCCCCTGTTCCCGGTTCGTACCGCCTTGTGGGGTTTTTTTCAGCGTCGCACTACGGCGCCATGGCTGCGCCCGGAACGTCTTGACCGGTAGGCTTTCCGTGTGATCTTCAAGCGCATCGGAAACGGCCGGCCGTACCCCGACCACGGCCGGGAAAGCACCCGGCAGTGGGCGGACGTCGCGCCGCGCCCGGTCCGCCTCGATCAGCTCGTGACGACCAAGGGGCAGCTCGACCTGGAGACCCTCCTCGCCGAGGACTCCACCTTCTACGGCGACCTCTTCGCGCACGTCGTGAAGTGGCAGGGCGATCTGTACCTGGAGGACGGCCTGCACCGCGCGGTGCGGGCGGCACTCCAGCAGCGCCAGGTGCTGCACGCGCGCGTGCTCGAGCTCGACTGACCCATCTCCGGTAACGGGTTGGCCCTTTCGGGTTCGGCTGGGCGATGTCGAATGATCATCTAGTAGGCATCGCCGCCCAGGCGCACTACGCTGCGCCCATGAGCATGCTGACTCCCCCCGGCATGGGCGGCAAATACCGCATCACGGGCAACAAGTACCCCCGGATGCGCCGGCCCCGGCGGCGCGGCAGGCTCGTGGTCGTGGTCGTGGCCTCCGTCGCCGTGCTCGGCGTGGGCGGCTGGGGCACGCTGCAGCTCATCGACGTCTTCACCGGCGGCGGCAAAAGGCCTCGGCGGCCGGCAACGGCACGGACTGCGCCCCCCGCACCAAGGCGAGCCCCTCGCCCAGCGCCAGGGCCCTGCCCGAGCCGCGCACCATCACGGTCAACGTCTTCAACGCCACCACCCGCAGCGGCCTCGCGAAGAAGACCGCCGACGAGCTGAAGAAGCGCGGCTTCAAGATCGGCGACGTGGGCAACGCGACCAAGCAGTACGACAAGAAGGTCAAGGGCCCCGGCGTGCTGCTCGGACCCGCCGCCGCCCTCGACACCTCGCTGCCCGTGCTCGGCACCCAGCTTCCGAGCGCCGAACGGCGCACCGACGCGGCCCGCAAGGGCGCTGCCGTCGACCTGGTCATCGGCGACGGCTTCAAGCAGCTGGCCAAGAAGCCGGACGCCGACCGGGCCCTGACCAAACTGGCCAGGCCCGAGCCGGCGCCCACGTCGAAGAAGGGCTGCTGAAAGGGTTACTCAGCCGCCCCGTACATCCGGTCCCCCGCGTCGCCGAGGCCCGGCACGATGTAGCCGTGCTCGTTCAGGCGCTCGTCGACCGAGGCGGTCACGACCGTCACCGGGGTGCCGGCCAGCTCGCGCTCCATGATCTCGACGCCCTCCGGGGCGGCCAGCAGCACCACGGCGGTCACGTCGTCGGCGCCGCGCCGGATCAGCTCCTGGATCGCCGCGACCAGCGTGCCGCCGGTGGCGAGCATCGGGTCCAGCACGTACACCTGACGCCCCGACAGGTCCTCCGGCATACGCGTCGCGTACGTCGAGGCCTGGAGCGTCTCCTCGTTGCGGATCATGCCGAGGAAGCCCACCTCGGCGGTCGGCAGCAGCCGGACCATGCCGTCCAGCATGCCGAGCCCGGCCCGCAGGATCGGCACCACCAGCGGACGCGGGTGGGACAGCTTGACGCCCGTGGTCGTGGCCGACCGGCGTCCGGATGTCGACCTGTTCGGTGCGCACGTCACGCGTGGCCTCGTAGGCGAGCAGGGTGACCAGCTCGTCGGCGAGACGGCGGAAGGTCGCGGAGTCGGTGCGCTGGTCGCGCAGCGTGGTGAGCTTGTGGGCCACCAGTGGGTGGTCGACGACGTGGAGACGCATGTCCACAACAGTAGCCGGGCCGGGTGATCTCGGCGGCACGGCAAGCTGACCGCCCGGCCGTCACCCGTTCGTCGGCGTCAAACCGCCCGTCCGGGGGAAAGTGGCAAGGACGGACTGGGGTGGTGAGCCTGATGCCCGAGCGGGATTCCCGAAGAGATCCGTCGCCGCGCGCACAGCCCGGGACGGACCCGGCGGCCGGCCGGACGAACGAGCCGGACGTGTCTGACGCCGAACGGCGCCGACGGCGCGCCCAGTTCCTGCGCGACCTGGCCGAGGCCCGGGAACTGCGCGACCGCGTCCAGCCGCGCCGCGTCAAGACGGCCCGCCTGCGGCACGCCATGCGCATGCGCACGTTCCGCTGGTAGGAAACGGGCGAGGAAACCACCGGAGAAGATCACGAACCGCGCGGAAGTTGTCGAGGCGGCCGTGCGTGGAGCGGGGGAAAGCCGCGTACGATCCGCAGGTGGCGGCAACGGGCGGTACCCGGACGTCGGGACGCCGATCAAAACTGCCGGACACAGGGTGCCGAAGACGTCCCCTGAACGCCTTGTTTCTGCCACGATTCCGAGTGGGCGGGGCTCGGACGAGCACTCCCCGCCCACAACCTCCGCCGGGGGGACCCCCAACCGGCACGCCTATGACCAGTGGGAGAGTCACGGTGTACTTCGCCGCACTGCTCGCGCGCACCGAAGACGGGTGGAAAGCGAGCGACACAGAGCTCGACGATGTGGAAACCCTGTCGGATCTGGCCGACCTGGCCCGTGAAGCCTCCCCCGACGAGGACACGGTGCTCGTGCTCATCGAGCAGGAGGACGCCTGGTTCGGCGTCGTCCGCGTGGACGGCGAGGAGGACCCTCGCATCTACGTCTCGGACGCCGCCGCCGCTGCCCGCAGCAGCTACGGCGAGATCCTGCTCACCGACGAGTTGCTCGGCCGGGACCCGAACGACGGGGACGACCTGGACGCCCTCGACCTCGACGGCACCGAGGACGGTGAATCCGAGGAGGCCGACGACGACGCCGACGACGAGGGCCGCCGGCTCCGCCGGCGCCGTGCCGCACGGCCCGGTCGGCGATCCCCTGATCCTCGACGACCTCGGCGTGAGCGAGAAGGAGCTGCGCCTGATGTCGACGGACGCCGTCACCGAGATCGCCGAGTCCCTGGGCGCCTCGGAGACCCTGGAGACCGTCCGCTGACCGGTCCGCACCAGGCCCAGGACCGCCGGATCCGGTACGGGACCCCTGGCGGCCCGCGATGCGGCTCGCCCTGGACGAGGCCACCGGGCCGTCCGGGGCGGGGACGTCCCGGTCGGCGCCGTCGTGCTGGCACCGGACGGCACCACCGTGCTCGCGGCCGGGCACAACGAACGCGAGGCCGGCGGCGACCCGACGGCCCACGCGGAGGTCCTCGCCATCCGCCGGGCCGCCGCCGGACTCGGCCAGTGGCGGCTCGCCGGCTGCACGCTCGTGGTGACGCTGGAGCCCTGCACGATGTGCGCGGGCGCGATCCAGCAGTCCCGCGTCGACCGTCTCGTCTACGGCGCCCGTGACGAGAAGGCCGGCGCGGCCGGCTCGCTCTGGGACCTCGTCCGCGACCGGCGGCTCAACCACCGGCCCGAGGTGATCGAGGGCGTGCTCGCCGAGGAGTGCGCCGAACTGCTCACCGAGTTCTTCCGGAACCGCTGAATACCGATTTCGGAGCACGCCGCCCCTTGCTGTAATGTCTCCCTCGGTAGCGTGTCCGAGCGGCCGAAGGAGCTCGCCTCGAAAGCGAGTGTGGCGCAAGTCACCGAGGGTTCAAATCCCTCCGCTACCGCTTGAGAAGGGCCCCGTCGTCAGACGGGGCCCTTCGTGCGATCAGCCCCTTCGTGCGATCATGTGCGCTGCATGGGACACCAGTGACAGGGGAGGCCGCGATGGCGGTGAACGCGAAGAAGGTCGCCGTCTACGTCGCTCGTGGTCTTCGGGCTGTACGTGATCATCACGGACCCGAAGACGGCCGCCGACTACGTCCTGATAGGCTTCCAGGGCATATCGGACGCAGCCAGCGCCCTCGGCGACTTCATCACCTGGGTCGCCAACGGAGGAAAGTGATGATCCGCCACCTGGTCCTGTTCAAGCTCAACGAGGGCGTCGAGCGCGACGATCCGCGCGTCGTGAAGGGCGTCGAGGCCTTCCGCTCGCTCGACGGCCAGATCCCCGAGATCCGCTTCTGGGAGCTCGGCTGGAACGTCAGCGACCGCCCCATCGCCCACGACTTCGCCATCAACTCGGCCTTCGACGACGCCGGACGCGCTGCGCCGGTACGTGGAGCATCCCGACCATCAGGCGGGTGTCGCGCTGTGGCGCGAGTTCGCCACGTGGGTGATCGCCGACTACGAGTTCTGACGCCCGTGATCCGAGGCACCGGGAGCCCCCCGTCGTTCCGACGGGGGGCTCTTTCGCTGCGCATCTGCATTTAGGCGGCATTTCATCCCTCAACACGTAGTTATGCGGTGCTTGCACACAGTGGACATGTGTTGTGATGCTATGACCGCTTTTGATGGATGAGTTGACCGATGGGTTGACGGATAACGAGGTGGAGTTGACCGTGCTGGCCAGTACTGCGCCTCAGGCACCGTCCTCGGAAGCCGCTCCCCAGCGGAGCCGCGGCGCCGACACCCGCGCCCTCACACAGGTCCTCTTCGCAGAGCTCAAGGAGCTCCAGCCCGGCACGCCGGAGCACGACCGGGTGCGCGGGGCGCTCATCGAGGCCAACCTCCCGCTCGTGCGCTACGCGGCCGCCCGTTTCCGCTCCCGCAACGAGCCGATGGAGGACGTCGTCCAGGTCGGCACCATCGGGCTCATCAACGCCATCGACCGCTTCGACCCGGACCGGGGCGTGCAGTTCCCGACGTTCGCGATGCCGACCGTCGTCGGCGAGATCAAGCGGTACTTCCGCGACAACGTCCGCACGGTCCACGTGCCGCGCCGGCTGCACGAGCTGTGGGTACAGGTCAACAGCGCGACCGAGGACCTGACCACCTCCTTCGGGCGCACGCCGACGACCGCCGAGATCGCCGAGCGGCTGCGCATCACCGAGGACGAGGTGCTGTCCTGCATCGAGGCCGGGCGGTCGTACCACGCGACCTCCCTGGAGGCCGCACAGGAGGGCGACGGGCTGCCGGGGCTGCTGGACCGGCTCGGCTACGAGGATCCCGCGCTGGACGGCGTGGAGCACCGGGATCTCGTACGGCACCTGCTCGTACAACTCCCCGAACGGGAGCAGCGGATTCTGCTGCTGCGCTACTACAGCAATCTCACCCAGTCGCAGATCAGTGCGGAACTCGGCGTCTCGCAGATGCATGTCTCGCGGCTACTCGCGCGTAGCTTCCAGCGGTTGCGGTCTGCGAACCGGATCGACGCGTAACCGCAAACAGGAGCGAGAGGTAACCGAGGCGAGGGAATCGCTCATCAGGGCGGTTCCACGCAGTTGCGTGCCGAAAGGTCGTCAGACCCCTTGTTTGCAGGGCTGATTCGCGTCTCAGATGTCGACATGTCACTACAGCGTGTTGCCGACATGTGACATTCTGCGGGAAGCGCGTTTGCCGAGGCTTCGGCTCCGGTATTCAGGTGAAGGCTGCGTTCCTCAGACGGGGGCGTTCGCCACGACCGTCCCGCGACCCAAAGGGGGTGGCATGTCCGCAGAACAGGGCAGCTCGAAGGTGCTCACGCTCGCGGAGAGCGAGACAGCTCCCCATGCTCTCGACTCACTCGGCCCCATCGATGACGCACCGGCCCTCCCGGCCGAGCCCGTCCCGGCCCTGCCGGCTGCGGGTGCCATCGACACCCGCACCCTGTCCCGCTCCCTGTTCCTGCGGCTGGCCGCGCTCGATGAGGACAGCCCCGAGCGTGCGCTACGTCCGTGACACGCTGATCGAGCTCAATCTCCCGCTGGTGCGGTATGCCGCGGCGCGGTTCCGCTCGCGCAACGAGCCGATGGAGGACATCGTCCAGGTCGGCACGATCGGCCTGATCAAGGCGATCGACCGCTTCGACTGCGAACGGGGCGTGGAGTTCCCGACGTTCGCGATGCCGACGGTGGTCGGTGAGATCAAGCGGTTCTTCCGCGACACCTCGTGGTCGGTGCGGGTGCCGCGCCGGCTGCAGGAGCTGCGTCTGGCGCTGACGAAGGCCAGTGACGAGCTCTCGCAGAAGCTGGACCGCTCTCCGACGGTCCCCGAACTCGCGTCCGTTCTCGGGGTGTCCGAGGAGGACGTCGTCGACGGCCTCGCGGTCGGGAACGCGTACACCGCCTCCTCGCTGGACTCCCCGGCTCCGGAGGACGACGGCGGCGAGGGCTCGCTGGCGGACCGGCTGGGCTACGAGGACACCGCGCTGGAGGGCGTGGAGTATCGCGAGTCCCTGAAGCCGCTACTGGCCAAGCTCCCGCCCCGCGAGCGGCGGATCATCATGCTGCGCTTCTTCGCCGAACATGACCCAGTCGCAGATCGGCGAGGAGGTCGGCATCTCGCAGATGCACGTCTCCCGGCTGCTGACCCGGACGCTGGCGCAGCTGCGGGAAGGGCTGATCTCGGACTGACGTCGCGGGGCGGCCCACGGCTTCGTCGTGGGCCGCCTGCGGCTTCGTCGTGGGGCGCCTGCGGCTTCGTCGTGGGGCGCCTGCGGCTTCGTCTTGGGGCGCCTGCGGCTGTCGTGGGGCGCCTGCGGCGTCGTCCTGGGCGCCTGCGGCTCGGCGTGGGGCGCCTGCGGCTTCGTCGTGGGTCGGGGCCGTGTCGGGGGGTGTCCGTCCTCGGAACGGCGCGATGGGGTTTCACGCCGACTGACTGTTCTTTGACGCGCCAACCGCTGCGGGCGGACACCCCCCGACACATCCCCTTGCCGCCGCACGCGGGTGCGGGTGCGCGGTGGCCCATGGCCGCGGGCGGCCCGCAGTGCCTTGAGGGCCTGGGAGGTGCCCGGCGCAGAAACGCTGAGCGGCTGGAAAGCCGCCTGTACTCGCTACGCCAGCGCCAGCCAGGCCACCGCCGCGACGACCGCTACGGCGACGATGACGCCGAGGATCAGACCGATGCGCGGACCGCAGCTGGTCGCGCGGGCTGCCGCCTCTGCGGGCGCCTCGTCGACGAACGCGCGGAACATCTGGGTGTTGCCGGCGGGGTCGTGATTGCCCTGGGGGCCCTGGTTGTTAGCCATGGGCCGAGACCCTAGCGAATACGCCGGGGCTCGCCCAAGTGGGGGTTAGCCTTCCGTTTGCCCCGGCACGACCGGTACCGCCACCCTCGCCACCAGCACATTTACCGATCGCAATACTTGCCTTTGCCAAGTTTTTGTGCCGCACCCACCTGCTTTATTTGCCTGTAGCAACCAACAGATCCTATGGTTGCCCTAAGCAACGAAAGCGGGAGGTGTCGATGGCCGAGAAGGCGCAGTACGAGGAGCTGGTCCGCCAGTTCAGCGCCTTCGGCGCCGTGAAGCGGGAGATCGGCCGGATCATGCCGGCCGACTGCCCCGGCGGATCGGCCGCCGTGCTGACCCTGCTGGGCCGCCACGGCGACATGCGCATGAGCAAGCTCGCCGAGCTGCTCGCCGTGGACATGTCGGTCACCAGCCGCCATGTCGCGCACGTCGTGGCCCGGGGCTGGATCGAACGCTCCCCCGACCCCGCGGACAAGCGCTCGCGCATCCTGCGCCTCACGCCCGCGGGCGAGGCGCAGCTCGACGAGCTGTCCCGGCGGACCACCGAGGTCCTCGCCGAGCGGCTGAGCGACTGGTCCGACGACGAGGTCGGCCAGCTCACGCACCTGATGGCGCGGCTGAGGGCGAGCTTCGACTGCCGGTCCGCGGCCCGGGCAGCAGCACCCGCTGTCGAACAGACCACCCGTACACCCGCAAGCACGTAAGAAAAGGAAGCCCATGGCAACGACCACACCAGCCGGTGTGCGGGCTCATGCCAAGCACGGAGGAAGCTCCCACGGCTCCCCGGGCGACGGCGCTCCGATGACGCACCGGCAGATCATGGAGGCCCTCACCGGCCTGCTGCTCGGCATGTTCGTCGCGATCCTGTCGTCGACGATCGTCTCCAACGCCCTGCCCCGGATCATCGGCGACCTCGGCGGCGGCCAGAGCGCCTACACCTGGGTCGTCACCGCGTCCCTGCTGACGATGACCGCGTCCACGCCGCTGTGGGGCAAGCTCGCCGACCTGTTCTCCAAGAAGCTGCTGATCCAGTTCGCCCTGGTCATCTTCGTCCTGGGTTCGGCGGCGGCCGGTCTGTCGCAGAACCCCGGCATGCTCATCGCGTTCCGCGCGGTCCAGGGCATCGGCATGGGCGGCCTGTCCGCGCTGGCCCAGATCATCATGGCCGCGATGATCTCCCCGCGTGAGCGCGGCCGGTACAACGGCTACCTCGGCGCCACGTTCGCCACCGCCATGGTCGGCGGTCCGCTGGTCGGCGGTGTCATCACCGACACCGAGTGGCTCGGCTGGCGCTGGTGCTTCTACGTCGGCGTGCCCTTCGCCGTCGATCGCCCTGATCGTGCTGCAGAAGACCCTGCACCTGCCCGTGGTCAAGCGGAAGGTCAAGGTCGACTGGGCCGGCGCCTTCTTCATCACGCGCGGCCGTCTGCCTGCTGCTGGTCTGGGTGACCTTCGCCGGTGACAAGTACGACTGGGTGTCCTGGCAGACGTACGCGATGGTCGGCGGCTCGGTCGTGCTGCTGGCGCTGTTCGTCCTCGTCGAGGCGAAGGCGAGCGAGCCGATCATCCCGCTGCGGCTGTTCCGCAACCGCACCATCACGCTTGCCTCCCTGGCCTCCCTGTTCGTCGGTGTCGCGATGTTCGCGGGCACCGTCTTCTTCAGCCAGTACTTCCAGCTGGCCCGGGACAAGTCGCCGACGATGTCCGGCGTCATGACCATCCCGATGATCGTCGGCCTGTTCGTCTCCTCGACCGTCTCCGGCCAGGTCATCACCCGGACCGGCCGCTGGAAGGCGTGGCTGGTCGCCGGCGGTGTGCTGGTGACCGCGGGCCTCGGCCTGCTGAGCACGATCCGCTACGACACCGAGTACTGGCACATCGCGATCTTCATGGCGCTGATGGGTCTCGGCGTCGGCATGATGATGCAGAACCTGGTGCTCTGCCACGCAGAACCAGGTGGACCCGAGCGACCTGGGCGCCGCCAGCTCCACGGTGACCTTCTTCCGCTCCCTCGGCGGCGCCGTGGGCGTCTCCGCGCTGGGCGCGGTCCTGGGCAACCGCATCACCCACTACGTCAAGGACGGCCTCGCCGACCTCGGCGCCCAGGGCGCGGCCCTCGGCCGCGCCGGCACCGGCGAGGGCGGCATCCCCGACCTCGACGCGCTGCCCGCGCCGATCCGCACGGTCATGGAGAGCGCCTACGGCCACGGCGTCGCGGACGTCTTCCTCTACGCCGCTCCGCTCGCGCTGCTCGCCCTGCTGGTCTCCCTGTTCATCAAGGAGGTCCCGTTGAAGACGAAGGGCGCGCTGGCCCAGGCCGCCGGCACCGACGCAACCGTCGAGGCTCGCCGTCGAGGTGGCCGCCGAGGCCCCCGCCGCGCAGAAGGCCGGTGCCGAGCTGGGCCGTGGCGGACCGACCGAGGCCGTCGACGGCACCGAGCCCGAGGGCAGCGCAGCGGCTCGCCGCCGTCGCCACGGCGGTCCGTCCCGGGCGAGGCCTCCGGTCCGTCGGCCCCGGCGTCGCCGTGCACGGCTTCGTCCGCGGCGCCGAGAGCGCGCCCGTGCCGCAGGCCGCCGTCACGCTGATCTCGCTCGCCGGGCGGCAGCTCGGCCGGTCGGTGGCGCAGGCCGACGGCTCCTACGCGCTCGACGCGCCGGGCGCCGGTTCGTACGTCCTGATCGCCTCCGCCGACGGCTTCCAGCCGCAGGCCTCCACGATCGTCGTCAACGGCGAGCCGGTCGCCTACGACATCCTGCTCAGCGGCACCAGCGGGCTGACCGGCGTGGTCCGGGCCGCCGAGAGCGCGCTGGCCGTCAAGGACGCGATGGTGATCGTCACCGACGTGCGCGGGGACCTGCTGGCCACCGCCGCCACCGGTGAGCAGGGCGAGTTCGCCTTCGCCGAGCTGGTGCCGGGTGCGGTGACCGTCGCGGTGAACGCCGCCGGGTACCGGCCGCGCGCCCTGCCCGTCGAGGTCGGCGGCACCGGGGTCACCCGGGTCGAGGTCGACCTGGACGCCGGCGCCCGGGTCCAGGGTGTCGTCCGGGCCCCGCACGGCCCGCTGGCCGACGCCCGCGTGACGCTGGTCGACCAGGCGGGCAACGTCGTCGGCACGGCCACCACCGGCTCGGACGGGGCGTACGCCTTCACCGACCTGGACGGCGGCGAGTACACCGTCATCGCGACGGGCTACCCGCCGGTGGCCACCGCCCTGACGGTGACCGGCGCCGGCGCCGACGCCCACGACATCGAACTCGCCCACCCCGGCGAGTAGGACAAGCCCCGGCCCGTGGCGGTGGGCGCGCTCCGAGCGGAGGTGCGCCGCGCCACGGGCCGGTTTCTTTTCGAGGAGTTCAGCTGGAGGATGGGACTGACCGCGAGGATCCGCACCCGGGACGGATGGGCCGTGTCGCACGCGGTCGTCACGGTGACCGACATGACCGGTACGCAGGTGCTGCGCGCCGAGGCGGACGCGGAGGGCGCCGTACGGGACGCGACGCCGCTGGCGCCGGGGGCGTACACCGTCATCGTCACGGCCGTCGGGTACGCGCCCGCCGCCTCCAGCGCGATCGTCACCGCGAGCGGGCGGGCCGAGGTCGGCACGGTGACGCTGGCCCGGCAGGGCGGCACCGAGCTGCCGCCGCCCGGGCCGTGGACCGTCGACCCGGCGCACTCCGGCGTGGCCGCCGTCGCCCAGCACCTGGGCATCTCCAGCGTGCGCGGCCGGTTCACGGAGCTTCTCCGGCTCGATCGAGATCGCGCCCGGACGACGTCACCAAGTCCCGGGTGGAGGCGGTGATCCGGGCCGCGTCCATCGACACCGGCAACGGCATGCGCGACGAGCACCTGAAGTCGCCGGACTTCCTGGACGTCGAGACGTTTCCCGGAGATCACCTACCGGTCCACGGGGCTCACCGCGAGCGGGTTCCGACCGCTGGACCGTCCACGGCGAGCTGGGCATGCACGGCGTCGTACGGCCGGTCGACCTGGACCTGGCCTACCTCGGCACGGGCGCCGACCCGTGGGGCGGCACCCGCGCGGCGTTCCGCGCGACGACCGAGCTGCACCGCGAGGACTTCGCGATGAACTACAACCAGGTCGTCCAGGCGGGCATCGCCGCCATCGGTACGACGCTCAAGGTGGAGCTGGACATCCAGGCGGTGCAGGGCGAGTCACTTCCGGCGGCGTGAGGCCGGGTCCGCCGGCCGGGACACTCTCGCCACCACCTGGTCGCACAGGTCGCGGAGTTTGACGTTCCGGTCCTGCGAGATCCGGCGCAGCCGCTCCAGGGCGATGCGCGCGTCGATCCGCTCCCGGGCCATGAGGATGCCGATCGCCTGGTCGATGACGCTGCGGGAGAGCAACGCGGTGCGCACGTCGGCCGCCGACTGGCGTCGGCGCTCGATCCGCAGCGCCACGTTGATCGCGTCCCCGGCCCGGGCCGCGAAGGAACGGGCCGCCTCCCGGCCCGCACCCAGCGCCCCGGGCCGCTCGCCGTAGAAGTTGAGCGCCGCGCCCGTCTCGCCCTCGACGGCGATCGGCACGGCCAGCACGCAGCGGACGCCCGCGGACAGCGCGTACCGCGTGTAAGACGGCCAGCGGGACTCCGCCGCCAGATCGGCGGCGTACTGCTCGGCGCCGGTCTCGGCCGCCTCGACGCAGGGGCCCGAGCCGTTCTCGTACTGGCGCAGGTCCAGGCCGCTGGGCAGGCCCGTCGCTGCCGGCCAGGGTGAGCAGCCGGTCGGCGCGACGCACGGTGATGCTGCACGCGGCGGCGCCCGGCACCTCCTGCACCGCCGGTCGGTCAGATCGTGCAGCAGGGTGTCGAGCCCGCTGCTGCGCACCATCGCCTGGTCCAGCGCGTCGGACGTCTCGGAACTCATGACCGTACGTGTATCCCGTCGTCGCTCCGCCCACGCCCCCGACGTGACCGGCTCACGTCAGGTGCTGTTGTGCGTGCCGACGATCCGGCGGGCCAGGTCGCGCAGTTTCACGTTCTCCCGCTGGGAGGCGCGTACCAGGCTCTCGAAGGCCGCGGCCGCGTCGATGCCCTGGCGCTCCATGAGGATGCCGGTGGCCTGGCCGATCAGGTCCCGGGTGTGCATGGCCTCGGTGAGCTGCTCGCGCACGGTCGCGGAGTCCAGGGCGATGCTGACGTGCGCGGTGAACAGCCGGCCGATGCGCGTGGCGTCCTCGTCGAAGACGCCCGGCTTGCGCGCGTAGGCCGTGAGCACGGTCAGCCGGCGGCGGTCGGCGCGCAGCCGCAGCGACAGCGCCGAGCGCAGGCCCAGCGCCGACAGCACGTCCCAGCCGTCGTCGGCCTCGCTGTCCGCTATCCGCGCCACCGGGCTGGTCCACAACTGCTCCCAGTGCCCGGTGCTGTTCGCGGCCGGTGTGCCGGGCCTCGGCGGACCGCACGACCTCGTCGGTCCAGGCGAGCGTACGGAGTTGGCTGCCGCGCTCGATCACGGAGATGCCGGCGTGCTCGGCCCCGGGCATGAGGTGCACGGCCAGCCGGACGGCGGTGCGCAGCGTGTTGTGCGGGGTGAGCGTCTCGTGCAGTTGCTGAGACGCCACCGTCAGGGCTTCGGCCAGCTCGAAGCCCACCGGAAAACGGGGCAAATCAGGAAACTCGGACGCAGCCACCACGAACCTCTTCGGCATGCACGGCCAACGGCCGTGCGCAGGAGAGCTCCGCAGCACATTCCCGACTGCGAGCACAGGACAGAACAGCACTCTAGCTGCTCGGTTGCGTGCCAGGTGACGTCCGGCCGACGGCCGCCAGCGGGCGCTTCCGCAGCCGCCCCCCGGCGTGGTGGAATGGGCACCACGGGTCAGGAAGCGGCCTCAGCCGGAATCCGGACGAACGTCTGCCAGGTGAGTGCCGTGACCTTCATCCCGAATCCTGCAGCGCGCAACCGCGGCGACCTACCCGGCTGCGTCGTGCCTCGACCATGCCCGCGCGAGATCGACTTCTGCAACGCGGCTCGGAGCTGCTGCCGCTCATCATGTCCGCCGCTCGGACCAGCGGTCCGACCGGCTGGAGCCTCCTCGTCCTCGACCTCTCCTCGACCCACTTCATGGACTCCCAGGGCGTCCGCTCTCATCAGACGACGCTCCACCGGACCCGCCTGGGCGGTGGCCGCCCCGAGGCCGTCGAGTCGCGTCCTGGAGCTCCGGCCCGCGCCGCGACGTCCCGGTGCACGACAAGCCAGCGTGCGCTGGAGCGTGACCGGGGCCTGCGCCGGGACGTGCCCGTGTACGACAGACCTCGCCGGAGGCCCTGGCGTCCTAGGCTGGTCGGACATGGCACCGAACATCGCGACGAACACCCGTGTCTCCCTCGACGAGTTGCTGGACTTCGTACGGCCCCGGCACCGCGCGATCCTGCTCGACCCGCCGGGCCGACGGCGGCCCCCAGGGCTCGCCGCTGACCTGCGGGGTCGACGACTCCGGCCGGATCGTGGTCTCCACCTACCCGGAGCGGGCCAAGACCCGCAACGCGCAAGCGGGACCCGCGGGTCAGCCTGCTCGTGCTCAGCGACGACTGGAACGGCCCCTGGGTCCAGATCGACGGCACGGCCGAGGTCATCGACGCGCCCGACTCCGTCGAGCCGCTGGTGGAGTACTTCCGGAACATCGCCGGTGAGCACCCCGACTGGGACGAGTACCGGGAGGCCATGGTCAAGCAGGGCAAGTCGATCATCCGGGTCACGCCGGAGCGGTGGGGGCCGGTGGCGACCGGCGGCTTCCCGGCGCGGCTGGTGGCGGACGACTGAGTAGCGCCCGGGAGCGACGGCTGACGCGGGGTCAGCCGCGTGCGACCATCGCCTCGATGCCCGCGATCAGCAGGTCCAGCGCGAACTCGAAGTCCCGGTCCAGCATCTCCGCGACCGTGTCGCCGCCGCGGGCCGCCATGATCTCCTGGGCCTCCCGGACGACGTCCGCGGCCTGTCGGGCGCCTCGGTCACCGTGCTCAGGCCTGCTGGAAGTACTCGTCCGGGTCATGCCGGGTCCGCGGCCCGGGTCGAGGAAGTGGCCCTCCATGCGTGCCGTAGCCGTAGACGAACTGGAAGACGGCCGAGATCGCCGCCGTCAGGCCGTGCGCGGGCAGCCCGGTCCGGCGGATGACGCGCTGCACGGCCCGGGAGAACGCCAGGCTGTTCGGGCCGATGTTGAGGTAAGTGCCCGACCAGCGGCGGACAGCCAGGGGTGGCGCACCAGCAGGGTCGCGGTACTCCCGGGCCAGCGCGCGCAGCTGGTCGCGCCAGTCCTCGCCGGCCTCCGGGTCGGGCAGCGCGCAGCTCGCCGAAGACCGCGTCCAGGGCGAGTTCGAGGAGGTCGTCCTTGGTGTCGACGTACCAGTAGACGGACATCGCGGTGACGTTCAGCTCGGCGGCCAGCCGCCGCATGGAGAACTTGGCCAGCCCCTCGGCGTCCAGCAGCCGGACCGTGACCGCGGTGATCCGGTCCCGGTCCAGCCCCGACGGCTGCCCGCCACGCCGCGCCGCCGGGCGCTCCTTGCCGTCCAGCCAGACACTGGCCCGCGCGGCCCTGCCGGCTGCCTTCGCCATGGCGCACCTTCCTCGACTCCTGACGCCGGTCAGCTAGCGCGCCCCTTGAGGGGCGCGGGGAACTGCGCGACCAGCCACAACGGGCCCGCAGCCGCACGACTACCCTGCCCCGCGCTCCTAGGCGGATCCTGCCCGCTCCGCCCGCCGCAGCAACGCCGCCGCGACCAACCCCCCGGCCAGCACGGCCACCGCCCCCACCAACTGACTGCTCTCCAGGCCGGAGGCGAACGCGTCGAGATCCGCGCCCGCTCCGCCGCGCCCTCCGCCGCGGCCAGCGCCGCCCGGCAACGACGTCGCGCGACCGGCACCAGCGCCGCGAACCGGGAGTTGAGCACCGCCCCGAGCACCGCGACGCCCAGCCCGTTGCCGAACTCCGCCACGTACCGTTGATCCCCGCGCCGACACCCGCCTTCTCCGGCGGAATCGCGCTCATGATCGCGTGTGCCATGGCCGGATGGCGAGCGCGCACCCCACGCCGATGAGCACCAGCCCCAGCAGCGTGCCCGCGTACCCGTGCCCGGCCGAGCATGCGCGATCGCACGCCAGGCCCGCGGACATCAGCGTCATGCCGAGCGCGATCGCCACCGGCGTCCCGAGCCTTGAGCCAGCCAACTTCGCCGCCACCCCGGTGAAGTTGAGCAGCGACCACGCGTCAGCGCGAGCGGCGCGGTCCGCAGCCCCGCCTCCAGCGGGCCGTAGCCGAGCACGAACTGGAGGTGCTGGGTGAGCAGGAACAGCGACCCCGCCCATCCCGAAGGCGATCAGCACCGCCCCCGGCGACCGCGCCCGTGAACCGCCGGTCCCGGAAGAAGTGCAGGTCGAGCATCGGATACGGGATCCGGCTCTCCCAGTACGCGAACAGGCCGAGCACCCCGACCGCGACGGTCGGCCGGGCCAGCACCCTGGCCGGACGTCCAGCCGTGCTCGGGCCCGGAGATGATCGCGTACACGCAGCGCGGCCATGCCGATCGTGGACAGCACGGCGCCGAGCAGGTCGGGCCGGTCGCCCTGCCGGTCCTTGGACTCGGGGACCAGGGTCACGACCGCGACCAGGCCGAGCGCGGCGACCGGCAGGTTGATCAGGAAGATCGCGCCCCACCAGAAGTGGTTCAGCATCGAACGCCGCCGATCAGCGGACCGGCCGCGAAGCCGAGCGAGCTGACCGCGCCCAGATGCCGATGGCCTTCGGCTGCTCCTCGGGCGCGAAGATCTGCATGACCACGGCGAGCGTGGTGGTCATCAGCAGCGCGCCGCCGACGCCCATCCCGGCCCGTGCCGCGATCAGCTGGCCGGTGGCTCTCCGCGAGCCCGGCCGCCAGCGAGCCCAGGCCGAACAGGGCGAGGCCGGTCGCCAGCATCTTCTTGCGGCCGTAGCGGTCGGCGGCGCTGCCCGCGGTGAGCAGCAGGCCGGACTGCACCAGCGAGTACGCGTTGATCATCCACTGGATGTCGGAGGTGGCCGCGCCCAGTTCGCGGGTGAGCGAGGGGATCGCCACGTTCAGGATCGGTGTTGTCGAGCAGCACGGTGAGCTGGGCGAGGCAGATGACACCGAGGATCAGCCAGCGCTGCGGGTGGCCGCCTGGAGCCGTGCAGGCGGCCTGTCTGTTCCTGGGAGGACGTCGTCATGCTGTACACCGTAGAACGGTCTCCTATACGCTGTACAACTGATCACCGCGCAAGAGGGCGGTGCTCGGCCACCGCCCTTCGCCGGTCGCTCTCGGGGTCAGCTCGTCGCCTTGCTGCGTGAGGTCGTAGAAGGTGGCCGAGCCGACCGTGACCTTCTTGAAGTTGGCCTCGACCCAGGAGGTGATCTGCGAGGACGGTGCCGTTGCTGCCGCCGCCCATGCCGCCGCCGCTGCCACCGGCCGATGAAGTAGTGGATCTTTCCGTCCGCCACGTACTTCTTGAACTGGGCCAGGGTCGGGGACGGGTCGGTGCCGTTGAAGCCGCCGATCGCCATCACCGGGTCGCCGGTGGCCGAGCTGGTAGCTCGCGGCGTTCTGGGAGCCGATCGCCGCGGCCGCCCAGGTGTAGTCACCCGGCGTCCGTCTCCAGCAGCTCCTTGGCCTCGGCAGTCGACGCTGGCGCCGTTGAGCAGCCCGCCCATGCCGCCGCCGCCGCCCATCGCCGCCGTCGCCCGTGCGGCCGCCTTCGCCGGCCCTGCTGGCCCTGCTGGTTCGGGCCGTGCCGGTGCCGGGGATGCCGTTGCCCTGCTGGCCCTGCGGCCGTTGCCGCTGCCGCCGCCGGGGAAGCCGCCGCCGCTGCCGGGCCGCCCTGGCCCTGCTGGCCCTGGCCCTGGCCTTGCCCCTGCCCGGGTGCGTTCCCGCCGCCGGGGAATCCGCCGCCGACCCGGGCCGCCGCCACCGCCCGGGACGCCCATCATGCTCGCGCCGGCCGGACCGGCCGTGACGATGGAGCCGCTGTGCCCCTCGTTCACGCGTGCTCAGCGTGTACGCCGTCGGCGCCGGCCAGCGCGGCCACGAGGCCCAGCCCGGCGACCGCCAGGGCCAGTCCGGCGCCCCAGCCGCCCGGCGAAGACCAGGCCCGAGCGCGGCGACCAGACCGCCGACCAGGACCAGCCACTTCAGCCAGGGCAGGTAGTCGGGGGAGCGGTTGAGCAGGACGTAACCCCAGGCCGCGGTCGCCGTCACGGCGGCCGCCAGGGTCGAGCGACGCCCAGCCTGCTCCCGCCGCTCCCAGAGCAGCCGCCGCGCCCATGCCGACCAGCGGCGCGAGGTAGGGGGCGAGGGCCACCGTGTAGTACTCGTGGAAGATGCCCGCCATGTAGCTGAAGACCGCCATGGTCGATCAGCAGCGAGCCGCCCCACACCAGGAACGCGACCCGCGTGGCGGATGTCCGCTGCGGCCCGCGCGGCGCGTGGCCACCAGGCCCGCGACGAGCAGGATCAGCGCGGCCGGGAGCAGCCAGGAGATCTGGCCGCCGATCTCGGAGCTGAACAGCCGGTCCCAGCCGGTCTCGCCCCAGGCGCCGCCGCCGTTGCCGCCGCCGCCGCCACCGCCGACGCTGCCGGTCTCCTCGCCGTTGAGCCGGCCGAGGCCGTTGTAGCCGAAGGTCAGCTCCAGGAAGCTGTTGTTCTGCGAGCCGCCGATGTACGGGCGGGACGACGCGGGCCACAGCTCGACGATCGCGACCCACCAGCCGCCGGAGACGACGATCGCGACCAGGCCCGCCGGCGAGCTGCGCCGAGCCGCCTCGCACCGCACCGGCGCGCAGACGCCGTAGACGAGCGCGAGCGCGGGCAGGATCAGGAAGGCCTGGAGGGTCTTGGCGAGGAACGCGAAGCCGATCGCGGCACCCGCCCACACCAGCCACTTGGTACGGCCGTCCTCCAGCGCCCGGATGACGAGGTAGCAGGCGACGGCCATCAGCAGGGCCAGCATCGCGTCCGGGTTGTTGAAGCGGAACATCAGCGCCGCGACGGGGGTGAGCGCGAGCACCGCGCCCGCGATCAGACCGGCCGCGGGGCTGAACCGGCGGCGCACGGCCGCGTACACGACGGCGACCGTGCCGACGCCCATGAGGACCTCGGGGACGAGGATCGCCCACGAGGTGAGGCCGAAGAGCCGCACCGACAGGGCCATCGGCCACAGGGAGGCCGGGGGCTTGTCGACGGTGATGGCGTTGCGCCGCGTCCAGCGAGCCGAAGAAGAACGCCTTCCAGGACTGGCTGCCGGCCTGCACGGCCGCCGAGTAGAAGGAGTTGGCGTAGCCGGAGGCGCTCAGGTTGTAGAGGTAGAGCAGCGGCGGTGGCCAGCGAGCAGGCCGAGGAAGGCCGGGCGGGCCCAGCGGGGGTCCTCGGGCCGGCCGCGCCACAGCCGCCGCACGAAGGGCCGCTTGGGTTCACCGGCGTCGGGAACGGGTGCCGCGGTGCCGGGGGACGGCTCCGATGCGCTGGGACTCGTGTCTCTGTCGGCCGGTCGGCTGGTCGTAGTGGACGGTCATCGGGAGTCCCTCGGGTCGGTGTCGTGCGGGCGCACCGGCTGCAGCTGCATGGTGGCGTCCCGCCAGGTGCCGTCCGCGGCTTCACCGGCGCGGAACCGGGCGGTGTCGTACGTGTACGGGGGAGTGCGCTGCGGGAGCGGCCCGTACGGGTCGTGGCGCGCTGTGGAAAAGGTCGGCGAGGACAGGGGGCGGACCGGAGTGTGCGAGGCGACCGCCGCCGGGTCGACCGTCGCGCCGGTCCGGGAACACCCAGGCGCGGAAGAGCAGGAAGCGCAGCACGGTCGCCGCGAGGTTGGCCGCGATCGAGCACAGCCAGTTCGGTGGAGTGCGCCGGGCTCGGTCGTCGCCGCGTTCAGGGCGGCGAGCGAGCCGCTGGTCAGGGCGAGACCGATGCCGAAGACGACCAGGCCCTGCGCCTGGTGCCGCACGGCACCGCCCCGGCCCGCGCACCCCGAAGGTGAGCCGCCGGTTGGCCGCGGTGTTGGCGACCGCCGAGACCAGCAGGGCGAGCGCGTTGGCGACCTGGGAGCCGGCGAAGACGCGGAAGCCGCTGTAGAGGAGCAGGTAGAAGAGGGTGGACAGGGCGCCGACGACGCAGAACCCGACGAGCTGGCGGGCCAGCCCCTGCGGTACGTCCTGTGATCTCACGGTCGCGCGGGTCGTCGCCGAAGGGCCGGGCGAGCCGGTCCAGCGGCAGCGAGCCGGTGGCCAGCGCCCTGCCGACCCGCCACACGCCCTTGAGGTCGTCGGTCGCGGTCCTGACGATGTGCACGGTGGAGTCGGGGTCGTCGACCCAGTCGACCGGCACCTCGTGGATCCGGCAGCCCGGCGCGCTCGGCGAGCACCAGCATCTCGGTGTCGAAGAACCAGCCGGTGTCCTCGACCAGCGGCAGCAGCACCTGGGCCACGTCCCGGCGGATCGCCTTGAAGCCGCACTGGGCGTCGGAGAAGCGGGCCTGGAGCGAGCCGCGCAGGATGAGGTTGTAGGTGCGGCTGATGAACTCCCGCTTGGCGCCGCGCACCACCCGCGAGCTGCGGGCGAGCCGCGAGCCGATCGCGAGGTCCGAGTGGCCGGAGATCAGCGGCGCCACCAGCGGGCAGCAGGGCGTTGAGGTCGGTGGACAGGTCCACGTCCATGTAGGCGAGGACCGGGGCGTCCGAGGCGGACCAGACGGTCCGCAGGGCCCGGCCGCGGCCCTTCTGCTCCAGGCGGAAGGACCTGACCTCCGGGAGTCTCCGCCGCCAGCCGCGCCGCCACCTGCGGGGTGGTGTCCGTGGAGGCGTTGTCCGCGATCGTGATGCGGAACGCGTACGGGAACGTCCGCGTCGAGGTGCTCGTGCAGTCTGCAGGACGCACGGCTGGAGGTCCTTCTCCTCGTTGTAGACGGGGATCACTACGTCCAGGACAGGCGTACCGGCTGCTGCGGCCGGGAGATGCTCCCGCGCCGGCAGGGTGCCGGGAGAAGAGTCGGTTCGCATGGGACCGACTTTCGTCAGGCGCCCTGTTGCGCCCGATGTGGTGACGCTGTGCCGTGCCTGTGAGTGCTGTTGCCAGCTCATTTCCGGCTGTGGCCGCGGCGGGATCGCGGGCAGGCGCACCGTGAACACGGTCCGTCCCGGGCACGCTGTCGACGGTCACGGCACCGCCGTGCGCGGTCGCCACGGCCTGCACGATGGCGAGGCCGAGACCGGTCGAACCGGTGGCGCGGGAGCGCGCGGAGTCGCCGCGCGCGAACCGTTCGAAGACATGCGGGAGCAACTCGGGCGGGATGCCCTGGCCCGTTGTCCTCGACGTCCACGCACAGCCAGGCGCCGCGCCGCTGCACGCGCGCGGTGACGGTCGTACCGGGCGGGGTGTGGTTGCGGGCGTTGCCGAGCAGGTTGACGAGGACCTGTTGCAGCCGGGCCGCGTCCGCCGACACGAGCGCGGGCTCGTCGGGCAGGTCGAGCCGCCAGTTGTGGTCCATGGCCGGCCGCGCGGGCGTCGCTGACGGTGTCCACGACGAGCGGTACGAGGTCGGTCTGCTCGAACTGGAGCGGCCGGCCGGCGTCGAGCCGGGCGAGCAGCAGCAGATCCTCGACGAGCAGCGTCATCCGCCCGGCCTCGGACTCGATCCGGCCGAGCGCGTGCCGGGTGTCGGGGCCGACGTCCTCTCTTCCGCGTCTGGTCAGCTCGGCGTACCCGCGGATGGAGGCGAGGGGAGTGCGCAGCTCGTGGCTGGCGTCGGCGACGAACTGCCGGACCCGCATCTCGCTCTGCTGCCGCGCGTGCAGCGCCCCGTGGACGTGGTCCAGCATCCGGTTGAGCGCGGCACCGACCTGTCCGACCTCGGTGTGCGGGTCGGTCTCGGAGCTCGGGGACGCGCTCGCTGAGGTTCACCTCGCCGGTGTGCAGGGGGAGTTCGGAGACACGGGTGGCGGTGGCGGCGACCCGGCGCAGGGGGCGGGTGGCGACGCCGACGAGGACGGAGCCGGCGATGGCGGCGGCGACGAGTCCGGCGCCGGTGACGCTGACCTCGACGAGGATGAGGGTGTTGATGGTGGTGTTGACCGACTCGGTGGGCAGGGCGACGTAGTAGAGGCCTCCGTCCTTCCCCTCGACGTACTGCACGCGGTATTCGCCGAGGCCGGGGATGTCGACGGTGTGCATACCCGTGGTCGGCACTTCGGCGAGGGCGGACTTCTGCGCCTCGGTGAGGTCGACGGCCACATTCTGCCGGTAGGGGATGTTCTCCTCGGAGGCCTCGGCCATGAACGCCCTGGTGACCCTGCCGTCGGCGCCGACCGACCGCGGCGATGGTCTCAGGCTGCGCCGGTCCCTCGAGGAAGCCCGTGATCCTGTCCGTCGAGCCGACGTCGTCTCCGCCGCCGGGTTTCACCGGGTCCCGACAGACGCTTGCCGACGTCCTCGACCTGCCCGTTCAACTGCTCGTACAGATGCGACCGAGCGCGAGCGTCGTCACCGTGCCGATCACCGCACACACCACGGCGATCAGCACCACGGACGCGACGACGAGCCGAGTCCGCAGAGTGCGCGGCTTGCCCGCTCGCGCCGCTTGCCCGCTCTCTGCTGGGTACGCGGCCGCCGTCGCCCGCTCATGACACGGCGGGCTTGATCAGGTAACCGGCACCACGCCGGGTGTGGATCATCGGCTCCCGTCCCGCGTCGATCTTCCGCCGCAGATAGGAGATGTAGAGCTCGACGACGTTGGCCTGCCCGCCGAAGTCGTACGACCACACGCGGTCGAGGATCTGCGCCTTGCTGAGCACGCGCCTCGGATTGCGCATCAGGAACCGCAGCAGCTCGAACTCGGTCGCGGTCAGGTGGATGTTGGCGCCGGCCCGGGTCACCTCGTGACTGTCCTCGTCGAGGGTGAGGTCGCCGACGACGAGCGCGGAGTCGGAGCGCCGGTCGGCCGCACCGGACCGCCGTATCAGCCCGCGCAGCCGCGCGACGACCTCCTTCGAGGCTGAACGGCTTGGTGACGTAGTCGTCACCGCCGGCGGTCAGCCCGGCGATCCGGTCCTCGACGGCGTCCTTGGCGGTCAGGAAGAGCACGGGCACGTCCGGCAGCTCCCGCCGCAGCCGCCCGAGAACCGCCAGGCCGTCCATGTCGGGCAGCATCATGTCCAGCACGACGGCGTCGGGCCGGAAGTCGCGCGCGGTCTGGACGGCGCCCTGGCCGTCCCCGGCACTGCGGATCTGCCATCCCTCGTAGCGCAGGGCCATGGACAGCAGCTCGGTGATCGACAGCTCGTCGTCCACCACAAGCACGCGGACGGGGCTCCCGTCCGGCCTCAGCAGTTCGGTGCGCCCCTGGGGCGAGGTCGTGGTCATGTGAACACGATGTCGGGGGCCTCTGAGAGCCCCCTTTCGACCACCTGTGAATTCCCTGAGAAACACACAGGGACTTCTCAGGGAACGCCTGGGAACGCCGTGGTCCGGCGGGGTGAGGGCTGTGGGGGCCGCTGTGAGGAGTGCTGAGCAAGCTGTGGGTCCGCTGGGCGGGACGATGAGGGGGCCGGAGACAGAGGGTGGATAAAGAGGGGTGGAGAGGGGTGGAGAGGGGTGGACAAAAAGGGGCGGGTCAGAACAACCCGTCCTGCACACCCGCCGCCTCCCTGAACTCCCTCACGGGCACGGACAGTTCACTGTCCCCGGCGGGCACCAGCCCCCACCCGGTCATCAACCGCGTGTCCAGCACGACGACGCCACCCCCGGTGGCCAGATGCAGATCGGGCCCGGCGGCAGCCACGAGCTCCCCACTCACGACCCCACCGGCGACGAGCTCGCGCACGTCCCCGACGGCGACGGGCAACCCGGCGAGCCCGAACACATCAACATGATCGACAACCCGCAGGGGCTCCCGCACCAGCGACTCCGGCCATCCCCCGAGGGCAACCGCCCTCGCATGCAGCTCGGCCACCTCACCGGCCCGGTCGGCCGCCGCCTGCGCCAGCACGGCCCGCACGGCCCGCTTCTCGGCGTAGGGAATCCGGTCGGGCACCCGCAGGGCGGCCCGCAACAGCTCCTCGGTACGCCGCGCGGCCATGAGCGGCCCGGCACCGAGCCAGGTGAAGCAGACGGCACCCTGCTCGAGCAGCCGCGCGGAGCCGCGCTCTTCCGCCGTGATCCCGACTTTGACCATGCCGGGCCCGAACCACGCCAGATACACGTGATACGGCCGCGGATCGTCCGCGATCGTGTCGGCGGCCACGGAGTGCGCCCGGTCCAGCCGCGCGCACTCCTCGCACCGCGCCCCCGTACTCCGCCCCGGCACCGCCACCCGCGTCGGACACGCATGCCCCCGAGCCCCCGCACACGTCCGCACGCCCCCCTCCGCGACCCCGAAGGCCACGCGTTTCCCCCAGGTCAGCGCACTGCGCCGGCCGCCGTCCCACACCAGCACGGGACCGTCAGCCGACCACCGCAGCCCCGAGCACTTCCATGCCTGTGCCATCTCTGCCGAGAGTAGAGGGCACCACTGACAACGGCGCCGCAGCGCCCGGCGGGACGATCAACGAGAGCGACGACGAACCAGCCGTCGGGAGGGATCACCTCACGGAATCGGCCCCGACGGCAGCAGCGGCCTCGGCCTCCCCACCCGCACGCACGGGCATGGCCTGAGCCACCTCCACTCGCCGCTGCCCCCGCCCGGCCAGTCGGCACCCCAGGCACTCGGCGTGCCCACCCGGCGCCGACGAGTCCCGCACCCGCCAGCCCCACTCCTCCCGAGGCCGGAGGCCCGGCCCCTTCCCCACCCGGAGAGGTGCAGCGCCCAGGTGACGAGAAGGCCCACGACCCCGATCCCGATCCCACCGGCGATCAGCAAGCCCGAGACCATGACAACCCCGGCACCCGCAAAACCCGCCGCGACGCTCCCGATCGCGCATCCGATCCATCCCGCGACCGTGTGCCCGTGGTCATACTGATGTGCGCTCACGTGCTGCCCCCTGACACAGAAGGACTCCAGGGAGCGCCCCCGAACCCCTCACCACTAAGCCGTTTACGGCCCAAACATCTCACGAACTAAGGGAATTGGGAAATGCAAGCCAAGCCGCGTCCGGCCGCCACGCCGGAGCAGGCACTGTCGGCGATGGACCACCTCATCGCGACCCACCTGGTCGGACAGCATGAGATCGCCCAGCAGGTCGGCATGAACGTGACCGACCTCACCTGCTTCGCCTACGTCGTCGAGGCCGGCGAAAACCTCCTCACCGCAGGCGACTTGGCAGCCCGCGTCCACGTCACGACGGGCGCGGTCACCGGCATCCTCAACCGCCTGGAACGTGCCGACTACATCACCCGCCGCCCCGACCCGGCAGACCGCCGCCGCATCCGCGTAGCCGCCCAACCCGACGCGGTCGCCCGCGTCCGCGAGGTCTACGAGCCGCTACTACGCCCGCCTGACGCAACTCTTCGCGGACTACTCTCCTGACGAAATCGCGGTCCTGAACGACTGGTTCACCCGGGCGAGCGCCCTGGCGGCGAACTACTTGGAGGAACACTGCCGCCCCGACTGAAGCCAGCCCCGGGGCGTCACCGTCCGCTCACCACCGCTGTACGACTCGAAGCAACCCTCTGACCGGGACCTTAATCCGGCCGTCGTGAGTGCCGGTTCGACCGTCGGCGCAGGGTGTAGAAGAGCGCGGCGAGCATGCCGAGAGCCCAGGCGATCAAGAGGGCGCCCCACAGCGGCATGGTCACGATCGGTACGAGAAGGCGGATCTCGACGTTCGAGCGGTTCTCGAAGATGAAGACCAGAGCGACCGCGGTGATCAGAGCGAACGGCGCGAAGCGGCGGACGCCGGGGCGGGAAAGGAACGGCGTGTGCGCCTTGTGGTCTGGGCTGGTCTGGACCATGGGGTGCCTCTCCTCAGGTTGCCCCTGCATCCAGCGTGCTCTCTCAGTACGCGGCGCGCCACCGAAGGAACTGCCGGGAAACACCAGGCGGGCGTCACGCGCGACGGAGCGCGACGACGACTCGGATGATCAGTTGACCAGAGCCGAACCGTCTCCTTGACCTCCCGACCGGGCTTATCGAAGACGAAGGACCTCGGGCCGCTTCGGTCGCGGCGCGGCCCTCGGTTTCGCCGCGACGACCGCGATCGTCGCCCCCGGCACCGTCCCGGCTCAGGCACAGGAGAGCACTGCGGTCGAAGCCCCCGATACGCCCCGCCATGGGCTACACACTCGACGTATACACGGGGCGTATACATGGTGTGTATAGTGTTCTCACGTCCATCGGTCACACCCTTTGGGGGCTCCTGGAGGCCGGCCCGCGATAGCCGTAGTGAAGCGGCCGGTCGTGACCGAACGTCACGTCTCGTCGAAGGCCCGCTTCAGGTCGTAACCGTCTATCGCGGCCCCGTAGGGACAGGAAAAGACAGGAAGGTGGAGTGACATGCAGAGGCGAGCAAAGATCGGCACCGTATTTGCCGGAATGATCGCGGCTCTTGCCGTCGGCGGAGCGGTGGCACCTCAGGCCCAAGCCGCCGGAAACGAGACCGAATTGCGGGCTTGCATGGTGAACATGACGATACACGTAGCTCGCGAGGCCGCTGCGGATCAGTACCTGCATGAACTGCAGCACCAACCCCACACCGTGGAGCAACTCATTGTGGCTGAAGCCAATCGACGAGCCGAAGAAGCCGCACTGGAGACCGCGCGCCAGCTCCACTGGCAGGGTAGGTTCGCCGAGTGCGCTGCTGTGTGATTGATTTCGTGCATCTTGATCTGTGAGGAAAGGGCCCGGTGCGTGAGTGCACCGGGCCCTTCCGTGCGCCCGCTGATTTCTGCGCGGCGACACCGAGTAGTACGGATGGGAGCGGGCGGCAGCCGCCGGTCCCATCCCCACCTACCGCGGCATCGGCGTCACGACACGGTCAGGTAGATCTTGCGCACGGTTTCGATGGTCTTCCAGACACCGACGAAGCCCGGCTTCATGACAAAGCTGTCGCCTGCCTTGTAGACCACCGGCTCGCCACCTTCCGGCGTGATTTCGACGACGCCGGAAAGAATGTGGCAGAACTCGAAGATCTCGCCCTTGATCGAGCGCGTCTCGCCGGGCGTGGCTTCCCAGACACCCGTATTGATCGTTTCCCCGCGGGCGGCGTCCTGGGCCCAGGTCTTGTAAGTCGGGTCGCCGGAAATCAGGCGTTCCGGCAGCGGGCCGGACTCGCGAGGTGCGAAGGAGGGCTGGGTATCGATGGTCTTCAGGAGCGACATGCTTTTCCTCTACTGATTCTGGGAACGACGCAAATCGGGAGCGCACATACCAAGCGTCACCGGGTCGAGTTCGACCAGGCTCATCGCGCATCTCGGACCAGGGCCTGACGGCTGCCCGCCACGGTCTCGGCGCGCAGCAGGTCGGCGAGCCTCTCGGCGGTCGAAGCCCCTTCTCCTGGACGAGTCAGGCCACGCACCGGCCGGCGGCGCACAGATGGGTGTGGGCCCCCACGAAGTGCCGGATGATCGGCTCGAAGGCGTGAGGGGGTGCTGTCCGGCCTCCGCCGCCATGGTGGTGGTGACGGCGTGTGATCACCGAAGGCGACCAGATCGGCGACCTCGGCAATCACCGGATTGACCTTGCCCGGGCATGATGCTCGAACGGGCGTGCACCGGCGGCGTGGATCGTGCGACTGCTGCGGTCCATCGAGTATGTCCGACGCCCCGCACGGAGCCCACGCGTGATCTGTCCGTCGCGGGCGCGACGTTCGGACGTTGTGTCAAGCGTGGGGCTGGGAGGCGGCACTCACGGCTCCGGTCGGCCCAAGGAGATGCCGAACCTCCGCCGTATGCTCCCGCAGCGATGGCCTTCCTCTTGAAGGGACCTGGCCCGACCCCGCCACTCTCGACGCGGAGGAGTCCCGTCCGCTGCCCTGGTCAGGCACCGAGGGCAGGCACTGCTACCTGATCACCGACCACCACGGCGGACCGGTCCCCAAACTGGGCTGATGCCACGGAGTCGACCCGCTCCACATGGGCAACCAACTCGTCGACCACGCCCTCGCCTTGTCTCCCCGACACCCAGCCCAGCGATCTCCGCTGCCTCGCCGAACGCCTGACCGAGGCCCTACGGGACGTCCTCCGCATCGCCGATAACCGCGGCCGCACACGCCAGAGGCCCCGGAGTGATCCGGGGCCTCTGGTCTGCTGTGCACTCGGCAGGATTCGAACCTGCAACCTTCTGATCCGTAGTCAGATGCTCTATCCGTTAAGCTACGAGTGCTTGTTCTGTTTTTTCGCCGCTCCCGGGCCTTTCGGCCCGCTCGCGGCGACAGGAAGAACATTACATGACTGCCGCCGCCATGTGAAATCCGTTCGCCACACCCCTTGTGACCTGCGGAAACGGCCGATCAGGGCTTCGGGGTCGTCCCGGTGACGACAGCGAAGCCCCGGTCAGGTGACCGGGGCTTCGTGATCAGGTGCGGAGGCGGAGGGATTTGAACCCTCGATGGGCTTTAAGACCCAAACCGCATTAGCAGTGCGGCGCCATAGACCGGACTAGGCGACGCCTCCAGCACAGCCTCCCGCGCGAGCGCGAGTCGGTGCGTGCCGATGATGACACAGTCGAGCGTCGCTGTCACCAATCGCCCCCCACGGTACTAGGCGGGAAGGGCGCAGGGCAAAACGCTTGTCGGGCTGTCGTGGCGCGGAGTGCGTGGCGCAATCGGGGGCGCAGTCGTCCTGGCGCGCAACGTCCAGAGACGCGCCGCGTTAGTCAGGTCATGTCGACTGCCATTTCCCGGGCCGCCGCCCGCCGCGCCTCGGACCACCGCCCGCCCCGGTCTGCGGCGCCTCGTCCTCGGTGCCGCCGCCTCCGTCGCCGCCGTCGGGTCGCTGGCCGCGGTGTCCCCGGCCGCGTATGCCCAGGCCAGTGCGGGCTCCCTGCTGTCCCCGGCCGGCCCGCGACGGCAGGGCCAGGATCGGGACCACCTCACCGTCACCGTCCGGAACGCCGGCGGCGGGGCCGACGGGACCTTCGAGCTGTACTGCGAGCCCGACGGCGGCAGCCACCCCGACCCGCGCGGCGCCTGTGCCGCGCTGGAGCGGGACACGCGGTGGGGGCAGGACAGTCTTCGCCCCCGCCCCGCAGGGCGGCTTCTGCACCATGCAGTACGGCGGGCCGGCCACCGCGCACGTCACCGGCACCTGGGCCGGACGCCCCGTCGACGCCACGTACGACCGCCGTGACGGCTGCCAGATCGCCCGCTGGGACCGGCTCGTGCCGCTCCTGCCGGACATGAGGGCACGGCGAGGCGCCTGATTCGACCTATGTGCGTACCTACGTGACGTGCGCACGTACGTAGGTACGCACGTGGCGGGCCCGCCACCCGTTTCCGTCGTCCGCACCTCGTCCGGATTTCGCCCCTCTACGCCCGCCATCCCGCCGGTCCGGCCAAAAGGTACAGAAACACCGCCGTCGTAAAGGTCCCGCGAAGGTCCCGCGACGTCGTCGCAGGAGGGCAGGCGTTTCCGGTTACCCGGTCGTCAGTTCGACGTCACTTCGCTCGTGCGACCTCGCTCTCATCCGGCGTCGCGAGCGCAACCGCAAGCCCTTAGACTCCCTCGCGTGACACGCTGCGGGACGGTTGGCAAGATGGCCCGAGCGGTCGGCAAGGTGCGGTAACAGGGAGGAAGCGTCTCGTGAGCAGCAGGCCATCCCGAGGCGCTGCTCGCCTCGCAGCCATACTGGACGCGCTTCCCGACGCGTTGGTGCTGGTCAACGCCAACGGGACGGTCGTCAACGCCAACACCATCGCCCTGGAGGCCTTCGAGACTCCGGGCACCGCGCTGGTGGGGCGCGGGCTGCTCGATCTGCTGCCGCAGTTCGACTCCAAGCTCATCCCCGGCTCCATGCGGCGGCCCGAGCACCTCGATCCGCATGCCCGGACCAAGCCGACCCGGATGATCGCCCGCGCGGACCGACGGGACCGAGTTCCCCGTCGAGGTCACCAGTGCGAACCTGGAGAACGGCCAGCAGGCCTACGACGGTTACGGCTACACCGGCGACGAGCTGCTCATGCTCGTCGTACGTGACCTGTCCGGGACCGTTGACACCGAGGCCGAGCTCGCCCGTTCTCAGCGGCAGACCGAGATGATCCTGCGGGCCGCCTGCCGAGGGCGTCGTCGGCACCGACACCGACGGGCGGATCGTGCTCGTCAATCCGGCCGCCGCTCAGATACTGGGTTTCCGGGCCAGCGATCTCGGCGGACGTGAACTGCACGACTCTCGTCCTGCACTCGCGCGCCGACGGCTCGCCCTTCCCCTACGACGAGTCGCCGCTCGCCGACACCCTGCGCTCCGGGCGCAAGCACCGGGTGCGCGGACAGGTGCTGTACGCCAAGGACGGCGGCAAGGTGCCGGTCGACCTGACGACCGCGCCCGTGCGCGACGGCGACCAGCTCGTCGGCGCCGTGATGACCTTCACCGACCGGCGGCCGTACGACGCCGTCGTCGAGGAGAAGGAGGCCGCGGAGAAGCGGCACGCGGAAGAGCTGGAGCGGATCGCCGAGGAGCACGCCTCCGAGCTGACCGCGCTGCGCCAGCAGCACGTCACCGAGCTGGAGGAGCTGAGCGAGCGGCACGCCGAGGAACTCGCCGCGAACGAGGACCGGTACGCCGCGCTCGGGGAGCGGGAGAAGGACCGGTTCGAGGCGCTCGCCGCCCGGCACGAGCAGTTGCTGACCCTGCTCGGCCGGTCGCTGCGCGGGCCGCTCGAGGAACTGCGCCGCGAGCTGGCCGCCCTGGCCGCCGACGACGCCGGGCAGCTGTGGCCCGAGGCCAACCAGGTGCTGCACCACCTGTCGGCCGGCTATTCGCGCATCACGACGCTCATCGACAACGTCCTCGGCTACCAGCGGCTCGACACGGGCAGCGAGAGCGTCGCCCGTACGAAGGTGATGCTGGACGCCGTCGTCGCCGCCGGGGTCGACGGGGCCGTCGAGCTCATCGGGCCCGGGCGGGTGCAGTTCGCCGTGCACGCGCCGCCCATCGAGGCCGAGGTCGACCCCCGGCTGCTCGCCACCGCCCTCGCGCATCTCGTCGCGGACGTCGCGGGGGTCGACGCGACCGGCAACACGCCCGTGTCGGCGGGCGGTTACCTGGACAACACCGTCGTGGTGGCGGCGGCGCAGCGCGGCGAGGTCGTACGCATCGAGGTGCGCGGGCCGTACGCCGGCGGCGACACCGTGCACGAGCCGATCGTGCGGGGGATCGTCCGGGCTCACGGCGGCGTGCTGCAGACGCACGAAGTGCCGGGGATGAGCGGGAGTGCGTACGTCCTCGAGGTGCCGATCGGGGGCGGGGCCGGGGCTGTCGCCGCGGATGCCGCCGCCCTGGCGGTCGTCGAGGGCGTGCCCGGAGCCTCTGAGGAGCAGACCTCTGCTGGGGGGCGGCGCCGGGCGCGGCGGTCCTCCACCGATGCCTTCCTCGACGGGGATGTTCCGGGTGAGGGCGACGAGGCCGGTGATTCCGGTGCCGCTACCGGGCGGCGCAGGAGGCGGGCCGCCGGGGAACCGGCCGCTCTTCCGGCGCAGGCTTCCGGTGAGGGCGGCGTGTCGGGCGGTACCGGGCGGCGGCGCGGGCGTCCGGCCGAGGACGCCGCTGCGCAGGCCGTCGGGAGTGCCGTCCAGGGTGTCGCCGAGGGGGCCGTCGTCACGGCCGCCGAGCATGCGGCCGGGACCGCCGCCTCGGGTACGGGGCTGGGCGGTACCGTCCCACCGCAGGGCGTACCCGAGGCCTCCGGGCGTCGGGCGCAGCGCGAACCCGGTGAGCAGCGCGCGCTGCCGCCGGCGCTGCCCGCGTCGTCCGGCGAAGCCGGCGGTTCGGCCGATGTGGCTCAGGGGCAGGCTCAGCAGCCGACAGGGCGTCGGCGGCGTGCGCTGGCTGCCGCGAACGAGCGGGCGGCGGCGCAGCAGGCGGCGGGACCGCGTCCGGTGTTCGCCTTGCCGCCGGCCGAGGCCGATCAGGCCGTACCGGCCGCGCAGGCCGGCCCGGCCGCTCCGGCCGTCCCGGAGGTTCAGGCGGGGCAGACCGAGCAGGTGCAGCAGGTCGGTGACGGTGGTGCGGGGGCGCAGGGTGCTGTGCCCGGTCACGGTCAGGTGCCCGCCCAGGGGCAGGGGACCGTGGCGGTCGCCCAGTCGGCTGCCTCCGGTGACGGGGTGGTCGAGGAGGGGCGGCACGACGCCGTGCCCCACGACCAGTCCGCCGATCACACCCCGCCGCAGCCGCATCCCACGAGTGCGCCGACGGGCCGTCGGCGGCGGGCCGTGGCGCCGCAGCAGGGCGAGGGGGCCGCAGCGCAGGCGCCCGCGCCCGGTGCGGCGAGCGCCGCGCCGACGGGTTTTGTCCCGGCGGGTTCCGTGCCTCCCGGCTCCGTGCCGGCGGGTTCCGTGCCTGCCGGCTCCGTCCCGGCGGGTTCCGTGCCTCCCGGCTCCGTCCCTCCCGGGTCCGTCCCGGCGGCTTCCGTCCCTCCGGGCTCCGTCCCTCCCGGGTCCGTGCCTGAAGGTCCCGCGCAGGGGGGCCCCGTACAACAGGATGCCGCCGGTCAGGTAGCGCCGGGGCAGGGCGCTCCCGTCCAGGTCGGTGTGGCCGCTGCCCAGGCCGCGCCGGGTACGGCCGTGCCGCCGCAGGGCGTGGCGGTTCCGGCGCAGGGCAACGCCGTTCATCCCCAGGGGAACGTCGCCCAGCCGCAGGGAACCGCAGTGCCGCCGCAGGGCTCTGCCGTCCCGCCCCAAGGTGTCGCCGTACCCCCGCAGGGCGTGTCCGTCCCCGTCCAGGGCGGGCTCGGTCACAGCGTGCAGGCGGCCCTCCCGGGACAGGCGCCTCCAGCCTCCGGGCCACGGCCTGCCCCAGGGCGCGCAGCCCCTGCCGCAGCAGGGCGTCGCCGCACCGGGGCAGCAGCCCTCCGCCGGGCAGCCGCTCCCCGCCGAGGCCGCCCCGGGACAGGGCCCCGCCACACCCGCCCAGGGGCCGCGGCGCAGGGCACCCCGCCTCACGGGGCCCCCGCTCAGGGCACACCCGCTCAGGGGACCCAGGCTCCCGGCGGCACCCCCGCCCCACAGCCCTGGCCCGCCGCCGACGACGACAGCACGGGGGCCGGAATCGCCGTACCCCCGAACGGCGCCGCACACCCCGCGCCCGTGCCCCCGAACGGCACACCGCCCCGGGCCCCGCAGCCGAACACCCCGGCCCCGGGCACTCCGTTGCCGCCGGAGGGCGCCGCGCAGGCCCAGCGGGCGGCTCAGCCCTTGCCCGCGGAGGCCTCGGCGCCCGCTCGATCCGAACTCGACGCAGGGGCGGGCGATCAGCGTGCGGACGCTGGGCCAGGGCGTGCCGTTCAACCGGCAGGCGGCCCAGGTGCAGCAGCCGCCGGCCGTATCCGCCCCCCTGCCGTCGGCGACGCCTCCCCCGCACCAGCCGGGCGGATCGGGCCGGCGCCGCAAGCTCGGGCACGCCGCCCGACCCGGCCACGCGTACCGAACAGGCCACGCGCACGGAGCCGGCGCCCCGTCCGGATCAGGGACCGCGCGCGGAGCAGGCACCGCGTCCGGAGCAGGCCGCGCGGCCGCATCCGAGCAGCCGAGCCGACACCGCCGGCCGGCGCCGCGCAGGCCCCCGCCCCGGCGCCCGCGCCGCGTCCCGGCGCAGCCGTCCCTCGCCGGTCAGTCACTCGCAGGTCAGTCGCGGCTCGCGCAGATGACCGAGGGCGGCGGACGGTCGTACGCCATAGGCGCACCGGACGAGAACGCCGCCGAGGGGCCCGAGCCGCTGGACGGGCCCGGCGGCGCCGTCGAGGTGGCCGATCCGCCGCGACCGCAGCCGATGGACGACGAGTTGCCGCCGGAGCCGCTGGACAACCCGCGGCGGCTGCTGGTGTGGCCCGCGCCGGACGTCGGCACCCAGCAGGCGCTGAGCGACCGCGGCTACCGGCCGGTGATCGTGCACTCGCGCGAGGAGGTCGACGCGCAGATCGCGGCCTTCCCCGCCGCGCTGTTCGTCGACCCGCTGACCGGGCCGATCACCCGTACGGCGCTGCAGTCGCTGCGGCAGGCCGCCGTGGCCGCCGAGGTGCCCGTCCTCGTCACGGCCGGGCTCGGGCAGGCCTCGCGGGACGCGGCGTACGGCGCCGATCCGGCCGTGCTGCTGAAGGCGCTGGCGCCGCGCGACAGTGAGCAGCACCCGCCGCGGGTGCTGCTGATCGAGGAGCACGCGGAGATCGCGCTGGCGCTGACGGCGACGCTGGAGCGGCGCGGGATGCAGGTCGCGCGGGCCGCGAGTGACGCGGACGCGGTGACGCTGGCGGGGCAGTTCCGGCCGAACCTGGTCGTGATGGACCTGCTGCAGGTGCACCGGCGGCAGGGGTCGCCGGGATCGTGGACTGGCTGCGTGCGAACGGGCAGCTCAACCGCACCCCGCTCGTCGTCTACACCGCCGCCGTCGACCAGGCCGACCTGCCGCGGCTGGCCTCCGGAGAAACGGTGCTGTTCCTCGCGGAGCGGTCCACCAGCGCCGAGGTGCAGACCCGGATCGTCGAGCTGCTCAGCCGGATCGGGACCAACTGACGACCGCGGAGCAGGTCCTACGTGGCCGTCAGCCGGCGCGCCGCCTCCTTGACCGAGGCGCGCAGGCGGTCCCGCGTCGGTGCTCCCCGTCGCCGACCAGGATGCGCCGCATCTGCGGGACGACGGCGGTCCAGTTGGCCAGGGCGGTCAGCAGGAACAGCAGGTCGGCCGCCGGGATGGCGTCCGTGACGACGCCCCGGTCCTGGCCGTCCCGGAGGGCGGCGACCTTGCGGGCGTAGTGCTCCTGGCGGTCGGACTCGTGGGGCAGTTCGGCCGCTGCCGTACTCCAGGCCCTCCCAGAAGAGCAGGCGCAGCAGCTCCGGGTGATCGGCGTGGTAGTCCATCACGCGGTCGATCCAGCTCTCGATGTCGTCCGGGTCGACGGGGACGTCCTCGGCGATATGGAGCATCTTCCTCTCGAGGACGATCGCGAACAGCTCCGCCTTGTTGCCGAAGTAGGCGTAGATCAGCTGCTTGTTCGCCTTCGCCTCGCGCGGCGATGCGGTCGATGCGGGCGCCGGCGATGCCGTGCCGGGCGAACTCGGCGACCGCCGCCTCGAAGATCCGGGCCTTGGTGGCCTCGGGGTCCCTTGGTGCCATGGGGGAGAGGGTAGCGCGCCGAGGTAACCAACTGTTTGGTTGACAAGGAATCGGAGGGCGGCCCAGACTGTTGCCCCGTTATCCAACCAACCAGTTAGTTGCTAGAGCCGACTCCAAGGAGTCCTCCTCCCATGCCGTCAGCGACCACGACCACGTCCGCCGCCGCGCCGGCCGGGCCCCCGGTACGGCCGGCGCCGTACGCCCGCCCCGGGCCTCTTCCTCACCCTGATCGCCGTGTGCAGCGCGGTCACCGCCGCCAACATCTACCTCGCCGCGCCGCTGCTCCCGCTCATGGCCCGCGACTTCGGCTCGGCCCCCTCGGCCGTCGCCTGGATCGCCTCGGTCGCCCAGCTCGGCTACGCGGTCGGCCTGCTGTTCTTCGCCCCGCTCGGGGACAGCGCGAACCGGCGCCGTCTGGTCGCCGGGCTCACGCTCGTCACCACGGTCGCGCTGCGGCGCCAGTGCGGCCGCCCCGGGCGCCGCCGCTCTCGCGGTCGCCATGTTCGTCGCCTCGGCCACGACCGTCATCCCCCAGCTGCTCGTCCCGCTGGTCGCCGAACGCGCCCCCGCCGACCGGCGTGCCCGTCATGTCGCGGCCGTCATCGCGGGTCTGTTCACCGGCATCGTCGGGGCCCGGGTGCTGGGCGGACTGGCCGGGCAGGCCTTCGGCTGGCGCTGGGTGTTCGCGGGCGCGGCCGTGCTCACCCTCGTCCTGGGGCTCGCGACCGCGTTCGTCCTGCCGTCGCGAGCGGCGGCGGGAAGGCGCGCTGTTCGCGGGCCTCGCCGCGCTGCCGTCGGTGCTGCGCCACTCGCCGCGACCTGTGGCGGGCGTGCGTGCGGCAGGCCGGGATGTTCGGCGCGTGGAGCGCGCTGTGGACCTCGCTGGCCCTGCTGCTGACGGGGCCGGCGTACGGGCTGTCCACCGCGACCGCCGGGCTGTTCGGCCTGTTCGGGCTGACCGCCGTCGGGGTGGCGCCGCTGGCGGGCGGGCTGGTGGACCGGTTCGGAGCGGCGCGGGTCGTACGGTCCGCGTATCTGCTCGCCGCCGTGTCCGTGCCGCTGTTCTGGCTGGGCGGGCAGGTGCTGGGCGGCGCTGTTCGCCGCCGCGATCGCGATGCACGCCGCGCTGGTCGCCTCCCACGTCGCCAACCAGACCCTCGCCCTGACCGCCACGTCCACCCCCGCCACCGCCAACACCGCCTACGTGGTCGCCGGCTTCGCGGGCGGCGCCACCGCCTCGGCCCTCGCCGGGGCCGGCCTTCAGCCAGCTTCGGGCTGGGGCGGGGTGTGCGCGGTGGCGGGGGTGTGGCTGGTGCTGGGGTGGGGGGTGACCTCGGTGCGGCGGTGAGGCGATGCCGTAGGGCACAGGCGCGGTGCGCCGGCGGGACGGATGGAGTCCAGCCCGGCGCACGCGTTCGAGACGGCCGTGAGTAGCCGCATACCGAGGTGGACATGATCGCCTGGTGAGCCGGGATTCTGTGACCCTGAGCAAGATCGCCCCGGAGGACTGGCCCGCCGTCCACTCATGGGCGGGCCTGGCGGAGGCGTGTCGTTATCAGCCGTGGGGGCCGAACACGCCGGACGAGACACGGGAGTTCGTGGCGGGTGCGGTCGCGGCCTGGTCGGACAGCCCGCGGCGCCGGTTCCCCTACGTGGCCCGCCTCGGGCGGGACGTGGTGGGGATGGGGGAACTGCGGGTGCCCAGTGAGATCCGGCGCCAGGGCGAGATCTCCTACATCGTGCATCCGCGCGTCTGGGGGCGGGGCATCGGGACGGAGATCGGGCGGCGGCTTCTCGCGCACGCCTTCGGCGAGATGCGGCTCCATCGTGTCCATGCCACCTGTGACCCGCGCAACCTCGGCTCCGCGCGGGTGCTGACCAAGCTCGGTATGACGCTGGAGGGACACCTGCGGCACACCCAGCTCATCCGCGACGGCTGGCGGGACTCACTCGGTCTTCGGCGTGCTCGAGGACGAATGGCGCGCCGTGCGGGGGGTGAGGGAGCCCCCGGCGGCGGCCAGGGGCTCAGGGGGCTCGGCCGGGTCAGCCGAGCTAGGTGACGTCCAGCTCCCCTTGCGCGTACTGCCTGCGCAGCACCTTCTTGTCGAACTTTCCGACGCTCGTCTTCGGGACCGTCGCGATGACCGTCCAGCGCTCCGGGAGCTGCCACTTGGCGATCTGGCCCTCCTCGGCGAGGAAGGCGCGCAGGGTCTCGAAGGTCGGCGGTGGCGCCCTCCTTGAGGACGACCGTGGCCAGGGGGCGCTCGCCCCACTTCTCGTCGGGGACGGCGACGACGGCCGCCTCGGCGACGTCCGGGTGGGACATCAGCGCGTTCTCCAGCTCCACCGACGAGATCCACTCGCCGCCGGACTTGATGACGTCCTTGGCGCGGTCGGTGAGGGTCAGGAAGCCGTCGGAGGAGATGGTGCCGACGTCGCCCGTCTTGAGCCAGCCGTCCTCGCTGAACTTGTCGTCGGGACGCAGCGGTTCGGCGTCCGGGCCGTTGTAGTAGGCGCCGGCGATCCAGGGGCCGCGCACCTCCAGCTCACCGGCCGACTCGCCGTCCCAGGGGAGGCGTTCGCCGCCGGGGCCGGTCAGGCGGGCCTCGACGCCGGCCGGGAAACGGCCCTGGGTGAGGCGGTAGGCGAACTCCTCCGCCGTGCCGACCGCGCTGGCCGGCGGACGGGCGACCGTGCCGAGCGGGGACGTCTCCGTCATGCCCCAGGCGTGGCAGACCCGCATGCCCAGCGCGTCGAAGGCCTCCATCAGCGACGGGCGGACAGGCCGAGCCGCCGATGGTGACCTGGGTGAGGGAGGAGACGTCGCGGGGGTTCGCGGTCAGCTCGGCGAGCAGGCCCTGCCAGATGGTGGGGACGGCGGCCGCGTGGGTCGGCCGCTCGCCGCTCGATCATCTCGGCGAGCGGCACCGGCTGCAGGAAGCGGTCCGGCATCAGCATGTTCGACGCCGGTCATGAAGGTCGCGTGCGGCAGGCCCCAGGCGTTCACGTGGAACTGCGGGCACCACGACCAGCGAGGTGTCCTGGTCGGTCAGGCCCATCGACTGGGCCATGTTGACCTGCATGGAGTGCAGGTAGATGGAGCGGTGGCTGTAGACCACGCCCTTGGGGTCGCCGGTGGTGCCGGAGGTGTAGCACATGGCGGCGGCCTGGCGTTCGTCCAGCTCGGGCCAGTCGTACGACGTCGGCTTCCCGGCGATCAGGTCCTCGTACTCGTGCACCTGTGCGGTCGCGTCCGCGAGCAGGGAGCGGTCTCCGGGGCCGGAGACGACCACGTGCTCGACCGTCTTCAGGTGCGGCAGCAGCGGGGCGAGCAGGGGGAGCAGCGAACCGTTGGCGATGATCACGCGGTCGGCGGCGTGGTTGACGATCCAGGCCAGCTGCTCGGGCGGGAGGCGGAGGTTCAGGGTGTGCAGGACCGCGCCCATGGACGGGATCGCGAAGTAGGCCTCGACATGCTCCGCGTTGTTCCACATCAGGGTCGCGACCCGGTCGTCGCCGGCGACTGCGAGGTCCTCGCGCAGGGCGTGTGCCAGCTGGGCGGCGCGGGCGCCGATCTCCGCGAAGGAGCGGCGGTGCGGCTCGTCCTCACCGGTCCAGGTGGTCACCTGCGAGGTCCCGTGGATCGTGGACCCGTGGGTCAGGATCCTCGAGATCAGCAGCGGTACGTCCTGCATGGTGCTCAGCACGGCGTCCTCCCGGGGCGACATTGCCTGCGCGGTGGTAAGGGTTGCGCTGATTCTGCGCACATACCGCGCGGTATGTCACTAGGGCCGGGCGATCGATCACATCACGCCGTCCGGCGGAGCTGTGTCACAGACGCCGGACACGGCTCCTCACTGGCGGACAAGTCCCAGCTCAGCGTCCTCGCGGAGCTTGCCGAGCGCGCGCGAGACGGCCGACTTCACCGTGCCCACCGAGACGCCGAGCACCTCGGCCGTCTGGACCTCGCTGAGGTCCTCGTAGTACCTGAGGACCACCATCGCCCGCTGCCGCGCGGGCAGCCGCATGATCGCCCGCCACATCGCGTCGCGCAGCGCCTGCTGCTCGGCCGGGTCGTCAGTGCCGGTCGCCGGGTCCGGCTCGGGCAGCTCGTCGCAGGCGAACTCGTCGACCTTGCGCTTGCGCCACTGCGACGTCCGCGTGTTCAGCAGCGCCCGGCGCACATAGCCGTCGAGGGCGCGGTGGTCCTCGATGCGCTCCCAGGCGACGTACGTCTTGGTGAGCGCGGTCTGCAGCAGGTCCTCCGCGTCGCTCGGGTTGCCGGTGAGCGAGCGGGCGGTACGCAGCAGCACCGGCTGGCGGGCCCTGACGTACGACGAGAACGACGGGTACGGGAAGGGTCTGCGCCGCTGGTGCGGCGGCCTTCGAAGCGCTGGTGCAGACGAGTGTGGTCATGGCTCAACGCTATGAGCGGGGCCACCTGCGGCGGATCGGCCGCAGGTCCCGAAGCGGGGTCCCCCTCAGGTTGTAGGGGTGGGGCTGACTGCACCTCCTGTAGGTGGAGCGGAGGTACCGGGGTACTGCGGGTTCACCCCTGGGGGTCGGCAGTGATGACGAGCCCCGAGGTGGGTACGCCCGTCCCCGCCGTCACCAGGACCCGCTCCGCTCCCGGTACCCGGTTCGACCGCCGTCCCCCTGATCTGCCGGACGGCCTCCGCGATCCCGTTCATCCCGTGCAGGTACGCCTCCCCCAGCTGCCCCCCGTGCGTGTTGAGCGGCAGGTGTTCCTCGGCCACGAAGTCCGCGTGCCTCGCCGGGGCCGCAGAACCCGAACTCCTCCAGCTGCATCAGCACGAACGGCGTGAAGTGGTCGTAGAGGATCCCCACGTCGATGTCGGCCGGCGCGAGCCCCGAGGTCCGCCACAGCTGCCGGGCCACCACCGCCGTCTCGGGCAGGCCGGTCAGGTCGTCGCGGTAGAAGCTGGTCATCTGCTCCTGCGCCCGTCCCGCGCCCTGGGCCGCCGCCGCGATCACGGCGGGCGGGTGGGGCAGGTCGCGGGCCCGCTCGACGGAGGTGACGACGAGGGCCTGGCCGCCGTCCGTCTCCTGGCAGCAGTCCAGCAGCCGCAGCGGCTCGACGATCCAGCGCGACGCGGCGTGGTCGGCCAGGGTGATGGGGCGGCCGTGGAAGTACGCCGCCGGGTTGGTCGCCGCGTAGTCGCGGCCGACCACCGCCACGTGCCCGAACGCCTCCGGTGTCAGCCCGTAGGTGTGCAGGTAGCGCTGGGCCGCCATCGCCACCCAGGAGGCCGGGGTGAGCAGGCCGAACGGCAGCGACCAGCCGAGCGCCGCGCCCTCCGCCGACGGCTCGCGGTGCCGGACCCCGGAGCCGAAGCGGCGGCCCGAGCGCTCGTTGAACGCCCGGTAGCAGACGACCACGTCCGCCACGCCCGCGGCGATCGCGAGGGCCGCCTGCTGGACGGTGGCGCAGGCCGCGCCGCCGCCGTAGTGGATCCGGGAGAAGAAGGAGAGCTCGCCGATGCCCGCCGCCTGGGCCACGGTGATCTCGGGGCTGGTGTCCATGGTGAACGTGACCATCCCGTCGACGTCCGCGGGGGTCGAGCCCCGCGTCCGCCAGGGCCGCACGCACCGCCTCGACGGCCAGGCGCAGCTCGCTGCGTCCCGAGTCCTTGGAGAACTCGGTGGCCCCGACACCGGCGATGGCCGCCCGCCCGCCGAGGCTGTCGCGCCGGCGCAGACTCATGCCGGGCCTCCCGCCGAAACCGTGACCGTCACGGTGCCGGTGACGTGCCTGCCGATGCCGTTCGCCCCGACGACCCGGACCGTCGCCGTGTCGCCGTCGACCTCCTCGACCGTGCCCGTCAGCACCATCGTGTCGCCGGGGTGGTTGGGCGCGCCGAGCCGGATGGCCACCCTGCGCAGCACGGCCCGGGGACCGAAGTGGTCCGTGATGTAGCGGCCGACCAGGCCGTTGGTCGTCAGGATGTTCATGAAGATGTCGGGGGAGCCCTTCTGCCGGGCCAGGTCCGGGTCGTGGTGGACGTCCTGGTAGTCACGGGAGGCGATCGCCCCGGCGACGATCAGGGTGCGGGTGATCGGGATCTCCAGCGGCGGGAGACGGTCGCCGGCGTTCATTCCGTCACCCCCTGGAAGACGGGCAGCACCGACTCGTCGTCGTACCGCCGGAACTCGAGCCGGACCGGCATCCCGATGCGCACCTTGTCGTACGGCACTCCCACCACGTTGCTGACGATCCGCACACCCTCCACGAGCTCGATCAGCCCGACCGCGTAGGGAGGGTCGAAGGCGGGGAAGGGCGGGTGGTGCATGACGACGTACGAATAGACCGTGCCCTCGCCGCTCGCCGCGACGGTGTCCCACTCCGGGCAGCCGCAGCTGTTGCAGCCCGGCAGCCAGGGGAAACGCAGGGTGGCGCAGCCGGTACAGCGCTGGATCAGCAGCTCGTGGCGTGCCACGCCCTCCCAGAAGCCGGCGTTGTCGCGGTTGACGACGGGGCGCGGGCGGCGTTCCTTCGCCGGCCCGGGCGTCGGGTCCTTCGGCCGGCGTGCGGGGGCGTACTTGAGGATGCGGAAGCGGTGGGTCCCGGCGAGTTCGCCGTCCGCCCGGATGTCCGTACGGGTCGTGACGAAGTAACCCGCCCCCAGTTTCGTGGTCTTCAGGTCCGACACCGACTCGATCACCGAGTCGAAGGTGATCTCGTCGCCGGGGCGCAGGGGACGGAGGTACTCCTGTTCGCAGTCGGTGGCGACGACCGCGCCGTAGCCCGACTCGTCGAGCAGGCCGAGGAGTTCGTCGTACGCCGCCGTGCGGTGCGGGCGGCGGGAGAGACCGGCCATGGTCCACGCCTGGAGCATGGTGGGCGGAGCGATGGCGTCCGGGCCGGTGTACGCGGGGTTGGTGTCGCCCATGGCCTCGCACCAGTGCCTGATCATCGGCTCGTTGACGGGGTCCCGGCCGACCCCGGTGGCGGCGGCCGGGCGGCCCTCGTAGGCCTTCAGGCGCGCCTCGAACTCCTCATGGATCTCCGGCTCACCGTTCACGGTTTCTGACTGTCCGTCAGATTCGGGGCCGCGTCAAGGCATCACACCCGCGGACGCGAAAACGCCTGCGCGGCAGCACCGAAGTGCCGCCGCTCAGACGCTTGTCACCCCACGAAGCACACCCGCACAGGACGCGGGCCGATGGCGCACACCGGCCCGCTCAGCTCACCACCACAGCGGGGTGAAGCTGACGGCGGTGTTGTCGTTGCCCTGGTTGACGGCCGTGAACTCCGAGCCGTTGACCTGGGCGGTGTTGCTCTGGTTCGAGGTGCCCTCGCCGACGGCCTGCTGGTTCGTGGTGGCCGAGGTGCCGAAGTTGTCGCCGCCGACGCCGCTGCCGAGGACGCCCGACTCGGCCTCCGTGACGGACGCGATCGATCCGTTGTCCGCGAAGGAGCCGTTGTCCGCCGTCGCGACACCGGTGAAGAGGGCGGCTGCGAGCGGAAGGGCGGAGACGGCCGCGATGACGCGGGCGGTACGGATGCTTGCCATGTTGTTGTCCCTCCAGGACTTCAGAACCGAGGACGCACCGGCTTATGGCCGTATGTGCGCCACGTACTGCTGCCACCAGGGAAGTTGGCCGACCGCCCTGGCCCCTTGCTCGACGTCGCGAGTCCAGAGTTGCCCACCGAATCCCCGGCGAACCACACCGGAAGCCGCTATTCGCACGCAAGCGTGATGACATGTCGATAAACCCCTTTGCGTCACTTCAGTCCCGAACTGGAGCGGAAGGGGTCGCTCGAACCCGGGTGCCGCAAGGGGCGAAGCGGTCCAGCACTTTCCGCACGAGGCACTCCGCCCCGGCGCGTCACGCCCGCTCCCTCTTTCCTTTTTCGAACGTACGTACGAAACTAGAGTCATGGCCACCACCGACCGGCAGGCCACGACGCTGGCCCTCGCACACGCCCTGTCAGCCGCCGAACGCGGACTGGCCGTCATCCCCCTGTCCCGCACCAAGCTCCCGGCACTGCGCTCCCCGCACCGCGACGACCCCGCCCCCTCCCTCTGCCACGGCTCGTGCGGCCGCCTCGGCCACGGCGTGTACGACGCCTCCAGCGACCCGGCCCGCATCCGCGAACTGTTCGCCGCGGCACCCTGGGCGACCGGCTACGGCATCGCCTGCGGCCTGCCCCCGCACCAGCTGATCGGCATCGACCTGGACGTGAAGACCGGCACGGACTCCTCGGCCGCCCTGCGCGAGCTGGCCCTGCGGCATCTGTTCACCATCCCCCCGACGGTCGTCGTCCTGACCCCGTCCGGCGGGCGGCACCTGTGGCTGAGCGGCCCGCCCGACGTGGTCGTCCCCAACTCGGCGGGCCGTCTCGCCCCCGGCATCGACATCCGGGGCGCCGGCGGCTACCTCGTCGGCCCCGGCTCCCGCACGGACCAGGGCGTGTACGCCGCCGCCCCGGGGACCGCGCACCTGCCGCCCGCCCCCTGCCCGCGCTCCCTTCTGCGGCTGCTGCTCCCGCCGCCCCGCGCCCACCACCCCACACCCCCTTCGGCCGGCGGACACGGCCAGGGCCTGGTCCAGTTCGTCCTGGCCGCGCACGAGGGCCAGCGCAACACCCGGCTGTTCTGGGCGGCCTGCCGGGCCTACGAGGACGGCATCGGCCCCGCGCTCGTGGATCCCCTGGTCGACGCGGCCCGGGGCACCGGCCTGTCCGAGCGGGAGGCCCGGGCGACGATCGCGTCGGCGGCACGGATGACGGGGCACAGGCCGTGAACCCACCCCCGTCCCTGAACAACGAAAGACCTCCATGCACCACCACGCCAGAACGCCGGCCATGGCGCTCGCACGCCTCGTCCTGGCCTCCGGCCGCTCGGTGGACCTCGCGGAACTGCGGTTCTCGTCGACGTACGGCGACCTGCCGGCGGGCTATCCCTGCAAGCCGGTCAACGACCTGCGGATCCGCGGCCTGCTGCGCGCGGCCGAGCGGTCCCACCCCGGCACACCGGTCCACCTCCTGCCGCCCCCGCGCGAGCACCCCGACCAGTACGCGGGCGGACTCGGTCCCGTCGAGGTCCTGCCCGCCGTGGCCTGCCTCGGCAGGTTCCACTCCACGGCCCTCGATCCGGCCCACGACCCGGTCCTGTACCGCTCGCGCCTGGCCGTCGTCTGGTTCCAGTCCGCCCCTCACCTGCCGTCGGACTGCGACCCGGAACCGGCACTTCGGGACATCGACTGGCCGGGACTGGCCCGGGACGCCCCGGCGCTTGCGTAGGGTCGTCCGATGAGCGCTTCCCGTACGCAACTGCCGCGCTGGCAGTTCGAGTTGACCTGGTCGTTGTTCGAGTACCACCTGGAGCGGCTGTTGCCCGAGGACTTCCTCTGGGAGCCCGCACCCCTGTGCTGGACGATGCACCGGGCGCCCGACGGCACCTGGGTACCGGACTGGGCGGACACCGAGCCCGACCCGGTGCCCGTCCCCACGATCGGCTGGGTCAGCTGGCACATCGGCTGGTGGTGGAGCGTCAGCCTCGACCACTTGCAGGGCCGGCCGCCCCGCGACCGCACGGACATCGCGTGGCCCGGCGAGGGCGCCCCGACCGTCGAGTGGCTGCGCGACCTGCGCACCCAGTGGCTGGCGGTCCTGGACGGCCTCACCGACACCGACCTGGACGCCACGGCCCCGTTCCCGTGGCCGGACGATCCGCAGCACACCGTCGCGCACATGGTGGCCTGGGTGAACGCCGAACTGATGAAGAACGTGAGCGAGATCGGCCAACTGCGGTTGGTGCGGGCGGCGTCGGCCCCCCAGCCCGTCGTGTAGCGGTGGACCGTCGGCTCCCGGGCCTGGCGGGCGATACGCGGGGGCCTCCTCGATGAGCAGCCCCGCGCTGCCCTCCGGAGGGCAGGGCAGCAGCACGAGCGTCAGGGAGGACGATCCGAGCGGCGTGGGCTCCTGGGGCGTGCCATCGTGGTGACATGACCATCCACGTTCGTCCGGCCACGGACTTCGAGGACGTCCGTGCCGTGCTCGGGCCGAAGTCGCCCGGGGCGAATGTCTGCTGGTGCCTGAGCTACCGGATCCCCTCCAAGCTCAACAACGAACTGCGCGGACCCGCCCGCGGTGACTACGTCGCCGAGCTGTGCCGTGCGGACCCGCCCCCCGGGGTGCTCGCCCACGACGGCGACGAACCGGTCGGCTGGGCCGCCGTCGCACCGCGCTCGGACACCTCCTTCGCCCGCAACCGCAAGATCCCGCACGTCGACGACCTGCCCGTCTGGTCGCTGTGGTGCGTCCGGGTCCGCCCCGGTCACCGCAAGCAGGGCATCTCGCACGCCCTCATCGCCGGCGCGGTCGATTTCGCCCGCGCCCACGGCGCACCGGCGATCGAGGCCTACCCCCTCGACAACGGCGACGCCAAGGTCGACCTGACGATGGCCTACGCCGGCCTCCGGAAGAACTTCGAACGAGCCGGCTTCACCTACGCGGCGGCCACCACATCGGTCCTGGCCGGCCATCCCCGCGTCCTGATGCGCCTCGACCTGCGCTGAACAGCTGAACAGCTGAACAGGCGGACATGCGAACGCCCGACCGCTGGCGACGGGGGATGCACCAGCGGTCGGGCTATGGCCAAGGGTAACAAGCGCTTGCCCAGGAGGGAGGCGACTGCCTGCCAGGAATGCGAGGTTGTGACCCGTATCACTCAACTCCCGTGGTGCTCCGCCCTGTTGTACCGCCACGGTCTCCTCAGCTGTCGCACGGCGGATCGTAGGAGAGCCGGGGCAGGTACTCGCGCCAGGTGTCCGGCGTCAGAACGCCCCGGGTCATCGAGCAGATGCGGCGTACGGCCTCGTCGGTGTCCAGGTTCCAGAGCCGGATGCTGTCGGCACCGCTCGACACCCCGAGCATGTGACTGTGCGGACTGAACGCCAGAAAATCGCCGGCCTTGGCATTGGGGCTCATCGACTGGCCGATCGCGGTGGCCCGGGAGGGATCGGAGACGTTCCACAGCCGGACGGTGCTGTCCGCGCTGCCGCTGGCCAGGGTGCCGCCGGTCCGGCTGAACGTCAGCGACACGATCCCTTCCGCGTGGCCCGTGAGGTGCGCCTGCTGGGAGGCCTCGGCGGGGTCCTCGATGTCCCAGAGGCGGACCGAGTTGTCGTCGCCGGCGCTGGCCAGGGTGCGGCCGTCCGGGCTGTAGGCGAGGGCGTTGACGGCTCCGAGGTGGCCCTTGAGAGGCGCCCGGAGCAGGGCGGGCCGGCTGGGGTCGGCCGCGTTCCACAGCCGTATGGTGCCGTCCGCGCTGCCGCTGGCGAGCGTATGGCCGTCCGGGCTGAAGACGAGGGAGTTGACGTAGCCCTTGTGCCCGGTGAGGGGTGCGCCCAGCGGGCGGGGGCGGGACGGGTCGCCGATGTTCCACAGCTGGATGGTGCGGTCGTCGTGAGCGGTTGCCAGGACCTGCCCGTCCGGGCTGAAGGCCAGCGGGTCGGCGAACCGGATGCGCAGGGGGATCGAAGACCCGTGCGGGACAGGGCGCTGCGGATCGGCGAGGTTCCACAGCTGCAAGGCCCGGCTGCCCGTCACCACCGCGAGGGTGCGGCCGTCCGGGGAGAACTCCAGGGAGCGCACGCCGCCGCTCGGCCGGAACGGTTCGCCCATCGGCACGGGCCTGCCGGGCGTCCGTACGTCCCACAGCCGCACCCGTCCGTCGAGCGCCGCCGTCGCGAGCACACGTCCGTCCGGGCGGAACGCTCCGGTCCGGCCGATCATGTCCGACGTGGGCAGCGACCACAGACGGACCTTGTTGTCGCCCGCCCCGGTGGCGAGGGTGCGCCCGTCGGGGCTGAAGCCGAGCGCGAACATCTCGCCGCTGCTTCCCGACAGCGGCCCGCCGACCTGCGACGGGTACTCCGGATCACTGACCTTCCACAGACTGGCGGTGCTGTCCGCGCTGGCGGCGGCGAGCATGTTCCCGTCGGGGCTGAACGCCACGGACCACACCGGCCCGGTATGGCCGCTGAGCGGCGCGCCGATCGGTGCCGGGCGGCGCGGATCGGCCACGTCCCACAGCCGTACGGTGTTGTCCGAGCTGCCGCTGGCGAGCGTACGGCCGTCGGGGCTGAAGGCCACGCGAGTGCACGGTGCCGGTGTGGCCGGTCAGTTGCTCCCCGCCGCCTGCGGACGCCGCGGGTCGGCCACGTCCCACAGCCGGATCACGTCCGTCGTCGCCGCCGGCTGCCAGCGTCCGGCCGTCCGGGCTGAACGCCACCGAGCGCACGGCGGCCTTGTGCCCGGTCAGGGGCTCGCCCAGCGCCCGCGGCCGGCGCGGGTCGGCCACGTCCCACAGCCGTACGGTCCGGTCGTCGCCGCGCGGAGGCCAGCGTGCGCCCGTCCGGGCTGAAGGCGACCAGGTAGATCGTGCTCGCATGGCCGGTCAGCGGCTCGCCGATCCGCTTCGGGTGCGCCGGGGTCCGTCACGTCCCACAGCCGGATCGTGCCGTCGTCGGACGCGCTGGCGAGGGTACGGCCGTCCGGGCTGAAGACCGCGCTGCTCACCCAGCTCGTGTGGCCGGTGAGGGGCTTGCCCAGCGGCTTCGGACGCTTCCGGTCGGCCACGTCCCACAGCCGTACGGTCCGGTCGTAGCTGGCGGTGGCCAGGGTCCGCCCGTCCGGGCTGAACGTCGTGAGGTAGACGGCGCCCGTGTGGCCGGTCAGCGGTGTCGACAGCGGGGCGTTCACGATGGAGATCAGGCGGCTGTTCGCGCCCTTGTCGTCCGGCCGCAGCCGGTGGGCCACCAGGTCGAGCTGCGCGGACAGCGACGGATCCGTGTACTGGACGCGATCGGCCTGGGCGAGCACCTGCTCGAACACGGCGTCGTCCCGCTGCTTCGAGGCGATGACGGCGGACCCCACGGCCAGCATCGCCAGGACGACCAGCGTCGCCACCGCGCCCCGGCTGATCCAGATGATGCGCCTGCGCAGCCTGACCGAGGCGGCGAGGAACTCCACCGCGCTCCGGGTCAGGAACGTGTCCCCGGCGGATTTCGCCCAGCCATGGGCCTGTTCCAGGCGGGAGCCGCGGTAGAGCAGTGATGTGTCGCGGTCCGATTCCTCCCAGGCCCGGCCGTCCTCCTCCAGGCGCTGGCGCAGCAGATTGCCCTGCCGGTCGTCGTCGATCCAGTCGCGCAGGCGCGGCCAGGCGTGCAGCAGCGCCTCGTGGGTGATCTCCACGGTCTCCGCGTCGAGGGTCACCAGCCGGGCGCGGACCAGCGCCTCCAGGGACTCCTCGGTCTTGCCGGGGTCGGTCGACTCCTCCGCCAGCTTCCGCCGTGTCCCCCGCCTGCGCGTGGCCTGGGTGTCCTCGCCCAGCCGGACCAGCCGGAGCAGGAGCAGCCGCGCCGCCGTGCGCGCCGCCGGGTCGAGTCCGGTCCAGGCCCGCTCTGCGGTCGCCGCGACCGCCCCCTGGATGCCGCCGGCCGCGCGGTAGCCGGCGAGCGTCAGCCGGCCCGCCTTCCGGCGCTGCCAGGTGGCGAGCAGGGCGTGTGAGAGAAGCGGCAGCACCCCCGCGTCGTGCTCCCCCACAGCCCGAAAGGCGTGGGAGGGACCCCCATCGCGCGGGCCGTCGGCGCTGACCTCCCGGACGATCAACTCGGCCAGGCCCGGCTCCAGCTCCAGGCCGACGGCCTTGGCCGGGCCGGTCACCGCGTCGCGCAGCTCCGCGGTGGTCAGCGGCCCGAGCACCATGTGGCGGTGCTGGAGCGCGTCGGCCAGTTCGGGGTACCTGAGGCACTGCTCGTAGAAGTCGGCGCGTATGCCCAGGACCACGACGGCCGGGGCCGGTTCGCCTCGGCCTGCGGATGAGCACGCGGCGTGCAGGACCTCGATGAAGGTGCGCCGGTCCGCCTCGTCGGGGCAGAGCGTGAACGCCTCCTCGAACTGGTCCACGATGACGACCGGGCGGGCGCCGGAGGCTTCGCGCCGTGCCCAGGCGGTGACGGCGGCGCGGACGGCGTCCGCGGAGGGAGGAACGCCGGGTGCCGGCGGGTCCGGTTCGGCGGGGGCGACGGGTTCCCCCGGTTCCGCTGTGGAGGAGCCGTCGGGCTCCCCTGGTTCCACCGCGGAGGAGACGCCGGAATGTTCGATCACGGTCGGGACAACGGGCCCCAGTTCGGGGATGCACCGGGTCAGCTCCGCCAGCGGGTCACCGCCCGGGACGAGTTGCACGACCTTCCGCGCCCTGCCGTGCTCGTCGCCGCCCAGCGCGCCGTCCCGCAGGGCGGGCACCAGACCGGCGTTCAGCAGCGAGGACTTCCCCGCCCCCGACGCGCCCACGAGCATGACCAGGCCGCCCGTCTCCGCCACGGCCCCGAGCTGCGCGACGAGCGCGTCCGTGCTCCGCTCCCGGCCGAAGAACCACCGGGCGTCCTCCCGGCGGTAGGAGGCCAGCCCGCGGTACGGGCACACCCCGCCGGGCGCGGGCGGGGCCTCGGCCGAGGGCCCTTCCTGGGCCACCGACGCCTCGGGACGCTCGCCGACCGGGTCGGCCACGGCCCGTTCCCACAGCCGCTGCCACTGGCCGAGGTCGTACAGCCCCGGGGACACCGGCGTGGGCCGCGAGCGTCGCGCCTCGGGGACCAGCACGAGCAACACGGCCGCGAGAGCGGCGAACTGGGCGGGTACGTTCCGGGCCCGCCGCCAGTCGCTGATGCGCTGGGCGGACACCCGCACGGGCCGCCCGCGTTCGTCGACCCGCTGGAGCCGGACGACCGCTTCTGCCACACGCTTGAGTGGAGGGTTCCCGGCTTCCTTGTACAGCAGTGCGAGGCGTTCGGCGAAGGCGGTGCGTGCCCCCGAGTCGGAACTCAAGGTCTCCACTCCTCACTTGTCACGCCTGGACGTCCGGACCGGAAAACTCACTCTATATGGCTGACCTGCGGTAATACCGTCCGTCCGACACCGGAATCTCCTCGTCAGCGGCCGGAAATGGCAGGATCCGGACGCAGCAACGAACCATTCCGGTCAGCTTCCCTCCGCTTCCGTCCGCTTCCATCAGCGGCGGACGACGGTAGCTCCACCGTTCGGCACCGGTCCCCACGAGGGGAGGGACCGGTGTCGGACGACGTGGTGATCCTCCCCTGCTGACCTTGCGCTCCAACCCCTGGATAACTGACGATCCGTCAGTTATGGTCGGCGCCTGCCGTACCGCTTCCCGAGCGACGTACAGGGGTGAGCGCAGTGGAGACACGTCCCGAGAGCCCAGAACCGCAGGGTGCTCCGCGCTGGGTGGCGATGCTCTACCGGCCGGCCACGAAGTCCTGGCGGACCGCCGCGGAGTCGCCCCACCGCTCGCCCGTGCTGTACGCGCTCGGCGAGATGACCCAGACCCTGCGCGCGCGTGGGGACGAGGTGACCGTCGCTCTCTGGGGGCCGAAGGACGGCGCGTGGCAGCTGTTCGACACACCGCTGAAGCAGGCGGCTGCACCTCGGCCGACCCCCGAGGCGTCCTCCCCCGGCGAACCGGCCAACCTCACCGAGCGGATGACCGGCCGCCGCCACCAGGTCCTCATGGCCGGGCTGGGCAAGGCGGGCCTCTACGACCTCACACCCGAGGACGACACGACCGTCCAGGCCCTCGTCGAACGGCTCGACGAGGCCGCCGTCCGCCGCGTCGCCCACTGGCTCGCCGCCGCCGGCACACGCTAGGGGGGTGTCCGCAACGTCCCGTCGTCCGCCCGGAGGACGGCCCGGCGGCGTCGTAGGGGTACCTCCCGGTCGAGCGCAGCCCGAGACCGGGGGAGCGTACTCCGGGCGCCCCAGCCGGAGGCTGGGGGAGCGGCAGTGGGGGGGGAGCGTGTGGGGCGTCGCGGGCAGGCGGGACTTCGCGGACACTCCCTGGGGCCGGTTCAGCCGACGGCGCGCTGGGCAGGTGAAGGGGCATGAAGGTCTCTGTCGACCGCGACCTCTGCTATGGCTCCGCCGAGTGCGCCCACAGGGCCCCGGCGGTCTTCGAGTTCGTCGACGGGTTCGGCGTCGTCCGCCCGGGCCGCGAACGCACGGGCGACGCCCCGGAGATCCTGGAAGCGGCGGAGAAATGCCCCAGCCAGGCCATCAGGATCACCGAGACGCCGTCGCCGGGCCGGCCGTAGCGAGGAGCGATGCCGGTACCGAGCCTGCTCGCGGTCTTCGCCCACCCCGACGACGAGTCCCTGATGGCGGGCGGCGTCCTGGCCCGGCACGCGTCCGCGGGTGCTCGCACGGCGGTCGTCACCGCGACCTGGGCAGCGGACACCCCGCGCGCCACGGAACTGGCCGAGGCAGTCCACGTCCTCGGCGCCGGCAAGCCACGGATGCTGGGGTACGCCGACTCCCGCGTGCCGCGCTCGGCCCCCGGCAGACCGCGTTGGTGCGACGCCCCGCTCGACGAGGCGGTGGGGGAACTGGTCGCACAGATCCGCGACTTCCGCCCGGAGATCGTCCTCACCCACGACGCCTACGGCGGCCTCACCGGTCACGAGGACCATGTGCACACCCACCGCGTGACCCTGCTCGCGGTCCACGCCGCCGGACTCGAACGCCTCTACCCGGACACAGGCGAGCCCTGGCAGCCGAGCGCCCTGTACCTGGCCACGCACCCGCACTCGGCCGTCCGGGCGTGGGGCGGGCACCTGGCCGCCACGGGCAAGACGATGCACACCGTCCCGGACGACCTGATCACCGCGACCGTCGACGTCACTCCCTGGCTGGAGCAGAAGACCGCCGCCGTCCTGGCCCACCGCACCGAGGTGGCACGCGGAGCCGCCCCGGGTCTGATAGCCGCCCTGCCGGTGCCCGAGCGGGGGCGGTTGCTCGGCACCGAGTGGTACATCCGCCACACCCCCGTCGCCATGGCGCCGCCGCAGACGGAGCTCCTGCCCTAGGGGGTGTCGTTCGGACCGCGCCGCAGACGCGGGGTCTGGCACGCGCCTGCGATCTGATCCGAACGGCAGACCCTGGGCCGGTGCCCCGCTCCGGTCAGTGACCCACCGACGAACCCCACCGGAGGCCGGACAACGCCCGGGCCCTGGCCTCCACGACGGCCATCCGGGCGTCCCGCTCGGCCGGGTCCACATGGGCCGCCTGCCCGGTCACCTGCCCCTCCCACTTCCGGTACAGCAGCCCCACCTCCCCCGAGAACCACCCGCGGCTCACGGCGTTCAGCGCGAGCAGCAGCCCCGTGTCCTCCGAGGCGGGCAGGGCCATCCACCCGCCGAGGGCGAGCAGCAACTCCCGCCGCACGAACAGCGACGCCGGATGGACCTGCGCGAGGAAACCGTTCGCCTTCCAGTGGTCGAGCACGGCCCCGCGCTCGATCGGCCCCTGCTCGGGGTCGCCCGGAAACCCGACCGTCGACCCGTCCGGCATGAGGTCCAGCACCCGCGAGGTCGCCCACCCCAGGGTGCGGTCGCCCTCCAGCACCGCCAGATCCCGCGCGAGCGCGCCCGGCGGCAGCTGATCGTCGGCGTCCAGGACCTTCACGTACGCGCCCTCGGCATGCGCCAGCGCGACAGTGCGAGCGACACCGGGCCCACCGGCCCTGCCCTGCCGGAACGTCACCCGCACGTCATCGGGCACGTGCGGCCGTACGCCCTCGCCCTCTCCGTCCTCCTGGATCACCCAGTGCCACTCCCAGCCCTCGGGCAGCCACTGCTCGCGCAGGGATGCGTAGGCCTCCGGCAGGAACCGGGCCGACGGGCCGTGCACAGCGGTGACGACGACGATGCGCCGGCTCACGCCAGCACTCACCACCTTTCCGGGACGTGGCGAACCCGCTCCACGACCGACATGCGAGAGGGGCTGCCGATCCGGCAGCCCCTCTCGTCCGGGGTACTTTCTCAACGCGGAGGCGGTGGGATTTGAACCCACGGTGACATCGCTGCCACGACGGTCTTCAAGACCGTTCCCTTCGGCCGCTGGGGCAACCCACCTCCTGCCCCGTCCACCAGGGGCGGAGCGGGTACAGCGTACCGGCCCCGGGCGACTGACAGGGGCCGTGGTCCACACGGGGTCCACTGCTCCCATTGATGCTGGGTGCCCCCGACTTGATGCTGCGGTGCCCCCGACGAAGCCGGGGGCACCGACCTGTCAGTCCTCGTCCAGAATCACAACGTCATCGTCGTCCACGTCAGTGTTGTTCAGGACGCTGGGATTGTTCAGGGCGCTCGGGTTGTTCAAGACGCTGGGATTGTTCAGAACGCTCGGATTGTTCAGAACGCTAGTAGTGTTGTCCAGTTTAATGGGAATCAGAGCGACGATGTTGTCGTCGGCGATTGCCGGGGATCCGAGGGCAGCAACAAGAGCCCCTGACGCGATCAGCACACTGGCGCTTCGAAGCATTTCTGTCTCCTTGACGTGGGTGGACGCCGATGGAATCGGTGAAGGCATGGCAGTCTCATGCTTCCCCCGCCAAGGAGGATTATCATCCTTATCACCCGAATACCCGAGAAAAAACGTGCGGCCCCATCCGCCGAAAGGACGAGTGGCCCCCTGTTTGGCCGGCCTGGGACCGCACGCCGACAGGGTCGAAGAAGCGGTCCGCGCAGCCTGACGGGTCTGTGTGCCGCCGTTGCCGTCAACTCCGAATGAGCGGCGACTCTCGGCTGCCTGGACAAGGCTTCGGGGATTCACGCTTCGCTCTCACGATGCCCACGCCCCCAGAACTGCCTACGGCGCGCGACGGAATCGATGGCGATCCGCCGCGCGCCGTTTGTTCCACTGGCTGCTGAGCTCTACGCCAGAAGCCAGGCAATCCCTACCAGGCACATGGCCAGGTCAGCTAATGCCCAGACCACGACGGGACGTCTGCCCAGCCATGATTGTCGTGCCCATCGTGCTTCTTGCCCTCGTCGTGATGACCCTGCTCATCGTGCTTCTTGCCCTCGTCGTGATGACCCTGCTCATCGTGCTTCTTGCCCTCGTCGTGATGACCCTGCTCATCGTGCTTCTTGCCCTCGTCGTGATGACCCTGCTCATCGTGCTTCTTGCCCTCGTCGTGATGGCCGCCGTGCGTAGGACCGCCCGTGGGAGTGCCCGTGGGAGTACCCGTCGGGGTCCCCGTGGGAGTACCCGTCGGGGTCCCAGTGGGAGTGCCTGTCGGGGTCCCCGTCGGAGTGCCCGTGGGAGTGCCCGTCGGGGTCCCCGTGGGAGTACCCGTCGGGGTCCCCGTGGGAGTACCCGTCGGAGTACCCGTCGGGGTCCCCGTGGGAGTACCCGTCGGGGTCCCCGTGGGAGTGCCCGTGGGAGTACCCGTCGGGGTCCCCGTGGGAGTACCCGTCGGCGTCCCCGTGGGGCTGGTCCCGCACTCACCCTGGAAGATCGTGTTGGAGTCCAGCGTCACGGCGCCGGTGCGAGCCAACAGCCGGCCGTTGACGGTCGCATTCGTGTTGGCAGTGATCGAGGCCAAGGCCATGACGTTGCCCACGAACCTGGTGCCGGTACCGAGAGTGGCCGAGCTGCCGATCTGCCAGTACACGTTGCACGGGTTGGCGCCATTGGTGAAAGACACCGAGCTTCCGGACGCTGTCGTCAGCGTCGTACCGACCTGGAACACCCAGACGGCGTTGGGGTTGCCCTGGCCGTTCAGGGTGAGGGTGCCGGTGATCTGGGCGCTGACGGGCACCTTGTAGACGCCCGGAACCAGCGTCTGGCCACCGAGCTCAACGGGGTCTCCGGTGTACGTGACGTCCGGCGCCTGCCCAGCGGCCTGGTTGTAGGCCGTGGTCAGATCGCTCTTGGCCTGGAGAGCGTTGGCGTCACCAGCGTGGATGGTTCCGGGCGGCAGCACTGCGCCGGGCGGGAACCCCACGATCGCCGAACCCGGAGCCACCCCGACGTTACGCTCGACCGTCGTCGGACCGGTGTTGGTGACTGTCGAACCGGCCAGTACTCCGTAATCGCCTGCCGTACCCAGAAGCACAGGCGTGGCAACGGCTTCAGCGCGTGTCGGCGACATCGCGATCACAGCAGCGGCGATCACCGCGGTTACTACCGCAGTGATCCAAAGCGACATGGAGCGCCATCGTGACGCACCAGGGATATTCAGTGTCATCGAGGGGCCAATTCCTGTGAGGGGTGATGCCTGCATCGGCGGTTCTGACGGCGGCATATTATTCGAGGAAGCGATCGATTCACGGTTGCCTCAAGGGCCTTCGCTGGAATTGACCAACCAATCACGTAATTCTTAATAATGCTTAATGGGCCGGATGGCGCTCACTGCCCTGCTCCGGACGGGCGACTGGGAAACGTGACCAGAAATCGCAATTCCCCAGCGTGACCGACACGGGGGCGAAGATGCTTCACGATCTCGAATCCTGCGAAAAGCATGTTGGCAGCCGTTCTCACTTATTTGGGCTACTACCCATAAATCTCGGCGACGGAGACAAGGAGCGGCGACGGCCACGGGCTGCCTTGACTCAGGTGTCTCCCTGGCCCAAATGCGCCTCACTCGGGCCGTTTCAGTGGGTGTGCCCTGCGGGGGAGTTCTTCGTACAGCAGGCGGCCGACCAGCGCCCCGCCGAAGACGACGACGCCGACACCGACCAGCCAGGACTGGATGACCAGGACGGTTCCGACGGGTCCGTAGGTGACGGCGTTGGACGCGATCAACGGTGAGAAGACCAGCCTGGAGAAGACCCTCAGGCCGAGCAGCCCGATCACGGTGGCCACGGCGCCGGGCAGCAAGGCACGCCAGCGGATTCTCCCGCCGAGCAGCAGGCGCTGGGACCACCACAGGAACAGCACGGCACTCAGCGACGCCACGGCTCCACCTGCCAGAGGTTGGCGCAGCAGCGTGGTGGTGGCGGAGAGGTAGAGGTATCCGGTGAGGACGCCGAGCCACACCACATGCCGCCACCTCGCCCACCAGCGGGCCGGCGGCAGGTCCCAGGCCTTCTCGTAGCCGGTCTGCACCGCAGCCCCGAAGGTCAGGCCGAACACGGCAAGGGCGGCGATACCGAAGGCGGTGGTGGTCCGCAGGGCCTGGCCGGGCCGGGTGAACAACTTCTCGACCTGCCGCCTGGAGGCCGTCGATACGCCGAGCCCTTCCCCCAGCCACTGCGCGAACCCCCGCCCGTGCTCGGCGTCGGCAGCGGAGACGATGATCAGCAGCGGCACCAGCGTGAGCAACCCCAGCGCCGCGAAGCCCAGCGAACGCGACCACAGCTCGGTATCCCTGCTCCGCCGCCATCCCCGCCCGACGGGCGAACGGCTGATCACGCGGTGCAGTCGTCCGAACCAAGACGAACGGTCCACGGCACCGGAAGGCTTCATCGGCATGCCTGTCGACTACCACGTTCGAAACCCCTGCCGCGCGAGGGCACGGCGCAGAGATTCCCGGATAGCCTGGACGGACAAAGGGCCACCGAGGTTCAGCAGGCTGTGACTGCCTGCGGGGGGCTGCTCGTACCGGCCCGGATCAACGGCTCAGGAGGCAGGCCATGATCCATTCAGCCGATATCCGCGAGTGGCGCAACCGCAGCGTCGTCGACCCGAAGGGCCACAAGATCGGCGTGCTCGAAGCGGTCTACGTGGACACCACCACCGACGAACCGGCCATGGCCACAGTCCGGACCGGACTCCCCACCCGCCATCACCTGGCCTTCGTACCCCTCGACGAGGCGATCCTCGGGCCCGGCTACGTCAAGGTCTCCTACGCCAAGACGCTGGTGAAGAAGGCACCCTCGGTCGGGATGGACGACATCCTGCCCGCCGACTCAGAGGAAGCGATCTTCCAGCACTACGACATGCCCTACCAGACGGGCGCAGGCGGCGAACGGCAACTCGCGCGCCGCTGATCGCCCGCGCTCAGCCACCCTTGGGAGGCGTACGCGTCATGGCCCTCTCAGCCACGCTTCTTGACGTCCATTCGGCTGCGGCGCAGGGCTGGTCGGGCGGCGTGGTCGCGCTTGGCAGTGTCGGCCTGGCCCGCCCGGGTGGGACGGATTCGGCCTCGGCGAGGGAGAGTGACTGCCCAGCGGCCGCTTGAGTCGGCCGGCCAGCGGCTGATGCCGGAGCTGTCCGGGGTGGACTTCTTCGACCCGTCCGGGCTGACGAGCTGCTGCGGCTGGGCAGGCGGCCGAGGGCGGGGACCGTCTGGATCTTGGCCGGGGATGCCGCAGATGGTGCGGCGGATCCTGTCTCTCACCGGCGCCGGCACGCTGCTGCCGGTGTATGCCCGACCGCCGACGCCTGCGATGCGGAGTGCTGACGGATGCGTGTCGCCGCCGGGCTGTGCCCGTTGGACCAGTCATACTGGCAGGGCGCAGCGGTCCAGATCCTGCTCCCCCATGCAGGCCGGGCCGCGCTTCTCTCCGGTCAACTGACTGGTGACCGGCGGCCTCGGGATCGCGTGATTCGGGGCCCCGAGGCCGTGGGTCAGCTGGCGTCGGCGCCGTTCGCCTGGGCCTTGGTCTGAGCCAGGCAGTAGGAGCCGGTTCGGTGGCCAGGGGTGTGTCCCACGGGCAGCCCGCCCACATCGCTCGGTCTCCGAGCGTCCAGCAAATCAGCTGCGCCGGTCACCTGCGGGTTAAAGCCGATGCCAAGCGGCTGCACGCACGGGTTCTTGGTCCACGCCCGGTCCACACGCACTGATCAACCATGCGACACAGCCGGACCAAGGTGAGACAGGCCCCATGCAGAAGGGGCGCCCCTCAGCGAGAAGCACCCCATCTGACCTGCAACATCTATGACCTGCGCGGAGGCGGTGGGATTTGAACCCACGGTGACATCGCTGCCACGACGGTTTTCAAGACCGTTCCCTTCGGCCGCTCGGGCACGCCTCCCCGCGCCGGCCGTGATCGGCGGCGCGGGGACAAGGGTAACGGGTCGGTGCGCGCGGGTGGGGGTCAGTTGTCGCCGCTGCGCGAGCCCAGGGTGACCTCGACCGTCTGCTGCTTGCCGCCACGCTCGTAGGTGATCGTGACCTTGTCGCCGGGCTTGTGGGTCCAGATCTCGCCGATCAGGGTGGGTCCGGAGTCGATCACCCGGTCGTCGAGCTTGGTGATGACGTCGCCGGGCTTGAGGCCCGCCTTGGCGGCCGGGCCGCCGGGCTCGACCGGTGCGGCGCCGCCCGCGCCCTGGTCGGTGATCTGCGCGCCGGCCGAGCCGTCGTCCAGGGAGACGGACGCGCCGATCTTCGCGTACACCGGCTTGCCGGTCTTGATCAGCTCCTGGGCGACGTACTTGGCCTGGTTGATCGGGATGGCGAAGCCCAGGCCGATCGAGCCGGACTGGCCGGTGCCGAAGCCGCCGTTGCCGGTGGACTGGATCGCGGAGTTGATGCCGATGACGTTGCCCTGCGCGTCCAGCAGCGGACCGCCGGAGTTGCCCGGGTTGATCGAGGCGTCGGTCTGCAGGGCGCTCATGTAGGACGCCTTGCTGCCGCTGCCGTCGCTGGAGGCCACCGGGCGGTTCTTGGCGCTGATGATGCCCGTCGTCACCGTGTTGGACAGGCCGAAGGGGGCGCCGATCGCGATCGTCGAGTCGCCGACGGCCACCTTGTCCGAGTCGCCGAGGGTGAGCGGCTTCAGGTCGGACGGGGGCGTTCTTGAGCTTGATGACCGCCACGTCGTAGCCCTGCGCGTGGCCCACGACCTCGGCGTCGTACTTCTTGCCGCTCGGGAAGGTCGCGGTGAGCTTGCCGCCGTCCACCGCGCTCCGCCACCACGTGGTTGTTGGTGACGATGTGGCCCTGCTTGTCGAAGACGAAGCCCGTGCCGGTGCCGCCCTCGCCGCTGTTGCTCTCGGCCTCGATCGTGACCGTGCTCGGCAGCGCCTTGGCGGCCACGCCCGCGACCGTGCCCGGGTCGCGCTTGACGTCGAGCCGCCGCTGTCGGAGGCGGAGACCGTCGTCGAGCCGGTGCTCTCGTCGTTGTTCTTGGCCAGGGTGTAGCCGAGGCCGCCGCCCAGACCGCCCGCGACCAGCGCGGCCGACCAGGACCGCGGCGATCAGGCCACCGCGGCCGCGGCCGGACTTCGGCGCCGGCTGCTGGTACGACGCACCCCAGCCGCCCGCGCCGGACCCGGCAACCGCCGTCGCCGTACGCCGGGCGTGGCCGGGCGGCGGGGGCGGAGGCCAGGAGGGGTCGGGGGCGGAGGCAGGAAGCGCCGGGATGACGCGGCGCCACCAGGAGCGCCCGCTCCGTGCCGGCTGCCTGTGGCGGGCCTGGGGGCGTCCTGGCCTGGGGAGCTGAGCCGGGTCCTGCCCGCGTGAGCGGGCCTGCTGCCCTGGGGCGCCGGAGCAGCGGGAGCATCCACCGGCACGGGGGGTGCGGACGGGGCCGGGGGTACCGCGGTGCCCTCGTTCTCGGTGCTCACAGCTTCTCTCCTAGATCCACGGCTGTTTTCCTGGGTCGCACTCGGTCACGCTTTTTCACGCTGGTCGACGGTCCGGCGCGATGCAGCTGTGCTTGTCCCTTTGTATGCCGTCAGCTTTTCCCACGGGCCGTCAGAGCACCATAAGCGGTGCTGTGCGTCCGGGGCCATTCTTTATATAGGTCATTACTGGCGAAAAGGATGCAATTCCAGCGCCTCCGTCCGGACCTGTGAATCCGTCGAGTCCGTCCGACCGGACGCGTACCCGCACTCGGTGGCACCATGACGCGGTGACCCACGCACGGCAGCACGTGATTCAAGTCGTCGCCCACCGCGGAGCCTCCGAGGACGCCCCGGAGCACACCCTGGCCGCGTACACCAAGGCGATCGAGGACGGTGCGGACGCCCTCGAGTGCGATGTGCGCCTCACCGCCGACGGCCACCTGGTCTGCGTGCACGACCGCCGGATCAACCGTACGTCCAACGGCCGCGGCGCGGTCTCCGCGCTGGAGCTCGCCGACCTCGCCGCCCTGGACTTCGGCTCCTGGAAGACGCGCGAGGCCTGGAAGGGGCGCGACGAGGAACCCGACTGGGAGCACCGGCCCGAGGACCGCGAGGACGACCTCCGTGCTCACCCTGGAACGGCTGCTCGAACTCGTCGCCGACGCCGGGCGCCGGGTGGAACTGGCCATCGAGACCAAGCACCCCACGCGCTGGGCGGGACAGGTCGAGGAGCGGCTGCTGGCCCTGCTGAAGCGGTTCGGCCTCGACGCCCCGGCCTCCGCCGAGGAGTCCCAGGTGCGGGTGATGAGCTTCTCGGCCCGCTCGCTGCACCGCGTGCGTGCCGCCTCGCCGACACTGCCGACGGTCTATCTGATGCAGTTCGTCTCACCCCGGCTGCGCGACGGACGGCTGCCCGCGGGCGTGGGGATCGCGGGCCCCTCGATCCGGATCGTGCGCAACCACCCCGCCTACGTGGAGCGCCTGAAGCGGGCCGGCCACCAGGTGCACGTGTGGACCGTGAACGAGCCCGGGGACGTGGATCTCTGCGTCGACCTGGGCGTCGACGCCATCATCACCAACCGCCCGCGCGCGGTGCTGGACCGCCTCGGCCGCTGAGCCCGACCACACAGGCCCCACCAGACCCACGCACACCCCTTGACCCCACCCCTTGACGGGCGGGATCCTCCCCTCTCGGCCACACCGACGAATTCCAGCCACGCGATTACAGGAGTGCTCCGGCGCGTTCGGTCCGTATTCGATCGTGACGAATGCGTCACCGGACCTGGACTGGCCGGTTTCCGGTACAGGCCAATGGGGCATCCACACCGTGGCGTGGGGCGAAGGAGGTCTCGGGGGTGGCGTTGGTGGTGGCACAGGAGGTGCCCACGTCGTCGAGCATGGCCGTACCCCATGGCCCTGCGGGCGTGGGGAAAGCAAGACACCGGATGCGTTCGCAGTTGCGCAGCGGTGGCGTAGCGGAATCGGTCATCGACGACGCCGTACTGATCCTTTCCGAACTCTTGAGCAACGCGTGCAAACACGGCAGGCCGCTGGGCGACGCCCTGTCCGGTGACGGCGACGTCCGTGCCGCGTGGCGTGTGGACCCGGCAGGCCGGCTCATCGTCGAGGTCACGGACGGCGGCGGCCCGACCCGCCCCGCCCCGGCGACCCCGTCGGTCACGGCGCACGGCGGCCGCGGGCTGAACATCATCACCGCGCTCGCCGACGACTGGGGTGTCCGGGACGACATCCGCGGCGAGGTCACCGTGTGGGTCGTCGTCCACGACGACGTGCACGACCCGGACGCGGGCCACCGCCGCGACGACTTCGCTACGCGCGTCACGGCCCCGGCGGTGTCCCAGATAGCCGGCCTCGACTTCGCGGACGCCTTCGACGACATGGACTGAAGCGCACCGGTATCGGCAGCGGCCCGCTGCCGCCCGGACCGGTCCGTCCCGGCCGACCGGGGTTGTCCACAGGCCCCCGTCGCCGATGGCACGAACGGCTAGGCTCGCGACCGTACGAGACGAGCCGTAACCGGGAGACACCCACGATGGCCAAGAAGCGACCCCAGACGAAGGCCAAGCGCCCGCAGATCACGCGACGGCGAGAGATCCCGGTCGTCGGCGCCCGCGAACCCTGCCCCTGCGGCAGCGGCCGCCGCTACAAGGCCTGCCACGGCCGGGCCGCCGCGCACGCCGCGACCGAGCTGGTGCACCGCCCCTTCGAGGGGCTGCCCGGCGAGTGCGACTGGGTGGCCCTGCGCGAGCTGGTCCCGGCGGCCACGGTCGAACTGACCCTCAAGGACGGCCTGCCCGAGGGCGTCCCCGTCGGTCACGCTGGCCACGGTGCTGCCGATGGCCTGGCCGGCCCTGCGCCGCGACGACGGCTCGGTCCTGCTCGGCCTGCAGAACGACACCGCGTCGGGCGACATCAGCCGCGACCTCGCCGACACCCTCCAGCGCGCCCTGGAGGCGCAGCCCGGCACGCCCGGTGCAGGGCCGCCGCGCCCCGGCCGACGGTCCGCGGCTGCAGGATCTGCTCGACGCCGGAGGGCGCCTTCGAGCCAGAAGTGCACAGCGGCTTCGAGTTCTGGGTCCCGGACCCGGAGAACGCCACGCCGGAGGTGACCGCCTCCCTGGAGCGGGCCAACGCCGCGGCCATCCCGACCGTCAAGCTCCAGAGCGTGGACGCCGCGTACTGGTGCGAGACGCCGGAGAAGAACCATCTGCGCTGGGTCATGCCGCACGCCGAGGAGCGGCTTCTGGACGCTCTCGCGCGGCTGCACGCGGCGGGCCGGTCGAGCCTCGGCGAGGGCACCCGTCTGGTGGGCTCCTTCCGCGCTCACGGGCTCACGGTGCCGGTGTGGGACCTGCCGAGCGGGGTCACGGCGCGAGGACGTCGAGAAGCCGGCGGCCGAGTTCGCCGAGCGCCTCGCCGCCGCCCTGGCGACGGACGCGCCGCTCACCCCGGACGAGCGCCGCGCCCGCGGCGGCCTCACCAACCGGCAGGTCACGCTCAGCTGACAGCTCGCCAGACGGGTCCGGCCGGCCGACGCACCGGCCGGCCGGACCGCACGCCCGGGACCGGTGACTCCGCTCACAACTCCCGGTGGAGACAAGCCAGTCGGTGACTGGAAAGGGCGAGATCGAATTTGCGAACCGCCGATCTCTTGTTACCGTTCCAGTAGCCCGGTTGCTGGTGCATCCCCCGTCGCCAGCAACCGGGTCTTTCCATCTGCGCGTCCGCCCACGGAACGCAGCCGCTCGTCAACTGCCCGTCCACGCAGGCGAGTTGCTCCCCGAGCGCAGCAGCAGCGGCCCCTGGCCCGGCCCGCTCGGCGAACTCCGCGACCGCCGTGTACGCCGCCAGATTCCCCCGCGTGCGGCTCCCGCGGCGTCTCACACGTCCCCGGCTCGTCCTCGGCGCTCACGCGCACACGTCATCCGCAGGGTCCGGCCGCCGGGCCCCATCAGGCTCAGTACGGCGTCCAGCGCCTCGCCGGTCGCATTGCGGTAGTAGGTCCGCGCCCAGGTCTCCGCACCCTGCGTCACGACACAGGTCTGCGCCTCGATGCCGTCGGGGGAGGTGAGTTCGGGGCCGCAGCGCACAGCGGTCGACAGGCCCTGGCCGAGCGTGGGCAGGCCGCGGAACGGCGGATGCGGCGCCGCGGGCGCCTTGTCGTCAGCGCGCGGGGAGGGACGTACGGCCCGGGTCCGGCGCGGAACCGGAGGCGGCGGCCACCGCGCACGCTCGGCAGCGCCCTCCGAACGCACGGATCCACGGACCCCGCGGACGCCACCGCCAGCGGCAGTGCGACCGCGCACGCCGCCACGACGCCCGCGAGGGCGAGCAGTCTGGCTCTTTCGAGGGTCCCGGGAGCGGCCCCGAGCATGACGCGGCATGGTCCCGGAACATAACGCGCCGAGGCGGGCGCCGGGCTCGGCGCGCCCGACAGCCCTAGAACTCGGGCGCGCTCACACCCGTACGAGTGAGGGCTTCGACCACGGCGTCCACCACGGCCTCGACATCGGGCACCCACGGGCGAGGCGGAGCCGGGCAGCGGCGCCCGCTCCCAGCGGATGTCGCCCTGGCCCGTCTCGGACGGGGGCAGGGCCAGGTAGCCGCCCTCGCCGTGGAAGCGGAGGGAGCCGGGCACGAAGTCCTTGGCGTAGAGCAGTTCGCCGAGCTGCTCCATGGAGTACGGCTTGACGAGGATCGCCCAGCGGGTGGGGGAGGCGACGACCGGGCCGAGCCGCATGCCCGTCCGGTCGAGCGCCTCGAGGGCGCGGGCCGCCGGCAGGGCGGGCAGCGAGACCGCGCAGGGCGCCTTGCCGCCGGTGGCCAGGACGATCGGCGCCGAGGGCCGGTTGCCCCACCACCAGCGCACCATGCGTCCGTCGGTGGTGGCCGCGAGGAGGCCGGGGTCGAAGGGGTGCGCGCCGGGCACCGTGCATTCGGGGTCGGGGCAGCGCAGCGGGTCCGCCCCTGCGGGTCCGCCGCCACGCCCGGGAGTACGGGCCACCGCCATTGCGTCGCGTAGGTCAGGGCCGCGCCGATCAGCTCAGGCCGCCCGTCGCCGCGCTGGGACAAGAGCCTGCGTCGCCTTCCGAGGATCTCGCGCATGAGCGCTCGTTCCTTTCCGTTGCACGCCTGGCAACACCGTGGTCCACATCACAACATGTGTCGATCACTTCACTGTGCGTACCTGTTGGCGCATCACACCCCTGCCGGAAGCAAGGGGAGCCCCTATGGGTCGAGCATTGGCTGCCTCCGCGGCAGTCCCGCCCATACTGCGTCTGTCAAAAGCACGGGCGTGGCGCAGGGGTGGCGAAGTATGGCGTTTGCCGTCGCGCGTATTTCTCTCCGCCTCCGCCACGGGAGGATGGGGCACGGTCGTCGGTGGATAGGACGCCCGGGTCCGTCACCAGGTTCCGGGTGGTTCCCAACCACCCCTGGCCTTCACCGAGTACGTACCCATCACGACCGTTGTGACGCTCCGTCGAGCAAGCCCAGTCGACCGCAATAAGCCGTCCACTGAGGCAGTTTTAGGCCAACTTTGCATTTCCGCAAGAGGAAGGGGAGTTGCTCCCCCGCACCTCACGGACACCAGGAATCCCGGCAGGACAATGCTGGACATCTCCTCACGAGTGCGTGTACATGTGGAGACACTGCTAGCGGCGCAGAATGACATGGGGGTTTGCGATGCTTTTGAGCAGTACGCGCCGGTCGGAAGGCCGGACGCCATGAACGCTCCGCACCCTCCGAAAGTGGCCGGAATCGATTCAACGGTTCCTGCGCCCGCACACACTGTCGCGCCCGTCGCCGTCGGGTACCTCCCCGGTCGTCCCCGCAAACCCTCCGGCCCCACCCGGCGCGGTACTGCAGGACCGTCTCGCCGGCTGGGTCTCCGACCTCACCACCCTGCACGAGCTGACCGAACGCCTGGCCCGTACGGCCGCGCTCGACGAGGCGCTCCAGGAAGCTGCTGCGGGCCGGCGCCGCCCTCGTGGGCGCCCGGCGCGGACTCGTCGTACTGGAACCCGGCGACGGCCTCGGCCCGGACACCACCATCGGCCTCGGCCTGGCCCGCGCCGACCTCGGCCACATCGAGACCGTGCCGCGCAGCGCCCTGTCCTACGGCCGGATCCTCGATGGGCTGCCGGGTGGAGAGGACGGCATCGCCGAGCCCGACCTGTTCGCCGAGGAGGGGCTCGACCCCCGCCACCGCGAGGTCGCCGCCCGCCTCGGCTACGCCGCCAGCTACGCCCTCCCGCTGTCCACCGAGACCGCCGGCCGCCTCGGCGCCGCCGTCTGGCTCTACGACGAACCCGCCGAGCCGGGCGACCGGCAGCGCCACCTCGTCGGCCTGTACGCCCGGTATGCCGCCGAACACCTGGCCCGGCTCCTCGAACTGGAGCGCACGCGCGCGTCCATGGCGACGATGTCCGAACGAGTTGCTGCCCTCGCGGCTGCCGCGGGTGGCCGGCGTCCAGCTCGCCGCCCGGCACCGCACCGGCCCGCGCGGCGGCGGCGACTGGTACGACGCGCTGCCGCTGCCCGACGCCGCCCTCGGCCTCGCCGTCGGCTCCGTCACCGGGTCGGGCCCCAGCGCGGTCGCCGCGATGGGACGGCTGCGGGCGTCGCTGCGCGCGTACGCCGTGATGGAGGGGGAGGACCCGGTCGCCGTCCTGTCCGACCTGGAGCTGCTGCTGCGGCTGACCGAGCCGGCCCGCTCGGCCACCGCCCTGTTCGGCTACTGCGAACCGGCCGCCCGCAAGATCACGCTGGCCGGCGCCGGGCACAGCCCGCCGCTGCTGATCGGACAGCGCCGCACCGAGTTCGTCGAGACGTCCGTCTCCGCCCCGCTGGGCATGCTCGCCTGCTGGGAGGCGCCGAGCGTGGAGATCCTCGCCGAGCCCGGAGAGACGGTTCTGCTGTACACCGACGGGCTGCTGCACCGCACCGGCGAGGCCACCGACCGTGCCTTCGCCCGGCTGCACGCGGCGGCGGCCGGGGTGCCGCGGGCGCTGCGCGCGCGACCCCGGCGCGATCGCCGACCACGTCCTGCGGAGCGTGCTGCCGGAGGGCTGGACGCGGCGGAAGGCGCGGAGGACGTCGTCCTGCTGGCGGTGCGGTTCGAGTAAGGCCTCGTCGTCCTCGTCAGTGCGCCCTCGACGCCGTCGTCCGCGCCGCCGTACAGTGGACGATGGCCAGGAGCCGTAACGAGGAGGATGACCGTGGCAGAAGAGCTCTCGGGCGCCGTTGATGATGCTGCTACCGCAGCGCGGCCGGAGACTGCCGAAGAAGAGCCGATCAAGCAGCGGAAGAACGGACTGTACCCCGGCGTGTCCGACGAGCTTGCCGAGAACATGAAGAGCGGCTGGGCCGACACCGAGCTGCGTGACCTCGAGCCCGTCCCCCAGGCCGCCGAGACCGCCGCCCGCCGGGCCGCGCTGTCCGCGCGCTTCCCGGGTGAGCGTCTGGTGATCCCCGCGGGCAACCTGAAGACCCGCTCCAACGACACCGAGTACGCCTTCCGCGCCTCCGTCGAGTACGCCTACCTCACGGGCAACCAGACCCAGGACGGTGTCCTGGTCCTGGAGCCCAGGGGCGAGGGCCACGAGGCGACGATCTACCTCCTGCCGCGTTCCGACCGGGAGAACGGCGAGTTCTGGCTGAACGGCCAGGGCGAGCTGTGGGTCGGCCGCCGCCACTCCCTCACCGAGGCGGAGAAGCTGTACGGCATCCCCGCCTCCGACGTGCGCGAGCTGGCCGGGGCACTGGGCGAGGCCACCGGTCCGGTGCGGGTCGTACGTGGGTACGACGCCGGCATCGAGGCCGCGCTGACCGACAAGGTCACCGCCGAGCGCGACGAGGAACTGCGGGTCTTCCTCTCCGAGGCGCGGCTGGTCAAGGACGACTTCGAGGTCGGCGAGCTGCAGAAGGCGGTCGACTCGACCGTGCGCGGCTTCGAGGACGTGGTGAAGGTCCTCGACAAGGCCGAGGCGACCTCCGAGCGGTACATCGAGGGCACGTTCTTCCTCCGCGCGCGCGTGGAGGGCAACGACGTCGGCTACGGCACGATCGCCGCGGCCGGCCCGCACGCCTGCACGCTGCACTGGGTGCGCAACGACGGGCCCGTGCGGTCGGGTGATCTGCTGCTGCTCGACGCGGGTGTGGAGACGCACACGTACTACACCGCCGACGTCACGCGCACGCTGCCGGTCAACGGCCGGTTCGGCGAGCTCCAGAAGAAGATCTACGACGCGGTGTACGAGGCCCAGGAGGCCGGGATCGCGGCCGTGAAGCCGGGCGCGAAGTACAGGGACTTCCACGATGCCGCGCAGCGGGTGCTGGCGGAGAAGCTGGTCGAGTGGGGGCTGGTCGAGGGGCCGGTGGAACGGGTGCTGGAGCTGGGGCTTCAGCGGCGGTGGACGTTGCACGGCACGGGCCACATGCTCGGCATGGATGTCCACGACTGCGCTGCCGCGCGGACCGAGACGTACGTCGACGGTACGCTGGAGCCGGGCATGTGCCTGACCGTCGAGCCCGGGTTGTACTTCCAGGCCGATGATCTGACCGTGCCGGAGGAGTACCGGGGCATCGGTGTGCGGATCGAGGACGACATCCTCGTGACGGAGGACGGCAACCGGAATCTCAGTGCGGCGTTGCCTCGGCGTTCGGATGAAGTCGAGGCGTGGATGGCCTCCGTCAAGGGCTGAGTTCCGTTCGCGGTGCGTGGGGGCTGGTCACGCGGTTCCCCGCGCCCCTGAGGCATCCAGGAACAGCGTGCCTGCGAGCAGCGGGGCGCTGCCCCTGGGTATCCAGGCGCGCGCCTGAAGGTCTGCGTCCAGGGCCGACAGTGCCGCCGCCCCCGGCTCCGTGGCTGTACCGCCCGCCTCCAGCACACCGCGCGCTCCCGCCTGGACATGGCGTAGGCCGATCGGGCCCGCGGTGTGGAGCAGTTCGGTGTCCTGGAGCGTGGACATCACCGTGAGCAGGGCGTTCAGGCGGGCCTCGGGCTCGGCTGCGCCTTGGGCGCGGGAGGCGGCGAGGGCGGTCAGGGCGCGACGGACGTGGGGGAAGCCGGCCCTGGCTTCGCCCCTCGCACCCGCCGCGCCGTAGCGGGCCGACACCGTGGAGCCGCGTGAGGGGCGGCGCGGGGCGCGGCGGTCCGGGTGGGCGGCGATCTGTTTGGCCAGGGCCGTCGTGTCGGCCGGCCGCGCCCCCGGTTTCAGGGCCGCCGCCGCGACCAGCAGGCCCAGCGTCCACAGGGCGCCCCGGTGGCCGCCGCCCGTCAGGCCCACCGTGTGTTCGGTGGAGCGGCCGATCGCGCCCAGTTCCGCGCGGAGCCGGGCGCTGGGCTCGCCCGTGCGGCGGGCCGCGGCGGCCATCGCCGTGAGGCCGGGCAGCAGCGCCCTGGCCGACCAGCGCAGGGCGCTGTGGTCCCGGCGGGTGGCCCGGGCGGTCAGATCGCGCGGGTCGGGCAGGCCCGGCTTGGGCTCCAGGGCCAACTGGCCGACCAGCGCCTCCACGGCGGCCCGCGCCAGCGCTTCGTCCTCACGGCTGTTCATCGCCGTACGGCCGTGTTCTCGGCGTCCGGCTCGATGCCCAGGGTGAGGGAGCCCCTGTAGCCCTTGGAGGGGTCCTTCTGGTGCACCGCTTCGAGCGTGAGCAGGCCGCTGGACGCGCCGCCGCCGTCGTGGACCATGTCGTCGGCGATCTCGTCGTCGACGAACAGCCGGCCGGTGAAGTCGGCCTTCCCGCCCGCGACCGCGAGGGCGCGGCGCCGGGTGATGGAGGTGTTCCTGCGGTTTCCCGTCATGAAGCGGGAAACCTAGGGACGCCACCCGTCAGGGACGTGAGGCCGGGCTGAGAGCTCCCTGTGAATCGACCGAAGCATTCGGCCAGGGGGCAAAAAACAGCAGGTCAGCGGTAGTTGGCGTGTGAGATCATGGCCGACCTTGCCGGGCCGACTCGGGGAAACAGGCGATTCGATCATGAAGAACGTCCAGACGGCGCTGACCATGCAGGACGCCATCCTCACCCTGCAGAAATACTGGAGCGACAACGGCTGCATGATCACGCAGCCGTTGAACACCGAGGTCGGAGCCGGTACGGCCAACCCGGCCACGGCACTGCGGGTGCTCGGTCCCGAGCCCTGGAGCGTCGCCTACGTGGAGCCGAGCGTGCGGCCGGACGACTCGCGCTACGGCGAGAACCCCAACCGGCTCCAGACGCACACCCAGTTCCAGGTCATCCTCAAGCCCGACCCCGGCAACCCGCAGGAGCTGTACCTGGGCAGCCTCCGGGCACTCGGCGTCGATCTCGGCGCACACGACGTGCGGTTCGTCGAGGACAACTGGGCCTCACCCGCGCTCGGCGCCTGGGGGCTGGGCTGGGAGGTCTGGCTGGACGGCATGGAGATCACCCAGTTCACCTACTTCCAGCAGGTCGGCGGTGTCGCCCTGGACCCGGTGTCGGTGGAGATCACGTACGGCCTCGAACGCATCCTGATGAACCTTCAGGGCGTGTCCCACTTCAAGGACATCGTCTACGCGCCGGGCATCACGTACGGCGAGGTGTTCGGCCAGAACGAGTACGAGATGAGCCGCTACTACCTCGACGAAGCCGACCTCGACACCAACCACCGGCTCTTCGAGGCGTACGCGGCCGAGGCCCGGCGGCTGCTCGACCTGGAGCTGCCGGTTCCGGCGTACACGTACGTGCTCAAGTGCAGCCACACCTTCAACGTGCTCGACGCGCGCGGCGCCATCAGCACCACCGAGCGGGCCAAGGCGTTCTCGCTGATGCGCGGCCTGACGCACGAGACGGCGAAGTTGTGGGAGCGGCGGCGGGCCGCACTGGAGCATCCGCTCGGTGTGGCGGCCGCGCCGGCCCCTGCCCAGCGGGCCGCGCTGCCCAAGGTGCCCGGTGTCGAGACGCTGCTGTTCGAGATCGGCGTGGAGGAACTGCCGTACGCCGACGTGCCCGCCACCACCGAGGCGGTGCGCGAGTCGGTCACCGCGAAGCTCGCCGCGACCCGGCTGGGCCACGGCGCGATCACCGTGATGGCCACACCGCGCCGGATCGTGATCACGGTCGAGGGTGTGCAGCCGCGCGAGCGGGACACCATGCGGACCGTGCGCGGTCCCAAGGCCGCCGCCGCCTACAAGGACGGCGCCCCCACCCCCGCGCTGCTGGGCTTCGCCCGCAGCCAGGGCGCCGAACCGGCGGACGTGCGCGTCGTCGACGTCAACGGTGTCGAGTACGTGGCGGTCACCCGTCACGAGGAGGGCCGCCCGGCCGTCGAGGTGCTCAGCGAGCTGCTGGCCGAGGTCGTGTCCGGGCTGCGGGCCGGGCGCAACATGCGGTGGAGCGATCCGGGACTGTCGTTCTCGCGTCCCGTGCGCTGGCTGCTCGCGCTGCTGGGGCGCACTCCCCTGCCCGTGGTGGTCTCCTCGCTCACCGCGGGCGACACGACGCGGGTGCAGCGCCAGGCCCCCTACCCGGAGGTCCGGGTGACCTCCGCCGAGGGCTACCCGCACTTCCTGCACATGCACGGCATCCTGCTCGACCGGGAGGCCCGGCGCGGCGCGGTGGTCCGCGGTGCCCTGGAGGCGGCGGCCGAGGTGGGCGGGCGGATCGACGTGGAGGGCCAGGCCGGCCTGATCGACGAGATCACCGACATCCTGGAGTTCCCGTACGCCGTGCGGGGGTCGTTCGACGAGCGCTATCTCGAACTGCCCGCGAGCGTCCTGACCACCGTGATGCGCAAGCACCAGCGCTATCTGCCGGTGCTGGACGGCGAGCGCCTCATGCCGTCCTTCGTCACCTTCGCCAACGCCCTGTGCGACGACGACGTGGTGCGGGCGGGCAACGAGGCGGTGCTGCGGGCCCGTTACGAGGACGCCGCGTTCTTCTGGCGGGCGGACCTGAAGGTCCAGCCGGAGGAGTTCCGCCGCCGGCTGGACAAGCTGACCTTCGAGGACCGGCTCGGTACGGTCGCCGACCGCGCCGGGCGCATCGCCAGTCTCGCCCTCGACCTGGCCGGACGCGCCGGGCTTCCGGAGACGGAGGTGGAGGTCGTGCGGCGGGCCGGTGCGCTGGCGAAGTTCGATCTGGCGTCGCAGATGGTGATCGAGTTCTCCGGGCTGGCCGGGGTGATGGCCGAGGAGTACGCCCGCCGGTCAGGCGAGTCCGCCGAGGTCGCCCGAGCCCTCGCCGAGATGGAGTTGCCGCGCTCCGCCGGCGGCACCCTTCCCGCCGGGGACGCGGGTGCCGTGCTGTCGCTCGCCGACCGGTTCGACCTGGTGACCGGCATGTTCGTGATCGGCGCCGCACCGACCGGGAGCTCCGATCCGTACGGGGTGCGCAGGGCCGCGATCGGGCTGCTCAACGTGCTGCGGAGCCTGCCCGCCGTGGCCGGGGTGCGGGTGCGCGACGGGCTGCGCGCGGCGGCCGTACGGTACGCCGCTCAGGGCGTCGAGGTGCCCGCCGAGCGGGTCGCCGAGGCCGCCGAACTGATCACCCGGCGTTACGAACAGCAGCTCACGGACGCCGGGCACGAACACCGGCTCGTCCAGGCCGTCCTGGCGTGGGCCGACCGGCCTGCTCACGGGGACCGCACGCTGGCCACACTGGAACGGCATGTCGGCAGCGAGGCCTTCGAGGCGCTTGCGGCCGCGTTCCAACGAGTGGTGCGCATCCTGCCCGAGGGCGGCGTCGAGGCGGCGGATCTGTCCCTGCTGACCGCTCCCGCCGAGCTGCGTCTCGCCGAGAGCTCGCACGCCGTACGCCAGGCGCTGCACGGACGCGAGGACGACCTCGGCGCGCTGATCGAGGTCTCCGGGCCGCTGGTCGAGGCGATCAGCGCCTTCTTCGACGAGGTGCTGGTCATGGACCCCGACCCCGCGGTCCGCGCGGCCCGGCTCGCGCTGCTCACGCAGGTGGCGGGGCTGGCGCGTACGACGCTGGACTGGGGTGCGCTGTAGACGCTGGACCGGGGTGCGCTGCGGGGGCGGACGTTTTCAGCGGACGTTTCACGTGAAACGCCGCCTCCGGGCCGAGCGGGCTTCGGTAGAGGTCAGACCGCCACAAGCGGCGCGGCGCCCTCGCGCCACTTGAGGATCTTGTCGAAGCTCACCACGGCCCCGCCCCGGCCCGGCTTGTTGCCGATGTGGACGTGGTCGGCGAGCTCCTGGATGAGGCACAGACCTCTGCCGTTCTCCGCGTTGGAGTGCGCGGGCCGGATCGGCGGGCGGGACCGGCCGGCGGGGGCGCGGGGAACCCCGGGCCGGCGTCGGCCACCTCGATCCGGCACTTCTCACCGTCGAGGTACGCCGTGACCCGGTAGGCCTCGGAACCAGGGCCGCGTGCCATGTCCCCGCCGTGCTCCACGGCGTTCGCGCAGGCCTCGCTGAGGGCGACGGAGAGGTCGTAGGAGATGTCCGGGTCGACGCCCGCGGTCTCCATCGTGCCGATCAGCAGGCGCCTGGCGAGCGGCACGCTGGCAGCTTCGCGCCGCAAATGGAGTGACCACCAGATGCTCATGCTCCAGCCTCCTGGCTGCGGCTCGACATACCGTTACGTATTGCCCCGAGTCCCCGCATGTAAGCGTGAAGTTGACGTGACGCCGCCCATACGGCGGATGCGCGCTGGTCCTGATCGGTGTATGTCGGGGCGAACATCGGCGTATGTGGGGCGGGCGGGGCCAGAGGGTGACGTTCCGGTCGTACGGCATCTTGCGGACCTGCCGCACGAGGCCTGCGGGGCCAGTGCGATGATGAGCCCGCCATGACTGCCCCCCACGCGCGCGCGACGCGCTCCGGACACCCGCTCCGGATCCTGCGGGCCGCGGTGTTCGCCGCGGTCTGCGTCGTGCTGGCCGGGGCAGGTCACGCGCTGGCCTCCTACGAGGCCATTCCGCTGTGGACGCTGGGCGCCGGGTTCCTCGGGGTGGCCGCGGTGGCGGCCCCGCTCGCGGGACGCGTGCGCTCAATGCCGGGGATCGCGGCACTGCTCGCGGTCGGCCAGACGGTGCTGCACACGCTGTTCGGGCTGGGCCAGCACGGTACGACCGCCGCCACCACGTCCTCGGTGCCGACAGGTGCGAGCGATGCCGCGCTGGTGCAGCAGGCCGCGCGGCTCCTGTGCGGCACCACGGCTGCGGCGATCAGCCCGGCGCAGGCCCACAGGGTCCTCACCGACGCCCGGCTCCAACCGGCCTCCGGCGCGCACACGCACATGACCACGGACGCCGCGCCGGCCTCGCTGTGGCCGTCCCTGCCGATGCTGCTCGGCCACGTCCTCGCGGCGATCGCCGCAGGCTGGCTGCTGCGCCACGGCGACCTGGCCCTGCTTCGGCTCACCGAACTGTCGGCGCAGGGCGTATCCGAAGGGGCGCTCGTGCGCTCCCTGCGGGCCGCGCTCGCACTGGTACGCGCCCTGCGCGCCGGGCTCCCGGGAGCACCGGAGGCACGTCCGCGCCCCGCGCACACCGTGCGCCCCGCGCCTCGGATGCCGCGCACCACCGCACTTCAGCACACAGTGGTCCGGCGCGGCCCACCGGCCGTCACGGCTCCCGTCTCCGCACTCGCCCTCGCCGCCTGACGCGACGCGACCACCACTCTCCGCTTCTTCGGATGCTCCGGTTCCTCGGATGCTCCGGACGGCTCGGAGAAGGGGCCGCCGTCGCGCGGCACGCGCGCGTGCGCGTATCCCTCTTCTCCATCCGAACCCGACTCACAGCGGAGTGCTCCTTCCATGAAGGCTTCCCGTATCGCCGCGGCCTGTACCGCCGCCGGTATCACCGTCCTCGCCCTGTCCGCCCCCGCCTTCGCGCACGTCTCCGTGCAGCCCGAGGGGACGGCCGCCAAGGGCGGCTACGCGGTCGTGGACTTCAAGGTCCCCAACGAGCGCGACGACGCCTCGACCACCAAGCTCGAGGTCAACTTCCCCACCGATCACCCGCTGGCCTCCGTGATGCCGGAGCCGGTGCCCGGCTGGGACGTCAAGGTGACCAAGTCGAAGCTGGACAAGCCGCTGGAGATGCACGGCGAGAAGATCTCCGAGGCCGTCACCAAGGTCACCTGGACCGCCGACGGTGACGGCATCAAGGCCGGCTTCTTCCAGAAGTTCCCGGTCTCCATCGGCACCCTGCCCGAGGACGCCGACCAACTGGTCTTCAAGGCCCTGCAGACGTACTCCAACAAGGAGGTCGTCCGCTGGATCGAGGTGCCTCAGGAGGGCAAGGAGGAGCCCGACAACCCGGCCCCGGTGCTGGAGCTGTCCGCCGCCTCCGAGGACGGGCACCACGGCTCCTCTGGCGACGAGGCCTCCGACGCCAAGTCCGCCGAGAAGGCCTCCGCCGACACCGCCGCATCCGACACCGGCTCCTCCGACGGCACCGACACCACCGCCCGCGTCCTGGGCATCGTCGGCATCGTGGTCGGGGCGGCGGGTGTCGCCTACGGCGTGCTCGCCGGGCGTCGGCGCACCAACGCCTGAGGCTGCTTCCGTTGCTCGGCGCGCGCCGGGTCACCCGCCCCCGGGCGGGAACACCCCGGTGCGCGCCGGGTCACCGACACATCTGGGACATTTTTCTATGCGCACCAAGACCTTCGCCGCGGCCACGCTGCTCGCCGCCGCCTCTCTGACCCTGACCGCCTGCGGCAGCGGGGACGACAGCGACAAGCCCGTCGCCGTGGTGTCGGAGGAGGCCGGCACCGAAAAGGCCGCCACCGTCCTCGACAAGCCGTTCGAGAAGCCGGACCTGGTCCTCACCGACACGCAGGGCAAGAAGTACGACCTCCGCAAGGAGACCGAGGGCAAGCCCACGCTGATCTACTTCGGCTACACCCACTGCCCCGACGTGTGTCCGTCGACGATGAGCAACATCGCCGTGGCCAAGAAGCAGCTGCCCAAGGCCGAACAGGACGACCTGCGCGTCGTGTTCGTCACCACCGACCCGGACCGCGACAACCCGGCCGAGCTCGGCAAGTGGCTCAAGGGCATCGACCCCCAGTTCACCGGCCTCACCGGCGACTTCGCGACCATCCAGGCCGGCGCCCGCACCCTCGGCATCTCCCTCGAGCCGACGAAGAAGGACAAGAACGGCAAGCTCATCTCCGAGCACGGCACCCAGGTCATCGCGTTCTCGCCGAAGACCGACGGCGGCTATGTGCTCTACGGCGAGGACGCCACCGTCGACGACTACACCAAGGACCTCCCCGAGATCGTCAAGGGGGCGAACCCGTGAGGCGGCAACTCGGCCCGGCGGCCCTCGCCCTGGCCGGGGCGCTGGTCCTGGCGGGCTGCGGCGGCTCGGACTCCGGCTCCGAATCCGGCAGTGGCTCCGGCAGTGGCTCCGCGGGCGGGAAGGCGGAACTCTCCGTCGGCTCCGCGTACATGCCGCAGCCGGTCTCCGACGAGATGGCGGCCGGCTTCCTCACCGTCACCAACAAGGGCGGTGGCGCCGACGAGCTGACCTCGGTCACGAGCGATGTCGCAGGGCAGGTCACCGTGCACGAGACCGTCGGCGGAGCCATGCGGGAGGTCAAGGGCCTGAAGGTCCCCGCCCACGGTGAACTGGTGCTGAAGAGCGGCGGAAACCACCTGATGTTCGAGCAGCTGAAGCGCAAGCCGAAGGAAGGTCAGACGGTCTCCGTCGAGTTGCGCTTCGCCCGCTTCGGCCCCGTCAAGGTCGAGATGCCGGTGAAGCCGGCGACCTACACCCCGAAGACCGGACACTGAGGGAGGGACCACTGTGACGCAGACCATCGCCCCCCGCGTCCGCAGCCTGGTGCTGCTGCTCCTGGCCGCCGCCTGCGCACTCCTCGCCGGAGCCGGCCCGGCCTCCGCGCACGCCGCGGTGACCGGCAGCGACCCCGGGCAGGGGGCGGTGGTCCAGGAGGCCCCGGCCCGGATCTCGCTCACCTTCTCCGAGCAGGTCGCGGTGTCCGACGACTCGCTGCGCGTGCTCGACCCCGACGGCAAGCGCGTCGACACGGCCAAGCCGTCCGGCGTCAGCGGCACGACGTACGCCGTACCGCTCAAGCCGGGCCTGCCCGACGGCACGTACACGGTCGCCTACCAGGTCGTCTCCGCCGACAGCCATCCCGTCGCCGGCGCCTACACCTTCTCCATCGGCGCCCCCTCCAAGACGTCCGCGACGGTCTCCCAGCAGGCGACCGACGACGGGGTCGTCGGCTGGCTCTACGGCCTCGGACGGTACGTGTCGTACGCCGGGTTCATCGTGATGACCGGCGGCGCCGCCTTCGTCCTCGCCTGCTGGTCGCGCGGCTCCGGCGTGCGGCCGGTGCAGCGGTTCGTCGTCTCCGGGTGGCTCGCGCTCACCGCCGCGACCCTCGCCCTGCTGCTCCTGCGCGGCTCCTTCACCGGCTCCGGGAAGGTCGCCGACATCTTCGACCTGTCCCTGCTCGGGCAGGTGCTCCAGACCAAGACCGGCGCGGCCCTGGTGTCCCGGCTGCTGCTGCTCGCCGCGGCGGCACTGTTCATCGCCGTGCTGTTCGGGGCCTACGACAAGCGCGAGGACGTCCAGGAGAAGCGGGACCTGACCTTCGGGCTCGCCGTCGGCGGGTTCGTCGTGGCGGCCGGGATCGCCGCGAGCTGGGCGATGTCCGAGCACGCCTCGGTCGGACTGCAGGCCGGCATCTCCATGCCGGTCGACGTCGTCCATCTGCTCGCCGTCGCCGCGTGGCTCGGCGGGCTGGGCGCGCTCCTGGTCGCCCTGTACCGGGCACCCGCCGACGCGCCCGTCGACGCGTCGGCCGTACGCCGCTTCTCCCGCGTCGCCTTCGGCAGCGTGCTCGCGCTGATCACGACCGGGACGTACCAGTCCTGGCGCCAGCTCGGCTCCTGGTCGGCCTTCACCGAAACCCGGTACGGGCAGCTGCTCCTGGCCAAGATCGCCCTCGTGGTCGTCCTGGTCGGCGTCGCGTGGATCTCGCGGCGGTGGACGGGGCGGCTGGCCGAGACCGTGCCCGGGGCGGCCGCATCGGCCGAGCGGGAGAAGGAGCGGGTGGGGGCGGGGGCCGTCGCCTCCGCCGGTGACTCCCCTCGGGCTGAAGGCGAGCGGAGTGCAGCCGGGCGGGGTGACTCCGCGCCGGACGACTCCGGGCGGGACGACGCCGATGCCGGCGCCGGCGCCGGCGCAGAAAGCGACGTGGACACCGACACCACCGCCGACGCCCCATCCGACGTTCCTGCCGACGACCACCGCGCCCCCGACCTCGCCGACATCGAGCCCGCCGACGACGGGCCCGCCGGTACCGAGCCCGCCGCTGCCGAGCGCGCCGCTCAGCTCGCCCGGCAGCGGGCCGCCCGGGACGCCGCCCGGCACAAGCAGCTGCGGGACGCCGACCCGAACCGCTTCGGCCTGCGCCGCTCCGTGCTGGCCGAGGCCGGCATCGCGGTCGTCCTGCTCGCCGTCACCACCGTGCTGACGCAGACCGAGCCGGGCCGTACGGAGCAGGAGGCCAAGGCGGCCACCTCGTCCTCCGCAGCCGACTCAGCCGACGCAGGCGCGTCCGGGGCGCTGACCCTGAACATGCCGTTCGACACCGGCGGCGAGGACGGCAAGGGCATCGTCACGGTCGACCTCGACCCCGCACGCGTGGGCAACAACGAGATGCACGTCTACGTGGAGCGGCCCAACGGCCGGGCCTTCGACATCCCCGAGGTGAAGGTCGACTTCACCCTGAAAGCCAAGGACATCGGGCCCCTGCCCGTCGTCCCCGACCACCTCGCCACCGGACACTGGTCGGCGAGCGGAGTGCAGATCCCCATGGCCGGCGACTGGAAGGTCGACGTGACCGTGCGGACCTCCGACATCGACGAGGTGACCGTCTCCAAGAACGCGCAGATCGGCTGAACCGACCATGGTCTGACCAGTCCATTCCGGAGGCCCGTACTCCCGGCACCGTCCCTGGGGAGACCGAAGCGGCCTCCGCCGGGGAGGGCATCTCACGGCGGCGGCTGCTCGGCACCGCCGGTGCCACCGGGCTCGTACTCGGCACGGCGGGCGCGTCCGTGGGTTACGCCGCCGCACCCTCAGAGGCCGCCGCGCCGCTCACCTCGCTCGGCACCGACCGGGCGATGTTTCACGGGAAACATCAGCCCGGCATCACCGACGCCCTCCAGGCCCGCGGCCACGTCGTCGCCTTCGACCTGGCGGCGGGCGCCGGCCGCAAGGAGGCCGCCGCCCTGCTGCGCCGCTGGTCGGAGACGGCCCGGCGGCTGATGGCGGGCGAGCCGAGCGGGCACGACGACACCGACGTGGCCCGGGACGCCGGGCCCTCGTCGCTGACGATCACCTTCGGCTTCGGCCACAGCTTCTTCGCCAGGACACGCCTGGACAAGCAGCGCCCGGCCGCCCTGGACCCCCTGCCCGAGTTCTCCTCCGACCACCTCGACAAGAACCGCAGCAACGGCGACCTCTGGGTGCAGATCGGCGCCAACGACTCCCTGGTCGCCTTCCACGCCCTGCGCGCGATCCAGAAGGACGCGGGCTCGGCAGCCCGGGTCCGCTGGCAGATGAACGGCTTCAACCGCTCGCCGGGCGCCACCGCCCACCCCATGACGGCCCGCAACCTGATGGGCCAGATCGACGGCACCCGCAACCCGAAGCCGGCCGAAACCGACTTCGACCAGCGCATCTTCGTCCCCGATAAGGGCGAACCGGCCTGGATGGCGAACGGCTCGTACGCTGTCGTACGCCGTATCCGCATGCTCCTCGACGACTGGGAGAAGCTCTCCGCCACGGCGCAGGAGGACGTCATCGGGCGCCGCAAGTCCGACGGGGCGGCGCTGTCCGGGGGCACCGAGACGACCGCGATGGACCTGGAGAAGACGGACGCCAAGGGCAACCTGGTCGTCCCGATCAACGCCCACGCCCGGATCACCCGGCCCGACCAGAACGGTGGCGCGGCGATGCTCCGCCGCCCCTTCTCGTTCCACGACGGCATCGACGCCGACGGGGTGCCCGACGCGGGCCTGCTCTTCATCTGCTGGCAGGCCGATCCGCTGCGCGGTTTCGTGCCGGTGCAGCGCAAGCTCGACCGCGGCGACGCCCTGTCGCAGTTCATCCGGCACGAGTCGAGCGGGCTGTTCGCGGTGCCGGGCGGGGCCGCGAAGGGCGAGTACGTGGGGCAGAAGCTGCTGGAGGGGTGACGAGTTCATCTCTGAATGGGCTTGTGGGGGATGTCGATTCCGCGGGCCCATTAGGGTGAGGTCATGCCAGCGAGCTATGCGTATCTCGGCCCTGAGGGCACCTTCACCGAAGTCGCCCTGCGCACACTTCCCGAGGCCGCCACCCGGGAGCTCGTCCCGTACGTTTCCGTCCAGTCCGCGCTCGACGCGGTACGCAGTCGGCGAGGCCGAGGCCGCGTTCGTGCCGATCGAGAACTCCGTCGAGGGCGGCATCACCACCACACTCGACGAGCTGGTCGCCGGCGCAGCCGCTGATGATCTACCGCGAGGTGCTGCTGTCGATCACCTTCGCGCTGCTGGTCCGCCCGGGCACCAAGCTGTCGGACATCAAGACGGTCTCCGCACACCCGGCCGCGCAGCCGCAGGTGCGCAACTGGCTGAAGACAGCACCTCCCGGACGTCGCACTGGGAGTCCGCCGCCTCGAACGCGGACGCCGCCCGGCTGGTCCAGGAGGGCCAGTACGACGCCGCCTTCGCCGGCGAGTTCGCGGCGGCCCGCTACGGCCTTGAGGCCCTGGAGACCGGGATCCACGACGCGGAGAACGCCCAGACACGGTTCGTGCTGGTCGGCCGGCCCGGCCCGGCCCGCGGCGCCGACCGGCGCGGACAAGACCTCCGTCGTGCTGTGGCAGCGCGACGACCACCCCGGCGGTCTGCGCGATCTGCTGGGCGAGTTCGCCACCCGCGGCATCAACCTGATGCTGCTCCAGTCCCGGCCCACCGGCGCGGGCATCGGCAACTACTGCTTCTGCATCGACGCCGAGGGCCACATCTCCGACCGCAGGGTGGCCGAGGCCCTGATGGGCCTGAAGCGGATCTGCCTCCAGGTGCGCTACCTCGGCTCCTATCCGCGCGCGGACATGCGGCCCGGGGAGGTTCAGCCGCCCCGGCTGGGCACGTCGGACGAGGAGTTCGTTGCGGCGGCGGACTGGGTGGCCCGGTGCCAGGACGGCCGGTTCTAGGCCGGTCCCCAGGACGGCCCCAGCACGGTCCCTGGCCGGTCGTACCTGCTGATCGTCGTTATCCACAGAAGTTATCCACAGGCTGGCTTCTCGACCTGGGGACAAGTCGACAACGAAGCACGATTCAGTCGACAAATCGCCCTACAGCCCCCCGCTGCGTCCATCAGGCGCGCAAGTCACCCTTCGTCCACCGTTTTCCCCATTCGCGTAACTCTTCGGGTGACCTATTTCCACTCGAAAGTGAAGGTAGGGCGGGTTTGTACCGGGAATTCTGGGGGTCCAGGAGCCTTCCGGAGTGATCAATTCCGTAGTCCACAGATCTTGCACACAGCCTGTGGATAACTCTTCGGAGGTGTGGATCCCTGTGGACAACCGAACCCCAAGTCCCGTTCCCCACAAGGAAATCGGTCAACCCGCCGCCTCGGAGGTGCCTCGTTCCAGGGATGCCGACAGCATTTCATTGACACCCTGCGCAATTCGCTCATAAGGAACGTGAGACGCGCGTTGCGGCGAATAGTGGGTCGTGGGCCGTCACCCCACACCGGTAGCCTTGAGCGCGTGATTGACCTTCGCCTGCTCCGTGAGGACCCCGACCGTGTGCGCGCGTCTCAGCGCGCCCGTGGAGAGGACGTCGCGCTCGTCGACGCCCTCCTGTCTGCCGACGAGCGGCGCAGGTCGTCCGGCGTCCGCTTCGACGAGCTGCGCGCCGAGCAGAAGGCGCTCGGCAAGCTCATCCCCAAGGCGGCCGGAGACGAGAAGGCCGAGCTGCTGAAGAAGCGCGGGCCAGCTCGCCGCCGACGTCAAGGCGGCCGACGCCGAGCGCGACGCGGCCGCCGCCGAGACCCAGGAGCTGCTCCAGAGGCTCGGCAACCTCGTCCACCCGGACGTGCCCGTCGGCGGCGAGGAGGACTTCGTCACGCTGGAGACGCACGGCACGATCCGCGACTTCGCCGCCGAGGGCTTCGAGCCCAAGGACCACCTGGAGCTCGGCCAGATCCTCGGCGCGATCGACGTCGAGCGCGGCGCCAAGGTCTCCGGCTCGCGCTTCTACTTCCTGACCGGCGTGGGCGCGCTCCTGGAGCTCGCCCTGGTGAACGCGGCGATGGCCCAGGCCACCGCGGCCGGCTTCACCCCGATGCTGACCCCGGCGCTGGTCCGCCCCCAGTCGATGGCGGGCACCGGCTTCCTCGGCCAGGCCGCCCAGGACGTCTACCACCTCGCCGACGACGACCTCTACCTGGTCGGCACGTCCGAGGTGCCGCTCGCGGCGTACCACATGGACGAGATCCTCGACGCCGACCGCCTGCCCCTGCGCTACGCGGGCTTCTCGCCCTGCTTCCGCCGCGAGGCCGGCTCGCACGGCAAGGACACCCGGGGCATCTTCCGCGTGCACCAGTTCGACAAGGTCGAGATGTTCTCCTACGTCACCCCCGAGGACTCGCAGGCCGAGCACCAGCGCCTGCTGGAGTGGGAGAAGCAGTGGCTGACCTCGCTGGAGCTGCCGTACCGCGTGATCGACGTGGCGAGCGCCGACCTGGGCGCCTCGGCCTCCCGCAAGTTCGACTGCGAGGCGTGGATCCCGACCCAGGGCAAGTACCGCGAGCTGACCTCGACCTCGGACTGCACCGAGTTCCAGTCCCGCCGCCTGTCGATCCGCGTCCGCGACGGCAAGCAGGTCCGCCCGCTGGCCACGCTCAACGGCACGCTGTGCGCCGTCCCGCGCACGATCGTGGCGATCCTGGAGAACCACCAGCAGGCCGACGGCTCGGTGCGCGTGCCCGAGGTGCTGCGCCCGTACCTGGGCGGCCGGGAGGTCCTGGAGCCGGTGGCCAAGTGAGCGACACCGCTGCCACGGCCGCCGACGCCGGTGGAGACGGGACTTCCCGTACCGGCTGATCGCCACCGATCTCGACGGGACGCTGCTGCGCTCCGACGACACGGTCTCGGCGCGCACCCGTGACGCGCTCGCCGCCGCCACCGCGGCGGGCGCCGCGCACATCGTCGTCACCGGCCGCGCGGTCCCGTGGACCCGGCACATCCTCGACGACCTCGACTACCAGGGTCTGGCCGTCTGCGGCCAGGGCGCGCAGGTCTACGACGCCGGCGCGCACCGCCTGCTGACCTCGGTCACGCTGGACCGGCAGCTGGCCGGGGTGGCGCTGGCCAAGATCGAGGCGGAGGTCGGCCCGCTGTACCTGGCGGCGAGCCGCGACGGTCTGGACGGCGAGGTGCTGGTCGGCCCGGGTTACGCGGTCCAGGGCGACCCTCCCCGCGACGCCCTTCACGGACGCGTCGGACCTGTGGACCGCGCCCCTGAACAAGCTGTACATCCAGCACCCGACCCTGTCGGACGACGAGCTGGCGAGGCGGCCCGCGCACCGCCGGCGGCTTCGTCACGGTCACCATGGCGGGCGAGGGCATCGTCGAACTCCTCCCCCTGGGCCTGTCCAAGGCGACGGGTCTGTCCCTCGCGGCCCGCCGGCTCGGGCTGAAGGCGGCCGACACGATCGCCTTCGGCGACATGCCCAACGACATACCGATGTTCGCCTGGGCCGCCTACGGTGTCGCCATGGCGAACGCCCACGAGGAGCTGAAGGCGGTGGCCGACGAGGTGACGTCCTCGAACGACGAGGACGGCATCGCGGTGGTGCTGGAGCGGTTGCTGGGCTGAGCCTTCGGGCCTTGCGCATTCAGGTCTTGAGTATTCGGGTCTTGCGTATTCGGTCTTGCGCGCGGCGGAGGATGCACGGATCGAACGTGCGCGGGCTTCTGAAGCCCGACCACGACTCGCTGCTGATCAAACACAGCGCAAGTCGGTGCCTTACCGCTCGGCCAATCCTCCGGGTGGGCGGCCCACGCGAGTGCGATTCGCGTGCTCGAAGCGGCCGCCCCGGGCAGCTCCTCGTATGGGGCGGGTTCTACGGAGCGGTAGCGACTACTCCGGAGCCCGCCGCGGGCTGCCCTGAAGGGAGCTGGACGTACTGCCGTGCATGGACATCGTCCCGCTCCTCTCCCAGAACGTGGCGCCGGGCTCTTCGCCCGGCCGTGACGTCAACCACTCTGCCGCCGGACGAATTGGACGCCACCGATTAAATCGGCGTCGGACAGGCGCCGACTAGCGCCTGCGCCACCTGCGGCGGCGGGCCTTGCTGAAGAACCAGCCCGCGGGCGGCTCGTCGGAGCGCCAGGGCTGGGGCTCCGGCTCCTCGCGGCGCCAGCGCGCGGCGAGCATCCGGGCACGGGCGGACGGCTCGGAGGTTCCGGCGGAGCGTATGAAGTCCTCGTCCAGGACGAGGTCCTCCCCGGCATCGTCCCCGGTGCCGTGTCCCGGCCCCGCCCCGGTCCCGGAACCGGACCGCCCGCGGTCCTCGTGCTGAGCCCTCTCGCCCGCCATCCCCGTCTCCTCCCAGCCGTCCAACTCCCGTGTGGTGCCCCTACATCTCCGTCTGCCCAGTGTGCCCTGACAGGGGTGAGGCCCCCGTCAAGGCCGGGGCACGTCACTCCTCGCCGGCGAGTGTCAGCGAGCGCAGCTTCTGACCGGCGTACCAGGTGGCCAGGACCGTGACGGCCACCAGCAGCACCGTCGACGTGGTCAGGCTCACGTCCGAGGTCACCAGGTCTCCGCCGGACGACCTTCTGGGCGACCGCCAGCGACCACTGCTGGACGCTCAGCGTGCGGGCGCCCGGCACCAGGGAGCCGAACAGGGCCTCCCAGACCAGCGCGTAGACGAGCCCGAACACCACCGCGTGCCGGGAGACCGTGCCGAGCAGCAGGAACAGCGCCGCGTAGGCGATGGACGCGACCAGCGCCGCCACCGTGTAGGCCACGGCGATCTGCTGGCCGTTGCCGTTCAGGATGAAGCCCGCGATGAGTGTCGGTACCGCGGAGAACACCATCGTCACGGCGATGGCGACGATCAGCTTGGTGAAGATGATGGTCGGCCGTTTGATCGGCTTGGACAGCAGGTACACCACCGAGCCGTCGTCGATCTCCGGCCCGATCGCACCGGTTCCGGCGATGACGCCGATGATCGGCACCATCGTGGCGAGGGCGAGGCCGCCCAGCAGGTCCGACGCGGTCTGGTCGTCGGCCCCGGCGAGGCCGCGCACCACCACGGAGATGGCGATCAGCAGCAGGGGCAGGGCACCGAGGATGAGGGCCCGGCGCCTGCCGAGCAGAGCCCGGTAGGTGAGCCGGGCGACTGTGGGGTCGTACATCAGGGCCTCCTACGCCGCGACCAGATACGAGAAGACGGACTCGAGGGATTCGTCGGACGGCGAGACCGTGAGCAGGCGGATGCCGTGCTCCCTGGCCACACGCGGCAGCAGGGCCGTGAAGCGGCCGAAGTCGACGGCCTGGATGCGCAGCGCGCCCTCGGCGTGGTCGACCTCGATGCCGGACGTCGACGGATCGGCGATGAGCGCGGCCGCGAGGGCGCGGTCGTCGCTGGAACGCACCAGGTAGCGGTGCGGCCGGTCGGTCATCAGGCGGCGGATCTTGCGGAAGTCGCCACTGGCGGCATGCCGCCCCGCGACGACGACCTCGATGTGCCAGGCGAGTTGCTCGACCTCTTCGAGGATGTGGGACGAGAACAGCACCGTGCGGCCCTCGTCGCCCATCCGCCGCAGCAGGTCCATCAGTTGCATGCGCTGGCGCGGGTCCATGCCGTTGAAGGGCTCGTCCAGCAGGAGCAGGGACGGGTCGTGGACCAGCGCGGAGGCCATCTTCACGCGCTGGCGCATGCCCTTGGAGTACGTCTGGATCTTGCGGTCCTGCGCGTACTCCATCTCGACCGTGGCGAGCGCCCTCTGGGCCGCCTTGGCGCCCAGGCCGTGCAACTCGGCGTTGGCCAGGACGAACTCCTGCCCGGTGAGGAAGTCGTACATCGCCTCGCGCTCGGGGACGACGCCGATGTGCTTGTAGATCTGCTCGTTGCGCCACACCGGCTGCCCGTCGAGGGTGACCGTGCCGGTGGAGGGGGCCAGGAAGCCGCCCATCATGTTGATGAGGGTGGACTTTCCGGCGCCGTTGGGGCCGAGCAGGCCCGTGACGCCGGGGCCGACGGTCATGGTGATGTCGTTGACGGCGACCACGTTGCCGAACCAGCGGGAGACGTGGTCGATGGAGAGCGTGGTCACAGTCCCACCTTCTTGTAGCGGCGCATCAGGAGGCCGTAACTGGCGGCGATCAGGCCCAGTGCGAGGAGGACGTAGACGGCGCCCTCGGCGTTGCTCGGGCCCACCCCGCCGGGGAAGGCGGAGGTCGCGCCCAGGAACGCGGACTGCACACCGTCGATGAGCGTGATCGGCGAGAACAGCCCGATCCACGGGACGGCGTCGCCGCTGCCCTGCGCGTCGGCGATGGCCTGGAGGGTGGACACCGCGCCGTAGGTGATGGTCAGCACGGCGATCACGGCCGCGATGCCGAAGCCTCGGCGCGGGGTGAAGGACGCGATGACCAGGCCGATGCCCGCGAACAGCAGTGAGAGCAGTGCCACGGAGACGATTCCCTGTGCGAATCCCTTGGTCTGGTCGGCGAAGTCGAGCTTGGCCAGCAGCGCGCCCACGTAGAGCACGAGCAGGGGAGCGGCCGTGAGGACGAACAGCGCCGAGGCCAGCGCCGCGAACTTGGCGCGGACGTAGTCGGCGGTCTCGATGGGCCGCGAGAAGTACAGCGGTACGGTCTTGAAGCGCAGGTCGCGCGAGACGGACTGGGGTGCCTGCGAGGCGACGAACAGGCTGATGACCGCCTGCATGACGATCGCGTAGCGCGTGTAGTCCAGGGGCAGGGCGTTGGCCTTGGTGGCGACCGCGACGGCGACCATGATGGCCGCGGGCACGCACATCACCACGAACAGCAGCATCGGCAGCACCTTGGACTTCACCGAGCGGCCGAGGCCGTAGGAGCCGCGCAGGGACTGCGAGTACAGGGAGCGGCGGGCGTAGGCGCGGCCCAGGCGGGGGCCGTCGTAGCTGCGGTAGCCGATGTTGTGGATACGGGTCTGGTCACCCGGCGCCGGGGCGGATGTCCCCGTGGAGTGCTCAACCGCCATGGCCGACCGCCTCCTTCCGCTGCTCGTGCTCGTCACTGCTCTTGAAGACCTCGGAGATGTGGTGCCGGCGCTGCTCCATGCGCACCAGCCCGAGTCCGAGGTCGGCGATCACGTCCCGGACCAGGTCGTACGTCTCCTCGCCCTGGGCGGTGAGCAGCAGGACGTGGCCGGCGCCCGGCAGCCCGCTGCCGTCCTCGACGCTCACCCCGCGCGCGTGCAGCGCGTCGCGCACCGCGCGGGTGCCGTCGGGGTGCTCGTCGGTGTCGGTGACCTCGATCGCGAGGGTCGTCGTGGTCTGTGTGAAGTCCGTGGTGGAGCTGGAGCGCAGGAGCTTGCCGCCGTCGATGACGACGACGTGGTCGCAGGTGCGCTCCAGTTCGCCCAGCAGGTGCGAGGTGACCAGGACCGAGATGCCGAAGTCGGTGTGGATCCGGCGGATCAGGCCGAGCATCTCGTCGCGGCCGACCGGGTCGAGGCCGTTGGTCGGCTCGTCCAGGAAGACCAGCCTGCGGGTCGTGCACAAGGGCCTGGGCGAGCTTCACGCGCTGCTTCATGCCGGTCGAGTAGCCGCCGATGGGGCGATAGCGCTCCTCGTACAGGCCGACGTGGCGCAGGGTGTCGGCCGTGCGCTCGCGCGCGGCGGTGGGGGGCAGGCCGGACATGCGCGCCATGTGGACGACGAACTCGGTGGCCGAGACGTCCGGCGGCAGGCAGTCGTGCTCGGGCATGTAGCCGACCCGCTCGCGGATGTCGGCGCCCTTGGTGGCGACGTCGAGGCCGAGCACCTCGGCGCGGCCCTCGGTGGCGGGAGACAGACCCAGCAGGATCTTGATCAGTGTGGACTTGCCGGCTCCGTTGGCTCCGACGAGTCCGGTCACACCGGGCCCGACGTCCACGGAGAGCCGGTCAAGCGCGGTCACCCTGGGGAACCGCTTGCTCAGGCTTTCGGTCGCGATCACAGTCACCCTCCGAAGGTAGGGGCCGTGAGCGTGGCGGTCATCACTCCGCAGAGCTGTCTTCGGGTCAGCCCTGAGTATTACGGGCCCCTAGGGGGCCTGGTTCTCCAGGGTTACCACGACCGGGAAGGACGCTATTGACGAAGTCTCTAACAACTGCCAGATTCGCCGGATGACGTTGCTCACGGGCGCGCGGGAGCGCTGGGTACGGACCGGCGAAGTCGAGCTGTGCGTGGCCGAAGTGGGCGATCCGCAGCGGCCGACGGTCGTCCTCGTGCACGGCTACCCCGACAGCAAGGAGGTGTGGTCGGAGGTCGCCGCACGTCTCGCAGGGCAGTTCCATGTGGTGGCGTACGACGTCCGCGGCCACGGCCGGTCCACGGCACCGCGACCGCTGCGGGGCGGGTTCACGCTGGAGCGGCTGACGGACGACTTCCTGGCCGTCGCGGACGCGGTCAGTCCGGACCGGCCCGTGCACCTGGTCGGGCACGACTGGGGCTCGGTGCAGGCCTGGGAGTTCACCACCGTCCGGCGCACCGAGGGCCGCGTCGCCTCCTTCACGTCGATGTCCGGGCCCTCCCTGGACCATTTCGGCCACTGGATCAACCGGCGCGTGAAGCGGCCCACCCCGCGCCGGGTCGGCCAGCTCCTCGGGCAGGGCGCGAAGTCCTGGTACGTGTACCTCCTGCACACGCCCGTGCTGCCCGAGCTGGCCTGGCGCGGTCCGCTCGGCAGGCGCTGGCCCAAAATCCTGGAGCGGGTCGAGAAGGTGCCGGGCGGCGGCTACCCGACGTCGTCCCTGCCGTCGGACGCGGCACACGGGGCCTGGCTGTACCGGGACAACGTACGGCCCCGGCTGCGCAGGCCGCGCCGGGACGCGCACGCCCATGCGCCCGTGCAGCTCATCACGCCCCTGGGCGACCGGTTCCTGTCGGAGCGGCTCCACGATGAACTGGAGCTGTGGGTTCCGCAGTTGACCCGCAGGACGCTGCCGGCGGGGCACTGGGTCCCGCGCACCCACCCGGATCAACTCGCCTCGTGGATCCAGGATTTCGTGACGTCCGTCGAGGACGGCCGGTCGCCTGCGGCGGCGAGCGGGAAGCACGCCGAGCGGTTCGGCGGGCAGCTCGTGCTGGTCACCGGGGCGGGCAGCGGCATCGGACGGGCGACGGCGCTCGCCTTCGCCGAGGCGGGCGCGCGTGTGGTGGCCGTCGACCGGGACACGGAGGCGGCGGTCCGCACCGCCGAGTCGTCCCGCCTGATGGGCGCTGCCGCGGCCTGGGCGGAGACGGCCGACGTCTCCGACGAGCAGACCATGGAGAAGCTCGCCGAGAAGGTCACCACCGAGTACGGCGTGGTGGACGTCCTGGTGAACAACGCCGGGATCGGCCTTTCCGGTTCCTTCTTCGACACCACGCCCAAGGACTGGCAGAAGGTCCTCGACGTCAACCTGTGGGGCGTGATCCACGGGTGCCTGCTCTTCGGCCGGCGGATGACCGAGCGCGGGCAGGGAGGCCACATCGTCAACGTGGCGTCGGCGGCTGCGTACCAGCCGTCCCGGGCACTGCCCGCCTACAGCACCTCCAAGGCGGCCGTGCTGATGCTCAGCGAGTGCCTGCGGGCGGAGCTCGCCGGGCGGGGGATCGGCGTGACGGCGGTCTGTCCCGGCTTCGTCAACACCGCCATCACGTCGACGGCGCACTTCGCCGGGGTCGACGCCCAGGAGGAGACGAGGCTGCGGCAGCGCGCCGCCCGCCTGTACGGGTTGCGGAACTACCCGCCGGAGAAGGTGGCAGCCGCGATCCTGCGGGCGGTGGTACGCAACGACGGCGGTGGTTCCGGTCACGCCGGAGGCACGGGGTGCGCGCTGGCTGTCACGGCTCGCCCCTGGGGCGCTGCGGGGAATCGCGCGGGTGAAGCCGCCGATGTGAGGGCCAAGGACCCTGATATGAGGGCCAGTTGTCCACAGAATCGCCAATTCCCCTGTGGATAACTGAACTTGGTTGTGGATCAAACATCCTGAGCAAAACACGATCGCGTGATTCCCGTCTCTCCCGCACTCTGGTGCGATGAACGAGAACAAGACATCCGGCAGCGGGACGGACGAGAGATCCACCGAGGGGGACGACAGACGCGCGGAGATGGACGACAGGCGCACGGTGAAGGTGTCGAAGTACCTCTCGAAGCATCTGCGCCACCAGCCGGAACGGATCGGGCTGGCGCTGGACGAGGGCGGCTGGGTCGAGATCGACATGCTGATCGCCGCGGCCGCCGCACACGGCTTCCGGTTCACCCGCGACGAACTGGACCATGTCGTCGCCACCAACGACAAGCGCCGTTTCGCCGTCGACGGCACCCGGATCCGCGCCAGCCAGGGCCACAGCGTCGAGGTCGACCTCGGGCTGGAGCCGGCGCCCCCGCCCGCTCACCTCTACCACGGCACCGTCGCCCGCCATCTGGACGCGATCCGCGCCGAGGGACTCAGGCCCATGAACCGGCACGACGTGCATCTCTCACCCGACCACGAGACGGCGCTACGCGTCGGGTCCCGCCGTGGTCGGCCGATCGTCCTGACGGTGGACTCGGCCGCCATGCACCGCGACGGCCATGTCTTCCATATGAGCGCGAACGGCGTGTGGCTGACCGAGGCCGTACCGCCGCGGTATCTGCGCTTTCCCGTATCTCACTGACCTGCCGTGCATGCCCAGCCCCTTACGGTGAATGTTTCACGTGAAACACGGGCGACCCGCAGGGCTCCCTTAGGCTCGATGCCATGAGTCTGCATCTGAGCACCGTGATCCTCCCGTACCGCCGCTGGAACGAAGGCGGGCGTGCGGCCTGGACGCGCGCCGAGCAGCTCGGCTTCCACACCGCGTACACCTACGACCACCTGTCCTGGCGCAGCTTCCGGGACGGCCCGTGGTTCGGCGCCGTTCCGACCCTCACCGCCGCCGCGGCCGTCACCGAGCGGCTGCGGCTGGGCACCCTGGTGACCTCACCGAACTTCCGGCACCCGGTGACCCTCGCAAAGGAGCTGATCTCCCTGGACGACATCTCCGGCGGCCGGGTCACGCTGGGCATCGGCGCGGGCGGCTCCGGGTTCGACGCCACCGCCCTCGGCCAGGAGCCGTGGACCCCGCGCGAGCGGGCCGACCGCTTCTCCGAGTTCGTCCCGCTGCTCGACCGGCTGCTCAGCGAGGACGCGGTGTCGTACGAGGGCGACTTCTACTCGGCACACGAGGCGCGGAACATCCCCGGCTGCGTACAGCGCCCCAGGCTGCCGTTCGCGGTGGCCGCGACCGGTCCGCGCGGGATGCGGCTCGCCGCCCGGTACGGCCAGGCGTGGGTGACCACAGGCGACCCCAAGCTGTACGAGAGCGGCACTCCTGAACAGTCGGTCAAGGCCATCCGCGGGCAGGCAGAGAAGCTGGCCGACACCTGCGCCGAGATCGGCCGGGACATGACCGACCTCGACCGGGTCCTGCTCACCGGATTCACGCCGGACCGCGTCGGCCCGCTCCAGTCCCTGGACGCCTTCGTCGACTTCGCCGGCCGGCACGCGGAACTGGGCTTCACGGAGATCGTGGTCCACTGGCCCATCCCCGACTCGATCTTCGCGGCGGACGACAAGGTCTTCGAGCAGATCGCCATGGAGGCGCCGGCGCAGCTGCGCTGAGGCCCTGGAGGCGGCTTTCCTTGGGAAAGCCCTGGTGAGGGCGGTGCCCACTCACCTGTGCGGAGCCCCGCACGCCCGTGCGGGCATCTGCGGGACAATGACCCGGTGACCTCAGCGACCCGACAGCCCGAGACCGCGGCCGAGACCGTCCCGCCGCGGCTGATCGCCACCGACCTCGACGGCACCCTGCTGCGCGACGACAAGTCGGTGTCCCCCCGCACGGTGGCCGCGCTGGCCGCCGCCGAGGAGGCGGGTATCGAGGTCTTCTTCGTCACCGGCCGCCCTGCCCGCTGGATGGACGTCGTCAGCGAACACGTGCACGGACACGGCCTGGCGATCTGCGGCAACGGCGCCGCCGTGGTCGACCTGCACGGCGGCCCCGGCGCCCACCGGTTCGTCAAGGTGCGGGAGCTGGAGCGGGAGAACGCGCTGGACGCCGTACGGCTGCTGCGCGACGCCGCGCCGGGCACGGTGTACGCGGTGGAGCAGACGTACGGCTTCTACCAGGAGCCGGCGTACCCGAAGCTGCACATGGAGATCCCCGACAGCCTCGCCCCGGCGGAGGAGCTGTTGTCGCCGGACCACCCGGCGGCCGCTGAACCGGTGCTGAAGATCCTGGCCTACCACCCGGAGATCGACCCCGACGCCTTCCTGACCCTGGCCCGGCTCGCCATAGGCGACCGCGCCAACGTGACCCGCTCCAGCCCCAGCGCGCTGCTCGAGATCAGCGGTCCCGGGGTGTCCAAGGCCAGCACACTCGCCCTGTGCTGCGCCGAGCGTGGCATCTCGCACGAGGAGGTCGTCGCCTTCGGCGACATGCCGAACGACGTCGAGATGCTGACCTGGGCCGGCCGGTCGTACGCGATGGGCAACGCCCACCCGGACGTGATCGCCGCGGCCTCGGGACGGACGGTCGCGAACAACGAGGACGGGGTGGCGGTCGTGATCGAGCAGTTGCTGCCCGGACGGCCGTAGCAGTCGCCCCGTCCTGTCAGAGCGACACCCCTCGAGCCGACAGCCACGACACCGGGTTCACCGCCGAGCCCATCTCCGGTGTGACCCGGGTCTCGAAGTGCAGGTGCGGCCCGGTGGAGTTGCCCGTGGTGCCCGACTGGCCGATCCACTGGCCGGGACTGACGTGCTCTCCCTGGTCGACCGCGACGGAAGCGAGATGGGCGTACTGCGTGTAGTAGCCGCCCGCGTGCTTCAGCACGATCTCGATGCCGAAGGGACCGCCGCAGGACACCTTCACCACCTTGCCCGTGCCCACGGCCCGCACCGGCGTGCCGATCGGTACCGCGAAGTCCTGCCCGGTGTGCCGGGTCGACCACCGCGCACCGCCGCTGCCGTAGGACGCGGACAGCTCGTACGTCTCCACGGGCGCGACCCACGCACTCGTGAACCCGCTCTCCGGCTGGTCGAGCCGGACTGCCCCACGGCACGCCCCTGCGGCGACCGCGGCGTCGGCCTGCCCCTGGAGCTGCGAACGGGCGGTTTCGAGCTTCTGCTCGATGTCCGCCTTCAGACGAGCGAGTCGGGTGTTCCGCTTCTCCAGCGCCTGCCACTCAGCCGCGGCCTTGGCCTCGTCCGCGGTGAGCCGTGCCTCGGCCCGGCGGCTCTTGGAGATCGCGTTGTTCACGGCGAGATTCGTCTGTGAGAAGGCGTGCTGACCTCGCATCAGGTCGTCGGGGCTGTCGGCGAGGATCAGCTGCGCGGCCACCGGCAGACCACCGCTGGTCCGGTACTGGGCACGGGCGATCCGGCCCAGGTCCTCGTTCAGGCCCGCGATGTGGCGTCGCTGATCGTCCAGGAGAGCCTCCGCCCGCTGCGCTCTGGCCCGCTGCTCATCGGCCTTCTTGCGACCGGCCTCGTACTGCTGCGTCGCCACCGCGGCCTCCTCGTACAGCCGCGCCACCTCGGCGCTGATGCCCGTGTCCCCGCCGCTCCCGGGTTCCTTGTCCGCCGCCGTCGGCCGGGCCGCGAGGACCGCCAGCGCGCACAGCAGGACCGGAACGAGCAGACGATAGCGGCGATATGAGCGCATGTCAGCGATCCTCGCCCAGCCCTGCGGGCCCGGTCCTGTTCTCGTCGTACGGCTGGGGGACCGGCTGCCCCGAATGGATCAGTGCGCGCGATTCCGGGCCGCTACCGCACTCCCACCAGCGACTCCGACGCCGCTTCCCGCTCCGCCATCTCCCGCAAGGGCCCGTCCACCGCCACCAGCTCCGTGTACACCCCGCGCTGCACGACCCGCCCCTGATCCAGCACGAGCACCTCGTCGACCGCCTCCAGGCCGGCCAGCCGGTGCGTGATGAGCAGTGTCGTACGGCCCTCGGTGGCGGCCAGCAGATCGGCGGTGAGCGCGTCGGCGGTCGGCAGGTCGAGGTGCTCGGCGGGCTCGTCGAGCACCAGGACGGGGAAGTCGGCGAGCAGCGCGCGGGCCAGCGCCAGCCGCTGCCGCTGCCCTCCGGACAGCCGTGCCCCGTGCTCGCCGACGAGCGTGTCCAGCCCGTCGGGCAGGCTGTCGGCCCAGTCCAGCAGCCGGGCCCGGCCGAGCGCGGCGCGCAGTTCGTCCTCGGTGGCGTCCTTCCTGGCGAGCAGCAGGTTCTCGCGCAGCGAGCTGTCGAAGAGGTGCGCGTCCTGGGCGCACAGCCCGACGAGCTTGCGTACGTCGTCGCTGTGCCAGCGCGTACGCGTCCACACCCGCCAGCGTGTACGCACCCGCCTGCGCGTCCAGGAACCGCAGCAGCACCTGCGCGAGCGTCGTCTTGCCGGAGCCGGACGGCCCGACCACGGCGACCCGCCGGCCCTCCTCGAGGGTCAGGTCGACGCCGGCGAGCGCGTCCCGGTCCTGCCCCGGCGTGCCGGGCGGCCAGCCCCTTGACGACGACCGGGAACGGCGACGCGGGCGCCTGGCGTGGCCGCTCCGGCTCCCGCACGGGCTCCGGGGCGTCCAGCACCTCGTACACCCGCTCGGCGCTCCGGCGCACCCGCTGCCGGTACTGCACGGCGAGCGGCAGCCCGAGTCACGGCCTCGAAGGCGGCCAGCGGGGTGAGGACGACGACGGCCATGGTCACGCCGTCGAGCCGTCCGGCGACGACCGCCTGCGCACCGACCAGGGCGGCGGCCGTGACGGTCAGGCCGGAGACCAGCGCGGTGAGCCCGTCGCCCAGGGCCGTGGCGGTGGCGGCGCGCGAGGCGATCCGGGTGAGTGTCCCGTCGGCCTCGCGTGCCTGGGCGGTCCGCGCGGGCAGGGCACCGGCGACGGTCAGCTCCGCGGTGCCGGTGAGCAGGTCGGCCACCCGCGTCGCCAGCACGCCCGCGGGCGGGGGCCAGCCTGTGCTCGGCCCGCCGTGCCACGGCGCCGGTGATCAGCGGCACGCCGACGCCCGCCGCCAGCAGCCCGGCCGCGAGCACGGCCCCGGCCTCGGGCAGCAGCCACGCCGTGAAGCCGACCGACGCGGCCGACACGACGACGGCCGCCCCGGCGGGCAGCAGCCACCGCAGCCAGTAGTCCTGCAGCGCGTCCACGTCCGCGACGAGCCGGGAGAGCAGATCACCCCGGCGGGTCCGGCGCAGCCCTGCGGGGGCCAGCCGCTCCAGCCTGCGGAACACCGCGACCCGGGTGTCCGCCAGCATCCGCAGCACGGCGTCGTGCGACGACCAGCCGCTCGGCGTACCGGAACACGGCCCGCCCGATCCCGAAGGCCCGCGTCGCCGTCACGGCCACCATCAGGTACAGCACGGGCGGCTGCTGCGAGGCCCGCGAGATCAGCCACCCCGAGGTGGCCATGAGCCCTACGGCACTCCCGAGCGCGAGACTGCCGAGCAGCAGCGCGAGTCCCAGGCGCCCGCGCCGGGCACCGGACATGGCACGAACCCGCGCGAGGACACCGCCCGAAGCGGGCTTCCTCCTGTCTCGACCGCAGCAGCGGCCGGGGCGAGCGGCTCGGCCTCGACGGCAGGCGTTCCGGACGGCCCTTGCGCCGCGGCGGCCGTGACGGGCACGGCTGCGGTCCGGGGCTCCGTCAGCCGCACCACCCGGTCCGCCACCCCCAGCAGCGCCGGCCGGTGCACCACCAGCAGCACGGTCCGCCCGGCCGCCAGCCGCCGTACCGCCGCCACGACCTCGGCCTCGGTGGCCCCGTCCAGCGCGGCCGTCGGCTCGTCGAGCAGCAGCACGGGCCGGTCCGCGAGGAACGCACGGGCCAGCGCGAGCCGCTGCCGCTGCCCGGCGGACAGCCCGGCTCCGTCCTCGCCGAGCGCGGTCTCCGTGCCCGCGGGCAGCGCGTCCACGAACTCCAGCGCCCCGGCGTCCCGCAGCGCCCGCCGTACGGCGTCGTCGTCCGCGGCGGGCCGCGCCAGCCGAACGTTCTCGGCGATCGTCCCGGCGTACAGATGCGGCCGCTGCGGCACCCACGCGATCCTGGACGCGCCACAGCTCCAGGTCGGCATCGGCAAGGTCGACTCCCCCGACCCGCACCCGCCCCTCGGCCGGCCGCACGAATCCCAGCAGGACATGGAGCAGCGTCGACTTGCCGGCACCGCTCGGCCCGACGAGCGCGACGGTCTCGCCGGGCTCGACGGTGAAGGACACGGCCGACACGGCATCCGCCGACCGCCCCGGGTACCGGACGGTCACGCCCTCGAAAGCCAGCGCCCCCGTCGGCACGGCCCCGGAGCCGGACGCCGGAACGGGCGTCTCCAGGACCTCGAAGATCTCCTCGGCCGCGGCGAGCCCCTCCGCCGCCGCGTGGTACTGCGCCCCGACCTGTCGCAACGGCAGATACGCCTCCGGCGCCAGGATCAGGATGACCAGGCCGATGTACAGGTCCATCTCGCCGTGTACCAGCCGCATGCCGATCGTCACGGCGACCAGGGCCACCGAGATCGTCGCGAGCAGTTCCAGCGCGAAGGAGGAGATGAAGGCGATCCGCAGCGTCCGCATGGTCGCCCGCCGGTACTCACCGGTGATCCGCCGGATCGACTCGGCCTGCGCCTTGGCCCGGCCGAAGACCTTCAGCGTCGGCAGCCCCGCGACGACGTCGAGGAAGTGACCGGACAGCCGGGACAGCAGCCGCCACTGACGGTCCATCCGGGACTGGGTGGCCCAGCCGATCAGCACCATGAAGACCGGGATGAGCGGCAGGGTGCCCACGATGATGGCCGCGGAGACCCAGTCCTCGGTGACGATCCGCGCCAGTACCGCCACCGGCACGACCACCGCGAGGCCCAACTGCGGCAGGTAGCGCGAGAAGTAGTCGTCCAGCGCGTCGACACCCCGGGTGGCCAGGGCGACCAGCGAACCGGTCCGCTGCCCGCTCAGCCACCCCGGGCCCAGCTCGCGTCGCCCGCTCCAGCAGCCGCCCCCGCAGCTCGGACTTCACCGCCGCGCTCGCCCGGTGCGCGGCGAGCTCGGTGAGCCAGCCGACCAGCGCCCGGCCGGCCGCGACGGCCGCCAACAGCAGCAGGGGAGTGCCGAGTTCGGTCACCGGCATGCGGTGCTGGAAGGCACCGACCACCACCTCGGCGATGAGCATCGCCTGGGCGATGACCAGCCCCGCCCCGACGGCTCCCAGGGCGACGACCGCCACCAGGAAGGCCCGGGTGGCACGGGCGTACCGGAGCAGACGCGGATCGATTGGTTTCACGTGAAACACACCTCAGTGCACAGTCTCGGCGATGTGCTGCGTACCGATCCGCTTGCGGAACACCCAGTACGTCCAGCCCTGGTAGAGCAGGACGATCGGGGTGGCGATCCCGGCACACCAGGTCATGATCTTCAGCGTGTACGGGCTGGACGAGGCGTTGGTGACCGTCAGGCTCCACTCCGGGTTCAGCGTCGACGGCATGACGTTCGGGAACAGCGTCAGGAAGAGCATCGCCACCGCGGCCACGATGGTGAGCCCCGACAGGGCGAACGCCCAGCCCTCACGCCCGGCCCGTGCCGCGACCAGCGCCACGAGGAGGGACGCGACGGCCACAACCACCGCGACCGAGTGACGCCCCGTCGCCCCGGTCGGCCTGGGTCCACAACAGGAAGGCGAAGGCCAGCAGGGCGGTCACCAGCCCGACGCGCAGCGCCAGCGTCCGTGCCCGCTCCCGGATCTCCCCGACGGTCTTGAGGCCGACGAACACCGTCCCGTGGAAGGTGAACAGCGCCAGCGTGACCAGGCCGCCCAGCAGCGCGTACGGGTTGAGCAGGTCCAGGACGCCGCCGGCGTAGTTGAAGTCCTGGTCGATCTTCACGCCCCGCACGATGTTGCCGAAGGCCACGCCCCACAGGAACGCGGGGAGCAGCGAGGTCCAGAAGATCGCCGTCTCCCAGTTGCGCTGCCAGTTCTCCTCGGGCCGCTTGACGCGGTACTCGAAGGCCACACCCCGGACGATCAGGCAGACCAGGATGAGCAGCAGGGGCAGGTAGAAGCCGGAGAAGAGCGTCGCGTACCACTCGGGGAAGGCGGCGAAGGTGGCGCCGCCGGCCGAGAGCAGCCACACCTCGTTGCCGTCCCAGACGGGTCCGATGGTGTTGATCAGCACCCGCTTCTCGGGCCGGTTGCGGGCGAGCAGCTTCGTGAGCACACCGACCCCGAAGTCGAAGCCCTCCAGGAAGAAGTAGCCGGTCCACAGGACGGCGATCAGGACGAACCAGACGTCGTGCAGTTCCATGACTGTGCAGCTCCCTCGGCCTAGTACGAGAAGGCCATCGGCTTGTCGGCGTCACGGGAGTCGCCGCCGATCTTCGTGGGCGGGTTGAGGTCGGCCTCGGTGAGCTCGGGCGGGCCCGCCTTGACGTACTTGACCAGCAGCTTGACCTCGATGACGGCGAGGATCGCGTAGAGCGTGGTGAAGACGGCCATCGAGGTGATGACCTCGGCCTGGGAGACACCGGGGGAGACCGCGTGACGCGTCTGCAGCACGCCGTAGACGACCCACGGCTGGCGGCCCATCTCGGTGAAGACCCAGCCCCAGGAGCTGGCGATCAGCGGGAAGCCCAGGGTGAGGATCGCGATGCGCCAGTACCACTTGGTGAGGGTCGGGCCGAGCGCCTTCTTCGGCAGGAGCACGAGATGCGGCACCTCGTCCTCGCCCACCCGCAGATGCTGCGGCAGCATGAACTTCTTGCGGGTCAGCCAGAGCCCGGCCAGGCCGATGGCGAACGACGTCATACCGAAGCCGATCATCCAGCGGAAGCCCCAGTAGGCGACCGGGATGTTGGGCCGGTAGTCGCCGGGGCCGTACTTCTCCTGCTCGGCCTTGTTGACGTCGTTGATGCCGGGGACGTACGAGGTGAAGTCGTCCTTGGCCAGGAAGGACAGCAAGCCGGGGATCTCGATCGCGACCTTGTTGTGCCCCTTGTCGACGTCGCCGACGGCGAAGACCGAGAAGGGCGCCGGCTTCTCTCCGTCCCACAGTGCCTCGGCCGCGGCCATCTTCATCGGCTGCTGCTCGTACATGATCTTGCCGAGGACATCGCCGCTGATCGCGGTGAGCATGCCGCCGATGACGACGGTGACCAGGCCCAGCCGCAGCGAGGTCTTCATCACGGGGACGTGCCTCTTGCGGACCAGGTGGAAGGCGGCGATGCCGACCATGAAGGCGCCGCCGGTCAGGAAGGAGGCGGTGAGCGTGTGGAAGACCTGGGCAAGCGAGGTGTTCTGGGTCAGCACCAGCCAGAAGTCGGTGAGCTCGGCACGCCCCTTCGCCTCGTTGATCCGGTAGCCGACCGGGTGCTGCATCCAGGAGTTGGCCGCGAGGATGAAGTACGCCGACAGGATCGTGCCGATCGAGACCATCCATATGCAGGCCAGGTGGATCCTCTTGGGCAGCTTGTCCCAGCCGAAGATCCACAGGCCGATGAAGGTGGACTCGAAGAAGAAGGCGATCAGTGCCTCGAAGGCGAGCGGCGCGCCGAAGACGTCACCGACGAAGCGTGAGTAGTCCGACCAGTTCATGCCGAACTGGAACTCCTGCACGATGCCGGTGACCACGCCCATCGCGATGTTGATCAGGAAGAGCTTGCCCCAGAACTTTGTCGCCCGGAGGTACTTCTCCTTCTCCGTCCGCACCCAGGCGGTCTGCAGTCCGGCCGTGAGGGCGGCCAGCGAGATCGTCAGGGGGACGAACAGAAAGTGATAGACGGTGGTGATGCCGAACTGCCATCGCGCCAGGGTCTCCGGCGCCAAAGCCAGGTCCACGTCGCCGCTCCTTACATACGCTTGTGAAAGCGTTCACATTCACAAGCCATTATGCAGCACGGACTTTCGAGTCCCAAAGGGGGTCCCTGTCAGGGCCGACCCCTTGGCGCAAACTTCAACATATTGTTGAATCGACGGCATGCAGACACCGCTACGGATACGGATCTCCTGGCCCGCAGGTCACCTCACCGCGACCCTCGACGACACCCCGACCACCGAGGCCCTCGCCCAGGCGCTGCCCCTAGCCTCCACCGCCCGCACCTGGGGTGAGGAGGTGTACTTCGACACGGGAGTGTCCGTTTCACGTGAAACGGACGCACGACAGGTCGTCGAGCCGGGCACGGTCGCCTTCTGGACCGACGGCGACGCCCTCGCCCTCCCCTACGGGCCCACACCGATCTCACAGGGCGACGAGTGCCGCCTCGCAAGCCCGTGCAACGTCCTGGGCCGCCTCGACGGCGACCCCGGGCTACTCGCGACCGTGCGGGGCGGCGACCCCGTGCGCGTGGAACTCGTCGACGCCTGACCTGGCTCGCGGAGCCCTACAGCTCCTTGCGGAACCCTTCCGCCACCTTCAGGAGGATGTCGTTCGCCTCGGTCTCCCCGACCGTCACCCGCACACCCTCACCTGGGAACGGCCGGATCACCACACCCGCCTGCTCGCACGCCTGGGCGAACGCGACCGTGCGCTCCCCCAGCCGCAACCACACGAAGTTGGCCTGGGTCTCGGGCACCGTCCAGCCCTGGTCGCGCAGCCCGTCGACCACACGGGTGCGCTCACACACCAGTGAACCGACCCGGCCGAACAGTTCGTCCTCCGCACGCAGCGAGGCGATCGCCGCCTCCTGCGCGAGCTGGCTCACCCCGAACGGCACCGCCGTCTTGCGCAGCGCCGCCGCCACCGGCTCGTGGGCGATGGCGAACCCCACGCGCAGGCCGGCCAGGCCGTACGCCTTGGAGAAGGTCCGCAGGACGCAGACGTTGGGCCGGTCGCGGTAGAGCACGGCACCGTCCGGCACTTCGGGGTCACGGATGAACTCGCGGTAGGCCTCGTCGAGCACCACCAGCACATCCTTGGGCACCCGGTCGAGGAAGCGCTCCAGCTCCGCTCGCCGCACGACCGTGCCGGTCGGGTTGTTGGGGTTGCAGACGAAGATCAGCCGGGTCCGGTCGGTGATCGCGTCGGCCATCGCGTCGAGGTCGTGCACGTCACCGGATGTCAGCGGCACCTGGACCGACCGGGCGCCGCTGATCTGCGTGATGATCGGGTACGCCTCGAAGGACCGCCAGGCGTAGATCACCTCGTCGCCGGGGCCGGAGGTGGCCTGAATCAGCTGCTGGGCGACACCGACCGAGCCGGTGCCGGTGGCCAGGTGGGAGAGGGGCACGCCGAACCGCTCGGACAACTCGTTCATCAGCGCCGTACAAGCCATGTCCGGGTAGCGGTTGAAGTTGTGGGCCGCCGCCGTCACGGCCTCCATCACGCCCGGCAACGGCGGGTACGGGTTCTCGTTGGAGGACAGCTTGTAGGCCACCGGCCCGCCTGCCGCGGCGGGCTTGCCCGGCTTGTAGGTGGGGATACCCTCCAGCTCGCCGCGCAGCTTGGGGCTCGTCTCACTCACCGCAGTCCTCCTCGCGAAGACCGGCGGCCCATGACCGCCGCCGACATCCAATACTCCTCACCTTATGAGGATTACGCGCCGCTGCGTACACCCGCGACGGAGCGGTGAATGCCGGCCTCCCCCGTTCCACCGGCATCAGGGGCATCGTCGTACGAAGGCGTACGAATCCGGGGGCGCGCCGCACATATATCTACGCGCCGGTGGTGCACGCCGTGGCGCGCATCCCCCGTGCAGGTGAGTTGAGACCTCTTCGCAACCTCGGCCACTTGGCAGGCCCGTGCAGGCCGACAAGTCACGTATCGGCATGGGATCGCTCAACGCCCTTGGTTTCCAAAGCAATTGGAGTTAAATGATCATGCAGAAACGTGCCTGTCAACGTGTGCATATGCGTCCGCACTACCCCACCGCATGAGCCCTACTATCGGCTCGCCATGACAGCAGCAGGGAAGCACCAGGTGAGCCGCGCGGAAACCTCACGTCGAGGCAGTCGGCCGGGCCGGGCGGGTATCAGAGACGTGGCCGCCGCCGCCGGAGTCTCCATCACGACCGTCTCCGACGCCCTCAACGGCAAGGGCAGGCTCCCGGACGCCACCCGGCGCCATGTCCGCGAGGTGGCCGACCGGCTGGGCTACCGGCCCTCGGCCGCCGCCCGCACACTCCGTACCGGCAAGTCGGGACTCATCGGCCTGACCGTGACGACGTACGGGGATGAACCTTTCACCTTCACCGAGTTCGCCTACTTCGCCGAGATGGCGCGAGCCGCCACCTCCGCCGCGCTCGCCCGCGGCTACGCCCTCGTCATCCTGCCCGCGACGTCCCGCCACGACGTGTGGTCGAACGTCGCCCTGGACGGCACGGTCGTCATCGACCCCTCCGACCAGGACCCGGTCGTCAGCGAACTCGTCCGGCAGGGTCTGCCGGTCGTCTCCGACGGCCGTCCGGCAGGCTCCCTCCCGGTCACGGCCTGGGTCGACAACGACCACGAAGCCGCCGTCCTCGGCATCCTCGACCACCTGGCCGACGCCGGGGCCCGCCGCATCGGCCTGCTGACCGGCACGACGACGGACACGTACACCCACCTGTCGACCACCGCGTACCTGCGCTGGTGCGAGCGCGTCGGCCAGGATCCGGTGTACGAGGCCTATCCGGCGCACGATCCGTGCGCGGGCGCCGTCGCCGCCGACCGGCTCCTCGCCCGCCCCGACCGGCCCGACGCGGTCTACGGACTGTTCGACCCGAACGGAACCGACCTGCTCGCCGCCGCGCGCCGCTACGGCCTGCGCGTACCGGAGGACCTGCTGCTGGTCTGCTGCAGCGAGTCCACCGTGTACGCCAACACCGAGCCGCCCATCACCACGCTCTCCCTGAAACCGCGTCGCATCGGCACGGCTGTGGTGCAGCTCCTCATCGACGCCATCGAGGGAATGGATTCCGACCGCCCGGTGGAGCAGGTGATACCGACGGAGCTGATCGTGCGCACGTCGTCCCAGCGACGCCCGCCGCGCACGACGGTCAGCCCGCCGCGATCACCCGAGGGGACGTAGGTCCGCTACCCGGGACCCGGCTCGAGGGTCCCGCTCCTGGGGAGAAACGGGGCTGGTCCCCCGGAGAGAAGGGATCGTTCTCGCGAAGTAAAGGAGAGCGAGGACGATCACACGGTGGTCAAAGCCCGGCTCAATCGGGGCGAAAGCCGCGGTGAACTGGACTCTTGCTCTGATTCACCACCCCTGGGTCATCACATGGCGCGATCCGCATTCCTATGATGGGCCCACGACACCCGCGGGCCGCTACGACCAGGCAGTCCGATGCGGTGCAGATGCGGCGCGATGGTGGAGGGGTCGATGACTCAGGGGGCCGGTCAGGGACCCGAGGTGGAGCGGACGGCGACGTTGCGCGACTTCCGGGTGCCCGCGTACGTCCACGAGACCGGTCCGTACGTCCAGAGCACCCACCCCGGCGAGGTCGCCCCGCCGCCCGAGGAGACCTATCCCGAGGGATACACGCCGACCCAGCGCGACCTTCCCGTCGTCAACCGGGGTGACACTGTTCAGGTGACCGTCGATCCCGAGACCGCCGCTGCCCCGCAGGCGAACAACGGACAGGGCCCGCTGTACGTCGTGGGTGACGTGCACGGCTACCTCGACCAGCTGGTCGCCGCGCTCCAGGAGAAGGGCCTCCTCGACGCCGACGGCCACTGGTGCGCGGGCACCGCCCGGCTGTGGTTCCTCGGCGACTTCACCGACCGCGGCCCGGACGGCATCGGCGTCATCGACCTGGTGATGCGGCTGTCCGCCGAGGCCGCCGCGGCCGGCGGCTACTGCAAGGCGCTCATGGGCAACCACGAGCTGCTGCTGCTCGGCGCCAAGCGGTTCGGCGACACCCCCGTCAACTCCGGCGCGGGCACCGCCACCTTCCAGGCGGCCTGGCTGCTCAACGGCGGCCAGAAGACCGACATGGACCGCCTCCAGGACCACCACCTGCAGTGGATGGCCCGTCTGGACGCCGTCGAGGAGGTGGACGGCCACCTTCTCGTCCACTCCGACACCACCGCCTACCTCGACTACGGCCGCTCCATCGAAGAGGTCAACGACACCGTCCGCGAGACGATCACGCGCAACGACGCGGACGAGGTCTGGGACCTGTTCCGCAAGTTCACCAAGCGGTTCTCCTTCCGCGACGAGGGCGGCGCCGACGCCGTACGCTCCCTGCTCGATACGTACGGGGGCACCCGCATCGTTCACGGACACAGCCCGATTCCGTACCTGGTGGGCGAGGTCGGCTCCGAGGAGGACGAGGACAGCAGCGACCCCGTGATCGAGGGACCGCACGTCTACGCCGACGGACTCGCCATCGCGATGGACGGCGGCGTGACCATGGCCGGAAAGCTGCTGGTCCAGCAACTACCGCTGGGTACGTGAACGTTCACCGGGCAGGCGTTTCCCGTCACAGGACCGGACCGGTGAGGGGCCAATTTCGGTAAACCCCCTGTCACCGCCTACCTCCACGGCTCTACCATCGGCTTATCCGTAGCAGGCTCCCCTCCGTTTCTGCCCGACGGCTCGTCAGCATGCCGAGCCCCAAGCCCTACGGAGCATCGGGGGATGCACATGAACAGCGTTCCGCAGCACCTGCTGAGCGAGGACCGCCAGGAATACGAGCGGATCCTCGATGAGGCGCTGCGCTCCGCACCACACCGTCCGGAACTGGCCGCTGTCGGACAGCGGCTCAACTCCGAACAGCTGCGCACCATGGCGCTGAACGCCACCGCACTCATCACGGCAGCCGCGTCGGCCGAGTACCAGCACTACGTCAAGGTCCGTGAGGAACTGCGCCAGCCGGCGTCGTCCAACCCGCCGGCCGTGCGCGAGTCCGGCTCCTCCGAGCCGGGCACGGGCGCGACGGGGCTGGCCGCCGCCATGGGAGAGGTCGCCGAGACCGCGGGCGCGGGCGCCGTCGCCGTCGTCGCCGTCCTCGCACCCGTGCTGGCCGGAACCGCCGCTGCGATCTTCCTGCTCGTCGGCTACATCCTGCAGATGCTCGACCCCGAGCAGGGGTTCGCCCGGACCATGCTCGCCACGGGCTGGGTGTTCGGCGCCGTGACCGCGGTCGCGATCCTCGTCGCCGCGGTCGGACTGCTGCTCACCGCCCTGCGCAACAAGCCGACGGCCGAAGGCGGTCCGTACGGCGAACCGCAAGGGGAAGTGACCCTGGCCAGGGAGGCCTGGCGCGACGCCTTGCTGGAGAGGGGCATCGTGCCTTTCCTGCAAGAGGCACTCGTCAGCCCGGACGCGGCCGCCGCGCTGCACCACACGTCCTCGTCCACGCCGATCAGCCGCATCCCGCACCTCGGCTACGACCGCCCGGGTTTCACCAGCCCGGACGACGGCCAGCGCGGCTCGCGGCCGAGCTACAGCAGCCCGGACTACACCAGCCCGGACTACGGAGGACCGGAACACCAGCCGGAGTAGCCGTCGGAGCCGCCGTCCGGTGCCGGTCCGCGCAGCACCAAGGGACCAGGGGGCCAAGGGGCCAGGGACCATGTGTCTCCAGCCCTCGGCCCGCTCGCCCTGTGTACGGCCGGATCAGTCCGCGATCGGCAGGTAGACCCGGTTCCCGCTCGCCGCGAACTCCTTCGACTTCTGCGCCATGCCCTCCTCGATCTCGGTTCGTGTGCCGCCGTGTTCACGGCGGATGTCATGCGAGATCTTCATGCTGCAGAACTTGGGACCGCACATCGAGCAGAAGTGAGCCGTTTTGGCAGGCTCCGCCGGCAGGGTCTCGTCATGGAACTCCCGTGCCGTGTCCGGGTCGAGGGCGAGGTTGAACTGGTCCTCCCACCGGAATTCGAAGCGCGCGTCGGACAGCGCGTCGTCCCACTCCTGCGCACCCGGGTGTCCCTTGGCGACATCGGCTGCGTGGGCGGCGATCTTGTAGGTGATGACGCCGGTCTTGACGTCGTCACGGTTCGGCAGGCCCAAGTGCTCCTTGGGCGTGACGTAACACAGCATGGCCGTGCCCCACCAGGCGATCATCGCCGCACCGATGCCGGAGGTGATGTGGTCGTACGCCGGCGCGACGTCCGTGGTCAGCGGGCCGAGCGTATAGAACGGAGCTTCATCGCAGATCTCCTGCTGAAGGTCGATGTTCTCCTTGATCTTGTGCATCGGGACGTGGCCCGGGCCCTCGATCATGGTCTGTACGTTGAAACGCTTCGCGATCCGGTTGAGTTCCCCGAGAGTTCGCAGTTCCGCGAACTGTGCCTCGTCGTTGGCATCCGCGATCGAGCCGGGCCGCAGGCCGTCGCCGAGCGAGTACGTGACGTCGTACGCGGCGAGGATCTCGCAGAGCTCCTCGAAGTTCTCGTACAGGAACGACTCCTGGTGGTGCGCGAGGCACCAGGCGGCCATGATCGAGCCGCCGCGGGAGACGATGCCGGTCTTGCGGTTCGCCGTCAGCGGCACGTACGGCAGGCGCACACCCGCGTGAACCGTCATGTAGTCCACGCCCTGCTCGGCCTGTTCGATGACCGTGTCCTTGTAGACCTCCCAGGTCAAGCTCCTCCGCCCGGCCGTCGACCTTCTCCAGGGCCTGGTAGAGCGGCACGGTGCCGATGGGGACGGGGGAGTTGCGCAGCACCCACTCACGCGTGGTGTGGATGTTGCGGCCGGTGGACAGGTCCATGACCGTGTCGGCGCCCCAGCGGGTCGCCCAGGTCATCTTCTCGACCTCCTCCTCGATGGAGGACGTCACCGCCGAGTTGCCGATGTTGGCGTTGACCTTCACCAGGAACCGCTTGCCGATGATCATCGGCTCGATCTCCGGATGGTTGACGTTGGCCGGCAGCACGGCCCGGCCCGCGGCGATCTCGTCGCGGACCACCTCGGGCGACACGTTCTCCCGGATGGCGACGTACTCCATCTCGGGCGTGATCTCGCCACGGCGGGCGTAGGCGAGCTGCGTGACCGCCTTGCCGTCCCGGCTGCGGCGAGGCTGGCGCGGACGGCCGGGGAAGACGGCGTCGAGGTTGCGGAGGCCGCCGCGGGGCGAGGTGTGCTTGATGCCGTCGTCCTCCGGGCGGACGGGGCGGCCCGCGTACTCCTCGGTGTCACCGCGGGCGATGATCCAGTTCTCGCGCAGCGGCGACAGGCCCCTGCGGACGTCGGTGTCGACGACTGGGTCGGTGTACGGGCCTGACGTGTCGTACAGCGTGACCGACTGCCCGTTGGTGAGATGCACCTGGCGGACCGGCACGCGCAGGTCGGGGCGGGTGCCCTCGACGTACGCCTTGTGCCAGCCGATGGACTTCCCGGCCTCCTCGGACTGTGTGTCCTGAACGAAGGCAGGCGTGCGTGCGTCCTTGTTGGTCATGAGACCTACTCCCTACGCCGGCATTACCCGGTAACAGGTTCGGCGGTCGACGCAGCGGTTTCCGTCTGCCGACGTTTCGTGTGAAACATCACTCGACTTCGGTGATGTTTCATGTGAAACATCGCTGGGACGGAGGTCAGCGCCCTCTCAGCCCGGTGCTCCGAGCTCCCGCGTGTACAAAAGGTGGCTCCACGCTAGCGGCAATTCTGGCGCGGTGAACAGAGGGCCCCCCTCGTTCTTGCGATGATCGGTCGGTGACCACGATGCAGCGTCCCCCTTCGCCTCCGCCCGAGCCGCCTCGCGGATCCGGCGCCGGAAACGGCAACGGACGGGGAGACGGCCGCGATTTCGCCGCCGGGGCCGGGCACGGGCCTGGTGGGAGGCAGGGGCACGGACACGGGCAGCAGCCTGGGCACGGGCAGGGGTACGGACCCAGTGCGGGATTCGGCCCCGGCGCTGGTGGTGAGCGCGGTTCCGGCGCCGAAGGTGGGTACGGGACCGGTTCCGGCAGCGGCCAGGGTGCCGACCCTGCCGGTGGGTACGGGCCCGGCACCGGACAAGGGGCCGGCTCAGCCGGTGGGCATGGAGTGGGTCCCGGCGACGGGCTGGGCCAGGGTTCCGGAAGCGGGCACGGTTCCGGGCCCGGCGGAGGCGGGCACGGGCACGGCCCCGGCTCCGCGCCAGGTGGCGGGCACGGGCATTCGCACAGCCACGGCCCGGCCACGCCTGTCTCCCTGCACCTGCGCAAGATCATCGCTGCGGTCCTGATCCCGTTCGGCGCCGCCGTGCTGGTCGGTCTCGTCGTGCTGTGGCCGGGCGGTGCCCCGGCGCACGAGCGCACCGGCGTCGGCTTCGACCGGCAGACCCAACAGGCCACGGTCACCAAGGTCGTGGAGATCAGCTGCAAGGAGGCCGGCGCCTCGGGAGTCCCGCCGACCGGCGACACCTCCACCGCCGAGGGTTCCTCCGCGGTGCAGCAGGAGAAGGGAACCTGCAAGCGGGCCACGATCCAGGTCGACAGTGGCAAGGACAAGGGCCGCACCTTCACCGAGATCGTCCAGCCGGACCAGTCCCGCCAGTTGGAAGAGGGCCAGAAGGTCGTGGTCGCCTACGAGCCCTCCGCGCCGAAGGACCTGCAGTACTCGGTCACCGACATCGACCGCCGCCTGCCCATGGGGCTGCTGGCCGGCATCTTCGCACTCGCCGTCGTGGTCGTCGGGCGCCTGCGGGGTGTCATGGCCCTGGTCGCACTGGCCATCAGCTTCATGGTGCTGAACTTCTTCATCCTGCCCGCGATCCTGCAGGGCTCGAACCCCCTGGTCGTGGCGGTGGTGGGCGCGAGCGCCATCATGCTCATCGCCCTGTACCTGTGTCACGGCCTGTCCGCCCGGACCTCCGTGGCGGTGCTCGGCACTCTGGTCTCCCTGCTGCTGATCGGCGTCCTCGGCTCGCAGTTCATCGACTGGGCCGCGCTCACCGGCAACACCGACGACAACACCGGCCTGATCCACGGCCTCTACCCGACGATCGACATGAGCGGTCTGCTGCTCGCCGGCGTCATCATCGGCTCGCTCGGTGTGCTCGACGACGTGACGGTCACGCAGACGTCGGCGGTCTGGGAACTGCACGAGGCCAATCCGTCGATGGGCTGGCGCGGGCTCTACCGCGCGGGCATCCGGATCGGCCGCGACCACATCGCCTCGGTCGTCAACACGCTCGTCCTCGCCTACGCGGGTGCCGCCCTGCCGCTGCTGCTGCTGTTCTCCATCGCGCAGAGCAGTGTGGGGACGGTCGCCAACAGCGAGCTGGTCGCGGAGGAGATCGTGCGCACGCTCGTCGGTTCGATCGGCCTGGTCGCCTCGGTGCCGGTCACGACCGTTCTGGCCGCGCTCGTGGTCTCGGCCGACCGCCCGGGAGAGGAGCGCGTCGTGGAGAGCGCCGCGGTCCCGGCGCGCGGGGGGAAGGGCCGACGCCGTAAGCGCTGACGCCTCTGGGCCCGCTAGCCCTGACGTCTCTGCGGCCCGCAAGCACCGACGTCTCTGAGCCAAGACGCCGCTGGAGCCTCGGGCGCTTCGTGGCCCTCTGATGCCGAAGGCCGGCTGTCGCGCCGTACGACGAAGCGTTCCTGCGCAGTTCGGCGGCATCCGGTGAAGCGTTACTCCACCGTGCCGTCCGACGGGTGTCTCACCCGGCGCCCTGTTCCGCCAAGATGCGGTCCAGGGCCTCGTCGAGGTGGGCGTCGAAGTCGGCGAGCGAGCCTTCCTGGCCCAGCGGCACCAGCTTGTCGGTGCGGTCGAGGAAGGCGATGAGCGGTGCCGTGGACGACCGGAACAACGCCTGGTCGCTGCCCACCTGAAGCCGGATCAACACCTCGCCCAGCGTGTCCGGTTCGACGGGAGTGACCCGCACATCTCCCTCGCCACACGGCCGGCCGACCCCGTCGATCAACAGCTCCCGGCCGAAAGCCCACGTCACCGGGGCGTCACCGGGCAGGTGGAAGGTCAGCCGGACGGCATAGGGATCACTGGTCTCATAGCGCAGCTCCACCGGAATGCGGAAGGAGAGCTCGTCGGACACGAGAAAGCTCATCATGACCTCTGCCTGTACGGACTCGCGCATCGCTAACCCCGTCATTCGCCGTGACTGGCCGGGAACCTCTGACACTTGGTGGAATCTTGCTGAACGTACACAGCAGATCACAAGGAGTGAGTTTTCACATACTGATAGAGAGCGCCAGTGACCCGAGTCGCCGCCCGATCTCGCCCTGCAACTGCCGGGCCGCGGGCAGCAGCCGGTCCTCCTGGTGGGCGGGCAGGGAGATGGCCATGGTCGCGGCCGTGGGGCCGAGAGTGAGCGGAATCGCCGCGCAGACCGCGCCCAGGGCGTACTCCTGACGCTCGGTCACCGGCTCCATCCGCCGTATCCGCTCAAGGCGCCGGAGCAGGCTGTGGTTGTCCCGCACCGTGTACGGCGTGAGGGGCTGCACCGGGTAGCGGTCGAGATGGTCGCGGCGGGTTTCCTCGTCCAGTTGGGACAGCAGGCACTGCCCGATGGCGTGCGCGTGCCCGGTCTCCCGGAAGTCGGCCCACTCCTCGACCGCGGGGATACCCGGGGTGTCGGAGACGCACATGACCTCGATCTCGCCCTCTCGGTACGCCGCGTAGTACACGGGTACGCCGAGCAGGTCCCGCCACTGCGCGAGCGTGTCGACGATCGTGCTGCGACGTTTCTGCCGCGCCCCGCTGCTGCTCAGGCGCTCGGCCGCCTCACCGAGGAAGAACAGGCCCTTGTCCCGGCGCAGATAGCCCTCGTGCACGAGGGTGCGCAGCAGGTGGTACGTCGTGGGGAGCGCCAGCCTGGTCTCGCGGGCCAGTTGCTTGGCCGGGGCTCCGTATTCGTGTTCGGCGACCGTCTCCAGCAGACGCATGGCGCGCTGCACGGATCCGATGAGGGTCGCCGGAGGCGGTGGCGCGGCGGGGGGCGGTGGCGCGGCGGGGGGCGGTGGCGCTGCGGGAGGCGGTGATGTGGTGGGAGGCGGTGGCTCGGAGGGTGCCGCCGAGCGGGGTTGCGCGGGGACGCTGCGCAGGTGGACAGGTGCGGTGTCAGCCGGGGCCAAGGGTCACTCCCGAAGCGCGAGGGGCCAGCCCGTGCGGAGGAACACGGGTGCGGGTGTACGCCGCTCGCGGGGATGTCCCCGCGTCGAGTCCGGACTCTATTCGTCCGCCACCGCGTGCAGACGGCCCAGCCGGGAAACTTCCCTCGCCCGAGGGAACCGGTGATTCCAAGCGTTTCCCACTACCCCCACCGGTCTCACCAGTCGCTGCGCGACGAGGAGCTCGACGTGAACTTCCGTACGACGTAGATCAGTCCGCCCACCAGCGCCACGAAGACCAGCACCTTGAAGAGCAGTCCGATGACGAACCCGACCACACTGGCGATCAGCCCGCCGAACACGACCAGGGCGATGACCGGCACCGCGATCCACTTCACCCACCACGGCAGTCCCGCCAAGATCTCTCGCATCGCCCTCGTCCTTACCTCTTCGCCCGTTCGAGTGCCGGGTCCTGTCGGTCTTCTGATGTTCTGCACTCGATGCTAGGTCCGGAGGGGGTCGGTCGGGGGCCTCGCATCCCTTGTCCTCCCCTGACCGATCCCCTAGGGAACCCCGAGGCGGTCCGTCAGCTCTCGGGCGGAGAGAACACCACCAGCACCCTGAGGTCCTCGGTGATGTGGTGGAACTTGTGGGCGACGCCCGCCGGTACGTAGACCACGCTGCCGCGTGCCACCTGAGTCGTCTCCAGGCCGACGGTGATCGCGGCACGGCCGCTCACAACGAAGTAGACCTCGTCCTGATTGTGCGGCTTCTGTGGATCCTGCTCGCCCGCATCGAGGGCGTACAGACCGACCGACATGTTCTGCGCCCGCAGAAACTGCAGGTAGGCGCCCTCATTGGCGGCGCGCTCCGCCTCCAGTTCGTCCAGCCGGAATGCCTTCATCGCCTTGTCCGCCCCTACCTCGGTGCCCATGTCCGATCGCGTCTGCCACGATCAGACACATGAAGAATTTCGTAGTCAAGACGATCGCCAACGCGGGTGCCCTGGCGGTCGCCGTATGGCTGCTCGACAAGATCACCCTGACCGGTGACAGCACGGGCAAGAAGATCGGCACCCTGATCATCGTCGCGCTGATCTTCGGCCTGGTGAACTTCCTGGTCAAGCCGCTCGTCAAGCTCCTCAGTCTCCCGCTGCTGATCCTGACGCTCGGCCTGTTCACTCTGATCGTCAACGCGCTGATGCTGCTGCTCACGTCGTGGCTGGCCGACCAGCTCGAGCTGAGCTTCCAAGTGGAGGGCTTCTGGACGGCCGTCCTGGGCGGTCTGATCATCTCGGTCGTCTCCTGGGCGCTGAACGTCCTCCTGCCCGACGGGGACTGAGCGCGCATGACATACCGCGTCTGCTTCGTCTGCACGGGCAACATCTGCCGTTCCCCGATGGCCGAGGTCGTCTTCCGCGCGCGCGTGGCGGATGGCGGACTCGACGGCCTGGTCGAGGTCGACAGCGCCGGCACCGGCGGCTGGCACGAGGGCGACGGAGCCGATCCGCGCACGGTGGCCGTCCTGGAGGAGAACGGCTACGCCGCCGGCCATACGGCCCGCCAGTTCCAGGCGTCCTGGTTCTCCCGCCTCGATCTGGTCGTCGCCCTCGACTCCGGCCACCTCAGCGCCCTGCGCCGCCTCGCACCCACGGAAGAGGACGCGCGGAAGGTGCGGCTGCTCCGTTCGTACGACCCCGCCGCCGGCGACGACCTCGACGTACCGGACCCCTACTACGGGGGCGCGGACGGTTTCGAGGAGTGCCTTGAGATGGTGGAGGCGGCGAGCACCGGTCTGCTTGCCGCAGTACGTGAGGACGTGGAGGGACGGGCGGCATGAGTGCATCCGCGACGGGTGACGAGGGCAGACTGACGCGCGGCACGGACCAGGCGTCGAGCGACGCGGCTCGTGTGGCCACGGGCGCCGGTGACGGCACCCGGGCGGTGCGGGCCGGGCTGCCCGAGGCGGTCAAGTACGAGCCCACCCTGCCCGGACCGGTGTTCGCCGCTCACTACCATCTGCCGGGTGACCCGACCGGCCCGTACACCTACGGCCGCGACGAGAACCCGACCTGGACGCTGCTGGAGCGCGCCGTCGGCGAGCTGGAGGCACCCGGCCAGGACGGTGTCGAGACGCTCGTGTTCGCATCCGGCATGGCCGCGACCTCGGCCGTGCTCTTCTCCCAGCTGCGCGCCGGCGACGTGTGCGTCCTGCCCGACGACGGCTATCAGGCGCTGCCGCTGGTGCGCTCCCAGCTCGAGGCGTACGGCATCGAGGTGCGTACCGCGCCGACCGCTGGCGACGCCCAGCTCGACGTCCTGGACGGCGCGAAGCTGCTGTGGATCGAGACGCCGTCGAACCCCGGGCTCGACGTGTGCGACATCAGGCGGCTCGCCGAGGCGGCACACGCGCGTGGCGCCCTGGTGGCCGTCGACAACACCCTCGCGACACCGCTCGGCCAGCGCCCGCTGGAGCTCGGCGCCGACTTCTCCGTGGCCAGCGGCACCAAACAGCTCACCGGCCACGGGGACGTCCTCCTGGGCTACGTCGTCGGCCGTGATGCCGAGGCCATGGCCGCCGTACGCCGCTGGCGCAAGATCGTCGGTGCGATTCCCGGGCCCATGGAGGCCTGGCTCGCGCACCGTTCGATCGCGACGCTGCAGATGCGCGTCGACCGGCAGAGCGCGACTGCCCTGGCGCTCGCCCGTGTGCTGCGCGATCGGCACGAGGTGACCGGGCTGCGCTACCCCGGACTCCCCGAAGACCCCGCGCACAAGATCGCCGCGCAGCAGATGCGTCGTTACGGGTGCGTGGTGTCGTTCGCCCTGCCCACGCGCGCGCGTGCAGACCGTTTCCTCGACGCGCTGCGGCTCGTGGACGACGCGACGAGCTTCGGCGGGGTACGGTCCACGGCCGAACGACGCGGACGCTGGGGCGGGGACGCGGTCCCGGAGGGCTTCATCCGCCTGTCGGTCGGCGCCGAGGATCCGGAGGACCTGGTGTCGGACGTGCTGCGCGCGCTGGACGCTTCGGCGGCCTGACCATCCCCCCGGACGGTCCGAGCCTCCCCCCTCGTGGCTCGGACCGTCCCCCGGTTCCGCGCGCAAGAACCGCGCGACCAAGGCTAGTTGACTCTCTGTCAGTGTCCAATCACAGTAGCGACAGAGACCTATCGACATATTTATAGTTGGGAGCGGTCAGGGCCGGGAGCGGGACCGAAGAGGGGAGAGTGCGCGGTGGATCTGGCCTTGCTGCGGACCTTCGTGACCGTGCACCGGGCCGGCTCCTTCACCCGCGCCGCAGCCCTGCTCGGCCTCTCCCAGCCGGCCGTCACCTCGCAGATACGGACGCTGGAGCGGCAGCTGGGCCGCCCCCTGTTCCTGCGGCAGGCCCGCGGCGTGACCCCGACGAGCATCGGCGACGAACTCGCCCACAAGGCCGCACCGCATCTCGACGCCCTGGTCGAGATAACGGAGACCGGCCTCGACGACGACTCCTCCTTACGGACGCTCCATCTCGCCGGCCCTCCGGAATTCACCGCCGAACGAGCCCTGCCGGCGCTCACGGAACTGACCGGCGAGGACGGCCAAGGCTTCGCCCTGCGCGCCTCCTTCGGGAACGCCGAGGAAACACTGGAAGGACTGGCCGCCGGGCATCACGATCTGGCCATCAGCACGGCCCGGCCGCGAGGCGCCCTGCTCACGGCGACTGCGCTCTGCGACGAGGAGCACGTCCTGGTCGCTGCCCCGCGCCGGGCCGAACAGATCGGCGCCGGGCAGCCGGACCGGAAGCCGGAACCGTCCTTGGAGCAGGTGCCCGTGGTGGAGGTGCACGAGTCGCTGCCCTTCGTCTCCCGGTACTGGGCCTCCGTCTTCGACTCGCGCCCGGCCGCCCCGGGCACGGTCATCGTTCCCGACCTGCGCGCGGTCCTGGCGTGTGCGGTCGCGGGGGCGGGCCTGGCGGTGCTCCCGCGCTATCTGTGTGCGGCCGCCTTGGAGCGGGGTGACGTCGTCGCCCTGCACGAGCCGGCGGTACCGCCGCTGCGGACGTACTTCCTGGTGGTCCGCACCGGGACGCTTGCGATGCCCCATATCGCGCGTGCCCATGAGTGGTTGCAGCGGGCGTCGACCGACTGGTGCTGAGGCGCCCGGGACGGTGCCTCACTCTGAGGGCTCGGCCGGTGACGTTTCGCGATGTTTCACGTGGAACCAGCCGGGCCACATTTCACCCATGACCGTCCGACCCGTGGTCAAGCGCACCGCCCGCGCCGTTCTGCTGGACGGTGACGACCTGATCCTGATCAAGCGCACCAAACCGGGCATGGATCCCTACTGGCTCACTCCCGGCGGAGGGGTCGAGCCCGACGACTCGACCGTCGTCGACGCCCTGCACCGAGAGGTGTACGAGGAGCTCGGTGCCAAGATCACACACGTGGTGCCCTGCTTCGTGGACACCGTGGAGCACATCGGGGAGGACGGCGGCGCGACCGGTGTGAAGGTGCAGCACTTCTTCGTCTGCAACCTGGGGTCCATGGACCCCTCTCTCCGCCACGGCCCCGAGGTGGACGAACCCGTCGGCGAGTACGAGATCGTGCGCGTGCCCTTCACCCGGGTGGGGATCGCCTCCGTCCATCTCGTTCCGCTGTCGCTGCGGCACTACCTGGACGGCAACATCGAGGGCGTACGCGCCATGCACGCCCCCGACCTGGGCTGACACCGGCGGCGCATCAGCACCCGGCCGCGACCAGTTCCTCCACGGAGTCGTGCCGTATGCGGTCCGACGGAATGCCGACATCCCGCAGGGCGTCCACACCGCTGCGGATCATCCCGGGTGGGCCTGAGAGATAGGCGTCGAACTCGTCCCATGGCCCGTAGGTGCGTATCGCGTCCGGCAGCTGCTGGTGCGCCTGCTGGTCGATGATCGCGCGGACCGAGAGCCAGGGGTGGGTCTGCTGGAGGCGGAGCATGGTGTCGATGTCGTACAGGTCGTGGTCGGTGCGGGCCCCGTAGAAGACCTCGACCGACCGGCGGTCCCCGTGCTCGGCGACGTCTTCGACCAGTGCCTTGATGGGCGCTATTCCGGTTCCGCCGCCCACACAGAGCAGGCCGCTGTCGGTGGTGTGGTCCACGGTCATGGAACCGGCGGGCGGGCCGAGCCGGATGATGTCACCGGGGCGGGCACGGTGGACCAGGGCGTTGGAGACCCAGCCCGCGGGGACGGCCTTCACGTGGAACGACAGCAGGCCATCGGAGCGAGGCGCGGAGGCAAAGGAGTAGTGCCGCCATATCCGGGGCCACCAGGGCGTCTCCACGCTCGTGTACTGCCCGGCGAGGAAGGGGTACGGCTGGTCGGGGCGGACGGTGATGACCCCGACGTCCGGAGTTCTGAGGTCGTGCGTGACGACCTCGGCGTACCACCAGGCCGGGGCACGCAGTTCGTCCGCGGCCGCCGCGTCGATCATGACCTGCGAGATGGTGGTGTACGCCCGGATCCAGGCCGCCTCCATCTCCTCGTTCCAGACCTCGGCGGCGTACTTGCTCAGTGCGCCGATGAGGCATTCGCCGACGGCCGGATAGTGCTCGGCCCGCGTTCCGTACTTCCGGTGGCCCCGGCCGAGGTTCTGCAGGTAGTCGACGAGGATGTCGGTGTTGTCGATGTGCTCGGCGGCCGTGAGCAGCGCCTTGAGCAGCCGGTCCCGCTGGGTGTCCATCGCGGCTGGGAACAGCGGCCGCAGGTCTGGGTAGCGGACGAAGAGGAGGGCGTAGAAGTACGACGTGACCTTCTCGGCCACGGGGGCGACCTCGGCCATGGCACGGCGGATGAGGATGGCGTCCGGGGACGCTTCCCTGGCCGGGGCGGAGGCGGCTGCCCCTGGGGCCGACACGGGAGCGGGCCGCTGGGCGGGGACACGTGACTCGGCGGGGTCGGTTGCGGCCGGAGCCGCAGTGGAGGCGAAGGGCGCCGGTGTGAGCGCCGTGGGCGCGGGGCCTGGCGACGAGGCCGTGGCAACGTTTGCGGCCGCGGGAGACGAGGCGTGCTGTGCGGCCGAAGGGGGCGGGCCCGGGTATCGACTTCCGGGGGCTCACGCCCTTGGTCCGGCCCGCCGGTGCTCGCACTGCCGGTCGTCGAACCGGGCGGCACCGCCGTGCCGTCAGCCGGAGTCTCCGGGGCGGCCGTTGGCCTGCCCACCGGGCGTATCGCGGCCGGGCGACGCGCCTCCGGCGTACTGGGTTCACTTTCCGGCGTCGTCGTTGGCTTCTTGCGGGGCGTGAACCAGCCGCCCCCGCCGCCAGAAGTGCCGTTGTCGGCCGACGTGGTGGTCGGAGCGTCCATGGTGTGCCTCGCCTCGAGCATCTTTCGGTCGGTCTGCGCACTTCCCTGATCGGAAGGTGCCTGCTTTCCCCCGTGGACGGTCTGCGTTCCCATCCATGTCGCGGCCAATGCCGCCACATTCAACCCGTATTTCGGCTCCGTACGGACAAGTAGGCGAGAGTGTGACATAGGCCGCAGTACTCTCACCCGAGCTTCCCACTCGCTTGGACGGCTCAGTCGTATATCCGGAAACGCGGGTCTTCGGTCTCTCCGTCCTATTAGGCTGCTTTGCCCTGCACTCGGGCCACACGGAACGGGTCACCCGCCCCGGATGTGAACCGGAGTCGACCCTACCGGCCACCGCCGTGCACACAAGTCCCCCCTTCCCTCATCACGAATGAGGGCACGGAGCGAACCATCAGTACCGCCAACCACTGGACATCGGGCCCGTGTTTCACGTGAAACGTCCTGCGTCTGTCCACTCTCTGTGCAGGCGGCTACAACTGGCCAAAAGCTCGTATGGGTCCAGGGAAAGAGGTGGACGTCAGGGGTTCCTGTCGGACAGCCTGACCTGCGTGCCGACTCCTTCCCTTGCCTCTTTGCCCATCCGCCGTCTGACGCTCCGCGATCTCGCTGCCTGCGCCGACTTGTCCGAGGACCGTGGGTGGCCACGGGAGGAGCACAAGTGGGGCTTCCTCCTCACAGCGGGGAAGGGCTACGGCATCGATGACCCTGACGGCGGCCTCGTGAGCGCCTGTGTCGTCACCGAGTACGGACCACACGAGCACGCCGCCTTGGCAGCGATCGGCATGGTCCTGGTCGCCGAACGGCATGCTCGGCAGGGCGTGGGCCGTCGGCTGATGCGTCACGTCGTCTCAGCGATGGGCACCACGCCCCTCACTCTGCATTCGACACCGTACGGCCGCCCCCTCTACGAGGAACTCGGCTTCAAGGTCACCGGGCGGGCGGAGATGGTGTGCGGGCCCTTCACTCCTGGCGGGACGCAGCCGAAGGTCGCCACCCGTGCGGCGACCGCCGAGGATCTCACCACGATCCTCCGAGTCGACGAGCAGGCATTCGGGACCGATCGCACGCACATCGTCACCCGACTGCCCGCCTTCGCCGACCAGTTGCGCGTGGCCGAGGAGGACGGGCAGATCATCGGGTACGCGGCCGCCTGGCCCAACATGGACACTCACGTCGTCGGCCCGCTCATCGCACGCGACACGGCGGTCGCCCAGGCGCTCATCGCCTCCCTCGCGGCCCACACCGACCGCCCTCTGCGCACCGATATCGACGTGCGGCACGAAGAGCTCCTCGCGTGGGTGCAGGAGCGCGGCCTGGAATCCGTCGCCTTCAACTCGGTGATGTCGTACGGGATCACCGAGCTGCCCGGAGACTGGAGCCGGCGGTTCGCGCCGGTCACGGTCGCGGCGGGCTGAAGGGCCCGATACGACTACGCCGGCTCCCAAGGGATCGGGGAACCGGCGTCGTCGGGTAGCGGGGGCGCCAGGTCAGGCGAGGGCCTCAACGCCGGCCGTCGCGAAGGCGTGGTCCTGTTCCGGTGCACCACCGCCGACGCCGATCGCGGCGATGAGGCGACCGTCGCGGTGCACCGGCACGCCACCGGCGATGAACAGCAGCGGCCGGTCGAGCGCGGTCGGCAGCGTGTGGAAGGGACCTCCGGGCTGCACGGCGTCGACGAGGTCGGCGGTGGGCGCGTCGAGCTGAAGAGCCGTGTAGGCCTTGCGGGTGCTGGTCTCGCCGGAGATCAGCACGGCACGGTCGTCACGCCGGAAGGCGAGCAGATGGCCGCCTGCGTCCAGGACGCTGACGCTGACGGTCACACCTGCGGCCTCGGCGGCGCGGCGGGCGGCGGTGACGAGGGCCTCGGCCTCCTGGGTGGTCAGCGGGGCGACAGCGGTGGTGGTGCTCATGACGGGGTTCTCCTGGGAAACTGCTGGGTGGTGCTGGTAAGGGTGGGAGGTTGAGCCTGGGCGGCCCGGTTACTCAGTGGTGGACAGCGGTCCGCTGCTCAGCCGGCGTGGACCCTGTGACGACGGCGCTGGGGACACCCGCTCGGCGCTCCAGGGCTGCCGAGAGGAAGGCCAGGACCAGGGCGCCGGCGGCCAGGGCGGCACCGACCCAGTTGGGGGCGGTGTAGCCGAAGCCCGCCGCGATGACGAGGCCGCCGAGCCAGGCGGACAGGGCGTTGCCGAGGTTGAAGGCGCCGATGTTCACGGCAGAGGCCAGGGTCGGGGCGCCGTGCGCCTGGTCCAGGACGCGCTTCTGGAGCGGTGGAACGGTGGCGAAGCCCAGGGCGCCGATCAGCACGATCGTGACGGCCGACAGCAGCTTGTTGTGCGCGGTGAGGGTGAACAGCGCCAGAACGACGGCCAGGGCGCCCAGGGAGACGTACAGCATGGGCATCAGGGCGCGGTCGGCGAACTTGCCGCCGACGAGGTTGCCGCCGACCATGCCGAGGCCGAAGAGGACCAGCAGCCAGGTGACGGAGCCGTCGGCGAAGCCGGCGACGTGGGTCATCATCGGCGCGATGTAGGTGATGGCCGCGAAGACACCGCCGAAGCCGAGGACCGTCATCGCCATCGCGAGCAGCACCTGCACGTTCTTGAAGGCGGCCAGCTCGTGCCGCAGGTGCACGCCTTCCGGCTTGGGCAGGTCGGGGACGAGCCGGGCGATGCCGACCAGGCCGACGACGCCGAGAGCGGCGACGATGCCGAAGGTCACACGCCAGCCCATGGACTGTCCGACGAGCGTGCCCAGCGGGACTCCGACGACATTGGCGACGGTCAGCCCGGTGAACATCATCGCGATGGCTCCGGCCTTCTTGTCCGGGGCCACCAGCTCGGCCGCGACCACCGAGCCGATACCGAAGAAGGCGCCGTGGGCCAGCGAGGCGACGATCCGGCCGATCAACATGACCGTGAAGGCAGGGGAGAGAGCCGAGAGCAGGTTGCCGACGATGAACAGGCCCATCAGCAACATCAGCATCCGTTTGCGGGAGACCTTGGTGCCGAGAACGGTCATCAGCGGGGCGCCGAACATGACTCCGAGCGCATAGCCGGTGACCAGGTACCCAGCGGTGGGGATGGAGACCCCGTAATCGCCGGCGACCTCGGGCAGCAAGCCCATGATCACGAACTCTGTCGTTCCGATCCCGAAGGCCCCGATCGCGAGGGCCAGAAGCGCGAGAGGCATGGAGGGGGTTACCTTTCCAGAAGATTGCAGGAGCTCTTTACGCGCTCACACAATAGTTGCAGACGCGGGCTATAGGCAACCGCAGTCAATTGCGATGTTGCTCTATCCTGGTGTCAGCCGCTCCGGGACGGAGGAAACGCCGATGACAGCGACGGACCCCGCACTCACCGCTCTCGCCCAGGGCTGGTGCGCCCTTTCCCTGCTGCACGGAAGGATCGAGGGCCACATCGAGCGCGCCCTGCAGGCGAAGCACGATCTGAGCGCGCGCGAGTACTCCCTGCTGGACGTGCTCAGCCGGCAGCATGACGGGGACGGAGGCCATCTGCAGATGAAGCAGGTCGCCGACGCGGTCGTGCTCAGCCAGAGCGCCACCACGCGTCTGGTCACCCGGCTCGAGGACCGCGGGCTCCTGGAGCGGTACTTGTGCCCCACCGACCGTCGGGGCATCTACACGAACGTCACCGAGGCGGGCCTCAAGTTGCTGGAAGCGGCGCGGCCGACCAATGAGGCCGCCCTGCGCGAGGCTCTGGACGGGGCGGCGAAGAACCCCGAACTGGCTCCGCTGGTCCGGGTCGTCGAGACGCTGAAGGCCCCGGTGCCCGCCTAGGACGCCTCTGCACAGGACCGCTCCGCCTGCGGCATCTCCGCACCGGGCGTCTCTGCGTATGGTGCGTCCATGGGAGATCTTGAGATACGGGCCGCGGTCACCGACGACGTCCCGGCGATCGTCGGAATGCTCGCGGACGACCCCTTGGGCGCACAGCGCGAGTCACCGGACGACCTCACCCCCTACCTGACCGCGCTGGAACGCCTCAGCGCCGACCCGAACCAGCGCGTGGTCGTGGCGGTCCGGGAAGGCCGCGTCGTCGGAACGCTCCAGCTCACGATCGTTCCCGGGCTGTCCCGGCGCGGTGCGACCAGGTCGATCATTGAAGGCGTACGCATCCATGCTGATGAGCGCGGCAGCGGCATGGGAACACGACTCATCGAGTGGGCGATCGATGAATCCCGGCATCAGGGTTGTCAGTTGGTCCAGCTGACCTCCGACCACACCCGCACGGACGCCCACCGCTTCTACGAACAGCTCGGCTTCACGGCCTCCCACGTGGGCTTCAAGCTCCAGCTGTGACGACAAGCGGGCGCGGTGTTTCACGTGAAACACCGCGCCCGCGCGCTCTGCCCCCCAGCGCCTCTATCCCTAGCCGGTCCCGCGCCATCCCTCCGGGTCGACTCCACCCGGCACAGGAGCTCCCTCGTCGTACGGCTGACGCGTGAACACGAAGGAGCCGAGGTCCAGGTGACTCACGGATCCGTCCGGCCGCCGTACGGCCTTCAGGAGCTCGCCGGTGTAGTAGCCCTCCAGCCCTGTCCACGTGCCGTCGCCGTTCGGGCGGAACCGCGAACGCCGACCGCCACCGGACAGCGGCCCCAGCGAGACGAGCCCATCGGCCGTCAGCCGCAGCGCGAAGGCATGCGTACCCCAGTACCACTGGCCTGTCAGCTCCAGCATCGACGGGTCGACATCGCGCAGCGGCTTCCACGGGGAGGGGATGCGCGGTTCCGCCTCGGCGACGATGCGGACCAGATCCGCAGCGACGGAGAACAACGGCGGGCCAGAGGTGCAGTTGGCCAGGGCGACCGCCGCCACATCCTCCTCGACACCGATCATGAGGCACGCGAGGAAGCCGGGCAGAGAACCGGTGTGGCCGACGAGGGACCGTCCGTTCCGTCGCCGGATCTCCATACCCAGGCAGTAGGCGTAGCCGCTCGCCACGTCCGCCGCGTCGTGGGGCGCTGACGGTGTCCTCATCTCCAGCAGCGAATCGGCGTTGAGCACCCGCTCGTCGCCGTTGACCAGGAAGGCCGCGAAGCGTGCCAAGTCACCCGTGGTCGACCACAGTTGGCCGGCCGGGGCCATGCGTCCCAGGTCCTCGGTGGGCTCGGGGAGCATCACGTCGGCCCAGGGATGCACCGCCCAGCCACCCGCGTACGGCGCCTGAGGCCGCACGCTCGTGCGGTGCAGCTCCAGGGGTTCGAGCACTTCGCGCCGAAGGACCTCGCCCCAGGAGGCGCCGCGCAACTTTTCGATGAGCGCGCCGAGCAGCGCGTAACCCGGATTCGAGTAGTGGAACCGGCGGCCGGGCGGGGACAGCAGGGGGCGCTCGCCCAGCACGTCGGCGAGTTCGGGACGCAGGGATCCGGGGCTCCGCTCCCACCACGGCCCCGGCGTCTCGGCCGCCAGCCCTCCGGCATGCGCGAGCAGTTCGGCGACAGTCGCCTCCCCCACGCCGGTGCCCGGCAGATACTTCTCCAGCGGATCTCCGAGATCCAGTACGCCCTCGTCGCGCAGCCGCAGGACGAGGACCGCCGTGAAGGTCTTGGTGATCGAGCCGATCCGGTACTGCACGTTCTCGTCCGGCGCATGCCCTTCCACCGAGGTCCGCGCGCCCGTCCACACCGGTTTCCCGTCCCGCACGACCGCCGCGACGAGCGACGGCGCCCGCCCTTCGGCCTGTGCGACGGCGATCCGGTGCAGCAGCGCGCGACGCGTGCCGGGAAGCAACTCTCCCTGAGATGTCGTCATGGGTCCCAGTCCACCCGCCCGGCAGCGCCGCGTCGAGCACATTCAGGGCAGGCGGTGCGCTCGCGGGACGGTGTTCACATCAGGTCTGCGCCATGTCCACGAACCGGGAGTAGTGACCCTGGAAGGCGACCGTGATCGTCGCCGTCGGGCCGTTTCGGTGCTTGGCCACGATCAGGTCGGCCTCGCCCGCGCGCGGCGACTCCTTCTCGTAGGCGTCCTCGCGGTGGAGCAGGATGACCATGTCGGCGTCCTGCTCGATGGAGCCGGACTCACGCAGGTCGGAGACCATCGGCTTCTTGTCCGTGCGCTGCTCGGGACCACGGTTCAGCTGGGAGAGCGCGATGACCGGGAGTTCCAGCTCCTTGGCCAGCAGCTTGAGGTTACGGGACATGTCCGAGACCTCCTGCTGACGGCTCTCGGCCCGCTTGGACCCACCGGACTGCATCAGCTGGAGGTAGTCGATGACGACCAGCCTGAGGTCGTTGCGCTGCTTGAGGCGGCGGCACTTGGCGCGGATCTCCATCATCGACAGGTTCGGGGAGTCGTCGATATAGAGCGGCGCCGCAGAGACGTCCGGCATCCGACGGGCCAGACGCGTCCAGTCCTCGTCCGTCATCGTGCCGGACCGCATGTGGTGCAGGGCGACCCGGGCCTCGGCGGACAGCAGACGCATCGCGATCTCGTTGCGCCCCATCTCGAGCGAGAAGATCACACTCGGCAGGTTGTTCTTGATCGAGCAGGCTCGCGCGAAGTCCAGCGCGAGCGTGGACTTACCCATGGCGGGACGCGCGGCGATGACGACCATCTGGCCCGGGTGCAGACCGTTGGTGAGCGAGTCGAAGTCCGTGAACCCCGTGGGCACGCCGGTCATCTCGCCACTGCGCGAGCCGATCGCCTCGATCTCGTCGAGCGCGCCCTCCATGATGTCGCCGAGCGGCAGGTAGTCCTCGCTGGTGCGCTGCTCGGTGACCGCGTAGACCTCTGCCTGGGCGCGGTTGACGATCTCGTCGACGTCGTCGTCGGCCGCGTATCCCATCTGTGTGATGCGCGTACCGGCCTCGACCAGGCGGCGCAGGACGGCACGCTCGTGGACGATCTCCGCGTAGTAGGCGGCGTTCGCGGCCGTGGGTACCGTCTGGACGAGGGTGTGCAGATACGAGGCCCCGCCGACCTTGTTGATCTCACCGCGCTTGGTGAGCTCGGCGGCGATCGTGATGGGGTCGGCCGGCTCACCCTTGGCATAGACGTCGAGGACGGCCTGATAGATCGTCTCGTGGGCCGGCTTGTAGAAGTCGTGGCCCTTGAGGATCTCGACGACGTCGGCGATGGCGTCCTTGGACAGCAGCATGCCGCCGAGAACAGACTGCTCGGCCTCGATGTCCTGCGGCGGTACCCGTTCGAACGCAGAGCTTCCGCCGCCGTCCCACGATCCGCTGTCCCTGCCGCGCTCGTGCTGCTCGTCGCGGCCCCGGGCTCCGTCACCACGTCGGCGGGAGGCGGGCAGACGATCACTGGGGCCGCTGTCGGCCCACGGGTCGTCCAAGGGCTCGGAAATGCTCACCGAGCCACCTCCTCCCGTCCGCCGCAGCAGACCTCGCCGTGCCCCTCTTTTCTACGGCACGGCACTGACAAATGAGAGGCCCAACTCCGGTTAGTGGGCGCCGGTTTTATGACGCTTTGGGAAACCGACGGACGGAGCGGGCGCCGGACCACCGTAGGCCTGTCGGCACCGTCAGCCAATCTGGTTATCCACAGGCCATGTGGACGACGGCCCAGATGCTGTGGAGAACTCCGCGAAACCTGTGCACGACCCGGTGGACAGGCCTGTGAACAAGCAGCGAGCCATTACAGAGAAACTGCCCTGACCTGCCACTTTGCCGTCCACTGGCTGTGCAGAAGAAAAACTTCCCCAACCGGCCCAAGATCGCTTCGAATGGTGCACAGCAGTGCGCACCATTGAACGAGAGGTAAGGGTCACAAATGCTTTGCATCTCTTACCTGTGGACGATTAGATTGGTGCACATGACACAGGCCCCCGCGCGCCGCCGAACCGGCCGGAGACGGCACGACCGAGAGATCGTCGCACTCGCCGTGCCGGCCTTCGGCTCCCTCGTCGCTGAGCCCCTCTTCCTCATGACCGACACCGCCATCGTCGGCCATCTGGGCACGGCCCAACTCGCAGGTCTCGGCATCGCCTCGGCCCTGCTGATGACCGCCGTCAGCGTCTTCGTCTTCCTCGCCTACGCCACGACAGCGGCGGTCGCCCGTCGCGTCGGCGCGGGTGATCTTCCGGCCGCCATCCGCCAGGGCATGGACGGCATCTGGCTGGCACTGCTCCTCGGCGCTGCCGTCGTCGCTGCCGCACTGCCGTTGGCACCCCACCTCGTGGACCTCTTCGGCGCATCGGACGCGGCGACCCCATATGCGATCACGTATCTGCGCATCTCCGTGCTCGGGATACCGGCGATGCTCGTCGTGCTCGCCGCGACCGGCATCCTGCGCGGCCTGCAGGACACCAAAACCCCGCTCTACGTAGCCGTCATCGGCTTCGTGGCCAACGGTGCTCTCAACGCGGTGCTCGTCTACGGGGCCGACCTGGGGATCGCCGGCTCCGCATGGGGCACCGTCATCGCCCAGTGCGGCATGGCCATGGTCTACCTCGCGGTAGTTCTTCGTGGAGCGCGCAAGCATGGTGCCTCCCTGCGCCCGGACGCCGCCGGGATCAGAGCCTCCGCTCAGGCCGGTGTCCCCTTGTTGGTCCGCACCCTCTCCCTGCGGGCGATCCTGATGATCGCCACGGGGGTAGCGGCCCGACTCGGAGATGCCGACATCGCCGCGCACCAGATCATTCTGTCCCTGTGGAGTCTGCTCGCCTTCGCTCTCGACGCCATCGCCATCGCAGGGCAGGCCATCATCGGTCGCTATCTCGGAGCCGGTGACGCACAGGGCGCCCGCGACGCCTGTCGTCGCATGGTGGAGTGGGGCATCGCCGTCGGGGTCCTCCTCGGTGTCCTGGTCGTCCTCACCCGACCGGCATTCCTGCCCCTGTTCACCAGTGACTCAGCGGTCAAGGACGCGGCTCTGCCCGCCTTGGTCATCGTCGCCCTCTCGCAGCCGATCTCCGGCATCGTCTTCGTCCTGGACGGAGTCCTGATGGGCGCAGGCGACGGCCCCTACCTGGCCTGGGCGATGCTGCTCACCCTGGCGGTCTTCACCCCTGTCGCCCTGCTGGTTCCGGTACTGGGCGGTGGGCTCACCGCCCTCTGGGCCACCATGACGCTGATGATGACTGTGCGGATGCTGACCCTGTGGCTCCGGAGCCGCTCAGGCCGCTGGATCGTGACGGGCGCCATCCGCTGACCGCCGAACTCGGCGGACTGGCTGTTTCACGTGAAACACGGTGTTTCACGTGAAACCAGATACGACGATGGGGCCGCACCCCGAAGGGTGCGGCCCCATCGCTCACTGCTTCAGCGAGACACGGCACTCAGGCCGCGACGACCTCGATGCTGACCTTGGCGCCAACCTCGGGGTGCAGACGCACGGACGTCTCGTGAGCGCCCAGCGACTTGATCGGCGAACCGATCTCGATGCGGCGCTTGTCGACCTCCGGGCCACCGGCAGCCTTGATCGCCGAGGCGATGTCGGCCGGGGTGACGGAACCGAAGAGGCGACCGGCGTCGCCGGCACGGACGGCCAGGCGGACCTTGACGCCCTCGAGCTGGGCCTTCACCTGGTTGGCCTGCTCGATGGTCTGGATCTCGTGGATCTTGCGAGCACGACGGATCTGCTCGACGTCCTTCTCGCCGCCCTTGGTCCAGCGGATAGCGAACTTCCGCGGGATCAGGTAGTTGCGAGCGTAACCGTCCTTGACGTCGACGACGTCGCCCGCAGCGCCGAGGCCGGAGACCTCGTGGGTGAGGATGATCTTCATGTGTCGGTCACCCTTCCCTTATCGCGCGGTGGACGTGTAGGGCAGCAGCGCCATCTCACGGCTGTTCTTGACGGCCGTGGCGACGTCACGCTGGTGCTGCGTGCAGTTGCCGGTCACGCGGCGGGCACGGATCTTGCCGCGGTCGGAAATGAACTTCCGCAGCATGTTCGTGTCCTTGTAGTCCACGTACGTGACCTTGTCCTTGCAGAACGCGCAGACCTTCTTCTTCGGCTTGCGCACAGGCGGCTTCGCCATGGTGATTCTCCTGTGTGATCAAGAAGTTTGGGTGCGAACCCGCCCTAGAAGGGGGGCTCGTCCGAGTAGCCGCCGCCACCGCTGCCGCCGCCGGAGTTTCCACCCCAGCCGCCGCCACCGCCCTGGTTGCCACCGGCGGGAGCGCCGGTCGCCCACGGGTCGTCAGCGGGAGCGCCGCCGCCCTGCTGGCCGCCACCGGGGCCGCCGCCCCAGCCGCCGCCACCCTGGCCGCCACCGCCACCGCTACCGCCGCCGTAGCCGCCCTGGCCACCGCGGCCGGTGGTCTTGGTGACCTTGGCCGTGGCGTTGCGCAGGCTGGCGCCGACTTCCTCGACGTCCAGCTCGTAGACCGTGCGCTTGACGCCCTCGCGGTCCTCGTAGGACCGCTGCTTCAGCCGGCCCTGCACGATGACGCGCATGCCTCGCTGGAGCGACTCGGCGACGTTCTCCGCCGCCTGACGCCAGACCGAGCAGGTCAGGAAGAGGCTCTCGCCGTCCTTCCACTCGTTCGTCTGGCGGTCGAAGGTGCGGGGAGTGGACGCGACACGGAACTTCGCGACGGCCGCACCGGAGGGGGTGAAGCGCAGCTCGGGGTCGTCGACAAGATTGCCGACCACCGTGATGACGGTCTCGCCTGCCATGGGGGAACCTCTCGGCGGGTTTGCTCTGGCTGCTTGCTACTCGAATCCCGGGATCAGCTGAGCGGGAGAGCTCAGTGGTTCTCGGGACGGAGGACCTTGGTCCGGAGGACCGACTCGTTCAGGTTCATCTGGCGGTCGAGCTCCTTGACGACCGCAGGCTCGGCCTGCAGGTCGATGACCGAGTAGATGCCCTCGGGCTTCTTCTTGATCTCGTACGCGAGACGACGACGGCCCCAGGTGTCGACCTTCTCGACCTTTCCGCCACCGTCACGGACGACAGAAAGGAAGTTCTCGATCAGCGGAGAGACAGCGCGCTCCTCGACCTCGGGGTCGAGGATGACCATCACCTCGTAGTGACGCATGTGGAACCCACCTCCTTTGGACTCAGCGGCCACGGTCGTTCCGTGGCAGGAGGGTTGTGATGCGTAGCAACGGTATCGGCCACCACTGACAGCCAGGGGTTCTGTCGAGAAGCCCCTGTCGTGACATGGGCAGACACCGGTGCGGACGGTACAGAGTACCCGCACAGCGGCTTGCGGTTGAAATCCGGCCGTGGGGGCAGCCAATCTGTACACATCGGGTGTGTATGGCGCTACGATGCGCCGACTTTCGCAGGAGGTGCCCTATGGCACAGGCATTGCGACCCAACACCGCAGGCGGCCTCTTCGCCACGGACGGCAAGCCCCACCCCCTCCAGGACACCCTGCTCGCGGTGACCCTGGTGCTGGGGATCACGTCGTTCGTCACGGCACTCGTCGACGAGGATCTGCACCTGCTCAGCTCCTGGACCGGCCTGGTGGGCATTCTCATCGGTGCGTACGGCCAGTGGATCTCGGAGACGACCCGTGAGCGCTTCGGCCTGATTCTGGGCCTGGGAGCCTCAGCCGTCGGGTTCTTCCTGGGCATGGCGCACGGCGGTCTGTTCGGCGGGCTCATCGACTGACGCCAGGGACATCCCCTCCTGAACATCGCGTAACGCCCCGGCCGCTCACGGGCCGGGGCGAAGGTTCCGTACGCCCAACCGGCGCGCTCCCAAGGCGCAGTAGGCTTCGCGCGAGAGCCGGAGCCCCTGAACCCATGGGGACACACCAGCCCGAGGAGCGCCCCGAATGAGCCTGACCCTGAGGACCATCAGCCGCGAGCAGCATCTGGCCTACATCCAGAGCCTGCCGTCGGCGAGCCACATGCAGGTCCCGGCCTGGGCTGACGTCAAGGCGGAGTGGCGCTCCGAGAACCTCGGGTGGTTCGACGACAGGACCGGCGAGCTCGTCGGTGCCGGCATGGTCCTCTACCGGCAGCTTCCCAAGATCAAGCGCTACCTGGCCTACCTGCCCGAGGGCCCGGTCATCAACTGGTTCTCGCCGAATCTGCAGGAATGGATCGAGCCGATGCTGGCTCACCTGAAGCAGCAGGGCGCCTTCTCGGTGAAGATGGGCCCGCCTGTGGTCATCCGGCGCTGGGACGCCGCCTCCATCAAGCAGGGCATCCAGAACCCGGACGTCAAGCGCCTGCGCGACATCGAGGCCGACCACATCGAGCCGCGCGCCTTCGAGGTCGCCGACAAGCTGCGCCGCATGGGCTGGCAGCAGGGCGAGGACGGCGGCGCCGGCTTCGGCGACGTCCAGCCCCGCTACGTCTTCCAGGTGCCGCTGGCCAACCGCTCCCTGGAAGAGGTCCACAAGAACTTCAACCAGCTGTGGCGCCGCAACATCAAGAAGGCGGAGAAGGCCGGCGTCGAGGTCGTCCAGGGCGGCTACCAGGACCTGGAGGAATGGCAGCGGCTGTACGAGATCACGGCCGTGCGCGACCACTTCCGGCCGCGCCCGCTGTCGTACTTCCAGCGCATGTGGACGGCCCTCAACAGCGAGGACCCCAACCGCATGCGGCTGTACTTCGCCCGGCACAACGGCGTGAACCTGTCGGCGGCGACGATGCTGATCGTCGGCGGGCACGTCTGGTACTCCTACGGCGCCTCAGACAACATCGGCCGTGAGGTTCGGCCCTCGAACGCGATGCAGTGGCGGATGCTGCGCGACGCCTACGCGCTCGGCGCCACCGTCTACGACCTGCGCGGCATCTCCGACTCGCTGGACGAGACCGATCACCTCTTCGGCCTGATCCAGTTCAAGGTGGGCACGGGCGGCCAGGCCGCCGAGTATCTCGGCGAGTGGGACTTCCCGCTGAACAAGCTGCTGCACAAGGCGCTCGACATCTACATGTCGCGCCGCTGACCGCCGCCCGTCGCTCCGGCCGTCCCGGCGACCGTTCCGATACCTTCCATAGCTCTGACACACCGCAACTGACACACGGCAACCACGGAGAAAGGTTCCAGGTCCGGCCATGGCGCTCACCCTCTACGTCGACACCGCGCGCTGGCGGGCGCACCACAAGCACGTGCAGGAGCAGTTCCCGGGCCTCGTGCCGGTCTGCAAGGGCAACGGCTACGGCTTCGGGCACGAGCGGCTGGCGGAGGAGGCCACGCGGCTGGGCTCGGACGTCCTCGCCGTCGGCACGACGTACGAGGCCGCCCGGATCAAGGACTGGTTCGGCGGGGACCTGCTGGTGCTGACGCCGTACCGGCGCGGCGAGGAGCCGGTGCCGCTGCCGGACCGGGTCATCCGCTCGGTCTCGTCGATAGACGGCGTGTACGGCCTGGTCGGTGCCCGGGTGGTGATCGAGGTGATGTCCTCGATGAAGCGGCACGGCATCAGCGAGCAGGACCTCGCCCAGCTGCACGCCGCCATCGAGAACGTCCGTCTGGAGGGCTTCGCCATCCACCTGCCGCTGGACCGCACCGACGGCTCGGACGCCGTCGAGGAGGTCATCGGCTGGATGGACCGGCTGCGTGCGGCCCGGCTGCCCCTGCACACCATGTTCGTCAGCCACCTCAAGGCCGATGAACTCACCCGTCTTCAGCAGCAGTTCCCGCAGACCCGGTTCCGTGCCCGCATCGGCACGCGGCTGTGGCTGGGGGACCACGAGGCCACCGAGTACCGCGGCGCGGTCCTGGACGTCACGCGCGTGGCCAAGGGCGAGCGCTTCGGCTACCGGCAGCAGAAGGCGGCGTCCGACGGCTTCCTGGTGGTCGTGGCGGGCGGTACGTCGCACGGGGTGGGCCTGGAGGCCCCCAAGGCGCTGCACGGCGTCATGCCGCGCGCCAAGGGCGTCGCCCGCGCCGGCCTCGCGACGGTCAACCGGAACCTTTCTCCGTTCGTCTGGGGCGGCAAGCAGCGCTGGTTCGCCGAGCCGCCGCACATGCAGGTCTCCATCCTGTTCGTGCCCACGGACGCGCCAGAGCCGAAGGTCGGCGAGGAGCTGGTGGCCCATCTGCGGCACACCACCACGCAGTTCGACCGGATCATGGACCGCTGACCGCGCAGTGCACTGGGCCGCGCAGCTCAGCAAGAAGGCCGTACACGGCTTCCCGTGTACGGCCTTCCGCATCGTTCGCTCAGAGCGAGCCGCCGGTGGCGCCCCGCTTGCCCCACTGGACCTGCGGCCCGTCGAACTGAGCGGTCGCGTGCCGCGCTGGACGGGCCGCTGGACCGAGGACGAAGACGTCCTCGGCGCCGTCGAGCACTCCGCCCGAGGGATCGTCGTCGCCTGACCGGCGCACCGGATCCCGCTCCGGCATGAAGATGTCGCGCACGATCATGGCGCACAGGTACAGCGTCCCCAGCAGATGCAGGCCGATGGCCCAGTGGTAGCCGTCGGTGGGCAGCCCCTTGTGGGCGTCTCCACTGGTCGTGTATGCGAGGTACAGCCAGATCCCCAGGAAGTACGCCACCTCGCAGGCCTGCCAGATCAGGAAGTCCCGCCACTTCGGCCGGGCGAGGGCGGCAAGGGGCACCAGCCACAGGACGTACTGCGGCGAGTAGACCTTGTTGGTGAGGATGAACGCCGCGACGATGAGGAAGGCGAGCTGGGCGAACCGCGGGCGGCGTGGGGCGGTCAGCGCAAGCGCCGCGACAGCCGCGCAACACACCAGCATCAGCAGCGTGGCGAGCGTGTTGACGGTGTCGATGCTGAGCGGGTTGTCCGAGTTCTGGGCCATGATCAGCCAGAAGGAGCCGAAGTCGACGCCCCGTTCCTGGCTGAACGTGTAGAACTTCGACCAGCCCTCGAAGGCGAAGAGCATCACCGGCCCGTTCACGACGACCCAGGCGACGATCGCCCCGCCGAGAGCCACCCCGAACTGCCGCCACCTGCCCGCGCGCCAGCACAGCACCAGCAGCGGCCCGAGGATCAGGAAGGGATAGAGCTTTGCGGCCGTGGCGAGCCCCAGCAGGACACCGAAGGCGAGGGAACGGCCGCGCGACCACATCAGCATCGCCGCCGCCGTCAGAGCGACCGCCAGCAGGTCCCAGTTGATGGTCGCCGTCAGCGCGAAGGCGGGCGCCAGGGCGACCAGCAGACCGTCCCAGGGACGCCGGACGTGGGTGCGGGTCACGCAGACGGCGATGACCGACCGCGCACACCATGAGCATCCCGGCGTTGACCATCCAGTACCACTGCTCCTGGTACTGGATGCTGCCGCTGCCGGGCGTGAGCCAGGAGGCGACCTCCATGAAGACACCGGTCAGCACCGGGTACTCCAGGTACTGCATGTCACCGGGGAGCCTGTCGAAGTACGGCACGAGTCCGTCGGCGAAGCCACGCCCCTGGTAGAGGTGCGGGATGTCCGAGTAGCACGCGTGCGTGTACTGGGAACTTGCGCCGAAGAACCAGGCGCCGTTGAAGCAGGGCGCCTTCTGGACCAGGCCGAGAGCGAACATGCCGATCGCCACCAGCGCGATCACCCGCACGGGAGTCCACCGGGACGTCCCGATCAGGGCACGCCGCCCCAGCGGGCCACCGATCAGCTCGCTGCCGGCTGCGGCGACCTCGTCCTCCTTGGTCGGCCGCACCGGGTCCGGCTCGTGGACGCTCGCTTGCGTCGATTCTGCACTGGGCATGCCGCACATCCTGCCGTACGTGTCTATCAATACGCCGAGGGCCGCCGTACCCGAGTGGGTGCGGCGGCCCTTGTTTCACGTGAAACAGCCTCGCGTTTCACGTGAAACACCCAAGACGGGCGATCGGTCGGCTATCCGGCGGGGCCGCCGAAGAAGCCTCCGTTGCCGTTGCCCCTGCTGTTGCCACCGTCCTCGCTCGTATCGGACGGGGAGGGCGAGGGGCTCACCTCTCCACCCGTGCCGCCGCCGTTCTCCGTACCGCCGTCGTTCTCACAGCCGAAGAACCCACAGGTGTCGCTCGGCGAGGGCGACGGAGTCGAGCTATCGCTGGGCGTGGCGCTCGGCGACTCGGTCGCTGTCTCGCTGGGCTCCACGCTGGGGGTCGGCGTCGGTGTCGGAGCGCCCACCTCGTCCTGGATCGCGCCGATCTTGGTGGCCTCCGGGAAGCCGAGGTCGGTCTCGCCCCTCAGCGCGGCCTTCATGTACTCGGTCCACACCAGCGTGGGCACGTCACCACCGTGGATGGACACCTCACCCGCCGTGCCGTTCATGGAGAGCAGTTTGGCGCTCTTGGGGTCCTCACGGAACATGGCGACCGAGGTCGACAGCTGCTGGGTGTAGCCGACGAACCAGGCGGACTTGTTCTCGTCCGTGGTACCGGTCTTGCCGGCCGCCGTACGGCCCAGGGACAGCGCGTTCTTACCCGTACCGTTCTGGATGACGTTCTCCAGAACGTCCGTGACGTTGTTCGCCACGTTCTCGGGCATCGCCTGCGTGATCCTCGGCTTCTCGAAGCCGGGAACCTCCTGCCCGTTGAACTTGACGCTCGTCACCGAGTACGGAGAGGCCTGCTTGCCGGCAGCGGCGAACGTCGCGTAGGCGTCGGCCATGCGGATCGCGCTGGGAGTCGACGTACCGAGCGCGAACGACGGGTTGAGGGTGGCGAAACTGTCATCCAGGATGCCGGCCTTCTCGGCCACGTCCCGCACGTTCCTCATCCCCACGTCCATGCCGAGCTGCACGAACGGGGTGTTGACGGACTGCTCCATCGCCTTGCGCAAGGAGATGTAGCCCCAGGGGTGGTCGCTCTCGTTCTCCTGGAAGAACGGCGTGTTGTCCTTCTTCAAGACGTAGGAGCCGTCGTTGTTCTTGACCTTGAGATGGTCGTTGCCGTTGTACTTGCTGAGCGGCGAGAGCGGACCGTCGCTCCGGTAGGTGCCGTTCTCCATGGCGGCGGCGAGCACGAACGGCTTCCACGTCGAACCCACGGGGACACCCGAGGTGTCCGCGTTGTTGTTGAAGTGGCCGTTCTCGTAGCCCGCGCCACCGTAGAGCGCGACGATCGCGCCGTCCTTGGGCTTCACCGACGCCGCGCCGAACTGGACGTGCTTGTCCAGCTCACGCTTGTCCGGGTCGAGTTTCTCCTTCTCGACCTTCTTGACGGCCTTGGTCAGCGCCTCGACCTTGTTCTTCTCGAAGGTCGTCTTGATCTGGTAGCCGCCCTGGTCGAACTGCTTCTCCGTGATGTCGGAGTGGTTCAGGACGTACTTCTTGGCCGTGTCCGCCAGGTAGCCGATCTGGCCGCTCATGCCCTTGGCCGCCTTGCGATTATCGGGCATGGGGTACGTCTTGATCGCCTTCTGGTACTGGGCGTCCGTGAGCTTCTTGTCGTTGTGCATCTGCTCGAGGATCCAGCCCCAGCGCGCCCTGGACCGCTTTTCGTTGGCCGTGGCGCTCGCCGCGGTGTCGAGGCTCTCGTTGCCCGCGGGGTCGTAGTACGTCGGACCCTTGAGCAGGGCGGCGAGGAAGGCGCACTCGCTCGGCTCGAGCTTGTACGCGTCCTTGCCGTAGTACGTCTGGGCGGCGGCCTGGATGCCGTAGGCGCCACGTCCGTAGTACGAGGTGTTGAGGTACCCCTGGAGGATCTCGTCCTTGGAGAGCTTGGTGCCCACCTTGATCGAGATGAACATCTCCTTGAACTTACGGGTGACCGTCTGGTCCTGGCTCAGGTAAGTGTTCTTGACGAACTGCTGGGTGATCGTCGAACCACCCTGCGTGTCGCCGCCCCGGGCCATGTTCGCCAGAGCCCGGGCAATGCCCATGGGGTCGACGCCCGAGTCCTGGTAGAAGCTCTTGTTCTCGGCCGAGATCACCGCCTGCTGCATGGCCTCGGGGATCCGGTCGATCGTGACGTTCTGCCGGTTCTGGCCACTGCCGGTCGCGATCATCTGTTTGCCGTTGGACCAGTAGAAGACGTTGTTCTGCGACAGGGCCGCAGCGTTCTCCTCGTTGGGGACGCCGACCATGGCGTACCCGATGCCCGCCACGGCCACCAGGCTCCCGAAGAAGCCGATGCACAGGCCGGAGACGAGCTTCCAGGACGGCATCCAGCGGCGCCAGCCGTACTTGCCGGCCCGCGGATAGTCGATCAGCCGGTTCTTGTCGTACATGACCGGGCGCCCTTTGCCCCGCCCGGGCCCGTTCGGCCCGCCGGGAGCGGCGCGCCGGCCGCCACGTGTCGGTTCGGCCGCTCTGCGGCGGCCGCCCCCACTTCTCTGCGCCGCACGCCGAGCCTCTGCACGGCCGCCGTACTGGCGCTCCTCACCCCCCGAGTCGTAGGAGTCCGACCCATAGGAGTCGGACGGAGACCCGGTGGCGCCTCGCGGTGCCGCGCGGCGGCCGGAGGACGAGCCGGACTGGCCGCGTCGGGCCGCGGCACGTCCGCCTCCCTGCGGCTGCGGCGGTTTGCGACGGTGCTCGCTCATCGAACGACTACTCCTCGGGCAGGCGCACCCCTGCGCGCCTGGAAACGGCGGCTTGTTTCCGGTCCCCCCGAAGTACGGATGCGGTCGGCTCCGCATTCATCGGTCCCGCATGCACCCGTACTACACCGAAGACGATGACGCCCTCAGGCGTCACTTGGTTCCCGGTGATGTGCATGGCGCACAGACTACGCACCGTCAAAACCTGCCGAGGACCGAAGTTCACCTCAAATCAGGCAACTCGTGTCCGACGAATCGGTGATGTGACCCCGTTCACCACACCCCCTCTTGTCGCATCCGGAAGGCCGTTCTATCGTCGTGATGTATCGAGTCGATACATCAGCTCGACACATCGGACCGAGACACGGGTACCGCGGCAGAGAGGAGGCGACGATGAGCCGGCGTTCCGGGATCCTCGAGTTCGCCGTACTCGGCCTGCTCCGCGGATCTCCGATGCACGGCTATGAGCTGCGTAAACGGCTCAACACGTCACTGGGTGTGTTCCGTGCGTTCAGCTACGGGACGCTCTACCCCTGCCTCAAGACGCTGGTCGCCAACGGCTGGTTGATCGAGGAGCCGGGGAACACCGCCGAGGACGCCCTCGCCGCACCCCTCACAGGGCGCCGCGCCAAGATCGTCTACCGGTTGACGGCGGAGGGTAAGGAGCACTTCGAACAGCTGCTCTCGCAGACCGGGCCCGATGCGTACGAGGACGAGCACTTCGCCGCCCGTTTCGCATTCTTCGGGCAAACCTCACGCGATGTGCGCATGCGCGTGCTGGAAGGCCGCCGCAGCCGGCTGGAGGAGCGCCTCGAGAAGATGCGCGTCTCCCTGGCCCGGACCCGGGAACGCCTCGACGATTACACGCTTGAGCTCCAGCGCCACGGGATGGAGTCCGTGGAGCGCGAGGTGCGCTGGCTGAACGAGCTCATCGAGAGCGAGCGGGCGGGGCGGGACCTCAAGGGTCCCTCCTCAGGGGAGCCCGCTTCGCGTGACACCACATCTGGAGCGCCGGGCGGCCTGCCCCGGCCGGGGGACGACCCCCGGCCGGATACGCCCGACGACACCGCCACGTGAGAGCCCGCTGAAGGGCCTCACTCATACACACAGGGAGCAACCGGAATGGGTTCGGTTCGCGTAGCCATCGTCGGTGTGGGCAACTGCGCCGCATCGCTGGTGCAGGGAGTCGAGTACTACAAGGACGCCGATCCGGCGTCCAAGGTGCCGGGCCTGATGCACGTCCAGTTCGGCGAGTACCACGTTCGCGACGTCGAGTTCGTCGCCGCGTTCGACGTGGACGCCAAGAAGGTCGGTCTCGACCTCGCGGACGCCATCGGCGCCTCCGAGAACAACACCATCAAGATCTGCGACGTACCCAGCACCGGTGTGACGGTCCAGCGCGGCCACACCCTCGACGGCCTCGGCCGGTACTACCGCGAGACGATCGAGGAGTCCGCCGAGGAGCCGGTCGACGTCGTCCAGATCCTCAAGGACAAGCAGATCGACGTCCTCGTCTGCTACCTGCCCGTCGGCTCCGAGGACGCGGCGAAGTTCTACGCGCAGTGCGCCATCGACGCCAAGGTCGCCTTCGTCAACGCCCTTCCGGTCTTCATCGCCGGTACCAAGGAGTGGGCGGACAAGTTCACCGAGGCGGGCGTCCCGATCGTCGGCGACGACATCAAGTCCCAGGTCGGCGCCACCATCACGCACCGCGTCATGGCGAAGCTGTTCGAGGACCGGGGCGTCGTCCTGGACCGCACGATGCAGCTGAACGTCGGCGGCAACATGGACTTCAAGAACATGCTCGAGCGCGACCGCCTCGAGTCGAAGAAGATCTCCAAGACGCAGGCCGTCACCTCCCAGATCCGCGACCGCGAACTGGGCGAGGGCAACGTCCACATCGGCCCGTCCGACTACGTCGCCTGGCTGGACGACCGCAAGTGGGCTTATGTGCGCCTCGAGGGCCGTGCCTTCGGTGACGTCCCGCTGAACCTGGAGTACAAGCTGGAGGTCTGGGACTCCCCGAACTCCGCCGGCGTCATCATCGACGCCCTGCGCGCCGCGAAGATCGCCAAGGACCGTGGCATCGGCGGCCCCATCCTCTCCGCGTCGAGCTACTTCATGAAGTCCCCGCCCGTCCAGTACTTCGACGACGAGGCCCGCGAGAACGTCGAGAAGTTCATCAACGGTGAGGTCGAGCGCTGACGCGCCGCAACTGGTCGCTCCTGCCAGGGCTGTGAGGGTCCCCGGGTCGTACGACCCGGGGACCCTCCCCGTATGTGAGGCTGGGCCCCATGGCCGTCGTCCGTGACCTGCGCGTCCTGTTGCGCTTCCAGGGCTTCAGGCGTCTGCTCGTCGTACGCCTGCTCTCCCAGGGCGCCGACGGCGTCTACCAGGTCGCGCTCGCCGCGTACGTGGTCTTCTCTCCGGAGAAGCAGACCTCGGCCGCGGCGGTCGCCTCCGCCATGGCGGTGCTGCTGCTCCCGTACTCCCTCGTCGGCCCCTTCGCCGGTGTCCTGCTGGACCGTTGGCGGCGCCGCCAGGTCCTGTTGTACGGCAGCCTGCTGCGCGCTCTGCTGGCTTCCACGACGGCCCTGCTGATGCTCAGCCCGGCTCCCGACTGGTTCTTCTACGTCTCCGCCCTGTGTGTCACCGCGGTCAACCGTTTCGTCCTCTCGGGCCTGTCCGCCGCCCTGCCTCGCGTGGTCGACGCCGAGCGCCTGGTCATCGCCAACTCCCTCTCCCCGACCGCCGGGACGCTGGCGGCGACCGCGGGCGGCGGTCTCGCCTTCGCCGTCCGCCTGGTGGTGGCGGACTCCGACGCCGCCGTGGTGCTCGTGGGTGCCGGCCTGTATCTGTGCGCGGCCGTGGCGTCGCTGGGCATGGCGAAGGAACTCCTCGGCCCCGACCGGACCTTGGCGCACGAACGGCTCAAAACCGCCCTCACGGGCACGGCTCGCGCCCTGGTGGCGGGCGGACGTCACCTGGCCGCGCCGCCACGCAGGGAGGCCGCCTGGGCACTCGCGGCGATGTCGCTGATGCGGTTCTGCTACGGCGCTCTGCTCGTCATGCTGCTGATGCTCTGCCGATACGCGCTCACCTCGACCACGGGTGACGGACTCGCCCTGCTGGGACTGGCGTTGGGCGTCTCCGGCGCGGGATTCTTCGCAGCTGCCGTGGTGACGCCCTGGGCTGCGGGGCGGCTCGGGCCGAGCCGCTGGATCGTTGTGTGCGCGGGGGCCGCCGCGCTGCTGGAGCCCGCTCTCGGACTGCCGTTCGCCGCCGTCCCGCTGCTGGCCGCGGCCTTCGTCCTGGGGCTGACCACCCAGGGCGCGAAGATCGCCACGGACACCATCGTCCAGTCGTCCGTGGAGGACGGCTTCCGTGGCCGGATCTTCTCCGTCTACGACGTCCTCTTCAACGTCTTCTTCGTCGGCGCCGCCGCCGTGGCCGCCCTGATGCTGCCGCCGGACGGCCGATCCGTGCCGCTGGTGATCACGATCGCCGTTATCTACGCGGCAGTAGCTGTGATTATGGCCCGGTTTGACCGTCAGTACGTGTCACATCAATGACACAGAGCCACTCCTGACTACTGAGTTGCCGATGGGGACCGATAACTTACGTGCGTCTTATTTCGCGACATGTTCGCGTCACGCACTCGTGTTTCTAGGGGGACCCCCGAATGACCACTCCGCCGCCCCAGGGCAACCCGTTCGCACAGGGCCAGCCCGCGGGTCAGCCCCAGGCCCCGTACCCGCCGCAGGGCGGCTACCCCCAGCAGCCCGGCCAGCCCGGCTTCCCGCCCCAGGGCGCCGGTCCGTACGCTCCGGTCCCGCCCCAGGGCTCCGGTCCGTACGCTCCCGTCCCGCCTCAGCCGTCCGGCCGCAAGCTCAGCTTCAAGACCATCAAGAACATCGTCATCGTCATCGCGGTGGCGAGCGTGGCCATCGGCGGCTGGATAACCAGCCGGGACGACGCCAAGACGGCGGCCGTCGGCGACTGCATGCACCGTGGCAGCACCAGCGACGACAACCCGGACCTCGAGGTCGTCACGTGCAGCGACGCGAAGGCTCAGTACGAGGTGCTGGCCAAGATCGAGGGGGCGTACCTCACGGAGACGCTGGCCTCGAGCAAGTGCGAGTCCGAGGCCAAGGACTTCCAGTACACGTACACCGAGAGCGGTGACGGCAAGGACTTCCTGCTCTGCCTGAAGGACTACAAGAAGTAGGGCAGACACAGAGAGGGGCGGTGTTTCACGTGAAACACCGCCCCTCGGCTCGTCTCCTCGGGGTCATGTTTCACGTGAAACATGACCCCGTTTCGCAGCCTCAGCCCTCCTGCTCGGCCCACCACTCCTTGAGCGCTGCCACCGCGATGTCGTGCTCCATCGGCCCGTTCTCCAGGCGCAGCTCCAGCATGTGCTTGTAAGCGCGCCCGATGACCGGACCGGGACCGACGCCGAGGATCTCCATGATCTGGTTGCCGTCGAGGGCCGGACGGATGGAGTCCAGCTCCTCCTGCTCCTGAAGCCGGACGATCCGCTCCTCCAGGCCGTCGTACGCACGCGACAGGGCAGCCGCCTTGCGCTTGTTGCGCGTGGTGCAGTCCGAGCGGGTCAGCTTGTGGAGGCGGTCCAGGAGCGGACCGGCGTCACGGACATAGCGGCGGACCGCCGAGTCCGTCCACTCGCCGGTCCCGTACCCATGGAAGCGCAGGTGGAGTTCGACCAGACGCGAGACGTCCTTCACCAGCTCGTTGGAGTACTTGAGTGCCGTCATCCGCTTCTTGGTCATCTTCGCCCCGACCACCTCGTGGTGGTGGAACGAGACCCGGCCGTCCTGCTCGAAGCGACGCGTGCGCGGCTTGCCGATGTCATGCAGCAGGGCGGCCAGCCGGAGCGTCAGGTCGGGACCGTCGTCCTCCAGCGCCATCGCCTGCTCCAGGACGATCAGCGTGTGGTCGTAGACATCCTTGTGCCGGTGGTGCTCATCACGCTCCAGGCGCAGGGCGGGCAGCTCGGGCAGCACGTGGTCGGCGAGGCCGGTCTCGACGAGCAGCGTCAGGCCCTTGCGCGGATACCGCGACAGGACCAGCTTGTTCAGCTCCTCCCGCACGCGCTCGGCCGAGACGATCTCGATACGCCCGGCCATCTCCGTCATCGCCGTGACGACCTCGGGGGCGACCTCGAAATCGAGCTGAGCCGCGAAACGTGCGGCCCGCATCATCCGCAGCGGGTCGTCCGAGAAGGACTCCTCCGGGGTGCCAGGAGTGCGCAGCACACGCGACGCGAGGTCCTCAAGCCCGCCGTGCGGGTCGACGAACTCCTTCTCCGGCAGCGCGACAGCCATCGCGTTGACGGTGAAGTCACGGCGGACGAGGTCCTCCTCGATGGAGTCGCCGTACGACACCTCCGGCTTGCGCGAGGTCCGGTCGTAGGCCTCCGACCGGTAGGTGGTCACCTCGATCTGGTAGCCGTCCTTCTGGGCACCGACGGTGCCGAAGGCGATCCCGACCTCCCAGACGGCGTCGGCCCAGGGACGCACGATGTTGAGTACGTCCTGGGGGCGGGCGTCGGTCGTGAAGTCGAGGTCGTTGCCGAGCCGGCCCAGCAGCGCGTCCCGGACCGAGCCGCCGACCAGGGCGAGTGAGAACCCGGCCGACTGGAAGCGGCGGGCGAGGTCGTCGGCGACAGGAGCGACCCGCAGCAGTTCACTCACCGCGCGGTGCTGCACCTGGCTGAGGGCACTGGACGTTTCATCGTTGGCGTTCGGCACAACAGAAGAGGGTACGTGGCCCGGACGGCCGAGAGCTCCCCCTATTGCGCATGCGGACACGTCCGTGAAAACACCCACAAGGCCTGCCCTTGAGACGTAAAGCACCGCTCCCTTTTATACGGTCGCATACCGGACAGGACGGTACTCGCCCGTGATCTTGTGGAGCGGACCGCGGCACTTCCCCTCAGCGCGCATCGTTACCATGCGTGGACGCACATTCCGACGACCACTGACGACGACGAGGGACGGGCGAGCGCGTGGCCGACGCGGCAGACTTCCAGGGGACCGGTGCCTCACCTGCCCGCCGGTGGCTGCGGCGCACCGGGGCACTGCTGGCCGGTGCGCCCCTGCTGGCCGGGCTCCTCCAGTTGCCGGCCGCGGCCCCTGCGGACGCGGCCGGGCAGGAGGCCCCGCAGGCGGGCTCCGGCGCGGGCTCGGTGTCCGTCGCTGTCGACTCGCTCAGCCCCAGCGCCCCCACCGACGGGGACACGGTGACCGTGTCGGGCACGGTGACCAACAACGGCAAGCAGGCGGTCACCGGCGCCCACGCCGATCTACGGGTGGGTCCCTCCCTCGACACCCGCTCCTCCATCGAGACACTCGCCAAGAAGGGCAACGACGTCCAGGGCCCCGCAGGCAAGGCGGTCGGCGGCAAGTACAGCGAGAAGTTCTCCAAGCTCACCCCCGGCGTGGCTGAGCCCTTCAACATCTCCGTGCCTGTCGACGAGCTGGACCTCGGCCCGGACGGCGTCTACCAGCTGGCCGTCGCGCTCTCCGGAGAGACCTCCGCGCAGCCCTGGGACCAGGTCCTGGGTGTCCAGCGCACATTCCTGCCGTGGCAGCCCGAGGAGGCCGGCACCAAGACGAAGACCACGTTTCTGTGGCCGCTTGTCTCCACTGTCCATATGACGGCCGAGACAGGGTCGAACGAGCAGCAGACGCCGGTCTTCCGCAACGACGACCTCGCCGAGGAGATCGCCCCGGGCGGCCGTCTCGACCAGATGGTGTCGCTGGGCAAGGGCCTCGACATCACCTGGGTGATCGACCCGGACCTGCTGGCATCCGTCGACGCGATGACGAGGAACTACCAGGTCAGGGGTGAGGACGGCACCACCACGACCGGCCGGAACCAGGCGGTCGCCAAGCAGTGGCTCGCCGAGCTCCAGCAGGCGGTGACGGGCAAGGAGGTCGTCGCCCTGCCGTTCGGCGACCCGGACCTGGCCTCCCTCGCCCACAACGGCACGAACGTCACGGGCTCGCTGAGCCACCTCAAGGAGGCCACCGACGTCGTCGACAACACGGTGCAGACGATCCTCCACGTGAAGCCGACCACCGACTTCGCCTGGCCCGTGGACGGCGCCGTCGACCCGTCGATCGTGAAGGTCGCGACCTCCGCGGGCGCTGACAAGGTGATCGCCCGCAGCGACAGCCTCCAGGACAACCTGTCGTACACGCCCTCCGCGGCCCGGCCCGTCGGAGGCGGCACCACGGCGGTCGTCACGGACTCCAGAATGTCCACGGCGTTCCAGGGCAACCTGACGAAGGCCTCCACTTCCACGCTCGCCGTACAGCGTTTCCTGGCCCAGAGCCTGACGCTCGGCCTGCAGACCGGCAAGCAGCGCAGCGTCGTCGTCGCCCCGCAGCGCACGCCCTCGGTGAGCCAGGCTCAGGCCATGGCCGAGGCGCTGGCAACCCTGCAGACCGGGACCTGGTCCGAATCGCAGGACCTCACGGCCGCCGCCAAGGCCAAGCCGGACCCGGCAGCCAACACGAAGGTACCGCCGGCCTCCGCATACCCCTCCTCGTTGCGCGGGCAGGAGCTGGCGCGGGCCGCCTTCGAGCAGATCGCGAGGACCCAGGACAAGCTCGACAGCTTCAAGGTGATCCTCACCGACCAGTCCCGGGTGGTGACCCCCTTCGGGCGGGCCATGAACCGCGAGATGTCCACGTCGTGGCGTGGCCGGGGCGTCGCCGCGGTGGGGTACCGCGACGACGTCGAGTCGTACCTCGACGGGCTCACCGACGGGGTCAAGCTGATCGAGAAGTCGGAAACCAAGCTCTCCGGCCGCAGTGCCACGATCCCGGTGACCGTCCAGAACAATCTGGTGCAAGGTGTCGAGCACCTGGAGCTGCGGCTCACGTCGAAGAACCCGACACGACTGAAGATCGGCGACGCCGCATACGAGGAACAGCGCGTCACCGTGAACGGCGGCCACAGCCAGTCGGTGAAGTTCACCACGTCCGCGAACGCCAACGGCCGCGCGGAGGTGGTCGCCCAGCTGTACACCGAAGACGGACAGAAGTACGGCGCCCCCGTCACCTTCGACGTGAAGGTCACCGAGGTCACGCCCACCGTGATGCTGGTCATCGGCGGCGGTGTTCTGCTCCTGGTCCTCGCCGGCTTCCGTATGTACACCCAGCGCAAGCGCGCCGCCGCCCGCGAGGCGGACGAGGACGGCACCGCCGAGGCGGACGACGCTGTCGACAGCCCGCAGAGCCCGGTCGGCGCTCCGCAGAACCCCGAGGCCCCCGGCGACCGTCTCAAGGCGGAGACCGAGGCCGGATCGCGGGGAGACGGCCCGGAGCAGCCGAGTGACCCGGCTCCGGACACCGCAGCGGAAAACGCCGACCCGTCCGGCACGGGTGAGAGAGTGGACCGTTGACATGTCGTGGCCGGTGGGCCGGGGACGATGAGGTGGGGTAACCATGAACGCGCCGTACGACGGTGACCGCGGCCGCGCCGCGGGCAGCTCGGGCTACCCCGAGTCGGGCGGGCCCGAGGGCCCGCCGGCCGAGCACGGCCAGGTACCGCCGCAGTCGCCCGCGGACATGTACCTCCAGGACGCCTACGACCAGGACCCCTACCGGGCACAGGACCTCTCCACCCAGGATCCGGTCGCCGAGGCGCTCTACGACCGCGCCGCGCACCCACCGCCCGCTCCGGGCACGTACCAGCCGCAGCAGCTGTACGCCCAGCCGCCGCAGTCGCCGTACGCGCCCGATCCGCAGGTGTGGGCCCAGACGCCCGCGCCGGAGCCGGAGGGCCCGACGCGGCACCTGCCGTACGGCGACGACCCCAGGACCACCCAGTTCGTGGGCGTGGACGATCTGGTCTCCCAGGCGGGCGGGCCGCACCAGGAGCCGGACGCTTTCGCGCACCTCTTCAGGGACCAGCAGCAGAACAGCGGTCACCCGTCGTACGAGCAGCCGTCGGTCCCCGGCCCGTCCCAGGGGATGGGACAGGGCCAGTACGCCGCGCAGGGCCCTTACGCGGCTCAGGGCGGCCCGTACGCGGCGCCCGGCCAGATGGCGCCGACGCCGCCCCTCGTCGACGAGCCTCCCGCCGCGGAGCCCAGTACCTCGCCCGCCCCGAAGAAGGGCGGCCGCGCCGCGGGCCTGATGAAGTCCAGCGCCGTGATGGCGGCGGGCACGATGGTCTCCCGCCTCACCGGCTTCGTCCGCTCCGCGCTGATCGTGTCGGCCATCGGCGTCGGTTTCCTCGGTGACACCTTCCAGGTCGCCTACCAGCTGCCGACGATGATCTACATCCTTACGGTCGGCGGCGGTCTCAACTCCGTCTTCGTGCCACAACTCGTGCGCGCCATGAAAGACGACGAGGACGGCGGCGAGGCGTACGCCAACCGCCTGCTGACCCTCGTCATGGTGGCTCTCGGCGCACTCACCGCGCTCGCGATCTTCGGCGCACCGCTCCTGATCCGCATGATGTCCCCCTCGATCGCCGGCGACCCCGCGGCGAACCAGGTCGCCATCACCTTCGTCCAGTACTTCCTGCCCTCGATCTTCTTCATGGGCGTCCACGTGGTGATGGGCCAGATCCTCAACGCCCGCGGGAAGTTCGGCGCGATGATGTGGACCCCGGTCCTGAACAACATCGTCATCATCGTGACGCTGGGCATGTTCATCTACGTCTACGGCACCGCCGCCGACTCCGGGATGAAGGTCACGACCATCCCGCCGGAGGGCCAGCGCCTCCTCGGCATCGGCGTCCTGCTCGGTCTCGTGGTCCAGGCGCTGGCGATGATCCCCTACCTGCGCGAGACCGGCTTCCGGCTGCGGCTGCGCTTCGACTGGAAGGGCCAGGGCCTGGGCAAGGCCATCACGCTCGCCAAGTGGACGGTCCTGTTCGTCCTCGCCAACCAGGCGGGCGCCATGATCGTCGTCTGGCTGTCCACCGCGGCGGGCAAGGCCTCGCCCGTCGACGGCACCGGCTTCTCCGCCTACGCCAACGCACAGCTGATCTGGGGCCTGCCCCAGGCCATCATCACGGTCTCCCTCATGGCCGCCCTGCTGCCGCGCCTGTCGCGCTCGGCGGCCGAGGGCGACGGTGGCGCCGTCCGCGACGACATCTCCCAGGGTCTGCGCACCACGGCGGTCGCCATCGTGCCGATCGCGTTCGGTTTCCTCTCGCTCGGCATCCCCCTGTGCACGCTGATGTTCGGCTCCTCAGGCACCAGCGAGGCCACCAACATGGGCTTCATGCTGATGGCGTTCGGTCTCGGCCTGATCCCGTACTCCGTGCAGTACGTCGTCCTGCGCGCCTTCTACGCCTACGAGGACACCCGAACGCCCTTCTACAACACGGTCATCGTGGCCGCGGTCAACGCGGGCGCGTCGGCGGTCTGCTACTTCGTCGTCCCGTCCCGCTGGGCCGTGGTCGGCATGGCCGCCTCGTACGGCCTGGCCTACGCGATCGGCGTCGGCGTCGCCTGGCACCGGCTGCGCAAGCGGCTGGGCGGGGACCTCGACGGCGCCCGTGTCCTGCGGACCTACGCCCGGCTGTGCATCGCGTCGATCCCGGCCGCGCTGCTCAGCGGCGCGGCCTGCTACGGCATCGGGCACTACGCTCGGCCAGGGCGTCGTGGGCTCGCTCGCCGGGGTACTGGCGGGCGGTGCCGTGCTGCTCGGGATCTTCTTCGTCGCCGCCCGCCGCATGCGCATCGAGGAGCTCAACTCGCTTGTCGGCATGGTCCGCGGACGCCTGGGACGGTGAGTCGGAGGGTAGGCGCACAACCATCGTCAGCCGCCGCGTGTCGTGCATAGCGGCGGACTGTGGGCACAATTGGTTTCGGCGTCGGACGGCGCGCAACGGATGCCGGCCGGCGCGCAATGATTGGGGAGGCAGGAACGACGGTGGCGGAACGGAGTACGGCTGCCGTCGACGTGGCAGACAACAGCGGCGACACGTCGCTGACCGCAAAGGCGGACCAGTCCACGGCCGACGGGGTGGCCAAGAACCGGGAGCGGGACACGAACAGCGACGAGGTACAGGAGAGCGCCCGGACCGACGGTTCCGGAAAGACCTCGCCGCCTGAACTGCACAGTGGTCACAAGCTCGCCAGACGCTACCGCCTCGAGGAGTGCGTCACCCGTCTGGACGGATTCAGCAGCTGGCGTGCCGTGGACGAGAAGCTCCGCCGTGCCGTCGGCGTGCACCTCCTGCCCGCCGACCACTCACGGGCTCGCTCGGTCCTGGCCGCCGCACGCTCGTCCGCGCTCCTCGGCGACCCCCGCTTCGTCCAGGTGCTGGACGCGGTGGAGGAGAACGACCTCGTCTACGTCGTCCACGAATGGCTTCCCGACGCGACGGAGCTGACCCCGCTCCTCGCCTCCGGGCCGCTGGAGCCGTACGACGCCTACCAGATGGTCAGTCAGATCGCTTCCGCCATGGCCGCCGCGCACCGCGAGGGCCTCGCCCATCTGCGGCTGAACCCCAACGCCGTGCTGCGCACCTCGACCGGTCAGTGGCGCATCCGCGGACTCGCCGTGAACGCCGCCCTGCGCGGCGTCACGACCGACACCCCGCAGCGCACCGACACCGAGGCCATCGGCGCCCTGCTGTACGCGGCGCTCACGCAGCGCTGGCCGTACGAGAGTGACGCCTACGGCCTGTCGGGCCTGCCGAAGGACATCGGCCTGATCGCACCCGACCAGGTGCGTGCCGGTGTGCACCGCGGGCTGTCCGAACTGTCCATGCGCGCGCTCGTCAACGACGGCGCCACCGCCTCCCGGCACGAGTCGCCGTGCACGACGCCAGAGGAGCTGGTGAAGGCGATCGGCGAGATGCCCCGCATCCGCCCGCCGGAGCCGGCGTTCACCGCCCCGCCCGAGTACCAGCGGACGACGTACCAGCAGGGCACGTACGGCCGCCAGGCCCCGCGCCCCGGCGCCACCCAGCCGGTCCCGACCCCGCCGCCCCCGCTGCAGAGCCGCACGGGCAAGGCCCTGAAGTGGGCCGTGTCCGCGCTCCTGATCGCCGCGCTGGGACTCGGCAGCTGGCAGCTGGCGGACGCGCTCATGGACCAGGACAGCAAGAGCGAGGACCCGGGCCAGACGCAGACCAACGACGGGAACGACAAGAGCCCGAAGAAGCCGGCAGGCGGCAAGCCCATCGCCATCAGCGGTGCACGTGACTTCGACCCCTTCGGCGACCAGACCGAGAAGCCGTCCGACATAGGGAAGGTCTACGACAGCAGCACCGCCACGTACTGGCAGACGGACTTCTACCTCAGCTCGGACTTCGGACGCCTGAAGCCGGGCGTCGGCATCATCCTCGACCTCGGCAAGGTCCAGCAGGTCGGAAAGGTGAAGGTCACCTTCGTCGGGGACACCTCGGTCGAGCTCCGTAGCGCGAGCGCGGACGCGGGCTCGGAGCCGACGTCCTTCGACGCCTACAGCAAGGTCGCCCAGGCCACCGGGACGACAGTGGAACTCAAGCCCAAGTCCCTCAAGAGCCGCTACCTCCTGGTGTGGCTGACCGAGCTGCCTTTGCAGCCGGACGACGGCAAGTGGCGCGGCAGGGTGGCGGACATCAAGGTGACCAGCTGACGGCATCTGCCTCGAGGAAGGAGGCCGATGGCAGACGGCACCGGGTACGACGGAGTAAGTGATCAGGATCTGCTCGCCCGGCACGTGGAGGGCGACCCCGACGCCTTCGGTGAAATCGTGCGGCGGCATCGCGATCGCCTCTGGGCCGTCGCCCTGCGGACGCTGGGAGACCGCGAGGAGGCCGCTGACGCGGTGCAGGACGCCCTCGTTTCCGCCTACCGGGCCGCCCACACCTTCCGGGGCCAGTCGGCCGTCACGACCTGGCTGCACAGGATCACGGTGAATGCCTGCCTGGACCGCGCCCGCAAGGTGGCCTCCCGGAAGACCTCTCCCGTCGATGACACCGAGCGTCTTGAGCAGCTGCTGGAGCCGCACGAGTCGGCTTCCGCGCCCGCCGAGCGCAATGATCTCCACCGGCAGCTCATCGAAGCCCTGGGAACCCTGCCGACCGACCAGCGTGCGGCACTCGTCCTGGTGGACATGCAGGGCTACCCGGTCGCTGAGGCGGCTCGCATCCTCGATGTTCCGACCGGCACGGTGAAGAGCCGGTGCGCACGCGGCAGAGCCAGACTCCTGCCGCTGCTCACCCATCTACGGCCGGACAGCAGCGGCGGGGGCAAGAAGCAGGGCGGGGAACGGAACCGGACGCAAGAGCCAGCCGTCCCACCCGCAGCGGGACCGCACCGAGCGGGACCGCCGGACACAGGACCGAGCGACCCAGCTGCAGTGAAGGGCGGAGGTGGACGAGCGTGACGTCGACGACAGACATGGCCGGACACCCGGACGTCGCGGAGATCTCCGACCTCTCCGAGGGCCTCCTCCCACCGTCCCGGAGCGCCGATGTACGCCGCCATCTGGACGGGTGCGGGCTCTGCGCGGACGTCTATGCCTCCCTGGAGGAGATTCGCGGGCTGCTCGGCACGCTGCCCGGCCCGCCGCGAATGCCCGCCGATGTCGCAGGCCGCATCGATGCCGCACTCGCCGCCGAGGCTCTGCTGAACGCCACGGGGCCGGAGCCCACAGCGGAACCGGCGCCGGTGAGTGCTCCCCGCTCCGCTTCCGAGGACGACAGCGGTGCGCCTGTTTCACGTGAAACATCGACGGCCGCCGACCGGCCCGCAGGGCGCCCCCGCTCTTCCACCACCGGCCCGGGCCGCAAGGACCGCCCGCGGAACGGGCGCCGCAGGATCGCCGTTCTGGGGACCGTCTTCACGGTCGCCGCCCTGGGGCTGGGCTCCGTCCTGCTGTCGTCACTCGGCGACGACAAGCCGCCCCACGACACGGCGGGCGGTCGGCAGACCACCGCCGCGGACACCTTCTCCGAGGGCAAGCTGCCGAAACAGGTCACCGATCTGCTGGCCGATAACCAGAGCGAGAAGGGCGGCTCCCGCACACCCTTCGGCGCGGCGACCGCCGGCACCAACCATCCCAGGATCCTCAGGGAGCCCACCGTGCCCGGATGCGTCCGCGACGGCATCGGGCGCAAGGACGCGGCCCTGGCTGTCGAGAACGGCACGTATCAGGGGAAGAAAGCCATGCTGGTGCTGCTTCCCGACGCCTCCGACGCCACCCGGGTCACCGCCTACATCGTCGACGCGACCTGTGTGAATCACCAGGCGTCCAGCGCCGGGGGCAAGGTCCTCCTGGAGCGCTCCTACCCGTCCTCCTGAGCGAGGGCATCGTCTTTGCCCTGCGTGGTATCCGGCACGTGCCGCATCTCCGTGTGCCCGGACACAGCGGGAATGCGCGCCCCTTAGGATCCGTTGGGTGGTGTGAGACTTCCGAGAGAAGCTCCCACCGGTCGAACGACGCAGTCCAGAGACGAGGAATCAAGCCGTGAGCGACGTCCGTAACGTGATCATCATCGGCTCCGGGCCCGCCGGCTACACGGCGGCGCTCTACACCGCGCGCGCGTCGCTGAAGCCATTGGTGTTCGAGGGCGCCGTCACCGCCGGCGGTGCGCTCATGAACACCACCGACGTCGAGAACTTCCCTGGCTTCCAGGACGGCATCATGGGCCCCGAGCTCATGGACAACATGCGTGCCCAGGCGGAGCGTTTCGGGGCCGAGCTCGTCCCGGACGACATCGTGACCGTCGATCTGTCCGGTGAGATCAAGACCGTCACGGACACGGCCGGTACCGTCCACCGGGCGAAGGCCGTCATCGTCTCCACCGGCTCGCAGCACCGCAAGCTCGGTCTGCCGAACGAGGACGCCCTCTCCGGCCGTGGGGTGTCCTGGTGCGCCACCTGTGACGGGTTCTTCTTCAAGGACCAGGACATCGCCGTGATCGGTGGTGGCGACACCGCAATGGAGGAGGCCACCTTCCTCTCGCGGTTCGCAAAGTCCGTGACCGTCGTCCACCGCCGTGACACTCTGCGGGCCTCCAAGGCCATGCAGGAGCGTGCCTTCGCCGACCCGAAGATCACGTTCGTGTGGGACAGCGAGGTCGCCGAGATCCAGGGTGACCCGAAGCTCTCGGGCCTGAAGCTGCGCAACCTCAAGACCGGTGAGCTCTCGGACCTGCCGGTGACCGGCCTGTTCATCGCCATCGGCCACGACCCCCGCACCGAGCTCTTCAAGGGTCAGCTCGACCTGGACGAAGAGGGCTACCTGAAGGTGGAGGCGCCGTCCACGCGCACGAACGTGACCGGTGTCTTCGGTGCCGGCGACGTGGTGGACCACACCTACCGTCAGGCGATCACCGCGGCCGGAACCGGTTGCGCCGCCGCGCTCGACGCCGAGCGCTTCCTCGCCGCCCTCGCGGACGAGGAGCAGCCCGAGCCTGAGAAGACCTCTGTCTGACCCCTCCCTACCCGCCCCACGCACCAACCAGTTAAGGAGCCCGCCGTGGCCGGCACTCTGAAGAATGTGACCGACGACTCCTTCGAGCAGGACGTCCTCAAGAGCGACAAGCCCGTCCTGGTGGACTTCTGGGCCGCCTGGTGCGGTCCCTGCCGCCAGATCGCGCCGTCGCTCGAGGCAATCGCCTCCGAGTACGGCGAGAAGATCGAGGTCGTCAAGCTGAACATCGACGAGAACCCGGGTACGGCCGCCAAGTACGGCGTCATGTCCATCCCGACCCTGAACGTCTACCAGGGTGGCGAGGTCGCCAAGACCATCGTGGGCGCGAAGCCGAAGGCCGCGATCGTTCGCGACCTCGAGGAGTTCATCGCCGAGTGAATCGGCTGAGCCGTCGAGGCGACGGTGCATGTTTCACGTGAAACACGAATGGGCCAACCCTGAAGGGGTTGGCCCATTCGTTTGACTGCTTGCCCTCTAGAGCGGTCGCAACGCCGGCTCCTTCTGTACGGCGCCCAGGAGCCGGTCCAGCGCCATCTCGACGTCTTCCTTCCAGGAGAGCGTCGATCTCAGATCCAGCCTCAGCCGGGGGTAGGTGGGGTGCTGCCTGACCGTCTTGAAGCCCACTGCCAGGAGATGGTCTGCCGGCAGCACACAGGCCGGTTCCTTCCAGCGCACGTCACCGAACGCCTCGATCGCCTTGAAGCCGCGACGCAGCAGATCCTTGGCGACCGTCTGAACCATCACCCGGCCCAGTCCCTGCCCTTGATAGCCCGGCACGATGAACGCGGTCATCAACTGAACTGCGTCAGGGGAGACGGGACTCGTGGGAAACGCCGTGGAGCGGGGGACATAGGCGGGAGGGGCATAGAGCACGAAGCCCACCGGCACCTCGTCGACGTACACGACCCGACCGCAGGATCCCCAGTCCAGCAGAACTGACGAGATCCAGGATTCCTTCTCCAGAGCCGGCGTGCCCGCCTTTACTGCGGCCTCACTGCTGACTGGGTCGAGCTCCCAGAAGACACACGAGCGACAGCGCTTGGGAAGGTCCTGAAGGTTGTCCAGCGTGAGCGGTACAAGCCTGCGCCCCATGAAGGCTGTTCCTCGCTTCCTTCGCCCACCGCGTCGCGGGCGGCTGTCAAAGCGCTCCGTTCCCTGAGGAGACTGCCGATGAACCCACCGACCGCCCCCAGCCCCAAACCGGCGCTCACCAGTCCGGTTCGGCTCATCGTTCGCATGGCCCCTGCCTTCCTCTCAGAGGTGCTGCCGGGTGGTCGCGCCGTACCCCAACGCATCGTATCCACGATGCGATTCCATCGATACCGCCAGAAAGGAAAGAGCGGGCCATGTTCCGGTACACACCGGACACGGCCCGCTCTGTCGGATGTACAGCGGAGGCTCCTGCCGAAGGCTCAGGACTCGCTCTCCTCGGAGTCGCTCTCCAGGAGACCCTTCTGCAGGACCGGCCCCTCACCGGGAGCGAGAGAGCCAAGGATTCGCTCGAGGTCCTCCATGGAGGCGAACTCGACGGTGATCTTGCCCTTCTTCTGACCCAAGTCGACCTTCACCCGCGTCTCGAAGCGATCCGAGAGCCTCGTAGCGAGGTCGGACAGCGCGGGAGAGACCCGAGCACCGGCACGCGGGCCCTTGTTCCGCTGTGCCTTCTGGGGCCGCGAACCCATCAGGGTCACGATCTCCTCGACGGCCCGCACCGAGAGTCCCTCCGCCACGATGCGGTGGGCCAGCCTGTCCTGCTCCTCCGAGTCCTCGACGGACAGCAATGCCCGCGCGTGGCCGGCGGAGAGCACCCCGGCGGCAACCCGGCGCTGCACGGCCGGAGAGAGCTTCAGCAGGCGCAGCGTGTTGGAGACCTGCGGGCGGGACCGACCGATACGGTCCGCCAGCTGGTCGTGCGTGCAGTTGAAGTCCCTCAGCAACTGGTCGTAGGCGGCTGCCTCTTCCAGCGGGTTCAGCTGAGCGCGGTGCAGGTTCTCCAGCAAAGCGTCCAGGAGGAGCTTCTCGTCGTCCGTGGCCCGCACGATCGCCGGGATCGCCTCCAGCCCCGCCTCACGACAGGCCCGCCAGCGGCGCTCGCCCATGATGAGCTCGTAGCGGGCAGGACCCACCTGCCGTACGACGACCGGCTGGAGAAGCCCGACTTCCTTGATGGAGGTGATGAGCTCGGCCAGCGCGTCATCATCGAAGACCTCACGCGGCTGCCGCGGGTTCGGCGTGATGGCATCGAGGGGAATCTCGGCGAAATGCGCACCGATGGGTTCCGCGGGCTCGGTGGGAGCACTGGGCTGCACCGGCTCCTCTGTTTCACGTGAAACAGCCGGCAGAGTCGCCACCTTCGCCGCGGCCACCCCGCGGTCGTTCGGCAGCGCGGGCACTGCCGCGGGGGATGTGGAAGCGGCTCCCCCCGCCGCCTGGGCTACCGATTTCTCCGTGGGGGCAGCAGGGATCAGTGCGCCGAGTCCACGACCCAGCCCCCTCCGTCGCTCGCTCACTGGATGCCCTCCACCATGCTCGGGTCGTTCTGCTGTACGCCGATGTGGGCGTGCGTCGCTTCATAGTTGATGCCGACGCCCTTCAGCGCGATCTCTCGTGCCGCCTCAAGATAAGAAAGGGCACCACTCGATCCTGGATCGTATGTCAGTACCGTCTGCCCATAACTCGGTGCCTCGGAGATACGGACGGACCGGGGGATGCTCGTCCGCAGTACCTCCTCACCGAAGTGGGTGCGCACCTCTTCCGCGACCTGAGACGCGAGCCGCGTCCGGCCGTCGTACATGGTGAGCAGAATGGTCGACACGTGCAGGGCGGGGTTGAGATGCCCGCGCACCAGGTCGACGTTACGCAACAGCTGACCCAGGCCCTCCAGCGCGTAGTACTCGCACTGGATAGGGATCAGGACCTCCTGGCCCGCCACCAACGCATTGACCGTCAGAAGGCCGAGTGAGGGCGGGCAGTCGATGAGGATGTAGTCCAGCGGCTGCTCGTACGCCTGGATGGCGCGCTGCAGCCTGCTCTCCCGGGCCACCAGAGACACCAGCTCGATCTCCGCGCCGGCGAGATCGATCGTGGCGGGGGCACAGAAGAGGCCCTCGACATCGGGGACCGCCTGGACGACCTCGGAAAGCGGCCTGCTTTCCACCAACACGTCGTAGATGGACGGGACTTCGGCGTGGTGATCGATACCCAGCGCCGTGGACGCATTGCCCTGTGGGTCGAGGTCGACCACCAAGACGCGGCCGCCGTGCAGGGCCAGCGACGCGGCAAGGTTGACGGTCGTCGTCGTCTTACCCACACCGCCCTTCTGGTTGGCGACCACCATGATTCGGGTCTGCTCGGGTCGTGGCAGGCCCTCGCCGGCGCGGCCTAGTGCCTCCACCGCCAATTGGGCAGCACGACCGATGGGAGTGTCGTCCATCGGAGGCGGTGTTTCACGTGAAACATCCGCCCCCATCGACTCGGTACGGGGACCGGGGACCGGATCGGTCATCGGTCCCGCGATGTTGGCGTCGGACCGCAAGGATTCACTCTCCTCGACTTCAGGCTCGCAATGAACAGAGCCTCCCATGCCTTCGGGGTCGCGAACCAGTGAGGCCTGGCGTTCTGTGGAGAAATCCACCTCTGTGGACAACTCGGTTCCCTCATCGAGCGAACCGAGAGGCTTGCGATCGCGGGGTTCGGCCGCAGCGCGACCACGACTGATGATGCCGTGCAGCAGTGAGCGACGTTTCACGTGAAACACGATGCACAGCAGCCGAGGCCGAACTGTCGCGACACTCCGGCATGCATCGGTTTGGCAGCTTGTGTGGAGTACGTCTCGTCCTCAGGACGGATCAGCGGCGTCGGCGCGCCCGCCCCGTGCGAGCCGCCTTGGCGCGCTTCGCGGCGAAGCGCACACCGCCAGGGCTCTCTCCGACCTCGACCCGCACAACCGTGGACATCGGGTCCACCACGCCCTCACCGACATGCAGGATGGACGTCTCCACAGCACCCAGCTTGCTCAGTGCCGCCGACGCGCTCTTCAGCTCCTCCTCGGCGGCATCGCCCTTGAGCGCGAGCATCTCCCCGTAGGGCCGCAGCAGCGGGACGCCCCAGGTGGCGAGACGGTCGAGCGGCGCGACGGCTCGGGCGGTCACGACGTGGACAGGCTGGATCTTCCCCATGACTTCCTCAGCCCGGCCACGCACGACCGTCACGTGATCGAGACCGAGCAGCTCCACGACCTCGCTGAGGAAGTTGGTGCGCCGCAGCAGCGGCTCCAGCAGCGTGATCTTCAGGTCCTCCCGGACCAGCGCCAGCGGAATGCCGGGCAGTCCGGCCCCCGAGCCGACATCGCACACGGTCACGCCCTCGGGCACGACCTCCGAGAGCACCGCGCAGTTCAGCAGGTGCCGCTCCCACAGGCGGGGCACTTCACGTGGGCCGATGAGACCGCGCTGCACGCCCGCCTGAGCGAGCAGCTCTGCGTACCGCACCGCATCCGCGAAGCGATCACCGAACACCGCGCGCGCCTGCTCGGGCGCGGGGGGAAGCTCCGCTGCCTCCGTCACGGGGGACCGTCCTTCCGTACCGCGTCAGCGCACCGGGCGCCGACACCAGAACCACCAGAACTATCAGGCTGACAAAGTTCGGCCCCGCCTGCGCAACAGACGGGGCCGGGGAACGTAGGGGCCTATCAGGCGGGCAGCACGACGACGAAGCGCTGCGGTTCCTCGCCCTCGGACTCGCTGCGCAGACCCGCGGCCTTGACCGCGTCGTGCACGACCTTGCGCTCGAACGGCGTCATCGGCTTCATCTTCACGGCCTCACCGCTGCTCTTGGCCTCGGCAGCGGCCTTCGCACCCAACTCGGACAGCTCGGAGCGCTTCTGGGCGCGGTATCCCGCGATGTCGAGCATCAGGCGGCTGCGGTCGCCGGTCTCCCGGTGCACCGCCAGACGGGTGAGCTCCTGGAGCGCCTCCATCACTTCGCCGTCGCGGCCGACCAGCTTCTGCAGGTCTCGGCTGCCCGAGTCGCTGATGATCGAGACGGAGGCGCGGTCGGCCTCGACGTCCATGTCGATGTCGCCGTCGAGGTCGGCGATGTCGAGCAGACCCTCCAGGTAGTCCGCAGCGATCTCGCCCTCCTGCTCCAGGCGGGACAGGGTGTCTGCACCCTCGGCAGCGGCGGAGGTGGTGCCTTCCGTCACGGGATGGACTCCTTCTTACTTCTTGGACGGGGACTTGGGTCGCTGCGGGCCCTTGCGCTGTCCGGACTGGGCCTTGCTGCGGCTACCACCGCCGGACTTCGCGCCGCCCTTCTGGGCAGCGGCGGCGGGCTTGGTGTCCTCGGGCTCGTCGGACTTGCTCAGCGATGTCTTCGGCTCGGCCTCGCCGGCCGCCTTCGCGGTACCGGTCTGGCGCTGAGACTTGCTCTGGCGCTTGGGCTGCTGACGCTTCGGGGTGGCGGTGCTCGGCGTACCGTCCTCGGCCTCAACAGCGGCAGCGCTGTCGCCCTTGATCACGGTGCCGTCGGCCTGGGCAACGAGTCCGGCCTTGCTGAGGCCGTTGATGAACTTGCGCTCGAACTCGTTGCGGTCGCGTCCCTTGGCGACGATCGCCTTGACGATGGCCCGGTCCCGGCGCCGGCCGACCTTGCCGTTCTGCGCGACGTGCTTGTCCAGGCGCTCCAGGTACGAGGCCTGGGCCTTGGAACCCGGAGTCGGGTTGTTGTGGATGACGTACATCTGCTGGCCCATGGTCCACACGTTGGTGGTCAGCCAGTAGACGAGGACACCGACGGGGAAGTTGATACCGAAGACGGCAAACATGACGGGGAAGACGTACATCAGCATCTTCTGCTGCTGCATGAACGGCGTCTTCACCGTGGTGTCGACGTTCTTCGTCATCAGCTGGCGCTGGGTGAAGAACTGCGAGGCCGACATCAGGACGATCATGATGGCGGTGACCACGCGGACGTCGGTGAGGGAGGCACCGAGTGCTTCCACCTTCGACGAGCTGTCGGTGAACTTCGCCGCCAGCGGCGCACCGACGATGTGTGCCTTCTGCGCGCTCTCCAGCAGGCTCTTGTTGATGACACCGATGGTGTCGCCCGTGGCGATGCCGTTGAGCACGTGGTACAGGGCGAAGAAGAACGGCGACTGCGCCAGGATGGGAAGGCACGAGGAGAGCGGGTTGGTGCCCGTCTCCTTGTACAGCTTCATCATCTCTTCGGACTGACGCTGCTTGTCGTTCTTGTAGCGCTCCTGGATCTTCTTCATCTCGGGCTGCAGCGTCTGCATGGCCCGGGTCGACTTGATCTGCTTCACGAAGAGCGGGATCAGGCAGATACGGATCAGGATCACCAGGGACACGATCGACAGGCCCCAGGCCCAGCCTGTGTCGGGGCCGAAGAGGCCGCCGTACACCGAGTGGAACTGGACGATGACCCAGGAGACGGGTGTGGTGATGAAGCTGAAGAGGCTGGCAATCGTGTCCACTAATCATGCTCCTTGGGCATGGGACGGTGTCTCTGCGGCCGGGCTCGAAGGACCGGACTGACTTGTGGGAGAAGTCTGTCCCTCGATGGCCGGTGCGGCGGCGGAGGTCCCGCCCTTGCGTGCACGCCACGCGTTACGCAGCATTTCGTGCCACCGCGGGCGCTTGCGCGGCGGAACATGGTCCACACCACCCAGCGACCACGGATTGCACCGCAGGATTCGCCAGGCCGTGAGTGCCGTTCCCTTGATGGCACCGTGCCGGTCGATGGCCGTGTAGCCGTAGTGGGAGCACGACGGGTAGTACTTGCAGACCGGCCCGAGCAGCGGACTGATCGTCCACTGGTAGAGCTTGATCAGAGCCAGCAGCGGGTACTTCATCGCGCGCCCCCTCCCAGCAACCGCTGGAGAGCGGCATCCAGGTCTCGGGCCAGCTGTGCATGGTCGGCGTCGCCCGATCCGGGCAGCGCTCGTACGACTACCAGGCTACCGGGGGGCAGCTGGGCGACTCGCTCGCGCATCAGGTGACGAAGCCTGCGCTTCACCTTGTTGCGCACGACCGCGCCACCCACAGCTTTGCTCACGACGAAACCCGCACGCGTCGGGGGAGCGCTCTCCCCAGGCGCATGCGGGTCCGTGGCACCGCTTCGTAGGTGGACGACGAGATGCGGGCGTCCTGCCCGGCGTCCTCGCCGTACCGCGGTCGCGAAGTCCTCGCGCCGCCTCAGCCGGTTCTCGGTGGGCAGCACGGCGTCATGACCTGATCGGGATCAGGCGGACAGACGGGCGCGACCCTTGCTACGGCGAGTCGCGAGAATCGCGCGGCCGGCACGGGTGCGCATACGCAGCCGGAAGCCGTGGGTCTTGGCGCGACGACGGTTGTTCGGCTGGAAGGTGCGCTTGCTCACTCGGGGGCTCCAGAAAGAATCAGTAGTTGCGGGGTGCCGTCCTGGCTGTCACCGTGCGCCCACGAGTAGCTCGCAGTGACGCCCGTGTGCACCGCTTACCGATCACCCAAATGATCTGTGCCCATCGGAGGCAGGCGGCAGCAGCCATCGACAACTCGACCTGGTTACGGTACGCGCGGCTACGCCATCCGGTCAAACCAGGAGTCGCCGGGAGACACTTGTCCACAGCCTGGGGACAACAACTTGAACCGTACCGGCCGCCCTGACTACCGTGACGGAACTCCGATTCGTTCCCTTATCCCTGCGCCACCCGATTTACATCCCGACCCGTCCCAGAACCACACGTTCGTGGGACCTGTGAGAGAGCGTGCCCTGTGGCTGACGTACCTGCCGATCTTGCCGCAGTGTGGCCACGCGTATTGGAGCAACTCCTCGGGGAGGGTCGCGGACAAGGGGTCGAGACGAAGGACGAGCACTGGATCCGGCGTTGCCAGCCGCTGGCTCTGGTCGCGGACACCGCCCTGCTCGCCGTACCGAACGAATTCGCGAAAGGCGTCCTCGAGGGCCGCCTGGCGCCGATCGTCAGCGAGACGCTGAGCCGCGAGTGCGGCCGCCCGATCCGGATCGCGATCACCGTCGACGACTCCGCAGGCGAGCCCCCGGCACCGCCGGCGCCCCCCGCCCGCCCCCAGCCGCGTTACGAGGAGCCCGAAATCCCGGCCGCGCGACAGGACCGCGACGGATATGAGGGGTACGGCCGCCACCGCGCCGATCAGCCGCCGGGATCGGCCGGCGACCAGCTTCCGCCTAAGCGCGGAGATCAACTTCCCACCCCCCGCCCCGCGTACCCCTCCGAGTACCAGCGCCCCGAGCCCGGCTCCTGGCCACGGCCCACGCAGGACGAGTACGGCTGGCAGCAGCAGCGCCTCGGTTTTCCGGATCGTGACCCGTACGCGTCACCGGGACAGGACTCCTACGGATCGCAGGACCAATACGGCGGTCAGGACTCGTACGGATCCCACGGGTCCCACGGCGCTCCCATGGGACCCACAAGCCTCACGGATCGCAAGACTCCTACGGCCCTCACGGATCCCACGGATCCCACGGATCCCAGGACTCGTACGGCTCGTCAGCCCAGGACGCCTACGGCTCTCCCTCTCAGGACTACCGCAACCCGCAGTCCATGGAGCGCCCCGCCTACGAGCCGCCGCGCTCCGACTACGACACATCACGCACCGAGTACGACCAGCGTGACGCGGTCCGCCGGGATCTGCCCGAGCCGCCGCCCGGCTCGGGGCACGTGCACCGCGGCGGCCCCGTAGGTCCGAACCTGCCCACGACCGGTGCCCCGGGCCCGCTGGCCGCGCAGCCCGCGCCTGCAACCGGCCCGGGTGAGCCCACCGCGCGGCTGAACCCCAAGTACCTCTTCGACACGTTCGTCATCGGCGCCTCCAACCGCTTCGCGCACGCCGCCGCGGTCGCTGTCGCCGAGGCGCCGGCGAAGGCGTACAACCCCTTGTTCATCTACGGGGAGTCCGGCCTCGGCAAGACGCACCTGCTGCATGCGATCGGGCACTACGCGCGCAGCCTCTACCCGGGCACGCGGGTGCGGTACGTGAGCTCGGAGGAGTTCACCAACGAGTTCATCAACTCCATCCGCGACGGCAAGGGCGACAGCTTCCGCAAGCGGTACCGCGAGATGGACATCCTGCTCGTCGACGACATCCAGTTCCTGGCGGACAAGGAGTCGACGCAGGAGGAGTTCTTCCACACCTTCAACACGCTCCACAACGCGAACAAGCAGATCGTGCTGTCCAGCGACCGGCCGCCGAAGCAGCTGGTCACGCTGGAGGACCGGCTGAGGAACCGTTTCGAGTGGGGGCTGATCACCGACGTCCAGCCTCCCGAGCTGGAGACGCGTATCGCGATCCTGCGCAAGAAGGCGGTGCAGGAGCAGCTGAACGCGCCGCCGGAGGTGCTGGAGTTCATCGCGTCCCGGATCTCGCGCAACATCCGCGAGCTGGAGGGCGCGCTGATCCGGGTCACGGCGTTCGCCTCGCTCAACCGGCAGCCGGTGGATCTGGGCCTGACGGAGATCGTCCTCAAGGACCTCATCCCCGGCGGCGAGGACTCGGCTCCCGAGATCACGTCGACGGCCATCATGAGCGCGACGGCGGACTACTTCGGGCTGACCGTCGAGGACCTGTGTGGCACGTCCCGAGGCCGCGCCCTGGTCACCGCCCGGCAGATCGCCATGTACCTGTGCCGTGAGCTGACGGACCTGTCGCTGCCGAAGATCGGCGCACTGTTCGGCGGCCGCGACCACACGACGGTCATGCACGCGGACCGCAAGATCCGCAACCTGATGGCCGAGCGCCGCTCCATCTACAACCAGGTCACGGAGCTGACCAACCGCATCAAGAACGGCTGACGACCCGCACAGCAGGCCGCTGAGGGCGCTCCCGGAGGAGGTTTCCGGGGGCGCCCTTCGTCATGTCGCCGTCGCCGCCTGTTCGAATACCTGCGGGGTTACGGCCTCTCTCCACAGATTCGGTGACTTTCTCCCGTCCACACCCTGGGGACTGGGAAGTTATCCAGACTGTGTCCACAGAGGCTCCTGTTGAGGGGCCATCAGACCAGGTCACCCGCGTGTGGATTCGTGGACGAACGATCTCCACAGACTGTGGACAGCGGAGAGATCCACAGGCTGTGCATGGAGTTGTCCACCGGCAACCCACAGGCTGGGGGCAGTTGTCCCCAGCGATTCCCGGCTTCTCCACATCGCTGTCCACTGTTCGGCAACACGACGCGCCTCCTCACCGGGTCGAGTGAAAGCCGTCACATGAAGGTGCCGGGTTGGGCTGTGGGAAAGCTGGGTAAAGCTGGGGACGGCGCTGGGGAGAACTCGCCTCCCCCTGTGCACGGAGTGTGCAGAACTTTCCGTTCTCCACAGAGACAGCAGGTTGTCCACCGCCGTCACCCACAGGACCGGTGGACAAAATTCCCGCTCTGAGCTGGGCAAACAGGGTTATCCACCGTATCCACAGGCCCTACTACTACTCCCAACTAGAGAGAGCTGGGAATTCGTTTCGAAGCGGGGCCTGTGCACAACTCGCTCTCCGGTGCCCGGCTGCCCCTCGCCACGACTTGACCCCGAGAGGCACCTACTGTCAGTGCCGTGCGTCAGACTGGTCCCCGGTGTCCTCCCCATCACAGGGACCGTCGACACCGAGACAGACGACGAGGGCCAGGCAGAGCGAGAAGCGCCGGCAACAGCAGGAGGCGGCAACAGTGAAGATCCGGGTGGAACGCGACGTACTCGCGGAGGCAGTGGCCTGGGCAGCGCGCAGCCTCCCGGCCCGTCCGCCGGCGCCTGTCCTCGCGGGCCTGCTGCTGAAGGCCGAGGAAGGCCAGCTGAGTCTGTCCAGCTTCGACTACGAGGTCTCCGCCCGTGTGTCGGTGGAGACGGAGGTCGACGAGGAGGGCACGGTCCTGGTCTCCGGCCGTCTGCTCGCGGACATCTGCCGCGCGCTCCCCAACCGTCCGGTGGAGATCTCCACAGACGGTGTACGGGCGACCGTGGTCTGCGGCTCCTCCCGGTTCACACTCCACACCCTGCCTGTGGAGGAGTACCCGGCCCTGCCGCAGATGCCGAACGCCACGGGCACGGTCCCCGGCGAGGTCTTCGCCTCCGCGGCCGCCCAGGTGGCCATCGCGGCCGGCCGTGACGACACGCTGCCGGTCCTCACGGGTGTACGGATCGAGATCGAGGGCGACACCGTCACGCTGGCGTCCACCGACCGCTACCGCTTCGCGGTCCGCGAGTTCCTGTGGAAGCCGGAGAACCCGGAGGCCTCCGCCGTGGCCCTGGTGCCCGCCAAGACGCTCCTGGACACCGCCAAGGCCCTCACAAGCGGCGACAGCGTCATCCTGGCGCTGTCCGGCGGGGGCTCGGGCGAGGGGCTGATCGGTTTCGAGGGCGCGGGCCGTCGCACGACCACGCGTCTGCTGGAGGGCGACCTCCCGAAGTACCGCTCGCTGTTCCCGACCGAGTTCAACAGCGTCGCCGTGATCGAGACCGCCCCCTTCGTGGAGGCCGTCAAGCGTGTGGCCCTGGTCGCCGAGCGCAACACCCCGGTGCGGCTCAGCTTCGAGCAGGGCGTGCTGATCCTGGAGGCCGGTTCCAGCGACGACGCACAGGCTGTGGAGCGGGTCGACGCCCAGCTGGAGGGTGACGACGTGTCGATCGCCTTCAACCCGACCTTCCTGCTGGACGGCCTGAGCGCCATCGACTCCCCGGTCGCCCAGCTGTCCTTCACGACGTCCACGAAGCCCGCGCTGCTCAGCGGCAAGCCGGCGCTGGACGCCGAGGCGGACGAGGCCTACAAGTACCTGATCATGCCGGTGCGGCTCAGCGGCTGAGCATCGGCCGCTGTCCACAGGCTGGGGACAAAGCCGCAGGTGAGGGCCTACGACTGAGCGCGTATGCCCACAGATGTGCGCGAGCGTCCGGGTCTAGGCTCGGACGCGGGTACGAAAGTGCCTCGCGGTACGAACGTGCCGCCATGCCACGTCGCAGAACCTAAGGAAAACAACTGATGGATCTCGGTCTCGTCGGCCTCGGCAAGATGGGCGGCAACATGCGCGAGCGGATCCGCCGCGCAGGCCACACCGTCCTGGGATACGACCGCAACCCGGACCTCGCCGATGTCCACAGCCTGCAGGAGCTTGTGGGCAAGCTCAGCGGCCCGCGCGTGATCTGGGTGATGGTCCCGGCAGGCGAGGCCACGCAGTCCACGATCGACGAGCTCGCCGAACTGCTGGAGCCCGGCGATGTCGTCGTGGACGGCGGCAACTCCCGTTGGACCGACGACGAGAAGCACGCCGGGGAGCTGGCGGCCAAGGGCATCGGCTTCGTCGACTGCGGTGTCTCCGGAGGCGTCTGGGGCCTGGAGAACGGCTATGCGCTGATGTACGGCGGCGACAAGGAGAACGTCGCCAAGGTGCAGCCGGTCTTCGACGCTCTCAAGCCGGAGGGCGACTTCGGCGCGGTGCACGCCGGCAAGGTCGGCGCGGGCCACTTCGCCAAGATGGTCCACAACGGCATCGAGTACGCGATGATGCAGGCCTACGCCGAGGGCTGGGAGCTCCTGGAGAAGGTCGACTCCGTGACCGACGTCCGGGAGGTCTTCCGCTCCTGGCAGGAGGGCACGGTCATCCGCTCCTGGCTGCTGGACCTCGCGGTCAACGCGCTCGGCGAGGACGAGCACCTGGACAAGCTCCGGGGTTATGCACAGGACTCGGGTGAGGGACGCTGGACTGTGGAAGCCGCGATCGACCACGCGGTGCCGCTGCCGGCGATCACCGCGTCGCTGTTCGCGCGGTTCGCCTCCCGCCAGGAGGACTCGCCCCAGATGAAGATGATCGCGGCGCTGCGGAACCAGTTCGGCGGCCACGCGGTCGAGAAGAAGTAATCAGCACCCGAGGGCTTGGGAGGTCGGCGAAACGACCATGCACGTCACGCATCTGTCGCTGGCCGACTTCCGCTCGTATCCCCGGGTCGAGGTTCCGCTCGATCCGGGGGTGACGGCCTTCGTCGGGCCGAACGGGCAGGGCAAGACCAACCTCGTCGAGGCCGTCGGCTATCTCGCCACCCTCGGCAGCCACCGGGTCTCCTCCGACGCCCCCCTGGTCCGCATGGGCGCCGAGCGCGCCATCATCCGGGCCCAGGTCAGGCAGGGCGACCGGCAGCAGCTGATCGAGCTGGAGCTGAACCCGGGGCGCGCCAACCGCGCCCGTGTCAACCGGTCCACGCAGGTCAAGCCGCGTGACGTGCTGGGGATCATACGGACGGTCCTCTTCGCGCCCGAGGATCTCGCCCTGGTCAAGGGTGACCCCGGTGAGCGGCGTCGCTTCCTCGACGAGCTGATCACTGCCCGCTCCCCGCGCATGGCCGGGGTCCGCTCCGACTACGAGCGGGTCCTCAAGCAGCGCAACACCCTGCTGAAGTCGGCCGCGCTGGCCCGTCGGCACGGCGGTCGCAGCGTGGACATGTCGACGCTCGACATCTGGGACCAGCACCTCGCGCGCGCGGGTGCCGAACTGCTCGCGCAGCGCCTGGACCTGATCGCCGCGGTCCAGCCGCTGGCCGACAAGGCGTACGAGCAGCTGGCCCCCGGCGGCGGCCCGATCGCCCTGGAGTACAAGCCGTCCGCGCCCGGCGAGGCGCACACGCGCGAGGACCTGTTCGAACAGCTGATGGCCGCGCTCGCCGAGGCCCGCAAGCAGGAGATCGAGCGGGGCGTCACCCTGGTCGGCCCGCACCGGGACGACCTCCAGCTCAAGCTCGGCCAGCTGCCCGCCAAGGGGTATGCCTCGCACGGCGAGTCCTGGTCCTACGCGCTGGCACTGCGCCTGGCTTCGTACGACCTGCTGCGTGCCGAGGGCAACGAGCCGGTGCTGGTACTCGACGACGTCTTCGCCGAGCTGGACACCCGCCGCCGCGAGCGCCTCGCCGAGCTGGTCGCACCCGGGGAGCAGGTCCTGGTGACGGCCGCGGTCGACGACGACGTCCCTCATGTGCTGTCCGGGGCGCGGTTCGACGTGTCCGAGGGGGCGGTGGAGCGCGTATGACGGAGAACACATCCGGGAAGCCTCCCGAGCCCCCGTCCCCCGAGCCGTCCGGCGTGGACCTCGCGCGCGTGGCGCTTCGCGCGGCGAAGGAAGCCGCACGCGCGCGTGGGGACGCGGCGCAGCAGAAGAGGCAGGCGCGCCGCGGCGGGCTGCGCTCCGGCGCGCGCGCCGACGGCCGCGATCCCATGGCGCTCGGCTCGGCGATCAACCGGCTGATCACCGAGCGCGGCTGGGAGGCCCCTGCCGCGGTGGGCGGTGTGATGGGCCGCTGGCCGCAGATCGTCGGTGAGGACGTGGCCAACCACTGTGTGCCGGAGAGGTACGACGAGGACGAGCACGTGCTGTCCGTGCGCTGCGACTCGACGGCCTGGGCGACGAACCTGCGGCTGCTCGCCCCGACCCTGGTCGCCCGCCTCAACGAGGACCTGGGCCACGGCACGGTCAAGCTGATCAAGGTCCAGGGCCCCGGCGGCCCCACCCGCCGCTACGGCCCGCTGCGCGCCCCCGGCAGCACGGGTCCGGGTGACACCTACGGCTGATCGGCACCGGTTTCCCACCCGTCGACAGCACGTGACTGACATCACATCGAGGGCTTCCGTCTGCTCTGCCGGAGCGTCGGCGGCCCTCCCGTCGCGGGCCCGCACGCGGTTGCGAATCGCGACCTGACTCCGAAGTAGCCAAGGGTTGACGGCCGGAAGCGCTGAGTGCCTCCGTGAGCCTCTTGGAGCCCCCATCCGCATATCGGGAGTCGGGGAAGACCGGTTGAGGGCGGCACATGCGGACTCAGGTACCGGCAAACCCCCATCAGTGTCGGTGCTACCGGTAGACTGGAGCCAATCCCGCCCCAATCGCTGGGGACCGTCCGGGAAAAGCTGAGCAACGCTGATCAAGGCTTACCAACGCAACATGCCGCAGCCGCTCCGGCAACCCGCCGACGAGCCTGGCTCGTGCTGTGCCAGAAAGGGCGCTTCGTGGCCGATTCCGGCAACCCCAACGAGAACATCCCGTCCACCGACGCCGGCGAGAAAGACGCGGTGATTTCGTCGAACGGCGAGGTCACCGTCTCGTACGACGCCAGCGCCATCACCGTCCTCGAGGGTCTGGACGCGGTCCGCAAGCGCCCCGGTATGTACATCGGCTCGACCGGTGAGCGCGGACTTCACCACCTTGTGCAGGAGGTCGTCGACAACTCCGTCGACGAGGCGCTGGCCGGTCACGCGGACACCATCGACGTGACGATCCTCGCCGACGGCGGCGTACGGGTCGTCGACAACGGCCGTGGCATCCCGGTCGGCATCGTCCCCTCCGAGGGCAAGCCGGCCGTCGAGGTCGTGCTGACGGTGCTGCACGCGGGCGGAAAGTTCGGCGGCGGCGGCTACGCGGTCTCCGGCGGTCTGCACGGCGTGGGTGTCTCCGTCGTGAACGCCCTGTCGACCAAGGTGTCCGTCGAGATCAAGACCGACGGCTACCGCTGGACCCAGGACTACAAGTTGGGCGTCCCGACGGCCCCGCTTGCCCAGCACGAGGCCACGGACGAGCACGGCACCACGGTCACCTTCTGGGCCGACCCGGACATCTTCGAGACCACCGACTACTCCTTCGAGACGCTGTCGCGGCGCTTCCAGGAGATGGCGTTCCTCAACAAGGGTCTGAGGATCAACCTCACCGACGAGCGCGAGTCGGCGAAGGCCACCGCCGGTGCGGACGAGGCGGGCGAGGACGAGAAGCACGAGGTCAAGACCGTCTCGTACCACTACGAGGGCGGCATCGTCGACTTCGTGAAGTACCTCAACTCCCGCAAGGGAGACGTGGTGCACCCCACCGTGATCGACCTTGAGGCCGAGGACAAGGACAAGAGCCTGTCCCTCGAGGTCGCGATGCAGTGGAACGGCGGCTACACCGAGGGTGTGTACTCCTTCGCCAACATCATCCACACGCACGAGGGCGGTACGCACGAGGAGGGCTTCCGTGCGGCGCTGACCTCGCTGATCAACAAGTACGCGCGCGACAAGAGGCTGCTGCGCGAGAAGGACGACAACCTCACGGGTGACGACATCCGCGAGGGTCTGACCGCGATCATCTCGGTCAAGCTGAGCGAGCCGCAGTTCGAGGGCCAGACCAAGACCAAGCTGGGCAACACCGAGGTCAAGACCTTCGTGCAGAGGGTCGTCTACGAGCACCTCAACGACTGGCTGGACCGCAACCCGAACGAGGCCGCGGACATCATCCGCAAGGGCATCCAGGCGGCCACCGCGCGTGTGGCGGCCCGCAAGGCCCGTGACCTCACCCGCCGCAAGGGCCTGCTGGAGACCGCGTCCCTGCCGGGCAAGCTGTCCGACTGCCAGTCGAACGACCCCATCAAGTGCGAGATCTTCATCGTCGAGGGTGACTCCGCCGGCGGCTCGGCCAAGTCCGGCCGCAACCCGCAGTACCAGGCGATCCTCCCGATCCGCGGCAAGATCCTCAACGTCGAGAAGGCGCGCATCGACCGGATCCTGCAGAACCAGGAGATCCAGGCGATGATCTCCGCGTTCGGCACCGGTGTGCACGAGGACTTCGACATCGAGAAGCTCCGCTATCACAAGATCATCCTGATGGCGGACGCCGACGTCGACGGCCAGCACATCAACACCCTGCTGCTGACCTTCCTGTTCCGCTTCATGCGGCCGCTGGTCGAGGCCGGGCACGTGTACCTGTCCCGCCCGCCGCTCTACAAGATCAAGTGGGGCCGGGACGACTTCGAGTACGCGTACTCCGACCGCGAGCGCGACGCGCTGATCGAGATGGGCCGCCAGCGCCGGCAAGCGCATCCGCGAGGACTCCGTCCAGCGCTTCAAGGGTCTCGGCGAGATGAACGCCGAGGAACTGCGCATCACGACCATGGACCAGGAGCACCGCGTCCTCGGCCAGGTCACCCTCGACGACGCCGCCCAGGCCGACGACCTGTTCTCGGTCCTGATGGGCGAGGACGTCGAGGCCCGCCGCGCGTTCATCCAGCGCAACGCCAAGGACGTCCGCTTCCTCGACATCTGAGTCGGTCTCAGCTGACCGCACCAGGAAGGATCTTCACCAGCAATGACCGACGAGAACACTCCCGTGACGACGCCCGAGGGTGACGCCCTGGCCATGCGCGTCGAGCCCGTCGGGCTCGAGACGGAGATGCAGCGCTCGTACCTCGACTACGCGATGTCCGTCATCGTCTCGCGTGCGCTGCCGGACGTCCGGGACGGCCTCAAGCCCGTCCACCGCCGTGTGCTGTACGCCATGTACGACGGCGGCTACCGCCCCGAGCGCGGCTTCTACAAGTGCGCCCGCGTCGTCGGCGACGTCATGGGCAACTACCACCCGCACGGCGACTCCTCGATCTACGACGCCCTGGTCCGCCTCGCCCAGTCCGTGGTCGATGCGGATGCCGCTCGTCGACTCCAACGGCAACTTCGGCTCCCCGGGCAACGACCCGGCGGCGGCCATGCGCTACACCGAGTGCAAGATGGCGCCGCTGTCGATGGAGATGGTCCGCGACATCGACGAGGAGACCGTCGACTTCACGGACAACTACGACGGCCGCTCCCAGGAGCCGACCGTCCTGCCGGCCCGCTTCCCGAACCTGCTGATCAACGGCTCGGCCGGTATCGCGGTCGGCATGGCGACCAACATCCCGCCGCACAACCTGCGCGAGGTCGCTGCCGGTGCCCAGTGGTACCTGGAGAACCCCGAGGCCTCGCACGAGGAGCTGCTGGACGCGCTGCATCGAGCGCATCAAGGGCCCCGACTTCCCGACCGGCGCGCTCGTCGTCGGCCGCAAGGGCATCGAGGAGGCGTACCGCACCGGCCGCGGCTCCATCACCATGCGCGCGGTCGTCGAGGTCGAGGAGATCCAGAACCGCCAGTGCCTGGTGGTCACGGAACTGCCGTACCAGGTCAACCCGGACAACCTCGCGCAGAAGATCGCCGACCTGGTGAAGGACGGCAAGATCGGCGGCATCGCGGACGTCCGCGACGAGACGTCCTCGCGCACGGGCCAGCGCCTGGTCATCGTGCTGAAGCGGGACGCGGTCGCCAAGGTCGTCCTGAACAACCTCTACAAGCACACCGACCTGCAGACGAACTTCGGCGCCAACATGCTGGCGCTGGTCGACGGCGTGCCGCGCACGCTCTCGCTCGACGCGTTCATCCGCCACTGGGTGACGCACCAGATCGAGGTCATCGTCCGCCGTACGAAGTTCCGGCTGCGCAAGGCCGAGGAGCGGGCGCACATCCTGCGCGGTCTGCTGAAGGCCCTGGACGCCATCGACGAGGTCATCGCGCTGATCCGGCGCAGTGACACCGTCGAGATCGCGCGCAGCGGCCTGATGGACCTCCTGGAGATCGACGAGATCCAGGCCAACGCCATCCTCGAGATGCAGCTGCGCCGACTGGCCGCCCTGGAGCGCCAGAAGATCGTCCAGGAGCACGACGAACTCCAGGCGAAGATCAGCGAGTACAACGCGATCCTCGCCTCGCCCGGTCCGCCAGCGCGGCATCGTCAGCGAGGAGCTGGCCGCGATCGTCGAGAAGTACGGCGACGACCGCAAGACGAAGCTGATCCCCTACGAGGGCGACATGTCCATCGAGGACCTGATCGCCGAGGAGGACATCGTCGTCACGGTCACCCGCGGCGGCTACATCAAGCGCACCAAGACCGACGACTACCGGGCCCAGAAGCGCGGCGGCAAGGGCGTACGCGGCACGAAGCTCAAGGAAGACGACATCGTCGACCACTTCTTCGTGTCCACCACGCACCACTGGCTGCTGTTCTTCACCAACAAGGGCCGCGTCTACCGCGTCGAAGGGCTACGAGCTGCCCGACGCCGGCCGGGACGCGCGCGGTCAGCACGTCGCGAACCTGCTGGCCTTCCAGCCGGACGAGGCGATCGCCGAGATCCTGGCGATCCGCGACTACGAGGCGGTTCCCTACCTCGTCCTCGCCACCAAGGCCGGACTTGTGAAGAAGACGCCTCTGAAGGATTACGATTCGCCCCGTTCCGGCGGTGTGATCGCCATCAACCTCCGCGAGGGTGAGGACGGTTCGGACGACGAACTGATCGGAGCCGAACTGGTCTCGGCAGACGACGATCTGCTTCTGATCAGCAAGAAGGCGCAGTCGATCAGGTTCACCGCGTCGGACGAAACCCTGCGTCCCATGGGCCGTGCCACCTCGGGTGTCAAGGGCATGAGCTTCCGCGAGAGCGGACGAGCTGCTCTCGATGAATGTTGTTCGACCCGGTACGTTCGTGTTCACTGCCACAGACGGCGGGTACGCGAAGCGGACCAACGTCGACGAGTACCGCGTCCAGGGTCGCGGCGGCCTCGGCATCAAGGCCGCCAAGATCGTCGAGGACCGTGGCTCGCTCGTCGGCGCGCTGGTGGTCGAGGAGACCGACGAGATCCTCGCCATCACGCTGTCGGGCGGTGTGATTCGTACGCGAGTCAACGAGATCAGGGAGACCGGCCGTGACACCATGGGCGTCCAACTGATCAATCTGGGCAAGCGCGATGCCGTGGTCGGCATCGCTCGCAACGCCGAGGCGGGACGCGAGGCGGAGGAGGTCGACGGCGATGTGGTCGTCGACGAGACCGCCGAGAGTCGCCGCGACCACCGGCACGGACGAGGGTGAGGCGCCCTCGGCCGAGTAGCACGAGGAGTGAGTCAGCGTGAGCGGAGCCACGGGCGCCGGACCGGCGGTACCTCGACGGGTACGGACACGGACGACGGCGGCCGTGGCTCCGCCGCGCGTGCGGCGGACCCGCACACGACCAACCTGAAGGCGGTCAAGCCGACCGCCGAGGACTCGCCCTCGCCTGACACGCATGATTCCCAGGGGGGAACTGTGACGGACACCCGAGGTCCGCAGACCCAGCAGTACGCTGCTGGAGCGGGCCCGGCCGCATCCGGCGCCCAGCCACAACCGCAGCCGCAGGCGGCCGCGAAGGGCCAGAGCGCCACCGGCCAGGCGGCCTCGCCTCTGCCCGGGGAACGGCAGACGCAGCAGCAGGCCGGGCCGTACCACCCGCCGCAGGCCTACCCGGCGCAGCAGGCGGCGGCCGGCGCCGGTGCGCGCCGTGCCGTACGGCGTCCGCGCACGGGAGCACGCACCACGCCCCGCGTCCGCAAGGCGCGGCTGCGGGTGGCGAAGGCCGACCCGTGGTCGGTGATGAAGGTCAGCTTCCTGCTCTCCATCGCGCTGGGCATCTGCACGATCGTCGCGTCCGCCGTGCTGTGGATGGTCATGGACGCGATGGGCGTCTTCTCGACGGTCGGCGGCACGATCTCCGAGGCGACCGGCTCGAACGAGTCCAACGGCTTCGACCTGCAGGCTTTCCTGTCGCTGCCCAACGTCCTGATGTTCACGTCGATCATCGCGGTCATCGATGTCGTCCTGGCGACGGCCCTGGCGACGCTCGGCGCGTTCATCTACAACCTGTCCGCGGGCTTCGTCGGCGGTGTGGAGCTGACGCTCGCCGAGGACGAGTGACGCGACCTTCTGACCGTTGGTCCTCCGACAACCGATTTTGGGACTGCCCATGTCGTGCGCTAATCTTCAGGAGTCAGCGCGCGGGACACACCGCAGAGCGCGGCGGGGCTATAGCTCAGTTGGTTAGAGCGCATCCCTGATAAGGATGAGGCCACAGGTTCAAATCCTGTTAGCCCCACCAGCATGATGAACCCCCAACCGGTAGCGGTTGGGGGTTTTCTGCGTCTTGGTGACCACAGGACGGAACACGGTGACCCGGGGAGGGGGGCAGGGTGACCAGGGGGCGGGACATGACGAAGCCCGGCGGCTCTGTCGAGCTGCCGGGCCTGTACGCAGGATCGCCGTTCGGATGGTCCGGGGAGTTCAGCGCTGCAGGGGAGTGAGGTGATCCGCCGTATTGTCCGCGTCGGCGTCGGTGTCCTCGTCGGTGCAGTCGGCGGTGGGCGATGCCGTCGTGTCCGCGAGCGCTCTGTGGCGGCAGCGGGGGGTCTTGCCGTGGGCCTCGGCGCGGATGCGTTGCTTCATCGTGGGGGGCAGGGCCTTGGCGTAGGACCCAGGAGCCGTCGCCGACGCCGTTCGCTGTTGCGGGATGCGCTCGCTGTTGCGCTCCGGCTCGGTCTGCGGTACCGCCGGGGCGGCGGTCCTGGTGACGAATCCGAGCGTCGTGCACAGCGCCAGGAAGGCGGTGACGATGGCGGTCCACAGCTTCATGACCTTGTTCCGGGCCATGGCCCCTCACTTTCGGGTTGGGCGATTTGCGTACTTTCCTCATGATGTGTATGGGGGGCGAGAAGTGGTGGACCGACGCCCGTGGCGCGGCGATGTTCCGATGAACACCACACGGATGGACGCAAGAGGGGTGAAAATATGAGGAGAGCAGGAGAAGGAGGGTCAAAGTAACCGTCCGTCGAGATGTGATCACCCTCCGATCGGAACGGTGCACTCCGCTTCTATCCCGGTTCCCGGGACGGGAGTTGAGGGCCGACTCAGGTCACCGATCGGTATCGGTCGGTGTGTATAGTCGGGCGCCAGAGGTCCCCTACGTCAACGAAAGACGAGGTCGCGCGGTGAAGAAGCTTCTCCTGGTCGCACTGGCCGCCATCGGCGGGCTCCTCGTGTACCGCCAGATCCAGGCGGATCGCGCCGAGCAGGATCTGTGGACGGAGGCGACTGACTCCGTACCCACGGGTTCGTGAGTCACGACATCCCCGAGTCTGAGCACACCCCGGCCGCCTCGCGGTCGGGGTTTTGTGTGTCCTGGGGCCGGCGGGCGGGGCAGGATGGGCGTCGGTTTCGCGGTTCCGGCCCGGCGTTTCCGGGCGCCGCGGGTTCCGGCGACGGGAGGGGTGGCGCGTGAGGGGACGGTGTCGTACGGCGCGGGGGCGTGCGGACGCGTGGCGCGGCCGTCGTCCGTCGGTGGCCGTGCGCCTGGGCGCCGTGGCGGTGGTGCTGGGCACGACGGCCGCCGTGGCGCCGGGCCAGGCCGCTCTGGCCGCCGGGGCCTCCGCCACGGCCGGAACGCCGGGCCCGTACGCCTTCGCCGACGGCGCTCAGAGCATCGAGGGAGCGACGGAGCACCGCGGACGCCGCACTCCTGAAGCCCGGCACGGCCTACAGGAGCTCCCTGCCGAGCAGCGGCAAGGTCAACTACCGCCTCCAACTCGACGCCACGTCGAACGCCTACGTCTCCGTCACCGCCGTCCCCTCCCCCGGCAGCACCGTCTCCGTCATCGACGGGCTCAGGGTGTCCATGCAGGACGCCGAGGGCAATTCGTGCTCCGTCGACACCGCGAGCTTCGGCGCCGCCCGCAGCCCGCACCCGATCGCGGCCTGGGGCATGCGTGAGATATCGCCCGCCAAGCCGCCTGTGCCGGAAGGCCGGCACCTACTACGTGTCCGTCGAGCGCGTCGACCCGGAAGGTGAGGGCTCCTCGCCGGACGCCTGGGACCTGGAGCTCGTCGCCATGACGGAGCCGCGGACGGTGAAGACCGGGGCGACCAGCGCGCCCGAGGTATGGGACTCCGCCTCGCCCCAGCCGCTCCAGGGGGAGGCCGAGCGCCGCCGGGGCGGCGCGGGCTTCAGCGGGGCGACTCCCCTGGACCAAGGCGTCTGGCGGGACGACATCCGGCCCGGCCAGACGCTCTTCTACGAGGTGCCGGTCGACTGGGGCCAGCAGCTGCCACGTCACCGCCGAACTGGGCAGCTCGGACTCCGGCGGCACCGGCTACACGCCCGGCGCCCTGGACCTGGCCCTCTACAACCCGGCGCGCGGCCACGTCGCAGACGTGGGCGTCGGCTACGACGGCGGCCAGAAGTCCGGCAGCCTGCCCGCCCTGCCTCCGGTCGACCACGCCAACCGCTACGCCGCCACCCCCCAGGTCAGCGCCATGCGCTTCGCCGGCTCCTACTACCTCGTCGCGCACCTCGCGGCAGAGCGTCGCCGACACCTTCGGAGACGGGCCGTTCGAGATGACGCTGCGCGTCCGGGTGAGCGGGGCGGCGAAGGGCGGGCCCGAATACGCGGGGGAGTCCCAGCCGCAGGGCGTCTTCGAGATCTCCGACCAGGACCGGGAGGCGGCGGCGGAGGGCGTGGCCGCAGGCGACGACACCGCGATGAGGGCGGTCGCCGTGGGCGGCATCGGCACCGGGAGCGCGCTGCTGGTGGGGCTCGGGGTGTGGACCGTGGTGGCTCGGCGCAGGAGCGCCGCGTAGCAGCGCCAGGCTGATGCCCAGCTCGGGCTCAGACGCGGGCTCAGATGCGGGTCAGGGCCCAGAAACCCACGGCGTAGCAGGCCAGCGCGAGAAGCAGTAGCGGGACCGCCACCTTGGCCGGCGGGCCGGGGCGGCGACGCGGCCGCTCCGCGCGATGCCGCGAGGCCGCCCGGGCGGGCGGAGAAGCCTCCTGCGGAGTCCCGTGCGGGTTCTGGGCGGTGTACGAGGCCGTGGAGGCGTCAGCGCGGTGCTGCGCCGCTGGGGGCAGGGGCTGACTGGGGTAACCCGGGTGGCTGGCGTAAGCCGGTGGGAGTGGCTGGGAGGCCCGCAGCGGGTGCGTGGGGTCGTAGGGGGAGACGGGAGCCTGCTGGTGCGGGGCCTGAGCCGGTGCGTCGTGGGAGCCGGGCGCGGGGGAGGAGGTGACGGTGGCCTGCGGAGGCGGCAGGTGGAAGCTGCCGGTGTCCGACATGGAGAGCGGCTGAGCGGGCGTGGACGGGGTGCGCTGACGGGTCGGTGTCCTGGCGGGGGTCGGGGCTGTGCGGCGATCAGGGCCCGGGGCCGGCCAGACGTTCCCCTCGACGCCGTCCCCGAGCCCGGGAGCCGGGGCTCTTCCTCGGCGCCCAGGCCCCGGGCCCTCTCCAGCGGGCCCTCGGGGGCGAACCCCGGGGAAGCGGGCCGAGTTGGTCGAAGATCTCGATCAGCTCGTCGTCCGGGCCCGGGTTCCGGCAGGAGCTCCGCGGCGGCGGCGAGCGCCTTGCGCGCTCCCGTGGCCGTACGGAACCGCGCCTGCGGGTCCGGCTGCAGCAGCGTGGCCACCACCTGCCACAGCGGCTCCGGAATACCCTTGGGCGCACCAGGCGTCCCGTGCTCGGCGAAGTACTGGATGAGTGCCTTGCTGTCCGGCTTGGCCCCCTCCAGCAGATACAGCGCGACCAGCCCCACGGCGAACAGGTCGGCGGGGAAGTCCGGCTCGGCGCCCATCATCTGCTCGGGCGCGAGATAACCGGGCGTACCCACCACGAGGTTGGTCTCCGTCAGACGAGGCTCGCCCAGCCGCATCGCGATGCCGAAGTCGGACAGCCGCAGCCGCGGCCGGCCCGTGCCGGTGGCCTCCAGAAGCACGTTGGCGGGCTTGACGTCACGGTGCACGACGCCCTCCGCGTGCACCGCGGCCAGCCCCGCCAGCAGCTGGTCGAGCAGGGTGCAGACGAATGCCGGCGGCAGGGGGCCGTAGTCCCCGACGAGGTGGACCAGCGATCCGCCGGCCACCAGGTCCATGGTGAACAGGACCTTGTCGTCGTCGGCGGCCCAGCTGGAGGGGGCCAGCACATGGGGGTGGTCGATCCGCAGGGCCTGTTCGCGCACGAAGCGCAGCAGCGAGTGCGCGTCGCTCTGGAGCAGGACCTTGGCGGCCACGTAGCGACGGCGGCGGTGGTCCCAGGCGCGCCAGACGGCACCGACCCCTCCGCGCCCGATCGGGTCGACCAGTTCGTACCGGCCGGCGAAGACCTCACCCATGGCTGTACGTCGCTCCTCCCCCTGCGGCTTCCCCCCTTGCTTCCCCCTCGACGGGCGATACGACTCCCCGACGAGCGGTACGACTCCCCCGATGAGCGACAGAACCCGCCCGCGCCGACCGGTCCCCCGTGCCGGACACGCCCCCTCGTGTCCGCCCGTGCCGTGCGCTGTCCCCCGTACCGTCGATCCGCGTCCCCCGTCAGATCACCCCGGGCCGGCTGCCGAACCCCCTTCGGCGGCCGGGCGGTGGTGATCAGCTCTGGTGGGACTGGTAGTGCGCGACCGCGTCCGAGGTGCGGCCGGCGCCGTACACCCGGAGGAACTCTGCCAGTTCCGGGTGGGTCGGGGCGAGGGTGTCCGCGGCCTCGATGATGTCGCCCGCCGCCGCGACCGAGCGCAGCAGCGACTGGATCTCGCGGACCACGCGCTTGACCGTGGGCGCCCCCGAACTGCTTGTCGTCTGCGTGGTGTTGCTCAGCACCGAGCCCCCCTGTGACTTCTTGATCTCCTCCATGCGCTCGGTGGCCTCGGCCGCGCTCACGCTGCCGTCCGCGACCTGCCCGGCCAGGTCCTGCAACAGCTGCACCCGCTGCACCACAGCGGGGTTGCCGATCTTCGCCCGCTGACCGCTCATCAGCTGCGACAGCATCGGCGCGGACAGTCCCAGAACCCCCGCGAGACGAGCCTGGTTGAGGCCAAGATCGTCGATGAGCCTACGGAAGAGCGCCCCCAACGGCTCCCCGTACCAGTTCCGCTGCAGTTCCCGCGCTCTTGCGGTGGCTTCCTGCTGTGCGGCGTCCATTGCGTCTCCCCATCGCTTCCCCATGTACGGCGGTTCGCGGTAGCGAACCACGCCGAGCATCTTACGGAGAGTGGTCGGCGACGGGGACCCCCAATCCTTTTGCGGAATCACGGGGGTGACCCGGTACTCTGGTGTCCGACGCCCCCCGGGACATGCTGTTCTCCGGGCGGATGTCCTCTTCCGGGGCCTTAGCTCAGTTGGTAGAGCGCTGTCTTTGCATGGCAGATGTCAGGGGTTCGACTCCCCTAGGCTCCACGGAGAAATGCCCTCCGAACTGCGCAAACGCGGTTCGGAGGGCATTTTGTGTTTCACGTGGAACAGCGCGGCGGGGCGGGAGACTCTCGAGGTCACCCTCAAGTCTCCCGCCCCGCCGCGCTGTTGTTCTGGCGGCCGTCAGGAACGGTCGTCGCGCCGAGCGGCCTCATCCTCGGCCTGCTTGGCCTGGACCTCCGGGTCCAGAACCGACTTGCCGCTGCCGTCCACGGAGCGACAGCCGGCCCGACTCGGGCACCTCGGTCGCGGCGGGCGGCTCCACCAGCCAGTCCGGGTTGGCCTGCTTGTCCCACCACTTCCAGGCGGCGAAGGCGCCACCCGCGAGGGCGCCCAGAATCGCCAGCGTCTTCATGGCCCGGCCGGCCCTGGCCCGCCGTTCGTGCTTGCGGACCAGCTTCTGGATCTCCTTCGGCGAGACCTGACCGCGCAGCGCGGCCATCGCGGCCGCACTCCGCGCGGCGGCCTCGTCGTGACGGGCCCGGCCGCGGCCACCGCCTGCTCGATCCTCGGCCGGGAGTAGTCCGCCGCCTGCCGGGCGGCCTTGCGGGTGCGGACTGCGGCTTCCTGGGCGGCCTGGTCGACCTTCGGCGGCACATGCGTACGGGCCTGCTCCAGATACGGCTGCGACATGGGCGCCGTACTGAGACGCGTGCCTGTCCGGCGGCCTGCGTCACCTTGGGCGCCAGCCGTACGCGTGCCTCGTGTGCGTAGTGCGTGGCCCTGTCCTTGGCCGTGTCGGCGTAGGGCGCCACCACTTCCGCGGCGTGCAGCACGCTGTCCTTCGCCGAACCGGTCGCGGCGCGCACGCTGTCGATGCGGGTCACGGGTTCCTCCTCCTCGGTGGCGTACGGTATTTCGACTTTCCACCCTTTTACGGATCATGCCTGCCGGTGCACCGCCAGGCATGCGCGGGCGGGCATCCGGGTCACGCCGATCGAGCTGATCAAGTGCAATAACGGATGAATACGGGGCAACAGGAGCTTGTCGTCGACAATGCCACGGATCGCCGCCGCGCGCCCCCGCCCCGGGCCTGACTCGACTGGTTTTCTGCAACGCGATCGGCCCGGTTTCCCTCCGGTGAACGGAGGTCAGGCGACGTGGCGCCGCCGTCCGTGCGAGGATCAGGGGGTCACAGAAAGACAACGGAAGGCAGATCGTGGCCGAGCAGCTTTACGCCACCCTGAAGACCAACCACGGCGACATCGAAGTCCGGCTTCTGCCGAACCACGCGCCCAAGACGGTCAAGAACTTCGTCGAGCTCGCCCAGGGCGAGCGGGAGTGGACCCACCCCGAGACCGGGCGAGAAGTCCACGGACAAGCTCTACGACGGCACGGTCTTCCACCGGGTGATCAGTGGCTTCATGATCCAGGGCGGTGACCCGCTGGGCAACGGCACCGGCGGCCCCGGCTACCAGTTCGAGGACGAGTTCCACCCGGACCTGCCTTCGACAAGCCCTACCTGCTGGCCATGGCCAACGCCGGCCCGGGCACCAACGGCTCGCAGTTCTTCATCACCGTCTCCCCGACGGCGTGGCTGAACCGCAAGCACACCATCTTCGGCGAGGTCACCGACGCGGCCAGCCAGAAGGTCGTGGACACCATCGCCACGATCCAGACCAACCCGCGCACCGACCGCCCGCTCAACGACGTGGTCATCGAGTCGGTCGTCATCGAGACCCGCTGAGCGACGAACCGGCCTCCCGCAGGGGAACCAATCGCCCCGCCCATCCGTAAGGATGAGCGGGGCGGTGCTGCTGCGACGCGCATCGCTTACGACGACCTAGGGGATCTCATGGACCAGCCAGGCAGCGGGCAGCCCGCAGGACGCCCACAGCGTGCCCATGTGCTACCGCCACCCGGACCGCGAGACCGGCATCCGCTGCACCCGCTGCGAGCGCCCGATCTGCCCCGAGTGCATGGTCAACGCCTCCGTCGGCTTCCAGTGCCCCGAGTGCGTCCGCACCGGCTCCGGCACAGGTCACGCGCCCACGGCCGCCATGCCCCGCACACTCGCGGGCGGCACCATCACCGCCGACCGCCGTCTGCTGACCAAGATCCTCATCGGCATCAACCTGGCGGTGTTCATCGCCGTCCAGGTCCACGAGTCGCTCCTGACCGACATCGTCCTGCTCGGCGCCTGGCCGCCGTCACCCTTCACGCCCACGCAGGGCGTGGCGGGGGGCGAGTGGTACCGCATGGTGACCTCGATGTTCACGCACCAGGAGATCTGGCACATCGCGTTCAACATGCTCAGCCTGTGGTGGCTCGGCGGCCCGCTCGAAGCAGCGCTCGGCCGCGCCCGCTATCTCGCGCTCTACCTGGTCTCGGGCCTGGCGGGCAGCGCCCTGGCCTATCTGCTGGCCTCCCCGAGCACGGCCACGCTGGGCGCCTCCGGGGCGATCTTCGGCCTGTTCGGCGCCACGGCCGTGCTGATGCGCCGGCTCAACTACGACATGCGGCCGATCATCGCGCTGCTGGCGATCAACCTGATCTTCACCTTCGGCCCGGGGTTCAACATCTCCTGGCAGGCCCACATCGGCGGCCTCGTCGCCGGTGTCGTCGTGGGATACGCCATGGTCCACGCCCCGCGCGAGCGCCGCGCACTGGTGCAGTACGGCACCTGTGCCCTGGTCCTCGGCGTGGTCGTCCTGTTGACCCTGCTGAGGACGGCCCAGCTCACCTGAGCGCGGCTTTGTCCACAGCGGGTGGCGGATCTTGTGCATACGGTGCGGGAACACATGTGCCCCCTGTCACCGACCTGCGTTTCCGCAGGTCAGGCAGGGGGCGAACAGGTTTTCGGATCTCCGGTACTTCCGTCGTACCGGCGTCAACACTCAACGAGTTATCCACAGATCGTCTTTCTTTTCCACCTGTGGATAACTGCTGTGGATAACTCAGCGAACAGTCCTGGGCAGAACTGCGGTCACCTTCCGGCGACCGCTACTTCCACTGAGTCGAGACACCGAATCCGGCGGCGATGAAGCCGAAGCCCACCACGATGTTCCAGTTGCCCAGCTGGTCGATGGGCAGCGAGCCGTCGGTGACGTAGAAGACGACGATCCAGGCCAGACCGATGAGGAACATGGCCAGCATGACGGGCGCGACCCAGGAACGGCTGGTCAGCTTGATGGCCGTCGCCTGCTTCGCCGGCGGCGGCGTGTAGTCGGCCTTCTTGCGGATACGTGACTTCGGCACGAGGGTCTCTCCTGTCGATGCGCTGCGTGGCCGCGCAGGGATCTGGGTCTGGCTCGGGGCAGCGTAAGGGGACTCTGAGTGCTCCCCCGGGCGTCCGTTAGCGTAGTGCTTCCGTGGCGCCGAAGGAGATAAGGGTACGTTGAGCAATTCTGCCGACTCCCCCGGGACGGGATCCACCCCTGAGCGCGCGCGCCGTTTCCGGCCTGTGCGAGTCCTCACGGCGGCCGTCTTCGCTCTCGCGGGTCTCATCTTCTTCACCAGCTTCAACACCGCCAAGGGCACCGATATCCGCACGGACGCCTCCCTGCTGAAGCTGTCCGACCTCATCCACGAGCGCAGCCGTGAGAACGGCGAGCTGGACGAGACCAACGGCACTCTGCGCCAGGACATCGAGGCGCTCGCCGAGCGTGACGACGGCAGCACCAAGGCGGAGGACGCCAAGCTCGCCGCCCTGGAGAAGCGCGCGGGCACCCAGAAGCTCAAGGGCGACTCGCTCTCGGTCACGCTCAACGACGCCCCGCCGGACGCCACCGCCAAGCTCCCCGGCTATCCCGAGCCGCAGCCCGACTACCTGGTCATCCACCAGCAGGACCTGCAGGCCGTGGTGAACGCGCTGTGGCAGGGCGGGGCCAAGGGGATCAAGGTCATGGACCAGCGGCTGATCTCCACCAGCGCGGTGCGCTGCGTGGGCAACACCCTGATCCTCCAGGGCCGCGTCTACTCACCGCCGTACAAGATCACGGCGGTCGGTGACCCGGGCAAGCTGCAGAAGGCGCTCGCCGCGTCCGCGGCGATCCAGAACTACATGGTCTACGTCAACGTCTACGGGCTCGGCTGGAAAGTCGAGGAGAACGGGCCGGTGACTCTTCCCGGCTACTCGGGCACAGTGGATCTGCACTACGCGAAGCCCGTGGAGTAGGAGCCAGGCCGGGGGAGCTGCCGGTGCGCGTGATCGTCAGGACCGTCAGCGAACTGTGCATCACCGTCGGCAGCGTGATCGTGCTGTTCGTCGTCTACGTGCTGTTCTGGACCGGCGTGAAGGCCGACCACGTCATGGACGACCAGATCGACCTGCTCCAGAAGGAGTGGTCGAAGCCCCGTCCGTCGGCTGACGGCTCCCCAGCGAGCCCGCTGAGGCCCGCGCCCTACGCCAAGGGCAGGCCCTTCGCGATCATGTACATCCCGCGCCTTGGTTTCACGTGGAACAAGCCGGTGCTCGAAGGCACCGCCACCGGCACCCTGAAGAAGGGGCTCGGGCACTATGCGGACACGTCCCAGCTGGGCCAGAAGGGGAACTTCGCGGTCGCCGGTCACCGCCGCACCTACGGCGACCCCTTCAAGGATTTCCCCAGGCTGCGGCGCGGCGATGCCGTGGTGCTGACCGACGGCACGACATGGTTCACGTATCGGATCGACAAAGGCCCGTACAAAACAGTGCCCTCGGACATCGAGGTGATCGACCCTGTCCCACGTACATCCGGGTACACGCGTTCGGGCCGGTATCTGACGCTGACCACGTGCGAACCGGAATGGGGGCACAGTCACCGGCTGATCGTCTGGGCGCACCTGGACTCCACCCAGCCTGTGGAGGCCGGGAAACCTGAGGCGTTGCGCCGTTAGTCTGGTGGCTGTACGGCGTGGGTCTGGTGCCGTGGTACGACGGAAGGGACGGCATGTACGGCTGGATCTGGCGGCATCTGCCGGGGAACACGTGGGTGAAGGCGCTGATCTCACTCGCCCTGGTCGTGGCCGTGGTCTACGTCCTCTTCCAGTTCGTCTTCCCGTGGGCGGAACCGCTTCTGCCCTTCAACGATGTGACGGTGGACAACCAGTGAGCGCGCGCATTCTCGTCGTCGACAACTACGACAGCTTCGTCTTCAACCTGGTCCAGTACCTGTACCAGCTGGGCGCCGAGTGCGAGGTCCTGCGTAACGACGAGGTGTCGACGGCGCATGCCCAGGACGGCTTCGACGGCGTCCTGCTCTCCCCGGGGCCCGGGTACTCCGGAGCAGGCGGGCGTCTGCGTGGACATGGTGCGGCACTGCGCCGCCTCGGGCGTCCCGGTCTTCGGCGTCTGTCTGGGCATGCAGTCGATGCAGGTGGCGTACGGCGGTGTGGTGGACCGCGCGCCCGAGCTGCTGCACGGCAAGACCTCGCTGGTCGAGCACGCGGGCGGAGGCGTCTTCGCGGGTCTGCCCTCGCCTTTCACGGCGACGCGTTACCACTCGCTGGCCGCCGAGCCCGCGACGGTTCCGGCCGAGCTGGAGGTCACGGCCCGGACGCACGACGGCATCGTCATGGGCCTGAGGCACCGCGAACTTCCGGTGGAGGGCGTGCAGTTCCACCCGGAGTCGGTGCTGACCGAGCACGGGCACCGGATGCTGGCCAACTGGCTGGTGGAGTGTGGCGACCAGGGCGCGGTGGCGAGGTCGGCCGGGCTCGCCCCGGTGGTGGGCAGGGCCACGGCGTGACCGCGCTGCGCCCCGAGCGCGAGTCCGACACCTCGTACGGGCAGCAGTCGTACGGGGCGTCGGGTGCGTTCGAGGACTGGTCGGGCGCAGGGGCGTACGAGGCTTCTCCGCAGCCGGATCCGCAGCCGGATCCGCAGCCACGGCCGTACATGTCGGAGCCGGAGCCGGAGCCGTACACGGCGTCGTACGAGCCTTCGCCGGAGGAGCCGTATCTGCCTCCGGTCGACGAGGAGACGGTGGCGCTGCGGATACCGGATCCGCCACCCTCGGCCGGTGACGCCATATCCGGCTCTCCGGGCTCTTCCGCCCCACGGCGCGACGGACCGGCCCACGGAGGCCGGGCGGCCCGCAGAAAGGCCGCCAAACGCCGTCACGGGCGGCATGGAGGTGCTTCGGAGCACCGGCGCCCGACTCAGGAGGAGCGGGGGCGCCGCAGTCTCGGGTCGAGGCCCGGCGGCAGGCGCGGGCGCGCAAGCCGGGCCCGGCGGTCGTCGCCAGCCGGGCGATAGGTGAGGTGTTCATCACGACCGGCGTGCTGATGCTGCTGTTCGTCACCTACCAGCTGTGGTGGACGAACGTCCGGGCGCACGCGCAGGCCGGCAGCGAGGCCAGCAGCCTCCAGGACGACTGGGCGAGCGGCAAACGCAAGCCGGGGGCCTTCGAGCCGGGGCAGGGCTTCGCGATCCTGCACATCCCGAAGCTGGACGTGGTGGTGCCGATCGCCGAGGGCACCAGCAACAAGAAGGTGTTCTGGACCGGGGCATGGTCGGTCACTACGCGGACGATGCGCTGAAGACGGCGATGCCGGGTGACAAGAGCGGGCAACTTCGGGCTCGCGGGTCACCGCAACACCCATGGAGAACCGTTCCGGTACATCAACAAGCTCACGCCGGGCGATCCGATCGTCGTGGAGACGCAGGACGACTACTTCGTCTACAAGATGGCGTCGATCCTGCCGGTGACCCCGCCGAGCAACACGAGCGTCCTGAAGCCCGTCCCCCCGGGGTCGGGCTTCACCGAGCCCGGCCGCTACATCACGCTGACCACGTGCACGCCGGAGTTCACCAGCAAGTACCGGATGATCGTCTGGGGCAAGATGGTCGAGGAACGGCCGCGCAGCAAGGGCAAGCCGGATGCGCTCGTCAGTTAAGGGCAGATGACCAGTGGCAGCGACCACCGACACGGACCACGAAGAGCACACCGGCGCGCCCGCGTCCCGGCCGGCCGCGGCGCGCCGCCGGCCCGGCCCGATCGCGATAGCGGTCAGTGTCTTCGGGGAACTCCTCATCACCGCGGGCCTGGTGCTCGGCCTGTTCGTCGTCTACTCGCTGTGGTGGACGAACGTCGTCGCCGACCGCGCGGCCGGCAAGCAGGCCGACGAGGTCCGTGACAACTGGGCCCACGGTCGGGGCGGCCCCGGCGCGCTGGACACCAAGGACGGCATCGGCTTCCTGCACGTGCCCGCGATGAAGAACGGTGAGGTCCTGGTCGAGAAGGGCACGTCGAACAAGATCCTCAACGACGGTGTCGCCGGCTACTACACCGACCCCGTGAAGGCGGCCCTGCCGATGTCGGGCAAGTCCGGCAACTTCTCCCTCGCCGCCCATCGCGACGGTCACGGCGCTCGGTTCCACAACATCGACAAGGTCAAGAAGGGCGACCCGATCGTCTTCGAGACGAAGGACAAGTGGTATGTCTACAAGGTCTACGACGTCCTTCCCGAGACCTCGAAGTACAACGTCAAGGTCCTCTCGAAGGTCCCCGAGGAATCCGGCAAGAAGAAGCCGGGCCACTACATCACCCTGACGACCTGCACGCCGGTGTACACGAGCACGTACCGCTACGTGGTGTGGGGTGAGCTGGAGCGGGTCGACAAGGTGGACGCGGACCGGACGCCGCCGGAGGAACTGCGCTGACTGTGCCTCCTTGTCGGGGATCGGTCGGTAGCATGACGGTGGCCCGAAGCCGCAACCTTCTTTTGCGGCTTCGGGCCTTTGTGTCGCTGTCCGGTTGCTACTCGAGAACGCTCAGTGGTGCGCCCCGGCGCTCCACTCCTCCAGCAGCCCGCGATGTACGGCGGTGATGCCGCTCTCAGCCGCGATGTTCAGTGCGTCGCGGGTGAAGGGGCATGTCGCCACGAACAGGGCCACCTCGGATTCGTGCAGGACCTTGGCGGCTCCGACGAACTTCTGGACGTCGGGGCTGGTGATGGAGAGGTGAGGCGCGAACCTCTTGCACTGGACGACGATGCGCCGCCCGTCGGGCGTGAGCGCGGTGATGTCGACGCCCCGGTCCCTTGCGCCGCCTTGAACGATGACGTTGGTGCAGCCGTCGCGGCGCAGCAGTTCGGCGACGTGTTCTTCGAACTCGCGCCCGTTCATGGCGTCCATGGATGCCATGACTCCGGCGAGAGGACGGTCTTCTCGTGGGCCTTCCAGCCGCTGCAGCCGGCTGTTGTGCTGACGGAGCCGCTTCTCGATGCGCTGAACGCCTGCGCGGAGGGCGATGATCTCTCGCCGGTGCTCGCCTGAGGTTTCGATCAGGGCGTTGAACATGGGGACGACGGTCTTGCCCAGGATGTGGGTGATGCGCTGGTCGATGCGGTCGTCGAGGGAGGCGGTGTCGGCCGGGGCAGGGTTTTCCACAGGCTGTGTGCGGGCCAGGTACTCCATGTCGAGGAGGTACACACGCACCTGACGTGCGACTTCGCTGTCGCGGAGCAGCATGGCGATGTTGAGGACGGCGCGTCGGGAGAAGAGAGCGAGGGATCGGGTGCGGGACTGGATCCCACTGAGTTGCTTGAAGTCACTCAGTTCTGTACCTGTCAGAACTCGATACCCGCTCGCTTCCAGCTCGGCACGGTGATCGTGCACGAGAGCACGGATGGTCTCCACCGTGACGCTGAAGTACGACGCCACCATCGCCGTGGTCACATGCATCCCGTCCGGCAGCAGCGACAGTGCCTTGACCCTGTCGAGTACGTCCGTGCGGTCGAGCACGCTGTTGCGCAGAGTCTGCGATTCCAGCAAAGCCACTTCGTTGATCATGTCCTGCCCTTCGACTCGTATGGCCAGGGCGGATCCGATTCCCCACCCCATCCGGTGAATGAGTCATGAAATGTGAAGACATGATCGACAGGCGTACGAGTCTGCGAGGCAGGCCGGCCTGCGCTGACCGGCGGCACAGTTGCGTTCGACGTTTTCGATGTCCCCGCGGGCTTCGGTGAGTTCGCGCGAAGGAGCCCGGATTCTGCGGGGATTTCGCTCGTGCCCTTGGTAAGGTAATCGCACGGTTGACCACCTGGGGGGATGGGCTGTCTGTGGATATCGTTGTGCTGTCACGCCAAGATCATCGGTGTATCTCGTCAGCGCGCCCGGGCCCGGTGCCGTCGTAGCGCTTCTCATCTCCGCCGTCACTCCACCGACGTGACCATGCCTGTCGGCCGCTCAGGGCCGCTCGCCGCTGGAACGTCGGCGTTTTCCTGACCGTTTCGTCAGGGCCTTACGTAATCCCGCATCCCGTAAAGGGCTCGCTCCGGGTTTTCTCCGGAGCGCTTTCCTCTTGCCATAGGCGTGTCAGGGGCACGCCAAGAAAGGCGTTATACGCATGACCAAGAAGTCCGTAGCCGTTGGCATATCCGCCCTCTCCGCCGTCCTCCTCTCCCTGGGCAGCGTCCCCGCCCAGGCCGCGGCCGCCAGTGAGCCGGCGCCCGCGCCGGCTGTGGCTGCCGGGGCCGACGCCGAGACCCGCCAGTGGGTCGGGGACAACGCCGCCATGCTGCGCGCCGCGGCCAACCCGTGCGGTGGCCCTTACCAGACCATCGCCTACGTCGACGGCCGCCTGCCGGGCGACGGCGGCAACGACGACGGCAGCATGGTCGCCTACGCGGGTGGCACCGGTTACCTGTGCGTCGTCTTCTACAACGAGACGCCGGGCGGGGCGAACGAGATGTACCTCAACGTCTGTCCGGGCAAGACGAGCGGTCCCGGATGCGGCACCGACAACGGCAACTACGCGTCCCACGCCGGTCCGATCACGATCTCCGACACCGGCTGCTTCACCGCCGCGTACAAGATGCGGAACCAGGCGGACACCACCTGGCTCATCAACGGCAAGCGCAGCTACGGGCCGCGCTGCTGATCCGTGACGGTGGGCGGCCACGAGCGGCGTCCCCACCTCTTCGCTTCGCATGAGGCGCCCGGGCCGAGGCCTTTCGCCCCCGGCCCGCAGCGGCATCGCCCGCCGCCTTCGAGCCATGGCGTGCGTCGTCTTGCGCCCCACATCCCTGCACCACTCGGCGGGACGCCACTCCACGAGCCGCCACCTCGCCCGACTGCCGCGTCCCGCCACCTCCCCGTCTCGCAGAGAGGAACCCGCCATGGACCAACAAGTCCTCAGAGCTCAGAAGTGGGTCAACCAGAAGTACGGAAGCGTCGCCGGCTACCAGCGCTGCCCCGAAGACGGACGCAGCGGCTGGGCAACCATGTACAGCCTGACGATGGGACTCCAGCACGAACTCGGCATCAGCCCCGTCGTCGCGAGCTTCGGTCCGGGAACCTACTCCCGCCTCGACGCCCTGGGCGAGATCGGGTTCGGGTGGGACAAGGACCGCGACCTGCTGGCCTGTATCCAGTTCGGCATGTGGTGCAAGGGCTACTGGGCCGTCGAGCCGGAGAGCGAGGGCTGGTTCACCGGCGTCACCCGTGACGCCGTCAAGAAGCTCCGCTCCAACATGGGCCTTTCCGAGGGCGACGGCACGCTCAACGCGAAGATCGTCAAGGCCATCCTCAACATGGACGCCTACGTCGTCGTCGCGGGCGGAAGCGAGGAGATCCGCAGTATCCAGCAGTGGCTGAACGGGAACTACTGGAACAGGAGCGCCTACAACATCGGGCCCGCGGACGGGATCTACTCCCGTGACGTGCAGAAGTCCCTCATGGTCGCCCTCCAGTACGAGCTGGGCATCGCCGAGCCGAACGGGAACTACGGTCCGGCCACGCAGGCGGGCCTGCGGACCCGCACCCTCGACCAGGGAGCCTCCGGCACCCTGATGCGGATATTCTCCGCCGCCTGTGTCTTCAACTCCCCCACCTACGACGACCAGCTCAACGAGGACCGTACGTCCTGGCGGTCCGAGTTCGACCCCGAGCTCGCCGGGTGGCTGCGCACCTTCCAGAAGTTCAACAAGCTGAGCGCGACCGGCAAGGGGGACTACCAGACCTGGTCCCAGCTCCTGGTCTCCATGGGTGACCCCGACCGGCCGGCCACGGGATCGGACACGCGGTACGAGATCACCCCGTCACGCGCCAAGTGGCTCAGGGACAACCGCTACGAGATCGTGGGCCGTTACATCTACGACCCCCCGGGCTCCACACTGGACAAGGAGATCAAGCCCGGCGAGCTGGAGACGATCTTCTCCCACGGGCTGCGCGTCTTCCCCATCTACCAGGACAACGCCCGAAAGCTGAGCGACTTCACCTACCAGCAGGGCTTCCAGCACGGTCTGAACGCCCATGAGCTGGCCAGCGGATACGGCTTCAACCGCGGCACCACCATCTACTTCGCGGTCGACTACGACGCCACCCAGGAGGCCATCGACAGCCAACCGGAAGGAGTCGTCGTCTACTTCCACGGCGTGCAGGCCGCCCTCGCCAGCAAGGGCAAGAGGTACAACCACGGCGTCTACGGATCCCGCAACGTCTGCATCAACGTCACCAACAAGACGTTCGCCCGCTATTCCTTCGTCTCCGGCATGTCCTGGGGATTCTCCGGCAACCTCGGCTTCCCGATCCCCAGGAACTGGTCGTTCAACCAGATCAAGGAGTTCAAGGTCCAGAACGGGACCGACACCTTCGACCTCGACCGCGACGTCATCTCCGGGCTCGACCGTGGTGTGTCCTCGGTCAACGACAAGGCCGAACCGGCGGACGGCTTCATCGCCTACGTCCAGAAGCTGTACGACCTGGCCGGCTCCTACGGGGCGAGCGGACAAAAGCGCAGTCAGCTCGTGATGGAGTACATCCGCCACCACGAGTACGGCGACAAGGACACGCTGAACAAGATCGGCTGGTGGTACCTGATCGGCGGGTACGACGGGGCGTTCGTCGACTACTGCAACTCCCGCGGCATGGTGGTCAGGCAGAGCTTCAAGGACCCCTTCACCGGCTTCGACCTGGGCGCCGAGCACATGATGGCCACCGCCAACGCCCACCTCCTGACGGACCAGCCGTCCGGCCGCAAGGGCGCCAACGGCGGTGACGTCGGGGGCTGGGCCGGTGACCTGATGACGTTCTGGTCGGACTGGCGCAACTCCGAGGAGGAGTACGCCGACCCGCTCGCCTTCTGCCACGCCAGGCTCGCCGTACCCGGCGTGTCGTCCTCGTTCGGCTTCGAAGACCTCATCGAGGACGCCGACGGCTACCTGATCGCCCGCGCGGTGCGCAGCGGCAAGACCATCGTCGACGCGGTCAAGGACCACTACCAGAAGGACGGCGGGCTGCGCCGCTTCAACAACTTCTTCACGCAGCGCTGGGGGAACGCGACCGACTGCAAGGACTCCGCGCACAACGCCCTGACCGCGTCCGACACCGTCCTGGGACCGGCCCGTAAGCAGCTCATCAGCCTCAAGGGTGCTGTGCTGCCGGCCGTCTACCAGAATGCACCGGGTGGTTTCGACAAGCTCCAGAACTTCGAGCAGGGATTCGTGGACGCCCTCCTCGCCCGCATGGGTATGGAGAAGAGCAAGGCGGCGCAGTACCGGGCCAACCACGAGGCCTTCCTCAAAGCGGCTCGCGGCCGGGCCGCGCGTTCCGCCAAGGACTGAGTCATGACCGGCGGGAACAGGTCCCTGAAGCCGGAACGGCTCGCCTACCTGGGCGGGCTGGCGGTGATGGGCATCGCGCTGCTCTTCCTGCTCGGCGGCACCGGCATCATCGTGGCGTCCGTGGTCGGTGTCCTGTGCCTCGGCATGGTCGCCGGAGGCCGCAGCGGTATCCGGGCCGTCCGTGCGGGCAGGTGGGGGCGGCCCAGGACCTGGCTGTCACTGGGCGTGGCCTGCGTGTCGACCGGTGTCGGCGGATTCTTTGTCGCCTATCTGACCGGGATCCTCTCCGGAGGCCTGGACGTCGAGGAGGCCTGTGTCCATGGGCACGGTGTCCGCTACGACGACGCTTTCCGGGAAGCACACGCCAAGGAGTTCAACCGTTGGTTCCCGCTGCACAGCAAGTGCAACGAGAACTTCGACCTTGTTCCCGCCTGGGTCAACCCCGCCATTGTGTTCTTCGCCCTGCTGGCGGCGATCGGCGTGCTGTGCCTCGCCGCCGCGGTGGTGACTGCTCTGAGACCAAGGAGAAACAGATGAAAATGGGTGACCTGACGAGGCGCCGCTTTGCCGGTGCCACCGTCGGCGTAGCGGGTGCGGCGGCCCTGGGCTCGCTCCTGCCCGCCGGACAGGCCGTCGCGGCGGCCGGCGCCGGTTCCTGGACCAAGGACAGCACCGGTAACGGCTGGCCGCTTCTGGAGAAGGCGGAGTCGTTCACCATCGAGGGCAGTGACCAGGGGGTCAGACTCGCCGGCGGTGACGCCGCCGTGGTCCTGCTGCACGTGGCACGCCGGTTCCACTACGAGATCGACCGGCTGCGGGACGGCGACGTCCACGGATGGACGGGAGAGCGCCGGATCGAAGCGGAGTACGAGTCGAACTACCTCTCCGGTACGGCGATCGCCATCCGGCCGCTGTCGTACCCGGTCGGTGCGAGGAACGGCCTGTACCCGAACGAACTCGTCGTGGTCCGGGACATCCTCGCCGAACTGGACGGCGTCGTCGTCTGGGGCGGTGACTTCACGCCGGCGAAGGAGTCCCACTTCGAGGTCGGCGTCAAGCCGGGGCATCCGCGGCTGAAGGGCGTCGCCCGGAAGATCGTCGGATGGAGTGAAGGGCCCGGGGACCAGGGAGCGGGGGCGACGGACGCGTTCGACCCCGGGCGGCGCAGCAAGGCCCGCTCCTTCGCACGACGCGCGGCGTAGCGGGAGCCGTGACGCCGAAGGGGGCTTGCCCGCATGACCTGCGGGTAAGCCCCCTTCACTCACTCGTCGTTGCGCTGCGGCTCAGGTGGTGAGGTTGTACTTGAAGCCGCTGAACTTGTCGCCGCTCTTGATGAGCGAGACACGCACGCCGACCTTGATGTTCTCGGGCACCTGGCTCCCGAAGCACTTGTACTCGTGCGACAGGGCGGGCTGCGTCGTCTTCAGTTCGGCGATCGTCTTGTAGTCGCTCATCCTGAAGAGGTGGATCTCGACGGCGTAGCCATCGCTCTGGTCGTCGTAGACGGTCAGGCAGTCCCCGTCATGGCCGAAAGCACCCTTGCCGCCCGGGTCCCAGTCCGTCGTCTCGACGAAGCCGCTGTTGGTCCCGGCGTTCGCCGTCCCCGAGGCGAGGAAGGTCAGGGCGCAGGCAGCCCCCAGGGCGGCCACGATTCGCTTCTTGATGATTACCCCCATTTGGTCATGTCGCGTTCAAGACGCGAACAAGATGTGATCATAGCCCAGCACTAGGTGATGCCTCTGAGACCCGTGAGTGGCGCCCGTCACTCCTTTTCGGCCAGACAGCAAGGCGCCCCAGCACCGAGGGTGCTGGGGCGCCTTGCCGTACGGGGTGCGGTCAGTCGCCTTCGTTGCGGCCGGTGACGCCGCCGAAGATGCCGCCGTTGCCGTTGCCGCCGTTGTTGCCTCCGACGCCGACGGTCTGCAGAGTGATCGTCGTGCCCGCCGGGTCGTCGACCTCCTGGTTGGCCTGCGGGTCCTGGGCGGCGACGAGGGCGTTGTCGCCCTGGTCGCTGCCGTTCGCGAACTGGATGTTCGTGAAGCCGGCCTGCGCGAGGGTCTGCTTGGCCTGGCCGACCGTCTGGCCGACGACCTGAGGCACGCGCGCCTTCTGCTGTTCCTTCTTGCCGATCTGGATGTTGACCGACGAGTTCTTGTCGACGGAGGAGCCGGACTGCGGCGTGGTCGCGATGACCTTGCCGACCTGGTTGTCGTCCTGGGTGTCCACCTCGGTGCAGTTGCCCACCAGGTTGTTGGCCGTCATCTGCGCCTTGGCCTCGTCACAGCTCTGGCCGAGGACGTCCGGGACCGTGGACTTCTCCTCCGCCTTGGCGATGGTGAGGGTGATCGTGGAACCCTTCTCCACCTCCTGGCCCAGGCGCGGGTCCTGTTCGAGGACGGTGCCGGGGTCCTCCGGGGACTCCTTCGATCTCCGTCTCGACCTGGAACTTGTACTTGTCGCCCTCCAGCGTGGCCTTGGCGTCGTCCAGGCTGTCGCCGACGACGCTCGGCACGGCCACCTTCGGCGCCCCGGTCGACACGACCAGAGTTGATGGTGTCGTTCTTCTTGACGTCCGTCCCGGCCGTCGGGTCCTGGTCGCAGACCTTGCCCTTGCTCTGGTTCTCGCAGGGCTTGTTGGTGGTGGTCAGCTTCAGATCGGCTGTTCTTTGCCAGCTCGCTTGGCGTCGCTCAGCGTTTCGCCGACGAAGTTCGGAGTGGGAACCGCGTCGTTGCCGACCCCGTTGCCGCTGAACGCCCACCGTGCCGATCAGGATCGCGCCCACCAGCACCAGGATGCCCGCCACCACCAGCAGGATCGTGGAGGTGTTGGACTTGCGCTGCTGCCCACGGCGCCGGTCGGGGCGGTCGTCGTAGCCGTAGCCGCCGTCGTCCGGGTTCATGGGCGGAAGCATGGACGTGGCGCCCGCGCCGGAGTCCGCGCGCAGGGCCGTCGTCGGCTGGTCGTCGGGGTAGCCGCCGTAGCCCACCGAGCCCATCGCGGCCGTGGCCCCGACCGGCTGGCCGTCGAGGCAGGCCTCGATGTCGGCGCGCATCTCGTCGGCCGACTGGTAGCGGTAGTCGGGGTCCTTGACCAGCGCCTTCAGCACGATCGCGTCCATCTCGGGCGTGATCTCGGGGTCGAAGACGCTCGGCGCCTGCGGTTCCTCCCGGACGTGCTGGTAGGCCACGGCCACCGGGGAGTCGCCCACGAAGGGCGGGCGGACCGTCAGCAGCTCGTAGAGCAGACAGCCGGTGGAGTACAGGTCGGAGCGCGCGTCGACCTGCTCGCCCTTCGCCTGCTCCGGCGAGAGGTACTGGGCGGTGCCGATGACCGCCGCCGTCTGCGTCATCGTCATGCCGGAGTCGCCCATGGCGCGGGCGATGCCGAAGTCCATCACCTTGACCTGGCCGTTGCGCGTCAGCATGACGTTCGCGGGCTTGATGTCACGGTGGACGATGCCGTTGCGGTGGGCGTACTCCAGACCCTGGAGGATGCCGATGGTCATCTCCATCGACCGCTCCGGCAGCAGCTTGCGACCGGAGTGCAGCAGCTCACGGAGCGTCGAGCCGTCCACGTACTCCATGACGATGTACGGGATCGACACGTTGTCGATGTAGTCCTCGCCCGTGTCGTAGACCGCGACGATCGCGGGATGGTTGAGCGAGGCGGCCGACTGGGCCTCCCGGCGGAACCGGGCCTGGAAGGAAGGGTCGCGCGCGAGGTCCGCGCGCAGCGTCTTCACCGCCACGGTGCGGCCGAGGCGGGTGTCATGCGCGAGGTAGACCTCCGCCATGCCACCACGCCCGAGCACCTGGCCCAGTTCGTACCGGCCGCCGAGGCGACGCGGCTCTTCCATAGCTACCTACCAGCCCTCTCCGTCGGTCCCGACCGCACACTTGTACGGTCGGAGGCTGCCGTCCGGGCCTACCGTACCCGGCTCGCTTTGTGTGACCTGGCCAAGCCCGTCAGCCGATACAGGACCGGTATCGCAACGTGCACCGATGTGAAGCAGACGTGAGCGGGGTCACTTCTTGCTGTTGATGACCGCCTCCATCACGTTCTTCGCGATCGGCGCCGCGAGGCCGCCGCCGGAGATGTCGTCACGGACGGCCTTGTCGTCCTCGATCACGACCGCCACGGCCACCGGCGAGCTGCCGTCGCTCGTCCTTGGCGTAGGAGATGAACCACGCGTAGGGGTTCTCGCTTGTTGTCGACACCGTGCTGGGCGGTACCGGTCTTGCCGCCCACGGTGACGCTCGGGATCTGGGCGTTGGTGCCGGTGCCCTTCTCGACGACCGTCTCCATCATCGACTGCAGGATCTGGGCGTTGTCCGACGACAGCGGCTTGCTCATCTCCTCGGGCTCGGTCTTCTCGATGGTGTCGAGGTTGCGGGCCTGGAGCTCGTCGACCATGTACGGCTTCATCAGCGTGCCGTCGTTGGCGACGGCGGAGGCGACCATGGCCATCTGCAGCGGGGTCGCGGCGGTGTTGAACTGGCCGATCGAGGACAGCGCGGTCTCCGACGGGTTCATGTCGTCGGAGAAGACAGAGGCGTTGGAGCGGACCGGGGTGAACTGCTCCTCGGTGAAGCCGAACTTCTTGGCCTCGTCCAGCATCTTCTCGTTGCCGAGGTCGGAGCCGATCTTGCCGAAGACGGTGTTGCAGGAGTACTGGAGCGCCGACCCGCAGGGTCGCGTTCTTGCAGGGGATGTTGCCCTCGTTCTTCAGCTGGGTCGTGGTGCCCGGCATGGTCCACGGCAGCGGCGTCTTCGTCTTCTCGTCCGCCGCCGTGTACAGCCCGTCCTCCAGGGCCGCGGCCGCGGTGACGCACCTTGAAGGTGGAGCCCGGCGGGTAGGTCTCGCGCAGCGCCCGGTTGAGCATCGGGTCGTCGGGGTTGTTCTTCTTCTGGAGCTTCTGCCAGGCCTCGGTGTCCGTCGGTCGTGGAGTTCCCGGCGAATGACGACGGGTCGTACGAGGGGAAGGAGGCCAGCGCCAGGATCTTGCCGGTGGACGGCTCCAGCGCGACGACCGCGCCCTTGCCGCCCTGCTTCTTCAGACCGTCGTACGCGGCCTTCTGCGCGGCGCCGTTGAGCGTCGTGACGACGTTGCCGCCCTCTTGCTTCTTACCCGTGAGCATGTCGAGGGTGTTGCGGAAGAAGAGCCGGTCGTCGTTGCCGGTGAGGATGCCGTCCTCGAGGTTCTCCAGCTGGGTGGCGCCGAAGGCCTGCGAGGCGTAGCCGGTGACGGGCGCCCACATGGCGCCGTCCTTGTAGGTGCGCTTGAACTTGAAGTCGCTGCCCGACGTGGTCTCGTGGAGCCGGTGATCGGCTTGCCGTCGACGATGATGTCGCCGCGCGGGGAGGCGTAGCGCTCGATGGGGACGCGGCGGTTGTCCTTGTCGGTCCGCAGCTCGTCGGCCTGGACGTACTGGAGCCAGTTGTCGCGGATCAGCAGGGCCAGGACGAGCAGGCCGCAGAAGATCGCGATCCGGCGCAGGGGCTTGTTCATGACGGGCGGACCACCTGGGTCATCTCGGCGTCGGGGTTGGCGCGCCGGGGCGGGCGCCGGGCGGCGTGCGGTGTCGCTGATGCGCAGCAGGATGCCGATCAGGGCCCAGTTGGCGATCACGGAGGAACCGCCGTAGGCCAGGAACGGCATGCGTCATACCGGTCAGCGGGATGAGGCCCATCACACCGCCGGCGACGACGAAGACCTGGAGGGCGAAGGCGCCGGACAGGCCGATGGCGAGCAGCTTGCCGAACGGGTCGCGGGCGGCGAGCGCGGTGCGCACGCCGCGCTCGACGATCAGGCCGTAGATCAGCAGGATCGCCATGACGCCCGCCAGGCCCAGCTCCTCGCCGAAGGTGGCGAGGATGAAGTCGGAGTTGGCGGCGAAGCCGATGAGGTCGGAGTTGCCCTGGCCCCAGTCCGGTGCCGAGGGTGCCGCCGGAGCCGAAGGCCCACAGAGCCTGCATGGCCTGCTCGGAGTGGACGATGCCGTCCTGGACGCCGGCCCGGCTGAGCTCGAACTCGTGCATCGGGTCCAGCCAGGCCTGCACACGCGGTCTGGATGTGCGGTTCGAAGCTCGCCACACCGACGGCGCCGACCGCGGACATCAGCAGACCGAAGACGATCCAGCTGGTCCGCTCGGTGGCGACGTACAGCATGATGACGAACATCCCGAAGAACAGCAGCGATGTGCCGAGGTCGGTCTCGAAGACCAGGATGAGGATCGAGATCACCCAGACGACCAGGATCGGGCCGAGGTCGCGGCCGCGCGGCAGGTACAGGCCCATGAAGCGGCGGCTGGCCAGGGCCAGGGCGTCCCGCTTGACCATGAGGTAGCCGGCGAAGAAGACCGCGAGGACGATCTTCGCGAACTCACCGGGCTGGAGCGTGCCGAGGCCGGGGATCTGGATCCAGATCTTGGCGCCGTAGATGTTCGCGCCGAGGCCGGGCACCAGCGGCAGCAGCAGCAGGAACAGCGCGCCCGCCATGGAGATGTACGTGTAGCGCTGCAGGACGCGGTGGTCCTTGAGGAAGATCAGCACGGCCACGAAGCAGGGCGACGCCCATCGCGGAGTACAGCAGCTGGCGCGGTGCCGCCTCGACGAAGCTGGGGCATCGCCTGCAGCAGCTTCGACTGGTCCAGGCGCCAGATGACGACCAGCCCGAGCCCGTTCAGCAGCGTGGCCAGCGGCAGCATCAGCGGGTCCGCGTACGGCGCGAACTTGCGTACGACGAGGTGGCCGACGCCGGCCAGCAGGCCGAGGCCCAGGCCGTAGCTCAGCAGGCCGGCGGGCACCTCGTCGTTGATGGCCAGGCCCGACGTTGGCGTAGGCGAACACCGGAATGACCACGGCGAACACCAGCAGCGCGAGCTCGGTGTTGCGCCGGCTCGGCGCGCCGATCGCGCCGATCGTGGACGTGTGGTGCGTCGGCGAGTTCGATCATTCGTACTGCTCATCGTGTGACAGGGCCTCTCACGGCTTGCCTACTGCTTACCGCACAGCGAGACGACCTTCTGCTCTTCCTCCGAGAGGCTGGGGCCGGGGCTGGGAGTAGGTGCGGTCGGGGACGGGTTCGGGGACTTGCCGGGCGCCGACGGCGAGCCCGACGGCTTCGACGGATTCGGCGTCGGCGTGGCCTTGGACGTGAAGGAGGTCGGGGTGGTTCCCGTGGTGCCCCCGGCCTCGCCCTCGCCGGTCTTGGAGTTCTTCTCGGCTCTCGGCGTCGCGCCGCTGCGCCTCGCTTCTTGCACGCGGAGGCCTGCACCGACAGTTCCTGGATCTTCGCCTGGGCGTTCTTCAGGCCGCCCTCGGCGATGGTCGCCTCGACCAGCTTCTGCTGGTAGGGCGGCAGGTACTTGAGTTCGATCTCGGGGTGGTCCTTCTCGACCTTCGAGAGCGAGACCCAGGCCAGGTCCTGGCTGATGCCCCGGTACAGCGCGACGTGCTCGCCCTTGGCGCCGACGTAGTACTGCGTCTGCGTCCAGCGCCAGCCGCCGTACAGACCGCCGCCGATGACGGCGAGCGCGAGGATGCCGTAGAAGGATCTCTTCAGCCACCGGCGGCCTTCTTGCGCGGGCTTGACGAAGTCGTCGTCGCCGTAGTCGCGAAGCCGCCCGCCGGGACGTAGCCGGTGGTGTCGCCGGAGCCGGGCGGGCCGAACTCGCCGCCTCCGCCGTGTCCGTGCCCCTGGCGGCCGAGGCCGGAGGCGCGGCCCGCGGGGGTCTGCATGATGCCGTTGTCGTGCAGTGCTGATGCTGGTTCTCGGCGACGGCGCCGACCACGACCGGGGTGTCGGACAGCTGCCCGGCGAGGGTGTCGCCGGTGTCCAGGTCGAGGACGTCGGCGACGATCACCGTGATGTTGTCCGGGCCGCCGCCGCGCAGCGCGAGCTCGATCAGCTCCTGGACGGTCTCCTGCGGGCCCTGGTAGCTGGCGAGGGTGTCCTCCAGGGTCTGGTGGGACACGACGCCGGAGAGGCCGTCGGAGCAGATCAGGTAGCGGTCGCCGGCGCGGACCTCGCGGATGGACAGGTCGGGCTCGACGTGGTCGCCGCTGCCGAGCGCGCGCATCAGCAGTGACGCGCTGCGGGTGGGTCGTCGCCTCTTCCTCGGTGATGCGGCCCTCGTCGACCAGGCGCTGCACCCAGGTGTGGTCCTGCGTGATCTGCGTCAGCACGCCGTCGCGCAGCAGGTACGCGCGCGAGTCGCCGACGTGCACCAGGCCGAGCCGCTGGCCCGTCCACAGCAGGGCGGTCAGGGTGGTGCCCATGCCCTCCAGCTGGGGGTCCTCCTCGACCATGGAGCGCAGCTGGTCGTTGGCGCGCTGTACGGCCGTGCCGAGCGAGGTGAGGACGTCGGAGCCGGGGACGTCGTCGTCGAGCGCGACGATGGTGGAGATGGCCTCGGAGGAGGCGACCTCACCGGCCGCGGCGCCGCCCATGCCGTCGGCGATGGCGAGCAGGCGCGGGCCGGCGTACCCGGAGTCCTCGTTGCCCTCCCGGATCATGCCCTTGTGCGATCCGGCGGCGAAGCGCAGTGACAGACTCATGCGCACCTCGCCTGTCGGCTCCGGGTACAGCCGGTCGTGTCGAGCCACACTGCCCACCCTCCGGTCGGGAGCGCGCCGGGGCCCGGGGTGGGGCCCGCCGCTGCGTGCTCGCTCCGCTCGCGCTCATTCATTGGTGTAGCACTACTTCCGCAGCTCGATGACGGTCTTGCCGATGCGGATCGGCGCGCCCAGCGGAATCGGTGTGGGAGTCGTCAGCCGGTTCCGGTCCAGGTACGTGCCGTTGGTGGAGCCGAGGTCCTCGACGATCCACTGGCCGTCGCGGTCCGGGTAGATCCTGGCATGCCGGCTGGAGGCGTAGTCGTCGTCCAGCACGATCGTCGAGTCGTGCGCCCGGCCCAGGGTGATGGTCTGGCCCTGGAGCGCGACGGTGGTGCCGGTGAGGGTGCCCTCGGTCACGACCAGCTTGGTGGGGGCGTTACGGCGCTGCCGGCCGCCGCGCGGACTGCTGGCGCTGCTGCGGTGGCGCCTGGCGCGGCGGCCTGCTGCTGCCGGCGCGGCCTCGCGGCGCGATCCGCGCTGCGTGACACGCGTACCGAACAGGTCGCTGCGGATGACCTGCACGGCCACGATCACGAACAGCCACAGTACGGCCAGGAAACCCAGCCGCATGACCGTGAGGGTCAGCTCTGACATTGCCCCCGCTTCACCCTTCGGCTTGCCGGTAAATGATGGTGGTGCTGCCCACGACGATCCGCGAGCCGTCGCGGAGCGTAGCGCGGGTGGTGTGCTGCCCGTCCACCACGATGCCGTTGGTGGATCCGAGATCCTGGATCGTCGAGGGCGTTCCGGTCCGGATCTCGCAGTGCCGGCGGGAGACGCCGGGGTCGTCGATCCGCACGTCGGCGTCGGTGCTGCGACCCAGCACCAGCGTCGCGCGGGAGATCTGATGGCGGGTGCCGTTGATCTCGATCCAGTGGCGGGTGCGTCCGCCGGACGCAGGGGCTGCCGGGGCGGCCGGGGACCGCTGGCCGCTCGCGGGCTGCGGGTAGCCGTAGCCGCCGGGGCGGCCGCCGGGAGGCGGCGCGGACGGCATGGGCGGGGCGCCCGTGGGCGCGGCGGCCGGCGGGTAGCCGTAGCCGCCGGGGCGGCCGGACTGCGGGGCCGGCGGGCGCGGCGGCGCCGCCTCCCGGGCCCTGCTGGCTGCTGGAGGAGGCGAGGGTACGGCTGCGCACCCGGTACAGGCCGGTGTCGAGGTCGTCCGCCTTCTCCAGGTGCACCTTGATCGGGCCCATGAAGGTGTAGCGCTGCTGCTTGGCGTAGTCGCGCACCATGCCGGCGAGCTCGTCGCCGAGCTGGCCGGAGTAGGGGCTGAGCCGCTCGAAGTCCGGCGTGCTCAGCTCCACGATGAAGTCGTTGGGCACGACCGTCCGGTCGCGGTTCCAGATGGTGGCGTTGTTGTCGCACTCGCGCTGGAGCGCTCCCGCGATCTCCACGGGCTGGACCTCGGACTTGAACACCTTGGCGAAGGTGCCGTTGACCAGACCTTCGAGACGCTGCTCGAACTTCTTCAGGACTCCCATGGGGCACCTCCTCCGTCGCTGCCGTCCTGTGCACTGCCCTGCGGGCCGCTTGCCTGGTACTGCTTACTGATCGTATCCACGCGCCGGTCGATCGGCTGGTTCCCCCTGTCGGCCCGGTCGACGGGTGTCGACGCCTGACGAAGTTCCCTGTGGAGCTCCCCTTCGAACTCCGGCGGTGGTACTGCCGCGCGCAACCGCTTCATGTACCCCTGCCAAGGATCGTAGAGGCGGCCGCAGACCAGTGTCCCGCACCTGACTGTGGACCCCGACCGCCTCCTGGGGAGACGAGGGGTACCGGTACGAGGTTGATACGTGAAGCAGTACGCGTTGATACGTGGCCGGGGCATCGAAGGTTCGGAGGTGGGTCTGCCTGCGGGGATAAGGGATGTGAACCCACCCCTTCCTGCGTGCTAATGTTCTGGGTGTCGGAAGGCGCCAGCCCGCAAGGGACAGGGGCCCAGGACACACCCAATGCGCGGGTGGCGGAATAGGCAGACGCGCTGGATTCAGGTTCCAGTGCCCGCAAGGGCGTGGGGGTTCAACTCCCCCCTCGCGCACCGTCGGAACGGGCGGCATCGATCTCGATGCCGCCCGTTCTTCGTGTCTGCGGGTGTGACGGTTGTCTCGGGGTTTCGCTGTGTGAGGAAGCTCTCAGGCCTGGTCGGCCCGCGTGTTGGGCTTCATTCCCGTACGCCCGCCAGTTCCACCGGACGGCGGCGCAGGGCGACTGCCGCTGGGACTGTCGCGGAGATCACGGCCAGGAGTGCGCAGGCTGCCGCCGTCGTGCCGAGGGCCTGCCACGGGAGGGCGAGGGCGGGCCGGACCGACAGCAGCGCGAGGGCGCTCCACATCCCGGCCAGGTTGACGCCGGCGACCAGGAGACCGAGGAGCGTGCCGGCCGCCACGACCGTCAGGGCCTCGGCGCCGGTCAGCCGCAGGACCTGCCACCTGGTGGCTCCGGCCAGCCGCAGCACGGCCAGGTCGCGGATCCGGTCGGACGTGGCCATGACCATGGTGTTGGCCACCGAGATGCCCGTGTAGAGGAGGGCGATGCCGAGGACGAGCAGGAGGCCGAGGCGGGTGGTGCGGTTGGTGTCGGGGTGGGTGGCCCGGAGCCATTCCTGCCGGGTGAGGACCTGTCCGTTCCCGGTGCCGACCGCCTGGTGCAGGGCGGTGGCCACGGAGCCCGGGTCCGCGCCGTCGGCCAGGGCCACGTCGACGCGGTCGACGGTGGCGCCAGGGGCGTTGCGCGGGGTGACGTAGACGCCGTTGCCGCCGGTGCCCGTGGTCATCACCGCGGCGATCCGCAGGGTCCGTGGCGTCCCGTCGCCGAGCCACACCCGGACCCGCTCGCCGACCCGGTGCCGCTGCCATTCCTCGTTGACGATGATCGAGTCGTCGTCGAGGCCGGTCGTCCGGCCGGCGGCGAGCGGCAGGCGGGTGGTCGCCGCAAGGGGGCCGGGGGCCGCGGCGCGGGCCTCGGAGCGGATGAGGGCCACGCCGTCCTCCAGGACGTGGACGGCCGTCGTGGACGTCGGTGACATCTCGGCTCCCGGTACCGCCCGCAGCCTGCGCAGGGTGGCGGTGTCGAAGGCCGTTCCGGCCGCGGGGGTGACGACGAAGGCGGCAGTGGTGCGGTCGCCGCTCTCGGTGGCCTTCGCCCGGCCGAGGGTCGCGGTGGCGCCGAGCAGCGAACCAGCGAGGGCGACCGTGACCAGCACGGGGGCCGCGAGTGCGGCACTGCGGCGTACCCCGGTGGCGGTGTTCTCGCGGACCAGCATGCCGCCGGCGCCGGGCAGGAGGGCGGGCAGCCAGGTCAGCAGCCGGGTCAGGGGGCGCAGCGCGAGGGGCGCCAGCAGGGCGGCGGCGGTGATCAGCAGCATCGGGCGGCTGATGTACGTCTTGCGCTGGAGGAGGCCGCCCGGGTCGCCGGTCAGGGCGAGGGCCAGGGTCACGGCGCCCGTCAGGAGCAGGGCCGTACCGAACAGCAGGCGGCCGGGGGTCGGTGTCCCGCTGTCCGTGGAGGCCTCGCGCAGGGCTTCGGTGGGGGCGGTGCGCCCGGCCCGCCAGGACGCGGCGGTCGCTCCGCCCAGGGCGACGAGCAGGCCGGTCCAGAAGGCCGCGTGGTACGGCCAGGTGTGGTCGCCGATGGTGAACCAGGGCGGGGCGAGGCCCTCGTCGGCCACCCGGGCGGCCAGCAGCGGTGCCCCGTAGGAGCCGAGCCCGCAGCCGGCGGCCGAGGCGAGGGTGCCGACGGCGAGGGCTTCGGCGAGGACGCTCCGGCGGATCTGGCCCGGGGTCGCCCCGGCGGTGCGCAGCAGAGCGAACTCCCGGCGCCGCTGGGCGACCGCGAAGGCGAAGGTCGACGCCACGACGAAGACCGACACGAAGGCGGTGACGCCACCCGCGGTGCCGAACAGGGCGTTCATCGCGGTGAGCGCCTCGCCGTCCCGGCCGGGATCGGCGTCGGCGAGGCGGCGCGCGTTCCCGGTGAGGACCCGGGCGCTGTCGCCGACGGCCTCCCGCACGGCCGCAGGATCTGCCGTGACCGCCAACTGGTGGACGGGAGCGGACAGTTCGGCGGCTCGGGCGTCGGTGAAGAACACGGCGTTCTCGAAGCCGCGGGAGGCCAGGGTGCCGACGACGCGTACGGTGCCCCGGTCGGTGTGCAGCCGCTCGCCGGGGCGTGCCCAGTCGCCCGTCACGGCTGCCTCGTCGGCCGTGCGGGGCGCGCGGCCGGTGGCGAGGTCGTACGGGGCGAACGCGGTGGTGGACCAGGGGTGGCCGAGCAGGTCGGCGGGACCGCCCGCGGCACGTACGGCGAAGGACCGGTCCGCCACGACGGGGCCCAGCTTCCGCAGCGCCGCGACCGTCGCGGCGGGTACCGGGCGCGGGTGGGCGAGGCGGGCCGTGCGGTCGCCGTTCGGGGTCGGCACGCGCAGCGTGTCCTGGCTCTTGACGACGACCGGGGCGGTGGCGAAGCGTTCGGGACCGCGCTCCGGGGCGGTGGCGGAGGCGGCCAGGGCCAGGCCCGTCACGGTGAGCAGGGCCACGCCCAGCGAGAGCGCGACGAAGCTGCCGGTGAAGGTGACCCAGCGGGTGCGCAGGGTGCACAGGGCGACGCTCAGCACGGCACGGCCTCCAGACGGGTCATGCGGGCGGCCACGGCCTCGGCGCCCGGACCGGTCAGCTCCCCGTGTACGCGCCCGTCGACGAGGAAGACCACGCGGTCGGCGTACGCGGCGGCGACCGGGTCGTGCGTGACCATGACGACCGTCTGGCCCTCGCGGTCGACCATGCCGCGCAGCAGCCCGAGCACCTCGCGGCCGGTTTGTGTGTCCAGGGCACCGGTCGGCTCGTCGCCGAACAGCACCTCGGGGCGGGTGATCAGGGCACGGGCCAGGGCGACGCGTTGCTGCTGGCCGCCGGACAGCTGGGAGGGTCTGTGCCGGGCCCGGTCGGTGAGGCCCACCTGCTGGAGCGCCTGACGCAGCCGGGCCTTCGGGACGCGGCGGCCGGCCAGGCGCAGGGGCAGGGCCACGTTCTGCTCGGCGGTCAGCGAGGGCAGCAGGTTGAACGCCTGGAAGACGAACCCGACGCGCTCGCGGCGCAGCAGGGTCAGCCGCCGCTCGCTCAGCCCGGTCAGTTCGGTGCCGCCGACGGTGACCGAGCCGGAGGTGGGCCGGTCCAGGCCCGCGGCGCACTGGAGCAGCGTCGACTTGCCGGAGCCCGAGGGGCCCATGACGGCCGTGAAGGTCCCGGCTGGGAACGACAGCGAGACCCCGTCGAGTGCGGTCACGGGTCCGTACGTCCTGGTGACCTTGTCCAGCCTGATGGCGTCCATATCCCTACCTCGCGTCGATTGACCGGTGGCTACTACGGAATCGCGTGGCGATGGGCCGGCGCAGTGCGGCAGGGCCTAGACCCGGGGTAGGGCCAGGCATACCCTCGGGCCTCCCCCTGAGCCCATGGCCGGGCCCCTGACGGGCTTCTACGGTGATCCCCATGCACCCTCCTCGGAACGTGTGGCAGGCCCTGTCCCGCCCCGGCTATCTGCTGTCGGCGTGGCCGTGGCGCTCGGCCGGGTACCTGCTCACCGGCGTGGTGGCCGGTGTCGTCGTGCTCGTGGGGATCGTGGCCTCGGCGGCGGTCGGTGGTGTGTTCGCGCTCGCTCTGGTGGGGCTGCCGCTGCTCCTGTGCACGGCGCTGGCGGGCATCCCGGTGGCGGCGGTGGAGCGGCTGAGGCTGCGGCTGGTCGACCCGGACCCGGCGCCCGACCCGCACCAGCCGCCCGGCGCCCCGGGCCTGCGGGCCTGGCTGTCGACCCGGCTGCGGGAAGCGGGCCACCTGGCGGGAGTTGGGCCACGCCCTGCTGTTCGCGGGTCTGCTGTGGCCGGTCGACGCGCTCGCGCTCGCCGTCGGCCTGCTGTGCCCGTTGTCCGTGGTCGTCGACTCCGGTTGCTCCTGGCGGCCTTCGGTGAGGCGAAGGTGCTCAAGGTGTGGCTGGTCACCACCTGGCCGGCCGCCTTCGGTTCCGCCCTCCTCGGGCTGGTCCTCCTGGCCCTGGGCGCCTACCTGCTGGGCGTCGCGGCCGGTGCCCGGGCCGGGCTGACGCGGCTGCTGATCGCCCCGCGCGAGGCGGGCCTGGGGGCCAGGGTGGTCGAACTGGCCCGGTCCCGGGTGCGGTTGGTGGACGCCTTCGAGGCGGAGCGGCGGCGCATCGAGCGCGACCTGCACGACGGGGCACAGCAGCGGCTCGTCGCCCTGACGATGACGCTCGGCCTGGCCCGTCTCGACGCCCCGCCCGGCCCGCTGGCCGACCAGCTCGCCAAGGCCCACGAGGAGGCGGGCACGGCCCTCGCGGAACTGCGTGAGCTCATCCACGGCATCCACCCCAAGGTCCTCGCCGACTACGGCCTCGAAGCCGCCGTCGCCGACGCAGCCGACCGCTCGGCCGTGCCCGTGGACGTCGACCTGGAGCTGCCCGGGCGGCTCTCCCAGGCGGTCGAGGCCGCCGCGTACTTCGTGGTGTGCGAGGCGCTCGCCAACGTGGGCAGGCACAGCGGGGCGAGCCGGGCGGAGGTCAGCGGCGGGCACCGGGGCGGCCGGCTGGTCCTCCGGATCCGCGACGACGGGTGCGGTGGTGCGCGGGCCGGGGAGGGCAGCGGCCTGACCGGACTCGCCGACCGGGTGTCGGTGCTCGATGGCAGACTCTCCCTGTCCAGCCCGCCCGGCGGACCGACCCTGCTGCGTGTGGAGATTCCCTGTGAGCCTGCGAGTTGACCGGCCGTGACCCTGCGAGCCGACCGGCCGCTGCGCGTCGTCCTGGCCGAGGACAGCGTGCTGCTGCGGGACGGGCTCGTCGGGCTGCTCGGCCGCTGCGGACACGAGGTCGTCGCGGCCGTGGGGGACGCCGGGGCACTGGTCGCGGCCGTCGCGGAGCACGCCCCCGACGTGGTCGTGACGGACGTGCGGATGCCGCCCGGCTTCCAGGACGAGGGCCTGCACGCGGCCGTGCGGCTGCGCGAGGAGCGGCCCACGCTGCCCGTCCTGGTCCTCAGCCAGTACGTGCAGCGCCGGTACGCCGCCGAGCTGCTGGACTCCGGCGACGGCACGGGCGTCGGCTACCTGCTCAAGGACCGCGTCGGCCAGGTCGAGGAGTTCGTCGAGGCGCTCGGCGAGGTCGCCGACGGCGGCACGGTCGTCGACCCCGAGGTCGTACGGCAGTTGCTGCGCCGCCGCCGCGACCCGCTGGAGCGGCTCACCCCGCGCGAGCGGGAGGTGCTGGCGCTGATCGCCGAGGGCAGATCCAACAGCGCGATCGCACGCGAACTGGTCGTCTCCGAGGCGGCCGTGGGCAAGCACGTCTCCGGCATCCTCACCAAGCTCGACCTGCCGCCGGCGGACGAGACCCACCGCCGGGTGCTGGCGGTGCTGGCGTATCTGCGGGCTTAGAGCTCCGAAGCCCGGGGGCTGCGGGCGCGCCTCAACGCCACGAGAGCGCCCACGCGTTGTGTGAAAACCAGCGAGTTGGTTTCATTGCGTCGCCATCAGAGCCCTCCAGGGGAGCCAGGGGTGACCAAACAGGAGCGGGCCGTCCGGACCCGCCTCGCGCTGATCCGGTCGGCGGCCGAGCAGTTCGAGGCACGGGGATACGTCCAGGCCGGCCTGGCGGAGATCAGCGCGGGAGCCGGGGTCAGCTCCGGCGCGCTGCACTTCCACTTCGCGAACAAGGCCGCCGTGGCCGAGGCCGTCGAGCACGCGGCAGCCCGTGCCCTGCGCCGGGCCGCCGGGCGGGGCCGCGGCGGCGACGGGTGCGCCCTGCAACGCCTCGTGGACGTCACCCACCACGTGGCCCGGCTGCTGTGCGCCGACATCGTGGTGCGGGCGGGGTTACGGCTGAACGCCGAGGCGGTCGCGGGACGGGTACGTGACCTGCGCCGGGAGTGGCGGGAGTGCGTGCACGAACTGCTCGCCGAGGCGGAGCGGAAGGGCGAACTCGCCGCCGGGGTGCCGCCGCACCGCACCAGCGCCGTCGTCCTCGCCGCCACGACCGGCATCGAGGTGCTGGCCCGGGAGGACCACGGCTGGCTCGCACGCCCCTCGCTGACCGACCTGTGGCATCTGCTCCTGCCGTGCGTGGCCGCACCGCACCTGTCCGGCGCGCTGGACCCGGCGGGGACCCAGCCGGACCACGTGGAGACGGACGCCGACGTGGACGCTGACGGGGCGTTGGGGGAGGCGAGCCGGGCGGGGATCGCGCTGCGGTAGCGACCCGGTGCCATGCCCCTTCCATGGCCAACACACATTGAAGCCGTGGCCAAAACAAACCGGATGCCAAGTTTTTTCGGCCCACGAATCGCACCATGGTTTCCCAGCCTCTGGACCAAGGAGCGAAGTGTCATGGCACAGCAGGCATGCCCCTTCCTGACGATCGACCCGTCCGGCCAGGACCTCTACGGCGAGATCTCCCGGATCCGGGCCCAGGGCCCGGCCGTGGAGGTCGAACTCCCCGGCGGCGTACGGGTGTGGTGGATCAACGGCCTGGAGCTGAACAAGCGGCTCCTGGCCGGGCCCGAGACGAGCAAGGACGCCTTCCAGCACTGGCCGGCCTGGATCAACGGGGACATCTCCCGCACCTGGCCGCTCGCGATCTGGGTCTCGGTGCGCAACATGGTCACCGCCTACGGCACCGACCACAGCCGGCTGCGCAAACCGATGGCAGCCGCCTTCACCAAACGGCGTGTCGAGGAGCTGCTCCCGCGCGTCCAGGAGATCGTCGACCGGGCACTCGACGACCTGGAGCGGGTCCCGGAAGGCGAAGTCGTCGACCTGCGGGCGGCGTTCGCGGCGCCCGATCCCGCACGAGGTGGTGTGCGAACTCTTCGGCGTACCGCACGGCGAGGACGGTCCGCGGGCGGCCCTCTACCGCATCATCAACGGCTTCTTCGACACGGAGATCTCCCTGGAGGACGCCCAGGCCAACGCGGTCGAGCTCTACGGCACGCTCACCGCGTTCCTCCGGTACAAGCGCGAGCACCCGTCCGACGACCTGACGACGGCCCTCATCGCCGCCCGCGACGAAGGCGCCTCAGCGAACAGGAGTTGATGGACAACCTGATCCTGCTGCTCACCGCCGGTTTCGAGACGACCGTCAACCTCATCGACAACACCGTGCACAGCCTGCTCGCCCACCCCGACCAGCTCGAACTGGTCCGCTCAGGACGGGTGACCTGGGAGGACGCCCTCGAGGAGTCGCTGCGCCACGAGGCGCCGGGTGCCATGTCGGGCCTGCGCTACGCCGTCGAGGACATCGAGATCGAGCCGGGTCTGACCATCCCGAAGGGCGACCCGCTCGTGGTCTCCTTCGCGGGTGCCGGGCGCGACCCCGAGCGGCACGGGACCGACGCCGAACGCTTCGACGTCACCCGAACCACCAGCCGCGACCACGTGTCCTTCGGCCACGGCGTGCACCACTGCCTGGGCCGGCCCCTGGCCATGGCCGAGGCGACCGTGGCCCTGACGTCCCTGTTCGACCGCTTCCCGCGGCTGGCCCTGGCCGATCCGTCCCGTCCGCCGAAGCGGCTGCGTTCCATCATCTCGACGGGCCATGAGGCGCTGCCCGTACTGCTGCACGGCCGGGATCACGGACCCGCGGGAAGCGGGGCCCGCGTCCGGGCGAGGCGGAGGCGGAGGAGCGGTCAGGAAGCTCTCCGGCCTCGGAGGAACGCGCGGTACCAGGGCGCCGCGCGGCGTGAACGCGGCCCCGAACCCCTCGCCGGGCGAGCAGTCCAGGTCCTTCCAGAAGCGTCGTCCACGAACCAGTGGTCGACCGTGAGCATGCCGAGGTGATGGAGGGCGAGCGGTGACCCGGCGGCCCGGTCCAGGGCGGTGGCGACGTCCACCGCCGCACCGCCGCCGGGCTCCTCCAACTGCGCGCACACGGCCCCGAGCAGGTCAGCGACCCCGACCGGCTCGGGGTGGTTGACGTGGTGCACACCGCCGCCGTGCGCCGGGGACAGGGCCGCGGCCACCACCGCACGGCCCAGGGTGTCGACGTCGATCATCGACTGGAGTGCCGCGCAGCCGGTCAGGGTCGTCGCCGACAGTTCGCTGCAGCAGCCACACCAGTCCGGGGATCGACCCAGCGGTCGCCCTCGCCGTGGACGAGGTGCGGACGCAGGACCAGGCCGCCCGCGTCGAGGACGTGCCGTTCGGCGGCCGCCCGGGTGCGGCTGGTGGCCGACGCGGGCGCGATCGGCACCTGCCCGGGGCGTACGCCGCGGAAGGGGCCCCGGCCGTACACGGCGGCCGTACTCACGTACACGATCCGGCCCACCCCCGAGCGCACGGCCTCCTCGACCAGGGCCCGGGTGCCCAGGTCGTTGACGGCCTCGACGGTTTCGGCGTCGCCGCCGATCCGGGTGGCGCAGTGCACCAGGACGTCGGTGTCCGCGCAGACGCCGCGCAGGGAGGGCGGGTCGCTGAGGTCACCGCGGACGAACTCGGCGCCGAGCGGTGTCTGCCGGGACAACAGCCGTACGCGGACGCCGGGTCGCCGTGCGCGCTGGCAGCGGCCACGTGGCTGCCGACGAAGCCGCTCGCGCCCGTGATCAGAAGCCTGGCCGTCACGACACGGACCGTACCCGCGCCGGCCGTGCGGAGGTCAGTGTGGCGGCGAAGACGGACTCGCCGTCCTGCCGCCCCGAGACCCGTACGGTCACCTCCCCCGGGTCCGATTCGAGCACCTCGGTCTCGAGCCGGCACGGGCTGTGCAGCTCGGCGTAGCGGGCGAAGGTGGCCGTCATGGCGCGGGGCAGGAAGGGGACGCAGACCGGTCGCGGCGGTCGCGGCCTGGCGGGCCGCCTCGAACAGGGCCATGCCCGGCACGTGGTCGTTGGGGCGGGGGAAGAGGACCGGGTGGCCGGTGTCCACGCGCAGCAGCCAGACCCCGGGGCGGTCGGCCGGGGCGAGGAGGACGTCCTCGGCGCGAGCGCGGCCGGCGAGCTCGGGCGCGATGCCCGGCAGCAGCGGTACGGGTGTGTCCAGGGCTGCCAGCTGCCGTTCGCGCAGGCGGCGGTAGGCGAGGGGGGAGGTGCAGCCGGTGCTGCCGGTGCCGCGGGCGACGAAGCGGCCGGCGCGGCGGAACTCCATCGTGGTCCGCATGCTGCTCAGGCCGCGGCCGCGAGGGCGTATCTCGGAGCACACGACGTCGATGTCGACCGGCTCGGCGGCGTCGGACAGCGGGAGCGCGGACGGGTCGGCGGAGACCGTCAGGTCCCACATGACGAAGTGGGTGTCGGCCGGGGCACCGTACTCGGCGTGGGCGAGCACCATCGAGGCCTGCCGCAACGTTTCGCCCACGATCATCGGGTCCTGGTGGTGGTCGTCCACCGGGGCGAAGAAGGGATGGGCGGCCGGCCAGTGCGCGGTGAAACGGAAACGGGTGTCGGAGATTCGCCGCCACCGGGTGGGGAAGACGTCGGTTTCCGTGGTGCGGTGGGCGAGTTCCTTGGTGACGGTGTGCGGGGTGGTGCTGCGGGGCTTCGGCGGACGGGGCGGCTTCGGCAGCGGCGGTGGTCGGCGGGGTGGGTTCTCCGGTGGCGGGACGTGGTGGTGCCGCGTCTGCGCGGTGTTGTGGCGGGTTCTCGACGGCCGCAGCGGTTGCGTTTGCCGGACGGGCCTCGGGTCCGGTCTGATCGTCCGTGGGTGCGCTTAAAGGTCCTGTCCGCGGCATGAGAACCCCCAGGATCGGCTGCCTGGCTGCGGTCGATGTTTGACTGAAGCGTTTGTCTAAGATACGGACGAGCCGGTTTTTTTCAAAGGGTGAGCCAAGCCGCTGGGACAGGCTCTCGCGCCCCCGCTGCACAGTGACTTCACAGAGATCGACGAGATCAGGAGGCACCCGATGGCGCGACAGGAGCGCGCGATCCGCACCCGGCGGACCATCCTGGAGGCGGCCGCGGCCGTCTTCGACGAACGCGGCTACACCTCGGCGACCATCGGGGAGATCCTGGACCGGGCGGGCGTCACCAAGGGCGCGCTCTACTTCCACTTCGGCTCCAAGGAGGAGCTCGCGGTCGGGGTGTTCGAGGAGCAGCTCGCGATCGCCCTGCCGCCGCAGTTCAGCAAGCTCCAGGAACTCGTCGACTCCGGTCTGGTGCTGGCCCGCCGGCTGCGGTCCGAGCCGCTGGTGCGGGCCAGCGTGGGACTCGCCCTCGACCAGGGGGCCTTGGATCTCGACCGCACTCCGGCCTTCCGGATGTGGTTCGACCAGAACATGCAGCGGCTGGCCGACGCGAAGGCGCAGGGCGAGCTGCTGCCGCATGTCGACGTGGCGGAGACGGCGGAGCTGCTGGTCGGCAGCTTCTCGGGGGTACAGCTGCTGTCCCAGCTGCGCTGCCAGAGGCGGGATCTGGAGCGCCGTGTCGTCGTGATGTTCGAGCACTTCCTGCCGAGTATCTGCGTGCCCGCGGTGCTGGCCCGGCTCGACATCTCGGCGGACCGGGCGGAGCTGGTGCTGGCGCAGGGGCAGGTCCTGCCCGCTCCCGCGTGAGTTCTCCACAGCCGGGGAGTTGTCCACAGGGTGTGACGAGTTTCGGCCGTCGGTTGTACGGTCGGCACGAGTTGATGTTCGTGCGTGGGCGTTCTTGCGTGGGCGGGGGAGGCGGTCGGGATGACCAGGGCAGAGGCTGGGACCGGAACCAGGGCTGGGACCGTGGGTGGTGCCGAGGCCGGAGCTGAGGCGGGGGACGGTGCCGAGCGTCGGTTGCCCCGGGTGCGTGGCTTCGCGCAGTGGCCGGCCGAGGGCTCGCCCAAGGACGAGGGCAAGGCCCTGCGCAAGCGGATCCCGCGCAGCACGCATGCCACGCTCGATCTGGACGCGTCCCGGCCCGACGCGGTGAGCGCGGTCGAGGAGTCGGGCCGCGGCCGGCTCCCCGAGCTCACCCCGATCCGGGTCGGCCGCATGGCCGCCACCCCGTTCGCGTTCCTGCGCGGCACGGCGGGCCTCATGGCCTACGACCTGGCTCGCACTCCCATGACCCGGATCCGGGCCCAGATCTGCGGCGACGCCCATGCGGCCAATTTCGGCCTGTACGGCGACGCGCGCGGCGGCCTCGTCATCGATCTGAACGACTTCGACGAAACGGTGCACGGCCCCTGGGAGTGGGACCTCAAGCGCCTCGCGACCTCCCTGGTGCTCGCGGGCCGGGAGGCAGGTGCGGACGAGGACCGGTGCCGCAAGGCGGCCTTCGACGCGGTGGGCGCCTATCGCCGCACCATGCGGCTGCTGGCCAAGCTCCCGGTGCTGGACGCGTGGAACGCGATCGCGGACGAGGAGCTCGTCTCCCACACGGACGCCCATGACCTGCTCGGCACGCTGGAGCGGGTCTCCGAGAAGGCCCGCCACAACACGAGCGGGCGCTTCGCGGCCAAGGCGACCGAGGCCACGCAGGGCGGAGGGCGCCGCTTCGTCGACGCCCCGCCGGTGCTGCGGCGCGTCCCGGACGCGGAGGCCACGGCGGTGGCCGCGTCCCTGGAGGAGTACGTCGGCACGCTGCCGCAGGACCGCCTGCCGCTCCTCGCCCGGCACGCGGTGCACGACGTGGCGTTCCGCGTCGTCGGCACCGGCAGCGTCGGCACCCGGTCCTACGTCGTGCTGCTCCTGGACCACCGGGGTGAGCCGCTGGTGCTCCAGGTGAAGGAGGTGCGGGCGTCCGCGCTGGTGCCGCATCTGCTGGCGGCCGGTTTCGAGGCGCCGGAGACCGAGCACGAGGGCCGGCGGGTCGTGCTGGGGCAGAAGCGGATGCAGGTCGTCAGCGACATCCTGCTGGGCTGGACGACGATCGACGGGCTCCCCTTCCAGGTCCGCCAGTTCCGCAACCGCAAGGGCAGCGTCGATCCGGCCGCCCTGGCCGCCGACCAGGTGGACGACTACGGCCGGATGACCGGCGCGCTCCTGGCCCGCGCCCACGCCCACAGCGCCGATCCCCGCCTCATCGCCGGGTACTGCGGCAAGAGCGAGGAGCTGGACGAGGCGGTGGCCGCGTTCGCTGTCGCCTACGCCGACCGTACGGAGGCGGACCACGCGGATCTGGTGGCGGGTGTGCGGGCGGGGAAGGTCGCCGCGGAGATGGGGGTGTGACCCCTTGGGGCCCGGGCCCTCAGGGGTGTGGCCGTCCGGGGCGCGGGGGCGGGCTCGGCGTGGCCTAGGCTGGTCGGGTGACGACCCCGGAAGCTGAGCAGGGCGGTGGCGGCGCCGATGAGGATCGGGTGACGCCCGAGGGCGACGCGGCACGTCCCGAGGAGCGGCTGGAGCGGGCCGTGCGGGCCGCCGAGCAGGCGTTGATCGAGTACGAGATCGCGGTGGAGACCTTCCGCGTCGAGATCGAGAACTTCTCCCGGCTGCACGAACAGAAGCTCGGTCCGCTGTACGCCCGGCTCGAAGAGCTGGATGCCCGGATCCTCGAGGCCAGAGCCGCCCGCAGCGGCGACGCCGGAGACCGGCAGCGGGCGGAGGAGGCCAGGGCGCGGCTGGCGCCGATCCCGGGCGTCGAGGAGTTGCTGAACGGCTGGATGGACGACAGCGGCCTGTTCCCGGAGGCCGTGGCGATGCTCACGGACCAGGCGGTCCGGTCCCCGCAGCGGGTCCGCCCCAGCGAGGAGGCCCGCAAGCTCTACCGGGACCTGGCCCGCAAGGCCCACCCGGACCTGGCGCAGGAGGAGGAGGAGCGCGAGCGGCGCGAGGAGTTCATCACCCGGGTCAACGCCGCCTACGCCCGTGGCGACGCGGCGGAGCTGCGCGAGCTCGCCGAGGAGTGGGCCGCCGGGCCCGAGCTGAAGCGGGGCCCGAGCCGCGCCGAGGAGCTCTACAACCGCCTCGAATGGCTCGCCCAGCGCAAGGAACTGCTCGCCCTGCTCGCCAAGGAGCTGGAGGAGAGCGCCATCGGCCACATGCTCCAGCTGGCCCCGGACGACCCGGACCGGCTCCTGGACGAGATCGGGCAGCAGCTGCTCAGCCAGGTCACCGAGCGGGAGACGGAGCTGGCCACGCTGCTCGGCGAGGGCTGAGCCGCGTCCCGTCCGGTCCTTGGGGCGGGTCGGGTAGCGTCGGAGGCATGAGTTTTGGAGCTGGTGTGCCCACGGTCGAGGTCACTGACCTCAAGGACGGCGACTTCCTGCTGGACGTCCGGGAGGACGACGAGTGGAAGGCCGGTCATGCCGAAGGGGCGCTGCACATCCCCATCAGCGAGTTCGTCGCCCGGTACGGCGAGCTGACCGAGGCCGCCCCGCAGGACGGCCGGGTCCATGTGATCTGCCGTTCGGGCGGCCGTTCCGCCCAGGTCACGATGTACCTGGCCCAGCAGGGCGTCGACGCCGTGAACGTCGACGGCGGCATGCAGGTGTGGCAGACGGCGGGCCGTCCCGTGGTGACGGACGACGGTCAGCCGGGGTTCGTCCTCTAGCCCTTCTTCTGTGCCGGGTCAGGCCAGTGGGTGTGCCGCGAGCAGGTCGCCCAGGGCCTCCTCGTGCGCCGCCGCCGGGCCGAGCGACAGCTCCAGGTGCTTGGCCCAGGCGTGGTACCGGTGCAGGGGGTAGTCGACGTCGGCGCCGAACCCGCCGTGCAGATGCTGCGCGGTCTGTACGACCCGGCGTACGCCCTCCGCCGCCCAGATCTTGGCGACGGCGACGTCACCGGCGGCCGGCAGCGCGCCGGGTGACCCCGAGGCGATCCGCCACGCGGCCTGCCACAGCGTGGCCTCCATCGCGCGCAGGTCGATGTAGCGGTCGGCGGCCTGCACGGCGACGGCCTGGAAGGTGGCGATCGGGAACCCGAACTGCTCCCGCTCGCTCGTGTACTCCCCGGTCATCCGCAGCACGCGCTCCCCGAGCCCCAGCGCCAGCGCGCACGTCCCGGTGGCCAGCAGGCCCCGAAGCCACTCCCACGCCCCGTCGGCGTCGATCACGTCCCGGGCGGTGAGCCGGGCCGACTCCAGCCGCAGCTCGCCGAGCCGCTCACCGCTGGTGGAGAACTGCTCGGCGAGGACGGCCCCGCCGTGATCGCGGGGTACCAGGGCCAGGACGGTCCGGCCGCTCCCGGTGTGTGCGGGTACGAGCGTGACGTCCGCGTCGTAGGCCCATGGCACGGCCGTCTGCACCCCGTCCAGCACCCAGGCCTCGCCGTCCTGCCGTGCGGTCACGGCGAGTTCGGCCGGGTCGTGTCCGGTGCGGCCGTGCGCGGCGACGGTCAGCACGAGCTCGCCCCGGCCGGCCCGGGCGAGCAGGTCCGACTTCGCCTCGTCGCTTCCGTAGGCCTGGACGGCCGCCGCCGCCGCGCTGCTCTCCAGCAGCGGCACCCTGGCCAGCACCCGCGCCGACTCCCGCAGCACCAAGCACAGCGCGATGGCGTCCAGGCCGGCTCCGCCGTACCGCGCGTCGAGCAGCAGGCTCAGCAGGTCCGCGTCGGCGAGTCGAGGCCCACAGGGCGCGGTCGTGGGTGTCGGCGACGGCGCCGGGGGTGAGCGCGGGGCTGGGCACGGCGTCCGGGACGACCCCGGCGAACACGCCCTTCGCCGCCTCGGCCGCCGCCTGCTGCTCCTCGCTGAAGGTGAAGTCCACGGTGCCTGTCCTTCCGGCGGATCCCGTTGAGCTGACGGGGCGTCAAGATAGAACAGGTTCTAGAAGAAGGGAATGGGTGTACGGGCGGGCGCCGTAGGGTGTCACCCCTGTGGACGACCTGCCGGCGCGCCCTGTGGATAACCTGCGGGGGTCCCCTGTGGACCCGGGGGACCGCCGCTCCCGGGCGGTCGCGGGCGCCGTACGGTCGGCCTCCGCGTGTGGCGACGGCCACGTCCAGGACCGGCGGACAGGGGCTGTGCCCGGGTGCGCGGCCTGAGTACCGTGCCCGTGCCGATGCCGCACAGCGGGCGTGGGCGGTACGACGCCCTCGCGGCCGGGCGGACGGAACGACGGACCGGGATCTGGAACGGGGCGGAATGGACGCGTACGACGAAGGCTCGAATGCCCGGCACGGGCCGGACGGGCCGGGTGTGCCGGGCGGGCCTGCCGATCCTGGGCCGCCCGACCTGCCCCGTTCCGGCATCGCCGCGCTCTCCCTCCGCTACCAGATCGGCGTCGCGCTGGCGCTCGCGGTCGTCGCGATCGGGGTCTGTGTGCATCTCGGGATGACGTTCCTGCACGTCGCGCCGGCGAACACGGTCACCAAGGAGCACGGCGAGGGCCGTGGACGACTGGATCTATCCGGAGTTCGAACAGAACTGGAAGCTCTTCGCGCCGAACCCGCTCCAGCAGAACATCTCGATCCAGGCCCGCGCCGAGGTCAGCGGCGCGGACGGCATGAAGCTGAGCACCGGCTGGTACGACCTGTCCGCCGAGGACGGCCGGGCCATCGACGGCAACCTGCTGCCCAGCCACACCCAGCAGAACGAGCTGCGCCGCGCCTGGGACTTCTTCGTCGCGACGCACGACGGCGAGAGCCGCCCGGTGGGCATGCGGGGCTCGCTCTCCGAGTCGTATCTGCGCCGGATCGTGGTGCTGCGCCTCGACCGCGACGACGCGGCGGGGGCCACGGCCGGGGACGGCGGTGTCATCGAGCGCGTCCAGGTCCGCTCCCGCACCAGCAACGTCCCCCCGCCCGGGTGGAGCCGGGAGAAGGTCTCCCTGACACCGGCCTATCGCGAGCTGCCGTGGTGGCCGGTGCCGCGGGACGAGGCTGCAGGAGGCGTGCGGTGAACAGCATCTCCCTGGCCATATCCCGCGGCATCGCCCGTGTCACGGAGGCCGCCCTCGGCCCGTACCAGACCGCCGTGATCCGTATCGGTTTCAGCGCGACCTGGCTGCTGTTCCTGCTGCGCGAGTTCCCCCACCGCCATGAGCTCTACGGCCCCGGCGGGCCCTGGAGCTGGGACCTCGCCGAGCAGCTGATCGGGACCAACAAGGCCTTCACGGCCCTGATGTGGTCGGACGGCCGGGTCTGGTTCGAGGTCGTCTACGCGCTCGCGATCCTGTTCAGCGCCCTGCTGCTGCTGGGCTGGCGCACCCGCACCATGTCGGTGCTGTTCATGGTCGGCGTGCTGTCGCTGCAGAACCGAAGCGTCTTCATGGGCGACGGCGGCGACAACGTGCTGCACCTGATGTCGATCTACCTGGTCTTCACGCGCTGCGCCCAGGTGTGGTCGCTGGACGCCCGGCGGGCCTCGCGCGCCCGGGCGGCACGCGCGCGGGGCGAGCGGGTCACGGACCGGACCGGGCCGGCCCTGTGGGGCGTGCTCGGGTTCGCGCTGGTCGCGGTCACCCTGGCCGGCCGGATGGACGGCGACCGGCTGATACCCGCGCTGCTGTGGACCGTGTGGGTCGCGCAGGCCCTGTGGTGGCTGGTCGGGCGCCGCGCCAAGTCCGGTGAACCGCGGATCCTGCTCGGCGTCATCGCCGACATCGTGCACAACGGCGCCCTGTTCGTGATCATGGCCGAGGCATGCCTGATCTACGCGACGGCCGGCTGGTACAAGGTCCAGGGCTCCCGCTGGCAGGACGGCACCGCGGTCTACTACCCGCTCCACCTGGAGTACTTCTCGCCCTGGCCCGCCCTCGCCGACCTGCTGACCGCCAGCGGCACGATGGTGATGCTCGTGACCTACGGGACGGTCCTCGTGCAGGTCGCCTTCCCGTTCACGCTGTTCAACCGGCGGGTGAAGAACGTCCTGCTGGCGGTCATGATCACCGAGCACGCCGTGATCGCCGTCGTCCTCGGTCTGCCGTTCTTCTCGCTTGCGATGATCGCCGCGGACGCGGTGTTCCTGCCGACGTCCTTCCTGCGCCGTCTGGGCGGCCGGGCGGCCCGCGCGCGTGACCGGCTGCTGCGCCGCCGGCGTACGCCGGTGCCCGAGCGGCACGCCCACGAGGAGCCCGAGGCCACGCACGTAGGCTTCGGGGCATGACCGACCCCGTCACCGTCTGGCACCGGCTCGCCGGCAGCAGCGTCCTGCTCGACGGCTTCCACGCCCTCAAGCACGCGGTGAGGTTCGGCGCCGAGGTGCCGGTGGCGGTCACCGCCGACCGGGCCGCCGCACTCGCCCTCGCCGACGAGCTGGCCCCGGACGTACGGGAGGCGCTGGGCGCGCTGCTGACGGAGGTGCCGCACGAGACGTACGCGTCGTTCGTGCCGCGCCCGCACCCCACCGCCGTGGCCGCGCTGGCCGTGCGCCCCTCCCGCGAGTCAAACCTCGCGCGGCTGGCGCACACGCCCCGCACTACCCCGGTCGTGGTCCTCGACAATCCGCGCAATCTGGGCAACGCGGGGGCGGTGATCCGCCTGGCCGCCGGCTTCGGCGCGACGGGCGTGGTGACGACCGGGACGGTCGACCCCTGGCATCCGACGGTCGTACGCGGCGGGGCGGGCCTGCACTTCGCGACCGCGGTGGAGCGGCTGGAGGTGTCCGGTCTGCCGCCCGGCCCGTTGTTCGCCCTCGACCCCGAGGGCGACGACATCCGGGGCATCAAGCTCCCGGACGACGCCGTCCTCGCGTTCGGCTCGGAACGCACGGGTCTGTCGACGGAACTCCGCGCCCGGGCCGACCACTTGCTGTCCCTGCCGATGCGTCCCCAGGTCAGCAGCTACAACCTGGCGACGAGTGTGGCGATGACCCTGTACCACTGGAGTGCGGGTTCCGGAACGTCCCTTCAGGCTCTCGGCGCTCTCAGGCCTCCCGCCGCACCTCGACAACCCTGAACCGGTTGGCGACGAACGCCCCGTCACACAGCGCCGCACTCGCCGCCGGGTTACCCCCCGACCCGTGGAAGTCGGAGAACGCGGCCGTCTGGTTCACATACACCCCACCCGTGAGATTCAGCGACAACTGCGCCGCCTCCTCCAGGCACACCTCCCGCACGGCCTGCTCGACCTCCGGGTCGGTCGTGTACGCCCCGACGGTCATCGCGCCCTTCTCGTGAACGGTTTGCCGCAACAACTGAGCCGCGTCCGCCGCCGAGTCCACCGCCACGGCGAAGGAGACCGGACCGAAGCACTCGCTCATGTACGCGGCCTCGGCGTCCGGCTTGGCCCCGTCCAGCTTCACGATCACCGGCGTACGGACGACCGCACCCGGGAAGTCGGGGTTGGTGATCTCCCGGGACGCCAGGGCGACCTCGCCGAGACCCCCCGCGGCTTCCAGACGGGCCTTCACGTCCGGGTTGACGATCGCACCGAGCAGCGCGTTCGCGCGGGCGTCGTCGCCGAGCAGGCCGTCGACCGACCTGGCGAGGTCGGCGACCACCTCGTCGTAGGACTTGGGGCCCTGCTCCGTGGAGATGCCCTCCCGCGGGACGAGCAGGTTCTGCGGGGTCGTGCACATCTGGCCGCTGTACAGGGACAGCGAGAACGCCAGGTTGGAGAGCATGCCCTTGTAGTCGGCCGTGGAGTGGACGACGACCGTGTTGACGCCGGCCTTCTCCGTGTAGACCTGGGCCTGGCGGGCGTTGGCCTCCAGCCAGTCGCCGAACTCGGTCGAGCCCGTGTAGTCGATGATCCGGATCTCCGGACGCGTCGCCAGGGTCTTCGCGATGCCCTCGCCGGGGCGCTCCGCGGCCAGCGCCATCAGGTTCGGGTCGAAGCCCGTCTCGGCGAGCACCTCGCGCGCGACCTGCACGGTGAGCGCGAGCGGCAGCACCGCGCGCGGGTGGGGCTTGACCAGGACCGCGTTGCCGGTGGCGAGGGAAGCGAACAGGCCCGGGTAGCCGTTCCACGTCGGGAAGGTGTTGCAGCCGATCACCAGGCCGATGCCGCGCGGGACCGGCGTGAACTGCTTGGTCATGGCCAGCGGATCGCGCTTGCCCTGGGGCTTGGTCCACTCCGCCGTGTCGGGCGTGCGCACCTGCTCCACGTACGCGTACGCCACCGCCTCCAGGCCGCGGTCCTGCGCGTGCGGCCCGCCCGCCTGGAACGCCATCATGAACGCCTGGCCGGAGGTGTGCATGACCGCGTGCGCGAACTCGTGCGTCCGGTCGCTGATGCGCTTGAGGATCTCCAGGCAGACCACCGCGCGCTGCTCCGCGCCCGCGTCCCGCCAGGCCCGCTGTCCGGCCTTCATGGCGGGCAGCAGCACGTCGAGGTCCGCGTGCGGGTACGCCACGCCCAGGTCGATGCCGTACGGGGACGTCTCGCCGCCCACCCAGTCGTCGGTGCCGGGCTGGCCCAGGTCGAGGCGGGTGCCGAGCAGGGCGTCGAAGGCGGCCTTGCCCGCCGCGGCGTCCAGGCTGCCGTGCTCCCCGTAGGCCTTGGGGTGCTCGGGGTGCGGGGACCAGTACGCGCGCGTGCGGATCGCTTCCAGCGCCTGGTCGAGGGTGGACCGGTGCCGGGCGATCAGCTCGTGCGCCGAGAGTACGGCGGTCATGGGTGACCAACTCCTCGTCTCAAGAACTCTTCGTCGAGTTCATGACCTGGGCGGGAACCTGGGCAGGAATGGGCGGACAGAGCTAGAGTAACCGAACGATCGGTCGGTTCAAGGGGGTCCGCCGCATCTGTGGAAAACCCCGTGCGGGAGGATCGCGCACATGACAGCACTCGACCTCAGCAGCCCCGTGGCCGTCGTGGGCACCGGCACCATGGGCCAGGGCATCGCCCAGGTCGCGCTGGTCGCGGGCCATCCCGTACGGCTGTACGACACCGTGCCCGGGCGGGCGCGAGAGGCGGCCGACGCGATCGGCGCGCGCCTCGACCGGCTCGTCGAGAAGGAGCGGCTCACCGGCGCCGACCGGGACGCCGCCCGCGCCCGGCTGCTGCCCGCCGAGGCCCTCGCCGAGCTCGCGGACTGCGCCCTGGTCGTCGAGGCGGTCCTGGAGCGGCTGGACGTCAAACAGGACCTGTTCCGCGAGCTGGAGGTCGTCGTCGCCGACGACTGCCTGCTCGCCACCAACACCTCGTCCCTGTCCGTCACCGCCATCGGCGGCGCCCTGAGCGCCCCCGGCCGCTTCGTCGGACTGCACTTCTTCAACCCGGCGCCGCTGCTGCCGCTGGTCGAGGTCGTCTCCGGGTTCGCCACGGACGTCACGTACGCCACGCGCGCGTACGAGACGGCCCGCGCCTGGGGCAAGACTCCGGTCGCCTGCGCGGACACCCCCGGTTTCATCGTCAACCGCATCGCCCGGCCCTTCTACGCCGAGGCCTTCGCGGTGTACGAGGCGCAGGGCGGCGACCCGGCCACCCTCGACGCCGTGCTGCGCGAGTCGGGCGGTTTCCGGATGGGCGCGTTCGAGCTGACCGACCTGATCGGCCAGGACGTCAACGAGTCCGTCACCCGGTCGGTCTGGCAGTCCTTCTTCCAGGACGTGCGCTTCACGCCGTCCCTCGCCCAGCAGCGCCTGGTCGAGTCCGGCCGGCTCGGTCGCAAGACCGGCCAGGGCTGGTACGACCACGGGGACGGCGCCGAGCGCCCGGAGCCGGACACGGCGGAGCGGCGGCAGCCGCCCGCGTACGTCGTCGCCGAGGGCGACCTGGGCCCGGCGTCCGAACTGCTCGCGCTGATCCGCGAGGCGGGCATCCCGGTCCGCGACGAGGACGAGGACAACGGTTCGCGACTGGTGCTGCCGAGCGGCGGCCAGCTCGTCCTCGCCGACGGGCAGACCTCCGTGGAGTTCCGGGACGTCGTCTACTTCGACCTCGCCCTCGACTACCGCAAGGCCACCCGGATCGCGCTGTCGGCCTCCCAGGACACCTCCTCGCAGACCCTCGCCGAGGCCACCGGCCTCTTCCAGGCGCTCGGCAAGCAGGTCAGCGTCATCGGCGACGTACCCGGCATGATCGTCGCCCGCACCGTCGCGCGGATCATCGACCTGGCGCACGACGCGGTCGCCAAGGGCGTGGCCACCGAGGAGGACATCGACACCGCGATGCGCCTCGGCGTCAACTACCCCCTGGGCCCCTTCGAGTGGAGCCGCAGACTCGGCCGCTACTGGGCCTACGCGCTCCTGGACGACCTCCACGTGCGCGACCCCTCGGGGCGCTACGCGCCGTCGCTCGCGCTGTACCGCCACGCACACGCCTCCGACAAGCGGGAGGGCACAGCCTCATGACCACCGCCAAACGCGACACGTACACCCCGGACACACTGCTGTCCGTCGCCGTCCGGGTGTTCAACGAGCGCGGCTACGACGGCACCTCCATGGAGCACCTCTCCAAGGCGGCCGGCATCTCCAAGTCGTCGATCTACCACCACGTCGCCGGCAAGGAGGAGCTGCTGCGCCGCGCCGTGAGCCGGGCCCTGGACGGCCTCTTCGGGATCCTCGACGAGGAGCACGCGCGCGTGGGACGCGCCTGCGACCGTCTGGAGCACGTCGTCCGGCGCATGGTCGAGGTGCTCATAGCCGAACTGCCCTACGTGACCCTGCTGCTGCGCGTGCGCGGCAACACGGACACCGAGCGGTGGGCCCTGGAGCGGCGCCGCGACTTCGACCACCGGGTGTCCGACCTGCTGAAGGCCGCGGCGGCGGACGGGGACGTGCGCGGCGACATAGAGGTCCGGCTGGTGACCAGGCTGGTCTTCGGCATGATCAACTCGCTCGTGGAGTGGTACCGGCCCGACGGCCGGGGCATGAGCGAGCGCGAGGTGGCCGACGCGGTGGTGCAGCTGGCGTTCGGGGGCCTGCGCGAAGCCGGGTGACTCACCCCTGCGGCTCCAGGTCCTCCTCCTCGAACACCAGCAGCGTGCGCGTGCTGAGCACCTCCGGGATCGCCTGGAGCCGGGTCAGCACCAGCTCGCGCAGCGCCCGGTTGTCGGACACGTGCACCAGCAGCAGCACGTCGAAATCCCCGCCCACCAGGGCGATGTGGGAGGCGCCGGGCAGCTGTCTGAGCTCCTTGCGCACGGTGCGCCAGGAGTTCTGCACGATCTTCAGCGTGATGTACGCGGACGTCCCCTGACCTGCCCGCTCGTGGTTGACGCGGGCGCCGAAGCCGCGGATGACACCGTCCTCGACGAGCCGGTTGATGCGGGCGTAGGCGTTCGCGCGCGAGACGTGGACCCGGTCGGCGACCGACCGTATCGAGGCGCGGCCGTCCGCCTGGAGCATGCGCAGGATGTCCTGATCTATGGCGTCCAGGGGTCGCGGCGGCGGCAGCACGCCGCCCTCGTCCCGCCCTTCGGCCATTTGTTCAGATGCCACCTGCCCCCGCCTCTCCGCCATGGACGTACTGCGTCCATCACAGGCTGTGGAGAACCGTTTGTCCACAGCCTGGGGTCACCCGTAGCCAAAATGTGCCGACGACCGAACAATCGGTAGGTGAGGCGCATCACAGCCGACGCGCCTCCCGTAGCCGCTCCCACGAGGAGGTGCCGTCATGACGGTCATGGAGCAGCGGGGCGCGTACCGGCCGACCCCGCCGCCCGCCTGGCAGCCCCGCATGGACCCCGCGCCGTTGCTGCCCGACGCCGAGCCGTACCGCGTCCTCGGCACCGAGGCCGCCGCGAAGGCGGACCCGGAGCTGCTGCGGACGCTGTACGCGCAGCTGGTCCGCGGTCGCCGCTACAACGCGCAGGCGACCGCCCTCACCAAGCAGGGCCGCCTCGCCGTCTACCCCTCCACCACCGGCCAGGAGGCCTGCGAGGTCGCCGCCGCGCTCGTGCTGAAGGAGCAGGACTGGCTCTTCCCGAGCTACCGCGACACGCTCGCCGTCGTCGCCCGCGGTGTGGACCCCGTCGAGGCGCTCACACTGCTGCGCGGCGACTGGCACACCGGCTACGACCCCTACGAGCACCGGGTCGCCCCCCTGTGCACCCCGCTCGCCACGCAACTGCCGCACGCCGTGGGCCTCGCGCACGCCGCCCGCCTCAAGGGCGACGACGTGGTCGCCCTGGCCATGGTCGGCGACGGCGGCACCAGCGAGGGCGACTTCCACGAGGCGCTGAACTTCGCCGCCGTCTGGCAGGCCCCGGTGGTCTTCCTGGTGCAGAACAACGGCTTCGCGATCTCCGTCCCGCTCGCCAAGCAGACCGCGGCCCCGTCGCTGGCCCACAAGGCCGTCGGCTACGGCATGCCCGGCCGCCTGGTCGACGGCAACGACGTCGCGGCCGTGCACGAGGTCCTCTCCGACGCCGTACGGCACGCGCGTGCGGGCGGCGGTCCCACCCTCGTCGAGGCGATCACCTACCGGGTCGACGCCCACACCAACGCCGACGACGCGACCCGCTACCGCGGCGACGCCGAGGTCGAGACCTGGCGCGAGCACGACCCGATCCAGCTGCTGGAGCGGGAGCTGACCGCGCGCGGACTGCTCGACGAAGACGGAAAACAGGCCGCTCGGGACGCCGCCGAGGCGATGGCCGCCGACCTGCGCGCGCACATGAACCAGGACCCGGCACTCGACCCCATGGACCTGTTCACCCATGTCTACGCCGAGCCCACCTCGCAGCTGCGCGAGCAGCGGGACCAGGTGCGGGCCGAGCTGGCGGCCGAGGCCGGAGACCGACCCGGACGGGGGCACGCACCGATGACCACCGTCGCCGTCAAGCCGGCCACCATGGCGCAGGCCCTCACGCGCGCGCTGCGCGACGCCATGGCCGCCGACCCCGCCGTGCACGTCATGGGCGAGGACGTCGGCACCCTCGGCGGCGTCTTCCGCGTCACCGACGGACTCGCCAAGGAGTTCGGCGAGGACCGCTGCACGGACACCCCGCTCGCCGAGGCGGGCATCCTCGGCACGGCCGTCGGCATGGCGATGTACGGCCTGAGGCCGGTCGTGGAGATGCAGTTCGACGCGTTCGCCTACCCGGCGTTCGAACAGCTCATCTCGCACGTGGCCCGCATGCGCAACCGCACCCGCGGCAGGATGTCCCTGCCGATCACCATCCGTGTCCCCTACGGCGGCGGCATCGGCGGCGTCGAGCACCACAGCGACTCCTCCGAGGCGTACTACATGGCGACTCCGGGGCTCCATGTCGTCACGCCCGCCACCGTCGCCGACGCCTACGGCCTGCTGCGCGCCGCCATCGCCTCCGACGACCCGGTCGTCGTCCTGGAGCCCAAGCGGCTGTACTGGTCGAAGGACTCCTGGAACCCCGAGGAGCCGGCGCCCGTTGAACCGATAGGCCGCGCGGTGGTGCGGCGCTCGGGCCGGAGCGCCACGCTCATCACGTACGGGCCGTCCGTACCCGTCTGCATGGAGGCGGCCGAGGCGGCCCGGGCCGAGGGCTGGGACATCGAAGTCGTCGACCTGCGCTCCCTGGTGCCGTTCGACGACGAGACGGTGTGCGCCTCGGTGCGGCGGACGGGACGCGCGGTCGTCGTCCACGAGTCGGGCTCCTTCGGGGGCCCGGGCGGGGAGATCGCGGCCCGGGTCACGGAGCGCTGCTTCCACCACCTGGAGGCGCCGGTGCTGCGCGTGGCCGGGTTCGACGTCCCGTATCCGCCGCCGATGCTGGAGCGCCACCACCTGCCCGGTGTGGACCGGATCCTGGACGCCGTGGGGCGCCTGCAGTGGGAGGCCGAGAGCTGATGGCACAGGTGCTGGAGTTCAAGCTGCCCGACCTCGGTGAGGGGCTCACCGAGGCGGAGATCGTGCGCTGGCTGGTCGAGATCGGCGACGTGGTCGCCATCGACCAGCCGGTCGTCGAGGTCGAGACGGCCAAGGCGATGGTCGAGGTGCCGTGCCCCTACGGCGGTGTGGTCACGGCCCGCTTCGGCGAGGAGGGCACGGAACTGCCCGTCGGGGCGCCGCTGCTGACGGTGGCGGTGGGGGAACCGGCCCCGGCCGGCCCGGTGCGGGAGACGGGCGCGAAGGCGGCGGGCTCGGGGAGTGCGAGTGGCCCGGAGGACTCGGCCTCGGCGGGCTCCGGCAACGTCCTCGTCGGGTACGGCACCTCGCAGGCGCCCGCGCGCCGGCGCAGGGTACGGCCGGGCGGGACGGCACCGGGAGCGCCGGCCGCGGCCCCGGCGGAGACCAACGGGGCGGCCCGTACCCCCGAGGCGGTGGACGGGCCTGTTCCGGTCATCTCCCCGCTCGTGCGCCGGCTCGCCCGCGAGAACGATATCGACCTGCGCGAACTGACCGGCTCCGGGCCCGACGGGCTGATCCTGCGGGCGGATGTGGAGTACGCGTTGCGTGCCGCCGGGACACAGGGCCGTGCGGCGGAACCCGCTGTCGAGACGCACGCGCGTGTGGCACAGCCGCAGGCCGTCGCACAGAGCTCCGCCACGGGAGAGCTCCGCATCCCCCTCAAGGGCATCCGGGGTGCCGTCGCCGACAAGCTGGCGCGCAGCCGCCGTGAGATCCCGGACGCGACCTGCTGGGTGGACGCCGACGCCACGGAGCTCATGCGGGCGCGCACGGCCATGAACGCGGCCGGCGGGCCGAAGATCTCGCTCCTGGCCCTGCTGGCCCGGATCTGCACCGCGGCCCTCGCCCGGTTCCCCGAGCTCAACTCCACCGTGGACGCGGAGGCCAGGGAGGTCGTCCGGTTCGACCACGTCCATCTGGGCTTCGCGGCGCAGACCGACCGCGGGCTCGTCGTCCCGGTGGTCAGGGACGCGCACGCGCGTGACGCCGAGTCCCTGACCGCTCACTTCGCCCGGCTGACCGAGGCGGGCCGTACCGGGACGCTGACGCCTGCCGAACTCACCGGCGGGACCTTCACGTTGAACAACTACGGAGTCTTCGGCGTCGACGGCTCCACACCGATCATCAACCACCCCGAGGCCGCCATGCTCGGCGTCGGGCGCATCATCCCCAAGCCCTGGGTGCACGAGGGCGAGCTGGCGGTGCGGCAGGTCGTCCAGCTCTCGCTCACCTTCGACCACCGGGTGTGCGACGGCGGTACGGCGGGCGGCTTCCTGCGCTACGTGGCGGACTGCGTGGAACAGCCGGCGGTGCTGCTGCGGACGCTGTGAGGCCGGCCGGCTCTCCGGGCAGCGCCGTCCGGCTCTCCGGGCGGCGGCGAGCAGGGCGGATGCACTGATCCCGTCCGGCCCTCCGCGGGCGGACGCTGTCATTCCTGTCCGGCGACCGGACGGCCCTGGTGACCGCGTCGGTTCCCCCGCGTTCCCTGTGATCGCGGGGGCACGCATACTCGGGGGGTGACCGCGTACGAGCTCCCCGGTGAACCCGGCGTCGGCCCCGGCCCCGCGCAGGGGGCGGACCCCGCCGCGTACGACGCCGTCGTGCTCGCCGGTGGTGCCGCCCGGCGCCTCGGGGGCGCGGACAAACCCGGTGTGCGTGTGGGTGGGCGGGCCCTGCTCGATCGTGTGCTCGCCGCGTGCGGCGGCGCCCAGCACACCGTCGTCGTCGCCGCGCCCCGGGCGACGGCACGGCCCGTGACCTGGGCCCGCGAGGACCCGCCCGGCGGCGGACCGCTCGCCGCGCTCGGCGCCGGGCTCCGGCACACCACGGCGGAGCACGTCGTGGTGCTCTCCGCCGACCTGCCGTTCCTGGAGGAGCGGACCGTCGGCGCGCTGCTGAGCACGCTCCTGGCCGGCGCCGCCGACGGCGTGCTGCTGACCGACCCCGACGGCCGCGACCAGCCGCTCGTCGCCGCGTACCGCACACGGCGTCTGCACGAGGTGCTCGCCCTCCTCGCCGACCGGCACGGTGGTCCGGCCGGTCTCCCCGTGCGGCGCCTCACCGCCGAGCTGAACCTCACCCGCGTCTGCGATCCCGTCGCGTCCTTCGACTGCGACACCTGGGACGACATCGCCTCCGCCAGGGCACGTATCAGGGAGCATGGGCACGTGTTGGATGAATGGATTTCCGCCGCCAAGGACGAGCTGGGTATCGACCTCGACGTCGACACCGGCCTGCTGCTCGACCTCGCCCGCGACGCCGCGCACGGTGTGGCCAGGCCCGCCGCGCCCCTGACCACCTTCCTCGTCGGCTATGCGGCCGCGCGGGCCGGCGGAGGCCCCGAGGCGGTCGCCGAGGCCACCCGCAAGGCCGTGGCCCTCGCGGCTCGCTGGGCGGAAGAGAGCACCGCTGAAGCGCAGCCGTCCGGCGCCGAGCCCTCCGGCGCCCGGCCCCAGCCCTCCCCTGCCCAGGCCGACGTCGCCCCCGACGCGACGCCCGACACCCGCCCGGACGCCGGATGACCCCCCACGGCACCCGCACCGGTGAGGACGCCGAAGATCTCGACGTCGAGGAGGTGCTCGCCCTCGTGAACAACAGCAACGGCAACCACCTGCCCGACCCCGCCGCACGAGGTGAGCAGGACAGCACCCCCACACCCCGGAAGCCGGACACCCGGCATCACGCCACTCCCTGGCCAGAGGCCCGGGACATCGCCGAACGCGCCGCCCGGAGCGCCATCCGGTCCGGCCGACGCGCCCCCGTCTCCGTGCCGCTCGACGCCGCTCTCGGCCTCACCCTGGCCGCCTCGCTCGACGCCCTCACCGACCTGCCCTCCTTCGACACCTCCGCGATGGACGGCTGGGCGGTCGCCGGACCCTCACCCTGGGACGTACGGGACGCGAAAGCCCTGGCCGGGCACGCCGCGCAGGCCCCCCTGACCGACGGCGAGGCCGTCCCCATCGCCACCGGCGCCCGGATCCCCGCGGACACCACGGCCGTCCTGCGCAGCGAGCACGGCCGCACCGACGACAAAGGACGTCTGCACGCGACCAGGGGCGTCGTCCCCGGCCAGGACATCCGCTCCCGCGGCCAGGAATGCCGCACCGGCGACCAACTCCTCCCCGTCGGCACCCTCGTCACCCCGGCCGTCCTCGGGCTCGCCGCGGCGGCCGGATACGACACGGTCACCGCCGTCCCCCGCGCCCGCGCCGAAGTCCTGGTCCTCGGCGACGAGTTGCTCACCGAGGGGCTGCCGCACGACGGTCTGATCCGGGATGCGCTCGGCCCGATGCTGCCGCCCTGGCTGCGGGCGCTCGGCGCCGAGGTCACCGCCGTACGACGCGTGCGCGACGACGCCGACGCCCTGCACGAGGCGATGACCACGTCCGACGCCGACGTCATCGTCACCACCGGCGGCACCGCCGCGGGCCCCGTCGACCACGTCCACCCCACCCTGCGCCGCATCGGCGCCGAACTCCTCGTGGACGGCGTCAAGGTGCGCCCCGGTCATCCCATGCTGCTGGCCCGCATCACGGAGACCCAGCACCTCGTCGGGCTGCCGGGCAACCCGCTCGCCGCCGTATCCGGACTGCTGACGCTGGCCGAGCCGCTGCTGCGGACCCTCGCGGCCCGCCCTGCGCCGGAGCCGTACACGCTGCCGCTCAGGGACGCCGTGCACGGGCACCCGCATGACACCCGGCTCGTTCCCGTCGTCCTGCGTGGCGATGAGGCCGCGCCGCTGCACTACAACGGCCCGGCCATGCTGCGCGGCATCGCGGCGGCCGACGCGCTGGCCATCGTGCCCCCGGGCGGCGCTCGTCCGGGGCAGGAGGCGGAACTGCTCGACCTGCCCTGGGCATCCGGGGGAATCGGGGTGTGTTTCACGTGAAACTTCCGGGCCAGGACGCGATCGCCCGCCAGGCGGACGAGCATCTGGTGACCCATCGGGTGAAACTCCCGAAGAAAGTGGTGGAGCACCCGATCCGCCAGGTCCTCAAGCGGCTCTCCATGGCGCTGGTGGTGCTCGTCGTGACCGCGCTGATCGTCTACGCCGACCGCGACGGCTACAACGACAACGCGGGCGGCGGCATCACGCTCCTCGACGCCTTCTACTACGCGACCGTCACCCTTTCCACCACGGGCTACGGCGACATCACCCCCGCCGGCGACGCCGCCCGGCTCACGAACATCCTCGTCATCACGCCCCTGCGCGTGCTGTTCCTGATCATTCTGGTCGGCACCACCCTCGAAGCCCTCACCGAACGCACCCGGGAGGAGTGGCGACTGACCCGCTGGAGGTCCACGTTGCGCGATCACACCGTCGTCGTCGGTTTTGGCACGAAGGGCAGGTCGGCGATCCGCACCGTCTGCGCGACGGGTCTGAAGAAGGAACAGGTCGTCGTGGTCGACCCCAGTTCCAAGGTGGTCGACGCCGCGACCGCGGAGGGCTACGCGGGCATCGTCGGGGACGCGACCCGCAGCGAGGTGCTGAAGCGGGCCGAGGTGCACAAGGCGCGTCAGATCATCATCGCGACCCAGCGTGACGACACGGCGGTCCTGGTGACGCTGACGGCCCGGCAGCTCAACCGCGGGGCGAAGATCGTGGCCACGGTGCGGGAGGAGGAGAACGCCCCGCTGCTCAAGCAGTCCGGCGCCGACGCGGTCGTCACCAGCGCCAGCGCCGCCGGCCGTCTGCTCGGCCTGTCCGTGCTCAGCCCCTCCGCGGGCATGGTGATGGAGGACCTCATCCAGCAGGGCAGCGGGCTCGACATCGTCGAACGGCCGGTCGTCAAGGCCGAGGTGGGCAAGACGCCGCGTGAGGTCGCCGACCTGGTGGTCAGTGTCATACGCGGTCACCGGGTGCTCGGCTACGACGATCAGGCCGTAGGGAGGCTGGAGTTGACCGACCGTCTCATCACGATCGTGCGGAAGACACCGGCCACACAGGTCGCGCCCGACATCCGCCCGATGCCACCGATGCCCCGCAACTGATCAAGGGCTACTTCCGGTTGTACAGCCGCATCGTGATCGGCCCGAAGACCAGCACGAACAGACCGGCCCAGCCCAGCGACCAGGCGACCTCGCCGGCCGGCCAGTCGCCGCCCATCAGGCCGCGCACCGCCGACGCGAGATGGGTGATGGGGCTGTTGTTCACGAACGCCTGGAGCCAGCCCGGCATGGTCGTCGGGTCGACGAACACGTTGGACAGGAAGGTGAGCGGGAAGATCACCATCATGCTGACGCCCATCACCGACTTCTCGGTGCGCAGCATCAGCCCGAACATCGTCCAGATCCACGAGAACGCGAACGAGAAGAGCACCAGCAGGGCGATCCCGGCGAGGACACCGCCGATCCCGCCGTCCGGCCGGTAGCCGAGGATGATGCCGACGGTGAGCATCACGACCGACGCGATCGTGTACCGCAGTGCGTCGCCGAGCAGATAGCCGACCATCGTCGACGGCCGCCAGATCGGCAGGGTACGGAACCGGTCGAAGACGCCCTTCTCGATATCCGTGTTGACCGAGACACCCGTGTACATCGTGATCATCACGACCGACATCACGAGGATGCCGGGCAGCAGGAACTGGATGTACTCCTTCGGAGAGCCGGCCAGCGCCCCGCCGAACAGGTACGTGTACATCAGCACCATCATGATCGGGAACGCCGTGACGTCGAACAGCTGCTCCGGCACGTGCTTGATCTTGAGGATCGCCCGCCAGCCGAAGGTCATCGAGGCCGACCAGGCGCTGGGCCGCGACGGCCGTTCCTTGGCGATGAGCAGGGCGGCGAGGGACTCGGTGCTGACCGGGGCGAGTTCCTTGGTCTCGGTGGTCGTCGTGGTGCTCATGCCGCCACCTCGTCCTTCGGGTCGTGGGAGTGGCCGGCGTCGGCAGGGCGGTCGGAGTCGTGCGTGTCGTGTCCGGTGAGGGCGAGGAACACCTCGTCCAGGCTGGGCTGGCCCAGCGAGAAGTTGTCGACGGTGATCCCGGCGTGGGACAGCTCGTTCAGCGCGCGGGCCGCCTGCTGGGCCGCGGTGTCGTCGCTCGCCGCCGTACCGAGGCGGGCGGTCAGGGCCACCGGGTCGGGCTCCGGCTGCACCCGCGCGTCGAGGGTCCGGCGCAGCAGGTCGGCCGCGAGGCTCCGTTGGTCGGGATCTCGTAGCCGCAGATGGACGGACCCGGCGCCGACGGACGACTTCAGCTCGCCCTTGGTGCCCTCGGCGATCACCCTGCCGCGGTCGATGACGGCGATCCGGGACGCCAGCTGGTCGGCCTCGTCCAGGTACTGCGTGGTCAGCAGCACGGTGGTGCCCTGGGCGACCACGGCCCGCACGATGTCCCACACCTGGTTGCGGCTGCGCGGATCGAGGCCGGTCGTCGGCTCGTCGAGGAACAGCAGGTCGGGGGTGCTGAGGATGGACGCGGCGATGTCGATCCGGCGACGCATACCGCCCGAGTAGTGCTTGACCTGCTTCGCGGCGGCCTCCGTGAGCCCGAAGGCCTCCAGGAGCTGGGCGGCGCGCTCCCGGGCGGCCTTCTTGTGGTGGCCCAGCAGCCGGCCCAGCAGGACCAGGTTCTCGGTGCCGGTGAGGTCCTCGTCCACCGACGCGTACTGGCCGGTGAGGCTCACCCGGGCGCGCACCTCGTCCGCCTCGCGGACGATGTCGTGGCCGAAGACATGCGCTTCGCCGTCGTCCGGCCGCAGGAGTGTGGCGAGCATCTTCACGGTGGTGGTCTTGCCGGCGCCGTTCGGGCCGAGGACGCCGTAGACCGTGCCCGCGGGCACGGACAGGTCCACTCCGTCGACGGCCTTCGTCTCGCCGAACGTCTTCACCAGGCCCGCGGTCTCGATCGCCAGGCCGGACATCTGCGTGCTCATGCTTCGGGTCCTTCCGAGTACGTGGGCTACGCATGGGGAGACCTTTACCGTCGCGCAAACTCATCGGTCCCGCATATGGATTCTCGCCAGGACCGGACCAATGGCGTAGGGAGAGCCGACCTGGGGACGGAGCGGACTCCGCCCGGCGACCGAGGGGTACCGTCCCTTTCATGCATGCGATCACGATTCCCGAACCTGGTGGGCCCGAGGCGCTGGTCTGGGACGAGGTCCCGGATCCCGTGCCCGGCGAGGGCGAGGTCCTGGTCGAGGTGACGGCCGGGGCCGTCAACCGGGCCGACATCCTGCAGCGTCAGGGCTTCTACGACCCGCCGCCCGGCACGACCCCCTACCCCGGCCTGGAGTGCTCCGGGCGGATCGCCGAGATCGGCACCGGCGTCTCCGGCTGGAACGTGGGCGACGAGGTGTGCGCGCTGCTCTCCGGCGGCGGTTACGCCGAGAAGGTGGTGGTCCCGGCCGGACAGTTGCTGCCCGTGCCCGACGGCGTAGGTCTGCGGCAGGCCGCGGCCCTGCCCGAGGTGACCTGCACCGTCTGGTCGAACGTCTTCATGATCGCCCACCTGCGCCCCGGCGAGACGCTCCTCGTGCACGGCGGCTCCAGTGGCATCGGCACCATGGCCATCCAGCTCGCCAAGGCCGTCGGCGCCAGGGTGGCCGTCACGGCCGGTACCAAGGAGAAGCTGGACCGGTGCGCCGAGCTGGGCGCCGACATCCTGGTCAACTACCGCGAGCAGGACTTCGTCGACGAGGTCAAGAAGGCCACGGACGGCGCCGGTGCCGACGTCATCCTCGACAACATGGGCGCCAAGTACCTGGAGCGCAACGTCAAGGCCCTCGCCGTCAACGGCCGGCTCGCGATCATCGGCATGCAGGGCGGCGTCAAGGGCGAGCTGAACATCGGCGCGCTGCTCGCCAAGCGTGGCGCCGTCAGCGCGACGTCCCTGCGAGCCCGGCCGCTGGAGGAGAAGGCGGCCATCGTCGCGGCCGTGCGCGAGCACGTCTGGCCGCTTTTCGCCGGCGGCTATCTGCGCCCGGTCGTCGACCGCGAGCTCCCGATGCCGGACGCGGCCGCCGCCCACCGGGTCGTGGAGGAGAGCGGCCACATCGGCAAGGTGCTGCTGATCGCCCCGCAGGGCGCCTGACACGGGCCCCGGACGCGACGCAACCGCAGGGCGCCCGAAACCGGCCCTACGTGCGCCGCAACCGGAGGCCGACGAACGCGAGGCCCAGCCCGAGTCCGATCAGCACCAGCCCGCTGCCCAGCGGCAGGATCCGCAGCACGGGCCCGACAGACCGCTCGGCCTGTGCCGCGGCCTCGCGCACGGGCCGCTCCGTCGGTGCGGAGGGCACGGGGACGGCCTCCCGGGACATCTCGGGTACGGCGGTGGCGTCACGGGTGCCCCGCTCCTCCTCGGCGCCCTCCGGCCGCCCCGGCCGTTCCCGCCCCTCACCGGCGCGGCTCCCGGCCCGCGAAGGCTCGCCGGGCGCTGACGGCGCTGACGGCGCTGACGGCGCTGACGGCGCTGACGGCGCGAGCCGACGGCGGAGCGGAGGGGGCGGAAGGGGCGGCGAGGGGACCGGCTCCGGCCCCTTCGCCGTACGCGAGGACCAAACCGTGGGACGGAACAGATCCGTACGGTGAGACGACCGCGCCCGCCCCCAGGGCGACCACCAGTCCTGTCGCCCGCAGTGCGTGTAGCCATGGAGTCACGTTGGTGACCCCCTCCCGCCGTGCCCGGTAGGGCAAGTTCGGCAAGTTCGGTCATTTCAAGGAATCAGCCTCACATTCCCTCGGATAACTGGCATTCCGGGTTCGGCCGACGGGCGGAATGGCTGCACAATCCGGTTATGTCGATACGTCATGGGCTGCTGGCGCTCCTGGCGGCCGGCCCCCGCTACGGCTCACGCCTGCGCACCGAATTCGAGGCCCGCACCGGCGGGACCTGGCCGCTGAACATCGGGCAGGTCTACACGACGCTGGGCCGCCTGGAACGGGACGGGATGGTGGTCCAGGAGGGCGTCGACGCGGCGGGGCGGACGCTGTACGCGCTCACCGCGGCGGGCCGGGCCGAGCTGCGGGCCTGGTACGCCCGCCCCGTGGAACGGGCGAGCCCGCCGCGCGACGAGCTGGCGATCAAGCTGGTGATGGCGGTCGGGGCGGACGGCGTCGACGTACGGGAGGTCGTCGAGGCCCAGCGCCGGCATGTGGCGCAGGCGCTGCACGACCATGTACGGCAGCGGGCCGAGGCCCTGGCCGGGGCGCCCTCGCACCCGCAGGAGATGGCCCGGCTGCTCGTCCTGGAGCGGCTCGTCTTCCAGGCCGAGGCCGAGGTCCGCTGGCTGAACCACTGCGAGGCCCGTCTGCTGCGTCTTACCCGTGAGGGGGAACCGCTCTGAGGGGAGCAACCCGAAGACTGACCGATACGTCTCCTCCGACATGGTGGATCAGCCTCCTGTGGGGGCACCACGGAGGTGAGGTGCAGGCGTGCGAGAGAATGGCGACATGGAGATGCCGAGGAACGAAAGGTCGCCGGAGAACCCGCAGATCCTGGTCGTGGGCCAGGACGGCATGGCGCTCGGTGGCGGCAGCGGAGACGAGGACTCCCGCGAGACCCCGGTCACGGATCAGGTGGAGCAGCCCGCCAAGGTCATGCGGATCGGCAGCATGATCAAGCAGCTGCTCGAAGAGGTGCGCGTGGCTCCCCTGGACGAGGCCAGCCGGGTCCGGCTCAAGGAGATCCACGCCAGCTCGGTGAAGGAGCTGGAGGACGGTCTGGCGCCCGAGCTGGTCGAGGAGCTGGAGCGGCTCTCCCTGCCCTTCACGGACGAGACGACCCCCAGTGACGCGGAACTGCGCATCGCGCAGGCCCAGCTTGTGGGCTGGCTCGAGGGGCTCTTCCACGGGATCCAGACGACGCTGTTCGCGCAGCAGATGGCGGCCCGCGCCCAGCTGGAGCAGATGCGCCGCGCCCTCCCGCCGGGCATCGGCCACGAGGGCCTGGACGAACAGCAGCCGGGCGCCCGTACGGGCGGGCCGTACCTGTAACCCGCCCGCGTACCCACCATGCGAAGGGCCCGGCAGCTTCCCGGCTGCCGGGCCCTTCGCATGACGGGGGACGGGGTCAGGACGGCGGGTTGCCCGTCGAGACGCTGAGCTCGAGCTGCGGCATGTCCTTCGGGTCGACGTCGGTGCCCTTGGACGGGAACTGCTGCATGACCGTGCCGTCGCCGTAGGTGTTCTCGTCCACCTTGGTGATCTTCGACTCCCAGCCGGCGGCCTGGAGGCAGGCCTTGACCGAGGTGATGTCCTTGAACTTGAAGTCCGGAACCTGGATCTTGTCGGGGTCGTTGTACGACTCCTCCGGCTCCGTGCACTCCTCGGTGTCGATCGTCTTCGACGTGTCCGGCCCGCGGTAACCGGGCTTCTTCGCCGCCGAAGCCGAGGCGCTCGCGCTGCTGCCCCCGCCGCCCTTGTCGTCCTCGCTGCCACCGTTCATCAGCAGGGCCGCGACCAGTCCGCCGACCGCGACGACGGACACGATGACGGAGCCGATGATCACCGGCTTGTTGCTCCTGCCGCCGCCCTGGGAGGCGTGCCCGGTCTGAGGCGTGAGGTTGTACGGCGGCGGGGTCGACGGCCCCTGCTGCGGGGAGTAGGCGGCCGGGTTCGGCGTCTGGTAGCCGCCCTGTTGCGGATAGCCGTACGCGGGGGACGGCGCCGACGGGGCGGGGGTGCTGTACGGGTTCGGGGGCGGCGTCGGCTGGTATGGCGTCTGGACCTGGCCCGAGGGGGCCGGGGTCGCCTGGTCGACCGGCGGGAACACGGCCGAGCCGACGCCCGCGCCGCTCGGCGTGTGCGTGCCCGCCACGATGCTCGGCGGGGTGGCGTGGAAGGACGCGGCCACCCGCAGGCACTCGTCGCGCATGGCCTCTGAGCTGGGGAAACGCTCGTTCGGGTTCTTCTTCAGCGCCCGGGTGATCAGGGCGTCCACGGCCGGCGGCAGCGCGCGGTTGACCGAGGACGCGGCCGGCGGCTCCTCCTGGACGTGCGCATACGCGATGGCCAGCGGTGAATCCGCGTCGAACGGCAGCCGCCCGGTGACCAGTTGGAACAGCATGATGCCGACCGAGTACAGGTCGGAGCGGGCGTCCACGCCGCGGCCGAGGGCCTGTTCCGGCGAGAGGTACTGCGGGGTGCCGACGACCATGCCGGTCTGCGTCATCGACGTCACACCGGACTGCATGGCGCGCGCGATGCCGAAGTCCATGACCTTGACCACGCCGCGCTTGGTCATCATCACGTTGCCCGGCTTGATGTCGCGGTGGACCAGGCCCATCTCGTGGCTGATCTCCAGCGCGGCCAGCACGTCCGCGGTGATCTTCAGTGCCTTGTCGGCGGGCATCGCGCCCTGCTGCCGTACATCCTCGTCGAGGACCGAGCCGAGCGGCCGGCCCTCGACGTACTCCATGACGATGTACGGCGTCGTCATGCCGTCGAGGGTGTCCTCGCCGGTGTCGAAGACCGAGACGATGTTGGTGTGCGTGAGCTTGGCCACGGACTGGGCCTCGCGGCGGAACCGCTCGCGGAAGGCCTGTTCCCGGCCGAGCTCGGTGTGAAGTGTCTTGATCGCGACCTGCCGGTCGAGCACGCTGTCGTAGGCGAGGTGCACCGAGGCCATGCCGCCCTGGCCGAGGAGGTCACGCAGCTGATAGCGGCCACTGGCGAGCGCCCGCCCCGTGTACTGGCCCTGTGCGCCGTCCTGGCTCATGTTCCGTGTCCCCCGTAGCCCTTGAAGGGCTGCCGACTGCCGCTGATCCGTCGTTGATCCAAACCGCCATTCCCGGCCAAGTCTGCCCCAGGGCACCGACACGTCAAGCTCGGTGCCCGTTCCGTGACCGTACGCGAAAGAAGCGTCGCGGAAGCGTTACCGGGGACGTACGGCCGGTACACAGAATTTGCACGACAGTGCTGAGTGAAGGTTTCATGACCCGTCCGTCCCGTGCCGGTCCTGGCACCCCGTCTCGGACCGGCGGCTTGCGCGGAGGCTGTAGCGTGGCCGACGGAGACCGTAACAACACCGCGCGCACCGCGGGCAGAAACGACGGCGAGGACTGATGGCACAGCAGCAGCGCGCTCAGGGCCCGTCCGAACCCGAGGCGACTGGCGGCGGCATGTCGGACGCGCCGGAGGCCTGGGGTAACGGCGGGTTGGTCGGGGACGGCCGGTACCGGCTGACCCACAGACTCGGCCGGGGCGGCATGGCCGAGGTGTTCGCTGCCGAGGACGTCCGCCTCGGGCGCACCGTCGCTGTCAAGCTGCTCCGTTCCGACCTCGCCGAGGACCCGGTGTCCAAGGCGCGCTTCACGCGCGAGGCCCAGTCGGTGGCCGGCCTCAACCACCACGCGATCGTCGCCGTGTACGACTCCGGCGAGGACATCGTCGGCGGCCAGTCCGTGCCCTACATCGTCATGGAGACTGGTCGAGGGCCGCACCATCCGCGACCTGCTGCTGAACGCCGAGGCGCCGGGCCCCGAGCAGGCCCTGATCATCGTCTCGGGCGTCCTGGAGGCGCTCGCCTACTCGCACCAGCACGGCATCGTGCACCGCGACATCAAGCCCGCCAACGTCATCATCACGCACAACGGCGCCGTGAAGGTGATGGACTTCGGCATCGCCCGCGCCCTGCACGGCGCGCAGTCCACGATGACGCAGACCGGCATGGTCATGGGCACCCCGCAGTACCTCTCCCCGGAGCAGGCGCTCGGCAAGGCCGTCGACCACCGCTCCGACCTGTACGCCACGGGCTGCCTGCTCTACGAACTCCTCTCGCTGCGCCCGCCGTTCACCGGCGAGACCCCGCTGTCGGTGGTCTACCAGCACGTCCAGGACATCCCGACGCCGCCGTCCGAGGCCTCCGACGCCTGCCCGCCGGAGCTGGACGGCCTGGTCATGCGCTCCCTCGCCAAGGAGCCCGACGACCGCTTCCAGACGGCCGAGGAGATGCGCGGCCTGGTCCAGTACGCGCTGCAGATGCTCTACGACCAGGGCGGCCACACCGGCACCTGGAACACCGGCCCGGTCGACGTGCACGAGGGCCGGCACACCCCGTCGGGCGGCTTCGCGCGCACGGCCGTGATGGGCCACCCCGGCGACGCCTCCGGCACCGCGCAGATCCCCTCGCCGATCCTGCCCTCCGGCTACGGCGGCGGGGACGACGGCGGCTTCGAGGGCCGCGGCAACAAGGGCAGCGGCCGCGGCAAGCTGTGGATCCTGGCCGTGCTCGCGGTGATCGCCGTCGCCGCGGGCGTCGCGCTGGCGCTGCAGAACACCGGCGGCGGCAAGAACGACCCCGAGCACCAACAGTCGCCGACCACCTCGCAGACGACCGAGGAGAAGACGCCCAGCGAGACGCCGAGCGACGAGGCGACCGACGAGCCGACCGACACGTCCACGGACGACGGCTCCGGCACGAGCTCCGGCAATCCGCTGGACGCCGTCGTACACCCCGTCCTACTCGCCGACGCAGCAGCGCTCCCGAGACGCCCACGGACCAGCCGACGGACCAGCCGACCACTGAGGAACCGACCGACGAGCCGACGGACGAGGAGCCCACGGACCCGGGCACGCCGCCGGACGAGACGGGCGGCACCGACGGGGGCGCCACGGGCGGCATCGTCGGAGGCCAGGGTGGCGAGGGCGGCTGACCCGAGGCCGGTCCCCTGACCGGACGACCGGAACGAAACGGATGATCCACGCGCGCGTGGGGCCCGGAAACGGGCTCCGCGCGCGCGTGCTGTTTCGCCGCGCCGACAGGTTGACTCTTCCCGTGACATGGGTCACCGGGTTAACGTGCGGTTGCTCCGGCCTCCTGCAAGGCTGTGACCAGCAGCCCTTCGACACCTTTCCGATTTACTTGGATATCCAAGCAAAATCGCAGGTCAGATGGGGTTTCACAGAAATGTGGAGCACTGGGTAACGTGCTTTTTGCAGGGCGCTCGCCGGGGCACCTGTCACGCCTGTTCCCGGCCGAGTGGCACCCACCCCGTGCCTCGGTGGTCGGAACAGGTGAGCCGCACTGGCCTACCGGCAACCCCGGGGGCCGGACCGACGGAGGAGCACACGTGACCGTGGAGAGCACTGCCGCGCGCACACCGCGACGCAGCGCCGGAAGCAAGGCCGGCACCACCGGCACCAAGGGCACCACCCGCACGGCCGCCAAGAAGGCCGCCGCTGCGAAGAAGGGCACCGAGCCCCAGCTCGTGCAGCTGCTGACGCCCGAGGGCAAGCGCGTCAAGAACGCCGAGTACGACAAGTACGTCGCCGGCATCACCCCGGACGAGCTCCGCGGCCTGTACCGCGACATGGTGCTCACCCGCCGCTTCGACGCCGAGGCCACCTCCCTGCAGCGCCAGGGCGAGCTGGGCCTGTGGGCCTCGCTGCTCGGCCAGGAGGCCGCCCAGATCGGCTCGGGCCGGGCCACGCGCGAGGACGACTACGTCTTCCCGACCTACCGCGAGCACGGCGTCGCCTGGTGCCGCGGGGTCGACCCGACCAACCTGCTCGGCATGTTCCGCGGCGTGAACAACGGCGGCTGGGACCCGAACAGCAACAACTTCCAGCTGTACACGATCGTCATCGGCTCCCAGACGCTGCACGCCACGGGCTACGCGATGGGCGTCGCCAAGGACGGCGCCGACAGCGCGGTGATCGCCTACTTCGGCGACGGCGCCTCCAGCCAGGGCGACGTGGCCGAGTCGTTCACCTTCTCCGCGGTCTACAACGCCCCGGTCGTGTTCTTCTGCCAGAACAACCAGTGGGCGATCTCCGAGCCGACCGAGAAGCAGTCCCGCGTGCCGATCTACCAGCGCGCCCAGGGCTTCGGCTTCCCGGGCGTCCGGGTGGACGGCAACGACGTGCTCGCCTGCCTCGCGGTCACCCGGTGGGCCCTGGAGCGGGCCCGCGGCGGCGAGGGCCCGACCCTCGTCGAGGCGTTCACCTACCGCATGGGCGCCCACACCACCTCCGACGACCCGACCCGCTACCGGGGCGACGAGGAGCGCCAGGCCTGGGAGGCCAAGGACCCGATCCTGCGCCTTCGCCGCTACCTGGAGGCCTCAAACCACGCGGACGAGGGATTCTTCGCGGAACTGGAGGCCGAGAGCGAGACGTTGGGCAAACGAGTGCGCGAAGCGGTCCGTGCCATGCCGGACCCGGACCACTTCGCCATCTTCGAGAACGTCTACGCGGACGGGCACGCGCTCGTCGACGAGGAGCGCGCCCAGTTCGCCGCGTACCAGGCGTCGTTCGCCGACGAGGGGGGCAACTGACATGGCGGAGACCGTGACGTCCAAGATCTGGCTTTGGCCAAGGCGATCAACGAGTCGCTGCGCCGCGCCCTGGAATCCGACCCCAAGGTCCTGATCATGGGCGAGGACGTCGGCAAGCTCGGCGGCGTCTTCCGGGTGACGGACGGACTGCAGAAGGACTTCGGCGAGAGCCGCGTCATCGACACCCCGCTGGCCGAGTCGGGCATCGTCGGCACGGCGATCGGCCTGGCCCTGCGCGGCTACCGCCCGGTGGTGGAGATCCAGTTCGACGGCTTCGTCTTCCCGGCGTACGACCAGATCGTCACGCAGCTCGCGAAGATGCACGCCCGCTCGCTGGGCAAGGTCAAGCTCCCGGTCGTCGTCCGCATCCCCTACGGCGGCGGCATCGGCGCGGTGGAGCACCACTCGGAGTCCCCCGAGGCGCTCTTCGCGCACGTGGCGGGCCTGAAGATCGTCAGCCCGTCGAACGCGGCGGACGCGTACTGGATGATGCAGCAGGCCATCCAGAGCGACGACCCGGTGATCTTCTTCGAGCCCAAGCGCCGCTACTGGGACAAGGCCGAGGTCAACACGGAGGCGATCCCGGGCCCGCTGCACAAGGCGGCCGTGGTGCGCGCGGGCACGGACCTGACCCTGGCCGCCTACGGCCCGATGGTGAAGCTCTGCCAGGAGGTCGCCGACGCGGCCGCCGAGGAGGGCACGCTCCCTGGAGGTCCTGGACCTGCGCTCGGTCTCCCCGCTCGACTTCGACTCGATCCAGGCGTCGGTGGAGAAGACGCGCCGCCTGGTCGTGGTCCACGAGGCCCCGGTGTTCTTCGGCTCGGGCGCGGAGATCGCCGCACGGATCACGGAGCGCTGCTTCTACCACCTGGAGGCCCCGGTGCTCCGGGTCGGCGGCTACCACGCGCCGTACCCGCCGGCCCGCCTGGAGGAGGAGTACCTGCCGAACCTGGACCGGGTGCTGGATGCCGTCGACCGCTCGCTGGCGTACTGAGGAGAGGGTCGTGACGACGATGACGGAAGCGTCCGTGCGCGAGTTCAAGATGCCGGACGTGGGTGAGGGGCTCACCGAGGCCGAGATCCTCAAGTGGTACGTCCAGCCCGGCGACACGGTCACCGACGGCCAGGTGGTGTGCGAGGTCGAGACGGCGAAGGCGGCCGTCGAGCTGCCCATCCCGTACGACGGTGTGGTCCGGGATCTGCACTTCCCCGAGGGCACCACGGTCGACGTGGGCACGTCGATCATCGCGGTCGACGTGAGCGGAGGCGGCCGAGCCCGAGCCTGAGCCCGCGCCCGCCGCCGAGCAGCCCGCGGCGCACCGGCCCGCGGCTCCTCAGCCCGCACAGGAGACGAAGGCGGCGGGTTCGGGCCGCCAGCCGGTCCTGGTCGGCTACGGGGTGGCGACCTCGTCCACCCGCCGCCGCCCCCGCAAGGGCCCGGAGGTCCCGGTCCAGCAGGCCTCGACGGCGATCCAGACGGAGCTGAACGGCCATGGGAGCGGCGCCCGCGACCGCCCCCGCCGGCAAGGAGCGCCCGCTGGCCAAGCCCCCGGTCCGCAAGCTGGCCAAGGACCTGGGCGTCGACCTGACGACGGTCGTCCCGACCGGCCCGGACGGCATCATCACCCGCGAGGACGTGCACGCGGCGGTGGCCCGCCGCAGACACCGCAGCCGCAGGCCCCCGTGGCGCGCCGCCCCGGCACCCGCGCGACAGCGGTGTCGTACGACACCGCGCGCGAGACCCGCATCCCGATCAAGGGTGTCCGCAAGGCGACGGCGGCGGCGATGGTCGGCTCGGCGTTCACCGCGCCGCATGTCACGGAGTTCGTGACGGTCGACGTGACGCGCACGATGAAGCTGGTCGAGGAGCTGAAGGAGGACAAGGAGTTCGCGGGCCTGCGCGTGAACCCGCTCCTGCTGATCGCCAAGGCCCTGCTCGTCGCGATCAGGCGCAACCCGGACGTCAACGCGTCCTGGGACGAGGCCGCTCAGGAGATCGTGGTCAAGCACTACGTCAACCTGGGCATCGCGGCCGCGACCCCGCGCGGCCTGATCGTCCCGAACATCAAGGACGCCGCACGCCAAGACGCTGCCGCAGCTGGCCGAGTCGCTGGGCGAGCTGGTGTCGACGGCCAGGGACGGCAAGACCTCCCCGGCGGCCATGCAGGGCGGCACGGTGACGATCACCAACGTCGGCGTCTTCGGCGTCGACACGGGCACGCCGATCCTCAACCCCGGCGAGTCCGCGATCCTCGCGGTCGGCGCGATCAAGCTCCAGCCGTGGGTCCACAAGGGCAAGGTGAAGCCCCGCCAGGTCACCACCCTGGCCCTGTCCTTCGACCACCGCCTGGTCGACGGCGAGCTGGGTTCGAAGGTCCTGGCGGACGTGGCGGCGATCCTGGAGCAGCCGAAGCGTCTGATCACCTGGGCGTGAGCCGACTGCGGCGGCCCCCTGCCTACGGGCGGGGGGCCGCCGGCGTCTGCCCGGAGGGTGAACCAGCGATGCGCCGAAGCGCACAAGAAGCCCCTCAGACCCTCCCAAGTACCCCACAGAAAGCGGTTTAGCCGGACATACGATCACTCTTCATGCGCGACGCAATGGTGCTCAAGGCCCAGAGATTCGTGAACTCCGTCTACGGCAGCCGTATCGGTACGACCGTGGAGGAGACCGGCGAGGCCGACTGGGCGACCATGTACGCCCTGACCCGCGCTCTGCAGTACGAGCTGGGCATCACGGCGCTGTCCGACAACTTCGGCCCCACCACGCTCTCCACGCTGACCGCCAAGTACCCCGAGCTCGACGCGGACACGGTCCCCTCACCCGATTTCTGCCGAGTCATCCAGGCCGGGCTGTACTGCAAGGGGTACGACGGCGGCGACCTGGACGGCGCGTACGGCGCGCGGACCCAGGCGGCCGTCACGAAGCTGAAGACGGACATGGGCGTCGAACAGGCCCTGCCCGGCGCCGCTCTGACGCCCAAGGTGTTCAAGGCGCTGCTGACGCTGGACCCGTACGTCCTGGGCACCTCGGGCACCCGGCAGGTTCGAGACGTGCAGCGGTGGCTCAACGGCCGGTACATCGGCCGGCAGGACTTCTTCGTGGGGGCCTGCGACGGGCGAGTGTCGAGGGACACGGCCAGGGCGCTGGTCCTCGGCGTGCAGTACGAGCTCGGCATGGCGGACGGCACCGCCAACGGCACCTTCGGACCCGGCACACAGTCGGCCCTGAGGTCGCACGCCGTGCGGCAGGGCGACAAGGGCGTCTACGTCCAGCTGTTCTCCGCCGGGATGGTCGTCAACCGGCGGCCCGTCGCCCTCACCGACGCCTTCGACTCCTATCTGGCCGCAGCCGTCCGGGCGTTCCAGACCTTCGTCGCGCTCCCGGCCACGGGCGACGGGGACTTCTCCACCTTCGCCTCCCTCCTGGCGTCCTACGGAGACCAGGCGCGGCAGGGCCAGGCCTGCGACACCATCGCGAAGGTCACCCCGGAGCGCGCGGCGACGCTCAAGGCGGCCGGCGTCAAGTACGTCGGCCGCTACCTCACCAACCCGAGCGCCACGTCCCTGCCGGAGAAGGCCATCCAGCCGGGCGAGCTCACGACCCTCGCCCAGCACGGCCTGCGCTGCTTCCCGATCTACCAGACCGTGAACAACGACGCCTCGGACTTCGACTACGTCGCCGGGCGGACGGCCGGGTACGCGGCGGTCAACGCCGCCCTGGACCACGGGTTCAGGAAGGGCACGCGGATCTTCTTCGCCGTCGACTTCGACGCGATCGACGCCGAGATCACCGCGAGCGTCCTGCCCCACTTCAAGGGCATCAAGGAGGCGATGGCGGACTCCGGCCACCCGTACGAGATCGGGGTCTACGGCTCCCGCAACGTCTGCGCGCAGGTCGGCACGGCCGGCTGTTCGACGGCGAGTTTCGTGGCCGACATGTCCCCTGGCTTCGACGGCAACGCCGGGCGCCCGCTGCCCGGCGACTGGGCCTACGACCAGGTCGCCATCCGTCCCCTCGGCTCGGGAGACGGGCAGCTGGAGGTGGACGTGGACATCGCCTCCGGCCGCGACACCGGACAGGGCTCGTTCAACCGGCCGCGGCCCGCCGTCCCGGACGTCGCCTTCGACCCGCGCCAGGTGCCGGCGCTGCGGACCGACCTCTCGCGCTACATGCAGTCGATCGGGCGCCCGGACCTGGGCGGCATCGGGAGCGACGCGCGGCTCTACACCAACTCCCAGGCGGTCGGGGCGATCCAGGACCAGGACGAGCTGATCACCGAGCTGTCGCACACGTACAAGATGCGCAAGGCGCTGGTCCAGACGGCCGTCTACTGGGCCATGCGCGACTACAGCCTCGCCGGCCAGGCCACCGACCAGCAGGTCGCCGACCACCACCTCACGGGCTCCGGCTCGGTCAGGGACTCGCACACGGGCATCGGCGAGATCAGCGCGACCGACGCCATCCAGGCCTGGAACCACTGCGTCGGCTGGGGCTACACCACCGGCGACCGCCGCGACCCGGGCAAGGACGCCGACCTCTGGCCGGTGTGGCAGCAGCTGAACAAGGACAACGCGTTCAGCGTGCGCACCGCGGCCCTGATCCATCTGTGGGGCGTGCGCGGCAGGCCGGGCGGCCAACTGCCTCCCGGTGACCGTGTCACCACCCCGCGGTCCATGCGCCTGGACCTGGCCGAGTTCGAGATCACCGAACTCCTGCGCCGCTACCGGGCCTGGGACCCCGACGTGGAGGCCCAGACGCACCAGAGCCTGGCCGTCTACCAGATCTTCGAGAAGTACAACAGCATCGTCCGCAACGCGTGAACCGCCGGAATGAGAGCCCGTTGAACCTCAACCTCCCCCAGATCCCCCGCATCACCCGCAGACGGTCCGGGCCGGGCGCGGGGCACCGCCGCGGTCTGTCCCGCCGTGCCCTGCTCGGCCGTATCGCCGCCGTCGGCGGTGCCGTGGGCGTCGCCGCGCTGCCCGTCTCGCACTTCCTGTCCCAGGCGTACGCCGACGCGCACAACCCCATCCCGGCCCGCGTACGGGACGCCCTGCGCAGCGCGCAGGACCGGACCCGGCGCGTGCAGGCCGGTTCGCGCTCCCACAACGGCTGGGAGATGGAGAACGTCGCCGACGACGGCGGCACCGTCTACACCCGGCCCGTCCCCGGTACCCCGCTTCGGGGCGTCGCGGTGCGGATGGGCGACGTGGAGACCGTCCTCGTCCACCTGGTGCGCCGGTTCCACTACGAGGTCGACGCCCTGCGCCGGGGCGACGTCGTCGGCTGGCACGACCCGTCCGGGGTCGGCAAGGGCCGGCCGGAGTCCAACCTGGCGTCGGGCACGGCGGTGCGGATCCGGCCGGGCTTCCACCCGCTCGGCGCCCGGGGCGGTTTCTTCCCGCAGCAGGAGGTCGTGCTCCGCGACATCCTCGCCGAGCTCGACGGTGTCGTCCGCTGGGGCGGTGACGACCGTAGGCCCGACGAGTCGTTGTTCTCCGTCGACGTACGGCCCGGGGACAAGCGGCTGGCCCAGGTCGCGGCGCGGATCCGCGGCTGGCAACTGGAGCCGGGAGCCGGGGCGGGCTCGCCCGTGAACGTGCTGGCCGGCGGGCGGCGCAAGGCGGCCCGGGCGCTGGAGCGCCGCCAGCGGACGGCTGCCTGAGTTCCTGGGACAAGCGAAGGGGGGCTCACCGCCTTCGGCGGTGAGCCCCCCTTCGTGGTGCCCGTGGTGCCTGTCCTACTTGGTGAAGCCGTAGTTCAGCAGCTTCGTCGCGTCCGACTTGCGCGCCGTCGCGTCGGTCGAGGCGAGGACCGTGCCGATGACCGTCTTGCCGTTCCGCGTGGCGGCGAAGACCAGGCAGTACTTGGCCTCCGGGCCGGAACCGGTCTTCACGCCGATCGCGCCGGTGTAGCTCGCGAGCAGCGGGTTGGTGTTCTCCCACGGCGCCATCGTCCGCGTGCCGCCGGACTTCGTGGTCGTCTTCGCCGTGTACTTCTTCGTCTTGACGACCGTGCGGAACGTGGAGTTCTTCATGGCGCTGCTGGCGATCTTCGTCAGGTCGCGCGGCGTGGAGTAGTTGCTGCCCTTGCCGATGCCGTCGAACGAGTCGAAGTGGGTGTTCTTCAGACCCAGGTTCTTGGCGGTGGTGTTCATCTTGCCGATGAACGACTTCACGCGCGCCGCCCGCGTCGAGCCCGAGCCGAACTTGTCGGCGAGCGCGTACGCCGCGTCGCAGCCGGACGGCAGCATCAGCCCGTACAGCAGCTGGCGGACGGTGACCTTGTCGCCGACGATCAGCTTGGCGTTGGACGCCCAGTTGTTGTCGACGATGTAGTCGCTGTACGCCTTCTGGACCGTGACCTTGCTGTCCAGGTTGAGGTTCGACTGCTTCAGCACCACCAGGGCCGTCATGATCTTGGTGGTCGAGCCGGTGGAGCGGCGCGTGTCGGCGGCCTTGGTGTAGAGCGACTTGCCGGTCGCGTTGTTCATCACGTAGCCGCCCTTGGCGGCGATCGTGGGCGCCGTGGCGGCCTGCGCCGGCGCAACGGTGAGGGCCCCGGTCGCGAGCATGGCGCCGGTGGTCACGGCAACGGCCGCGGCTCTGCGGAAACGGGTGCCCTTAATGCGGGTTATCAAGTGAAGTACCCCGATTGCGTTGAATGCCCCAGGCGTGCGGCCGAATTGAGGACGAGGGGAAAGGGGCCGCACGTGTCTGACTCGTAACTAGCACAAGTAGTTGTGCCGTTGCCGAGGGGGACCCCCCCTTTGCCACGGATGTGTGACATTCGCGTCCGCATTCTGGACGGATGCATTCATGCGTACCTGTTGTATCTATGCTGTCGGCATGACCCTGGCCGTGAAGACCCCTCCCGCCGCCGACCGCGTCTACACCCACGTCAAGCAGGGCGTCCTGGAGCGCCGTTACGAGGGCGGGACCCTGCTCACCGAGGGCGAGCTCGCCGAGGCCGTCGGGGTCTCGCGCACGCCGGTGCGCGAGGCGCTGCTCCGGCTGGAGGTCGAGGGGCTGATCCGGCTCTACCCGAAGAAGGGCGCCCTCGTGCTGCCCGTCTCCGCCCAGGAGATCGCCGACGTCGTGGAGACACGGCTGCTCGTCGAGGAGCACGCGGCGCGCAAGGCCGTGCCCGCGCCCGCCGGGCTCATCGAGCGGCTCGAGGCGCTCCTCGCCCGGCAGAAGGAGCAGGCCGCCGCCGGAGACCTGGCCGCGGCCGCCGTCACCGACCGCTGCTTCCACGCCGAGATCGTCCGCAGCGGCGGCAACGAGATCCTCTCCCGCCTCTACGACCAGCTGCGCGACCGCCAGCTGCGCATGGGCGTCGCCGTCATGCACTCCCACCCCGACCGGATCGCCAAGACCCTCGCCGAGCACGAGGAGATCCTCGACGCGCTGCGCTCCGGGGACGCGGAGGCGGCCGTCGGGCTCGTCCACCGGCACGTCAGCTGGTTCTCGCACCTGGCACGGGGGGAGGTCCGATGAGCGCCGGCCCGCTGCCGGGCGATCCTCCGGGCGGCCGGCGGGCCCTGGCCGTCTGGGGCATCGGCGTCTCGGTCTACTTCGTCGCGGTCATCTTCCGCACGTCCCTGGGCGTGGCCGGCCTCGACGCCGCCGACCGCTTCCACGTCAACGCCTCGGCCCTGTCCACCTTCTCCATCCTCCAGCTGCTGGTCTACGCCGGCATGCAGATACCCGTCGGCCTGCTGGTCGACCGGCTCGGCACCAAGAAGGTGCTGGCGCTCGGGCGCGGTGCTGTTCACGGCCGGGCAGCTGGGCTTCGCCTTCTCCCCTTCGTACGGCATGGCGCTCGCCTCCCGGGCGCTGCTCGGCTGCGGTGACGCGATGACGTTCATCAGCGTGCTGCGGCTGGGCAGCCGCTGGTTCCCGGCCCGGCGCGGGCCGCTCGTCGCCCAGCTCGCGGGACTGGTCGGCATGGCGGGCAACCTCGTCTCCACGCTCGTCCTGGCCCGGCTGCTGCACGGCGTCGGCTGGACGGCCGCGTTCGCGGGCAGCGCGGTCGCGGGTGTCGTGGTCCTCGTGCTGGTGCTGCTCTTCCTGAAGGACCACCCGGAGGGCCACGAGCCGGAGCCGCTCCCGCACCAGGGCGCGGCCTACGTACGGCGGCAGATCGCCGCCTCCTGGCGGGAGCCGGGGACGCGGCTCGGGCTGTGGGTGCACTTCACGACCCAGTTCCCGGCGATGGTGTTCCTGCTGCTGTGGGGCATGCCGTTCCTGGTCGAGGCGCAGGGGCTGTCCCGGGCCACCGCCGGTGAACTCCTCACGCTCGTCGTGCTGTCGAACATGGGCGTCGGCCTGGTCTACGGCCAGATCGTCGCCCGGCACCACGCGGCGCGGCTGCCGCTGGCGCTCGGCACGGTCGGCACGACGGCGGTCCTGTGGGCGGCGACGCTGGCCTACCCCGGCCCGCACGCCCCGATGTGGCTGCTGATCGTGCTGTGCGCGGTGCTCGGGGCCTGCGGGCCGGCGTCGATGATCGGCTTCGACTTCGCCCGCCCGGCGAACCCGCCCGAACGGCAGGGCACCGCCTCCGGCATCACCAACATGGGCGGCTTCATGGCCTCCATGACCACGCTGTTCGCGATCGGGGTGCTGCTGGACGCCACCGGCGGCGACTACGGCATCGCCTTCTCGGCGGTGTTCGTGCTCCAGGCCCTCGGGGTCAGCCAGATCCTGCGCCTGCGCAGGCGCGCCGCCCGGCGCGAGCGGGAACGGCTGGTGGCGAGCCGGGTGGAGACGGTGCACGTGCCGGCGTAGGTCATCGGGCCACCACGGGTACGAGGGTCAGGTACACGAGACCGAGGACGCCGCGGTAGGTGAGCCACCGGTCGCGGTGCCGGTCGACGCGCTCGCGCGTCTCGGCCGCCAGGGGGTGACCGGGATGCTCGGCGAGCCACACCTCGGCGTCCGCCAGGTACGCCGACTCGAACTCCTCCCACTCGTCGAGGCTCGCGGTCTGGGTCCACTCCGGCCTGAACCCCGCGTCCATCGCCAGGCCGACGACGGTCGCGAGGTCGTGGTGGTCGGTCGTGGCGGCGTCCGGCCACATGCCGGAGAGTTCGGCCGGGGTCGGGGTGCGCTGCCAGAAGCCCTTCACCGAGCAGCACCCGGCCGCTGTCGGCAGACGAGGCGGCGGAGTTCGCTTGCAGTGCCTCGGGGAGGTGGTGCGGTGGCTCGGCCGCGCTCAGGGCCTGGCTTGCGCCGACGCACAGGACCAGGTCGGCGGGGCCGCGCGTGGTGCCGGTGGCGGACTCCTCCAGGAAATCGGACCCGGTCGGTGAGTCCCCGCTCCTCGGCCGCCGTACGGCCACGGGCCAGGTCCTCGGCGTCGAGGTCGATGCCGGTGCCCGTGGCGTCCGGGGCGGCGGCCAGGGTGCGCAGCATCAGCTCGCCCCAGCCGCAGCCGATGTCCAGGACGGTGGTGGGGGCGTTGGCCGCCAGGCGTGCCACGAGCCGGTCGGCCCGCGTTTCGGACAGGGGGCCGTGGAAGGTGAGCCGGGTGTGACGGGGTGGGGTGGTCATGGCCAGGGACGCTACGTGGGGCTGTGGGCCGGCGGCATGGGGTTTTCGGGCCCAGTCCGTCGGTGCCGGGGCCGGGTGGGTGCGCAGCTCGGCGCGACGGGGTGCCGCCGGCCGCTTGCCTACTGCGTCACCGTGAAGTTCCTCAGGATCGCCGCCGTCAGCTCCGGGTCGCCCTCCGTCTTGAGGCGGTCGGACGCCGACTCGGGTGTCACGCGGCCGCAGGCCAGGCGGACGTAGGTCTCCCAGTCGAGGGTGAGGGTGGCGGCGGGGCCGAGGGCGGGGGCCGTTTCGAGGGTGCCGCGGCCCTGGATGTCGACGCGGATGGTGCGCAGGAACTCGATGGGGCCGTGCACGTCGAAGACGACGGCCGAGCTGCGCGGCGCCTGCGCGTCCTCGGCGACCACGCGCGGGCAGCTCGACGAGCAGCACGTCACGGGCGACGTGCGCGCCGGGGGAGTCGAGGTTGCCGGGCCGGCCGAGGGCCGTGCGCAGGTCCTGCTCGTGCACCCACACGTCGAACGCGTGCCGGCGCATGGACTCCTCGAGGGTCAGCTCCGTGCCGAGCGGGCCGCGCACCTTCGTGCCCGGGTCGCGCGACTCGTTCCGCAGCTGGCGGTTGCGGCGGATGATCATGTACTCCAGCTCGGAGGTCATCTCCGGCGCCGTGTGGTGGCGGCGGACGTCGACCTGCATCTCCATGTAGCGCTGGTGGTCGTTGGTGACGTGGAAGAGGTCGCGCGGCAGCGTGTGGATGGGCCGAGGGTCGCCGAGCATCTCGCAGTCCAGGCCGATGACATGGGAGACCACGTCCCGCACCGACCAGCCGGGGCACGGCGTCCGCCGGTTCCACTCGGCCTCCACGAGCGGCTGGACCAGCTCGGATATCGCATCGATGGAGTGGGTCCAGGCGTCGGCGTAGGGCTGGAGGGTGGGATGCAGACTCACGGAACGGGACCCCTCGGCGGTCGGTACACGGGCAGGTGGTGGCGGCGTTGCCAGTGGGAGGTGGCTGCTGTCGGCGGGTGTCTTGGCACGCTAAGTTACGCTGCTGTGAGGCACCCCGGCAGTGCTTTCGTGTGACGATCGTAGGCCCGGGGGAAGCCCCTGTGGACGGCTCGAATGCCAGGACGGTGGTAGTGTGCGCGCCTCTTTGATCCAGATCGCCGTAAACGAGGACGAATCGGTCGAATCGCGCCGACGGCGGGTGGCCTCGCTCGTCGGGGACCAGGCCGGGTGCCGACCTCGTCGTCCTGCCGGAGCTGTGGACCACGGGGCCTTCGCCTACGAGGAGTTCGGGCGCGAGGCCGAGCCGCTCGAAGGGCCGACGTACGAGGCGATGGCGAAGGCCGCGAGCGACGCGGGCGTGTGGCTGCACGCGGGCTCGATCCCGGAGCGTGACCCCGACGGACCGCTCTACAACACCTCCCTCGTCTTCTCCCCCTCCGGCGACCTGGCCGCCGCCTACCGCAAGATCCACCGCTTCGGCTTCGACAAGGGCGAGGCCGTGCTGATGGGCGCGGGCGCGCGAGCTGGTGACGGTCCGTCTGCCGGAGACCACGCTCTGGGGCTGGCCACCTGCTACGACCTCCGCTTCCCCGAACTCTTCCGCGGCCTCGTCGACGCCGGCGCCGAGACGCTCGTGGTCTCGGCGGGCTGGCCGGAGCGCCGCCGCGCCCACTGGACGCTGCTGGCCCAGGCGCGGGCGGTCGAGAACCAGGCGTTCGTCGCTCGCCTGCGGAACGGCCGGGACGCACGCCGGAGTTCCGCAGGCCGGTCACTCGATCGTGGTCGATCCCTGGGGCGAGGTGCTGGCGCGAGGCCGGCGCCGGCGAGGAGGTCCTCACGGTGGAGTTCGACCCGGGGAAGGTCGCGACGACCCGGGAGCAGTTCCCGGCGCTGAAGGACCGCGTGCTGGGGCTGGAGCCCGCCGCGCAGGCCCTGACCGAGCGCTCTCAGTCCTCCCGCTCCTTCTCCGCCAGGTGGATCACGCACACGGCCACCGCGATCAGCAGCGCCGGATCCGCGTCGTCGCGGACGACGTCCACGCCGTAGGTGTCCCGCAGGGTCAGCCACCGCCGGGAGATCACGGCCAGCAGTTCGCCCGTCGTACTCGACGGCGAACTCCCGGTCGAGGATCTTGCCGCTGACGTCCAGTTCGGTGCCGTCGGCCAGGGACACCCGGTAGTGGTTGCGCAGCAGGGACAGCCGTTTCCGGCGGATCGTCGCCAGCGGCTCGCCGGCCCGCTGGATCACCATGGTGTCGCGCAGGGCGAGCATCTTCTGGTGGATGTCGATGAGGACGCGCCCCTGGGTGTCCTTCAGCTCCCAGGTGTCCCGCAGCCGCATGGCCTTGCCGTCGACGAGGAACACCTTGTTGCCGCGGTCGTCCTCGATCCAGTAGTCGTCACCGAAGCCGAGGAGCCGGTCGCACACGAGGAATCTCATGACACCAGGGCTTCCCCGCCGCCCGCTCCGAAACGCCGCCGATAGGCCGACGGGCTGAGTCCGGTGGCCCGCCGCAGGCGCGTGCGCAGGTGGGCGTGTCCGCTCCGCAGGGCCCGCGCGTCCATCGCACGCAGGGGCGTGCCACCAGGTGTGATTGGCTGGAGTCATGGCAAAGCGCGCACGAGTCCGCGCCCCCGAGCTGATCGGCAAGGGCGGCTGGGTCAACACGGGTGACAAGGAACTCAGCCTCGCGGAGCTCCGCGGACGCATCGTCATTCTTGATTTCTGGACCTTCTGCTGCGTGAACTGCCTGCACGTCCTGGACGAGCTGCGCGAGCTGGAGGAGAAGCACCGGGACACGGTCGTCGTCATCGGGGTGCACTCGCCGAAGTTCGTGCACGAGGCCGAGCACCAGGCGGTCGTCGACGCCGTCGAGCGGTACGGGGTGGAGCACCCGGTGCTGGACGACCCGGAGCTCGCGACCTGGAAGCAGTACGCCGTGCGGGCCTGGCCGACGCTCGTCGTGATCGACCCCGAGGGGTACGTCGTCGCCCAGCACGCCGGTGAGGGGCATGTGCACGCCATCGAGCGGCTGGTCGAGGAGCTGGAGGCCGAGCACGCGGCAAAGGGGACGCTGCGGCGCGGGGACGGGCCGTACGTGGCGCCGGAGCCGGAGCCGACGGTGCTGCGGTTCCCGGGCAAGGCCGCTGCTGCTGCCCGTCCGGGAACTTCCTGGTCAGCGACACCACCCGGCACCAGCTGGTGGAGCTCGCCGGGGACGGCGAGAGCGTGGTGCGGCAGGATCGGGTCCGGGGCAGCGCGGCTCTCACCGACGGCGCCGGAGGCGCCGCCACCTTCAACGAGCCGCAGGGGCTCGCCCTGCTCGACGACGGCTCCGTGGTCGTCGCCGACACCGTCAACCACGCGCTGCGGCGGCTCGACCTCGCCACCGGCGAGGTCACCACCCTCGCCGGCACCGGGCCGGCAGTGGTGGCAGGGCTCGCCCACCTCGGGCCCGGCCCGCGAGGTCGACCTCTCCTCCCCGTGGGACGTCGCCGTGGTGGCAGGGCCAGGTGTGGATCGCCATGGCCGGCGTCCACCAGCTGTGGGCGTACGACCCGGCCGACCGGACGGTCGCGGTCACGGCCGGCACGACCAACGAGGGGCTGGTGGACGGGCCGGGCGCCGAGGCCTGGTTCGCGCAGCCGTCCGGGCTTGCCGCGACGCCGGAGCGGCTCTGGGTCGCCGACTCCGAGACGTCCGCCCTGCGCTGGGTGGAGCCCGACGGCGCCGTCCACACCGCCGTCGGCACCGGCCTGTTCGACTTCGGCCACCGGGACGGCGCCGCCGAACAGGCCCTGCTCCAGCACCCGCTGGGCGTCACGGCCCTGCCGGACGGCTCGGTCGCCGTCAGCGACACCTACAACCACGCCCTGCGCCGCTACGACCCGGCGACCGGCGAGGTGACCACCCTGGCCACGGATCTGCGCGAGCCGAGCGACGCCGTGCTCGTCGGCGACGACATCGTGGTCGTCGAGTCGGCCCGGCACCGGCTGACCCGGCTGCGGCTGCCGGAGGAGGCGGTGCGGGTGGCGGCGGTCGGCCCACCGCACGCAGCGGGAGGCCACCGAAGTCGCCCCCGGGCGGCTCCGGTTGGACGTGATCTTCCAGGCGCCGGCAGGCCAGAAGCTGGACACTCGGTACGGCCCCTCGACCCGCCTGCTGGTCTCGTCGACCCCGCCGGAGCTGCTGCGCAGCGGCGAGGGCGCGGGCACAGACCTCTCCCGCGCCCTCGAACTCGACCCCGCCGTCACCGGAGGGCGTGCTGCACGTCTCCGCGATGGCCGCCTCCTGTGACGACGACCCGGGCAACGAGTACCCGGCCTGTCACGTCCACCAGCAGGACTGGGGCGTACCCGGTCCGCCTCACCGAGGCGGGGACGGACCGGCTTCCCCTGGTGCTGGCCGGGATGGACGCCTGATCGCCCAGGGCGTCACACCCCGTACCCGTCGCTGTAGCCGTCGCGTGGGGGCCGTCCGTCGTTCGCGACCGGCGTCGTGGGCGGCACCACCACGCGCCGGCGCCTGGCGATGCTGCTGAACGTCGTGACGCCGATCAGTCCGACGATCATCAAGATGACGCCGACCAGGTCGAGGTTGACCCCCTGCATGTCCCAGTCGGTCGCGAACGTGAGGATGGCTCCCACGGCGATGAGGATGATGCATCCGCCGAGGCCCATGTGTGTCGCCTCCCTGTACGGTCCGGTCGTTCCGGTCCCGCACACCGGGTACCCCGGTGGGGAACACCCATGCGGTGACGGCCCCGTTCTACCTCTTCAGGAACGCCGTCAGCGCGTTCGCGAGCAGGAACGGGTCGTCGGCGCCGCACAGTTCGCGCGCGCTGTGCATCGACAGGATCGCCACGCCGATGTCGACGGTCTTGATGCCGTGCCGGGCGGCGGTGATCGGGCCGATCGTGGTGCCGCAGGGCATGGAGTTGTTGGAGACGAACGACTGGAAGGGCACGTCGGCCTTCTCGCACGCCGGCGGCGAACACCGCGCGGCCCGAACCGTCCGTGGCGTAGCGGTTGTTGACGTTGACCTTGAGGATCGGGCCGCCGTTGACGCGCGGGTGGTGCGTCGGGTCGTGCCGCTCCGCGTAGTTGGGGTGGACGGCGTGGCCCGTGTCGGAGGACAGACAGACGGTGCCGGCGAAGGCACGGGCCCGGTCCTCGTAGGAGCCGCCGCGCGCGAACACCGAGCGCTCCAGCACGCTGCCGAGCAGCGGCCCGTCCGCGCCGGTGTCCGACTGCGAGCCGTTCTCCTCGTGGTCGAAGGCGGCCAGGACCGGGATGGAGGCCGAGCTTCGACGCACCGGAGGCCGCGGCCGATGAGGGCCGCCGTGCCGGCGTGCACCGACAGCAGGTTGTCCATGCGCGGGCCGGCCACCAGTTCGCGGTCGCGGCCCAGGTAGGCGGGCGGTTCCACGGAGTGCGTCATCAGGTCCCAGCCGGTGACCTCGCCCGCCGGGCAGGCCGGCCGTCTCCTCCAGGAAGGCGATCAGGTCGCCGTCGCGCACGTCGTGGCCGAGGCCCCAGACCGGCTGCAGGTGCCGCTGCTTGTCGAGCTTGAGGCCGTCCGCCGTCACCGAGCGGTCCAGGTGGATGGCGAGCTGCGGGACGCGCAGCAGCGGGCGGTCGATGTTGACCAGGCGCGTCGAGCCGTCGCGCAGGGTCAGGCGGCCCGCGAGGCCCAGGTCGCGGTCGAGCCAGGAGTTGAGCAGCGGCCCGCCGTAGATCTCCACGGCCACCTGGCGCCAGCCGTGCGCCCCGCTGTCCGGGCAGCGGCTTGACACGCAGGTTGGGGGAGTCGGTGTGGGCGCCGACGATCCGGAACGGCGTGTGGGGCGCCGCGCCCTCCGGCACGTACCAGGCGACGATCGCGCCGCCGCGCAGCACGTACTTGCCGCCGCTGGTCCCCTCCCAGGCGTCCGTCTCCGCGACCTGCCTGAAGCCGGCCTTCTCCAGCCGCTCGGCGGCGCTCGCCACGGCGTGGTACGGCGACGGGCTCGCCGCCAGGAAGGTCATGAGGTCGTCGGTGTGGCCGCGGTCGAAGCGGGCGGTTCGCTCATGGGTTCACCTTAACGACGGACGAGGGCCCGTTCCCGGTGAAGGGAACAGGCCCTCGAACAGAGGACGTGAGAGCTCGGGGTCGTCCCCTAGAACGCGGCCTCGTCCAGCTCCATCAGGTCCAGCTCGACGCCCTCGGCCGACCTTGCGGGCCAGGGTGACGCCCGGCAGGACGTTGGCCGCGAAGAACTTCGCCGCCGCGATCTTGCCGGTGTAGAAGGCCATGTCCTTGGCGGAGGCCGTCTCCAGCTTCTCGGCGGCGACCGCGGCGCCCTTGAGCAGCAGGTAGCCGACGATCACGTCGCCGGAGGCCATCAGCAGGCGGGTGGTGTTGAGCCCGACCTTGTAGATGTTCTTGACGTCCTGCTCGGTGGCCGCGAGGTCGGTCAGCATCAGGCCGACGATGGCCTCCAGCTCGACGGCGGCCTTGGCGAGGTGCTCGCGGGCGCCGGCCAGCTCCTCGCCGCCGGTGCCGAGCGCCAGGAACTTCTTGATGTCCTCGGCGAGGGAGTTCAGCGCGGCGCCCTGGTTGCGGACGATCTTCCGGAAGAAGAAGTCCTGGCCCTGGATCGCCGTGGTGCCCTCGTACAGGGTGTCGATCTTGGCGTCCCGGATGTACTGCTCGATCGGGTACTCCTGCAGGAAGCCGGAGCCGCCGAAGGTCTGCAGCGACTGGGCGAGCTGCTCGTAGCCCTTCTCGGAGCCGTAGCCCTTGACGATGGGCAGGAGCAGGTCGTTCAGCGCGTGCTCGGTGGAGGCGTCCTCGCCGGCGGCCTCCTTGACCTGGATCGCGTCCTGGATCGAGGCGGTGTACATCACCAGGGCGCGCATGCCCTCCGCGTACGCCTTCTGCGTCATCAGCGAGCGGCGGACGTCCGGGTGGTGGGTGACGGTGACCTTGGGCGCGGTCTTGTCCATGAAGTTCGCCAGGTCGGGGCCCTGGACGCGCTCCTTGGCGTACTCCAGCGCGTTCAGGTAGCCCGTGGACAGCGTGGAGATCGCCTTCGTGCCGACCATCATGCGGGCGAACTCGATGATGCGGAACATCTGGCGGATGCCGTCGTGCTTGTCGCCGATCAGCCAGCCCTTGGCGGGGTGCCGGTCGCCGAAGGTCATCTCGCAGGTGTTGGACGCCTTCAGGCCCATCTTGTGCTCGACGTTCGTCGCGTAGACGCCGTTGCGCTCGCCCAGCTCGCCGGTCTCGAAGTCGAACTCGTACTTCGGGACGAGGAAGAGTGACAGGCCCTTGGTGCCGGGGCCGGCGCCCTCGGGGCGGGCCAGCACGTAGTGGAGGATGTTCTCCGACATGTCGTGCTCACCGGACGTGATGAAGCGCTTCACGCCCTCGATGTGCCAGGAGCCGTCCTCCTGCTGCACGGCCTTGGTGCGGCCGGCGCCCACGTCGGAGCCCGCGTCGGGCTCGGTGAGCACCATCGTGGAGCCCCACTGCTTCTCGGTGGCGAACTTGGCTATGTGCTTCTGGACCTCGTTGCCCTCCTCGAAGAGGATGCCGGCGAAGGCCGGGCCCGAGGAGTACATCCACACGGCCGGGTTGGCGCCCAGGATCAGCTCGGCGTACGCCCAGATCAGGGAGCGGGGCGCGGTGGTGCCGCCGATCTCCTCGGGCAGCCCGAGGCGCCAGTACTCGGAGTCCATGAAGGCCTGGTAGCTCTTCTTGAAGGACGCGGGGACCGGCGCGGTGTTGGTCTGCGGGTCGAAGACCGGCGGGTTGCGGTCGGCGTCGATGAAGGACTCGGCCAGCTCGTTCTCCGAGAGGCGGGTCAGCTCCTCCAGGATGCTCTTCGCGGTCTCGACGTCCATCTCCTCGAACGGACCGGTGCCGTACACCTTGTCGCGACCGAGTACCTCGAAGAGGTTGAACTCGATGTCGCGGAGATTCGACTTGTAGTGCCCCATGGCGACGGCTCCCGGCTCCGTAGAGAGATCGGCGAGGCACTGGATCCTCGCGCTAGTTCACGTACCAACAAGTAGCTACGATGATGCTACCCGTCGGTAATAAGAAGCAACCCCGAACCGGTCATCTGTGACGCGTGGCTCATACCGTCATCCTGACAGCCGGAGCCCCCGCTCTCGGTACGCTTGCGCTCATGTACGGCTACGACCAGACAACGGGCCCGCAGCAGCAGTACGCCCCTCCGCAGCAGCCGATGTCCGGCGGATACGGGCAGCAGCCGCCGCTGTACCCCGAGCCGTCCCCGCCCTCCCTCACGGACGCGGTGCGCGCGTTCACGACCGGGCAGATGGCCGCCGAGGACTTCCAGCAGGTCTTCGCGACGTCGAAGGTCTACTGCCCGCGCGGCGACAACCCCGGCTTCCTCGCGCTGCACAACACCCAGCAGCCGGTGATCCCGATGTTCAGCACGCTCAAGGAGCTGCGCCGGTACGCGGGCAAGGAGTCCAAGTACTTCGTGATCACCGGTTCCGAGGTCCTGGACCTGCTGCCGACCGGCTACGGGTTCGTCCTCGACATGGAGGGCGAGCACCGCATGGTGTTCGACGCGAAGGCCGTGGAGCAGATGGTCGAGTTCGCGATGCGCCGGATGTACGGCGGCTGACCGCCAATGCGCGCAGGTGGCGGCTGACACCCCGCCGCGCGCTCACTTCGCCAGGCGCAGCGCCAGGCCGTCCAGGACGACCTCCAGGCCGTAGGCGAACTTGTCGTCGCGGATCCGGGCGGGGTCGACGGGCCGGTCACCGTTCTCGGCTTCGGCGGCCGCCAGGTGGTCGTAGCCGGCGGAGACCTGCCGGGCCGTGGGCAGCAGGCGGGCGACGAACTCCGGCTCGCTCTCGCCGGAGCGGGCGACCGTGGTGAGCCAGGCGGCCTCCGTGGTGCTCATGCCGATGACGTACGAGAAGACCGTGTCGATCGCGCGGCTCGGCTCGGCGAATCCCGCGGCGGTGAACAGGGCCGCGAGGCGCTCGGAGAAGGTCATGTAGTTGGGCCCGAGATAGGCGAGCCCGGCCTGGCCGAGGACCAGGGTCAGCCAGGGGTGCCGTAGCGCCGTCGTACGGAAGGAGCCCGCGGCCTCGGTCACCGCCGTGCGCCAGTCGGGGCTGCCGGCCGGCGGGACGTGGATCTCGGCGGCCACCTCGTCCACCGCGAGCTCCATCAGCTCGTCCTTCGTGGCGACGTGCCGGTACAGGGACGTCGCGCCGGCGTTCAGGCGGGCGCCGAGCTTGCGCATGCTGAGCGCCTCGATGCCGTCGGCGTCGAGCATCGCGATCGCCTCCCGCACGATCGCGTCCCGGCTGAGCGCGGGCTGGTCGGCGCGGCGCTGCTCGCGGGCCCATACGGACGGGATCGGGTTCTTGTCCGTCGTCCTGCTCGGGCTCATCGTCGCTCCTCCTGCTGGTTCCTCGGCGCCTTCGTGCGAACAGCGTGCGCACCCAGCGTACAGAACTCAAGGGTTGCGCACACTGTTCCGCTCTGCGTACAGTGTGCGCATCGAAGGAACGGTGTTCGCAGACCGTGAGTCGGAGGGGAATCGAAATGGACGCTCGCAATCCACGCCGCTGGTGGATCCTGGTGGTGCTCTGCCTGAGCACTCTCGTGCTGGTCGTCGACAACATGGCGCTGACGGTCGCGGTGCCCGCGCTGACCGGGGACATCGGGGCGAGCGCCCAGGACATGCAGTGGATCCTCGACTCCTACACCCTGGTCTTCGCCGGACTGCTGCTGACCTCGGGAAGCCTGGGGGACCGGTTCGGGCGCCGGAAGGTGATGCTGATCGGCCTGCTGCTGTTCGGGGCGGCCTCGCTGGGGGCGGTCTTCTGCGCCGGCCCGGGTGAGCTGATCGCGGTGCGGATCGCGATGGGGGTCGGCGGGGCGCTGATCATGCCGTCGACGCTGTCGATCCTGATCACCGTCTTCGACGAGGACGAGCGGCCCAGGGCGATGGCGGCCTGGGGATCGGTGTCGATGCTGGGACTGGTCGGCAGCCCGGTCCTCGGTGGGGTGCTGATCGACCACTTCGCCTGGCAGGCGATCTTCCTGATCAACGTGCCGATCGTCGCGCTGGCGCTGCTGGCCGGCGTGCTGCTGATGCCGGAGTCGAAGGCGCCCTGGCAGAAGCCGGACCCGCTGGGCGCGGTGCTGTCCGCGGTGGGCATGACGGCCCTGGTGTGGTGGATCATCGAGATTCCGCAGCACGGCGCGTTCGGCGGCCGGTCCGTCCTCGTGCTGGCCGTCGCGGTGGCCGCCCTGGCCGGCTTCGTGATCTGGGAGAACGTCACCCGCTCGCCGATGGTCCCGCTGGTCCTCTTCAAGCACCGCAACTTCAGCGGGGGCTCGCTCTCCCTGGCGCTCGTCCAGATCGGCAACGCCGGCCTGCTGCTGGTCCTGACCCAGTACCTCCAGTTCGTGCTCGGCTACTCCGCCGTCAAGGCCGGCCTGGCCTTCCTGCCGCTGGCCGTCGCCGCGCTGGCCGGCAACGCGGCCGGGGCCCATCTCGCCCTGAAGCTCGGCAACCGGCTGGTCATCCTCTCCGGAATGCTGCTGATGGCCGCCTCCTTCGGGCTGCTGACCACGCTCGGCGCCGACAGCGGGTTCACGGTCCCGGCCGTGGCGCTGGGTGTCCTGGGTCTGGGCGCCGGTCTGGCGATGCCGGCCGCGGTGGCCGCGCTGATGAGCACCATCCCGGAGGAGAAGGCGGGCGTCGGCTCGGCCCTCAACGACACCGTCCAGCAGTCCGGCACCGCCCTCGGTATCGCGATCCTCGGCTCCCTGCTCTCCGGCGGCTACACGGGCGAGATGCCGGCCGGCGCTCCCGAGCAGGCCAGGGAGTCCATCGGCGGGGCCCTGGCCGTCGCGGGTGGCGATCCGGGCCTGGTGCGGGCGGCCCGCGAGGCCTTCACCGCCTCGATGTCGACGACCTTCACGATCAGCGCGATCGGTGTCCTGGCCGCGGCCGTGGTGGCCACGCTGGTGATGCGGGACCAGACGAGTCCGGGCAGTCCGGGCAGACCGGGCAGGCCGAGCAGGCCGGGAGCGAGGAGCACCGGCTCGTCGCCTGACGGCGCTCCTTGCGGCCCGCGGACGAAGGCCGGCACCCCTCGCAGGGGTGCCGGCCTTCCGCCATGTCGGTGTCCCGTGGTTCGATCCGCCCGCCGCTGGGAATGCCCTCCCGGTTTTCTCTGTTTGGGGTGGCAGGAAGTTCAACGCTCAACTAAAGTGGGCGTACACGAGGAGGAACCGACATGCCTGCAGTGACCGTCGAGAACCCGCTGACGCTGCCCCGCGTGACCGCGCCGGCCGACGCCGTGGCGCGTCCCGTGCTCACCGTCACGACCGCCCCGAGCGGTTTCGAGGGCGAGGGCTTCCCGGTGCGCCGGGCGTTCGCGGGGATCAACTACCGCCATCTCGACCCGTTCATCATGATGGACCAGATGGGCGAGGTGGAGTACGCGCCGGGTGAGCCCAAGGGCACGCCCTGGCACCCGCACCGCGGCTTCGAGACCGTCACCTACATCATCGACGGGATCTTCGACCACCAGGACTCCAACGGCGGTGGCGGCACCATCACCAACGGGGACACCCAGTGGATGACCGCGGGCTCGGGCCTGCTGCACATCGAGGCCCCGCCCGAGCAGCTCGTCATGTCCGGCGGGCTCTTCCACGGCCTCCAGCTGTGGGTGAACCTCCCGGCCGAGGACAAGATGATGGCCCCGCGCTACCAGGACATCCGCGGCGGCTCGGTCCAGTTGCTCAGCACCCCCGACGGCGGCGCGCTGCTGCGTGTCATCGCCGGTGAGCTGGACGGGCACCAGGGTCCCGGCATCACGCACACGCCGATCACGATGGTCCACGCGACGCTGGCGCCGGGTGCGGAGCTCACCCTGCCGTGGCGTGAGGACTTCAACGGCCTCGCGTACGTCCTGGCCGGGCGCGGCAGCGTCGGTCCCGAGCGCCGGCCGGTCCACATGGGCCAGACCGCGGTCTTCGGCGCGGGCTCCTCGCTGACCGTCCGCGCGGACGAGCGGCAGGACTCCCACACGCCGGACCTGGAGGTCGTCCTCCTCGGCGGCCGGCCGATCCGAGAGCCGATGGCGCACTACGGCCCGTTCGTCATGAACACCAGGGAAGAGCTCCAGCAGGCGTTCGACGACTTCCAGAAGGGGCGGCTGGGCACGATCCCGGCCGTGCACGGGATGTCTGAGGGCGGGCTCTAGGGCTCGCTGGGGCCACACACGGACGAGCCCGGCCTGGGGACAGGGGCCGGGCTCGTCCGGGCTTGCTGCCCGGTGCGGTCCGTCGTGACCGTGTCGGCTGTGGGCTGGGCGGCACCTCCGCCACAGACCGGCTCCCCGTCGGCCAGGATGCTAGATGCGGGCGAACTTCTGCGTCTGCAGGGCGAATTCCTGGGCCATGACGACGCTCACCGTGGGCTGGGTGCCGTGGATGGTGTCGAGGTAGTCGTCGGTGGCGGCGGTGGCCCGGGTCCCGGTGTCGAAGGTGCGCTCGAACTGAGCCTGGGAGACGGTTCGTGCCGCGTGTGCGATGTCGGCGGGCGTGAACCCTTCGCTGGCGGACGCGAGCGCCGCGCTGTCGGCCTTCGCGCCCGCTCGGGCCAGATAGCTCTCCCACAGCGCGGTCCTCGCGGTGTGGTCGGGAGGGCCGATCGGCAGCACGTAGTCGAAACGGCCGTGCCGGAGGAAGGCCGGGTCGAGCGTGATCACGTTGTTCGTGGCGCAGACGAGCAGCCGCCCTTCCTGGCTCCGGAACCGGACGATCGCCTTGAGCAGCTCGTTGACGACGCCGACCGCGGTCGCGTCCGCACCACTGCGGGTCCCCGCGACCTCCTCGACCTCGTCGATGAAGACCAGGACGTGGTCGAGCCGGGCGATCTCGTCGAAGCGCCGGTTCAGCCCGCTCGCCAGGCCGTACTCGGCGGCCAGACGCGCGGGGAACAGTTCGAGGAAGGGCCACCCCAGGCGACCGGCGATCGCGTGTGCGAACGTGCTCTTGCCGGTCCCGGGCGGGCCGAACAGCATCACCGCCCGTGGCAGCTCGACGCCGTGCTGGGCGGCCAGTTCGGGATGGGCCAGCGGCAGGACCAGACGCCGCTCGATGAGCCGCTTCTCGTTCTGCATGCCCGCGACCTTCTGCCACAGTCCCCCGGGCGGCAGCTCCGCTCCCAGCGAGGACAACGTACCGGCCGACTGCGGGGTCACCGGCCCGCGTTTCTCGAAGAAGACCAGCCCGGGGCGGGCATCGAAGTCGCAGTTCCGCAGAGCGGTGGCACCGGTCTCGTCCTCGGGCAGGACGGCGTGCACGGCCCGGACGCCGTCGGCGAAGAGCCGCTGCTCAAGAGCTGTGATCAGGGCACTGCCCAGCCCGCGCTGGCGCCAGTCGGGCGCCAGGCAGATGCGCAGGAGCCATGCCCGGTCGCCCTCCACCCGGCTCACCGCGGCGCCGATCAGGACGTCGTCCGCCGTGGCCACGACGGCCGGGTGGCGGGCCTGGAGGGCTGTCACGGCGTCCGAGAGCGGGAAGAGCGGCGGCTCCTCGGTCGTACCGCTCTGCGCATCGACGCGGACCACCGCCTCGAGATCGTCCGGTGAGTAGTCCCTGACCCGCCAACCCGTCATGATCAGCTCCGCGTGTTCGGCCGTACTCCCATCATCGGTCGCTGCGGGCCGGAGTGCCGAGCAGAGAATCCGCGAGGGCGACCGTGACCAGTACGGGGGCCGAGAGTGCGGCGGTACGGGGTACCCCGGCGGCGGTGTTCTCGCGGACCAGCCCGGCGCCGGCGCCGGGCGGGAGGGCGGGCAGCCGGGTCAGGGGCGCAGCGCGAGGGAGCCGGCAGGGCGGCCGCGGTGATCAGCGGCATCGGGCGGCTGATGTACGTCTTGCGCCGGAGGAGGCCCACGTGACCTGAACCCGCGATCACGTCAGCGATGCTGACGCCCCGTCACCCGGGCGGGCCGTTCCGGCGGGACGGGGCGACCGGAGCGTGGTCGGGTGGAGGCGTGCAGGACTCCGACCCGACCGCGACCGGCCCCGGACCGCTCCTCCCGGACCCCCTCCGGCGCCTCGCCGCCTGGTGCGCGCTGCTCCTGCTCGTCTCCGGAGTCGTCTACGTCGGGATCCGGCTGTGCGACGAGTTCCGCACCGCTGTCGTGCCCGTGCTGCTCGCGCTGCTCGGGACGGCGCTGCTCGGACCCCTGCACCGGCGGCTCGTGAAGGCCGGGGTGCACCGGTCGGTCGCGGCCGGCCTCACCTGTGTCGCCGTGGTCGCCGTGGTGGGCGGGGCCGTGTACATCGTGGTCGCCGCGCTCATCGACACGGGTGACGAGATCGTCGCCTCGCTCAAGCAGGCCGCGCGGGGCGTCTCCGACCACTTCGGGGCGGCCGGGACCTCGCTGGACGATCTCGCCTCCAACGCCCGGGAACTGCTGGGAAAGTTCGGCGGTACGGCCGCCTCCGGAGTGATCAGCGGGTTCAGCGTCGTCGGCGAGGCCATCGCCATGGGCGTGCTCGCGCTGCTGCTCGTCTTCTTCTTCCTGCGCGACTCCGACCGGGCCGCCGGGGCGCTGCGGGCCCTGGCCCCCCGAGGATCGGCCGACGCCCTGGAGGCCATGGCGCGGCGGGCCTTCCACGCCGTCGAGGGGTTCATGCGCGGCACCACCTTCATCGCGCTCATCGACGCCCTGTGCATCACCGTCGGACTGCTCGTCCTCGACGTGCCCGGGGCGGCGGGGCTGGGGGCGCTGGTCTTCGTGGGGGCGTACATCCCCTACCTCGGCGCCTTCATCTCGGGAGCCGTGGCCGTGCTGGTCGCGCTCGCCGACCGGGGGTTCGTCATCGCGCTGTGGGTGCTGGGGGTGGTGCTCGCGGTGCAGGTGCTGGAAGGGCACGTGCTGCAGCCGTTGATCCAGAGCCGGACCGTGCAGATGCACCCGGCGGTGGTGATGGTGGCGATCACGGCCGGGGCGTCCGTCGCCGGGGTGCTCGGGATGCTGCTCGCCGTGCCGCTCACCGCGGCCGCCTTCGGCGTCCTCCAGGAACTCCGTACCCGCTACAGCGACCAGGACCCGTCGCCCGAGCCGTCCACGGACTCGTAGAGCTCGAACCAGATGCTCTTGCTCTCGCCGCGCGGGTCCACCCCCCAGGCGTGCGCGAGCAGTTCGATCAGCACCAGGCCGCGGCCGGAGGACGCCAGCTCCCCGGGTCTGCGCTTGTGCGGCAGGTCGTCGCCGGCGTCGGTGACCTCGATCCGCAGCCGCCGCTCACCCACCGCTCCGGTGATCTCGGCGACGAGCAGCGCGTCGGAGTCGGTGTGCACGAGGACGTTCGTCAGCAGCTCGGACAGCAGCAGCACCGCCGAGTCGACCTGGTCCGGCGAGGCCCAGTCGTGCAGCAGCTCGCGCAGTTGCTGCCGGGCCACCGCGACCCGCTCGGGCTCGGCCTGCGCGACCGTGAGCACCGTGCGCCGCACCGGGCGCGCCGCGGTCATGGTGTCGCCGCAACCGCAGCCCTCGCCCTGCCGGCTCAGCAGCAGCATGGCGATGTCGTCCTCGCGGCGGTCGGCCAGCGGGCCGGTGGTGTGGTGCGAGGACGGCCCGTGCACCGCCTGCACCAGGTTGTCGGCGAGTTCCTCCAGATCGCCCTTGTGCTCCTCCAGGATCACGCGCAGCCGCCGCCAGCCGGTGTCCAGGTCGTGGCCGCCGGTCTCGATCAGGCCGTCCGTGCAGATCAGCATGGTCTCGCCGGGTTCCAGGGCGAGCCGGGTCGTGGGGTAGTCGGCGTCCGGGTCGATGCCCAGCGGCAGGCCGCCCGACGTCGGCCGCGTCAGCACCGTGCCGTCGGCCATCCGGATCGCCGGGTCCGGGTGGCCGGCACGGGCGATGTCCAGCACCCCCGTCGCCGGGTCGACCTCGACGTACACGCAGGTCGCGAAGCGGGGGTCGGACGGGTCCTCGTCGCTGATGCCGTGCAGGAAGCGGGAGGCGCGGGACAGCACCGCGTCCGGCCGGTGGCCCTCCGAGGCGTAGGCCCGCAGGGCGATCCGCAGCTGGCCCATCAGGCCCGCGGCCTGTACGTCATGCCCCTGGACGTCGCCGATGACCAGGGCGAACCGCCCGCTCGGCAGCGGGATCACGTCGTACCAGTCGCCGCCGACCTGGAGTCCGCCGCCGGTGGGGACGTAGCGGGCGGCGACGCTCATGCCCGGGATGCGCTGTGAACCGAGTTTCGGCAGCATCGTGCGCTGGAGGCCGTCGGTCAGCGCCCGTTCGCTCTCGGCCAGGCCCGCCCGGGCCAGGGCCTGCGCCAGCATCCGCGCCACTGTCGCCAGCACGGACCGCTCGTCCGGCGTGAACGCGACCGGGTAGGCGAAGGCCGCCATCCACGCGCCCATCGTGCGGCCGGCCACGGTCAGCGGCAGGAACGCCCAGGACCGGCGGCCGAAGCGCTCGGCGAGCGGCCAGGTCAGCGGATAGCGGGCCTTGTACTGCTCGGCAGAGCCCAGATACACGGCCCGGCCGGTGCGCGCCACATCGGCGGCCGGGTAGTCCGTGTCCAGCGGCATGTCCGAGAACGGGCTCTCGTCGCCCTGCTGTTGCCCGTGGTGGCCGATGATCGTCAGCCGGTCGCCCGCCACGCCGAACACGGCGAGCCCGTCAGGCGAGAACCCCGGCATGGACAGATTGGCCGTGACCCGCAGTACCTCCTGCGTGGAGCGCGCCTCGGCCAGCGCCCGGCCCGCGTCCAGCAGGAACGCCTCCCGCGAGCGCCGCCAGTCACCGGTGACCGCGCTGCGCCCGGCCGGGGTGCCCGGCGTCGGCTCCGTGACCTCCTGGAGGGTCCCGATCAGCCGGTACGCCTTGCGGGCCCGGTCGAAGGACGGCTTGGAGCGGCTGCGGACGACCCGGACGATCCGGCCCTGCTCGTCCATGATCCGGATTCGCACCTCGGCGAGGGTGCCCTCGGCCACCGCGAGCTGGATCACGCCGGTGATCTCGTTCCAGTCGACCGGGTGCAGCCGGGCCCGGGCCTGCGCCTCCGTGAGGCTGACCTGCTCGGCGGGCAGCCCGAGCAGCCGTGCCGCCTCGGCGTCGACCGTGACCAGCCCGGTAGCGGTGTCCCAGTGCCAGAGGCCGGTCGCGAGGGCGGCGAGGGCCTCCCCCACGGCGGGCAGGGGCTCGCCAGTGCGCATTGCCCTACTTTAAGAAGAGGGGATCGAAGCCTGCCACCGATGACGGAGAAGACTGCGGCCGAAGACCGATGCGTGCTCGATCGTCAACTGTGGAGAGCCGATCTTGCCCTGCCCGGTACGCTGGGGACCAGTTTCACGTGAAACACAGACCCCGATCAGCGAAGACTGGATGAACGACGATGCATCGGTACAGGTCCCACACCTGCGGCGAGCTCCGCTCCTCTGACGTCGGCACCGACGTCCGGCTGAGTGGCTGGCTGCACAATCGGCGCGACCTGGGCGGCATCCTCTTCATCGATCTGCGCGATCACTACGGCATCACGCAGCTCGTGGCCCGTCCCGGCACCCCCTCCTACGAAGCTCTCGACAAGCTCTCCAAGGAGTCGACCGTCCGCATCGACGGCAAGGTCGTCTCCCGAGGCGCCGAGAACATCAACCCCGACCTGCCGACCGGTGAGATCGAGGTCGAGGTCGGCGAGGTCGAGCTGCTCGGCGCGGCCGCCCCGCTGCCCTTCACCATCAACGCCGAGGACGGGGTCAACGAGGAGCGGCGCCTGGAGTACCGCTTCCTGGACCTGCGCCGCGAGCGCATGCACAAGAACATCATGCTGCGGTCGTCGGTGATTGCCTCGATCCGCTCGAAGATGGTCGCCCTCGGGTTCAACGAGATGGCGACGCCGATCCTGTCCGCGACCTCCCCCGAGGGCGCCCGCGACTTCGTCGTCCCGTCCCGTCTGCACCCGGGCAAGTTCTACGCCCTCCCGCAGGCGCCCCAGCAGTTCAAGCAGCTGCTGATGATCTCCGGCTTCGACCGGTACTTCCAGATCGCGCCCTGCTTCCGCGACGAGGACGCCCGCGCCGACCGTTCGCCCGGCGAGTTCTACCAGCTCGACGTCGAGATGAGCTTCGTCGAGCAGGAGGACGTCTTCCAGCCGGTCGAGAAGCTGATGACCGAGCTGTTCGAGGAGTTCGGGGGCGGACGTCACGTCACCTCGCCGTTCCCGCGGATCCCGTTCCGCGAGGCGATGCTGAAGTACGGCTCCGACAAGCCGGACCTGCGCGCCCAGCTCGAACTCGTCGACATGACCGACGTCTTCGAGGGCTCGGAGTTCAAGGCGTTCGCCGGCAAGCACGTGCGTGCCCTGGCGGTGCCGGACGTCTCGGCGCAGCCCCGCAAGTTCTTCGACCAGCTCGGTGACTACGCCGTCTCGCAGGGCGCCAAGGGCCTGGCCTGGGTCCGCGTCGCCGAGGACGGCTCGCTGACCGGCCCGATCGCGAAGTTCCTCACCGAGGAGAACGTCGCCGAGCTGACCAAGCGCCTGTCCCTGGCGGCCGGTCACGCCGTGTTCTTCGGCGCGGGCGAGTTCGACGAGGTCTCGAAGATCATGGGCGCGGTGCGGGTCGAGGCCGCCAAGCGTGCCGGGCACTTCGAGGAGAACGTCTTCCGCTTCTGCTGGATCGTCGACTTCCCGATGTACGAGAAGGACGAGGAGACCGGCGCGATCGACTTCTCGCACAACCCCTTCTCCATGCCGCAGGGCGGCCTGGAGGCCCTGGAGACCCAGGACCCGCTGGACATCCTGGGCTGGCAGTACGACATCGTCTGCAACGGCGTCGAGCTGTCCTCCGGCGCGATCCGGAACCACGAGCCGGAGATCATGCTCAAGGCCTTCGAGATCGCCGGGTACGACCGCGAGACCGTCGAGGAGAAGTTCGCCGGCATGCTGCGCGCCTTCCGCTTCGGCGCCCCGCCGCACGGCGGCATCGCTCCGGGCGTCGACCGCATCGTCATGCTGCTCGCCGACGAGCCCAACATCCGCGAGACCATCTCCTTCCCGCTCAACGGCAACGCCCAGGACCTGATGATGGGCGCGCCGACGGAGCTGGAGGAGACGCGGCTGAAGGAGCTGCACCTGTCGGTGCGCAAGCCGCAGCCGAAGTAGGCGCATCGCTGTGAGTGGCTCGGAACCGGCGTCGGTTCCGAGCCACTTTCGTACCCAGGGCTCTTGCCCAGCTCTTACCCAGGCTCCTGACAGGCGCGCTCCCTAGCTTCCCTTTCCATGACGGGACAGGAAACGGCCCCAGGGCCGAAACACAAACGGGATCTGACACGCCGCAAGGTCGTCGCCGCGGGCGCCGGCGCGGTGGTGGCGGCGGGTGTCGGCGGTACGTTCGCGGCGGGCGCGTTCGCCGGGGAGGAGCCGGGAGCCGCCAAGGCGACGGCCGCCGCCGGCTCCGGCGAGGCCTGTTACAAGCTGACCTCCGAGACCACCGAGGGCCCCTACTACATCGACGCGGACAAGCTCCGCCGGGACGTCACCGAGGACCAGGAGGGCATCCCGCTCACCCTGCGCCTCAAGGTGATCGACTCCGAGACCTGCAAGCCTCTCGCGAACGCCGCCGTCGACATCTGGCACTGCAACGCGCTGGGCGTCTACTCGGGATACGAGGACATGGGCAGCGGGGGCGGGGGCGGTACGCCGCCCTCCGGTACGCCGACGGGCACGCCCACGGGTCCGCCCCCCGGCGGTGGCGGTGGCGGTGGCGGGCACCAGGAGCCCACCGACGACGAGCGCTATCTGCGCGGCACCTGGCGGACGGACAAGCGGGGGCTCGTCGAGTTCCGTACGGTATTCCCCGGCTGGTACCAGGGCCGCTGCGTGCACATCCACACCAAGGTGCACGTGGACGGTACCTGGACCGACGCCGGTTACGAGGGCGGCACCACCTGCCACACCGGCCAGCTCTTCTTCGACGAGGAGTCCGTGCTGGCCTCCGCGACGGTCGAGCCGTACTCCACCAACACCACGACCCGCACCACCCTCGACGAGGACACCATCTACCCGGGCAACGGGACCGAGGGCGGGCTGCTGAAGCTCAAGTACCGGAAGAACGCCATCGCCAAGGGCGTCGTCGCCACCCTCACCATGGGCGTCGACCCCGAGGCGACGCATGACGGCACGGGAGACTCGGCCCAGCCGGGCGCGTCGGCGTCGGCGTCCGCGGGCTGACGGAGCTGACGGACGGGCGTGTGGGGCGGACATCTACGGATCGTCCGCCCCGCATTCACATATATGGACTTCTGCTCAACCCGTTGACCCGGAAGGCGGGCCTCCATAAGGTCCCTTCGAGAACGCGTACGTGATTGCTGTTCACGTATGTGCACAGCGAGGGAGACAACGATGTCAGAAGCCGCGACCGCCATACCTGAGGCCGAGCAACGAGCGGTGAGCAAGTTCCTGCGCCGCATGCTGCCGATCCTGGTCCTGATGCTGCTGGTCAACCAGATGGACCGGACGAACGTGGGCTTCGTCCAGAACGAACTGCGGGCCGACGTCGGAGTCAGCGCCACCGCCTACGGCCTCGGAGCGGGCCTGTTCTTCATCGGGTACGCCCTGTTCGAGGTGCCGAGCAACATGCTCCTGGAGCGGCTCGGCGCCCGGGTCTGGCTGACCCGGATCATGATCACCTGGGGTCTGGTGATCGTGGTGATGTGCTTCATCCACAACGTGTGGATGTTCTACGGTCTGCGCTTCCTGCTCGGCGTCGCGGAGGCCGGCTTCTTCCCCGGTGTGCTCCTCTACTTCACCCAGTGGCTGCCGGACTCCAGCCGGGGCCGGGCCAGTGCGATCTTCCTGGGCGGCTCGGCCACGGCGTACATCGTGACCGGCCCGATCACGGGCGCGCTGCTGGAGCTGCACGGCGCGGGCGGCATCGCGGGCTGGCGGTGGATGTTCGCGTTGGAGGGAGCCTTCTCGATCCTGGTCGGTTTCATCGCCGGGTTCTTCCTCGTCTCCCGGATCCAGGACGCCAAGTGGCTCACGCAGGACGAGAAGGACGCGCTGAGCGAGGCGGTGGCCCGGGACAAGGAGGCGCGCGACCGTGCCCCCTCGGTGTCACGTATGAAGCTGATCTTCCACCCGCAGGTCGCCGTCCTGACCGCGGTGTTCTTCGCGATGGCGCTCACCGGGTACGCGATCACCTTCTGGCTGCCCAGCCTGGTGGAGGAGATCGGCGGACTGTCGCCCTTCCAGATCGGCCTGCTGTCGGCGATCCCGTGGGTCTGTGCCGTCATCGCGATGTACACGATGAGCCACTTCACCGACCGGGCGCCGGACCGCCGCCCCTACCTGGCGATCGCCCTGGTCCTGTCCGCCATCGGCACGTTCCTCGCCACCCTCGGCTCGCCCTGGTTCGGCCTCGTCGCCCTCACGCTGGCCGCGGTCGGCGGCAAGTGCGCGGCCACGCTGTTCTGGCCGATGGCCCAGTCGGGCCTCGACCTGAAGATCGCCGCGCCGGGTCTGGCGCTGGTCAACTCGATCGGGAACCTGGGCGGTTTCGTGTCGCCGACGTTGTTCGGATACCTGAAGGACACGACGGGCAGCACGAACGGCGGCCTCTACACGCTCTCGGCGGCGTCGATCCTGGCGGTTGTGGGGGTGGCGTTCGTACGGCACACCAACCGGGGGCCGCAGGGGGGACCCGGGGAGCGCGCGACGGCGGTGACGGCGAAGCCGGCCGTGGGCGAGGCGCGCTGACCCGAACAGCCTCCGGGGCCCGCTCCTTTGGTTGGGAGCGGGCCCCGGCCCCTTTGGCTGCGATCACTCCTCGGCGAAGAGGTCCTCTGCCGTGCCGGCCGTCAGGGAGCGGTCGAACCAGAGCGTGAGGGTGTCGAGGTCGGTGCAGGAGGTGATGCGGTCGCGGGTGTCCTCGGGGAGGTGGATGCCGCGCTTCTCGAGTACACGGAGGATGAGCGCCGTGCGATCTTCTGCCCTGCCCTCAGCCCTGCCCTCAGCCTTGCCCTCCAGGTACGTCTCCTCGAAGAGGGTTCCCCTGCCCGGGAAGTAAGTGCCGACCATTTTCTCCAGCTCTCTCCAGGTGTCCCGGACCGGAGTGTTCTCCAGCCCGATCTCAAGCCATTCACACCAGTACTTCGCTGTGGCTTTGTCGAAGGACCGCATTCCGCGAGCCAGCATGTCCAGTATGGCGGCGGCGTTTTCGCTTTCGCTATGGACGATGGCCGAGAACGTGGCCATGGCCGGTGCCCGTGCCACCATGCCCTCGTCCGTGATTTCCGGGACGGTGTCCGGCCCCAGCACAAAGGGACGCGTGGCCTGGGTCGTCCAAGTGCCCACGCGGCTCTCGAAGGGCCCGGCGCCGCCCAGGACGCGGTCCGCCGGTTCTTGCAGACCGTGACGAGCAGCACGGGCATTCCGAACTTCGCGTGCAGGTGTGCGACGTAATACGCCCAGCTGGTCCCTTTGCCAGGAGCCCGGTCGGTCTGGGCCTCGATGGCGATCAGAAAGTCGTCCCCTTCGGACGGCTCGACTGCGCAGCACCGTGTCCACACGGCGCTCCAGCGGCTTGATCTCGGTGGCGTCAGGGGTGAGCGCCTCGATGGTCGCCTTCGCGGGCGGTGGTAGTCCCAGCGCTTCGAAGACGGGAGTGAGAACCTCCGGATGGTCCTGGAAAATCCGGTGTGAGGTCTCATGGGTTGATGTGACCATGTGCGCAAACTAGGTCCATCGAGGTCCTGCGTATCCGGCGAAGGGGCTGTGTTCACTCTTTCGAGAGTGGAAAAAACGTTCAGTTCCCGCCGTGCTCCCGGGCGGGAGTCCGCGCCCGGGAGGCGGTGGAACGGGCTACCTCGCCACGAACTGGGTCAGGATTGCCTGGACCTCGTAGATGTCGACGCCCTTGGTGAAGGTCTTCTGGATCGGGAGCTGGGAGCCGGAGATCCAGATCTTGAGTTCGGCGTCGAGGTCGAAGGTGCCGGCCGTTTCCACCGCGAAGTGGGTGATGCTGCGGTAGGGGACCGAGTGGTACTCGGTCTTCTTGCCGGTGATGCCCTGCTTGTCGACCAGGATCAGGCGGCGGTCGGTGAAGAGGATGGTGTCGCGGATGAGGAGGAACGCGGCGTGGACCTGTTCGCCGTGGCCGAGGAGGCGGGCGTAGTCCTGCTGGGCCGCTGCCGGGTCTACGGTGTGCGCGTTGCCGAAGAGTGCCATGGAAACCCCCGTGGTGAGTGGCGGCGGCCGGGTGGCCGTCCTCATGCGATCTTCGCAAAGCGCGGGGCCCGGGAGAAGGTTCATGTTCTCCCGGGCCCCGCGCTGTAGCGAGCGTGTTACGGCCGTTACGCCGTCGGCTTCTCCTCCAGGCGCGGGAAGAGCACCGCGCCCTTGGTCACGGTCGTGCCGGCCGGGAGACCGCCCCACTCGCCGGACTCCTGGACCTTCTGGTCCGCGAGCGCCCCGAGGGAGGCCTCGGCGCCGAGCGAGTCCCAGAGCTTCTGCGACGTCTCCGGCATGACCGGGTTGAGCAGGACCGCGATGGCACGGAGGGACTCGGCGGCGGTGTAGAGGATGGTGGCCAGGCGGGCCTTGCCCTCGTCCGACGTGTCCTTGGCCACCTTCCACGGCTCCTGCTCCGTGATGTAGCCGTTGACCTGCTTGACGAAGTCGAAGATCGCCAGGATGCCGCCCTGGAAGTCCAGGTCCTCGCCGATCTTCCGGTCGGCCTCCGTGACCGCCTTCGCGAGGCCCTCGTGGATCGCCTTCTCCGCCTCGCCGTCGGCCGTGGACTTCGGCAGCGCGCCGCCGAAGTACTTGCCGACCATCGCCGCGACGCGGGACGCCAGGTTGCCGTAGTCGTTCGCCAGCTCGCTGGTGTAGCGGGCCGAGAAGTCCTCCCAGGAGAAGGAGCCGTCCTGGCCGAAGGCGATCGCGCGCAGGAAGTACCAGCGGTACGCGTCCACGCCGAAGTGCGAGGTCAGGTCCTGCGGCTTGATGCCGGTCAGGTTCGACTTCGACATCTTCTCGCCGCCGACCATCAGCCAGCCGTTGGCCGCGATCTTGCCGGGCAGGGGGAGCCCCTGTGCCATCAGCATCGCGGGCCAGATCACCGCGTGGAAGCGGAGGATGTCCTTGCCGACCAGGTGGACGTCGGCCGGGAAGGTCGCCTCGAACTTCTCCTGGTTCTCGTTGTAGCCGACCGCCGTGGCGTAGTTCAGCAGGGCGTCGATCCACACGTAGATCACGTGCTTGTCGTCCCACGGGACCGGGACGCCCCAGTCGAACGTGGAACGCGAGATGGAGAGGTCCTGCAGGCCCTGCCGTACGAAGTTCACGACCTCGTTGCGCGCGGACTCGGGCTGGATGAAGCCGGGGTTCGCCTCGTAGTGGGCGAGGAGCTTGTCGCCGTACTCGCTCAGCTTGAAGAAGTAGTTCTCCTCGCTGAGGCTCTCCACGGGCTTCTTGTGGATCGGGCAGAGCTTCTGGCCCGCGTACTCGCCCTCGCCCTCGAGGAGCTCGCCGGGGAGCTTGTACTCCTCGCAGCCGACGCAGTACGGGCCCTCGTAGCCGCCCTTGTAGATCTCGTCCTTGTCGTACAGGTCCTGGACGAACTCCTGGACGCGGTCCGTGTGCCGCTTCTGCGTGGTGCGGATGAAGTCGTCGTTCGCGATCTCCAGGTGCTCCCACAGAGGCTTCCACGCATCGGTGACCAGCTTGTCGGCCCACTCCTGGGGACTGACGCTGTTCGCCTCCGCGGTGCGCATGATCTTCTGACCGTGCTCGTCCGTGCCGGTGAGGTACCACACCTTCTCGCCGCGCTGACGGTGCCAGCGGGTGAGCACGTCGCCTGCGACGGTCGTATAGGCGTGGCCCAGGTGAGGAGCGTCGTTTACGTAATAGATGGGGGTGGAGACGTAGTACGCCTTCCCACCCTGCTTCTCGGATCCAGTGGCCGCCATGGTCGAAATCCTACTGGTCCGTCGAAGATCGACTCACACGCGTTTCGGGGGGTGGACAGGGGGTTCCCTCCTGGGTTCCTCCTGTCCACCCCCCGGGGGCATGTGGTCGTTACGGGCGCCAGTTCGCCAGTACGCCCTCGTAGAGCTCCCCGTCCGTGAGCTCGCGGGGGGTTTCGCCGGCGAGGAAGTGGGACGTGTTGGGGGTCTTGAGCTTGCGGAGGTAGTCGAAGGCCTTGTTCTCCGGGTCACCGAAGGCGACGAAGGAGAAGAAGACGGCGGGGTGGGACTTGGCCGCGTCGGTGAGGGACTGGGTGGCGGGGGTCTTGGCGTCGGGGGCGCCGTCCGTCTGGAAGATCACCAGGGCCGGGGTGCCGGTTGCCGCTTCCTTGCTGTGGTGGGCGAGGACTGCCTCCACTGCCGCGTGGTAGCTGGTGCGGCCCATGCGGCCGAGGCTCGCGTGCAGGGTGTCGATCTTGTTCTCGTGGTCGGTGAGGGTGATCTCGCCGGTGCCGTCGAGTTCGGTGGAGAAGAAGACGACCTGGACCGTGGCCTCGGGGTCGAGGTGGGCGGCGAGGGCGAGGGTCTGTTCGGCGAGGGCCTGGGCGGAGCCGTCCTTGTAGTACGGGCGCATGGAGGCGGAGCGGTCGAGGACGAGGTAGACCTTGGCCCGGGTGCCGGTGAGGTTGTGGGTCTTGAGGGTGGTGGTGGCGGCCTTGTAGGCGGTGGTGAGGCCGGGGGCGCGGGACTTTACGCGGGTGAGGGGGAGGGCGGGGGTTGCGTCGCCTCGGCCTCGGCCTCGGCTTCGCCTTCGGCCGAGTCGTTCCCACCCGCACCACCCGTGCTGCTTTCGTTGCCGGGTGCGGGTGGCCCCTGCGGGGCGGAATCGCCGTCGGCGGGTGCGGGTGCGGGTGCGGGTGCCGGTGCGGCGGCGGGTGCGGGTGCCTCAGCCTTCGGCTTGGCTTCCTGCTTGGGCTTCGGCTTGGCCTCCGGCTTCGGCTTGGCCTCCGGCTTCGGTTCCGCTTCCGCCTTCGGCTTCGCTGCCTTCGCTTCGCCGCCTTCGGCTCGGCCGTCCTCTTCGGCTTGGCCTCCTGCTTCGGCTTCGCTTCCGGCTGTGCCGCGGCAGGCTCGGGCTTGCCCTCCGGCTTCGCGTCGGTCACCGGCTTGGGCTCGACGGCGACCTGGGTCTCAGCGGCAGGCTGGGGCTTTGCCGGGGGCTCAGTCCCGGCCCCGGCCTGCGGGTCGGTCTCCGTCTTGGTCTCGCCTTGGACCTCGCCTTGGGTCCCGGACTTCTCCTCGACCTCCTGGCTCGCCTCCGGCTTCTCTTCCGGCGCTGCCTCGGGCTCGACGGCCGCCGGCGCCTCGGCAGCAGCCGGCGCTGTGGCTCCCGACTCATCGGCAGCAGCCGCCTTCTCCGCGACCGCAGCCTTCTCCGGGGCGTCCGCCTTCTCGGCGCCCGTGGGCTCCTCGACGACCGCTGCCTTCTCCGCGGCCTCCGGCTCTTCCGCGACCGCTGCCTTCTCCGGGGCGTCCGCCTTCTCGGCGCCCGTGGGCTTCTCCACGACCGTCGGCTTCTCCGCAGACCGTCGGTTCCTCGGCGACCGCTACCTTCTCCACGACCGTCGGCTTCTCCGCAGCCGTCGGTTCTTCGACGACCGCTGCCGTCTCCGCGGTCTCCGGCTTCTCCGTGTCGCCCGGCGTTTCCCCCGCCCCGGCCGTGGTCGGTGTCGGGTCGGTCTTCGTGGATCGGGTGGGCCTGGGGACCGTGTTCGCCTTGTCGAAGGCCGCGGAGACCAGGTCGTGTTCGTTGGGGGAGGAGGTGCGCGGTTCGGGGACGTTGGCCGTGGGAGAGGGGGACTTCCGTTCCCCGGAAGCGGCCGGGGGCTCCTGGGCGGGTACCTGGCCCCGGGGCGTCGGTGTGTCGTTCGACGGCGTCGCCGTCGTCTCCTCGGTGGTCGTCGTCGGCCGCGCCGCACCCTCCGCCTCGGCGGTCCGTGACTTGCGTGACCGTCCGAACGCGTTCCGCAAGAGAGTGAGAATGCCCATGTGCGCGCAACCCTTCGCGTGAGTTGAAGCCCGTCAATCCCTGGCCAGGACGGACACGTAAGGTTAGCGGCCCGCCTGTGTGATCTTGGGCAGGGTCGGGTGTGCGAGGTTCTTCCTGTCAAGAGGGGCACCCGGCCTGCGAAGGTGACGCCGCGCTGAATCGCCTCAACTGCCGCACGGTTGCCGCAGGTTCACCCGTAGTTCATCCAGGCGCCCGGCTCCCGCACGTATGTGCTCCTACGGTCACGCTGACACCAAGGGCATCCAAGGAGAGAGCAAAGTGCGCAAGCTGCTGCCGTTGATCGGAACGCCGTCCGGTTCGCACCCCGGCGGCCGGTCCGCCATGACCTGTCGTTTCCGGTGTGGTGATGCCTGCTTCCACGAGGTGCCCAACACCAGCTCCAACGAGTACGTCGGTGACGTGATCGCCGGCGCGCTCAGCCGCCGGTCGATGATGCGCGCCGCGGCCGTCGTGACCGTGGCCGCCGCGGGGGCGGGGGCGGTGGGGGTCGGGCAGGCTCCGCCGGCCGGTGCGGCGCCGGCGGCGGACGCCCCGGCCGAGGCCGCCCGGCGCAAACACAAGGGCGCGCGCGGGCTGCGCTTCGCGCCCGTCGCGCCCAACACCACCGACTCCGTGACCGTGCCGGACGGGTACCGGCAGAACGTCGTCGTCCGCTGGGGCGAGCCCATCCTGCGCGGGGCGCCCGCGTTCGACCCGGAGAAGCAGACCGCCAAGGCACAGGCCGGGCAGTTCGGGTACAACTGCGACTTTCTCGCTCTCCTGCCGTTGCCGGGTGAGCGGGGCAGGCAGTTGCTCGTCGCCAATCACGAGTACACCGACGAGATCCTGATGTTCCGCGGGTACGACGCCGCCAACCCCACCCGTGAGCAGGCCGAGATCGCCTGGGCCGCGCACGGGCTGTCCGCCGTCGTCGTGGAGGGGGACCCGAAGACGGGGAAGCTCACCGCCGTTTCGCGGCATCAGCTCAACCGGCGCGTCACCGTCACCACCGAGTTCCGGCTCACCGGGCCCGTCGCCGGGTCCGAGCTCGTGAAGACCGCCGCGGACCCGACGGGGACCAAGGTGCTCGGCACCCTCAACAACTGCTCCGGCGGTGTCACCCCGTGGGGCACGACCCTGCACGGCGAGGAGAACTTCAACCAGTACTTCGCCAACGCGAGCCGGGACACCGACAAGCGGTACGGGGTCGGGACCGGGGCTACCGAGCGCAAGTGGGAGCGGTTCGACCAGCGGTTCGATGTCGCCCGGGAGCCGAACGAGGTGCACCGGTTCGGGTATGTCGTGGAGTTCGACCCGTACGACCCGGACTCCGCGCCTCGCAAGCACACCGCGCTCGGGCGGTTCAAGCACGAGGCCGCGACCGTGCGGCTCACGCAGGACGGGCGGCCCGTCGTGTACTCCGGTGACGACGAGCGGTTCGACTACTTCTACAAGTTCGTCGGCAGCAAGCGGATGCGGCACGGGTCGTCGCGTTCCGTGCGGGAGCACAACCTCTCCCTGCTCGACGAGGGGACGCTGTACGTCGCCAAGCTCACCGGTGACTCCCCCGCCATCGAGATCGACGGCACGGGCAAGCTGCCGAACGACGGTGAGTTCGACGGGAGCGGACAGTGGATTCCGCTGGCCACCGCCACCGCGAAGGGCGCCGTCTCGCATGTCGACGGGATGAGCGCGCAGGAGGTGTTCGTCTTCACCCGTCTCGCCGGTGACAAGGTGGGCGCGACCAAGATGGACCGGCCCGAGGACATCGAGCCCAACCCGGTGACCGGCAAGGTGTACGTCGCCCTCACCAACAACACCAACCGTGGGGTCGGCTCCAACGCCGAGGCGGACGAGGCCAACCCGCGCAACGCCAACAAGCACGGGCACGTGCTGGAGCTCACCGAGCGCTGGAACCGTGCCGGAGAGCACGAAGTTCGCCTGGTCGCTGTTCCTGGTCGCGGGCGACCCGGACGACCCGGCGACCTACTTCGCGGGCTTCCCGAAGGACGGCGTCAGCCCGATCTCCTGCCCGGACAACGTCGCCTTCGACCCCTACGGCAACCTGTGGATGTCCACCGACGGCGCCCAGCTCGGCTCGCACGACGGTCTGTTCGGCGTGGCGACCCGGGGTGAGCGCCGCGGTGAGCTCAAGCAGTTCCTGACCGTGCCGAAGGGCGCCGAGACCTGCGGCCCGATCATCCAGGACCGGCGGGTCCTCGTCGTCCGTGCAGCACCCGGGCGAGATCGACGGCGCGTCCGTGGAGAAGCCGGCCAGCACCTGGCCCGACGGGCCCGGGAAGTACGTCCGCCCGGCGGTCGTGGCCGTGTGGCGCGCGGACGGCTCCGACATCGGCGTCTGAGCGGCCGCACCTCCATGAGGGTCAGGGGAGGGCCGGGCTCGGCGGTCTGTGCGGGCCGTCGGGCGCCGGCCGCTCCCCGAGCCGGGCAGCGCCCTGAGCTCCTCGGTCCAGCCATTCCCGGTACGCCGGTGCCTGCCGCGCCACCTCCCCGTACGCCTCCTCCAGCGCGGGGTAGACGCCGTCCAGGTCCGTCTCGGTGCGAGCCGCGAGAAGCAGCCGTACGCCGAGCGGGTCGCCTTTCAGACGGCGTACCGCCATGTCGGGGCGGGGGGTGCGGGTCGGCTGGCACACGGTGACCACCTCGCCGGTCGCGACCAGGGCGTCGGCCGTGTGGTAGTCGCCGTGCAGCACGTGGGGGCTGACGTCGGCGGCGCGGAACATCCGCTGGACGGCGTCCCATTCGCCGTCGACCGTGGGGTCGATCATCCAGCGGTCGCCGGCCAGATCGCGCAGGTCGAGCTCGGGTTTTCCGGCCGCCGGATGGTCGACGGGCAGCGACACGAACTGCGGCTCGCGTTCGATCAGGACGCGCAGCCGGAGTTCCGCGGGGATGCGCAGCGGGCAGCCCTCCACCTCGTGCACGAAGGCGACGTCGAGCTGACCGTCCACGACCATGCGGAGCAGGGCGTTCGCCGAGACGTTCATATGGAGGGTGGGGTTCTGGCCGTGGGCGCGCAGGCGGCGCAGCCAGCCCGACAGGGCCTTGCTCGCCGTCGAGCCGATACGGAACTCCGTGCCGCCGGCCGCCGCCGCCCTCGCCTCGACCACCAGCACGTGCATGCCGGCCAGCAGCGGACGGGCGTGGCTCAGCACCAGGCGGCCCAGTGGGGTGGGGCGGCAGCCGGTGTGGGCGCGCAGGAACAGCGGGCCGCCCAGCTCCTGCTCGATGCGGCGCAGTTGTGTGCTCAACGATGGCTGGGCAACGCCCAGCTGCCGGGCGGCACGGTGCAGACTGCCGGTGTCGGCTATGGCGCACAGCGCGCGGAGGTGCCTCACCTCGAGCTCCATGCTCTGTGAGGCTAAAGCGGAATCGCGGCTATAACCAGCCACACAAATCATCGCTGAAGCAGGTGAATTGGGCAGGCAATAGCCTTGTCCTATCGCTGGTTGCCATCATCACAGGCGCCGCACAGGCATCGAGACTCACCGGTGACGACTCACCCCCCACCAAGGAGTCCTCGATGCGAAAGTCCATGTCCGCCCTGTCGGTTCTCGGTCTCGGCCTCGCGACGGTCGGCCTCGGTACAGCGGTTCCCGCCGCGGCTACCCCGGCAGCGGCCCCGCACGCCGGGTACGTCGCCCAGTCCGCCGGTTCCCACGGTTCCGACGCCGGTAAGGCCTTCTTCCAGGCCGTCCTGAAGTCGGTCGCCGAGAAGCGTGCCGCGAACCCGAGTGCCACCGCGGCCGTCACCGTCGTCTACGACGCTTCCCGCGCGTCCACGTTCAGCGCCCAGATAGCGCGCAGCGCCCAGATATGGAACAGCTCGGTCTCGAACGTGAGACTCCAGTCGGGTTCCGCGTCGTCCGCCGACTTCAGCTACCGGGAGGGCAACGACTCCCGTGGCTCGTACGCCTCGACCGACGGACACGGCAACGGCTACATCTTCCTCGACTACGCGCAGAACAAGCAGTACGACTCCACGCGGGTCACCACCCACGAGACCGGCCACGTCCTCGGTCTGCCCGACCACTACGAGGGGCCGTGCAGCGAGCTGATGTCCGGTGGCGGGCCCGGCCCGTCCTGCACCAACGCCAACCCGGACGCGGGCGAGCGGGCCCGCGTGAACCAGCTGTGGGCCAACGGCCTCGCGGCGGCGATGGACAAGGCTCTGGAGAAGTCCGGCTCGCTAGGACCCACCCCCCACATGGTGCGGCCGCCCCTCAGAGGGCGGCCGCACCGGTGTGTGAGCGGCGCGGGCAGCCCGCTCGCGTCATCGGCGCCGGTGGAGCGTGAGGTCGGTGACCACCGCCCGGTGGTCCGTGTCGGCCAGGTCCAGGACGCGGGTGCGGCGGGCCGCGAAGTCCCGTGACACCAGGACGTGGTCGATCTGGGCGCCGAGCGTCGGGGCGGTCCGGGCCGGCCAGGTGGCCGTGCGGTCGGCGCCGTCCAGGCGGGAGGCGTCGCGCAGGCCGGTGTCGAGGATGCGGCGGAAGGCGGCGTGGTCCTGGGAGGCGTTGAAGTCGCCGGCCAGGACGAGGGGGGTTCCGCGGTCGGTTGCGGCGGTGGCGCGCAGGGCGCCGAGCTCGCTGCGCCAGAGGTCCAGCTGGCCGGGCAGCGGGGGCATGGGGTGGGCGAGCTGGAGCCGTACGGCGTGCCCGTCCACGTCGGCGATCGCCCCGGGCATGCCCATGGTGCCGCGGACGCCGTCGGTGGGCCGCAGCGGGAACCGGCTGAGGATGACGGAGCCCTCGGAGCCGCCGCCCTCGACGGCACGACGGTGCGGGTAGTCCCGAGAGACGTCCTTCTTCAGCTGTGCGTCGCACGCGTAGTCGCACTCCTGCACGAAGACGACGTCCGGTTTCTCGCGGCGGACAGCGGCGACCAGGGAGCCGGTGCCCTGCCCGAACTCGACGTTCGACGTCAGCACGCGCAGTTCGGCGACCGGTCGGCCCGCGGGATCGTCGACCTTGCCGTACGGCTCGATGAACCAGGCCAGCAGGCCGAGCAGGACGACTCCCCAGACCGTTCCGAGCCACCAGCGGGAGAGCAGCGTGAGCAGCAGGGCCAGGCCGGTGGGCGCGAGCAGCCAGGGGAGGAAGGCGAGGAGCTGCGGGACGGGCGTGACGCCGTCGCTGTCGGCGGTCCGGAAGCCGACGACCACGCTCACCCCCGCGAGCAGCAGGCCGGCGAACCACGCGTTGAACCCCCGTCCGGGCGGGCGGTGCTCCGGCCCGTCGTCCGCGGCGGTCCACTCGGCAGCGGCGGTGTTCAAAGGCCGGCCTTCCGTTCGCGGGGTGGGATGCCCGCATCCTCCCTCAAAGACGGGGCGGGGCGGAGGAAGGTTGCCGTGTATCGACGCGGGCCAGGAACTCCCCCAGTGCCTCGTCGAACACCTCCGGTCGTTCCAGGTTCGGCATGTGGGCCGCGCCCTCGATGATGTGCAGCGCCGAGTCCGGGAGGGCGGCGTGCATGGCCAGGGCGTCGGAGACCGGCGTGAAGGTGTCGTCGGCTCCCACGACGACCAGGGCCGGGACCGAGACGCGGGTCAGCAGGGCGTCGTAGCCGGGGCGCCGGGCGCGGGCGCGCAGGGCCGCGGCGGCGCCCTCGGGGGCGGTGGCGGTCATCATGCGGTGGACGTGGGCCTTGACCTCGGCGGGGGCGTACGGGGCGACCATCCGCTCCAGGACCTCGTCGGCGTAGCCGCGCATGCCCTCCGCCAGGAGACGGTCCGCCATGGCGTCGCGGGTGCGCACGCCCTCCTGGGTCTCCGCCGACGGGAAGGTGTCCGCGAGGACCAGGCCGCGGACGCGCTCGGGGAACAGGCGGTAGCAGTCCATGACGATCTGGCCGCCCATCGACAGGCCCGCCAGGACGAAGGACTCCACCTTCAGCTCGTCCAGCAGGGCCTCGATGTCCCGGGCGAACCCGGAGAAGTCCGTGAGGGCGGGAGCGAGCGGGGAGGCGCCGTAGCCACGCAGGTCGGGGGCGATGACCCGGCGGGTCGCCGAGAACGTCTCGATCTGCGGGGCCCACATCGTGCGGTCGAAGGGGTGGCCGTGGACGAGGACCAGGGGAACCTGGGGACAAGGGGCTGCCGGGAGGAGGCGGGGCCTTTGTCCTCGTATGCGAGGAAGGGTGCCATGGGGACGACCCTAGGCCGCCCAACTACTCGGTGCAATAAGATCTTTGCTCTCGGTGCAATCCGAGGGAGCCGGCAGGGAACCTGCGGGGACCGCTCGGGGGACCGGATGGACGACTACCGGCGCTTCGCCGACCGGATCGCCGACGACATCGCCACCGGGCGGCTCCGGCCCGGTCAACGGCTGCCGCCGCAGCGGGCGTTCGCGCGGCGGCGCGGGATCGCCGCCGTCGACGGCCGGGCGGGTGTACGGCGAACTCGTACGGCGCGGGCTGGTCGTCGGCGAGGTGGGGCGCGGCACGTTCGTACGGGCCGCGACCGGCGGGCTCGACGGGGCAGGCGCTCGCCGAGCCCGGCCCGGCCGACATCCCCGTCAACCTGGAGCTCAACTACCCCAGCGCGCCCGGCCAGCCGGAGCTTCTCGCCCCCGTTCTCGCGCCGCTGCTGCGTCCCGACGTGCTGGCCGAGGCCCTGCTGCCGGCCGCCGCCACGCGGTACGGCTCCCGCCCGGGAGGCCGCGGCCGCCCTCCTCACCACGCCGGGCTGGCGCCCCGCGCCGGACCGGCTGCTGTTCACCGGCAACGCCCGCCAGGCCATCGCCGCCGTCCTGGCCTCCCTGGTCCGGCCGGGCGGCCGGGTCGGCGTCGAGGCAGCTGACGTATCCGCTGGTCAAGGAGATCGCGGCGCGGCTGGGCATCACGCTGGTGCCGCTGGCCGGTGACGACGGCCGGGCTGCTCCCGGAGGCCGTCGCGGCCGCGCACCGCACGGCACCCCTGTCCGCCCTCTATGTGCAGCCGACGCTGCACAACCCGACGTCCCTGACGACGAGCCCGGACACGGCGGCTGCAACTCGCCCAGCTGGTCCACCACTTGAACCTCCCGGTCGTGGAGGACCGCATCTGGTCCTTCCTCACGGCTCGGGTCAGCGTCACGGGGCCGGTGATCCCCTCGCCGCCCACGCCCCGGCCCTCGCCCACGTCGTCGACGGGCTCTCCAAGCGGGTCGCCCCGGCCTCACCGTCGGGTTTCTCGTCGTGCCGCCGCAGCGGGTCGAGGCCGTGGCCGCGGCCGTGCGGTCGGGCGGCTGGAGCGCGGGGCGGTTCGCGCTGGAGGCGGCCGTGCGGTGGGCCGGGGAGGGGACGGTGGCGCGGCTGGTGGCGGCCAAGCGGGCGGACGCGGCCCGACGGCAGCGGATCCTCGCCGAGGAACTCGCGCGGCTTCGCCGTACGGTCCGACCCGCGTGCCTATTTCGCCTGGTGGGAGCTGCCCGCCCCGTGGCGCGCCGACACCTTCACGGCCGCCGCCGCGGCGCACGGCATCGCCGTCACGCCCGGCCCCGCCTTCGCCGTCGCCCCGGGCCACACGCCCGACGCCGTCAGGCTCGGGCTCGCGTCGGCTCCGGAGCCGGATCTGCGGCGGGCCCTGCGGACGCTCGCCCACGTCGCCGCGCGGCGAGGCACCGGCCGGTGAGCCACGAGCCGAGCGCCACCGTCAGGCCGAGGACGAGCAGCAGCCAGGACACCGTGCGCAGGGTGGCCGTGAGGGCGTCGTAGACCGCGCCCGCGGCCGGGCGGTGGAGTGCGTCCGGCAGGTCGGCGAGGGTGAGGCGGCGGCCGATCGCCACGGCGAGGACCAGCAGCGCGCCGCCCAGGGCCGTGCCCAGCGCCGAGGGCGGTGACCGCGCGGCGGCGGCAGGCGGCGACGGCGATCCCGGCGACGGCGAGGACGGCGGCGGCGAGCGGCAGCCAGAAGGCGGCGTGGTCCAGCACGTGGTACCCCTTGCGCAGTCGGTCCATGTCCTCGGCCGGGAGCACCGGGACCCGGGCTGCGCGACCGGGATGCGGTGGGCGAACGACACGTGGTCGTCGGTGAGTTGGCGTTTGAGCCGGGCGACGACCGGGGCGAGGTCGACGGTGACCGCGGCCGCGTGCGCGCCGTCGTCGCGCAGGGCGCTGCAGACGGCGTCGTGGACGGCCCTGGTTCGCCGCGTCCCAGGCCGGCGCGGAACGCCTCGGTGCGGGTGAACGAACGGGCCGCGTCGTGCACGAAGGGCCCGACCGCGCCGCGCAGGGAACCGGTGTCGAGCTCGTGCCCGGCCTCCCGCATGATGCCGTCCCCGACGGCGTCCGCGACCGCGCGCTGTACGTCCGGGTCGGCGGCGAGCGGCGCCATCGTACGGACGTAGCGGCCGGTGTCGGTCAGCCCGTGCGCCGCCCAGGACGCGAGCGCCCCGAACGGCACGAGCAGGCACGCGAGGGCCAGCAGAACGGCCGACAGGGCGTTCCGCAGTCGTGGGGGCGCCTTCTCGGGTACGGGCGCCCATTCGCGCTCGGGCACCCTTCCAGGCAAGACGCCACGGGCCCGGCTCGCGAGCGGTGTGGCTGCATTCGGCCGCACATGTCAAGCCGAACGAGGCCCGGCGGGCAGGACGGCCGCCGGTCAGTCGATGCGGTGCCCGGTCGCGTCCTCGCGCGAGTAGTAGCGGTAGAACAGCATCACGAGGACGCCCGCCCCCACCACCAGCCCCACTCCGCTGGACTTCAGCACGGACTCGCCGGTCTGGCTGTAGAGGAAGCCGATCGCGCAGCCCGTGAAGACGAACCAGAGCAGCGCGTGCTGTTCGCGGCGCAGCCGCGGGGCGAGTTCCCACAGGGCGGCGAACAGTACGGCGAAGACGAGCGCCGTGAGGAAGCCGAACAGCAGGTTCCAGCCCGTGATGGGCCCGGCGTCGCGCCGGTTGGCCGCGGCCCAGTAGCCGTAGACGAGCCCGAGGACGACCGGCACCGCGACCTTCGCCCTCGCGTGGGTGCGCGCGCTGAAGACGTCGGGTGTGCGGCGTTGCGTGATCGCCTTGCGTGAGGCGGGTGCCGCATGAGCCATGAGAGTGCTCCTCTCTCCCTGCCCCTGCCTACCAGGGCACACCTGCGGGGAGCCGCTGGCAAGTCGGCTACGAGGACGCGGCCCGTGCGGGCCCGTGTTTCGCCGGGTCGTGAGCCGTCAGCGCGGGGGACACGGCCCGCTGGGCAGGCCGGTAGGCCCGGGACGGCGACCGGTTCGCCACGGCCGTGCCGCTCGGCTTCCCGCAGGACACCCGGGAGGCGGTGGACGCCGTGATGGCCGGGCACGAGCCGTCGCTCGCGGTCGGGCCGCGCGGCCTGCCTACCGGGGACGGCCTGCCGCGGCTTCGGGGACCTCGCGCCCGCCTCGCCCGAGGTGCGGCGGTCGCGGGTCGCCGCCGAACCGGCCCGGCCGGCCCCCTTCGTACGGGACGGCGCGCTGCGGCACGGCGGGCGGGCACCCGGCCCGTGACACCGCCGTCTCGCGCCGTGCGCGGCATCGTGCCCGAGGCGGGGGCGAACCACCCGAAGGCGGACGTTTGCGGTCCTGAGGCCCACCTTTGCAGCCGCAGCGGTTACGGTGCTGACGTACGTGATCGACCGGGGGAGGGGGAGAGATGCCCGGAACCGTGCTGCTGCTGGCGGCCTCGCCGCTGGGCAAGGGGCGCCTGGTGGACGCCGCCTCCGTGCTCCCCGTCCTCGCCGCCGTGCCGCCCGCCGTGCTGTCCGGCACGGACACCGCGAACGTCGTCGAACTCGCCGACCCGCTGGAGCCGCAGGCCGTCCTCACCCGGCTCCGCGCCGCCGCCGCGGCCCCCGGCCCGCTCACCGTGTACGTCACCGGACAGCTCCAGCTCGACCGCAAGCAGCGCCTGCCGCACCTCGCGCTGGCCCGCACCACCGCCCCGACCGTGCGCTACACGGCCTTCCCCTGGCACTGGTTCCGGGAGGAACTGCGGCTCAGACCCGCCGGGGCGACCACGCTGCTGCTCGACCTGCACGCGGACGCCGAGACCTGGGAGCACCTGCGCGGCACACCGCTCGACTCGGGCCGCAACAACGCCGTTTACGGTCGCATCGCGCCCCCGCCGTCCCGGCGCGCGGTCGCGGCACCGGCGTACATGAAGGCCGTGGCGACGATCCTGCGCAGCGGGTTCCGGCCGCCCGCCGAGCAGTTGCACCAGCAGGCGCTGACCCGGATCGCCCAGGAGAGCGCGGGCCGGGACATGGTGGTGAGCGCGCAGGGCCCGGTGAGCGGCGATCCGCACGCCGCCATCACCGACGCCGTCCAGTCCGGCCGGCACCCGGACGCCGACGCGCTCGCCGCCCGGCACGAGCAGGCCGCCGTCACCGCGTACGGGCCCGCCTCCGAGGAGGCCCTGCACTGGGCCGAGGTACGGGCCGACCTGGCGATGTTCGCCGGGGACGCGGCGCGCAGCTGCCGCACCTGGCTGATGGTGGCCACCGCCCGTCTGAACGCCGGGCAGCCGCCGGACGCCCCCGCCGTCGAGGCCGCCGTCGACCGGGCCCACCACCAGTGGGGTCAGATACCCGACTCCGCGCAGGCGCGTGAACTGGGCCCGGCCTCGCCGCGTTGCGCGGACGGGTGCCCGGGCGGCGCGAAGGAGCACTGGACCACGTGCAGCGCCAGCTGAAGCAGTTGCAGACCCAGGGCTGACTACGCGTGCGCCGTGTGCGCGTGGCGTGAAGGGGGCGTGCAATTGGTTTCGCGCGGTCGCGTCACAGGTCTGCCGCCGAGGCCTGACCCGGTGTCATGATGTCGGACATGACAGAGGGGGACGAAGTGGCTGTCTTAGGCGTACGCGTCCGGCTGGGTGACGGCGCGACCATGGATGACGTCAGAGCCCTGAGGGCGTGGCTGGAGCGGGAGAAGCCGCTGGAGGAACTGCTCTCCGGCGGCACCTGCGCATCGAGGAGCAGACCACGCACGGACGGCGCCCCGGGACGGCTGGGGCCCGATCTCGAGCTCGTGACTGAAATGCTCAGTGATGTCGTCGACGGTCGCGGCGCTGACCGAGTACACCAACCGCGCGGTGAAGACCTGGAAGAACAACCGCCGTCGGCTGCAGGACGGCGATCCCGAGTCGGAGATCCGCCCGATGGGCCCCGACGGGGAGTAGTCCGGTGAGCCGCTTCGACCCGCGCGGCCATGCGAACCGGGCGCTGCTGGTCGGCGTGTCCGAATACGACCACACGGCACCGGATCCCGCAGGGCGTGACCGGCCACCTCCCCGCCGTGCGGCACAACCGCAAGACGCTCGAGGACGCGCTGTACCGGGGCGGGGTGTTCGGCGCGGGCGAGATGCAGGTCTGCCCTCGCCGACCCAGGGCGACTTCACGGGCGCGCTGCACCGCGCCTGTCCGCGAGGCCGAAGGGCTGCTGCTGCTCTACTTCGCCGGGCATGCCGTCGTCACCTACACGTTCACCAACAAGCTGCACCTTCAGATGCGTACCGCGCGGATGGTCGCGGGCCAGGGCTGCCCGGATCGGTGAGTTTCGCGAGAGTGCTGGGCGAGCTCTGCGCCCCCGAGCTCCGCGCCGAGAAGGTGCTGGTGATCCTGGACTGCTGCTATGCGGGCAACGCCGCGGCGATCTGGCACCGCTTCGAAGCTCCGCAGGAGAGCAAGAAGACAAGATCCTCCTCCTGATGAGTGTGCAGCCCAACCGCTGCATCCTGGGCGGGGACGCCGACGTGGCGACACCGTTCACCCGTGAGCTACTGCGCTTCCTCGACGAGGGCGGGAGGTGTGGCTGTCCGAGCTCTATCCCGCGGTGAAGCAGCGGATGGCCGAGGCGGGCTACGAGGCGGAGGACAACGACCCGCAGATGCCGCAGGCGCTGGCCCCTCCCTGGAACCCGGACGCGGATGTGCTGCTGGCGGCGGGGCCGGTCCCCTCGGCGCCCTCACCGCCCCCTGCCCCCGCCCCTGCTCCCCCGCCTCCCTCTCCGCCGTCCCCGTCCCCGCCCCGCCACCGCCGGAGCCCGGCCGCCCGGCCCGCCCCCGTGGGCCCCGCCTGCTCAAGCGCGTCCGGGCCGTCGTCGAACCGGCTCGGCCGCACCGCCCTCACCGTTGTGCTGGCCCTCCTCGCCACCGGTGCCGGGGGCTACGGGCTCTTCGCGCTGATCGGTGACTCCGGGACCTGCCGCCCGGCCCTGGAACTGCGCGTCCTCACCGACCCCGACCTGGAGCCGGCGATCCGCGCCGCCGCGGACGCCTACCTCACCTCGGGGGCCAACACCACCGACGACGGCTGCCGGCGCAGCGGCGTCACCGTCTACAGCGCGGGTGCCGCCGCCGTGGTGACCGCGCTGGGCGAGCGGACCGACGCCTGGCAGAAACCGCGCGAGGACGACAACCCGCAGCGGGACATCGGCCCGCAGCCGGACGTGTGGATCCCCGCGACCGGCGCGGACGTCGGCCGGGTCACCGCCGCACAGGAGGACCGCGTCTTCGCCCGGCTGGAGCCGGACGCCGAGCCGTTCGCCTATTCGCCGGTCGTGCTGGCCGTGCCGCGGGGTCTCGCCCGCACCGTCGAGCAGCCCACCGGGCAGTCGCTGTCGGAGCTGGTCGACGCCCTGGGAGGAGCACCCGACGCCGGAAGTGCACCGCCCCGACCCCGAGTTCACCGGCTCGGCACTGCTGGCGACCATGGGCCTGTACGGCGACGAGGCCCGGGCACCGGCGCGGCCGACGCGCGCGCCGCCGAGCAGCGCCTCGCCCGGCCCGGCCGGCCCGAGCCCTCGGCCGCGCGGCTGCTGTGCACGCTGCCCGACGACGACGCCGTGGACGACCGCAGCGCGGCCCTGGTCCCGGAGTTCCTGCTGAAGAGCGGCGTCGGCTGCCACCCGGCCACGCGCGCCCCGCGCATCGCCGCCTACCCCGACGACGTGCCCGGTCTGGAGCCGACGTTCGTGCGGGTGCGCTGGGAGGACGGCGACCGGGACGCCGAGCGCGCGCGACGACGCGGTGAACCGCTTCCGTACCTGGCTGACCGGCGAGAGCGGCAAGACGGTGCTCGGCGGGCACGGCTTCAGGTCCGCGACCGGCGACCGCGGCCTGCTCGACGCCGACGTCGGCTCCCGACGGGCTCGCCGACGCCGTCCGCCCGGCCCGGATTCCGCCGACGCGGCGCAGATGGACAAGGCGCTGGAGCGCTACGGCAACGCGCACGGCCCCGGCCGGGTCCTGTTCCTGCTCGACAGCTCCGGCTCGATGGCCGGTCTGTGGGACGGGTCCAGCGGCGGCCCGGGCATCCTGAAGCAGACCCTGCCCGGGCTTGGCGGGGAGGACGAGTACGGCGTGTGGGCGGTGCACGGCACAGGCGCCGTACGCACACCGACCTGCTGCCCTTCGGCACGCATTCCAGCGCTCAGCGGCCGAGCGCGCCCTCGGACGAGGCCGAGGTGCGGGACGCGGAGGCCGATCCAGCCGCCGCCCTGCTGGACGCCCTGGACGTTCATGCGGGAGCGCGGCACCGACGACGAACGGCCGCAGCTGATCGTGTACCTCACCGACGGCGAGGACGACAACCGCCTGACCGGCGGCAGGCCTCAAACGACGTGCTCGACCTGGCCCGCGGACCGCGGGCGTGCCGGTGGCGATGGTGTCCCTGAACAGCGGCGGCTGCGACCAGGGGCCGCCCCGGCACGCGCATCGCCGAGGCCGGCCGGGGCCGCTGCCTGGACGCCGGCGACGACCTGGTCGCCGCCCTGCACGACGAGGTCGCCCGCACCGGAACGGGGGAGGAATGATGGCCCGCCGTCTGCCGGCCGCCGCGCTGTCGCTGCTGTCCCTGCTCGCGCTCACCTCTTGCACCGGCGCGTGACGCCCGGGAGCAGCCGCAGGGCGCCGACGCCGCCCCCGGATCGTGGTGGCCAGCGGCCAGGACGTCACCGGCAAGAACGGCATCCGCCAGCAGCTCATCGACGCCTGGAACGCCGAGGAGGGCGACCACGGCTACCAGGCCCGCCTGGTGGAACTCCCCGGCTCCGCCGACCAGCAGCGCAGCCAGCTGCTCGGCGCGCTCCAGTCGGGCGGCGCCGACTACGACGTGGTGAACCTGGACGTCACCTGGATCCCGGAGTTCGCCGAGGCCGGCCTGATCCGCCCGCTGACCGACGCGGCGGTCAAGTCCCCCGGCGACATCATCCCGTCCGTGGACCGCACCTCGTACTGGGACGGCACAGCGGTACGCGGTCCCCTTCAACAGCGATGTGGGCCTGCTGTACTACCGCAAGGACCACCTGCGGAAGGCCGGCGCCTACCGGACCGACCTGGGCAAGCGGCGTCACCTGGGACGTGCTGCGGCAGCTCATCGACGCCGTCAACGACCGGCCGAAGTCCGATCCGGATACGAGGACGGGCTGGACCACCCAGCTCGCCGCGTACGAGGGCCGCAGCGTCAACGCGATCGAGGCGTTCGCCTCGGCCGTGCCGGACTTCGCGCTGACCGACGAGGACGGCCGGTACGCCGCCGACCGAGGAGCAGTTGACGGCGGGCGTGGCCGAACTGCGGGAGCGCACGGCGCCGTCGTACATGCTCGCGGAGGCCTCCGAGTCGCGCGAGGCCGAGTCGCTCAGCGCCTTCGCGGAGGGCCGCACCACCTTCCTGCGGCACTGGCCGTACGTCTATCCCGTCCCTGTACGAGACGTTCAAGGGGAACGCTCGGTGTGGCCCGGCTGCCCGGCAAGGCGGTGCTCGGCGGCCAGAACCTGGCCGTCACCTCGTCCACCTCCGAGCAGCGCGCCGCGAAGGCCGCCGAGCTGATCGCGTTCCTGACCGACCCGGACAGTGAACGCTGCCTGCTGCGCGCCGGGTTCGCCGCGACCCGCACCTCCGCCTACCAGGGCTGCCGGCACCGCCCCCGACTGCCGGCACGCCGCCGCGTACTCAGAGGCGCCCTCGGCGTCCCCCACCGGCGAGAGCGCCGAACCGTACGCCGCCCGACCGGCTGGCCGGCGGCCTCAGCTACTCCCGCGACATCCTGCTCCCGCCCTCAGCGAGGCCGTTCACCGCCCCCGCACGCCCCTGTACGGCGCCGTCACCCAGACCCTCATCACGGAACTGGACGCCCTGTACGGCCCTCACTCGGGGCGCGGGAAGCCGACGATGCCCGGAGATAGCGAAAACCTTGACGAGGCGTTGAGAAAAGTTTTACCCGGTTACCCGTTGAATTTCCTCCCGATGATGTTCACAATTCCTCCATTGCGAACGTCTGCCCCCGTGGGTAGCCTCGATTTCGCACTGACCATGCAATACATGCAATGCATGCAACTCAATAAAACGGGGATGGACTTCGTGAGCGTACGAAGCAAGGGAATTTCTTCTGTCATCGCCTTCGCCATGACCGGCGCGCTGTGCGGTGTCGGAGCGCAGGCCGCACAGGCGGCTCCGGCACAGCCGGAACTTCGCGCCGGAGCGGACGAGATCTGCGCGGTCCTGGGGATCGGCAGCGGCGCGGCGGGCCTGAGCAAGGCCCTGGCCAAGGGCGCCTCGTGGGTAGGGATCGGCGCCAGCATCGGGTGCTACGCCTACACGAAGGCGAAGGAGGCCACGCCTGCGGAGCGGCGGGCCGCCATGATCGCCTCCTACAAGAAGTACCAGGCGATGAGTGACATCAAGAAGCTCGATGCGCTCGGCTACTACTGCCGGAAGGAAAGCGGCGGCGGCGGCGGAACCGATGTCGCTCCCACCAACCCGACCGGTGAAGGTGGGCTACCGCGACATCAAGATGAAGGGCGTGACGTACAAGTGCACGGCAACAGGGGACTGACCGGCCGTCGCGGCCCGGGCTATGGAGAGCGCCTGCTGTTCTCCATGGCGCTGGTCGCGGTGAGCCTGCTGTGGATTACGCGGGACATGGACTACGTGGGCGACGGCGACCTGTGCGCGGCGGCGCGGCCGCAGGGGCGCTCGGAGTTCTCTACTTCGGGCTGGCGCTATATTCGCTCACGCGGGAATTCACACTAACCGAATTCCGTAATCGCCTTACGGCTTCGCGTCACATTCGAACCAGGCGGTCTTCCCGGGTCGGTCGGGCAGCGGATCCCACCCCCACCGGTCCGTGACGGCCTCGACGATCAGCACGCCGCGTCCGTCTTCGGCGAGTTCGTCCACAGCTGTGGACAGCGGCGGTCGCGGGCACGTGTCCGTGACCGCCACACGCAGTCCCCGCCCGTGCCGGCCACCGCGTCATCAGCACCGCGGCGCGCCGGTCGGGCGTGTGGCGTACGACGTTGGCGACCAGCTCGGTGAGAGCGAGGCCGGCCGGGTCGCACAGTTCACTCATCTCCCAGGCCGTGAGGTACACCCTGAGGATGCGGCGCAGATGCCGGGCTGTCCCAGAAGGACCTGGGGGACTGCATCTTCTGCACGGGTTCTCTCGTCGGCCAGATCGAGACGGCCCACAAGGTCCCGACCAGGGAGTTCGCGAAGCGGGCGGATGCGGCGCTGATGACCGACGGGAGCTTTTCGAGGCTCGTGGGCAGCGCGTGATGGAGAGCAGCCAGAACCTGAACAACGCGCGGTGGCGTAAGTCGTCGTACAGCGGAAGCACCGGCGATTGCGTCGAGGTCGCCGACCTCGGTCTTCCAGGCGTCGCCATGCGCGACTCCAAGAACACCGAGGCCGGGATCCTCACCGTCTGTCCGGCGGCTTACCTCGCCTTCGTGACGTACGTCGGGGTGTCGAAGACGCGCAGGGCGTAGACGTCGCTGCCGTTCCTCGACACCGCGAACAGCCTGCTCTCGTCGGGTGCCCAGGCGAGGCCCGCGGGGGCCAGGAGGTCGGAGTCGCCGCTGGTGCCGGTGTTGGGGAGGTCGTACTGCTTCACCGGCATCGACTCGCCCTGCTTGAAGACGTGCACGTCCGGGTCGTACGAGGAGTCGGTGCCCGCCGCGATGTCGCCGTTCGGGGCGATGTCCACCGCGTTCGGGTAGGTGTTGGTGACGTACTTGCCGTTCGCGGACAGGTCCGAGAGCTTGTAGACCGCCTGGTAGTACGGGGCGCCGCTGGCCGTGACGACCTCCCTGCCGTCCGGCGTGACCGCGAGATCCTGGAGATTGCCGCCGCCGGTGTTGCCCGGGTCGAAGGAGTAGGCCGTACGGTTCGCCGCGCCGAAGGAGACGTCGTAGACGGCGAGTTCGACCGGGCTCTGGCCCGGCGCGCCCGCGACGAGCGTGCCCGGGGCGCCCGCGGAGGCGTCCAGGATCGGGGCGTCGTAGAAGGTGCGGCTGGTGTCCTGGCCCAGGGTGACGGCCGGGTCGGTGGCGTTCGGGTCGAGCGAGCCTATGTTGCCGTCGCCGGAGGCGCCGTAGCTGAACCAGAGTTTGCCGCCGGCCAGGGCCACGTACGCCGGGCCGGCGCCCGCGCCCGTGGAGTAGCGGCGGGACTCGGTCGCCGTCGCCGTGTCGATCGCGACGACGGCGTCGGCGTCGTGCACGGCCGCGTACAGGGTGCCCGAGTCGGGCGACAGCTCCAGGCCGTGGACGCCGGGCAGTGAGCCCACGGCGGCGACGACCGTGCCCGCGTAGTCGGTGACGACGACCTGGCCGGCCGTCGGATCGCTGATGAAGACGCGATGGTGGGCCCCGTCGACGACCATGTCGCCGGTCGACTTCAGGGGCAGGAGAGCGCTGGAGTCGGCAGCCGCCGACCCGGCACCGGCCGCGACGAGCGTGACCGAGCTGAAGAGGACCGCGAGCGCTGTCGCGGCCGTGAGAGTGCGTCTGTGCACGATGGTTTCGAACCCCCCGGTACGAAATGAAGTGATCAGCCTTCGCAGGCTAGAACACCCGCTGACAGACGTGGGCCGAGAAGCACGACGCTGGCGCGAAAGAGCCGTGAGAGCGGTGGGACCGTCACCTGGCGTCGGCGACGGCCCGCTGGTCCTGCCGGTATTCGTCGGCTCTCGCCGGGCCCGCGTTCGCCGCCAGCAGCAGTGTCGCGACGGCGACGACCGCCGCGGTGAGACCTCTGGCGTACCGCTCGGCGGTGCGTGTGCGTTCGAGCACGGCGACCTCGCAACAGGGGCGGTGACTACGGCAGCGAGCGTATTAAGCATGAGCAACACTGCGGCTTAACACTCCGTTTAACCTAGGGGCAGTTCGGGGTCGAACGGCAAGAGGGGCAGGGGGCGTTGGCGTGGGGGAGCGTGATGATCCGGGGGCCATCGGTCGCCGGGTGCAGCGGTTGCGTGTCGAACGCGGGTTGACGCAGCGGCAGTTGGCGGAACCCGTGTACACGCCGGCCTATATCTCCACTCTGGAGTCGGGACGCGTACGCCCCTCCGACGACGCGCTGCGGCATCTCGCCGGAGCGGCTCGGCGTCGCCTTCGACGAGCTCGCCACCGGGCGTTCGGCACGGCTCGTCACCGAGCTGCGGCTGCGGCTGACCGAGGCCCAGCGCACCTTCGCCGTCGGCGAGGCCGAGGCGGCGGCGGAGCAGTACGCCGAGCTGCTCGTCGAGGCGGAGACCCACGAGCTGCCCGAGGAGCGGGCCGCCGCGCTGCTCGGGCTCGGCGAGTGCGCGCTGGAGACGGGCGAGCTGGTGGCGGGCCGGCAGTACTTCGAGCGGGCCGAGGTCTGTCTCGCCGACGCGCCCCTGCCCGCCCGCGTCCCGGCCCTGCGCGGCCGGGCCGTCGCGCACTACCTCGCCGGTGAGCTGCGGTACGCCGTCTACCTGCTGGAGTCCACCCTCGACGAACTGAACCGCGGCGGACTGCACGACCCCGACGCCCTGCTCCTCCTCTACGCAAGCGCCATCGGGCCGTACATGGACATGGGCGCGCACGCCCGCGCCGCCCAGGCGCGCCGAGTTCGCCCTGGCCCTCGCCCCGCAGTCCGGCAGACCCCGCCCTGGTCGCCCGTATGCACCGGTCCGTCGCCCGCACCCTGGTCGCCGAGGGCCGCCTCGCCGAGGCGGACGCCTCGCTGGCCAAGGCCGCCGAGCTGTACCGCGACCCTGCAGATCCGCACCGAGCTCGCCAACTGCCACTGGATGCGCGGCTACGTCTACGCCCAGGACGGTCAACTGGAGCGTGCCGAGGGCGAGTTGCGGAAGGCCCTCGGCATGCTGACGGCCAGGCGCGCCGCCCTCTACAGCAGCCAGGTCGCCGTGGAACTGGCCGACGTACTGCACCGGCGTGGCAAGTCAGACGAGGCGGCGGCCCTGCTGCACGAGGTCCTCGACGACCTGTCCCCCGAGCGCGGCGCCGTCCACTCCGCCGCCGCGCACCGCCTGCTCGGCATCATCGCCGAGGACGCCCGAAGAACCGAGGACGCCGAGGAGCACTACGTCCGCGCCCTGAGCCTGCTGGAGCGGGCGGGCGCGGCCGGTGACCTGGCCGACCTGTGCCGGCTGCTGGGCGATCTGCTGCGCCGCACGGGCCGGGTGGAGGCCGCCCTGGACGCCTACCGGACGGGACTCGGGCACCGTACGGCCCCTGGCACGACCACCCTCGGGCCCGCGCCCGCCCAGCCTCCCCTGTGAGCTTCGTGCACCAGTGCGAGTCAACCCCGTTCCGGGAGGTGAACGACCAGGGCGAGGGGCAAGCGTGGAGAAGCGATGAGGGCCGGTTTCGCCCCACCGGCGACGGGTAGTCGGGGCACGATTCCGGGAGCGCGTCGGAGCTGCACACCGGCCGGTCGGGCAGGTGGCGTGGGCCGATCCGGCCCGCACTCCGCGGGCCCGCACCGGAAGACCGTCGATGGTGCGGACCGTCGATGGCGCAGAGCGGCGATGGTGCAGAGCGTGGTGATCGAAGGAGGCGGTGGTCGTGCGGCCCAGGGACGACCCTGGCGGCGCTCCCGGCGGCGACCCCGGTCCCCGCCGCGTCGGCGGTGACCTGGAGCTGGACGGGATCCGGGCCGCCGACGTGATCGCCAAGGGCGTGCGCGGTGCCGAGCCCGGGGAGGTTCCGGGGCGGCTGTGCGAGGTGGCGGTCGAGCTGCTGCCGGTGGTCGGTGCGAGCGTGTCGCTGCGCAGCCAGGGCATGCCCGTGCAGCTCAGCGCGAGCAACGAGCGCGCCGCGCACCTGGCGCAGATCCAGGCGACGCTGGGCGACGGACCCTGCCAGAGCGCGGTGCAGGACGGGGCGCCCGTGCTCGCCTGCGACCTGGCGAAGGGCCGTGACGCCGGACGCTGGCCGGTCTTCGCCCAGGAGGCGACGGCGGCCGGGGTGCGGGCGGTGTACGCGGTGCCGCTGGGCAGCGAGGCGGTGTCCGTGGGCACCCTCGACCTGTATCGCGAAAGCCCGGGCGGGCTCACCGCCCGCGAGCTGCACGTGGCCCGGCTCGTGGCCGGTGTCATGACGGTGGCCCTGATGGCGCTGCCGCGCGGGGACGAGCCCGAGGCGCAGGACGGGGAAACCTGGCTGAGCGGGCTGGCCGCGGACCACGACGAGGTCTACCAGGCCGTCGGCATGATCATGGCGCAGCTCGGCGTCGGCGCCGACGACGCGCTCGCGCGGCTGCGGGCAGACGCCTTCGCGCGCGGGTGTACCGCCCTCGACGTGGCACGCGACGTGCTCGCACACCGCACGCGTTTCGAACGGGACACATGACCTGCGGTGACGGTGCGAGCCGTGGTCACGGTCCTGCTCCGCCCCCGCCTCCTCACGAGCGCGCAGATCCCCGTGGAGCCGGGCGAACACCGCGCACACCAGCGGCATGACCACCGGCGGCAGCAGGAGACAGCCCACGCGCGGGGTTCCCGGGGGCCGGGGCGACAGGTCAGATCTGTGCCCGCCCCTGTTTCCTGATCTCGGTCAGCCGCTGCGCCCCGAGCTGCACCGACTGCTGCGTGACCTCGGCGTGCACCTCGTCGAGGCCGGCGTTGGTGACGGTGATCGCCTCCTCGCCGACGCGCACGGCGGCGACGTCCATGGTGAGGTACGTCAGCTCCCCCTCCTCCGTCTCGCCGGCCAGCGTCACCCGCAGGGCCTGGCGGGCGTTCCCCACCGGAGGCAGCGGCATCCTGCCGACCTCCACGCTCTGAACGCCGCCGCGCGTGGTCGCGGCCGCGAACTGGCCGCACTTGCCCGGCAGCGACTTCAGCCAGTCGAGGGTGCGGTCGACGTCCGCCGGGGGATGGGCGGCGACCTGGTAGCGCAACTGGGCGCCGGTGTCGGCGTCGTCGAGCGCGGACATCGCCTGCGGGCCCTTCGGGGCGCCGAAGAGGTCCTCCGTGTAGAGGGCGTCGAGCAGCCGCTGGCAGTCACGCTTCTCCGTGGTCGCCTTGAGCAGCCCGTCCCGCCAGGTCCTGGCACCCCGCGTCGGCCCCCAGGGCTCGCCCAGATCGGCCTCGGTGATCAGCGCCGCCTGGGCCTGGGCCTCGGTGAGCACGCCCCCGGAGCCGGCGGGCTGCTCGACGGCGGGCGAGGCGGCGGAGGCCGGGGCGGAGGCGGAGAACCACCGCGGCCGCGGCTCCTCGACGGCACAGGCGGCCGTGGCCAGCAGAACGGTCACGGACAGCGCGGAGGCGAAGAGGGCACGGGAGGTGGCCGGAGGGTGGGTCATCGGGGGTGCCTCCTGCACGGGGCTCATGGAGGCGCCTCCTGGCAGGGCGGGCTCTCCACGATCGGGTACGTGCTCTTACGGCACCACCGCGACGGGCGGCACACCAGCGCGACGGGCTGTTCGGGTGAGGACGGGCTGTCCGGGTTCGGACGGGCTGTCCGGGGGCGGTCGGGCCGTTCGGGTGCGGGTCGGAAATTGCGTCGCCCGGACGCGGATGCCCTGTTACGGTCACGCCCATGAAGCGCGCCCAGCTGTTCCCGTCTCTCACGACGACGCCGGAGAGTGTCCCGGCGCGCTGACAGCTGACGCAGATGTCCGAAGCCCCGGGGCGAGAGCCCCGGGGCTTCCTCGCGTGGTGCTCGCCTCAGATCCACAAGGAGACCACCATGCACGACCACCGCCGGCTCGGCCGCGAACTGAACCTCTTCGACACCGACCCGCTGATGGGCGCCGGACTGCCGTACTGGCTGCCCGACGGCGCGCTCGTGCGGCACACCCTGGAGGAGTACATCCGCGAGGCGGAACGGCGGGCCGGTTACCGGCACGTGTACTCGCCCGCCCTCGGCAAACGCGAGCTGTACGAGATCTCCGGCCACTGGGACCACTACGGCGACGACATGTTCCCGCCGATGGACCTGGGCGCGGAACAGGTCCTGCTGCGCCCGAGCCTGTGCCCCCACCACGCCCTGATCTACCGCTCCCGCTCCCACAGCTACCGCGAACTGCCCCTAAGAATGGCGGAGTTGGGCGGCATGTACCGCTCGGAGCTGTCCGGCGTCCTGGGCGGACTGACCCGCGTACGGGCCATCACCCTCAACGACGCGCACATCTTCTGCACCCTGGAACAGGCCGTCGAGGAGGCGCGTGCCGCGCTGGAGCTGATCGGCCGCGCCTACGCTGACCTGGGCATCCGCGCCTCCCGCCACCGTCTCTCGCTGCCCGGCGAGGGCGGCAAGTACGTGGCCGACCCGGAGCTGTGGCGGCGGGCCACCGCACTGCTCCGGGAGGTCCTGGACGGCTCCGGCATCCCGTACGAGGCCGCCGAGGGCGAGGCGGCGTTCTACGGCCCGAAGATCGACGTGCAGATCACCGACCCGGCCGGCCGCGAGGCCACCCTGTCCACCGTCCAGATCGACTTCCACCAGCCCGAACGCTTCGATCTGCACTACATCGGCGCGGACGGCGCCAAGCACCGCCCGGTCATGGTGCACCGCAGCGTCATCGGCAGCGTGGAACGCGCGGTGGCCCACCTCCTGGAGACCCACGGCGGCGCGTTCCCGGCGTGGCTGGCGCCCGTGCAACTGGTGGTGCTGCCGGTCGCGGAGGAACAGGCGGACGCACGCCCACGCCCTCGCCCGCCGCGCCCGCGAACTCGGCCTGCGCGCCGAGGTGGCAGGCCCCGAACAGGGCACCCTCGGCGCCCGCATCCGGGCGGCCCGGCTGGTCCCGTACCAGGCGGTGATCGGACGGCGGGAGGCAGCGGCGGACCTCGCGGCACCGCGGCTGCGGGACGGGCGGCGGCCGGGCGCCCTGCCCACCACCGAACTGCTCCGGCGGATCGGCGAGCGGGTGGCGTCCCGCGGCACCGGCCTGTGGGAGGACCACCCGCCGGCCGGGGTCAGCGAGGGGCGTCCAGCAGGCCGCTGATCCGCTGGTGAAGCTCGTGCGGCAGGTGGAGAGACCAGCGCTTCTCCGCCTCCGCGGCCAGTTCCAGGCTCCACCGCCAGCCGTTGCGCGCGGCCGTCCGCACGTCCTGGTCACGTGCGGCGGCCGTAGTCGTGACGTAGCGCTCGCGGTCGGCGGCGGGCAGTTCCTGCTCCAGCGCGCGGCTGGGGGTGAGCCAGTGGGCCGTGCTGCCGCGCAGGAGGCGGCAGAGCTGGAGCTGCAGGGGTGCGACGACGATGTTCGACACGGCGTGGGCGCGGGCGACTTCGCCGCGGGCCAGGATGTGGGCGACCATGAGCGTCCAGTTGGCCAGCTCGTCGGTGAGCTGCCGGGCGGTGGCCGCGGGCTCCGGCGGCCGGAAGTCGGCCAGCTGCCGGGCCGCCCGCGTCAGCCGTCCGGTGCGGTCGAGCAGGACGGCCTCGTCGGGGCGGGGCAGGTGCACCATCCCCTGCCAGGCGGGGACTTCGTCGATACCGGGTCCGGCCGCGGTGAGGTGGAACTCGCCGCGCATCAGGTCGTCGAACACGACGGCGAGGATGCCGTGCATGTTGGTGTACGCGAGCTGGAGCGGGGCGAGTTGCTCCAGGAAGGCGGGGCCGTCGAAGTCGGCCAGGTGCTCGTCCTGGACGTAGAGGTACGCCTCGATGTCGGAATACGCGTCGGCTTCGCCCATCGTCCAGGAGCCGTAGAGCAGTACGCCCTCCAGACGGGCCTCGGCATGGGCGAGTTGCCGCAGGCGGGCGATGCGATCGTCCAGGGCGGGGCAGACGGAGACCATGGTCGCGATCGTAGGCGCGGCGCTCCACGAGTTCAGCTCGTTTTTTCAGGGGCCGGTGAACGACCAACGCGTATGGGAGTACACCCCGTTGTCCCGCCCGAAGCCGTACGCCGTGTCCGGGGACACCGCGAACACGACGTCGTCCCCCCTCCTGAACGCGTCGCCGATGCCGTGGAAGGTGCCCTCGGGGGACGTGATGTGCGGCCCGTACTGCGTCTCGAACGCCGCGACGACCTCCTCCAGCAGCGCCGGGTCGGCGACCTGCTGTGCCCGGCCCTCGACGACGAGGTCGAACCCTTGGGTGAGCGAGTTCGCCCCGGTGGTCAGCGCGCAGTGCGTGTCATGGGCGAGGTTCTTCGCCTTCTGCTCCTGACGGCCGGTGGAGAAGTACAGCACCCCGTCGTGCCAGGCGGCGATGACGGGCGTGACGTGCAGCCTGCCGTCGGGCCGCACCGTGGACACCCAGAAGATCTCCGCGGCCTCCAGCCGCCGCCGCGCCTCGGCCCACTCGGTGGCGGTGACGTCCGAGGCACCTGGGCGGGGGGTGAGCGCGGAGCTGTAACGGGCGTCGAGTTCGGTGGTGGGCTGCTTCGCGGGTCGCTGGGCCGGCATGGCGTCTCTCCTGTCGTCTCCACTGCGGTCTTCCTGTGTCCTTCCCGCGGACACCCCGATGTCGGTTCGCCCGTTCAGGGGGCGCGTAAGGTCGCCGGTACGGAGCCCCGCGGGACCAGTGGAAGGAGCACCCGCCGTGACGGACGGTCAGCCCATCCCGGTGATCATCGACTGTCGACACCGGTGTCGACGACGCCCTCGCCCTGCTGTTCGCCGTACGGCACCCGGCGCTCGACGTGCGCGCGATCACCTGCGTGGCCGGGAACACGGACGTGGACGGTGTCGTCCGCAACACGCTGACCGTGCTGGAGGTGGCCGGTGCCGGTGACATTCCCGTCGCCCGGGGCGCCGAGCGGCCGCTGATCGAGCCCGTGCGGACGGCGCGGCATGTGCACGGGCAGGACGGGATGGCGCGATCTGGGGCTGCCCGCCCCGACCCGGGTGCCGGTCGACGTGGACGCGGTGACGTTGCTGCGGCGCGAGATCCTCGCCTCGCCGAGGCCGGTCACCCTCATCCCCACCGCGCCCCTGACGAACATCGCGCTGCTGCTGCGGACGCACCCCGAGGTGACCCGCAACATCGAGCGGATCGTGTTCATGGGCGGCGCGGTGGCGACCGGGAACGCCACGCCGGTCGCGGAGTTCAACGTGTGGCACGACCCGGAGGCCGCCGCGGTGCTGCTCACCGCGGGGGTGCCGATCACGATGTACGGCCTGGACGTGTTCAAGCGGGTCCTGGTGCCCGCCGGGGAGGTGCAGCGGCTGCGGACGAGCGCGGATCCGAGCCTGCGGATGGCCGGCGAGCTGCTCGCGCACCGCGACCCGGCCACCTCCGGCGACCCCACGCCCATGGGCGGCCTCGGCGACGCGGGCGCGGTCTGTGCGGTCGTCGACCCGAAGGGCATCACCACCGAGCGCCTGCCCGTCGAGGTCGTCCTGGCCCCCGGCCCGGCTCGCGGCCAGACCGTCGTCGACCGCCGCCCACGCCCCGGCGAGTCCGAGATTCACGAGGGCACGCGCGAACAGCCCCTGGTGGACGTGGCGTTGGATGTGGACGTGGAGCGGTACGTGAACCTGTACCTGGAGACGGTGTAGCTCTCGTCTGGCCGTGGCCGAGATCCCCTCTCCCGACGACGGCATGGACGTCGAGAGCGCCCTGGCCGCCGCGACGCGGGTGTCGCCGTGGGGGCGGCCTTCGCGATGCTGATGGTCGCCATGCGAGGCCTGCTGCACAAGGCGACCAGCCTGCGGAGCGAGCCGGCGGAGGTCGTCTGACGGGCTCTCGGCCCGTCACGAGAATCGCATGCCCCGCCCTGCCGAGGTCTTGGAGGGGTGTCGGCAGGGCGGGGGGTACGGGGACGGCCCGGCTCACGGGCAGGACGCGTTCCGCTCGGCCGAGCGGCGGCGGGCCGCGATCACGATGGCCGCGCCGTCCAAGGGCCGGGCCGGCGGAACCCGCCGGCCCGGCCTGGGGGCCCGTCGCGAGAGTCGGGGGCCCCGCCCTGCCGTGGTCCCGGGTGGGGCGTTGGCGGGGCGGGGGTCAGCGCGGTGGCCTGGGTTCAGGTGCCGGAGGTGTTGCGTTTCGCTGAGTGGCGGAGGGCGCGGTCGCGATGCTGTGCCGTTCGCGGAGACGCCGTGCCGGGACGGCGGAACCCGTCGGCCGGCCTGGGGGCCCGTCGCGAGAGTCGGGGGCCCCGCCCTGCCGTGGTCCCGGGTGGGGCGTTGGCGGGGCGGGGGTCAGCGCGGTGGCCTGGGTTCAGGTGCCGGAGGCGTTGCGCTTGGCCGTGCGGCGGCGGGTGACGATCATCATCGCCGCGCCGCCCGCCAGCAGGGCCGCCGCGCCGAAGGCGATCGGGCCCGTGCTGCTGTTGGCGCCGGTCTCGGCGAGGTCGCCGCCACCGCCGTTCGGCTTGGGGGCCGGGGGCGTCGTCGACTCGGAGGCGGACGGGGTGGGCGTGTCCGTGTCCGTCGCCGGCGGGGACGAGGGCTCGGACGGCTCCGACGGGGCCGGCGGCGTCGTCTGCTCGGCCGGCGGCTCCGAGGGGGAGGCGGGCGGGCTGGACGGGGGCGGCGTCTGTGCCGGCGGCGGCGTCGTGCAGTTCTTCGTGCCGCCGTTCCAGGCCGCGATCAGCTTGTCCTTGATGACCGGGCGGTCCGGGCCCTTGGGCAGCTCGCCGTGCTCGAAGCCGTCCTTCGCGTCGAGCTCGCCGTCGAACTTCACCGCGCCGCGGTAGAGGTCGATCTGCCCGAAGCAGCCCTTGTCCGGGATGGCGATGTCGAGCGAGTCGGTGCCGCCCGGCTTGACCGTCACCGTGTCAAAGTCGACGAACACCTGCTCGCCGGAGGTTCCGAAGGTCGCGCCGTGCGCGAGGTAGGAGGCGAGGGAGGCCGTGCAGGTGGCCGCGTCACCGGCGGTGCGGACCTTGATGTGGACCTTGCCGTCCTCGGTCGGCTTCAGGTTCTGGTCGTCGACCCTGACCGAGTCGTAGAAGTTCGTGCCGTCGAGCGAGAACTGGCAGCGGTCGGTCCCGGTCTCCGTGCCCGCGCCCGTCCCGGGCTTGTAGCTGCCCCCGGACGCCCAGCCGTCGCCCCCGGGCGTACCGGTGGCGAAGGCGGTGGTGGCGGAGGCGGCGCAGAGGGCGAGGGCCGCGGCGCCCGTCCCCAGCAGGCGTCGCGCGGTGACACGTCTCGCTATGGACATGCGGATCCCATTTCTTGGCGTGTGCCGGAACCCGGGTGACGGCAGCAGGGCAGCATGAGCGGCCGGCCGCACCGGGGGTGAGTGGTCTGAGAAGCACTGGGCTCATTGGTCACATGCGCCACAGTGCGACCCCATCGTGGCGGCGCCACAGCACACTGTCAACCTGCGGATATGCAAAGGAAGTTACTGATCCATCACACTTCCATCACAGCGGGAATGGCGGACTCCGGTCGGCCCGGTGGTTCGTTTTTCCGGCAAACTGGACAGATTGATTGCTGTCGCCCGCACGCACCGTCGCGTACGCGCCGCACCGCAGAGGAGACCGCGTGACCGATCGCTCCACCCTCGACCTGTCGTCCCGGGACCCCGACTGGTGGCGGCAGGCCGTCGTCTACCAGGTCTATCCCCGCAGCTTCGCCGACGCCGACGGCGACGGCCTCGGCGACCTGCGCGGCATCACCCGCCGCCTCACCCACCTCGCCGCCCTGGGCGTCGACGCCCTGTGGCTGAGCCCCTTCTACCCCTCCGAGCTCGCCGACGGCGGCTACGACGTCGCCGACCCCCGGGATGTCGACCCGCGCCTGGGCACCCTCGACGACTTCGACGCCCTGGTCGCCGAGGCCCACCGCCTCGGCCTGAAGGTCATCGTCGACATCGTGCCCAACCACTCCTCGCACCGGCACGTCTGGTTCCAGGAGGCCCTGCACGCCGGCCCCGGCTCGGCGGCCCGCGACCGCTACGTCTTCCGCGACGGCCGCGGCGAACACGGCGAACTCCCGCCCACCGACTGGCAGTCCGTCTTCGGCGGCAGCGCCTGGAAGCGCGTCCCCGACGGCCAGTGGTACCTGCACCTGTTCGCCCCCGAGCAGCCCGACCTGAACTGGGAGAACCAGGAGGTCCGCGCCGACTACCGCACCACCCTGCGCTTCTGGTCCGACCGCGGGGTCGACGGCTTCCGCGTCGACGTCGCCCACGCCCTCGCCAAGGACCTGAGCGAACCGCTGCGCGACCTCGGCACGCCCGCGCCGAGCGGCGAGGAGGCCCTCACCGGCCTGCCGCCCGGCACCCACCCGCTTCTACGACCGCGACGACGTGCACGAGATCTACCGCGACTGGCGCAAGATCCTCGACGCCTACCGCCCGCCCCGCATGGCCGTCGCCGAGGCCTGGGTGCCCGGGCGCCCGCCGCGCGCTGTACGCCCGCCCGGACGAACTGGGCCAGGCCTTCAACTTCGAGTATCTGCAAGCCGGTTGGGACGCCGGACGAACTGCGCCGGGTCATCACCGACTCGCTCGCCACCGCCCGCGCGGCCGGCGCCTCGGCCACCTGGGTGCTGTCCAACCACGACGTCGTCCGCCACGCCTCCCGCCTGATGCTCCCGCCCGGCACCGACCTCAACGCCTGGCTGCTCTCCGGCGGTCACGCCCCGGCCGTCGACGAGGCGGCCGGGCTGCGCCGGGCCCGCGCCGCCGACCCTGCTGATGCTGGCGCTGCCCGGCTCGGCCTACGTCTACCAGGGCGAGGAACTCGGCCTGCCCGAGGTCGCCGACCTGCCCGTCGAGGTCCTCCAGGACCCGATCTGGGAGCAGACGGGCCGCGTCCGCAAGGGCCGCGACGGCTGCCGGGTGCCGCTGCCGTGGACGACGGCCGGACCGTCGTACGGCTTCGGGCCGGGCGGCGCCTGGCTGCCGCAGCCGTCCGGCTTCGCCGCCTACGCCGTCGAGGCCCAGGACGGCGTCGAGGGCTCCACCCTGGAGCTGTACCGCACGGCCCTGCGGCTGCGCCGCAAGCTGCTCGAGGGCGAGGAGCTGACCTGGGCGCGCGGACGCCCCGGACGGCGTGCTCCGGTTCGACCGCTGCGAGGGCTGGCGGTGCGTGACCAACCTCTCCGGTACGGCGGTGCCGTTGCCGGCCGGGCGAGGTGCTGCTGAGCAGCGCCCCGCTGGAGGACGGACTGCTCGGGCCGGACACGACGGTGTGGCTCGGGCGCTGAGAGCTCCGCTGGGCGGGGCGTGAGGGCCGTCGGTTGCCCGCGGCGCCGTCGTGGCCGGTCGCGCAGTTCCCCGCGCCCCTGCGGGGCGCGGGGTCCACTCGCGTGGCCCACCGCCGGGGTCCACTCGCGTGGCCCACCGCCGGGGTCCACTCGCGTGGCCCACCGCCGGGGTCCACCTGCGTGGCCCACCGCCGGGGTCCACCTGCGTGGCCCACCGCCGGGGTCCACCTGCGTGGCCCACCGCCGGGGTCCACCTGCGTGGCCCACCGCCGGCCCACCCGCGTGGCCCACCGCCGGCCACTGCGGATCCACCCGCGCGGCCCACCCGCGCGGCCCATCAGCGTGTGCCAGCTGTGGGGACGCCCGCGAGAATCGTCGGCGGAGTGCCTTCGACAGCCCGTATCCGGACAGGGAGCCTCGCCCGCGATGAACAGGTACAGGAAGACAGCAGCCGTGGCGGGGGCCGTCGTCGCGGGGGTGCTCGCGTTCCCCGGACCGCCGGCGGCCGCCCGGGAGCGTGCCCTGTGGGGTGCGGCGGTCATCGCACCCGGCCGGGAGGGCATCGTCGAGGTCGCGGGCTACCAGGGGGCGGCGCCGGGCGCGGGCGCCACGCTGACGCTGACCGCGCCCCGCGGGACCCGGGTGACGGGCACGCCGCTCGACGCGCCCGGCTACCGCGGCTCGATCGCCGCCGACGGCCGCAGCGGGACGTACACCGTCACCGGCGACGCGGCCGGGCAGTCCTGGCAGGACCGTGCGTTCCCCTTCGTGCTGGCGGTGCCCTCGGGTGCCGTGCCCGGCACGCGGCTGCGGGACTGCGTCCTGCGGATCACCGACGCGCACGGCCTGCGGCGGGCGGCAGGCCGGTGTGCCGTGACCGTGGGCCTGGCCGAGCCGACGCTGACCCGTCCGCTGTCCGGTGTGCCGTTGCCCGCCCGGCCGGAGATCGCAGGCCAGGCGCACCCGGGCGCCCAGGTCACCGTCCGTGACAAGGACGAGCGCGAGGCCTGCGCGACCACCGCCGCCCGCGACGGCACCTGGACCTGCACCCCGGCCCCGGCCCTCCCGGCGGGCGCCAACCGCCTCCAGGCGGTCGCCACCCTGAACGGGGTGAGCGCCATGAGCGAGCAGATCGACATCGCGGTGACGGAGTCCGGCGCCGGTCAGTAGCGCACGGCTCGGGCCAGCTTGTGCCCGGATCTGGCCGGGCGCGTCGTGTGTGGTGTGGGTGGTGGCCGTGGGGTGTGGCTCGTCTGCGGGGTGTCGGGTGTGGCCGGTGGTGGTGGCGGCAGGCGGTGACGGAGTCCGGCGCCGGTCAGTAGCGCACGGCTCGGGCCACTTGTGCCCGGATCTGGCCGGGCGCGTCGTGTGTGCTGCGGGCGGTGGCCGTGGCGGAGTGGCCCGGCTGCACGTTGTCCACCGTGACGATGACCGTGTCGACCAGCTTGCCCTGGGCGTCGTCGAAGTCGACCTGGACGGCGAAGGACCGGGCCGAGTCGTCGGTGTTGTGGACGGTGACCTCGGACCGGGCCCGGCCGTCGGAGCCGACGGTGGGCGTGCCGGCCTTCGCGTCGCCCTTGACGTCGATGCCGCCTTGGATGTCGTCGAGCCGGCGGCCGGCCTCCGCCGTGGCCGACTCGACCGCCTCGGAGGCCTGCGAGGCGACCGACCCGACCGCCGACTCCGCCTTGCGCGCGGTGTCGGCGGGGCTGTCGCCGCCGCAGCCGGTGAGTACGGCGGCCAGGGCGAACGTCAGCGCCGCCCCGCTCGTCGCCCAGCGTGTCCGGTGGCGGGCTGCGCGGGCTGCCATGGCGCCTCCAGGGGAGCCGTCGGCCCGAAGGGCCTGCCCTACGGCATCACGTGCGTCCGAGGCCGCCACCGCCGAAGGATCCGCTGGACCCGGGCGACCAACGGCGCGGTTTCTGGTCCTTGCCCGTCCTGGTGCTCGCGTGGTGGAGGTCATGGGGCAGGATCCGGTCGCCGTCGATCTCCGTGACCGGCATCTCGTCGGGCTCGCGCCTCTCGCGCATCTCGTAGACGGGCCCGCCCTCCGGGACGTGCGGCTGTTCGTCCAGGCCGGGGTGGTGGGTGTCCTTGTCCATGACCCGCATCCCGACCCGTACGGCCCAGATCAGCGCGCATGCCACGATCAGCCCGCAGACGAAGGCGATGGTCACGGCGATCGCGTGATCCGGCGACGCCGCCAGCAGTTCATACGTGGCCGTATTCATACTCCGATTATCGCCGACGGATTGCGATAAAGCGCCCGGAATGTCCGACGAGGGGGGGCAACCTCTGCCACGCCGGTGACGACCTGACGGTGATACCCCGTCCCCCACACGAGGGAGATCACCATGCGCAGACACCTCGCGCGACTGATCACCGTGCTCGCCGTCCTGGCGGCGGTCTTCGCCACCCCCGGCATGGCGAACGGCAAGGCGCAGGCCGCCGACGAGTGGAACCCGCCCGCGAACCTCGTCCAGCCCCTGAACGAGGTGTGGAACCACGTCGAGTCGACCTACCCGAACCTCTACGGCTTCCGCAACTACGGCTGGGACCAGGTCATGGCCAACCGGGGAAGCGTCAACTACTGCGTCCGCTGGGAGTCCGACGCCCCGGTCAGCGCCGCCCTGCGCGACCGGATCCACGCGGCGCTGAAGAAGCAGTTCGGCAAGTGGATGACCGCCATGACCGAGAACGGCAAGGGGCACAACGCCTGGCCGTACACCACCGTCCCGGTCAACATCGTCGGCTGGGCGGTGAAGAACCGCTCCACCCTCCAGTGGACCGACAACTCCGTCGACATCTACAGCGGCGTCCTCGACGGCGAGGGCGCCCCGCAGTGCGCCCCGGACTGCGGCCGCTTCTTCCACCAGGACGGCAACTACTCGAAGTGCCCGGGCGGCGCCGCCCGCCACTACGACCAGTCGCTGTGGCTGACCAAGGGCTTCGGCGGCGGCGCGGGCGGTGACTGGGGCCAGCGCATGGGCCAGGAGTACTTCACCGGCGCCCTGAACCAGGAGAACATCCACATCTACCTGCACGAGGTCGGCCACACCTTCGGCCTCGACGACTTCTACGACTGGTCGCCGACCGGCCAGTGCTGCTTCCTGATGAAGGCGGGCAGCGCCGCGCAGATCACCCAGTTCGACCAGTGGATGCTGCGTGACTTCTGGCGCCACCTGAAGAGCCGCTACGGCCTCTGACCGGCGCCGGGCGGTGCGGGCGGCCCCGGCTCCCGCACCGCCCCGCGAGGTACGGTGGAGACATCCGGGGGCAGGTCGCAATCGGTGGCCGAACCGGTCTCCCGGCGACATCCCCCGTTCGCAGCAGGAGCCCCGATGACGTCCGCCTCCCCGTCCCCGCCACCGCTTCCCGCGCCGCAGGAAGTCCGGCTGCGGCTCGCCGAGCAGACGCGCTACGGCCGTACGGCACGCCGTATCGACGGGGCGTGGTGGCCCCGCTCGTACGACCTGGCCGAGGAGCTGACCGGACTGCTGGGCGTGCTGCCGCGCGCCTGGGGGCGCATCAGCAGCGTCCTGGTCAACGGGGACACCTGGCCAAACTGCCCGGAGCGGATGGTCATCGCCGGGCAGACGGTGCACGTCGGTCACACCGACTCGCCCACCGCCCCCCACACCGTCTGCCTGCTCGCGCCCGGCCGAGGCCGCTGGGACCTGCTGGTGGTGCCGCCCGCGACGGCGCAGGCGGAGGCGGTCCGGCTCATGGAGCGGGCCGTCACCGAGGGCGTGTGAGGCCAGGGCCTGCCCCTCAGTGCGCGAGCAGCACCAGGGCCAGGGCGACCAGCGCCGGGACGGTCTGCACGAAGAGGATCTTCCGGCTGGCGGTGGCCGCGCCGTAAAGCCCCGCGACCGCCACGCACACCAGGAAGAACACCGAGACCTGGAAGCCCACCGGGTCGGACGCCACCGCGCCCCACAGCAGGCCGGCCGCGAGGAAGCCGTTGTAGAGACCCTGGTTGGCGGCCAGGGCCTTCGTTCCGGCCGCGAACTCGGCGGTGGTGCCGAAGGCGGCGCGGGCCCGTGGAGTGGTCCACAGGAACATCTCCAGCACCAGGATGTAGGCGTGGAGGGCGGCGAGAGCCAGCACCGCGAGGGTGGCGAGGGTCGACATGCGCGCATCATTCCAGGCCCGCTCCGCCGTCCTCGCCCCGCCGTCCTCGTTCGGGCCTCCCCGGGAGGCGGTGCGCGGTGCCGGGTGGCAGATTGCGGGCAGTGGAAGGCCGGGCCTGGCCGACGCGTCCCCGCGTGTGCCGCTCGGGAGCCCGGCCCGGCCTTCCCGCACCGCCGCAGGCGGCCGGTCCCGTCAGTAGCCCACGCGGAACGTCGCGTCCGCCCGGTCCGTGGCGGTGGAGACGGGGTCGATGCGCAGGGCGTAGTCAAAGTGGCGGATGTAGCGCGTCGGGTTGTTGTACGAGCGGAACGACGTCCAGGAGGCGTCCGCGAGCCCGGCGACCTTGTGGAACGTGGCGTCCCCGGCGAACGCCGAGGTGCCGTCGTTGGCGTCGAGCCGCAGCGCGTAGCTGTAGTGCCGCAGGTACCGCTCCGGGTAGTTGACCGACTGGAAGGACACCCCGGACGCGTCGGCCAGGCCGGGGACGAGTTTCCACTGGGCGTCGGTGTACGGGTCGAACGGGTAGGGGTCGATCCGGCCCGCGAAACCGGCGTGGCGGACGTAGCGGTCCGGGTGGTTGTACGACTTGAGCCGGTTCCAGGCCGGAGCGCCCCAGTGCGCGAGGAGGTTGTCGTACTGCGTGCCCGTGAGCGGCGCGATGCTGCCGTGCTTGGAGTTCACCGGCTGGGTGTAGCGGCGCTGGTCGACCGGCGTCCAGGTGCCTGAGGCCAGGTCGGTGGTCTGCCAGGCGTAGAAGACGCCGTTGGGCGTGTAGGTGTCACCCCAGAGGTACCAGGTGCCGGTCGACTGCGACCGCACCAGGATCGGCGCCTCCGTGCCGCCGTGCGCCACCGGCGTGCTGAAGACCTGCCAGCTGCCCGGGGCGAGGGTGGCGGACCGGGCGCCGACCAGGGCCTGCTTCGAACTGTCCTTGAAATACATGTAGTTCGTGCCTCCGACGCCGAGGGCCAGGCTGCCGTCGATCACGTCGTAGCCCGGGTCGAAGAAGACCTGGGGCGCGGACACCGTACGGAAGTCGGTCGTGTAGTTGACCATCAGCACGTTGTGCCCGCTCGCGTTGACCGACGAGTAGACGATCCCGTACCGCCCGCGCGAGGCGTCCCAGAAGGCCTCCGGAGCCCAGCTGTGCGTGGTCATGTCGTGCAGCTTCAGCAGGCGGTAGCCGGTGAGGGAGCGCAGGTCGGCGGAGTCCCAGACGTGGATGTACTGGCTGTTGCGGCTCCAGTCGGTGCCCGACAGGTCGGTGGCCAGCACGACGAACGTGCCGTCCTGCTTGCGCAGCACGAAGGGGTCGCGCAGGCCGCCGGCGCCCTGGGTGGGCGTGACCACCGGCTTGTTCTGGTTCAGCGGCGTCCACTCCAGGCCGTCGAGACTGACGGCCAGGTGCAGGCCGTAGTCGGTGCCGAGCCCGTTCGGGGACTCGGTGAAGGAGGCCATCACGTACGCCGGGCCCGTCGCCGCGCCGGCCGGAGCGGCGCCCAGGGCCAGGTCGGTGCTCAGGGCGAGCGGCAGCGTCGCGGCCAAGCCGAGGACATGGCGGCGTGAGGGTCTGCGGGGGGTGGTCATGGCGGCTCGGCCTTCCGTCGGGGGGTACGGAGCAGGTGGGTGGCGCGCTGAATGATGTGCGAAATTCCGAACAAGGTTCGGCAATTCGGCCAGACGGTAGAGCTGCGGCGTGTGTGGCGTCAATGAGTCGGACATGACGAGGAAGTCCCCGCTGCCTCGTCTGTCCGCTGGTGCCGACCGTGTGGTTCCGTCGCGACAACCCCTGTCAAGGCAATGGCAGTTGTAGGCATTTCAGCCGACGGGCGGCCGGTTCGCGATCATCCCCGGGAAGGATGTAAGGCCCGTCCGCTTCCTATGACGATGACCCCGACCTGTTCGAACACGACGTACTCGAATTCCGACGTACTCGAACACGAAGGAAGGGGCAACCCGTTGCGCTTCGTCCGGCTTCTAGGAACCGTCCTGGGCACCACGTTGCTGACGACCACCGCCGTGCTGACCGCACCCGCCCAGGCCGCGCCACCCGCCGGCTCCCCGGACGGCACGTCTTTGGACAGGGCCGGCCTGCGTGACTCGCTGGACGCCATCCACGAGGCGGGCATGTACGGCGTCTTCGCGTCCGTCCGGGACGGCGACGAGCGGTGGACCGGCGCCTCCGGGGTCGCCGACGTCGACACGAAACGCCCGGTCACGCCGGGCATGCGGCACCGCGTGGGCAGCATCAGCAAGACCTTCACGTCCGTCGCCGTACTCCAGCAGGTGGAGCGCGGCCGCATCCGTCTCGACGCTCCTGTCGGCGACTACCTCCCGGACCTCATACCCGGGGAGCGCGGCCGGCAGATCACCGTCCGCATGCTCCTCAACCACACGAGCCACATCGGCGACTACATCGCGGGCGCCTTCCCCTCCTTGACCCAGGGCTCGACCGCCAGTCTCGACGAGGAGCGCTTCCGCTCCATCCGGCCAAAGGAACTGGTCCGGCTGGGTCTCGCGGCCCCCGCCACGGGAACTCCCGGCGCCGTGCCGGGCTCGTACTCCAACACCAACTACGTCATCGCCGGACTGCTCCTGGAGAAGGTCACCGGCCAGGACGCCGGGAAGTACATCACCCGCAACGTCATCGACCGGGCCGGGCTGCGCCACACGTCCTTCCCGCGCACCCCGTACATCAAGGGCCCGCACTCGCGGATGTACGAGTCGTGGTACGGCCTGATCGACCCGCCGCGCGACTACAGCGTCTACGACATGTCCTGGGCGTCGACGGCGGGCGCGGTCGTCTCCACCACCGACGACCTGAACCGCTTCTACCGCGCCCTGCTCGGCGGGAAGCTGATCGGCGAGGCCTCCCTCGACGAGATGACGCGCACGGTGTCGGTGAGCGGCCTCGACTACGGCCTCGGCATCTACTCCGTGGAACTGCCCTGCGGCCGCTTCTGGGGCCACGACGGCGCGGTGTTCGGCGCCGGCATGACCGCGCTGTCCAGCCGTGACGGCAAGCGCCAGGTCGCCGTCGCGCAGAACCTGATGAAGTACCAGAGCCTCGACGAGAACGGGCGCCCGCAGGCGCACCCGATCGACTACGCCCTCGTCGCACACGTCGCCCGCGCCCTCTGCCCGGACGCCCGTACGGAGCTGTCCAGGCAACTGCCCAAGACGCTGCCCGGAATCGACCATTCTCAGTTGACCAACAGCTTCAGGTTTGATCAGCTGTCTCACTAGTCTTGTTCGATTCTGATCGAGCGTTTCATGGCTCCCGGGGGGGAGCTTGTGACAAGTTGGGGAGTTTCCTTGAAGCAACACGATTCCGTTGTGCTGCGCCGCGCCGGATTCCGGCGCGGCGCAGCCGTCCTGGCCTTCGTGGCGTTGACCGCCGGCACCGCCCTGACGGGCGTTCCGGCCGCCACGGCCGCCGGCGGCGAGGTGCTCGCCGGGAAGACGTGCACGCCGACGGAGGGGTTCTCCGGGTGCCGGCTGTTCGACCCGACCGGCGCCCGCGAGGAGTTCCAGGTCCCGGCCGGTGTCACGGCGCTGGACGTGCGGGCCTGGGGCCAGGGCGGCGAGGGCACCCCCTTCGCCAACGGAGGCGCGGGCGGCTACACCGCGGGCACGCTCCGCGTCACGCCCGGGGAGCGGCTGTCGCTCGCGGTCGGCGTCCAGCGCTTCGGTGACGCGCTCGGCGGCGCGGGCGGCAAGTACTCCGCGGTCGGCGGCAACAGCAGCGGCGTCCGCACCGACGACGGGAAACCGCTGCTCATCGCGGCCGGTGGCGGCGGTGGTGGGTACGGCACCCTGGACGCCGGCCAGGGCGGCCCCGGCGGCGGCGAGCGCGGCCAGGACGACACCGAGTCGGAGCGCGGCGGCAAGGGCGCGGCCGGTGCCAACGGCGGCGCGGGCGGCGGCAACGGTTCCTCGGGCGCCGACGCGTCCGGCGGTGGCAAGGGCGGTGCGGGCGGCTCCGGTTCGGGCGGCGAAGGCGGTGGCGGCGGCGCCGGTTACGCGGGCGGCGGCGGTGGCGGTGGTACGGACGAGGCCCGGGGCGCGGTCGGCAGCGGCGCGGGCGGCAGCAGCTACGTCGACGCGGACCGCGTGAGCGACGCCCGCCTGCTCAGCGGCGACCGCACGGTGGCCCCCGCGAAGAGCGACCCTTTCTGGCAGGCCTCCGGCGAGCCGGTGCGCGGTGGCATCGCCGAGGGCGGCCTCAACACCGACCGCTCCGGTGACGGGCGCATCGTGTTCCAGTGGAAGACGCCCGCGATCTCGGAGCTGACCCAGGTCTCCGGAGCCGGCCAGACCACCCAGCCGGGCGGCGGCGCCGACCCGGTGGCCGTGTTGGCCCGGGACAAGGCGGGCAAGCCCGTCGAGAACGCCTCCGTGACCTTCACGATCGAGGACCCGGACAAGCTGGGCGCCTACTTCTTCATCAAGGACGGCCCCGACACCGCGAAGCTCGCCGTACCGACCGACGCACGGGGACGCGCCGAGTCCGCACCGCTCGAAGTGGGCGGCAAGGAAGGCGAGTTCACGGTCCGCGCGGCGGCCGACGGTGTGTCGACGGTCTTCACCGTGAAGGTGAAGAAGTCGGCCTACGTCGTGTCCGTCGCGGGCGGCGACGACCAGCGGGCCGAACAGGGCAAGGCCTTCGCGCAGGCCCTCCAGGCCCGCGTGGTCAAGTCGGGCGCCACGGCACCGGCCGGCACGGAGGTCGAGTTCCGGGTCGAGGACGACAGCGACGACGCGCCCCGTTTCGAGGGCGGCAAGCAGGTCGTCCGCGTGAAGTCCGACGACCAGGGCAGGGCAACGGCCCCGACCCTGACCGCCGGTGAGGGCACGGGCACGTACACCGTGGCCGCGTCGGTCGGTGACGCCATGGCCCAGTTCGCGGTCGAGGTCGTCGCCGGTGACGAGCCCGGCTCGCCGTCCCCGAGCCCCTCGGCCGACCCGACCGCCTCGGCTGACCCGAGCGCCTCGCCCAGCACGGGCCCGTCCGGCACGACCGGCGGCACCGGCACCTCGACCACGGGCGGCACGTCGACGAACCTCGACGGCGGCAGCCTCGCCTCGACCGGCGCGGGCGGCATCGGCCTGCTGCTGGCGGCAGCCGCCGCCCTGGCCACGGTGGGCTTCGCGGCCTTCCGCTTCGCCCCGCGCCTGAGGCTCCGCTCCCGCGACGGCGCCTGACCTCAGGTCACCTGGACTGCCCGCACCCGATCACCGGGTGCGGGCAGTCGTCGTTTCCACCGCGGACTTGAGGGTTGGCGGAACCGAGGGGTGCCGTACGCCGGCCCCGAACTGCAGCGGGAGGGCGGCCACGTGGCGAGAAAGTCTCCGGGGTCTCTTCAACGAAACGATTGAAGTCATGGATACCCGAGTCATCGAATCCGCCCCAGGAACCCGACGCCGGTGGACGCTGTCGGCCGTGAGCGCGGCCCAGCTCCTCGTGGTCCTGGACGGGACCATCGTCAACATCGCACTGCCCTCCGCACAGAGCGCGCTCGGCATGTCCGACGGCAGTAGGCAGTGGGTGATCACCGCTTATGCGCTCGCCTTCGGCGGGCTGCTGCTGATCGGCGGCAGAGTCAGCGGCGCGCTCGGCCACCGACGCGCGTTCGTCATCGGCCTGACCGGCTTCGCCGTCGCCTCCGCGCTCGGCGGGGCCGCCGGGAACCCGGAGACACTCTTCGCGGCCCGGGCCTTACAGGGCGTCTTCGCCGCCTTGCTCGCGCCCGCGGGGCTGTCGTTGCTGACCACGACCTTCACGGAGCCGGGCGAACGCGGCCGCGCGTTCGGCGTGTTCGCCGCCGTCGGTGCCGCCGGATCGGCCCTCGGACTGATCGCGGGCGGGCTGCTCACCGAGTACGCCGGCTGGCGGTGGTGCCTGTACATCAACGTCCCGGTCGCGCTGCTCGCCCTGCTCGGCACGACTCTCGTGCCGGCGGACCGCCCGCTGCGCGGCGAGGGGCGGCTCGATGTCGCGGGCGCCCTGCTGAGCGCCGCGGGCTTCGTCACTGTGGTGTACGCCTTCAACCAAGCCGAACCGTTCGGCTGGGGTTCGGCGAAGGTGCTGGTGCTGCTGGCCGCCGGTGTCCTGCTGCTGGCCGCGTTCGCCGTGGTCGAGTTCCGCGCCCCTCACCCGTTGCTGCCGATGCCTGTGCTGCTGCACCGCGCCCGCGCGGGGGCGTTCCTGTCGATCACCCTGATGTTCGTCGCGATGTTCGGCTTCTACCTGTTCATGAGCTACTACACCCAGACCGTCCTCGGCTATTCGCCGGTCCAGGCGGGTCTGGTCCTGATCATCAACGCCCTGGCCGCCCTGCTCGGCTCCACCCTCATCGCCGGGAAGCTGCACGGACGCGTCGCGCCCGCGCTGCTGATCGTGCCCGGCCTGGTCGCCGCGGCCGCCGGAATGCTGATCCTGACCGGCCTGACAGCGCGGAGTACGGACGTCCTGCCGCTGTACCTGACCCCCGCCCTGGTCCTCACCGGGCTCGGTCTCGGCTGCGTCCTGCCCCCGACGGCGGGCCTGGCCACCGCGGACGTACCGCTGCGCGACATCGGCGCCGCGTCGGCCGCCTACAACGCCTCCCAGCAACTGGGAGCCGCACTCGGCACCGCGCTGCTCAACACCGTCGCGGCCAGTGCCACGGCGTCCTACGTGGCATCAGCCGGCCGCACCAGCCCCGCCGAGGCGTCCGTCCACGGCTACACCACGGCCCTCACCGTCGCCTTCGGCATCCTGCTGGCCGCCGCGTGCGTCGCAGGGCCGCTGATCGCGACCCGTGCCGCAGAAGGGAACAGAGAGAACAGGAGGTGAGAGAGGGGCGCGTTTTGCGGAACCTTTGCCCGGGGGTCGGGCGTTGATCAGGTGGGCGCGCGGGAGCGGGTTCGCGAGATGACTCCGACTATTACCGAGGTGACTCAATGGCAGTGTGGGACAAGCTCAAGGACCAGGCCAAGGCTCTCCAGCAGAACCAGGCCGGCCGCGGCGCGACCGGTGGGCACGGCGCGACCGGTGGGCACGGCGCGACCGGTGGGCACGGCGGGGGGTCGAGGTCCGGCGGTGGCAGCAAGGCCCAGCTGGTCGGCCTGTTCAAGACGCAGCTCGGTTCGCTGAAGAACGAGCTGAAGAGCGGTGCGTACCGGGACGCGAGCATGGCGATGTGCGCCCTGGTCGCGGCGGCCGACGGGCAGGTGGATCCGTCCGAGCGGCAGCAGGTCGAGTCGATGATCCTGAGCAACGACGTGCTGCAGAACTTCCCGCCGGAGCAGCTGCGCCAGCGCTTCAACAAGCATGTGGACCAGCTGACCATGAACTTCCAGCACGGCAAGACCGAGGCGATGCAGGAGATCGCCAAGGCCGCCAAGAAGCCCACCGAGGCCAGGGCCGTGATCCAGACCGGCATGGTCATCGCCGGGGCCGACGGCCACTTCTCCCAGGCCGAGGCGGCGGTCCTGCGCGAGGCCTGCGCGGCACTGGGGGTGTCTCCCGCCGAGTTCCAGCTCTGATCGGCGAACCGGCGCGGCCGGGCCCGCGGGCCTACTGAGGAGCGCGCAGCGCGTCCACGGCCAGGCGGGCCGCCGTGCCGATGACGGCGTCGGCGGCGGGCAGGAGCGCGGAGGTGCCGGCCGTGCGGGTGAAGACGGCGACGGCGTAGCGGCCCCCGTCGGGGTACTCGACGACGCCGACCTCGTTGCGCACGGTCGGCAGGCTGCCCGTCTTGCCCGCCACATGGACATCGTCGAAGGGGAAGCCGGAGGCCATCCGGTGCGGCCACACCTGAAGCCCGAGGACCCGGCGGACGGCCGCGCCGTGCTCGGGCGTGCACGCCTCGTCGCGCCAGACGGCGCCGAGCAGCCGCGTCATGTCGCGCGGGGTGCTGCGGTTGGTGCGGGCCGGGTCGAGCGCCCGCAGCCGGGTGACGACGAGCGGGTCGGCCAGCGCCCGTGCGCCGCCCGGGCCGGCGTCCTCCTTGATGGTGGCGAGGAGTTCGCCGAAGGTGTGGACGGCGTACGTGCGGGAGAGGCCCAGGCGGGCCGTGGTGCGGTTGACGGCGTCGAGACCCACGCGCTCCAGCAGCAGGTCGGCGGCGGCGTTGTCGCTGACGGACATCATCAGATACGCGAGATCCCGCAGGGACAGACGGGCGCCGTCGAGCATCGCGGCGAGCCCCGTAGGGCCGGCGGTGCGTCCCTGCGGCGGGCACTCGACCTGCTCGGTGAGGTCCAGGAGTCCCGCCGCGGCCTGCTCGTGGAGCGTGACGAGCAGACAGAGCTTGTGAACGCTGGCGGTGCAGACCGGCTGGTCCGCACCGGCGTCGAGCTGCGCACCGGAGTCGATGTCCAGGGCGTGCAGCCGGCCGGTGACCCCGGCGTCGGCGAAGGCCGCGCGGATGCGGGCAAGGGCGTCGGTCAAAGCCAGTACTCCGAGGCCGGGCGCAGATGCAGCGGGCGGGAGGGCAGGTCGGGGGTCGCACCGGCGGTGGTGCGCAGCGCTCGGGTGGCGGCCTCGGCGAAGGCGGTCACGGCGGCATCACCGCGGCCACCCGGCCAGGCGACGGAGTGCCGCAGGGCCAGCGGCGCCCCGGTGAGCGGACGCCATACGACGCCCGTGGCCGGCCCTTGGCGAGGGCCCTTCCCATGGCCGTCCGCATGGCGCTCCGCATGGCCTTCCCGTTGGCCTTCCGCCTGGCCGTGCGCGTCACGTGGGCTGAAGGACACGGCCTCCGCCGACAGCACCAGTCCGCGTACGAAGCTGGCGCCCTGGGCGTGCCGTACGGCGGGTGGGGTGTAGCCGTTGCGGGCGCAGGTGGTCAGCAGGTCGTCGTAGACGGCGGGGGCGCCCGTGCGGGGGAAGAGGATCAGGTCGTAGCCGGTGAGGAAGGCGAGGGGGACCTCGTCGAGCCCGGCCGCCGCCGCGTCCCGGGGCAGCAGCACGCCCAGTTCGCGTCGCAGCACCGGGCCCAGTTCCAGGCCGGAGACGTCACAGGGGTGGTGGATGAGTCCGACGTCCAGCTCGTGCGCGGCGAACCGCTCCAGTTGCTGGGCGGTGGGCAGCTCGTGCAGTTCCAGTTCCACGCTGGTGAGGCCTGCCTCGGCGAAGCCCGCGAGTAACGCGGCGACCGTTTCGCCGGATATGTCGGGCGGCAGCGCGGCACGCAGCAGGCCGGTCTCGCCGTTGCGGACGCGGCGTGCGGTGGCCATGAGGGCCTCGGAGCGGGCGAGCACCTCCCGCGCCTCGGCCAGCAGCAGCGCCCCGGCCTCGGTGATGGTCACCTGCCGGCTCGTGCGCTCGAAGAGCCGGACGCCCAGGTGCTTCTCCAGGCGCTGGATGCGCTGCGACAGGGGCGGCTGGGCCATGCCCAGACGGGCCGCGGCACGGCCGAAGTGTGACTCTTCTGCAACAGCCACGAAGCACTCCAAGTGCCGCACCAGGTCCACGAACAGTAACCATATCCGGTATTGATCGATGCGAGATCGATAAAGGTCTTGGACAGGTTGCCTCTGCCGCTGCTGTCCTCGGCGCATGGACTCCCTTGACGAACACTCCAGCGTCACGACCCGGGACCGCAGACCGCGCCGGAACGCCGTACGGTCCGTCACCGCGGGAGCGGTGGTGCTGGCCGTCGTCGCGGGCGGGGCGTACGCGGCCGGTCTCGGTCCCTTCGAACGGGACACCGGGCCCGACCCCGCGGCCGGGAAACAGGCCCGCGCGTTCCTCGCCGACTGGGCCGCCGGCCGGCTGCCGAGCGCGGCAGGCCGTACGACCGATCCGGGTACGGCGGGGCGGGTGCTGGACAGCTTCACCGCCGGACTCGACATCAGCAAGCCCGGACTCAAGGCCGAGCCCGCGGCCGAGGCCGAAGACGGCACGGTCACCGTCCCGTTCACCGCGAGGATGCCCGTCACCGGCCTGGGCACCTGGACCTACGAGTCGAAGCTGCCGCTGCGCGAGCAGAGCGACGGCACCTGGAAGGTGGACTGGACGCTGTCCCTCGTCCACCCGCGCCTGAGCGACACCGAGAAGTTCCGCCTCGAACGGGAGGAGACCGAAGCCCCCCGAGGTCACCGACCGGCAGGGGACAGCCCTGTCCGGCGACGAACTCCCCTCCCTGGCGCCCCTCATGGCCCGGCTCGGCTCAGGCGGCACGGACTCCGGCGCGCGCGGGGCGATCCACCTGGTCGACCGGGCCACCGGCGACGTCGAGCGTACGGAGGCCACGTTCGGGGCGCGGACGGTCCGGGACGAGGGCCCGATCCGTACGACCCTGCACGCCGGCTGGCAGTCCGCCGCCGAGCAGGCCCTCGCCACCCAGGCCGACGGCAAGAACGCCGCGCTCGTCGCCCTGCGCATCGACGACGGCGAGATCCTGGCCGTGGCCAACTCCCCGGCCTCCGGCTTCAACCGCGCCCTCTCCGGCACCTACGCGCCCGGATCCACCTGGAAGATCGTCACCAGCAGCGCCCTGCTGCTCAAGGGCGCCGTCAAGCCGGACGACGTGGTCGACTGCCCCAAGTACCTCACGGTCGGGAAGCGGTTCCAGAACGTCGAGCTCTCCGAGCACCCGGGTGCCACCTTCCGCAAGGACTTCACCGAGTCGTGCAACACCGCGTTCATCAGCCTGCGCGACCGGCTCGACGACGGGGAGCTGGGCGAGGTGGCCCGTAAGTACTTCGGCGTGGGCCAGGAGTGGCACGTCGGGGCGCCCTCGTACGACGGCTCGGTGCCGGTGCCGAAGGACGGGACGGAGAAGGCCGCTTCGATGATCGGGCAGGGCCGGGTGCAGGCCAACCCGCTGATCATGGCGTCCGTGACCGCGACGGCCGTGTCCGGCACCTTCCACCAGCCCTCGCTCACCGACGGCAACGAGGACAAGACCACCACGACCCCGCTCCCGCAGGGCGTCGTCACGCAGCTGCGCGAGATGCTGCGCGGAACCGTCACCGACGGCACCGCGAAGATCCTCTCCGACCTGCCCGGAGAGATCGGCGGCAAGACCGGCACCGCCGAGGTCTCCGACGACCAGGACAACAACGGCTGGCTCGTCGCCCACCGCGGCAACGTCGCCGTGGCCTGCGTCGTCGAGGAGGGCGTCACCGGCGGCGGCTCCGCCGGGCCGATCGTCCACAGCCTGCTGGCCGCCGCCGGCGCCGACCCCGAGTGAAGGAGCCCCGAGTGAACGACGCACCCCGCATGCCCGTCGACGGCCCCGCCTCGTCCCGCCGCGCCTTCCTGGCCGCCGCGGTCCTGCTTCCCCTCGCCGGCTGCGGCACGGACGACGGTCCGGACACCGGCCGCGCGGGCACGACCTCTGCGGCCACCTCGCCCGCCCCCGCGCCGAGCCGCCGCACCTCCGCCCCTCCCGTCCATCGCCCCCGCCTGGCGGACCTGGAGCGCGAGTACGGCGCCCGCGTCGGCGTCTACGCCCTGGCGACCGGCACCGGCGCCACGGTCATTCACCGCGCCGACGAACGCTTCGCCTTCTGCTCGACCTTCAAGGCACTGGCCGCGGCGGCGGTCTTGCACCACCGCTCCCTCCGGGGCCTTGAGCGGCGTGTCACCTACACCCGCGCCGACCTCAGATCCACCGCGCCGATCACCGGAAAGCACGTAGCGACCGGCATGACCCTCCGCCAACTCTGCGACGCCGCCGTCCGGTACAGCGACGGCACGGCCGGGAACCTGCTGCTGCGCGACCTCGGCGGCCCGGCGAAGCTCACCGCCTATCTGCGCGAACTCGGCGACACGGTCAGCCGCATGGACCACTACGAGCCCGAACTGCACGACGTACGACCGGACGACCCCAGCGACACCACCACCCCCCGGGCGATCGCCGCCGACTTCCGCACCCTGCTCCTGGGCACGGCCCTGCCCGCCGGTGAACGCGCCCTGCTCACGCACTGGCTCTCGCACAACGCCACCGCCGTCGGCGCCCGGCGCATCCGGGCCGGGCTCCCCAAGGGATGGGAGGTGGCCCACAAGACCGGTACGGGCAACTACGGCAGGGCCAACGACATCGCCGTCGTCCGGCCGCCCCGCACCGAGCCGCTCGTCCTGGCCGTCATGACCGACCGGCCCGGCTACGGGGCCAAGCCCTCCAACGCCCTGATCGCCGAGGCGACCGCACGGACCGTCACCGCCCTGGGGTTCTAGGGCCTGTCGTCCGGGGTCTATAACGGGGCCATGATCTATCACGTCGTACCGCTCACCGTCTGGAACACCGCCCCCGGCCGGTCGTACGCCCCCGCCTCCCTCGCCGAGGAGGGCTTCGTGCACTGCTCCCCGGACGAGGCGACCACGCTGGCCGTCGTCAACGCCTTCTACCGGGACGCGCCCAGGCCCCTGCTGGTGCTCGCCCTCGACGAGGCGCGCCTCACCGCGAGGGTGGAGTGGGAGGCGGCGGCCCCCGCCCCGCCGCCCGGGGTCGCCGGGGACGTCCTGTTCCCGCACGTGTTCGGCCCGCTCGACCGGGACGCCGTCGACCACGTCCTCGAGGTGCGGTGGGACGAGGCGGGCCGGGCGGCGGAACTGGGTACGACAGGATGACCGCGTGAACGAAAAGGAATCCCCCACTCCTCCCCCCGCCGTCCCGGCTTCGGCCCTGCGCCCGGTCCGTGGCGCGGCCCGCCTCGCCGTCGTGGCACTCGCCCTCGCCGCAGTCGCCTGGGCGGCCCGCGCGGTCTGGCACATCCGGCTCGCCGTGGCCGGCCAGCCGGCATCCGGCCCGCTCGACCAAGGCGACGGCGTGCACCGCCCGTTGAACGCCCTGGAGGACTCCTACCACCTGGTCGACTCCACGGGCGGCGCCGTCACGGCGGTCTGCGCGCTCGTGTTCCTGCTCTGGCTGGACCGCGTACGGGACAACGCCCGCGCCCTCTCGGGCCAGGACGCGCGGTACAACCACCTCTGGCTCTTCCTGGGCTGGATCGTGCCCGTCGTGAACCTGTGGATACCCCGGGGCATGGTCGCGGACGTCCACCGGTCGGTCTTCCCCGACCGGCGGCTGCCCGCCGTCGTGAACTGGTGGTGGGGCCTGTGGCTGGCCGGTCTGGCCGGTGGAGTCGGCCTGATCTACGCCGACTCCACCGACGAGGTCATCGCCCGCGCCTACAGCGGCGTCTGGCCCCTGCTCGCCGCCGACGCGGTGATCGTGGCCGCGGCCGGAACCGCCGCCCTCATGATCCGCACGCTCACCGGGGCGCAGCAGGAACGCATGGACGAGGTCGCGCGGCCTAACCCTTAGGTCGTGTCCGCAAAGTCCCGCCTGCCCCGCGACGCCCGGCACGCTCCCCCACTGCCTGAAGGGCGTGGGAGGTACCCCCACTCGCCGCACCGGGCGAAGCGCCAAGTACATCCAGTACGAGGGTCTCCGCCCGGCACTCCCCCCCAGCCTCCGGCCGGGGGGGAACCCCAGAGCACGCTCCCCCCGTCGCGGCTGCGCTCGACCGGAGGTATCCCCACGACGCCGCGGGGCCCGCCCTCCAGGCGGACGACGGGACTTCGCGGACAACCCCTAGCCCCCGGCTGCCGGGTCGGCCCCGGCGCAGTGGCTGCCGTCGCGCGGGATCTTCAGGGCCACGAGGTAGCCGTCCATCGCGTCGCGGGTGCAGCCGCTGCGGTCGTAGACGCGGTGTCCCGCGCCCTCGTACGTCAGCAGGACGGTCGTGGCGCGGGTCTGCCGGTGCACCTTGGCCGCCCAGGTGAGGGGTTGGCCGGGTCGTGCCGGGAGTGCAGCATGCAGCAGCTTCGGGGCCTCGGTGACGCGCAGACGGTGCTGCGGGTTGTTCACCTGCTCCGGCCAGCCGACGCACCCGGCCAGCCCGGCGTGCACGCGGGGTGAGCCGCGCATGTGCGGTGCCGCCTGCCGCTCGGCCGCGGTCAGACGCGCGAACTCCCGGTAGTCCCGCGGCCGGAAGCGCCAGTCCTGGCAGAACACCGCGGGGAACGGCGCCGCCTCCAGCGGCTGACCGGTCTCCGGAGGCTGACCGGTCTTCAGCGGCTGACCCGTCTTCAGCGGCCGGCCGGTATCCGGTGCACCGGCCGGTCCGGCCGCCGCGGGCCGTGTCTGCGGCCGCTGGGCGTCGAGCTTGGCCACGTACGTCGCCAGCTCGGCCCAGTCCGGTCCGTAGAACTCCTTGAAGGCGCGCAACGTGATCTCGTTCGCGGCGAGGGTCCGGTCCGGCTGCTCCGGATCCCGTATCTCACCCCGGTCGGCCCGGTCGAGCAGCTCGTCCCATACGGCCGGGACGTCCCGCCCGTGCAGGGCACACGAGCGTGAACGGTCGCACCACTTCACGAACTGGTGCCACGAGTCCTCGGCGGAGGTCGCCGAGGAGACGAGGAACTCCCGCGTGCTGGTGATGCTGTGGTCGAGGTTCGCGGTCAGGGACATGGCGCGGATCCGGTCGCCGTACAGCTCCGCGTACTGCTCGCCGATCAGCGTGCCGTAGGAGTGGCCGAAGTAGTTGATCTTCCGCTCGCCCAGTGCCTTGCGCAGGGCCTCCATGTCGTGGACGACGGCCAGTGTGTCGGCGTGGTCGAAGACCGGGCCGGTGTGACGGCGGCAGTCCTGGCGCAACTCGCGGTTGTGGGCCGCCAGTCGCTCGAATTCCTCCTGGTTGCGCGGATACGCCGACGGCTGCGCGTCCAGCAGTTTCTTCGAGCACATCACCGGACGGCTGCCGCCCACGCCCCGCGGATCGAAGCCGACGATGTCGAACCTGGATCGCAGCTCGGCGCTGAGCTGATCCTCGGCCCGCTTCAGCGTGTAGTCCACGCCGGAGTCGCCCGGTCCGCCCGGGTTGACCAGGAGGACGCCGACCCTGCGGTCCGGGTCGGTCGCCTTACGGCGGGCCACGGCCAGGTCGAACGTCTCGCCCTCCGGCCGGGCCCAGTCCACCGGCAGCCGCAGCGACCCGCACTCGGCCGTCTTGTCGGCGGGACACGGTTTCCAGTCGATCGCCGCGGGCGACCGCGCTCCCGGCCCTCTCGCGGCCTGATTCCCGGCCGCCTCTGACGTCGTGGGCGTGTCGGCCCCCGCCACACCTCCCCCCATCAACAGCGCCCCGGCGGCGAGCGCGCCGGCTAACCCTTTGAACAACGAACGCACGGAGTTCTCCTGTTGGTCGTGCGAGCACGGATACAGAAGTGGCCACTCCCACACGAGGAGCGTGGCAGCCGGTCCGAGGCACGACAACGCTCCCCGGTCCCAATCAGGGACGGACCGGGGAACGCACGGACACGGCCTCGGGGTTGTCCCCTACTGTCCCTTCCGCCGGGGCCGGTGGACCGACGCGACGAACGAAGCGGTCACCCGCGCCGGCGCGTCCGTCTCCAGCTGCGCGACACGGCGGCTCAGTTCCGCGGCGCCGATGTGGTGCGCGGCCGGGCTCATGGTCACCAGCGCGGCGACATCCTCTGCGGTCAGACGCATGGAGTACTCCAGCGGCTCGGTGCGTTCGTGCGTGAAGTGTGCCTCCAGAGTCCGGCGCAGGCGTTCCTCCTTCCTGGGGTCGACCGACAACAGCCCTACGGCGTCGTGCAGTTCGCGCAGGTGCCGGTCTGTGGGCGTGACGACGAGCAGGGCGCCGTCCGGCCGCAGGACGCGGTGGAACTCCGGCCCGTTGCGGGGCGCGAAGACGTTGAGCACGAGATGGGCGCGGCCGGTGCGGACGGGCCACGGCCGCCAGACGTCCCAGCGTGCGGCCTCCCCACGGGCATGGGCGCGGGCCGCGGCGCGCAGGGCGTGGGCGGAGCTGTCCAGTCCGAGGCCCAGGGCCTCGGGGAGGGCGTCCAGGACCGCCGCGAGGTAGTGACCGGTGCCCGCCCCGGCGTCCAGGACGGTGGCGTCGGGCGGGGCCAGTTCCGTGGCGAGCTCCGCGAGGGTGCGGGCGAGCGGGTCGTAGTGCCCGGCGCGCAGGAACGAGCCGCGGCACCGGACCATGTCGGCGGAGTCGGCGCTCGCGGCCCGCCGGTGGCCGGTCAGCAGGCTGACGTATCCGTGGCGGGCGATGTCGAAGGTGTGCCGGCTGGCGCACCGCAGGGCGCCGTCGGCGCGTTCGAGGTCTGCCGGGCACAGGGGGCAGGCCAGGACGGTCAGGAGGCGGTCGGACGGGCGGCGTCGGCCGGTACCCGCAGGCATGGTGGGCATGGATGCTCCTCGGAGCGCGGCGCAGTACGACGCGTCGAGGCGCCGGGCTGCGTGCAGACGTGGACGGTGAGTCGTCGGCGCCCGCGGGCCGGCCGTGATGCCCTCGGTGGGGCGGATCCGGTAGCCGGTGGCGGGCACGCCGAGGACGGCGACGTGAGGTCGCGCTCACGTCGCCGTCCTCACCGCGGTGTCAGAGGAAGCAGTGCGCAATGCCGGTGCATGCCATACGGCAAGGCTACTGGTTGCCGCCCGACCGGCTGCCGCCGAACGTCACCACGAGCCGCCCGTCCGAGGCGAAGGACCAGCGCAGGGCACCGGTGTAGGAGGAGCAGCGGGAGCCGTTCGAGCCGGACCAGAACTGGTTCGAGCTGTCGGAGTTGCCGATGATCCGGTCGTTCGACCCGCTGTCGCAGGAGGTGTTGCCCCGGAACACCGACTTGCTGCCCGAGTCGAAGTTGAAGTTGCGCTGCTCGTTGCCGACGCTGACGTTGTCCGAGATCTGCATCGTGCCGGTGTTGCTGTTGTAGGTGAAGCCGTGCTTGCCGTTCTCGTAGGCGATGCTGCGCCGGACGATGTGGCCGACCTCGATGTCGTCACCGCCGAGCTTGTAGCCGTTGCGGTCGCCGTTGCCGGCCTGGGAGCCGTCGCTGAGGGTGCCGTTGCCGTAGGCGAGGGAGTCCTCGATGGTCACCGGGCCGATGGGGCCGGTGTCCGTCTTGGTGTAGAGGTCGTAGCCGTCGTCGATGTTGTTGTGGGCCACGGTGTAGCGGAAGACGTTGCCGGGGCCGACGGTGAGCTTCGGGGCGAAGCCGTCGGCGTCCTCGCCGTCGGAGTCGACGTTGTCGTGCGACTCCGCGCTCAGGACGAGGTTGTTGGACGGCCACTGGTCCTTGGGCGTGCTGGAGAGCGTCCGCGAGAGCTGCAGCCCCGAGTCACGGTTGAAGCGGGTCACCGTGCGCTCGATGACGTTGTTGCTGCCGCTGAGGAAGATGCCGTTGTCACCGGCCCGTTCGACGACGAGGCCCTTGACGTGCCAGTACGACGCGTTGACGGCGAGGCCGCGGTTGGCCGGGTCCTCGCTCTGGGCGGAGAAGTCGAGCACGGGGGTCTCGCCCGGGTAGGCGAACAGTTCCGTGCGGTCGCCCGAGGTGCCGTTCCTGCCCTGCGGAATGGTGACCGTCTGCGCGTAGCGGTAGGTCCCGCCGCGCAGGTAGATCGTCCCGCCGGCGGAGACGCGGCTGATCGCCGAGGTGAGTGTCGTGGGGTTCGACTCCGTACCGGCCGCGCTGTCGCTGCCGTTGGGCGACACGTACAGCGCCGGGCCCGTGGGCTGCGGGTCGCTGCCGCTCGTCTCGACGTCCAGGTAGTCGGTGTTGGGCAGGCCGGCGGAGGTGGTCGGGCTGAGCCGGACGGTGTTGCTGCCCGAGCGCAACGGCACGGTGAGGGTCTTGGTCGCCCAGGTGTTCCACGCGCCGGTGCCCTCGAAGGACGCCGTGGTGGCCGTCGAGCCGTTGACCACGATGTTCGCGGCGCGTGCGGTGGTCGTGCCGTTGGCGAAGCGGACCTTCAGCGTCGCCGTGCCGGCGGCGGACGCGTTCACGGTGAACTGCGCGTGGCCACCGGTCCCGTTGTCACCGTTGCAGAACCCGCTGCCGGAGAATCCGGCCCAGTCCGAGTCGATGGTGCCCGTGCAGACCGCGGGCGAGGCCTCGGCCTCGTACCGGGTGGAGGCCGCCTGCGCCGGGTTGCCCGACAGCGCGACGAGGGAGCCGGCCAGGAGGCCGACGGACGCGATCACTGGTCTCAGGTGCATCGTTCGTCTCCAGGGGTGGTGACGTTGGATGTTCGGGTGTATGAACAGGCGCGGAGAGTAAGCGCTTTCTCGGCAAGGTAGGAGCTTGCCGTGTACACGTCAATAGTTTGGTAGATGAATGCTGTTCATGAATGTGATCCCCAACTTCAGCGGCTACCGTCCGACGGCGTCCTCGCCCCTGGCCTGGCCCGGCTCGCGGACGATCTGACGAGCGGCAGTCGGCAGGCCCGGCATGCCGGGCTGCCGCGTGCGACGCCCTCGACGTGGGTTACCGGCTGCTGGTGGCCGAGCTCTGAACCGTGCTCGGCCGGGCCGACGGGACGTCGCGTGCCGGGGTCGGTGGGACGTCCCGTGCCGAGGTCGGTGTGGCCGACGGAGTGGGGGGCACGGCCGTCGGGCGCGTGGTGTCGCGGGGGGAGTCCGTGCGCGGGCGGGTCGTGGCGGGGGCCGGGGCGCCGGACGAGGGGGAAGTCGCGGAGGGGGAAGGGGAGGGAGAAGGAGGCGGGGTCGGAGGGGGCGTGGTCGCGGGGGGCGGGGCCATCGGGATCGTCGGGGTCGTGGGGCGCTCCGGAGCCGCGAGGCGCAGGGGGAGCGCGATGAGGGCGGCCACGGCGCAGCACACACCGGCTCCGGCCGCGGTGCGCAGGAGGCGCCGGCGGGTCGCCCTGCGGCGGATCGCCTCGTACTGGCCGGGGGGCACGCCCAGGTAGTCGGGCGAGGAGGGACGCAGGATCACGGCGAGGGGATCGTCGGGGCCGGACTCCGGGTCGCCCGGGACGTCGTCAAGGCGTGTGGTCAAGGCTTCTCCTCAGGTGGACGCGGAGCAGTTCCCGGGCCGCGTGCAGGTCGGCCTTGACGGTTCCTTCCTTGCGCCCGGTCAGTACGGACACCTCCCGGATCGGCATGTCAGCGTAGTAGTGGAGGAGGATCGGGACGCGGAGTCGTTCCGGGAGCGACTGCACGAGCAGGCGCACCGACGGGTCGGCCTGCTCGGGGTGGGGACGTATGGCGGCTTCCGAGGTGACGCGGTGCATGGCCCGGCGCTCGCGCTCCAGTTTGCGCCAGTGGTCCCGGACGAGGTTGGCCGCGGTGACGTAGAGGAAGCCGCGGGGCTCCTCCACGGACGTCCAGCGGGCCCAGAGCCGGGTGAACGCCTCCGAGGCGATCTCGTGGGCCGTCTCGTCGTCGTCGACGAGCCGGCGGCACCAGCCGGCGAGGCGCGGATAGAGGGCGGCGAACAGTTCGGACGCGGCCTTCTCGCGGGACCGTTTCAACGCTCTCCAGGGGTCGGGGACTCGGCGCCGCTCAGCGCGGCGAAGACGATCACGTTGTCCGCGTATCCGTCGCCGGTACGCGCTCCGCCGCACGTGATCAGCCGCAGCTCCGGGCGGTCCACGTTCCCGTAGACGTCGTCCGCCGGGAAGTCGGCCTTGGGGATGGTCCGCACGGCCGTGACGGCGAACTCCGCCGACGTGCCGTTCTCCAGGCGCGCCACGATCCGGTCGCCCCGGCGCAGCCGGTCGAGACGACGGAAGACGCCGTCGCCGTACGTCCCGACCGTGACATGACCGAGGATCACCGACGGACCGGTCCGGCCGGGGGTCGGCGAGTGCCGGTACCAGCCCGCCCGGTCGTGCGCCGTGACCGGCGGCACCTCCACCGTGCCGTCCGGTGCCAGGCCCAGCCGGATGACCGGGGTGTCGACGCCGATGGCCGGGACGAGCAGCCGGACCGGAGCCGAACGGGCCACAGGACGCGCCCCCTTGGCCGGAACCGGCCGGGGCTTCGGCTGCCGTTCGGTGGTCTCGTGACTCCCGCACGCCGTCAGCAGCGACGCCAGTGCGGCGGTCGTGAACGCGCGCCTGGAGAACGCGGTCATGCCCCGGTCGCCCGGCGGCGGCGTACGACGAAGACCGTCCCGCCGCCCAGCGCGAACGCCGCGGCGGCACCCGCGCCGATCGCCGTGCCGCTGCTCCCGGAGGACGAGGACTCCGCCGTCACACCGGTGTCGGGCGCGCCGCTCGGCCTGACGGGGACCTGGTCCTGGGCCGGTGCTCGGGTCGGTTCGGGCTTCGGGGCCGGACGGGTGGCTTCCGGTGTCCGGGTCGGTGCGTCGCCGGCTGTCGGTTCGGCGCTCTCCTCCGGCTGGGTGGTGGTGGCCGGGGTGGCCGAGGGGACCGGGCTCGGGGTCGTCGCCCCGTCGGCGAACGCGGGCCCGGTGCCCAGCAGTACGGCGGTGCCCGCGAGGGCAAGGGCGCTCAGGACGGTTCGGCGCATGGAATCGCTCTCCTTCGTCGGTCCCGCCCGTTGGTCGGCGGGGTGGGTGACGGGTCGTGCGGAGAGACGAGGCGGACGTGGGTCGGGTTGTAAAGAGATGGCAAAGTCCCCGGGAGGGCGGGTGGGTCGTGACGGCTCAGGGCCGGTGCAACAGTCCTCGTTCCATCGCCACCACCACCGCCCTCGTACGGTCGTTGACGTCGAGCTTGGCGAACAGCCGCAGCAGATGCGTCTTCACCGTGGCCTCGGCGATGACGAGGCGGCGGCCGATCTCGGCGTTGGTCAGCCCGTCCGCGACCGCGTTCAGGACGTCCGCCTCGCGGGCCGTGAGCGGGATCTGGGCGGGCTGGCGCATACGGGCGACGAGGCGTTCGGCGACCCGGGGCGCGAGCACCGTCTCGCCGCGCGCCGCCGCGTGGATCGCGTCGGCCAGTTGCTCACGGGTGGTGTCCTTGAGGAGATAGCCGATCGCCCCGGCCTCCACAGCACGCTCGATCTCCGCGTCCGTGTCGTACGTCGTCAGGATCAGCACCCGGGTACGGGGGAAACGCGTCACGATCTCGGTCGTCGTGGCCACTCCGTCCAGCACCGGCATCCGCAGGTCGACCAGGGCGACATCGGGCTCGTGGCGCTCGACGAGACCCAGGGCCGCGCGGCCGTCGCCCGCCTCGCCGACGATCTCGATACCGGACTCGGAGGCGAGCAGGGCCACGACTCCGGCCCGCATGACGGTGTGGTCGTCGACCACGATGATCCGGAGCAGTCCGTCGGTCATGCGGAGGCCTCTCTCGCTTCGGCCGTCAGGGGGACCAGCGCCAGCACCCGCGTCCCGTCCCCCACCGAACTCGTCACCGTCAGCCTCCCGCCCAGCTCCGCCAGCCGTTTGCGCATGCCGTCCAGGCCGAAGCCCGACGATCCCTCCACCACGAACCCGGTCCCGTCGTCGGTGATTTCGAGCTCCACGCCGTACGGCTGCCGGGCCAGGACCACGCCGACCGTGGAGGCGCGGGCGTGCTTGCGTACGTTGGCCAACGACTCCTGGGTGCAGCGCAGCAGCGCGATCCGGGTCTGCTGGTCGCACTGCAGGTCTTCCAGGTCGGCGTCGACGGTGAGACCGGTGTCCTCGGCGAAACGGTCCAGGGTGCGGCGGAGGGTCCGGGCCACCGAACCGGCTGCCGCCTGGCCCGCCCCCTGAGCCGAGCCGACCAGTTCCCGCGCCTCGGCGAGGTTCTCCCGGGCGGTGGACTCGATCGACCGCAACTGCTGGGCACTGCGGGCCGGTTCGGTGCCGAGCCCGGCCCGGGCCGCTTCGGCGAGCACGATGATCGAGGCGAAGCCCTGGGCGAGGGTGTCGTGGATCTCCCGCGCCAGCCGCTCCCGCTCGTCCGCCGCGCCCTGCCGTTGATGCGCCTCCGACAACCGGGCCTGGGTCTCCTCCAGTTCGGTGATGAGCCGGGCCCGCTCGGCGCTCTGCCCGACCACCGAGTGCGCCCACAGCCCGATCAGCACCCCCACGCCGACGACGAGCACCGTGGAGACGAGCGTCTCGGTGAAGAACTCCACCGTCCAGCCGTCCTCCCGCAGCACGCTGCCGGCCAGGGTCGCGGCCGTGGCGAGCCCCAGGAACACCACCGAGGCCCGCGGCGTCCGCCCGAACAGCCAGTAGTGCGGCAGCGTCACCATGAACAGCGCCGCGTAGTTGCTCCGCAGATACGCCAGCCCGCCCAGCGCGACCACCAGCACCGACAGATACACGTGCGGCCGTACGACCGGGTTGGCGGGGAAGAGGTACAGGACCGCGTAGGACACCATCACCCCGCCCAGCAGGACCAGCGCCAGGTACTTGCTCCCGCCGGGCCGGTCGATGGCGACGAGCCCGACGGCCATCACGGCGAACAGCAGCCAGCACACCGCGTTCCAGCGGCGCAGCGACGTGGTCCAGAAGGCGTCGGCGGTGGAGCCGGCGGATGCGGTCATGCCGATCAACGTACGTCGACCGCCGGACGGGAGGAGGACCTTTCCTCCGGGACGGCGATCGCCCGCCGCACCGCGCGCGAGGGCCACCAGCTCGCCTCGCCCAGCAGCAGCATCGCCGCCGGCAGGACCAAGGCCCGGACCACGACCGCGTCGATCAGCACGGCCGCCGCGAGGACGAAGCCGATCTGCTTCATCTCGATGATGTGCAAGAAGACGAAACTGGCGAAGACCGTCGTCATCACCACCGCGGCACTGGTCACCACACTCGCCGAGGAGCGGATCCCGTCCAGCACGGCCTGCCGGGTCGGCACACCCGCGAGCACCGCCTCCCGGATCCGGCTGACCACGAACACCTGGTAGTCCATCGACAGTCCGAAGAGGATCACGAAGAGGAACAGCGGCACCCGCGACCCGACCGACCCGGTGGAGTCGAAGTCCAGCAGGTCCTCGGCCCAGCTCCCCTGGAAGACCAGCACCAGCAGCCCGAGCGCCGCCGCGGCGGACAGCAGGTTCAGGACGACACCGAGCAGTCCGAGCACGACCGAGCGGAAGGCGTACACGGTCATCGCGAACGTCACCAGCAGCAACGCGCCGAGCACCAGGGGCAGTTTGCTGTTCTGGTGGGCGGGATAGTCGGCGTAGCGGGCGACGTCACCGGTCACGCCGTACTCGGCGCCGGTGATCCGGCCGACGGTCGCGGGCAGGAAGTCGTCCCGCAGCCGGTCGAGGGAGTCGTAGGCCTCGTCGGAGTTGCCGAGGTACGGCACCTTCAGTTCGAGGGTGCTGGTGCGGTCGTCGGCCGAGGTCCGGATCCGCGACGCCCCGGTGAACAGCCGGTCGGTCTCCGCCCGCCCGGCCACCTCCCGCAGGGCGGCGACGACCTCCGCCGACCGCGCCGCGTCGGCGCGGACGACGACCTGGTGGGTCACCCGCTGCTCCGGGAAGGCCTCGTTGAGCCGGTCGTACACCCGCATCGCCGGGATGTCGCGGGAGTGGGTGTCCCGGCTCATCTCGGTGAGCTTCAGCCCGGCCAGCGGGACGACGAGGGCCAGCAGGGCGAGGACCGAGACGCACAGGGTGGCCAGGGGGTGCCGGGCGGCGGGACGCAGCAGGGCACGCCACACCCGGCCTCCGCCACGCTCGCCCCGCACCCGGCGTACGGGCTTCCCGAGCTCGGCCCGCCGCCGCGCCCGGCGTTCCGCCCGCTGTCCGAGCTTGACGAGCAGCGCGGGCAGGGCCGTCAGCGAACTCGCCACCGCCACCAGGACGACCACGATGGTGCCGGTCGCGAGGGAGGAGAAGATCACGTCGGAGGCCAGGTACAGCGTCGCCGTGGAGGCGACCACCGCCATCCCTGAGACCACGACGGCCCGGCCCGAGGTCGCGGCGGCCAGTTCCACCAGCGCCTCGGAGGACAGCCGTCCGCCGGAGCGGGACCGTTCCTCCCGCTCGCGCTTGAGATAGAAGAGCGTGTAGTCGACGCCGACCGCGAGGCCGATCATCAGGATGACGTTCGTGCCGACCCCGGCGTCGGGCGACACATGCGAGACGACCATCGAAAGACCCACCGCCGCCGCGATCGACGACAGGGCCAGCAGCAACGGCACCCCGGCCATGGTCACCGACCCGAACACGACCAGCAGCGTGAGCAGGGTGACGGGCAGGGTGATCGCCTCGGACAGCGCCAGGTCGTCACTGCGCTGCTGGTCGACTCCCTTGCTGACGGAGGGACTTCCGGTCTCCTCCAGCAGCAGCCCGGGGTGGCCCTTCTGCACGGCCGAGGTCTGCGCCACGAGTGCGTCGACCTTGTCCTTGGCGTCCCGCTCCTCACCCTTCAGCGCCACCTCGACCATCAGAGTCCGGCGGTCCTCGGACAGCAACGGGTCCGCCACTCCTGCCACGTCCGGCAGTCTTCGCATCCGCTCGGTGAGATCCTTCGCGGCGGCCCGGGCGGCGCCCTGGTCGAGAGCACCGCCCGAACGGGAGGAGATCAGCACCTGCTCGGCGGCCCCGCGCTCCAGATGGGCCTCGGCGGCGAGGGCCTCGGCACGGCCGGCCTCACCGACCCGGTAGTCCGCCGTCTTCGCACTGTTCGTGCCGACGGCACTGCCGGCCCCCAGGCACAGTGCCACGAACACCAGCCAGCCGACGATCGCCCGCCAGGGGTGCCGCGCACTCCAGCGCGCCACGCGCACAGAGAATGAATTCATGCCCAAAAGCGTTGCTGAGATGGGCAGTTGACGGACAGAGGCACTCGGTTGAACTTGCCGTCCACCGGTCGGTGGACCCCGCCCCTGGGGAAAACCCCACGCCCCTCGGGTTCAGCTCGGCTCCAGCACGACCGCCTGGCCGCCCGCCGGTGCCATGGCCGCGTCGAGGGTGTCGGCCCGGGTGACGGTCCGGGTGCTGACCACGACCGGGGTCTGGTACGGGTTCGCGCCCGGGGTGCCGTCGGCGTAGACCGTGGCCGTGTACGTACCGCTGCCGAGGAAGGACAGGGACAGGGACAGGGTTCTGGACGACTCGTTCGTCATCGCGCCCAGGTACCAGGTGCCGCCGTCACGCCGGGCGACGGCGACGTACTCGCCGATCGAGCCGGCCAGGGTGCGGCTGTCGTCCCAGGTCGTGGGGACGGCGTTGAACCAGGGCAGGCCGGGCCAGTTCGCGGGGTTGCCGTACTTGGACGGCTTGTCGTACCAGAAGAGGAAGTTGAGGGGTTGGTAGTAGACGGCGGCCATGGCCATCTGGTGGGCGTTGGTCGTCTTGTCGCGGGACTGGCCGTAGCAGATCGTGTAGTCCATCGGGCCGCCGATGTTGCGGGCGAACGGCAGCGTCACGTTGTGCGTGGCGGTCGGGAACTGCTCGTTGCCGCGCACGCCCTCCAGGCTGATCCAGTTCGGGTAGGTCCGTTCGTAGCCGAACGGCCGGACGTCGTCGTGCATGTCGATCAGCAGCTCGTACCGCGCGGCCGTCTTCGCCCAGTCGATGATCTGGCCGGTCATCGACCGGGTTCCGTCGTTGATGAACCCGAGTTTGACGCCCCGCACGCCCCAGCTCCTGTAGAGGCCGAAGAGGGAGTCCGCGTCGGTCAGCGCCAGCCGGTTGACGTAGAGGAAGACACCGATGCCCTGGCCCGTGGCGTAGGAGATGACCGACGGCAGGTCGATCGCGGCGATCGGTGCGGTCGCGTCGGGCGTCGTGAACTCGGGGCCGTACCAGCCGGCGTCGTACTCGATGTACTCAAGGCCCCGGGCCACGGCGAAGTCGACGCCCGCCAGGCCCGCGGCGGTGCTGAGCTCGCAGCGGAAGACCTTGCCCGGCTTGATCCACGAGGTGTCGAGGAGCGCGTTCGGCGGAGCCAGATTCAGCACCAGCTCGGCGTTGTCGACGAGTTCGGCGTGAGTCGCGCCGATCACCACCGCACGCCACGGTGTGGCGAAGGGCGTGGCGACGGTGGAGGTCGTCTCCACCGGGCCCGTGCCCCGGGCGGTGTGCTCCATGAGGAACGCGGAGAGGGTGTTCGGCTCACCGGCGACCGAACCGAGCATCAGCCGGGGGTGCTCCACCCGGGCGGACTCGCAGACGCAGGCGATGAGACCGCCCGGGAGCGTGGCGGTCAGGGGGAGGTCGGTGAGAGGGCCGTTGTCCGTCGTGGAGGTGCCGGTGACCGGTATGGATCCCGGTGCCACCGGCTCGTAGGCGTTCTCGTCGCGGGCGCTGTAGACGGTGGTGCCGTCCGGGAAGACGAACGTCGTCAGCTCGTCGGCGATGGTGGCGGTGCCCTGGTCGAGGAGGAGGTAGCGCAGGGCGACGCCGCTCTTGTAGGCACGGACCTGCACGCCGAAGCGGATGCCCGAGGTCCGGTCCCTCAGGTCCCAGCGCTGCTCCTGGTAGTGGTCGGTGACGGTCGCGTCGCGTCCGTACACCGGGGCCCAGGTGGAGCGGCGCGTGCGGTGCCGCTTGCGGACCACCCGGACATCACTGCCGAGGACGGTGCCGTCGCCGAGCCTGATGCCGAGGGCCGAGGTGCCGATCACCGTCCGGCCGTCGCGCCGTGCGGACCAGCTGAGTGCTCCGTGTGCGATCGACAGGGTGACGGAGGTGCCGCCCATGCGCGCGGTCACGCTCTCCGGGCGGTCCGGTCGGCCGCCGGCGGCGTACGCGGGGTGCGGGGCGGCGATGCCCGCCGCGGCCAGACCGGCGCCGGCGGCCGCGCCCTTGAGCACCTCCCGGCGGGCCCGTTCTCCCGAAGCTCTCATCGTGAGCGACCTTCCCTTGTAGTAATAAGGTAGTAACCGGTTTCCGTCAGTGGCGAGTGCAGTTGTACGCGTCGGCGCGAAGGCGGGTCAAGAGGTCGGCGCCACCCGGATACGCGAACACCCCGGGTGCCGGGCCTGGTGCGGCCCGGCACCCGGGGTGCCGTGGAGCGGTGGGTCAGCGCAGGACGCCGAGGCGGTCGAGCCGCTCGTTGACGCCGTTGCGGAGTTCGCCGAGGGTCGTGCCGGGCGGGGCCGCCTTCGGCGTGGCGGACGGCGGCTGGGTCTCGTCCGCGCAGGTCGTGCCACGCGCCGGGACCTTCAGGTCCACCAGGTAGCTCGTGACGGCGTCCGTCGCGCAGGCGCTGCGCCCGAAGGCGGTGTGCCCCTCGGCCTTGAAGGTGAGCAGACGGCCGTTGTCGAGCTCCCGGGACAGGGCCACCGCGTCCTGGTACGGGGTGTCCGGGTCACCGGTGTTGCCGACGACGAGGATCGGCGCGGAGCCCTTCGCACGGAAGGAACCGTCGTAGCGGCTGACCTGCTCGCCCTTCCACTGGACGCAGGCGGTGGCGTGCTGGTGGTCGTAGAGCGGCGGGCCGTACGCCAGGGCCGGTCCGAGCAGCGGCGCGAGCTTGGCGTTGGTCGTGACCTGCCGCTTCAGCAGGGCCGCAGCACGCGGATAGGCCTTGTCGGTGCACTCGACGACCACGTTCGGGTTGAGGAAGTCGTAGCTGGCCGCGGACGGCGGCCTCAGCAGGAACGAGGTGTTGTCCCGCTGCTGGGCCTTGCGCAGGGCCTCGCCGAGCGAGGGCCAGATGACCTTGCCCTCGTTGATGTTGAACAGGATGCGGTAGACGAGGGTGTAGCCGTTCGCCTGCCCACCGTTGGCGGTGGGTACGGGGTTGGCGTCGAGGTCGGCCTTGAGCTTCGCGAACGCGGCCCGGGGGTCGCCGTCGCCGAACCCGCAGGTGGCCTGGTCCGCCTTGCACCAGTCGAGGAAGCGGCTCATCGCGCCGTCCAGGGCCAGGTACTGGGGCCGGTCGTAGGCGTAGGGCTGGTTCGCGTAGTGCTCCGGGTCGTACGCGCCGTCGAGCGTGAGGGCACGCACCCGGTCGGGGAACATGGCGGCGTAGACGGTGCCTATGTAGGAGCCGAACGACCGACCGTAGTACGTCAGTTGGTTCTCACCGAGGGCCTGGCGCAGCAGGTCGATGTCACGCGCGACGTACTCGGTGCCGACGTACGGCAGTAGTTCGCCGGCGTTGTCCTGGCAGGCCTGGTCGAACTCGGCGGCCTGGCGCACGGCGGGCTCGTAGGCGTCCGGGCCGGGGACGCCCTTGGCCGCGGTGATGGCCTGGGTGTACGTCGGGTCGTCCCAGCACTGGACCTGCGAACTGCGCCCGACGCCGCGTACGTCGTACCCGAAGACGTCGAAGGAGTCGCGCAGGGCGGCCGGCAGGTCGGCGTAGTTCCCACGGACGAAGTCCACGCCGGAGTTGCCGGGCCCGCCGGGCTGGAGGAAGAGGGTGCCCTTCTTCTTGGCCTGGTCCGGGGCCTTCTTGCGGATGACCGCCAGGGTGAGGGTCTTGCCCTGCGGATCGCGGTAGTCCAGCGGCACGTCGGCGTTCGCGCACTCGAAGCCGCCCTGGCAGTCGGACCAGGCGAGGGACGGCACGGCCGGCTGCTTGCCGGTCTCGTCCGGCTGGGCCGCCATCACCTGGGCGGCTGTTCCGGCGATGGCGAAGGAGACGGCGGCTGCGACGGCGATCCGCAGACGCGGGAGGCGTCTGCGCGCCCGGGTGCCGGACCGGCTTGATCCGTGGTCTCGTCTGGTCACTGAGTGTGTTCCCCTCGGCGGCTGTACCGTGGCGCACCCCTTGGCGCGGTCGGGTTCGTTGAAGTTTCTAGCTCAACCGGGAGGGGAAGGGGAGTGGGAACGACCTTGCGGTCCCTCTTGTGGATGTCTTGTTACGTGATCTCTCCTGTACCCGGCGGTAGTTGCGGGGATGTTCACTCGAGATCCGGGCCTCACAGGCCGAAGAGCTTCGCCCCGTTGTCGTGGCACACCGCCCGCAGCCACTTCTCTCCTAGCCCCAGCCGCTCCAGCGCGTGCAGCTGGTGCACGTACGGATAGGGGATGTTGGGGAAGTCGGAGCCGAGCAGGATGCGGTCCCCGAGCCCGGCCAGCCGGGGCAGGGCGCGGCGGGGGAGCGGCATGAACGCCTCGGTGAAGTCGGTGAACGCCATCGTCGTGTCCAGCCGCACCTGACCGTACCGCTCGGCGAGGCCGAGGAACTCCTCGTACTCGGGCATCCCCATGTGCGCGACGATCAGCCGCAGTTGGGGGTGTCGCGCCAGCACGCGTGCGATCGGTTCGGGGCCGGTGTGCTTGCCGGGCGCGGGCCCGGAGCCGCAGTGGATCACCACGGGGATCCCGGCCTCGGCCAGCAGCCCCCACGCCGGCTGCAGCAGTTCGTCGGCCGGGTCGTACGCGCCCACCTGCACATGCGCCTTGAAGACCCGCGCGCCCGCCTCGACGGCCTCCCGGACGTAGGCCTCGACGCCCGGCTCGGGGTAGAGGGTGGCGGTGTGCAGACAGTCGGGGGTGCGGCGCGCGAAGTCGGCCGCCCAGCCGTTCAGCCAGCGGGCCATGCCGGGCTTGTGCGGGTAGAGCATCGCCGTGAAGGCTCGCACGCCGAACTCCCGCAGTATCTGCGCCCGTTCGGCCTCTTCCTTCCGGTAGGTGATCGGCCACTCCATCCCACCGGTGAGCGGCCCGAGCGCGTCGAAGTACTCCCAGACCTTGCGCAGGACCCGCTCGGGCATGAAGTGCGTGTGCACGTCGACGAGTCCGGGGAGCCCGAGGCGGGCCCAGAAACGACGGACCTCAGCGGGCTCGTCTCCGTGATCGCTCATGGTGTTCACGATCGGTGGGGGTGGGGTGGTGGGGCCAGTGCCTTGCGCGAGGGATCGGTGAGGGATCCATCACGCGGCGCCCTGCGTGGACCGGCGTCAGCACTGGGGGCACGTCGTCACGCCGGATCAACGCAGGGCGTCGATGGCCCTCACGATCAGGGCCCGGGCGTCCGCTCCGTACACGGCGTCGCCGCGGAGCTGCTCGAAAGCCCGAAGGTACAGGTCGGTCTCGGAGGGCTGGGTGATCTTCACCCTGGCCGAGACGAGTTCGACGGACACCATTCGATCGTCGTAGACGTGAAAGGTCTCGCGCGGCCATTGAGCCCGGCTGGGTGCGGACATGGGGATGATGCCGAGGGACACCTGGGGTAGGGCTCCCGCGGTGAGCAGGTACCCCAGTTGGGCAGCCATCTCGTCGGCGCCGCAGATCTGGTGCCGCAGGGCATCCTCCTCGACCACGAACACGAAGCGGTGACCTGGCTCGTGGATGACCCGGGACCGCTCGACGCGGGCGCGTGCGGCTTCCGCACTGTCGTCGACGGGAACATCACGGAAGCGTGCGCTGATCCCGAGGATTCCTGCCGCGTATCCCTCCGTCTGGAGCAGGCCGGGCACCAGCGTTGAGGAGTAGACCCGGAAAAGCTCGGTGTCCTCGAAGAGCCGTGGCTCGCTGCCCTGCAACGCCGCGAGACCGGCGCGTACTTGGGAGCGCCACTCCGTGTACAGGGACTCGGCGTGGAGGGACTGGTTGATGAGCGCCTCGGTCTGGTCGACGGCGTCGCACGCCCTGCACCACTTGCGGATGTCCGTGGCGGTGGGCGCCGTACGCGCGTTCTCGATCCGGGAGGTCTTGGCGTGGTGCCACTCGCATCGGCCGGCCAGCTCGGTGACCGTCAGCCCTGCGGTTCTGCGCAGGTCGCGCAGCCGCTGGGCGACTACCTCGCGCGCGGCCTGGGCGGACGAGGAGGGGGAGGAGGGCATGAGCTGGCCTGTCCGGTGCGTGCTGGGTCAGTGGATCTCGTACTGGTCGTGTGGGACGGCGCGTGGCCAGACGGCCTCGAAGGCCTCGGTGCACAGTTTCACGGCCGCCGGGTCTTCGGAGACTTCACCGCCGGCGGATACTCCGTCGCCGGTGAAGTGGTTCCAGTAGACCGTGTGGTCGTCGAAGAGCCAGAAGTCGTTGCCCGGAAGCGCGAGATCGGACGCCCGGCGTCGCGGAAGCCAGCGCACGAGCTCACCGGCGGCGACGTTGGTGAAGGTGAAGCTGTGCAGGAAACGGGTGTACTCGCTGACCGGTTCTGAAACGATCCGGCCACGGCGGATCACGACGCCACGCGCAACCGTCTCCTCGACCAGGCTCAGCCAGGGCCGCCACCAGGAGGCTCGGTCGGCAGGATCATGTCGGTGTCCGCGGCGCCACTCGGCGAACGGTCCGGACTCGTAGTCGACGGCGTACGTGTCCCGCATCTCGAGGTGGACGGCGGATCGGGTAGTGCCGGCGAGCAGGTCAGTGAACGCGGGCGGCGGCACGTTCGGCGGCATCGCACGCCTCCCTGATCATCGGCACCATCCTGGCGGGGATACGGACCACTGCCTCGTTCTCGGGGATGCCGACCGCGTGACCTGGCACTTCATACGCGGCGACTTCCGCTTCGAGTTCAGGCGATGGCTTCCACCCCTGAAAGACGAGTTCTTTCCTTTCCTCGTCGACCCAGACGGTGGGTGATTCGTGATCTCCGGTGTTCGGGTCGATTCCGATGAACAGTAGCGGCACGGCTGCCTCCATCAAGGTGATGTGCAGGACTGTGCAACACGCTGACCTGCCGTCAGGCCCCGGTCAAGGGTGCTGGATTGTCATCAGCCGAAGGCGTGACCTTGCGTGCACAGATGTGCACATCGCTAGAGGGGCCACACATCACGCTTCTAGCGTCTGTCGGCACGAGAAAGCCCTGGCGAGGCGGAAACCTCCAGGGGAGTGGTCCATGCTGGGAGGAGCGTCGACACCATGAACGCTACGGCCTCAACGACAGTTGCCGCAGACCCGCCAGACCTCGCGACAATGCGCGATACCGCGCAACGGGTGCTGGACCCGGACTCCGGACCGGATGCCCTGCCGCCGGCCGCCGACGAGTTGGACCCGCTCATCGCCCAACTACGCGGCCACCTCGGCCTCCTGATGCCGGAGGTCGAGCGCGCGGCCGGACGACTGCCGGAGGGGAGCGTCACACGTTACGGCGCGTTGGCCTGTGTCGAGGAGGCCCGAGGCAAGCTCCGTGCCCCCGAACTGAGCCTTGCCGCACCGAGCGGAAGCGTGTTGTACGCCCGCAGGCTCGCCCGGGTCCTGGGCGCCCTGTGCGAGCACTACGAGATCCTCAGCATCCTCATCACAACGGGCGAGACACCGGAGCAGGCAGCCGTTCGGCGCCTGGCCGAGCACTGCGCGAGCTGCCGGACCTGCCGAGCCGTGGACGAGACGGGCGCGAACGCCGAACTCCCCTGCGCGGAAAGCGACCGGCTCTACGAGCAGTACCGGCAAGCCCGGGCTCGTCTCACCGCGGCCCGCCGCGGCGGCCACCGACGCCCTGCGCAGGCATCGGCGTGAACACCATCCCTGCCTGCCAGTCGTTGTGCGAGCAACTGGTGCGCACGGCGAAGTCGTCCTCCGACCGGGCGGCAGTCCGGGCGCTGGTCGAGGAGCGCACGATCCTGGAGATCAGAGCCGTACGGTACGCCCTGATCGTCGACACCAGCCGCGGTGCGACGGCCGAATTCGAAGGGCTGTCCGGGCGCCAGTACACGCTGGGCCTGGACGAGCAGCAGCGTTCGTTCCTCGGCTTGGTCCTGTCGATGGTGGGCATCGGGCTCACCACCATCGCGGCCGTCCAGGACCTCGACGACCGGCGTCTGCCGATCATCCTGCGGGCGATCCTGCGGCTCGCGGACAACGACACGATCGCCGTCGGCACCCGTCCGTAGTGCACTTCACGACTGGCCCCCACCTCTCGGAACCCGATACGCCGCCCCCACCCGCTCCCGGAACGGCCGGCGGCCCACCGCCTCCGCCACCTCCGTCAGCAGCTCCGCCAGCGGCATCGAGAGCTCCGAGTCCAGTTCCGCCATCGCCGCCGCGGTGGCCTCCCACTCCGCCTCGATCCGCGGCAGCAGGGCACGGGCCTTCGGCGTCAGGTCGATCAGCCTGCGGCGGGCGTCCAGCGGGTCGGGGGTGTGGGTGACCAGGTCCGCGCGGGCCATCTGGGCGGCCGTCTGGCTCGCGGCCGAGTGCGTGACGCCCACCGCCGAGGCCAAGTCACGTACGGACAGCGGGCCTTCGGCCAGCAGTGCCCGTACGACCGGGGAGAAGCGGGGACGGTACTCGGGCAGGCCCTGCTCCTCGTGGACCTTGGACACGTCGCCGTCGAGCAGCTCCAGGACGTGGCGGAGCAGAGTTCCCACGGCCGCCGGCTCCGGAATATCTCTCACCTTGCTAATCTAACAGCGCTGTTATACCTCAGCGGGGTCGAGGAGGGCACGTCCCACATGGCCGAGCGCTATCCACCCATCGAGCCGTACGAGCACGGCCTGCTCGACGTCGGCGACGGCAACCGCGTCCACTGGGAGACCTGCGGGAATCCCGCGGGCAAGCCCGCCCTCGTCCTGCACGGCGGGCCGGGATCGGGCGCGGGCCCGTTCTGGCGCCGGCTCTTCGACCCCGCGGCGTACCGCATCGTGCTCCTCGACCAACGCGGGTGCGGACACAGCACGCCCGACGCCGCCGATCCGCGGACCTCGCTCGCCGCCAACACCACCCCGCATCTGATCGCCGACATCGAGCAGTTGCGGCAGCACCTCGGCATCGAGGAGTGGCTGGTCCTCGGCGGCTCCTGGGGCGTGACCCTCGCGCTGGCCTACGCCGAGCGGCACCCCGGGCACGTGTCGGAGCTGGTCCTCTTCAGCGTCACCAACACCACCCGCCGCGAGGTGGAGTGGGTCACCCGGGACATGGGGCGGGTCTTCCCCGAGGAGTGGGCCAGGTTCCGGGACACCGTCCCCGAGCGGGAGCGCGAAGGCAGCCTGGTGGACGCGTACGCCCGGATGCTCGCCGACCCCGATCCGGCCGTACGGGAGCGGGCCGCGCGTGAGTGGTGCCGCTGGGAGGACGTGCACGTGTCCACCCACCCCGGGCACAAGCCCGATCCCCGTTACGAGGACCCGCACTTCCGGCTGCGCTTCGCCCGCCTCGTCACGCACTACTGGCGGCACGCCGGTTTCCTGGAGGACGGGGCACTGCTGCGCGACGCCGGGAAGCTGGCCGGCATCCCGGGTGTGATGGTCCACGGCCGGATGGACATCAGCGGGCCTGCGGACATCGCGTGGCAGCTGGCGCAGGTGTGGCCGGACGCGGACCTCGTGCTGATCGGCGGGGAGGGACACGGGCTGTCCGGGGATGCCACGACGGATGCCGTGCTGGCTGCCACGGACCGGTTCCGTCCGGTCGAGAACGCGCACGCCCTCTGACGCCCCGCGTCAGTCACCGGCCTTCTGAGGACCCGAGGACCGCTTGGCACCGCACGTGGCCGGACCGCACCACCTGCGCCGCCCGCTCTCGTCGAGGTGTTGCAGGACTCCAAGGGCCGTACACCTCGTCCACGGGGCGACGGACGACCCTTGCGCACGCATCGCCTGAGCCGTTCCGGCGGGGACGCACCGTACGCGCGGTGAACGAGGGCTCGGCTGTGCGATCGGCGGGGCGCCCCCCCACTTCCTCGTCCGCCGGCCCGAGGGGCCCGACGAAACCGCGACGGATCGTGCGCGGCCCGAGTGGACATCAATACTTGGCTAGCCACATGTTTGCTGTTACGTTGATTATGTGTCCAGCCACCTAAATGGGTGGTGACACGAGAGGAGTCGTCATGAAAGCCATCCTGTTCGACCGTTTCGGAGGCACGGAAGTGCTGCACGAGGCGGACATCGAGGTCCCGCAGCCCGGCCCCGGGCAGATCCGCGTCCGCGTCAAGGCGGCCGGGCTGAACGCGCTGGACGGCAAGATCCGCTCCGGGGCCCTGGAGGCCGTGTTCCCCACGCCGCTCCCCTCCGTCCCCGGTCACGAGCTCGCCGGCGTGGTGGACGCCCTGGGGGAGGGCGTGCGGGACGTGCAGGTGGGCGACGAGGTGCTGGGCTGGTCGGACACCGGCTCGTACGCCGAGTACGCGCTGGCCACCACCGTGGCCCCCAAGCCCGCCGGCCTCGACTGGCAGCACGCGGTCGCGCTGCCGGTGGCGGGCGAGACGGCCGAGCGGGTCCTGAACCTGCTGGGCGTCGCCGCCGGGGAGACCGTGCTGATGCACGGCGCGGCCGGAGCGGTCGGAACCCTGGCGGTCCAGCTCGCCACGGCCCGCGGAGCGCGTGTCATCGGCACCGCCGGCCCCGCGAACCAGGACTACCTCGCCTCGCTCGGCGCCACCGCGACCGTGTACGGCGAGGGCCTGGTCGAGCGGGTCCGGGCGCTCGCCCCCGACGGCGTGGACGCGGTGTTCGACCTGGCCGGGAAGGGAGCCCTGGAGGACTCCATCGCCCTGCGCGGCGGCACCGAGCGCATCGTCACCATCGCCGACTTCCGCGCGCACCAGCTCGGCATCACCTTCGCCAGCGGTCCCCAGGAACGCTCGGCCGCCCGCCTGGCCGCCCTGGCCCAGGACGCCGCGACCGGCAAGGTCGTCACCACCGTCACCGCCTACCCGCTCGACCAGGCCGCCACGGCCCAGCAGGTCAGCGACGCCGGGCATGTCCGGGGCAAGCTCGTCCTCACCCTCGACTGATCACGCCCGCCGCTCCTTCCGCCACACCCCCGCTTTCCCGATGACCACCCGTTCATCACCACCCGTTCATCACCGCACCGAAGGACCCTTCATGCTGAACTCCCTGTGGACCCCGACCACCGTCGGTGACATCTCCCTGCCGCACCGCCTGGTCATGGCCCCCATGACCCGTGACCGCTCCACACCCGAAGGCGTACCGACCGAGCTGAACGCCGAGTACTACGCCCAGCGGGCCTCGCACGCGCTCATCATCACCGAGGGAACCCAGCCCTCCGCCGATGGCCAGGGCTACCTCCTCACCCCCGGCATCCACAATGACGAGCAGATCGCCGGGTGGCGCAAGGTCACCGACGCCGTGCACGCGGCCGACGGCCGGATCGTCATCCAGCTGATGCACACCGGACGCATCGCCCACCCCGACAACACCCCCCACGGGCGCCAGCCGGTCGCCCCTTCGGCGATCCGGCCGGAGGGCGCGATGTTCACCGCGTCCGGGCCCCAGGAGATGCCGACACCCCGTGCTCTGTCGACGCAGGAGGTCGCGGCGACCGTCGACGACTTCCGCCGCGCCGCGGCGGCCGCCGTCGCGGCAGGCGCCGACGGCGTGGAGATCCACGCCGCCAACGGCTACCTGGTGCACCAGTTCCTGTCCGACAACACCAACCAGCGCACCGACCGCTACGGCGGTTCCCTCGACAACCGCATCCGCTTCGCCGTCGAGGTCGCCGCTGCCGTGGCCGACGAGATCGGCGCCGACCGCACCGGCCTGCGCATCTCCCCCGGCAACCCCTACAACGACATCGCCGAGTCCGACACCGCCGAGCTGTATCCGGCGCTCATGCGCGCCCTCAGCCCGCTCGGCCTCGCCTACCTCCACGTCATGCACGCGGGCGACGAGGCGCTGCTGGGCACCCTGCGCGCGCTGTGGCCGACCACGCTGATCCTCAACCGGGCCGGGACCGACCTGCCCACCCGCGCCAAGGACATCGACCACGGCACGGCCGACCTCGTCTCCGTCGGCGCCCTCGCGCTCGCCAACCCGGACCTGGTCGAGCGGCTACGCTCTGACGCGCCGCTGAACACCCCCGACCCGGCGACCTTCTACGGCGGCGGAGTGGCCGGCTACACCGACTACCCCACCCACACCGTCTGAGGAACCGAACCATGCCAGCCCCCACACCCCGCACCCCCACGACGGCCGGCGAGGGGCCGATGAGCTACGCGATCTTCCAGCTCGCCCGCGCTCACCGCGCCCGCGCCGCCGCCATGCTCCGCGAGATGGACCTGCATCCCGGACAGGAACTGCTGCTGATGCACCTCCTCGACCGGGACGGCCAGACCCAGTCCGAGCTGCTCGAAAGCGTCGGCCTGGACCACTCCACCGTCTCCAAGTCCCTACGCCGCATGCAGGACGCCGGCCTGCTCATCCGCGAGCCGGCCGAACACGACCGGCGCGTCATGGTCGTCCACCTCACCGACAAGGGCCGTGCCATGCGTGAGCCCATCGCAGCCATGTGGCAGGCCCTGGAGGAGACCTCCGCGCGGAACCTGTCGGCGCAGCAGGCAGAGTCCTTCGTCCGCACCGCCTACGCCATCGCCGACGCGATCAACAGCCGCGCTCTTCCGCGGGAAGAGTCCGAGTAACTCCCCTCGGCCTGCACCCCGGTTCCGGCCTGGAGTGCGAATCGTTTCCCCCGTTCCCGCGAAGCGGACAGTGCCGCAGCGCACTGGGCTGGCAAAGGCCCATGCCGAACGGAGCCAGGCTCCCTTCCGCCGTCGCCCGCGCCGCAGGAGCCGTCGCCGGTCGCTTCATGCCGCTGGTCAAGGACATGGCCGCGATGTTCGGCTGGTTCGACAGCGGCCGCTACGTCGCGACCCTCGCCGCCGGGAGCAGCTGTTCGGCCCCGTCCCCACGGCCGAGGACGTCCTCGGCCGGTACACCGACGAGCTGGGCAGGGCGCGGCACCGGTGACGGGCCCGGGTGCCGGTCCCGCCGCCCGGGCGGGGGCCGGCCGATGGGTGGAGGAACCGCTGTGACAGATCGCCACACGTTCCTACCGCACCCGGAAGGGGACCTGATCCTCGGTGCGCCTGGTGAATGCCCGCCGACACTGCCCGAGCAGCTCACGCACCGCAGGACTGTGCGTCCCCTTCCAGACCAGGGCCAGCAGAGCCGGTGTCTCCACGTCGTCGATGGTGCGGGCGACGACCCGGTCGCGGTAGCTCGCCGCCATGGACTCGCTGAGGACGGCGACACCGAGGCCGCGGGCGGCGAGGTCTGCGATGGCGTCCGCGGCGCTGGCCTGCAGCGCGATCGTGGGGTGGAGGCCCTGTGCGGCGCAGGCGCGGTCGAAGAGCGTGCGCAGCCCGGTGCCCGGGGGCATGCACACGATCGGACGGTCGACCAGGTCGCGCAGCACGACCCGCCGCTGCTCCGCCAACGGGTGCCCGGCCGGAACCGCCACGACCAGCCGCTCGCTGATGATCGTCAGCGCCTCGAGCCCCTCTGGGGCGGCCGTCGCGGTGCCGACGAGGGCCAGATCGACGGTGCCGGCGCGCACCGCCTCGACGAGCCGGTCGGAATTGTCCTCCAGGAGTGAGATCTCGACGCCGGGATGCGCTCGGTGGAACGCGGAGAGCGCGTCGAACAGGGGCGTGACGGTGCAGCCGATGACCATCCCGACCACGAGCTGACCGCGGACCAGGTCAGTGACCTCGTCCACGGCCTGGCCGACCGCCCCGGCCGCGGCGAGCGTCGCGCGGGCGTGGTCGAGCGCTGCCCTGCCCGCCGCGGTGAGGGTGGCGGTGCGCGCCGAGCGGTCGAACAGCTCGGCACCGAGTTCGCGTTCCAACTGGCGGATCTGAGCGCTGACGCCGGACTGGCTGATGTGCACCCGCTCGGCCGCCCGCGTGAAGTTCCGTTCCTCGGCCACCGCGACGAAGTATTCGAGCTGCCTCAGTTCCATGACTGGAAATTCTAGCTTCCAGCAGATCCATCTGTTGGACTTCTGATCTCCGGGCGAACACGCTGGAAGCACGCGACGAAGCCCGACGTTCAGGAGACCCGTCATGCCGGAGTACGAGAAGGCCCTGCGCCCCGAAGACCTCACCCGCTTGTTCGTCGAGCGGTCCAACGCCGGTGACGCGGCCGGGGTCGCCGCGCTCTACGAGGAGGACGCGGTGCTGGCCTATCCGCCCGGCGAACGGACGGTGGGGCGGGAAGCGATCCGCGTTCTCTGGGAGAAGGTGCTGGCGGGCCGCCCCCGCTTCGAGCCGGAAGCACCGCTGCCGACACTGGTCAGCGGCGACATCGCCCTGACGTCGACCCCGCCGAAGGACGGAGCCGGTGCCCGCGCGCAGGTGGTCCGGCGCCAGCCCGACGGAAGCTGGCTGCGCGTCCTCGACCAGCCGGAGTTCACCCCGCCCACCGGCTGAAGACGTGCTGGACCAGCGCCAGTTCACTCCGACCGCGGCGAAACGCGTGCTCGGCCGGTCCGAGTTCACCCCGCGCGCGGGGCTGAAGGCGTGCTGGTCCAGCGCCAGTTCACTCCGGCCGCGGCGAAACGCGTGCTCGGCCGGCCCTGAGTCACGCCCGCGCGTCCGGCCCTCGAACGCCGTGCTCGCCCACGCCACCTCAGTTCACTCCTACCGCCGGCGGAACATGTCCTCGGCCGGATCCAGTCCACCCCGCCCACCGGCTGACGCCGATCGGACCCTGACCAGCGTGACGAGCGTCAGCCGCTAGCCCGGCCGTCGCCGGGCTCCCGTGCTCTCCCGCCGTACCAACCGCGTAGGCACCAGCGTCGTCCCGTGCTCCGCCCCGTCCTGCCGCATCTTGTCCAGGACCCCCTCCACGCACAGCCGTCCCACCTGGGCGAAGTCCTGGTGGATGGTGGTGAGGGGCGGGAGGAAGGACGCGGACTCGGGGATGTCGTCGAAGCCGATGACGCTGATGTCGTCCGGGACCCGGCGGCCGCGTTCGTGCAGGGCGCGCAGCAGTCCCAGGGCCATCTGGTCGTTGGCCGCGAACACCGCCGTGCAGTCCGGCTCGTCGGCCAGTCGCAGGCCGGCCCGGTAGCCGGACTCGGCCGACCAGTCGCCGCGGACCAGGGGCGGCGGGACGCGGCCCGCCTCGGTGAGCGTGGTCGCGCCAGGCGTTGGCGCGGCGCTGGGCGGCGAAGGAGCCCTCCGGGCCCGCCAGGTGCCACACCGTGTCGTGGCCGAGGTCCAGCAGATGCCGTACGGCGTCACGGGCGCCGCCCGCCTGGTCGGTGTCGACGACGGTGTAGCGGTCGCCGGCGTCCGAGTCGGCCACCACGACCTGCACGCCGGGCGGCAGGGAGACGGTCGCCGCGTCGAGCAGGTGGATCTCCATGATGACGATGACGGCGTCCACGGCGAGCTCGCCCAGACGGGAGAACGCGCCGTTCACCTCGTCCTGGGTGGGCACGGCGACGGGCAGCAGCGTGACGGCGTAGCCGTGCCGGGCCGCGGAGGTGGCGATGGCCTCCAGGGTGCGGATGTTGCCCATCGTGGAGAGGGAGAACGTGATCACGCCGAGGGTGCGGAACTCGCCGCGGCGCAGCGCCCGCGCCGCGCTGTTGGGCCGGTAGCCCAGCTCCCGCATCGCGGCCAGGACCTGCCGGCCGGGTGTCCTCGGTGACGCCCGGGAAGCCGTTGGAGACGCGGGAGACCGTCTGCGAGGAGACGCCGGCGAGCTGGGCGACGTCGGCCATGGACGCGCCCTGGCGGGGGCGGGCCGCACGCCTTCTCGTAGGGCTTGTGCCCGTCGGTTCGCCCTCACCGTCCACTGTGCCCACCTGCCCCTCGCTCCCCTCGCCGCGCGACCGGCGCGAAAAATTCGGTCCGGAACGACTCCTTGACCCCTGAGATTCGGACAGTGTAGACATCCCGCCAGTGGATGTTTACGTAAACATTGCCTACCAGAAATAGCCCGGATCGTACGAGAAGGCGCCACACCGCACCAGAGCCCTGGAGTACTCGAGATGGCACACCGCACCCGTAAGAGAAGGCTCCTCGGGGCCATCGGCGTCACCGCCCTGGCGACCGGAACCGTCCTGGCCACGACCACCCTGCCCGCCGCGCACGCCGAGACGACCGCTCAGGCCGCCGCTGCCGGGGTCACCGTCCGGCCCGACCCCTCCTACTCGGGGGAGAAGTTCGAGGGCTGGGGCACGAGCCTGGTCTGGTTCGCCAACGCCACCGGCGACTACCCGCCCGCGGTACGCGAGAAGCTCTACAAGCTCCTCTTCGGCGACGACGGCCTCGCGCTGAACATCGCCCGCTACAACATCGGCGGCGGCAACGCCCCCGACGTCAAGGACTACCTGCGGGCCGGCGGCGGCCGTCGAGGGCTGGTGGAAGGCGCCGGCGGGCACGACCCGCGAGGACGTCGACTGGTGGGACGCCGACGGACCCGGCCGACTGGAACAAGAACGCCGACAAGACGCAGCGCTGGTGGGTCGACCGCATCAAGAAGGACATCACCCACTGGGAGACCTTCAGCAACTCCCCGCCCTGGTTCATGACCGAGAGCGGCTACGTCTCCGGCAACTTCGACGCGGGCAAGGACCAGCTCAAGCCGGAGTCCGTGGAGGACTTCGCCAAGTACCTGGTGGGCGCCACCGAGCGGCTGGAGAAGGCGCACGGCATCAAGGTCGACACGCTCGACGCGTTCAACGAGCCGAACACCGACTACTGGGGCACCAAGCTCGGCCCGGACGGCGAGCCCACCGGCGGCCGTCAGGAGGGCGCCCACATCGGCCCGGAGCTCCAGCAGAAGGTGCTCCGCGCGCTGGCCCCGGTACTGGAGAAGTCCCGCAGCCACGCGAAGATCTCCGCGATGGACGAGACCAACCCCGGCACGTTCGCCACGAACTGGAACTCGTACCCCCAGGAGGTGCGCGACCTCGTCGACCAGATGAACGTCCACACCTACGGCACCGGCCAGCGCACCACCGTCCGCGACCTGGCCAAGGCCGCCGACAAGCCGCTGTGGATGAGCGAGGTCGAGGGCGACTGGGGCGACGGCCAGAGCTTCACGGACATGCGGCCCGGCCTCGGCCTCGCCCAGCGCATGGTCGACGACCTGCGTGAACTGGAGCCCAAGGCCTGGGTGTTCTGGCAGCCCGTCGAGGACTACGACAACATGAAGCCGGGCGGCGAGTCCGCGAAGGGCGGCAACTGGGGCGAGATCCAGCTCCCGTTCAGCTGCACCTCGAAGGACACGCTGAAGTCCTGCCCGGTCTACACGAACACCAAGTTCGACACGGCCCGTAACTTCACGCACTACATCAAGCCCGGCGACCGGCTGATCAAGACGAACGACACGTCCAGCACGGCGGCGGTCTCCCGCAAGGGCGACGCGGCGACGGTCGTCCACGTCAACAGCACGACCGAGTCACGCGAGGTCACCCTCGACCTCTCCAAGTTCGGCCGGATCTCCTCCCGTGCCACGGTCACCCCGGTGGTGACCAGCGCCGACGGCAAGCTCGACAAGCAGAAGGCCGTCCGCGTCAACGGCAAGCAGGCCACGCTCACCGTGCCCGCCCAGTCCGTGACGTCCTTCCTCGTCAAGGGCGTCTCCGGCGCGGCCAAGGACGCGGCCGAACTGCGCAAGGGCCACACCTACCGCCTGACCGGCGTCCAGAGCGGCAAGGACCTGACCATCGCCGACAACGGCACGGGCCTGGTCATCAAGAGCGCGGACACGGCCGACCCGGCCGGCCAGGAGTGGAAGCTGGAGCAGATCCGCGGCAGCGACAACCGCAAGCGGTACGTCTTCACCGAGGCGAGTGAGGACAAGCGTCTGGCCATCCGCGACGGCGCCCTGGTCGCCGAGCCGGACGAGGGCCGTCGCGACAAGGCCACCGAGTGGATCATGTCCTCGACCGGCGACGGCACCTGGACCCTCGTCAACGCCGCCACTGGCCAACTCCCGGACGTCTCGGGCCAGTCCACGAACGACGGCGCGTCCGTCGGTCTGTGGCAGCCGAACTCCGGGGCCAACCAGCGGTGGAAGGTGACGGACGTGACGGACGACTAGCCCCGCTCCGCACGTCCGCCTGCGACGCCCCCGCCTGTCGCCACCGTCCCGGTGGCCGGGTCGGGGGCGTCGTGTTACCCGCCCTCCCCCGGAGTCACCAGCCCCGCCTCGTACGCCACGATCACCGCCTGGGCCCGGTCGCGGAGTTCCAGCTTGGTGAACAGGCGGTTGATGTGGGTCTTGACCGTGTGGTCGGTGATCGTCAGGCGGTCGGCGATGTCCGCGTTGGAGTGGCCCTGGGCGATCAGGAGGAGGACCTCGACCTCGCGGGCGGTGAGGCGCTCCAGGAGGGGCCCCGGGGCGGTGACCGGGCGGCGGGTGACGAACTCGGCGATGAGGCGGCGGGTGATGCCGGGGGCCAGCATGGCGTCGCCCGCGCCCACCACCCGTACGGCGTGCAGGAGTTCGGGGAACGTGGCGTCCTTGAGGAGGAAACCGCTGGCGCCGGCCGCCAGGGCGTCGAAGACGTACTGGTCGAGGTCGAAGGTGGTGAGCATCAGGGCCTTCGTGGCGCCGCCGGTCTCCTGGAGGATCGTGCGCGCGGCCTGGATGCCGTCCAGCCTGGGCATCCTGATGTCCAGCAGGGCCACGTCGGGCCGGTGGGCCAGTGCGAGGGCGACGGCCTGTTCGCCGTCCGCCGCCTCGCCGACGACCTCGATGTCGTCCTGGGTGGACAGCAGGTTCACGAAGCCGGTCCGCACCACCGCCTGGTCGTCGGCCACGATCGCGCGGATCCGTTCCCCCGCTGTCACTCGTACCCACCCTCCGCGAAGCTCTTCGCGCCCGCCCGCACCGGGAGTTCGGCCTCGACCAGGAAGCCGCCACCGGGACCGGCCGGCCCGCAGGTCAGACGTCCGCCGAGTAGATTCGCACGCTCCCGCATGCCGCTCAACCCGTGTCCTGCTGATCAGCGGCTCCGGCCGGAAGAGGAATGTCAGCGCGCCGCCGGTACCACCAGGAGTCCGGCACGGGGTTCGCTCCGGCCGGCAGGACGTCGCTGACGTAGGGGCAGCGGCGGGAAGGTGGCTGGCCGGTGTCGGCGCGGGGACGGCGTCTGGCGCATCCCCGCATTGCGGGCCAGGGCCGTCCGGCTCGCGTCACCGTACGGGTTGACCCGGGCGCCGGACGAGTACCACGGGTTGACTCCCAGGATCGGAATCCGGTGTGACGCTTCTCGTCCGCCCCTTGCGAAGACTTGCCGGCAGCGGACCGACACCGGCCGGCAGCGGACAGGGGGAGCGGGATGCAGGGCGCTTCGAGAGGGCTGCACCACTCGCCGGTGCCCTCGGCGGCATCCGTACACACCGTCCCGGCGGTTCGTCCGGCGGCCCTCCCCGTCTGCGTCCCCCGGCCCGGGCGCCGCACCGCCCGCCTTCGGGAGACCCTCTGCTGGACCGGCTGCGCGGTGTTCGCGCTGCTGCTGTGTCTGTGGACGACCATCACCCCGCACCGGGTGTGGGGCGCCTGCGCCGCCGTCGGATACGGACTCGCCGCGCTCGTCGCCCACTTCTCCGCGCGGCCCTGGGGCCGGGCGAGCGCGGCCGTGGCCGCCGCCGGGTCCGTCCTGGTGCCGCTGGTGTTCCTGGTCGCCGACGGGGCACGGCAGATGGAGGTCACGGTCGTCGAGCGGTCCGGCGCCCTGCTGCTGGACTCCGGCACCCCGTACGTACCGTCCCCGGCCGAACTGCCCGACTACAACCCGTACTTACCTGGCATGGCGCTCTTCGGGCTGCCCCGGGCCGTTCTCGGTGACGTCCCACTCGCGGACGCCCGGCTCTGGTTCGCCCTGGCATCACTCGGCGCGATGGCACTCGCCACGCCGCTGCACGCGGGCTCCGGGCGGATTCGGCACGGCAGCGGCCCGCTGTGCGGGGGCCTCTCGCCGGCGCAAAACGGCAACGCCCTGGCGTGCGCGGGCTCCCCGTCGGCTCCGTACGGCGTCGCCCGGGTCTGTGCGGGGCCTCGGTTGTCCCGGTACCGCGGCGGTCAGCGCCTCCTCTGGTTCGCGGCCGCACCCGCCGTCGCCCTGCCCCTCGCCGTCGGCGGTGTCGATCTGCCGGTCATCGCCCTGATGTGTCTCGCGCTCGCCCTCGCGGGCCGGGGCGGCCCCGTCGCCGCCGGGCTCGCGCTCGGCGCCGCCGCGGCGCTGAAGTGGACCGCCTGGCCCCTGCTGCCCGTCGGACTCGCCCTGCTCGCCGTGACCGCCGGCCGCCGGGCCGCCGTACGGGCCGGTGCCACGGCCATCGTGCTCGCCGTACTCGTCGTGCTGCCGGTCGCGCTCGCCGACCCGGGGGCGTTCGCCGAGCACGTGCTGCTCTTCCCGCTCGGCGAGGGAGCCACCGGGTCCCCGGCGACCAGCCCGCTGCCGGGCCGTCTGCTGGCGACCCATGTGCCGGGAGGTTTCGCCCTCGCGGTGGCGGCGCTGGCGCTGAGCGCGGCCGCGGTGGCCGTGTCGCTCGTGACGCGCCCGCCGCGCACCACCGTCGCCGCCGCCGACCGGCTCGCGCTGGGCCTCGGCATCGCCATGTGCCTGATCCCCGCCACCCGCTTCGGATACGTCGTCTACCCGCTGGTGCTGCTCGGCTGGTTCCGGCTCGTGCCGGCCGGCCGCCGTCCCGCCCGGCCAGGAGGTGCCATGCCCACGCGACTCGCCCCGTCCCGGGAGACCGGGCGTCCCCTGCGCTGGACGTACTCCGTGCTGTGTGCGCTCAGCCGCCGCTTCTCCTTCGTGGAGGACGAGATCGACGGGCTTGCGCAGGTGGTGGACGAAGGGGATGTCTGCCTCGACATCGGGGCCGAGTACGGGGTGTACACGTACGCGCTGTCGTACGCGGCCGGGCCGAAGGGGAGCGTGCACGGTTTCGGAACGCGGTCGCCGACATCGTCCCCAACATCGTCTCGGCCACCAACGAGATGCTCGACGAGTGGGAGGCCAGGGCCGCACGGGACGAGCCGGTGGACCTGATGGCCGAGATGCTGCGGCTCACCCTGGTCACCGCCGGGTCGTCACGCGCTCAGGCCCCGGCGTGCCCCCACAGCGCGGGGAGCGCGTAGCCCCGGGACGAACACGCTGAAGCCGTAGCACGCGGTCGGGACCGCGCCGGGGGCCACACGAAATCCCGCCGAGCCGGGTGCCCCTGCGCTGGGCGGGGCCCGATCGTCCGTTCGGCCGGGGTCCCGTGCCCGGCTCCTGTCGGTGCGGGGTTCTGGTCGGCCGGGGCCCCGTGCCCGGCCCTTGTCGTGCGGGGTTCTGGTCGGCCGGGGTCCCGTGCCCGGCTCCTGTCGTGCGGGGTTCTGGTCGGCCGGGGCCCCGTGCCCGGCCCTTGTCGTGCGGGGTTCTGGTCGGCAGGTCCGCGCGCGGACCTGTTGGTGCGGGGTTCCGGTTGGCGGGGGTCCCGCGCGGGGGTCCCGTCGTGGCCGGGCCCGGTCGCCCGAAGACCCGTGCCCGGCCCTGCTGGGGGTGGGGTGCCGGTCTGCCGAGGGCCTGCACCGGGGCCCTTCAGCACTCGGCGTGGTGTCCGTCCCGGTCGGCGCCGGGGACTTGCTCTGTCGCGAGGGCTGCGTGCCGGGTTGCGCCTGGGTTTGGCTGGCTGGGCCGTCGCGTCCTGCCCCGTTGTCCGAGGGGCAGGACGGCCGGAGGCCCGCGCCGGGCCCTTCAGCGCTCGGCGCGGGGACCGGTACCGGTCGGTGCCGGGGGCTCTGTCTCGATGACGTGGGCGGCCATGCGCAGGACGCCGGTGACGGTCTCCCCGAGGGACGGGCCCGAGCCGGGCCGGAGCGCAGGGCCCAGTCCTCCACGCCGACACGCAGCGCGGTGTTCAGCATGCCGGCCTCCATACGGACCGCGAGATCGCCGGCGGGCCGGTCCGTGCGGTCGGCGATCAGGGCGGCGAACGCGGCCTCGGCGTCGTAGTGCGCCTCGAGCCAGACGGCGCGCAGCCCCGGCTCGTCCCGGCACAGCCGTACGAGATCGCGCAGCGGCTCGAGCGCGCGGCCCGGTGCCGCCGCCGGGGTGGAGGTTCATGATCGCCTCGGCGAGCGAGCACTCCTCCCCGCCAGTCCCGCAGATGCTCCGTCAGCATCTCCAGGCCCGTCGTGAGCAGCGGGCGCACGCACTCCTCCTTGGAGCGGAAGTAGCGCCACAGCGTCCGCGTCGACACCGCCGGACGGCGGCGCGATGTCCTCCGCGGTGACCGCCGCCACGCCCTTGGCGACGAAGAGCCGGACCGCCTCCTCGGCGATCTCCATCCGCGTCTCGGCGCGCCGCCGCTCCGTCAGCGGCGGCCGCCCCGTGGCGCCACCTGCTCGTCCGGCCATGCGCCCTCCTCGACTCGCCGTGCTCACTCTATTTTATGTCGCTGCCCGTCTGGCTGGCATGAAAGTGCCCTAATGGCACACCGCGTCTTTATGTCGCACTGAGACAGAAACCAGTACTGTGCCTGAACGCCACGCCAATCCACGCCACATCACGCCGCGCGACGCGACGAGCAGAGGAGCGCCATGGGAGCCACGGGTCTGTCAGGCAAGAGCGTCATCGTCACCGGAGCCGCCTCCGGCATCGGCCGCGCCACCGCCCAGCGGTTCGCCGCCGAGGAAGCGAGGGTCGTGGTCGCCGACCTGAACGCGGAGGGGGCCGAGAGCGTCGTGGGTGCCATCGAGTCCGCGGGCGGAACGGCCGTCGCCGTCACGGGCGACCTGAGCGACGGCGCGGTGGTCGACGCGGTCGTGGCCGCCGCGGTCGACACCTTCGGCGGCATCGACGTCCTGGTCAACAACGCGGGCGTCATGGACAGCATGTCCGCCACGGCGGACGTCACCGACGCCGAGTGGGAGCGGGTGCTGCGGATCAATCTCACCGCGCCGTTCCTGCTGACGCGCGCCGCCCTGCCGCACATGATCGCCGCGGGCGGCGGCTCGATCATCAACACCGCGTCCGAGGCGTCGCTGCGCGGCAGCGCGGCGGGGACGGCGTACACGGTCTCCAAGCACGGCGTCCTCGGGCTCACCCGCTCCCTCGCGGTGATGTACCGGGACCAGGGCATCCGCGCCAACGCCATAGCCCCGGGCGGCACCGCCACCGACATCACGGCCGATGTCCACATCGACCGCGAGGCCCACGGACCGTCCGTCGTCGGCAGGCACTTCGTCAACATGGGCCGCGTCTGCGAACCGGAGGAGCAGGCTGCCGCCATCGTCTATCTCGCCTCCGACGCGGCGAGCGGGATCAACGGCGTCGTCCTGCCGGTGGACAACGCCTGGGCCGCGGTCTGACCGCACCCGCCCCCTCCCCTACGGCATACCGCGAGAGGAAGAGGACACCCATGTCCACCCCCCACACCCCCGTGTCAGACCTGGGCTTCGACCCGGACGCCCTGCGTGAGCGGTACCGGGCCGAGCGCGTAAGGCGGATCCGTCCGGACGGCAGCCGTCAGTACCGGCGTACCGCGGGCGAGTTCGGCCACTTCGACGAGGATCCGCACGCCGAGCCCGGGTTCACCCGGGAGCCCCTGCACGACCACGTCGAGGTGGTGGTCGTCGGCGGCGGATTCGGCGGCCTGCTCGCCGCCGCCCGGCTGCGCCAGGCGGGCCTGCGGGACATCCGGATCATCGAGAAGGGCGGCGACTTCGGCGGCACCTGGTACTGGAACCGCTACCCGGGGATCCACTGCGACATCGAGTCGTACGTCTACCTGCCGCTGCTGGAGGAGCTCGGCTACGTCCCCAAGTGGAAGTACGCGCCGGGCGAGGAGATCAGGGAGCACGCCGAGGCGATCGCACGGCACTTCGACCTCTACCGTGACGCCTGTTTCCGGACGCGGGTGAGCGAACTCCGCTGGGACGAGGGCGAGTCCGTGTGGGCCATCGGCACCGACCGCGGCGACCGGATGACCGCCCGGCACGTCGTGGTGGCGACCGGGCTGCTCAGCCAGCCCAAGCTGCCCGGGATCGAAGGCATCGAGACCTTCAAGGGGCACATGTTCCACACCAGCCGCTGGGACTACGACTACACCGGCGGCGACGCGAACGGCGGCCTGACGGGGCTCGCCGACAAGCGCGTGGCCCTCATCGGCACGGGCGCCACGGCCATCCAGGTCGTCCCGCATCTCGGCCGGGACGCGCGGCACCTGTACGTGTTCCAGCGCACGCCCGTCCTCCGTGGACGTGCGCGGCCAGCGCCCCACGGACCCCGAGTGGGCCGGCTCGCTGAAGCCCGGCTGGGCCCGCGAGCGCAGGGACAACTTCCTCGCGGTCGTCACGGGCGGCCGGGCCGATCAGGACCTGGTCGCCGACGGCTGGACCAGCAGCGCCCGCCTCCAGCAGAAGCTCATCCCGACCAACAGCTACGACTCCCTCACGCCCGAGGAGCGCGAACGCCTGGAGGAGATCGCCGACTTCCAGAAGATGAACGAGCTGCGGGCCCGGGTGGAGGCCATAGTCGAGGACCCGGCGACGGCCGAGAAACTCAAGCCCTGGTACCGCTACATGTGCAAGCGGCCCACCTTCAGCGACCTGTACCTGGAGACCTTCAACCGGCCGAACGTCACCCTCGTGGACACGGCCGACCACGGGGGCGTCGAGCGCGTCACCGAACACGCCGTCGTGGTGGGCGGGGTGGAGTACGAGGTCGACTGCGTCGTCTTCGGCACCGGCTTCGAGGTCGGCGTCTCCGGGTTGCTGTCCGGGCAGCTCCCCGCGTACGGCAGGGACGGCACCGCCCTGCTGGATTCCTGGCGGAAGACCGGCCCGAGGACCCTGCACGGCTTCTACAGCCGGGGTTTCCCCAACCTGTTCATGCTCGGCTCGGTGCAGAGCGCCAGCTCCGTGAACTACGTCCACGTCCTGGACGAACAGGCCACCCATGTCGCCGAGGTGATCGCCGAGGCGCATCGGCGCCAGGCCCCGTGCGTGGAGCCGACGGCCGAGGCGGAGGCCGCCTGGGGGGCCACGATCCGTCAGAAGTCGGCGGACCTGTACACGTTCCAGTCCGAGTGCACCCCCGGCTACTACAACGGCGAGGGCATGCCCAGGCCCCGCAGCGAGTCCTACGGCGACGGCCCGGTCGCGTTCTACGAGCTGATCAGACGCTGGCGCGCGGAGGGCGGCATGGCCGAGGTGCTGGGCTCATGACGGGGGGTTCCAGCAGGTACGACGCGGGTGAGGTGCGCAGCACCCACTGGCATGCCGAACGCCTCAACTCACCCAATCCGCTGTGGGGTTCGAACGGCGTGTCGTTCGGTCCCGACGGGCGGCTGTACGTCGCCCAGTTCCTCGCCGGGAAGATCAGCGCCGTGGAGCCGGCCACCGGGGACGTCGAGGTCGTCGTCCCGATGGACAGCCCGGTCGAGTCGCCCGACGACCTGGCCTTCGGGGCGGACGGCTCGATGTACATCGCCGACCTGGTCCCCGGCCGGGTGTGGCGCCGCAGCCCCGAGGGCGAGTACACCCTGGTCTCCGACGAGGTGCGGGTGCCCAACGGCATCACCTGCGTCGGCGACCGGCTCTTCGTCAACGAGATGAAGATGAACGGCCGTCTGCTGGAGCTCTTCCCCGAGGGCGGCGACCCGGTCGTCCTCACCGACGGGCTGGCCTTCGGCAACGCGATGCAGCTGGGCCCGGACGGCTGTCTCTACTACCCGCACATGATCAGCGGGCAGGTCTGGCGCATACCGCCCGACGGCGGGGTGCCCGAGGTGGTCGCCGAGGACGTGCACGACCCGGTCGCGGTCCGCTTCGATCTGGGCGGTGTCCTGCACGTCCTGTCGCGCGGCCTCGAGGGCATCATCACCCGCGTCGACCCGCACGGCACGGGCTCGCGTTCACTCGTCACCAGCGGGGTAACGGGCCTGGACAACGCCGCGTTCGACGGCGAGAACCGCATGTTCGTCTCCAGCTTCGCGAGCGGCGGCATCACGGAACTGCACCCCGACGGCCGCAGCCGTTCCGTCGTGCCCCGCGGCCTGGACGGCCCCTACGGCGTGACGATCGACCTCGGCGGCACGGTGTACGCGGCCGACCACTACCGGGTGGCCCGCCCGGCACAACCCGACGCGGGCGGCTCGGGCGACGTGACCACGGAGATCCTCCAGCCCTTCTTCCACGGCGTCACGGCCGACGGCGATCTCCTGCACACGACATCCCAGTTCGGCACCGTCCAGACCTACGACCGCGCCGCCGGGACGACCCGGCTCAGGGCGACCGGCCTGGACCAGCCCCTGGGCATCGCGACCCGGACCGACGGGACCCTGGTCGTCGCCGAGACGGGCGCGGGCCGAGTCGTCGCCATCGACGGGACCGACACGGTGACCGTCCTCGCCGAGGGCCTCGACCACCCCGTGGACGTGGCCTTCGACGCCGAGCAGCGCTGTTACGTCAGCGACGACCGGCGCGGAGCGATACTGCGCCTCGACGACGGCGAGGCGGTGCCGGTCGCGGAGGGACTCGGCGCCCCGCAGGGCCTCGCCTCCCACGGCGACGAACTCTTCACCGTGGACACCGAGCACCGCCGGCTGTGGTCGGTCTCCCTGACGACGGGCGCCGCCCGTGTCGAGGCCGAATCGCTGGCGGTCGGCATCCCGCCGGGCACCGCTCCCCGCCCGGCCCCCTCGCTCTTCACCCACCAGATCCCCGGCCTGGCCCACCGGTTCGCGGGCCTCACCGCGGCCCCGGACGGCTCCCTGCTGCTGTCCGCGAACGGGGAGGGCACGGTGGTGCGGCTGTCTCCGGCGCGGAGCAACACGTAGGGCCTGTCGTTCGGATCACGCCGCAGACGCGACTGATCCGAACGACAGGCCCTAAAGGTGTCCGCCCCGGAGAGCGGTTCAGCGGCGGCGGCCCCGGGAGGGCCTGCCGCGCCGGGCGGCACCCGTGCGCGCGGGGCGGTTCTCGGCGGGCGGCGGGGTGAGGACGACGGGCACGCCCGAGGGCGCCTGGGCGCCGGTGATGCGGCTCAGTTCGGCCTCGCCCGAGCGGACCCGGGTGATCCGCGGGGTGATGCCGGCGTCGGACATCAGGCGGGCCGTTTCGCGGCGCTGATGGGGCAGGACCAGCGTGACGACGGTGCCCGACTCACCGGCGCGGGCGGTGCGGCCGCCCCGGTGCAGATAGTCCTTGTGGTCGCCGGGCGGGTCCACGTTGACGACGAGGTCGAGGTTGTCGACGTGGATGCCTCGGGCGGCGACGTTGGTGGCCACCAGGACCGTGACCTCGCCGTCCTTGAAACGGGCCAGGGTCCGGGTGCGCTGGGACTGCGACTTCCCGCCGTGCAGGGCCGAGGCGCGCACCCCGACGGCCAGCAGCTTCTTGGCCAGCCGGTCGGCGGCGTGCTTGGTGTCCAGGAACATGATCACGCGCCCGTCGCGGGCGGCGATCTCCGTCGTGGTGGCGTGCTTGTCGTCGTCCTCCACGTGCAGCAGGTGGTGCTCCATCGTGGTGACCGTGTTCGCCGACGGATCGACCGAGTGGACCACGGGGTCGTGGAGGTAGGCGCGGACCAGCCGGTCGACATTGCGGTCCAACGTGGCCGAGAACAGCAGCCGCTGGCCGCCGGGGAGCACCTGGTCGAGCAGGGCCGTCACCTGCGGCATGAAGCCCATGTCGGTCATCTGGTCGGCCTCGTCCAGCACGGTGACGGAGACGCGGTCCAGCCGGCAGTCGCCCCGGTCTATGAGGTCCTTGAGCCGGCCCGGTGTCGCGACGACGACCTCGGCACCGGCGCGCAGCGCGCTCGCCTGGCGGCCGATCGACATACCGCCGACCACTGTGGCGAGCCGCAGGCGCAACGCGCGTGCGTAGGGGGTGAGGGCGTCGGTGACCTGCTGGGCCAGTTCCCGGGTGGGCACGAGGACGAGCGCCACGGGCTGCTTGGGCTCGGCCCGCTGCCCGTCGATGCGGGCCAGTACGGCGAGACCGAAGGCGAGGGTCTTGCCCGACCCCGTGCGCCCGCGGCCCAGGACGTCCCGGCCGGCCAGCGAGTTCGGCAGCGTCGCCGCCTGGATCGGGAACGGCTCGGTCACGCCCTCGCCCTGCAGCGCGGTCAGCAGCCGCTCGGGCAGGCCGAGGTCGGCGAACGCCTCCACGGCGGGCAGCGCGGGGGTGATGGTGGCGGGCGGCGCGAATTCCCCGCCGGGCGCCGTGCGACGCCGGGGGCCGCCGCGGCCTGCGCCGGCCGAACGGGAGGAGGTGTTACGGCCTCCGGCCTTACGGGTGTGGGCCGAGCCGTTGTTCTTGCGAACGGTGCGATCCAAGGGGATCCTTCCTCGATGCGGCACGTATCGGGGAATTCCCGGCAGCCAGGGGCTGTCAGGCAGCCCCTGGGGGGCCGCACCAGGATTCGCAAGAATGAGCCGGGTGGGGGATGAGACGTGCGGGGGCCCGCACCTCAAGGGTGCGGGCCCCGGTCACGTCGAACGCGTCAGCGTCAGGCGGGAACGATGTTCTCGGCCTGCGGGCCCTTCTGGCCCTGCGTGACGTCGAAGGTGACCTTCTGGCCTTCCTGAAGCTCGCGGAAGCCGGAGGTGGCGATGTTCGAGTAGTGGGCGAAGACGTCCGGGCCGCCACCCTCCTGCTCGATGAAGCCGAAGCCCTTTTCCGCGTTGAACCACTTCACGGTGCCAGTTGCCATAGTGAATCTCCCTTGAGGGGCAAATACCCGAGACCCGCACTTTACGGACTCGGAGTCGCCGCAATGATCACCCTCGTGAGAGATCCGAAAATCCTCGGAAACTAAAAAGAGTGCTCGTCGACGAAGGTCGATAGAGCACTCGAAGTCTCTGGGAACCAAAACTGCAACGCCAGCCAAGGTAGCACAGGTCGAGGCGTGAGGCTCGGGATTGTCGTACCCGAGGTGGATCCGCCCGCCCGGGCGTACTGCGTTCTCAGTACCCCGGATTGTCGGCAGCCGCACGACGACGGCGGGGCCTGCCCACGGACACGCTTGGCGGACGATCGACCACCAGATGTGGAGACCTCCTGCCGTGGCTACTTTCCTGTATCGAGTGGGCCGTCTGGCCTTCCGGCGACGCTGGTACGTCGCCCTGGTCTGGGCGGCCGTCCTGGCCGCCGTCGGGCTCGGCGCCCTCAAGGCGCCGGGGGCGGTCGACGAGGAGTTCTCGATGCCCGGCATCGAGTCCCAGAAGGCGTTCGACCTGATGGAACAGCGCTTCCCCGGCGCCACGGCCGACGGGGCGAGTGCCCGGGTCGTCTTCATCGCGCCGGGCGGCGAGAAGGTGACCGCCGCCGAGAACAAGGCGGCCATCGAGAAGGCCGTGACCGGCCTGGGCGACGGCACGCAGGTCGCGAGCGCCGTCGACCCGTTCCAGGCGAAGACGATCAGCAAGGACGGCTCGACCGCTTTCGCGACCGTCACCTACAAGGTCAAGTCCACCGACCTCACCGACGTCAGCCGGACCCATCTGGAACACACCATCGAGGGAGCCCGGGACGCCGGGCTGACCGTCGAGGCGGGCGGCACCGCGCTGGCCGCCGAAGGCGGTCCCGGCGGCATGGCCGAGGTGATCGGCGTCGCGATCGCCGCCGTCGTCCTCCTGGTCACCTTCGGCTCGCTGGCCGCGGCCGGGCTGCCCCTGCTGACCGCCGTCATCGGCATCGGCGTCAGCATGGCCACGATCCTCGCCCTGTCCAGTGCCCTCGGCCTGTCCACCACCACCGGCACCCTGGCGATGATGCTGGGCCTGGCCGTCGGCATCGACTACGCCCTGTTCGTGGTGTCCCGCTACCGGGAGGAGCGCGCCAAGGGCGGTACGCCGCGGGAGGCGGTCGGCATGGCCGTCGGCACGGCCGGGTCCGCGGTGGTCTTCGCCGGGCTCACCGTCGTCATCGCGCTGGCCGGGCTGGCCGTGGTCGGTATCCCGATGCTCACCAAGATGGGCCTGGCCGCCGCGGGTGCGGTCGGCGTCGCCGTGCTGATCGCGCTGACCCTCGTCCCGGCGTTCCTCGGCTTCTGGCCGAACGCCGTGCTGCCGCGCCGGGCCCGCAAGAGCGGCCGGATCGAGGACAGCGCCGAGACCAACGGCGGACCCGCTGGGCCCGGTTCGTCCTGCGCCGCCCCATGCCCGTCCTGCTCCTCGGCGTCGTCGGCCTCGGCGCCCTCGCGCGTGCCCGCGGCCGGCCTCCAGCTGGGCATGCCCGGGGACGAGGCCAAACCGACCACCACCACCGAGCGCCGGGCCTACGACGCGCTCTCCGAAGGCTTCGGGCCGGGCTTCAACGGGCCGCTGACCGTCGTCGTGGACGGCAAGGGCGCCGCCGATCCCAAGGGCGCCGCGGAGTCGATCGCCAAGGAGATCGGCGCCACGAAGGGCGTCGTGTCCGTCTCCCCGGCCCGGTTCGACGACGCCGGCGACACCGCCGTCTTCTCCGTCGTGCCGTCCACCGCGCCGACCGACGAGAGGACCAAGAACCTGGTGACGGCCATCCGGGACGAGCGGCCCGGCCTCGAGTCCGGCACCGGCGCGACCTACGAGGTCACCGGCAGCACCGCGATGAACATCGACATCGCCGAGAAGGTGCAGGCCGCGCTGGTCCCGTACCTGATCGTCGTCGTCGGTCTGGCGATCGTCCTGCTGCTGGTGGTCTTCCGGTCGCTGCTCGTCCCGCTCAAGGCGGCCCTCGGCTTCCTGCTGTCGGTGCTGGCCTCGCTCGGCGCGGTCGTCGTGGTCTTCCAGCAGGGCCACGGCGCGGAGCTCCTCGGTGTGGAGCAGACCGGCCCGATCATGAGCCTGATGCCGATCTTCCTGGTGGGCATCGTCTTCGGCCTCGCGATGGACTACGAGGTGTTCCTCGTCTCGCGGATGCGGGAGGCGTACGTCCACGGCGAGTCGCCCGCGCAGGCGGTCACGTCCGGCTTCCGGCACAGCGCCCGCGTGGTCGTGGCGGCGGCCCTGATCATGATCGCGGTCTTCGCCGGGTTCGTCGGCGAGAGCGACTCCATGATCAAGATGATCGGGTTCGGGCTCGCCTCCGCCGTGCTCTTCGACGCCTTCGTCGTACGGATGGCGATCGTGCCGGCCGTGCTCGCCCTGCTCGGCGACAAGGCGTGGTGGCTGCCGAAGTGGCTGGACCGGATGCTGCCCCGCGTGGATGTGGAGGGAGAGGCGCTCAGCCGCCGGCCCGGGGCGGATCCGGCCCCGGACACCGCACCCGACCTGGAACCCGCCCGCACCTGACACGCCCCCCACCTGGGCCGCCCGTGGCGAAGGACACGGGCGGCCCCTCGGGTGTTCCCGCCCGAAGTCGACCACGATGGTCCCAGCCCACCGACCGGAGAGCCCGATGAGTATCAGTCTGGAGCGGCGCTACGCGGAACGCCTCGAGGAATTCTCGGCACGCCACGCGTTCCTCGTCGATCTGGCGATGGTCCTGGCACTGATGGGCTGCGCGGCCCTCGGCAGTTCGATCACCCTGCCCAGCGCCGACCCCGCCGGATCAGGACAAGACCGCCACCGTCCTCATGGGGGTGGCCTGTCTCGCCCTGCTCAAGCACCGCACACACCCGCGCACCGCCGTCGTCGTGTCCGGGGTCAGCACGGTGGCCGCGGTCGCGCTGGGCTACCTGGTCACTCCCCTGCTGCTGGCACCGGTCATGGCGGCGCTCTACTGGCTGGCCGCGTTCACCGACCGCAGGTCCACCCGCGTCTACGGCCTCACCACCCTGGTGGCGCTGACGCTCGCGGCCGTGTTCTCCGACTCCATGGACCACATCTCGCTGCTGCTCAGGACGATCGGCCCGGTCTTCTGGCTGATGCTGCCGCTCGCCGCCGGCAAGATGACCCAGCTGCGGCGCGCCTACCTCCAGTCGGTGCAGGCCCGTGCCGAGCACGCCGAGCGCACCCGCGAGGAGGAGGCCCGCCTGCGCGTCACCGAGGAACGGATGCGCATCGCCCGGGAGCTCCACGACGTCGTCGCCCACCACATGGCCCTGGCCAACGCCCAGGCCGGCACGGCCGCACACCTGGCCCTCACCAGCCCCGAGCAGACCCAGAAGATCCTCACCGACCTGACCGGCACCACGTCCTCAGCGCTGCGGGAGCTGAAGGCCACGCTCGGCCTGCTGCGCGACAACGACGACACCCCGGGCTCCCCCGCGCTGGAACCGTCCCCCGGCCTGGCCCGCCTGCCCGAGCTGGTCGCCGCGTGCGGGGCGGCGGGGCTGGAGGTCACCGTCGCGACGGTGGGGGAGCCGCAGCCGCTCTCGCCGGGGGTGGACCTGACGGCCTTCCGGATCGTGCAGGAGGCCCTCACCAACGTCACCAAGCACGCCGACGCCGAGGCCGCCCACGTCCGCCTCGAATACACCCACTCCCGTCTGCTGATCACGGTCGTCAACGACGGCCCCGGCAAACCGGAGGCTGTCCAGGGGCGCGGCTTCGGCGTCATGGGCATGCGCGAACGCGCCCAGTCCATCGGCGGCGAACTGCGCGCGGGCCCCCGCCCCCAGGGCGGTTTCGAAGTCACCACCGCGCTGCCGCTGCAACCCTCCCCCGACCTCGCGGAAGGAAGAACGCCATGGGCATCAGGGTTCTGCTAGCCGACGACCAGGCCCTGCTGCGGGCGACGTTCCGGATCCTCATCGACTCCTGCGCGGACATGGAGGTGGTCGCCGAGGCCTCCGACGGCGCGGAGGCGGTGGAGCTGACCCGCGTCCACCGCCCCGACATCGTCCTCATGGACATCCGCATGCCCGGCACCGACGGCCTCACGGCCACCGCTACCCTCTGCGCCGACCCGGAGCTGGCGGCGACCCGCGTCCTCATCCTGACCACCTTCGAGACCGAGGACTACGTCGCGCAGGCCCTGCGCGCGGGTGCCAGCGGCTTCCTCGGCAAGGACGTCACCGCCGACACCCTGCTGACCGGCCTGCGCACGGTGGCCTCCGGCGAGTCGCTCCTCTCACCCGCCGCCACCCGCTCCCTCATCACCCGCTTCCTCCTGGCCCCCGCCCCCGGCACCCACCTGGCACCGCCGGAGCGCCTCGCCGACCTCACGGTCCGCGAACGCGAGGTGATGGCCCTGGCCGCGGACGGCGCATCCAACACCGAGATCGCCGAGGACCTCACGCTCAGCCCGCTGACCGTCCGCACCCACATCCACCGGGCCATGACCAAACTGGGCGCCCGCGACCGCGCGCAACTGGTCGTCATCGCCTACCAGACGGGCCTGGTACGGGCGACGCCGCCCGCGGGGTGAGCGCGGTGTCGGTCAGGGCATGCCGAAGGTCGCCACCATGATGTTCTCGGCCACCTTGTTCATGTCCGGGCCCTTGGCGTCCGTGGAGTTGACGCTGTAGACGAGGGTGCGCGAGCCGTTGCGGGTGGCGGCGATGGCCGCGTTGTACCCCCAGCGCCCGCCCGTCTTGCCCCACACCTCGCGCCCGCCCAGCATCTTCATCGAGAGGCCGACGGAGTACGCGGCCGGCTCCCCGGTCTTGTAGCCGGCCACCTTCGGAAGGGTGAACATCTCCTCCAGCAGCGGCCCGCGCACGATCCGGCCCTTGAACAGGGCCTGGGTGAACCGCTCCAGGTCCGCCGTGGTCGAGATGATGTCCCCGGCCGCCCAGGCGTCCGTGGCCCCCCACACGGACACGTCACGGAGCCGGGCCGTGCCGTCGTCCAGCCGAAACCTCTGGTAGCCGCGGTTGTGCGGCCCGATGATCCGCGGGTCCTTCCCCGGGAAGTAGGTGTCGCACAGCCTCAGCGGCTTGAGCACCCGCTCGGCGACCTGATCCTCGTACGAGTCACCGGTGACGCGCTCGATGAGCAGACCGGCGATCGTGTAGCCCATGTTGTGGTAGTGCTGCCGCTCGCCCGGCGCGAACTCCGGCGGCTTCGACGTCGCCGAGCGGACCATGGCGCGCGGGTCGTGCACCTGGAAGCGGATCTCGTACGACTCCTCGACCGTGGTGGCGGGGAAGTCGGCGAGCGGGATGCCGTGCGTGTGGTTCAGGAGCTGCCGGACGGTGACGTTCTCGTACGCCGCCGGGATCAGGTCCGGGAGGTAGGAGCGGGCGGTGCGGTCGAGGTCAAGCAGGCCCTCTTCGGCCAGTTGCAGGGCGACCGCCGCCGTGAAGACCTTGGTCACGGACCCGGCGCGGAAGCGGGCGGCCGGATCGGCGGGCCGGTTGCTCCGCAGATCGTGCACACCTGAGCTGCCCCGCCACACACCCTCCTTGCCGCCGACCCGCACGAGGGCGGCTGTCGCGTCGGCGTTGGGCAGGCCCGCGATGGCGGCTTCGAGGGCGGGGCCCGGGGACTGCGCGGAGACCGCGGAGGACGAGGCGGCCGGGGCGGAGGCGGCGGCCGGGAGGGCCGATGACCCCGCCACGACTCCCACGACGAGCACGGCGGCGGTCAGCAAACGGATCCGGGTCATGGTCAACTCCGTTGGTGTGAGCCGGTGTTGTGAACAGCTCCATCCTCCGGACCAGCCGCTTCCCGTGGATCGCCCCGGTGGGCGGTTCCGGCGGGTCAGTTCCTCGCCGACGCGGGGGAGGAACCGGCCGGGCCGGCTCCCCCGGGCGGGGGATCACCGGCCGCGATCAGCCCCGTCTCGTACGCGCAGATCACGGCCTGGATCCGGTCCCGCAGCCCCAGCTTCGCGAGCACGTTGCCGACATGCGTCTTGACCGTGTGGTCGCTGACCACCAGCTCGGCGGCGATCTCGGCGTTCGACAGGCCCCGCGCGAGCAGCAGCAGCGTCTCCCGCTCCCGCCCGGTCAGCACGTCGAGCCGGGGATCGGGCCGACGGGGCCGGGTGGCGGGCCGCGTGTACTGCTCGACCAGACGCCGGGCCACGGACGGCGCGAGCAGCGAGTCGCCCCGGGCGACGACCCGTACGGCGTGCACGAGATCGTCCCGGCGTACGTCCTTGAGCAGGAAGCCGCTCGCGCCCGCGTGCAGGGCCTCGTACACGTACTCGTCGGAGTCGAAGGTCGTGAGCATCACGGTCCGGCAGTCGCCCGAGGCGCTGATCGCGCGACAGGCCTCGATGCCGTCCATGCGCGGCATCCTGATGTCCAGCAGCACCACATCGGGCGCGTGCCGCCGCGCCGCCTCGACCGCCTCGGCCCCGTCACCGGCCTCCGCGACGACCTCGATGTCCGGCTGGGCGTCCAGGATCATCGCGAAGCCGCTGCGCACCAGCTCCTGGTCATCGGCCACCACGACACGGATCGTCACCGCCCCGCCTCCACAGTGGCCGGTACGGGTATCCGTACGCGCACCTCGAACCCCCGGCCGTCCGGGCCCGCCCCCACCACGGCCGTACCACCGTGCACCGAGGCGCGCTCGCGGATACCGATGAGCCCGTGCCCGCCTCCGGCGCCGGACCCCGGCTGCGGCCCACGCCCGTCATCCGTCACACGCACATCCAACCCGCTGTCCTCATAGGTGAGTTGCACGGCCACGGTACGGGCGTCCGCATGTCTGAGGGTATTGGTCAGCGCCTCCTGGACGACCCGGAAGACGGTCGAGCCGATCACGTCCGACACCGGCCGGACGACCCCCGCCGTCCCGTACACCGCGTCAAGACCACTGCTCCGCACCCGTTCGAGGAGATCCGGGCAGCTCGGCGAGCCCCGGCTGCGGCTCGCGCGGAGCGGGGTCCTCGGCCGCACTCTCCTCACCGCCCTCCCGCAACACGCCCAGCATCCGGCGCAACTGGACCATGGCGTCCCGCCCGGTCGCGGAGATCGCGTCGAAGGCGGCCTCCGCACGCTCGGGCGCGGCACGCACCGCCACCGGGCCGGCCTCCGCCTGCACGATCATCAGGCTCACCGCGTGGGAGAGGATGTCGTGCATCTCCCGTGCGATCCGGGCCCGTTCACGCGCGGCGGCCTGCTCGGCCTCGACGCGGTTGGCCCGCTGACGGGCATCGGTGAGCCGCCCGAAGACATGGGCGGCCGCGAACACGAAGACGGAAAAGGTCAGTTCACGAGCGGACCTGGTGTTGAGCCACACCCCCACCGGCACGGCGACCAGCAACACGCCCCCGGTGACGAGCCGCTTGCGCGCGGGCGACAGCGCGGCAATCGTGTACACGACCACGAGCCCGGTGTACGGCAGCGGCTGCCCGGGCCCGTCCACGGCCCCGTACAGCCCAGTGGTGGCCAGCACGGCGAACAGCACGGCCACGGGAGCGCGCCGCCGCCAGACCAGGGGCAGCACGGTGAGCGTGCTCAGCCCGTACGCGCCCCAGGTCGCGGGCGGCGCCCCGGCCGCACGCGGCACCGACGAACGGCATGGTCATCGCACCTTGCACGAGCAGGGCGATGCCGACATCGACGACGAGCGGTTTGGCCGCCGTCAGCGCCCGCCCGCGCTCCCACCACTCTCGCAGGTCCCCGCGTAAGCCCCCCATGCCTGAACAAGGTAGCCGGGTCCGGCGCCTGCTTCACGCGCCAGGAGCGCGAAAGGCGACCTGCCGGCGGGTGGCCTCGTCGATCTCGTCGAGGGTGAGGAGCGGGGTCGCCCGGGACTGCACGGCGCCGCTGGCCTTGACGGTGAGGCTGACGGCGGCCATGGAGACGGTGTCGGGGAAGTCGACGATCATCACGAGGTCGTACGCCCCGAAGGCGAAGTACATGGCCTCGACCTCCCCACCGAGACCGGAGACGACCTGATCGACGACGGCCCGCCGCCCACTGGCACCTTCTTTGAGCAGTCCCTTGGTGCCTTCGGGCGTGTATGTGGCCTGGATGAGGAACTTGGGCATGGGGCATGCCTTCCCGGGGCGGGCGCCCTCGCTACCGGTGCGAGCGCCGCATTCACTCGTTGGCGGCGATGCCCACGCCGTTGCCGTGCTCCCCCTCGCCTCGGGTTCAGGCCCGGAGATAGGCCAGTACCGCCAGTACGCGGCGGTGGTCGTCGGGGGCCGCCGGGGGCAGGTCGAGCTTCTGGAGGATGCTCGCGATGTGCTTGGCGACGGCGGCGTCCGTGACGACCAGGCGGCGGGCTATCGCCGCGTTGGAGCGGCCCTCGGCCATGAGGGCGAGGACCTCGCGTTCGCGGGGTGTGAGCCGGTCGAGCGGGTCGCGGCGGCGGGCGAGGAGCTGGCGTACGACTTCGGGGTCGACGACCGTGGCCCCGGCGGCCACGCGGGTGACGGCGTCGGCGAACTCCTCGACGTCGCCGATGCGCTCCTTGAGGAGATAGCCCGTTCCGACGCTGCCGCGGCGGTCGTCCAGGAGCTCGTCGGCGAAGGTCTGCTCGACGTACTGGCTGAGGACGAGGACCGCGAGGCCGGGCTGCTCGGCCTGGAGCAGGCGGGCGCGGCGCGCAGTCCTTCGTCCGTCTGGCCGGGTGGCATCCGGACGTCGGTGATCACCAGGTCCGGGAGGTGTTCCCGGGCGGCGGCGAGCAGGGCGGGGCCGTCGCCGACAGCGCCGAGGACCCGGTGGCCGAAGCGCTCGAGCAGATCGGACGAGCCCTTCGCGCAGGAGGACGGCATCCTCCGCGATGACTATGCGGAGGGACTGCCGCACGGGATCTCCGCCCTGAGGCGTGTCGGGCCCGCCGGGCGGGCTGGACAGGAGCATTCTGCCGTCGGCCGCGGCGATGCGGTCGGCGAGGCCGTGCAGGCCGGTACCGCGGGCGGGATCGGCGCCGCCGGCGCCGTCGTCGCTCGATGTCGAGGCGCGAGCACGCCGCCGTGGCAGCGGGCGGTGACGCGGCAGCGGCCGGCGCCGCTGTGCCGGGCGATGTTGGTCAGGGCCTCGGCGATCACGTAGTACGCCGTCTGCCTCGACGGCGGCCGGCAGCGCGGCCGGGGAGGTCGAGGTCGACGTCGATGGGGACCGGGCGAGCGGCCGGCGATGTCGGCGAGCGGCGGCGGGCAGTCCGCGTTCGGTCAGGATCTGCGGATGGATGCCCCGGATCAGTTCGCGCAGCTCGGCGAGCGCCTCCTTGGCCAGCGCGTGGGCCTCGCCGACCTCTTTCGCGGCCGCGCTGCCGGGCGGCAGGTCGAGGCCGGCGAGGCCGAGCTTCATGGTGAGGGCGACGAGGCGCTGCTGGGCGCCGTCGTGCAGGTCGCGTTCGATGCGGCGGCGTTCGGTCTCGAAGGCGTCGACGAGGCGGGCCCGGGACCGTACGACCTCGCGCAGTTCGCGGTCCTTCGGGAAGAGCACGGCACGGGCCACGGCGGCGCGGACACCGGCCCACGCGGCGACGGGGTACGCGGCCACGGGCAGCAGCAGCGCGCCCGCGACGGGCCCGGCCACGCTCTGCCAGGACGTGGCGGTGGGCTGGAAAGGCGCGAGGAGGAGGAAGCCCGGGATGCCGAGCGAGACCAGGACGACGCCGAGGTCCATCCAGCCGACGGCCAGGACCGACACGACGCCGTAGCCGACGGCCCGCAAACCGCCCGGGGACTCCGGCCGTTCGCCGCGGTCCACGAGGGACAGGCGGCGTCGCTCCAGGGGGCTCGCGAGGGCGGCTGCGAAGACCACCACGGCCCCCGCGCAGAACACCCTGGCGACCGTGCCGAGGGGCGCGCCGAACAGTCCGCCGACAGCCGATGTACACGCCGGTCGCGAACACCCCTCCGGACAGCAGGTACCCCAGGGAGCGCCACGGCCAGGCGGTGCGCAGAAACCCCAACGGGCCGCGGGTGAGGGCCTCCAGGACGGTTCGCGGGGTGGTCACGCGGTCGACCGTAGCGGCGCCGGCGGACGCGGGCAGTAGTGCCAGGTGGAGTATCGGCTCTCGCCCTGGCGGCAATGTGCCGGGCGGTGCGGCCGTCGTTGCCTTGAGGCATGACCACGACCAACGCGACCACGCGGCACGGCACTTCGACCGTGCCGCCCGTCCGACTCCGGTCGGTGACGCAAGCGCTACGGCACCGGCGAGCGCGCCGTCACCGCCTCGACGACGTGACCGCTCGACTTCGCGCGCGGGCACGTTCACCGCCGTGATGGGCCCCTCCGGCTCGGGCAAGTCCACGCTGCTGCACTGCGCGGCCGGGCTCGACCGGCCGACCGGCGGGCAGGTCGCTGATCGACGGCACCGACCTGGGCGGGCTGGACGAGAACGCGCTGACCCGTGCTGCGCCGGGAACGGATCGGGTTCGTCTTCCAGGCGTTCAACCTGGTGTCGGCGCTGACCGCCGCGCAGAACGTCGCGCTGCCGCTGCGCCTGGCCGGGTCGCGCGCCGGCCGGCGGACGAGGTCGCGGCGGCGCTCGCCGCGGTCGGGCTCGCCGACCGGGCACGGCACCGGCCGAGCGAGCTGTCCGGCGGCCAGCAGCAGCGCGTCGCGATCGCACGGGCGCTGATCACCCGGCCGGCCGTGCTCTTCGCCGACGAGCCGACCGGCGCGCTGGACAGCGGTACCTCGCGGCGGGTGCTGCGGCTGCTGCGCGACCTGGTCGACGACCGCCGGCAGACGGTCGTGATGGTGACGCACGACCCGGTCGCGGCGGCGTACGCCGACCGGGTGCTGCTGCTGGCCGACGGCCGGCTCGCGGACGAACTGCCGGGCGCCGAGGGCGCCGAGGCCATCGCGGCCCGGACAGCCGCCCTGGAGGTGCGGCCGTGATCAGTCTGGCGACGGCGAGGGAACGGTGGACCTCCTTCCTGGGGTCCTTCGTGGCCGTGGCGCTGGGCGTCGCGGTCGTCACCATGAGCGCGCTGGTCCTGCTGTCGGACGGTACGGGTGTGCCGCGACGGCTCGCGGGGGCGCCGGTGCTGGTGCAGAGCCCGGCGGGGGAGCCGACCGGCGGGGTGTTCACGGAGAACCCGCCATGGGCACCGGAGCGCGCCGAAGAGCTGCGACGCAAGCTCGCCGAACTGCCGGGAGTGGCGGCCGCGGTGGCCGACCGGGCCTTCTACGCGCAGGCGGTGGGCAGTGAGCAGCGCAAGGGGGAGAGGCAGGGACACCCCTGGTCGACCGCGGCGCTCGCCGCGTACGGCCTGAGCGCGGGCAGGGCACCGGCGAAAAATGGCGAGATCGTCCTGGACGCGACCCTCGGGCACCGGCCGGGCGAGCCGGTCACCGTGCTGACGGCGCGCGGGCCGCAGCGCTTCTCGGTGTCCGGGACGACGGACGGCCCCGGCTACTACGTCACCGACCGGAAGGCCGCCGAACTGGCGGGCGGAGTACGGGCCATCGGCCTGGTCCTCGAAGCCGGCACCGACGCCACCCGGGTCGCGGACACCGCGCGGCGTGCCGTCGACGGCGACGGCACGGTCCTGACCGGCGCCGCCCGTGACGCGCTCGCGCCGCGGCAGGACGAGATGACCCGCTGGATCGGCGGCCAGGTGCTCACCGCGATGGCGCTGCTCTCCGCCTTCGTCACCGTCTTCAACGTGTCCTCGACGTTCGCGTTCGCCGTCGCCCAGCGGCGACGCGAGTTCGGCCTGCTGCGCACGATCGGCGCCACACCGAGGCAGGTGCGGCGGCTGGTGTACGGGGAGGCCCTGGTGGTGGGGGTCGCCGGCGCCGGGGCGGGGGCGCTCGCGGGAGGGGCGCTCGCGCCCGTGATGACCGGGTTGCTGATCGACGCGGGCTTCCAGCCGGCGGGGTTCGAGGTGGGCATCCGCTGGTGGGTACCGGCCGCCGCCTGGATGCTGGGCGTGGCGGTGGCGCTCGCCGGGGCGGGCGCCGCCTCGCGACGGGCCTCCCGGGTGAAGCCGCTGGAGGCGATGCGGGAGGCCGCGGTGGACAGCCGGCCGATGACACGCCGCCGGTGGCTCACGGGGCTGGCGGCGACGGCCCTGGGCGCGGTCTGCTCGGTGGGTACGGCCTTCGCGGGGGCCGACGCCATGGTGCTGCTGGCCCTGGGCGCTGCCATGGGCCTGACGGCCGGACTTACCCTCCTGCTGCCGGCGTTGGCCGGGCCCCTGACCGGGGCACTGACCCGGCCGCTCGCCCGGCGCCCGGGTGCCACGGCCGTGCTCGTGCGCGAGAACATGATCACCGCCGTGCGCCGCACGTCCGCCACGATCGCCCCGGTGCTGGCGACCGTCGCCTTCGCCGTCCTGATCACCAGTGCCGTGCAGACCACCCAGAGCGCCGACACCACCCGGCAGGCCGCGGCCGTACGGGCCGAGGCGGCGGTCGTGCCCCGGGGCACACCGGGCCTGTCGGACGCGGTGGCCGCCCAGGTCGAGGGCACGGCGCTGCTGTCGACGACGGTCTACGGCGGCGAGGGCCGGGCGGCCCTGTCGGCGGCCGGGGTGACGCCCGGCTTCGAGCAGGCGTACAAGGCGCGGGCGCCGCGCGGGAACACCGTCGTCGTCACCGCCGCCGTGGCCGCCGCGCACGGCTGGCGGGAGGGCCGCAGCGCCGCACTCACCTTCGACGACGGCCGTGTCCGGCATCCGCGCGTGCTCGCCGTGGTGGACGACTCGATGCCCTACCAGGTCTTCCTGCCGCGCGAACTGGTACGCGCCCACGACCCGTCGGCGCTGGCGGACGTCGTCTACCGCGCGGGTCCCACGGCGGCTCCGCTTCCCGCCGGACTCGGCGCCGAGGAGGTGTCGGTGGCGGTGTACGCGGCCTCGGACGAGGTCGAGGAGGACCGGCTGGTGTGGCACTTCACCCTGATCCTCGTCACCATCACGGCGGGCTACACCATGATCGCCGTCGCCTCCACCGTGCTGACGGCCACCGCCGGCCGGACACGGGACCTCCGCGTGCTGCGTCTGTCCGGTGCGACACCGCGCCAGGTGCTGCTGACCCTCGCGGCCGAGACGTGCTGCGTCGTCACCCTGGGCGCCGCCCTGGGCCTGGCCGTGGCCGCTCCCGCCCTGTTCGGCACGGCCCACGGCCTGCGCGAGGAACTGGGCCTGCCGGTCGAGTTGTCGGTGGCCTGGCCCTGGGTCGCGGGCGTGGTGGCCGGCTGCCTGCTGCTCGCCACGGCGGCCACCGTCCTCCCGGCCCGGGGCGCGCTGCGGCGGATGCGGCGGGCGTGACGGGCCGGGCCGGGAGTCCGGAGGGTGGGTCAGTGTCCGACGACCGGGCGGAAGGCGTCCCGTACGCCGGACTTGGACGTCGAGACGAACTGGTCGCCCGGTCCGAGGTCGTACGTGCCGTAGGACTCGTAATGCAGGACCCTCGGGCAGCTTCCGCCGCCGATCTGGACCGAGCGCGGGTCGAGGCGCTTGCCGGTGCGCAGTTCGTAGACCTTCAGGGGGATCTTGACCTTGTAGAAGGTCACTTGGTGGGGGAGGGACTCGAACCTGTCGTTCTCGTAGGAGCAGGTCTCGACGGACGCTCCGTTCTCCGCCTCGTCCGCGCAGACCACGAGTGAGGCCCTGGCCGGGTCGCCGGTGCGCCAGGAGCCGGGGAGTTTGCCGGTGTACTCGGTGTCGCCGAGGAACAGCGCGCGGCCGGAGCCCTTGCGGTAGGGCGGGGCTCCGCTGTATTTCGAGGGCTTGGAACAGTAGCCGGAGCTCGCGTCGTAGGAGTCCTCCACCAGGCCGCGCACGTGGTCCAGTTCGATGGCGAGCGTCGCCTCGCGCACGCCGTCGCGGGCCTCGCCGGCGCGGGCGTCGTCCGGGTACGTGTCGAGGAGTCGCCGGTAGTGCGTGCGCGCCTGCTGCCAGGCGTCCTCGGCCATCAGGTGGTCGCCGCATCGCACCAGAGCGGCGGGTTCCGTGCGCGCCGCCGGGCCGGCGGCGCGGTCCAGGACGTCGTGGCTGGGGCCGCGGTCACGGAGCCAGGCGGTGAGGGCGGCGGTGTCGCAGGAGTCGTCGGTGGGCAGGCCGTCGAGGAAGGTGTCCAGGACCGACTTGACGGTCTGCTCGTTGCCGGGTGTGTTCAGGACGCCGGCGAGCGTGCCGAAGCCTCGGCCCAGGTCCTCGGTGCTGCCCCTGCGTGCGGCGCGGGCCAGGGTGGCCGCCGCCCCGTCCAGCCGGTGGCACGCCTGCACCACCGCGTCGCCGGGTTCCACCACCGGCGCGCCCGCCAGTCGGTGGCCCCACCCCACCTCGCCCTGCGCGGCCACGACCGCCTCGCAGTCGCCGCCCTCGCGGGCCTCGGTCACGCGGTTCTCGATGCCGTACGCGTCGACACGCAGCAGTACGGCGGTCAGGACCACCGCGAGCGCGAGGGCGAGCGTCCCCGCGCGCTGCCCGCGCCGTACGACCTGCTCCGGACTGCGACGGGCCAGGAACCAGCCGTGGGCGATGCCGGCCGCCCACCACAGGAGCAGCAGGATCTCGTACCAGGTCTCGGCGGTGGAGGCGACGAGGTCGAGGAGCACGGCCGTGCCGAGTGCGGCGATCGCCGTCAACCGCCACTTGCGCAGCAGCAGGTAGCCGATGCCGAGCAGCGTGGCGTTGCCCAGGGCCACCGCCGGCGGGTCGGACGGGGCCGGGGCCCGCGGCGGCTCGGAGGGCTCCGGCGGCAGGGGCGGACCGGGTTCGTACATGGGGTACGTCATGCGGGGATCACCCCCGAGGCCGGGCCGCGTGCGGAGAAGTAGTCGTGACCCGACGGGCCGCTCACCATCCACAGGGCCGCCACGTCCAGGCCCGCGATCACGAACGCGGGGAGACTCGGCACCCCGCCCACCAGCGAACCGAGGAAGGCGACGATCATCGACAGGGCCACGAAGGACAGGCACACGATGAGCACCACCCGTACCCAGTAGCGCCGCTTGCGCGCCAGTACGACGCAGGCGACCTGGAGTGCTGCCACCCCCCAGAGGAACAGCGCCACGAGCCAGGCCATCGCCATCGGCATGAGGAGGTCCTGCCCGTGCTCCAGCTTGCTCCGGTTCTCGTCGATGAGCGCCCAGCCGCCGAACACGTAGCCCAGCGCATGCCCGCAGACCATCACCAGAGCCAGGATGACGGCCCCGGGCATGCGCACCTTCGGAGAGACCTGCATCGCCCTCACCTCACGCCTTCGTCGTCCGGCAGGTCGTAGACCCGCGCCCAGTCCACTTCGTAGACGGCGCTCTGCAGGCCGTCCCCGTGGAAGTTGTCGAGCTGGATGGTCTGGTGCATCGACGGGGCGCACTGGATGCAGTCGCGGTCCTCGTTCGCGCCGCCGGAGAAGCGGAACCACTCCTCGCCGTCGAGGAAGCCGCGCAGGTGGTCCGGGGTCCACTCGACGGCGACGTTGTGCCACTGCGACAGGTCCACACCGCACTGGTGCGCGTGCTCCTGCTGGACGGGCACGTTCTCGGGGTGCGGGTAGTGCAGGAACCCCTCCGCGCAGTCCTCGCCGGGGGCGCCGTTCTCCAGGAAGTCGTATTCGCCGTCCTCAGGGTGCTTGTCGGAGTCCGGCCACAGGACCAGCAGCGGGTGGTACGTCCGGCCGTTGTCGGGTGCCGTGGCCCGGGAACGTACGCGGGCCTCCCACCGGCCGTACTTCTGCCCGTACCGCGAGGCGAGCCAGCCGGTGTCGCCGCCGGTCTCGCCGGTCATACGCAGGATGCCGCCGACGACCCGGGTGTTGGCGTCGCAGCGGCGGCCGTTGCCGCCGTGGCCGGGCCAGCAGGCGCCGGGGCCGCCGCCCGCCAGGCGCCATTTGGCGCGGTCGGGCAGGGCCGGGTCGGCCTCGGAGCCGTAGCCGAACTCGTCCGACCACGCGGGGAGCGGGTCTCCCCAGCCGTACCGCTCCGCCGTGGTTCGCGCGGGGGCGGATGCCGTGAGTGTCAGCGCGAGGACCGCCGCCCCGAGCCCCACGGCGAGATGCCGATGTCGTCCGTACATGACTCTCCTTCTCGTGGATGCGCGGCGGGCCCGAGCCCTCCCCTCGCCGGGCTCGGACCGCGCCGTGGCCCACCAGAAGTCGACCGCCGTACGGGGTTGTTCGGCAGGTCCTCTGCCCGCACCGAACAATCCGGGGGCGCACGCCGCGCCGAGTGGCCTGGAGGAAGCGTGAGAAAAGAGTGAACGCCGGTGCCCCGCCCGCCGATTCGGCCGAAGGTCGAGGGAGGGCGTCGAGGGGGAGGGGGCGGGCACGTGCCGGGACAAGCAGGACCGGGCCGCGCCGAGGGCGAGCTGGATCCCGGCGGCCGGACCGGTGCCGCGGTTCGCCGCCGGGCTGCGCGCGCTGCGCGAGTCCGCGGGCAGGCCGACGTACCGGGAGATGGCCCGGCTGGCGCCGGTACGGAGTGACCACCCTGTCGCAGGCAGCGGCCGGGCAAGCAGCTGCCCACCCGGGCGGTGACGCTCGCCTATGTGAAGGCCTGCGGCGGCGACCTCGCCGAGTGGGAGCGGCGCTGGCGCGAGGCGTCGGACGAGCTGGCCGCCGAGGCCGCCGCCGACGAGGACCGCCCGGCCGCCCTACCGGGGCCTGACCCGGTTCGAACCGGGCGACGCCGAGCTGTTCTTCGGCCGCGACCAGCTCGTGGAGCGGCTCGACCGAGCTGAACCGCAAGCACCGCTTCACCGCTGTCTTCGGCCCCTCCGGCAGCGGCAAGTCCTCCCTGCTGCGCGCCGGGCTCATCCCCCGGCTGCGCGCCCCGCAGGCCGTCCGAGGACGAGGCGCCGCCCCCGCGGCCGTACGGATCCTCACCCCTGGCGCGGACCCGCTGCGCACGCACGCCGACCGGCTGGAGCCCGTCCCAGGCACGGACGCCGACACCTGGCTGATCGTCGACCAGTTCGAGGAGCTGTACACCCTCTGCGGCGACCCGGCCGGACCGGGACGCCTTCATCGACCGCCTCGCTCGCCGCCACCGACGCCGGACAGCCGGCTGCGGGTCGTCATCGCGGTGCGGGCCGACTTCCTCGGCCGCTGCGCCGAACACCCCGGCCTCACCGCCGCGTTGCAGGACGCCACCCTGCTCGCCGGGCCGATGAGCCGTGACGGAGCTGCGCGAGGCGATCGTCCGTCCGGCCGCCGCGGCCGGCCTGATCGTCGAACGCGCCCTGACCGCGCGCCTCCTCGACGAGGTCGAGGACGCCCCGGGCGGGCTGCCGCTGATGTCGCACGCGCTGCTGGAGACCTGGCGCCACCGCAGCGGCCGTGCCCTGACCGAGACCGCGTACGAGGCGGCCGGCGGACTGCGTGGCGCCGTCGTACGGACGGCCGAGGAGGTGTACGGCGAACTCACCGCGCCGCAGGCCGAGCTGGCCCGCCGGGTCCTGCTGCGGCTGGTCGCTCCCGGCGACGGCACCCCCGACACGCGTCGCCCCGCCGACCGCGCGGAACTCGACTTCGGCAGCCCGGCCGACACCCGAGTCGATCCTGGAGCGCCTGGTCCGCGCCCGGCTCGTCACCTTCGACGACGGCACCGTCGACCTCGCCCACGAGGCCCTGATCACCGCCTGGCCCCGCCTGCGCGCCTGGATCGACGCCGAACGCGACCGGCTGCGCGTCCACCGCGCACTCTCCGAGGCCGCCCGCACCTGGCAGGCCTCGGCCGGGAGAACGCCGCGCTCTACGCCGGGCTCCCGGCTGGCCGCCGCCCGCGACGCCTTCCCGCACGACGCCACCCCTGCCGAACTCACGCCGCGGAGCGGCGGTTCCTCGCCGCGTCGCTGGGCCGCCGGCACCGCGCGGCGTGGCTGCGCCGCACGGTCGTCGGCCGCACTCGCCGCGCTCGCCCTGCTGGCCACCGGCACCGCCGTCGTCGCCCTCCAGGCCGCGTGCCACCGCGCAGGCCGAACGGGACGACGCCGTCTTCGGCCGGCTCACCGCCGAGGCCGACCGGGTCCGCGACACCCACGCCGGGCTGGTCGGCCCGGCTCGACGTCGCCGCGCTACCGCATGCGCTCCACCCCGGACCTCAGGACGCCGGCTGGCCTCGGACGCGGGCCGGGTGCTGCCCACCCGGCTGCCCGGACACCAGGACATCGGCAGCTCCGTGGCGTACGCGCCCGACGGCCGCACCCTCGCGAGCGGCGGCCACGACGGCACGGTCCGGCTGTGGGACACCTCGGGAGCCGACCCGGGCGAGCGCTGGGCGAACCGCTGCGACTCCGGCCGGCGGCGTCGGCGCGCTCGCCTTGCGCCGCCCGACGGCACGCTGCTGGCGGCCGCCGGCGACGGCGGCGCCGTCCGCCTGTGGGACGTACGCGACCGCGAAGCGGCCCCGCGCCGCTCGGCGGCCCGCTGGTGAGCCACGGCGAGGACAACGTCGTCCTCCGTCGCCTTCGCCCCCGACGGCCGCACACTCGCCACCGCCGGGCGACGACGGCACCGTACGCCTGTGGGACGTGACCGACCCGGCCCGCCCCGCGCCGCTCGGCAAGCCCGCCGCGGCCGACGGGTCCGACGACGGGCAGCGTCCGCGCCGTCGCGTTCGCCCCGGACGGCCGCACGCTGGCCACGGCCGGCTACGACGGCACCGTACGGATGTGGCGGGCTCGGCGAGCGACGACGGGCATCGCCCCGCTCGGTAAGCCGCTGCGCGCGCACGACGCGCCCGTCTGGTCGCTCGCCTTCTCCCCGGACGGCGACACCCTGGCCACCGCCGGCTACGACGACACCGTACGGCTGTGGGACGTCTCCGGCCCGGCGCCGCCCCGCGCCGCTTGGGCGAACCGCTCACCGCGCACACCGCCGCCCGTCATGTCCGTCGCCTTCAGCCCCGACGGACGACACCCTGGCCAGCGCGGGCGAGGACGACGCGCCCGATCCTGTGGAACGTCGCCAACCCCGCCTACCCGCAGCAGCTCGGGGAGCCGCTGACCGGCCACACGGAGGCCGTGTGGGAGGTAGCGTTCAGCCGCGACGGCCGCACCCTCGCCAGCACCGGCGCCGACCGCGGCGTCCTGCCTCTGGCACCGGCCGCCGAGCGTCCTCACCGACTTCACCAACCCGGTGACCGCCGTCGCCTACAGCCCCGACGGCCGGCTGCTCGCCGCCGCGAGCACCGACGACGCGCTGATCCGCCTGTGGGACGTACGCCGCCCGGACCGCCCGCGCCGGCTGCCGCCGGCCGCTCGGCCACGAGGACCAGGTGCTGGCCCTGGCGTTCGCCCCGGACGGCCGCACGGTGGTCAGCGGCTGCGCGGACGGCACCGTACGCCTGTGGGACGTCTCCGCGCCCGACCGCCCCACGCCCCTCGGAGCACCCCTGCCCGCACACGACGGCGGCACAGCTGCCGTCGCCTTCGCGCCGGACGGCCGCACGCTGGCCACCGGCGGCGAGGACGACACGGTGCGGCTGTGGGACGTCCGGCGAGCGAACCGCGTCCGGCCCCTCGGCGCACCGCTGCGCGGCCACCAGGACACCGTCACCTCCGTGGCCTTCGCACGCGGCGGCCGCCTCCTGGCCACCGCCTCCGAGGACACCACGGCGCGCCTGTGGCACGTGGGCGCCGGAACACGGGCACGCCCCGCGGGCGAGGCCCTCCGAGGACACGAAGAGGAGGTCAACGCGGTGGCGTTCGCCCCGGACGGGAAGACCCTGGCGACGGGCAGCGACGACCGGACGGTGCGTCTGTGGGACGTGGGGAAGGCGGAACAGGCGGATCACGTAAGCCCGTTGGGAGACGCGCTGACCGGACACCGAGGGGAGGTCCGGGCCCTGGCGTTCGCCCCGGACGGGAAGACCCTGGCGACCGGCGGCGGCGACCACGCGGTCCGGCTGTGGGACGTGGCCGACCCGGCCCGTGCCGAGCCCCTCGGCCAGGAACTCACCGGTCATCTCGACACCGTCACCACCGTCGCGTTCAGCCCTCGCGGCGACGCCCTCGCCTCCGCGGGCTACGACCTGACGGCCCGGGTGTGGGCCCTGGACGCGGCCCGCGCGGCCGACTACGCCTGCGACCGCACGGCCGGCGTCCTCACCCGCGCCGACTGGGCGGAACGCCTGCCGCGACTCGGGTACCGGGAGGTGTGCGAGGGGCGTTAGGGCGCTGCTGAACTTCAGCACGGCACCGTCCTCGTTGTGCGCGACGACGGTGATCTTCAGGTCGTCGCCGAACTGGGCGACCCCTCCCTGACCGCCGAGGTTCATGACGCTGCCGGGCGTCCGGAAGGTGACGGAGTTCCCCACGGTGATGTGCAGGTCCACGCCGTTCGCGGTGAGGTCGGCCTCGGAGGCCACGAGGATCTCGCACGAGCCGTCCGAGCAGGCGGAGAGGTTCTTGCCGTCCGCCGGCTCGGGCAGCGGGCCGGTGGGGTCGGGCGCGGGAGAGTCCGTATCGCCGGACCCCTCGCCTGGCTTCCAGCCCGGGGCGCACTGCTCGGCCTTCCGGTACGCGGCCGCGAGCCGCGGATCCTTCTTCGGTGAGCTCGGGCAGGTCCGGCTTCGGCGGGGTGAGGGACTGGACGAGCTTGTCGACGTCCGCGGCACTGCCCTCGGCCTCGGCGAGGCCCACAGCCGGTGACACCCCGTCGAGTTCGGACACGACACCCTTCAGCTTCTTCTGCCAGGCGTCGAGCAGCCGGTCGGCCGCGGGAACGCCTGACGGGCCGAGGCCCTCCAGCTCGCTCTCCACCGTCCTCACCTCCGACGGTGTCCTGACGACGTAACTGAGGGCCTGGGCCTGGGCGGACAGTCCGGCCTCGTCCGGGTCCCGGATCTCCTTCAGTTCCGCGGCGCTCTCCGCCCGAAGCTCCTCGACCGCGACCGTCGACGCACACATGTCGCCGGCCCACCGCACCGAGTTCCCCGGACGGCGGCCGGGTCTGCGCAGGCTTCGCCGGCTCACTCGCCGACGCGTCGGTCTTCTCGCCCGTCCCGCCGCCGCAGCCGCCGAGAGCCAGTACCACTCCGGCGGCCGCCACGGCGACGACGCTCCCCCTCGTGCCCATCCAACGACCCCTCTCCGTGCCCTGATCCCGGCTTCGCAGGCCGGATGCCCCAGTTCAACGAGACACGGATTTGTTCGGCCACCCGCTCCGCAACCTTGAACAACGTCGGGGCCTCGCGTGGAGTTCAGGGCTTGTCCGGCGGTGTCCACGCCGCCACCAGGTCCAGGAGGCCCGGGAACCGGGTGTCGAGGTCGGTGACGCGGACGTGGCTGCGGCGTTCCAGGCCGTACTGGCGCTGGCGGGTGATGCCGGCCTCGCGCAGGGCCTTGAAGTGGTGGGTGAGGGAGGACTTGGGGCGGTCCAGGCCGAACCAGCCGCACGAGTGGTCGAACGCCTCCGACTCCAGCAGGAGCTTGCGCACGATCCGCAGACGCAGCGGGTCGCTCAGCGCGCCCAGCACGGTCTCCAGCCGCAGCTCCTCCACCGCCGGTTCGGGCAGCGGTTCCGGCAACCCCTCCGGCTCCGTCGCGGACATGGGCAGCTCCCTGTCATCCGAATCGCTTGTACGAGTTTCATCGTACTGCATGCTAAGTTCGAGAAAACTCGTACTGACCCCGCCGGAAGGACCAACCATGTCGGAACGCCAGGCCGCGACTCGTACCCCCACCTGGTGGGTGTGGCTGGCGGCGTGGCCGGTCACCGCCGTCTTCGTGCTGTCCAACGCGGCGACCCCGCTGTATGTGCTGTGGCAGCGCGACCTCGGGTTCTCCAAGGGCACCCTGACCGTCGTCTTCGCGTTCTACATCGTCGGGCTGCTCGGCTCGCTGCTCGTCTCGGGCGTGGTCTCCGACCGGCTGGGCCGGGTGCCCGTGCTGCTGCCCGCCCTCGCCCTGGCGCTCGCCGCCTGCGCGATCTTCGCGACGGCGACGACGGTGACCGCGCTGGTCATCGCCCGGCTGTTCACCGGTATCGCCGTCGGCGCCGTCGTCTCCGCCGGCATGGCGGCGGTGAGCGACGTCGCGGGCCCCGAGCGCAAGCGGCTGGCCGCGCTGCTGGCCTCCTGCGCCATGGTCTTCGGGGCCGGGCTGGGCCCGCTGCTCGCCGGCCTGCTCTCCGAGACGCTGCCGGCGCCCACCGTGACCGTCTTCGTTGTCGAGGCGGTCCTGCTGGTCACGGCCGTCCTCGCCGTGCTGCGCATGCCCGTACGCCGTCCCGCCGCACCCAGGAAGGGCGCCTGGGTGCGCGTGCCCGGCGTACCGCACGGCAACGGCGTCCATCTCGCCCTGGGCGTCGCGGTGTTCGCACCCGGCATCACCGCCACGTCCTTCGTGCTGTCGCTCGGCCCCACCCTGCTGACCGAACTGCTCGGCACCACCAGCCGGATCGTGGCCGGAGGTATGGCGTTCGCGATGTTCCTCGCCGCCACCGGCGTCCAGTTCGCCGTGCGGAAGCTGCCCCGGCGCACCATCCTGACCGCCGGCGCGATCAGCACCACCCTGAGCATGGCCGCGCTGGTCGTCGCCGTACGCTCCTCGTCGGTCGTCCTGCTCGTCGCCTCCGCCCTGCTCGCCGGGGCCGGACAGGGCATGGGCCAGCTCGGCGGACTCTCGCTGCTCAACTCCACGGTCCCGCCGCAGCGGCTCGCCGAGGCCAACGCCGCGCTGAACGTGGGCGGTTACCTCCCGGCCGGCCTGCTGCCGGTGTCCACGGGCTACCTCATGGACGCGGTGGGCCTGCCCACCGGGGCGACCGCCTTCGGCGCCGTCCTGGCAGGGCTGGCCGTCACGGGCGGACTCGTCGTCCTCGCCCGCTCGGCGCCACAAAGGGCCCAGGATTTCCCCATTCCGTAAGTGAATTACCTGGGGGCTTCGATTCCTTTCTCTCTTCCGTCTCAGGCGAAACTTCAATTTTTCGCAAGGGAATTCGAGCAAGGGCGTAAAGTGGTCAAGAAATCGCGATCGGCGTTTTCCGGACTTTTCCTGCGCCGAGGCCGGACCGGCCCTGCTGGCGAGCAGCGCGACCCCGCACGCCGCACTGCGGCAGTGGATCGGCCTCTTCGTCGACTTCCTGGTGACCAAGCACGGCCTCGCCGCTGCCCTGCACTCCGACGACGCCGGCTTCGACACGCTGCACGCCTACTTCATCGACCGCCTCGTGCCGGTCTGCGCCGAGTTGCTCGACGCCGCGGCCGACGCGGGCGAGATCCGCTCCGGCATCGAGGCGTACGAGCTCATGCGCGGCGTCGGGAACCTCTGCATCGGCGCGGACAGCGACCACCGGTACGACGCACGCCGACTGGTCGAACTCCTCGTCGCGGGACTGCGCCGACCGCACTGACCCTCGCGCCGCACCCACGGCTCCCCCTGTCCGACTGTCCGGATCCGCTGTTTCTCCGAAGCGGCGTTGATGGCACCCTGACGAGCACCCCGGAACCGGCCGGCAGAGCGGAAGCGGCAGCATGATCGAGTGGAAGCCCCTGGCCACCGGAGCCAGGCCCGTCCCCCAGCCGGTGGCGACCCCGCTGGTCTGGGCCGGCGCCTTCGGGGGCGCGCTGGTGCTGGTGGCGTGTCTCAACACCGTGGTGGGGCCCGGCCGTCCGGAACTGGCCCTGCTCGTGCTGTCCCTGCTGGCCGCCGTGCTCGGCCTGTGCGCCCGCTTCACGGCCGCCCCCGGCACGGCCGTGCTCTGCTGGCTGTTCCTCAACGGCTTCGTCATCCCGCCCGCCGGCACCCTCACCTGGGCCGGGCACCGCGACACCACGTGGCTCGCCTGCCTGCTCGGCGCCACCCTCCTGGGCACGGCCCTGGCCCGCCTGACCCACGCCCGCGCCGCCTACCGCCGCCTCGCCCCCAGAAGCAGCCGCTGGGACGGAGGCCACGGTGACAGGCCCTAGCTAGGGCCGTCGTTTGGATCACGCCGCAGACGCGGGGTCTGGCACGCGCATCTGCCGCGTTGTCGTCACTCGCCGACGCTCCGCGTCGACTCCCTCCTCCGCCTTGCAGCTGCACGCACCAGACCCCGCTCACCGGCGATCACGAGATACTGCCGATTTCCTGCGACCTGATCCAAACGACAGGCCCTAGTCCGGGCGGGAGAGTTCGTCCAGTTCGGCGGCGAAGAGCTGTGGACGTATCGGAAGGTCGAGGGCGGACACGTCGCGGGACGAGTCCACCAGCCGCGGGCAGCCGCCCGGAGGCGGTCGCGGACGGCCAGGAAGGTGCGCGGCAGGTTCAGTTCGGCGCGGGCGGGTAGCCGCCTGCCGGTACCGGCGGCCTCGGCTTCCGGTTCTACCGACGACGCGGCCGGACCATGCGGACCGACGAGCCCCTCAGAACACCCAGGAGCACCCCATGGCGAAGATCCTTTTCCTGATGACCGGCGCCGACCACTGGACGCTGGCCGACGGCAGCGAGCACCGCACCGGCTTCTGGGCCGAAGAGGCGGTCGCCCCCTACGAGGCGTTCAAGGCCGCCGGCCACGAGATCACCGTGGCCACCCCGGGCGGTGTCGTCCCGCCGGTCGACCCGGGCAGCCTGGCCCCGGAGGCCACCGGCGGTGAGGAGAACGCCGCGAAGATCAAGGCCGTGGTGGACGGCGCCGCGGAGTTCCGCACCCCGCTGGCCCTGGCCGACGTACGCCTCGACGCCTTCGACGCGGTGTACGTCCCCGGCGGCCACGGCCCGATGGAGGACCTGGCCGTCGACGCCGACTCCGGCCGCCTGCTCGCCTCGGCGGTCGAGTCCGGTCTGCCGGTGGGCGTGGTCTGCCACGGCCCGGCCGCGCTGCTGCCCGCGGTGAAGGAGGACGGCACCAACGCCTACGCCGGCTACCGGATCACCGCCTTCACCAACACCGAGGAGCAGCTGGCCGGCAGCGCGGACAAGGCGAAGTGGCTGCTGCAGGACCGGCTGACCGAGGCCGGCCTGACGGTCGAGGCCGGGGAGCCCTGGGCGCCGCACGTCCAGGTCGACCGCAACGTCGTCACCGGCCAGAACCCGGCCTCCTCCGCCCCGCTCGCCGCCGAGCTGCTCAAGAAGCTCTCCTGACACCGCGCTCACGGGAAGGGCACCCCCCGGTACCCGCCCGGCACCGGCGACAACGTCGTCTCCAACGAGGTGATCGTCGAGGACATCCCGGCCGCGGCCGGGAGTACCGTGGAGGTACCGAGAGGCCTTCGCGCACCGGCCCCGACACCGGTGCCGCCCTCGGCGACCGACGACGCCGGGCCGGGTCCGCCCGTGCCCGGGGCAGGGCCTGCCTCATGACCGTGAACGTTCCGGCCGCGCCGACGACCACGCAGCTCCCCGGGCGGCAGGCCGTGCCCGACCGGCGCGGTAGGCGCAAGCCGCGCCTGCCGAGTCCGGAGCGGGGCTCCTCGCCCCGTGAAGGCGCCCGCGTCCGTGAGCTGACCCGACGTCAGGTCGAGGACCGGCTGGGGGAGCTGGGCGATCTGTACGCGGATACCTCCGGCGGCGGCCCGTGGGCGTGGACCGAGGCCCGCGGCGCCTTCCTGCGACGGCTGGCGGCCGACGCGAGGCGACCGGGGTTCTCGCTGCTGATCGCGGAGACCACCGCGCTGACCGGATGCGCCTACGGCTTCCCCGTACGCGGCGACGGACCCTGGTGGGAGGGCTTCGACGGGTACCTCCCGGGCAGTCTGCTCCGTCTCGCCGGCTCCGGGCGGCTCTTCGCCGTCTCCGTGATCCTCGTCCAGCCCCGGGTGCGCAGACAGAACCAGGACCGCGCCTGGAACCTCGCCCGGCGCCTCCAGCGGCGGCTGCTCACCGACCACGGCGCCACCGCCGGCGTCACGCTGGTGAACCGCTTTGACGACAGGACCGTCGAGGCGCTGCGGTCCTGGGGGTGGCGGTACCTCGAAGGCGACACCCCCAGAACCTCGCCGTTGGGCCCGTTCCGCGTCCTGGTCCTCGGGCCCTGAGCACGACGTCCGGTGCCCGCCCGTGTGAACGCGATGCCGATTCCGCACGGACTCGGTTGTTACACGGGCGGGAGTACGGTGGACAGTGCGAGCACTTCTCGTATGCCGGAATCCACCGGCCCCGGACCGTCGCCTCGTCTCCGGCGAGTCCACCAGAGCAGGTTCCTCCCAGAGCACGTCACCCGTCCTCACTGGGGCAGCCCGTGACCCCGGCCGCGCCATTCGCATCCAGGCCGAGGAGTCACTTATGCCTTCCCCTCCGACCACGTCCACGACGGTCACACCGGACGGCCCGGCGCGCCTGAAGCCAACCACTCGACCCCTCTACGGCAGTTGGCAGGAGCCCTCATGACCACCGCACTGCAGCCCCCGCTGCCCTCCCACCCCGTCCTGCGGATGCGTCTCGCACCCCGCAGCGGCATGCCCCGGCCCATCGACGGGGCGTGGTGGCCTCGTTCGTACGACCTGCTCGCGGAACTCCCCTCGCTGCTAGCGGGGTTGCCGCGCACGTGGGGCCAGATCACCAGCGTCACCGTCAACGGGGCGGTGTGGTCCGCGGTGCCCGGCCGGATGCTCGTCTTCAACCAGGTGGTACGACTGCACAGAGCTCTCACGGCGTCCGCCCCGCACACCGTCGTCCTGCTCGCCCCCGGCCGGGGGCGCTGGGACCTGATGGTCGTGCCTCCGGATACGACCGAGGAAGCCGCGGAACCGCTCATGGCGGCCGCGGCGGACGATCACGGGTGATGACAGGGAACCCGCCGCTCCCGCCCTGCCCGGCGGCCGACAGCCTCCGTCAGCGGGCGTCCTGCTTGGAGCGGCTGGTCTCCAGCCACGACCGAGCGGGTTCCGCCGCGCGGTCGGTGTCCACGGTGAGATCGAGGCGGGTTCCCCCGTCGGCGCCCGCCGGATAGCTGCGCTGCTCGGTGGTGGCGAAGCAATGGCGGAGAACCTCCGCGACCTGACGGGCGACTTCGGGCGAGGCGGCGACGATGCGGACCTCGGCGCGCCCGTCCCAGGAGGGTGTTTCCATGGACTGCATGGCGACCTCGGAGTTCGATGTCCCGGCGGGAGACGGCCCGGATCTCCCACTCTACTCCGGAGCGCCCCGCGGTCCCCGCGGGTGACCCGTGGGCCTCCCGGGCTCCCTCGGCCCGGGGAGTACCGTGAAACGAGGAAGCCACTCGGTTTCCTCATCCCGGCAGGGAAGCAGGCGAGTGCGATGGCCGACTCCTCCTCCTCGCGTGTGATCAGGCTCCTGCCGGACGCCGTCCACCAGGCGGTGCAGCCCGGCACGGCTGTCGTACGGCTGGAGACGACGCATGACCGGCAGGGCGTGCTCGACGGGGCGTGGTGGCCTCGCTCCCGCGACGTCGCCGCCGAGCTCCCCGGCCTGATCACCGCACTGACCGAGTACCTCGGGCCCATCACGCGTGTCGGCCTGGACACCGGAGCCTGGGAAGGGCTGCCGACGCGGATGACCATCGACGACCGTGTCGTCCACATCGACTCCTTCTCGTCCGGCGACGACACCGTCCTCATCACCCGGGGCGAGCAGGATCTCTTCTCGCTCCTCGTGGTCCCCTCGCACGCGACGCCCGACGCCGCGCGCGCCGCCATGGCCGAAGCCGTCCGCGCCGGCAGCCTGACACAGGCCGAACGGATCCTCATCGACACCGGCACCGAGCGAGCGGACGCGGACGCCGGGGACGGCCCGCTGGCCGGCAGCGCCTAGCGGGCGTCGTCCGTACGGTCCGCCGGGCCTGTGCGAGGAGTAGGCTCGAATCACCGAGGATATTTCGCGCACCGGCTTTCAGGCTCGTGTCGTTTTCGGCGATCGAATATTCCGGGCCGGTCGCGATCGGCCCGGGGCAGGGTTCGCGTCATGACTGCGACCGTTTCCCACCCGCCGACGACCGAAGCCGATGACCGGTTCTCCCCGGCCTCCCTCCGTCTGTCGCTGGCTCCCGCCGGCTCCGCTCCCGCTCTGCTGGACGGCGCCTGGTGGCCCCGCTCCCGCGATCTGGGGGCGGAGCTCCCGTCCCTGATGGCCGTACTGGATCCGTTGTGGGGGCGGATCACCCGGGTCACGGTGAATCCCACCCAGTGGCCGGTCATCCCGCGCAAGGTGCCCGTCGCCGGGCACGTGGTGAACGTGGGCTGGTTCCTGCCCGAGCAGGACCCGCATGAACTGCTGTTGCTCTCGTACCACGTGGGCCGCTGGAACCTTCTGGTCGTCCCGCCGCAGACCACTGACGACTCGGCCGCCTGGCTCATGGCCGCCGCGAGCGACTCACGCGGCATGTCGACCGCGAGCCGGCTGGTCCAGGAGGCGACGCGTCTGCGGACACTGCGTGACGCCGACCGGGCCGTGGAAGCGGTCTGGGACTCCGAAGGAGGGCATGAGGCCCGCGACTTGGCCGTACGCCCCCCGATCCCGATGGGAAGGTGAGGACCGTGGAGACGTTCGTGACCGTGGCCGCGATCCTGGGAATGATCGTTGTCGGGGTGCTCCTCATCCGGCTGCTGAACTCACAGCACGGCGACCGCATGGCCGCCGTCCACTACGGCCACTCCGGGATGCCCGTCGCGGGGCCGGCTCCGTCGGCTCGGCGCAAGGTACGCGGGCGAGTCCGCCCCAGGCGCCGCCCCCGTAGGCAAGCCGCGTGAGCACCGGTCGGACCGACCGCGTCGATCCGCTGGTCAAGGCCCCTCAGGACTGCGTGGGCCGCCCTTGCCGTCCGGCCTTCGTCTGCGGGGGCCCGGCCGGTTCGGGCGCGGTCAGGTCGAGGAGGAGCATGGCGTCGTGGTCGGGGGTGCCGGGGTCGGCGGTGTAGACGCCCAGGCGTTGGCCGGGGGTGCTTTCGAGCTGCATGCTCTGGCCGGTGAGGGTGAGGACGCCGACCTCGGGGTGGTGGAAGGTCTTCTGGAGCCGCTTGCGGCCGACGACGTCGTAGCGCTCCCACAGCTTGGCGAAGTCCGGGCTCTTGAGGACGAGTTCGCCCACCAGCTGGGTGAGGTCGGGCGCGTCCGGGGCGGTGCCGGCCAGGCCGCGGAGCCGGGCCACGCAGCCGCGTACCTGTTCGTCCCAGTCGGGGAAGAGGGCGCGCGCGGTGGGGTGGAGGAAGAGATAGCGGGCGAGGTTGCGCTGCCCCGCGGGCCAGTCGGCGATGCCCGCGTACAGGGCGAGGCCGCCCGGGTTGCAGGCGAGCAGGTCCATGCTCCGGCTGATGACGTACGCCGGGCTCGGGCGGAGTGTCTCCAGGATCAGCCTCAGATGCGGGCGCACGGTCCGGCTCGGCGGCGGCGGGGGCTCGGGGGCGTAGCGGGCAGCACGGGCGGCCAGCTCGCGCAGATGCTGGTGCTCGGCGTCGTCGAGTCGCAGGGCGCGGGCGAGGGCGTCGAGCACGGCGGGGCTGGGGCGGGTCTCCTTGCCGCGTTCCAGACGGACGTAGTAGTCGATGCTCATCCCGGCGAGCGTGGCCACTTCCTCCCGGCGCAGACCGGGGGTGCGGCGCAGGCCGGGGCCGACGGTGAGGCCGACCTGGGCGGGGCTGGTCTGGGTGCGGCGGGCGCGCAGGAACTGAGCCAGCTCCGTCCCGCCGCCAGCGCTGCTGCTCTGCTCGGATGCCATACGGCCAGTGTCACACCGCGCTGATTTGCGCGGCGGAGAAGTGGGGGGCCCTGTCACTCCCCCCGAACGGCCCGGCCTGCCACCGCGGACGGAAACGCGCGAGGCTCGGTTTCCGTAACCGTCCCGCAGCCTCCCGGCATGCGCCCCGCCTTCCCCGTGCAGGAGATCGTCACGTGTCCACGTCCGCCCGCCCACCCCTCGTCCCCCGGAGCGGGTACGCCCAGCGGCCCGCCCCCGCCGGTCCGCCGCCGCGGCGCGGGTCCGGCGGGCGGCAGGCCGCGATGGCCGCCGTACTGCTCGGCTTCTTCACGATCATGGTCGACGCGATGATCGTGAACGTCGCCCTGCCCTCGATCGGGCGCGGCTTCGGCAGCGGCATGACCGGCCTCCAGTGGGTGGTCGACGGCTACACCCTCACCTTCGCCGCGTTCCTGCTGTCCGCCGGCGCGATCAGCGACCGCGTCGGCGCCCGTCAGGCCTTCGCCGGCGGACTGGCGCTGTTCGTCGCGGCCTCCCTGGTGTGCGGGCTGGCGCCGGACCTGGGCGTTTTGGTGGCGGCGCGGCTGGTGCAGGGAGTCGGGGCCGCGATGGTCCTGCCGTCGTCGCTCGCCCTGCTGCGGGAGACGTTTCCCGACCCGGCGGAGCGCGCGCGGGCCATCGCGCTGTGGGGCGCGGCCGGTGCGGTGGGCGCGGCCGCCGGACCCGTGGCCGGCGGCCTGCTCACGGTCCTCGACTGGCGGATGGTCTTCTTCGTCAACCTGCCCGTCGGCGCGGTGGCCCTGCTGCTCCTGAAGTACGCCCGGCCCTCACCGCGGCAGGCGGTGCCCTTCGACGGGGCCGGCCAGGTGGCCGCCGTGGCGGCGCTCGGCGGGCTGACGTACGCGGCCATCGAAGCCGGAGCGGCCGGGTTCGGTGCCGCACGGGTCCTGGTCGCGCTCACCCTGGCGATCCTGGCTGCCGTCGGCTACGTCGTCGCGCAGGCCCGTGGCCGGCACCCGATGACGCCGCTGCCTCTCCTGCGCTCCCGCACGATGTCCCTCACGGCCGCCATCGGCTTCGCCCTGAACGTCGGCTTCTACGGGATGATCTTCCTGCTCGGTCTGTATCTCCAGCAGGTGCACGGCCTGAGCGCGCTCGCCACCGGTGTGGCGTTCCTGCCGATGAGCGTGATCACCGCCTTCATGGGCCCCGTCGCCGCCCGGCTGGCGACGCGCTTTTGCGCCCGGGTGCCGATGACCGCCGGCCAGGCGCTGATGTCCGGCGGCCTGCTGGCGATGGTGGCCCTGCCCGCCTCGGCCCCGGTGTGGCTGACGGTGGTGCTGATGGTGCCCGTCGGCGCCGGTGGCGCGCTGGCCATGACCTCGATGACGGCACTGCTGCTGGAGCGGGTCCCCGCCGAGCGGGCCGGTGTCGCGAGCGGCGTGCTGAACGCCGCCCGCCAGCTCGGCGGCGCCCTGGCCGTCGCCGCCTTCGGCGCCCTGGTCGCCGACCGGGCCCGGTTCGTCTCCGGGCTGCACACCAGCCTCGTGATCGCCGCCGCGGTGGTGGCCGCGAGTGTGTCGGCCACGTGGCTGCTGGAACCCGTCCGGCGCGCACACTGACCCCGGCCCCCACCCCCGCCCCGCGCGTACGCACGAAAGGAAACCCCCATGCGGTACGTCACCCTCAACAACGGCGTCGAGATGCCGATCCTCGGCTTCGGCGTCTACCAGATCCCGCCGGAGCAGACCGAACAGGCCGTCACCGACGCCCTGGCCGCCGGCTACCGGCTGCTCGACACCGCCGCCGCCTACCGCAACGAGGAGGCCGTCGGCCGTGCCGTCAAGGCCAGCGGCATCCCGCGCGAGGAACTGTTCGTCACCACCAAGCTGTGGGTCCAGGACCCGGGCGAGGACAACACCAAGCGCGCCTTCGACGCGTCTGTGCGCAAGCTCGGCCTGGATCACCTCGACCTCTACCTCATCCACCAGCCCTACGGCGACGTCTACGGCGAGTGGCGCGCCATGCAGGACCTCCACCGCGAGGGCCGCATCCGTGCCATCGGGGTCTCCAACTTCTTCTCCGACCGGCTCATCGACCTGATCGACAACAACGACATCGTCCCCGCGGTCAACCAGATCGAGACCCATCCGTTCCACCAGCGCGCCGCCGACCAGCGGTTCATGCGCGAGCACGGCGTCCAGATCGAGTCCTGGGGCCCGTTCGCGGAAGGCAGGAACAACCTCTTCACGCACCCGGCCCTCACGCACCTCGCCGCGGCACACGGCAAGTCCGTCGCCCAGGTCGTGCTGCGCTGGCTCATCCAGCGCGAGGTCGTCGTCATCCCCAAGTCCGTCCGCCCGGACCGCATGACGGAGAACCTCGACGTCTTCGACTTCACCCTCACCGAACAGGAGATGGCCGCCATCACCGCCCTCGACACCGGCACGTCCCTGTTCTTCGACCACCGTGACCCCGCCATGGTCAGCCGGCTCGGAAGGGTCCGCGTCGAGGACTGACCGTGACGCATCGAGGTACGCCGGCCCGAGCGCCGCACGGCACTCAGGCCGGACCTGGCCGTACCCGCTACCGTGCCGGGAGTTGCCACCACGCGGCCGACGCGTCGCGCAGGGTGTTGGTGCCGCAGTGCACCTCGCCCATGCCGAGGTGGTACGTGTACCAGTCGTCGATGTACGAGACCGTCAGGCCGACCCGCTGGTACACGGCGGTGACCGCCTCCGTGAAGATGTCCTTGCCGCCGATGACGGGCCCCCACTGCCGCGGGGCGAGGTAGCGGTCGCGCGCCAGGAGTACGCCGTTGACCGCTCCGGGAACGTACGCGCTGGTCGTCACCGTCGCCGGAGCCGCCGCGGGCGAGGCGGCCGGGTTCTCGGCGAGCCACTTCTGCTGGCCGCGGTCCTTGAGGCTGTCCACGAGGCCGGATCCGGCGCCCATGCGCGACAGACGCGGCACGGGAACGTCCTGGCCCTCGGCGGTGAAGGCCTCCGACTCACGGGTGTACAGCGCGGGCACCCGCACGATCTCCTCGTCGGTGACACCCGTCTCGCGCTTCAGGACCTCCAGGTTGGCCGCGATGCGCCGGGTCGCCATCTCGTTGTCGGCCACCAGGTGCCGGGAGGCGAGCGCCTGGTCGATGGTCTCCTTGGGCGCCGGACTGTCACTGCGGCCCGGGACGGAGAACATCTTCGTCCTGCCGTGGCCGTCGCGCTGGGCGTCGCGCAGCAGCCGCAGCCCCGCCTCCGGGTCGGCGACGCCGATGCGCCAGCCGCGCGGGGTGTCGGCGGGCAGGAACTGCACGAACTCGTCGACGTGCCCGACGCCGAGCCAGGAGGTGTCCAGCAGCAGCGGGTCCTGCATGCCCTGTGACTTGAGCATCGTCCGCATCACCTTCGAGGGGCGTGCCCCGCTGTCCTTGCGTTCGCCCATGATGATCCGCCCGGCCGGGAACGAGCGCCCGCCGTGCGCGTAGGGCGGGATGGTCTCCAGGTTCCCCATGGAGTTGAGCGACCAGTCGTCGGGCTCCGCCCGGTCGGTCACCTGCACGACGCCGACGTCCCGGCCGCGCACCTTCTCGAACAGCTCCCGTCCGGCGTCCCGGTCCGGCTGGGCGGAGCGCAGCATCACGCGCATCACCTGCCGCCGGCCGCCCGGCCCGGTCATGTTGACGTAGGCGGGTTCGACGAAGTCCTGGGCCCAGGGGTCGGCGTACTTCTCGAAGGTGACCAGCGGCGTGGTGACCCCGGCCTTCTTGACCTCCTTCCCGAGTTCGGTGACGAACTTCTGCTGAAGGCGGCTGTACTCGCCCTCACCCTGGACCTCGGTCACCATCACCTGCTGGGTGTTCTGCAGGTGATGCTGGGTCAGCAGCGGCGCGGCCCGCAGGGTCACGGCGTCGGAGGTGGTCTTCTGCCCGGACGTCACCGTCAGCCGGACCACGGCACGGCCGTCCCACTTCGCACTGTCCCGGACGACGTCGGTGGCCTCGACGCCGAACTCCACACCGGATCGCAGCTCGGCGGCGGTCAGCCGGGTCCCGGACGTCACCAGGACCCACTTCCCGGACCGCTTGAGGAAGAGGTGCGCGTGCTTGCCGCCGGTGGTGAGCTTCAGGCTGCCCTTGGCGTCCGCGGGGAGGCCGGGCAGCGGCACGGAACGGACCCGGGCGAGGTCGGCGGCGTCCTCACCGCCGTTGACCTTCGTGTCGGAACCGTCGTTGCACGCGGCCAACTCGGCGTCGGTCAGCGGTCTGCCACCGGGCCCGGTGACCGGACACCGCTTGCTGTCGTCATCGACATTGGGCAGGTAGACCGCCCCACGCCCGACGGACCAGCCGTCCTCACCGTTCTTGTCGCTGCCACCGGTGACATCGACGCGCCCGTCGCGGTTCACATCCGCGCGCAGATCGGCCCGGCCGGCCGCGTCGGCGGCGGAAGCGGAACCGACCGGCCCGGCCAGCACGGATCCCGCCGCGGCGAGAGCCAGGACCACCGACCCGGCCGGATTCAGACGGGGACGTATGCGTGTACGTGAACGCACAGCGCGCTCCTCTCAGTTGGGGGGTGACGCTGTGCAAGAGGAGGAAGGCTGCCTGTGCGTTGCCTGTGGGCCGAGAGCTCCTGCCCGGGTGTGACGATGCCTGGCGTTCTCAGGCCGGGAAGCCAGTCAGAAGACGGATGTGCCCGGCAGGTCCACGGCGCACGAGGTCACCACCCGGTGAGCAGCAGGTGATTGAGAACCAGCGCGAGCAGTGCCTGGGCGGTGAGCCAGGCGCGCGGGCGGGGGAGGAGCGCGCACGCCGGGAGGAGCCACACCGCGAAGGGCAGCCAGATGCGCTCCGTCTCCGCCTTGCTCATGCCGGACAGGTCGGCGACCAGCAGGGCGAGGAGCGCGGCGGACACGAGGAGCGCGAGCCGGGCCTCGACGGCCCGGCCGGGGGCGCCGGCGCGGCGGTGGATCAGCACCGCACCGGTCCTGCGCAGGCCCGCCGCCGTCGCCAGACCCGTGATGAGCACCGTGCAGGCCAGGTTGGCCCATACCCAGTAGCCGTAGGGGCGGACGCCGCCCGCGCCCTGGTCGTAGCGCGTGACCAGCAGGTGGTACGCCTCCCACCAGTCGAACCCGGCGAGCGTGAACGCCGCGGGGACCACGGCCAGTCCGGCGAGCAGCGGCACCAGCAGCGCGGGGCGCTCGCGGAGCCCGTGCCGGCCGAGCGCCAGTACCGCCGCCGCGATCAGCGCGACGAGCGTGAGGCCGTACGACAGGTAGCAGGTCAGGCCGAACAGCAGCCCCGACGCCCCCGCCCACCACGGCGAGCGCCTGGTGACCGCCAGCGCGAGCAGCGCCACCGCCCACGCCGCCACCGCCGCGAAGTACGCGTCGGCCGAGGTGCCCATCCACACGGCGGCCGGGGCCAGGACGAGAAAGGGGGCCGCCCTGCGCGCGAGAACCTCGTCGGCCAGGGCACGGATCGTGACCAGTACGGCCACGCAGGCCGTCGCCCCGACGACGACGCACCAGATGCCGGCCCAGCCTCCGCCCCGCAGCCCGATCCGGTCGAGCAGCACGAAGGTGAGCGTGGCCGCGGGCGGGTGGCCGGCGATGTGGGCGGGCCAGTTGTCGGGGGAGTCGAGAAGGATGTGGTGGGTGAAGTCCCGCAGGGCCGCCGGGATGTCGTCGAAGCGGTCGATGACCTGGAGGTACTCGTGGCGGGAGGTGAGCCGGCGCGCGATGCCCCGGTCCCAGCCGTCGATCAGGGCCAGGGAGCAGATCCACGCCGTGGCCGTGCCCCAGGTCAGGGGGAGCAAGGTCCGCCAGGGGAGTCGGGCCGCGAGGGCGGGGCCGTACGCCACGGTGGCGATCGCCACCAGGAGGGCCGCCGGAGTGCCGGGGCCGACGTGCGGGCCCCAGGACGCCAGCAGCGGGGGCCAGTCGACGAACAGCGTGCGGCTGGTGCCCTGGATGTGGCGGCCGACCAGCACGGCGGCGGTCACGAGCAGCGCGGCGGCACCGGCGGCGTACAGGTCACGGCGGAGAGAGCGGGTCACAGTCGGAACGCTAGGCCGACAGGGCGGGTGCGGGCCGCCGTCCGGGCCGGATGTCAGCGTTTCGTCATGGGTCGCGCACCCTTTCACAGGGTGGTCCCGGCCTACCGTCAAGACATGCGCGACCCCGACGCCCCTCGGCTTCCCTTGCGGGACGACCCACGGTCTCCCTCCTCCCCCGCCTTCTGGCGCAGCCCCCTGCGCGGCCCCTGGTTCACCTCGGTGCTGGGCCTCGTCCTGCTCGTCGGCATCACCGTGCTGTTCGTGACGGGCCTGGTCTCGTACGCCGCCTACAACCCGGACCTGTCGCCGGTGAACGACAAGACCCCGGACAAGGGGTTCCTCGGCTTCTACCTCTTCGCCTGGCCGACGGACCCGCACTGGCTGTACCGGCTCAACCAGGGCGTCCACGTCACCCTCGGCATCACCCTGATCCCCGTCCTGCTCGCCAAGCTCTGGTCCGTGATTCCGAGGCTGTTCGCGCTGCCGCCGGCCCGCTCGCTCGCGCATGCCCTGGAGCGGATCTCGCTGCTGCTCCTGGTGGGCGGTGCGCTGTTCGAGTTCGTGACCGGTGTGCTCAACGTCCAGCTCGACTACGTCTTCCCCGGCTCCTTCTACCCGCTGCACTTCTACGGAGCGTGGGTGTTCATCGCCGCGTTCGTCGCCCACGCGCTGCTGAAGATGCCCACGGCACTGCGCAATCTGCGGCAGCTGCGGGAGGAGAGGAACGACCTGGTGACACCGCGCCCCGCCGAGCCGACCGTCTCCCGGCGCGGTGCCCTGTGGTTCGTCGGGGGCGGTTCGCTGCTGCTGTTCGCGACGACGGCCGGGCAGAACGTCGACGGTCCGCTGCGGCGCACCGCCCTGCTCGCACCGCACGGCGGCGGCGATCCCGGCAGCGGCCCGAACGGCTTCCAGATCAACAAGACCGCCGCGTACGCCGGGATCGACACGGCCGAGACGGGCGAGGACGCCTGGCGGCTCGTGGTGCGGGGGCGCACGGGAACCGTCCGTCTCGGCCGAGCCCAGCTCGCCGAACTCCCCCTGCGCAGCTCGGCGTTGCCCATCGCCTGCGTGGAGGGCTGGTCGACCTCTGACCAGTGGTGGCGCGGGGTGCGGCTGCGCGACCTCGCGGCGCTCGTCGGGTACGACGACCCGCCGGACGTGTTCGTCGAGTCCCTCCAGCGGCACGGGGCCTTCCGGAGCGCCGCCCTGCGCGCCAACCAGGTGGCCGACCCGCGTTCCCTGCTCGCCCTGTACGTCAACGGCGAGGAGCTGTCCCCCGACCACGGCTACCCGGCGCGGATCATCGTGCCCGCGGCACCCGGTGTGCTCAACACCAAGTGGGTGGCCCGGATGACGTTCGGAGACCTGTGATGCGACGGCCGCGGTTCCCAGCCGGGAGCCCCTTCCAACTCCTCCTGCTCGCCTGTTCCTTCGCGCTCGCCGCCTACGCGGGCGTACGGCTGCTGGCCGACGACTGGTTCGGTGTGGCGCTGTGGTTCGTGGGCGCGGCGCTGCTGCACGACCTCGTGCTGCTGCCGCTGTACACGGCCCTGGACCGGGCGGTCGTACGGGGGCTCGGGGCGGTCCGGCGCCGGGAGTGGGTGCCGTACGTGCGCGTACCGGCGGCCCTCTCCGGGCTACTGCTGCTCGTCTGGTTCCCGCTGATCAGCGGCATGGTGGAGCGGCGCTACCGGTCCGGCACCGGGTTGCCCGCGGACGTGTTCCCTGCCCGCTGGCTGCTGATCACCGCCGTCCTCTTCGGCGGCTCGGCGCTGCTGCTGGCGGTGCGCCTACTGCGGGTGCGCAGGGCGGCGAAGCGGCGCCCGTCGGCCGCCCACTGACCGGCCCGCGTCCAGCCCTGGGCGTGCCGGAGCAGGGCGGGCGTGCCGAGCCGGGCCCAGGGGAAGGGATCGCCGGCGCCGCGTGGGTCCGTGAGGCCGACGACCCGCACCCGGGCGCGTTCGTCGATGTCCACCGGGGCGGTCTCGGCGATCAGCAGGCCGCCGGGGCGCAGGAGTCCGGCCACCCGGTCCAGCAGGGCGCGCGGGTCGCCGCCGATGCCGATGTTGCCGTCCATGAGCAGGACGGTGTCCCAGCGGCCCTCGCCGGGCAGCGGCTCGAAGACCGAGCGCCGCAGCGCCTGGCCGCCGAGCCGCACGGTGTGGTCGACGGCGGCCTCGCTGACGTCGATGCCGAGGACGGCCCGCCCCAGCGCGGCGAGCTCGGCCACCAGCCGCCCGGGTCCGCACCCCACGTCCAGCACGGTCCCCTCGCACCGGTCCAGCACATCCCGGTCGACCGCGTCGGCGCGGGCACACCAGCGTTCCACCTCCAGCGGCAGCAGCCAGCCGTCCGAGCGGCGCAGGAACAGCGGGCCGTGACCGGCGCGCAGGGCGGCGGCGTAGGGGTCGGCGGCCGCCCAGGCGAGGGCGGTGGCGGGCGCGGTGCTCATCGGGGGGTGGCCGACGCGTACCGGGCCAGCCGCGCGGCGAACCGGCCGTGCGGGGCGAGGGCGGCGACCGCCTCGGCGTCGGCGGCGGTGTCGACGTCCCGCAGCCGGGGCAGGTCCCGTACGCGCAGCCCGGCCAGGACGAGCCGTTCGCGCTGGACGGCCCCGGTCTGAGGTGTGGACATCGGGACGCCGCGCAGCAGGGCGGGAGACGGATCGGCCAGCCCCAGGGCCCAGAAGCCACCGTCCTCAGCCGGGCCGAACCAGGCGTCGCCCTCGGCGAAGTCGACGGTCAGCAGCTCGGGCGTCACCTGCGGCGTGTCCATGCCGATGAGCAGGGCCGGTCCGGCACACCGCGCGAAGGCGTCCGCCAGCCGCTCGTCCAGTCCGCCCGCGCACTGCCGCACGACCTCGAAGCCGGCCGGCAGCCAGGGTCCGGGCTCCCCGTCGAGGACGAGGACCCTGCGGTCGGCCGGGGTCGCCGCGACCACGTCCAGGGTGTCGGCGAGGGACGCCTCGGCGAGGGACGCGGCCTCCCGGGGCGTGAACGGCGGGGTGAGCCGGGTCTTGACCCGGCCGGGGCGCGGCTCCTTGGCGATGACGAGAAGTGTGGTCACCGGACGCCCCTTTCGACGGCCGGAGCCCCGCCGGGCGCTTCGGCCAGGACGCGGCTCATGTCCCGCACGGCCTGCCAGGTGCCGCGCCAGGTGCCCGTCACCTTCGAGGCCCCGGTGCGCGGCAGATACGGCACGTCGTACTCGGCGACCCGCCAGCCGGCGTCGGCCGCGCGGACCACCATCTGGAGCGGATAGCCGCTGCGCCGGTCGGTGAGACCGAGGGCGAGCAGCGGTTCGCGGCGGGCGGCGCGCAGCGGACCGAGGTCGTGCAGGCGCAGCCCGGTGCGGCGGCGCAGCATCCGGGCGAGGGCGAGGTTGCCGGCGCGGGCGTGCGCGGGCCACGCGCCCGGGCCCTGCGGACGCCGCCGGCCGAGGACCAGGTCGGCCCCGCCGTCGCGCACCTCGCGCACGAAGGGGACGAGGAGCGCCGGGTCGAGGGAGGCGTCGCAGTCGCAGAAGCACACCACGTCGGCGGTGGCGGCGGTCAGCCCGGCGTGGCAGGCCGCGCCGAAGCCCCGGCGCGGCTCGTGCACGACACTCGCGCCGAGCGAGCGGGCGACCTGGGCAGAGCCGTCGGTGGAACCGTTGTCGACGACGATGGCGCGCCAGCCCGGCGGGATCCGTTCGAGCACCCAGGGCAGGGCCTCGGATTCGTTCAGGCAGGGCAGCACCACGTCGACGTCCGAAGGAGTCGTCGTCACGGTGCCACCCTACGAACGCGAATCGGGCATACCGGACTGTCGCTCCTTACGAAACGCGGACGTCGGCGGCCGGGAGGCCTTCGGGCCCACCATCGCCGGCGGCCCGGTGCCAGGCTGGAGGCATGCAGCAGCCCCATCAGCACGAGGAGAGCCTCGACGGCCCCCCGCGGGTCCTGGTCGTCGACGACGATCCGACCGTCGCCGAGGTCGTCGCCGGGTATCTGGACCGCGCCGGTTACGTCGTCGACCGCGCGGACGACGGCCCGACGGCCCTCACCCGCGCCGCAGCGCACTGGCCCGACCTGGTCGTGCTCGACCTGATGCTGCCCGGCATGGACGGCCTGGAGGTGTGCCGGCGGATGCGGGGGCACGGGCCGGTCCCGGTCATCATGCTCACCGCCCGCGGCGACGAGGACGACCGCATCCTGGGCCTGGAGGTCGGCGCCGACGACTACGTCACCAAGCCCTTCAGCCCCCGCGAACTCGTGCTGCGCGTGGAGTCGGTGCTGCGCCGCAGCAAGCCCGCCGTCCCCGGACACCGGCTGGGAGCCGCCGGTCTGACGGTCGACCCGGCGGCCCGCCGTGCCACCAAGAACGGCGCCGAACTCGCCCTCACCCTCCGCGAGTTCGACCTGCTCTCCTTCTTCCTGCGCCACCCGGGGCGGGCCTTCGGCCGCGAGGACCTGATGCACGAGGTCTGGGGGTGGGACTTCGGCGACCTGTCGACCGTCACGGTCCACGTCCGCCGCCTGCGCGGCAAGGTCGAGGACGACCCGGCCCGGCCCCGCCTGATCCAGACCGTGTGGGGCGTGGGCTACCGCTTCGACCCCACCGGAGAGGAAGCCGGATCGTGAACGACACCCTCCTGATCGCCCTGTACGCCTTCGCCGGTGCCGCGGCCACCGGCCTGGCCGGAGCGGGCGCACTGCGCCTGATCCGGCGCCGCTCGCTCACCGCCTCGCTCGCCGTGGTCGCGGCGGTCGGCGTCGTCGCGATGCTCGCGGGCACGCTCGCCGTCGCCTGGGCGATGTTCCTCTCCCCGCACGACCTGAGCGTCGTCACGACCGTCGTCGCCATGGCGGCCGTCGTCTCCCTGGCCACCGCGCTGCTGCTGGGCCGCTGGGTCGTCGCCCGCAGCCGCGAACTCGCCGTGGCCGCACGCTCCTTCGGCGACGGCGGGGACTTCACCGCCCCCGACGGTCCGGCGACCGCCGAACTGGAGCACCTGAGCCGCGAACTGGCGGCCACCAGCGCCAGACTCGCCGAATCCAGGGAGCGGGAACGCGCCCTGGAGACCTCCCGGCGCGAACTCGTCGCCTGGATCTCGCACGACCTGCGCACCCCGCTGGCCGGTCTGCGGGCCATGTCGGAGGCCCTGGAGGACGGCGTCGCCGCCGAACCCGACCGCTATCTGAAGCAGATGCGCACCGAGGTCGAACGCCTCAACGACATGGTCGGCGACCTCTTCGAACTCTCCCGCATCCACGCCGGCACCCTCCCCCTGGCCCTCAGCCGGATCTCCCTGTACGACCTGGTCGGCGACGCGCTGGCGGGAGCCGACCCGCTCGCCCGGGAACACGGGGTGCGGCTGGTGGGCGGCCGTATCGAGCCGGTGCCGGTGGAGGTGGACGGCAAGGAGATGAGCCGGGTGCTGGGCAACCTGCTGGTCAACGCCATCCGCCGGACCCCGGCGGATGGCACGGTCGCCATCGCCGCGGAACGCTTTCCCGGGGGCGTGCTGCTGTCGGTGACGGACGGCTGCGGCGGCATCCCGCCCGAGGACCTGCCACGCGTCTTCGACACCGGCTGGCGCGGCACACACGCCCGGACGCCCCCGGCGGGCGCGGGCCTGGGCCTCGCCATCGTCCGGGGGATCGTGGAGGCGCACCAGGGCCGGGCCACCGTACGCAACATCCCCGGCGGCTGCCGCTTCGAGGTGGTGCTGCCCGCCGCCGCTTCGTAACACGGGCAGCACCACCGGTCCATCGGGGCCTACGCGTCCCGCAGCCCGGCCCGCGCGAACTCCGCCATGCCCTCCTCGAACCCGACCGCCGGCTTCCACCCCAGCTCGCCCCGCAGCCGCGAGGAGTCCGCGGTGATGTGCCGTACGTCCCCGAGCCGGTACTCGCCGGTGACGACCGGTTCGGGCCCGCCGTACGCGGTGGCCAGGGCCCGCGCCATCTCTGCGACGGTGTGCGGGTCACCGCTGCCGGTGTTGTACGCCGTGAGCACGCCCCGGGCCGGCTCGGCCTCCAGCGCCACCGCGCCCGCCGCCGCCACGTCCCGGACGTGCACGAAGTCCCGCCGCTGCCGCCCGTCCTCGAACACGCGCGGTGCCTCGCCCCGGGCGAGCGCCGAGCGGAAGAAGGAGGCGACACCGGCGTACGGGGTGTCGCGGGGCATGCCGGGCCCGTACACGTTGTGGTAGCGCAGCGACACCGCCGACCCGTCCGTGCAGCGGGCCCAGGCGGCGGCCAGGTGCTCCTGGGCCAGCTTGGTCGTCGCGTACACGTTCCGGGGATCGGCCGGGGCGTCCTCGCCGACCAGCCCGGGTGCCAGGTCCGCCCCGCACACCGGACACGGCGGCTCGAACCGGCCCGCGTCGAGGTCGGCGACGGCGCGCGGCCCGGGCCGTACGGCCCCGTGCCGCGGGCACTCGTACCGACCCTCCCCGTAGACCACCATCGACCCGGCCAGCACGAGACGCCGTACACCCGCCTTCGCCATGGCGGCGAGCAGCACGGCGGTCCCGAGGTCGTTGTGCGAGACGTACTCCGCCGCGTCGGCGACCCCGTCGCCGAGCCCGACCATCGCGGCCTGGTGACACACGGCGTCCACACCGGCCAGGGCGCGGCCGACGGCCACCGGATCCCGCACATCGGCGCCAGGCTCCTCCCGCACGTCGAACACGACCGCCTCGTGCCCGCGCTCCCGGAGGGCGGTGACCACATGGGACCCGATGAACCCGGCACCGCCGGTGACCAGTACACGCATACGGCCACGCTAGGCCCGCACCGGCGCCGCACCACGGGACCGCGCCCATCCGTCATCACTCCGTAAGGCCGTGCGCGGTGCGTCGAAGCGGGACAAACAGGACCCGGCGCGCGACGCTGCCCCCATGACACCAGCCGCACCCGCCACTGATGCCGTACACCGCTACGACGACCTGAGCGCCCTCTACATCAACTGCACTCTCAAGCCGTCCCCGCAGCTCAGCCACACCCAGGGCCTGATCGACAAGAGCCGGGCCGTCATGGACGCCGCCGGCGTGACCACGGACCTGATCCGCGCCGTCGACCACGACATCGCCCCCGGCGTCCAACCGGACATGACCGAGCACGGGTTCGCCACGGACGCCTGGCCGGGCCTGTACGAGCAGGTGATGGCGGCCGACATCCTGGTCCTGGCCGGTCCCATCTGGCTGGGCGACAACAGCTCGGTCACCAAGCAGGTCGTCGAGCGCCTCTACGCCTGCTCCTCGCTGCTCAACTCCCAGGGCCAGTACGCCTACTACGGCCGCGTCGGCGGCTGTCTGATCACCGGCAACGAGGACGGCGTGAAGCACTGTGCCATGAACGTCCTCTACAGCCTCCAGCACCTCGGCTACACGATCCCGCCGCAGGCGGACGCCGGCTGGATCGGCGCCGCAGGCCCCGGGCCGTCGTACCTCGACCCGGGCTCGGGCGGCCCGGAGAACGACTTCACCAACCGCAACACCAGCTTCATGACCTGGAACCTGATGCACCTCGCCGCCCTGCTGAAGCGAGCCGGGGGCATCCCCGCCCACGGCAACCGGCGCTCACAGTGGGACGCCGGCTGCCGGCCCGGTGCGGACAACCCCGAACACCGCTGAACCTGGCCCTGGCGGAGGCGGGCGCCTTCCCTCCCGCGGCGTCGACCCGGCCCCGAACGCGGTGCGACAGAGCCAGGCCGCTCGGGCGCTGCGCCCCTTTGAGGTTCACAGCGACGCGGCCTGCGATGCCGTCGCCCACGTGAACCCGTCCGGGTCGGTGAAGGGCCCGGCAGCGCTGCCGATCGTGAGCCGGTGCGATCCGGTGCCGTCGGGAGAGACGCCGGCGACCTTGGCAAGGGCCCGGTGCTTGTACAGGGCGAGCTTGACGGAACCCGGCCCGGTGGCGAACTCGACGTACTTGCTGCCGAAGCTCTTCGCCACGGCGAGGCCCTGGTCGACGTAGAACCGCTTGCTCGCGGCCATGTCCACGACTCCCAGCAGGAGCACGACCTCGTCGATCTGCCGGGTGGCCGGGCCGGTGTCCTTCTTCGACGACGACGCGACCTGCCAGATCGTCCCGTCCGGGGCCTGCACGACGCCGCCGTATCCCCAGAGCGACTTGGCGGCGGGCTTCAGCGTCGCGGCGCCGGCGTCCACGGCGGCGTCGATGAGGGCGTTGACGTCGGCCGGCTGGGACACCACGAGCGAGAGCGTGAAGCCGCGGAAGCCGGTTGTCGGTGCCTGTGAGGCCCGCAGGCGGATCCGGCTGCCCAGGCCGAAGGCGGTGGTGTAGAAGCGGTCGGCGGCGGTGGGGTCGGCCACCTCGAGGGTGATGGATTCGATGGAAGTCATGACGATGACGCTAGGCGCGGCTCCGGGACCTGCGCTTCTCGATTCCTGACCAGATCAGCCGGAGCCGGGAACGGGACTGCCGGGCGCTTCGTGACCGGCACGGCGGCGGTACTCGGCGTTGATGCGCTGAGCCTCCTCGAGCTGGTCCTCGAGGATGACGATGCGGCAGGCGGACTCGATCGGGGTGCCCCGGTCGACGAGCTCGCGGGCGCGCGCCGCGATCCGCAGCTGGTAGCGGGAGTACCGGCGGTGTCCGCCCTCCGAGCGCAGCGGAGTGATCAGCCGAGCCTCACCGATGGCTCGGAGGAAAGCCGGGGTGGTGCCGAGCATCTCGGCGGCCCGCCCCATCGTGTACGCGGGGTAGTCGTCGTCGTCCAGACGACCACTGAGTGGGGTATCTGCTGTCATGTCACCTCGTTGTGCAACGCGTCGAGGGGCCCTGGTGCCGTACGGCACCAGGGCCCCGAAGGAAATTCAACACCATCTGTCGGCCCTAATGCTCTGCCGACCTTCTGTTTCCGCTACCGGCCCTGCGAAAGGGGGGTGCGGGGATCGCGGCTGCGTGACCGGGGACCACCTTCCAATCCGGGGTCTGCGGTACCCGGCCGAGCGTCTCGGGCCGGGCGATCCTGATGGCGTCTGCTCCTCCGTCCTTCCTCTGGATCACGGTGTGAAGTGTCGTATCGGCCGGGCTTCGCCTGACCGTGTCGACGAGAAGAAGACTAACCATGCCAGAGCTCAATGTCTACTCTGGCAAGAGTAGATTTTAGATCCCTGGGGGCACAGATAGCCTGTGGCCTGCGAAAGCCCTGGTGAGAAGGGACCGCGAGACGACGATGAGGGCCCTGCCGACGCGCGTCGGCAGGGCCCTCATCGGGATCGTGGTGGCGGAGTTCCGCCCTTTCTCACACCTCCAGGGACGGGGCGCCGAGCAGCGCCGACGCCGTCTGGAGCGGAGTGGAGACGCGCACGGGCGCGGCCCCGACGTGGTCGTGGCAGGTGAAGCCGAGACGGGTCATGGCCCGGATGACTTCGCCGCTGGTGAAGTCGCGGCGGTCCTGGCGCGTGAGGACCTCACCCACCTGCTTGACGGGGTAGCGGCGGCGGCCGATGGTCACGGACTCACCCGTGACGAGCTCGGGCTTGACGCCCTTCATGGAGGCCAGCACTCCGCTCATGGTCAGATCGAACGGGTACCGGGCGATGACACAGCGCATGATGCCTCACAGAGAGAAGGAGGACGGGCTGATCGGGCGAGGCGGATCAGCGGGAGAGGGCGAGGACGCCCGGGGCCCGGCCGTGCTCCCCGACGGCGATGAGCCGAGGGACGGGCGAGGTGAGGGGGCCGTCGATGACGTCCCGCAGACGGATCCGGTCCGTGTACGTGGAACTGCCGCGGTGAACGGCGAGTTCGGCCCGGGTGATCGAGCCCGTGCACTGGTCGTCACCGTCGCACAGCAGGAGGTACTCGACACGGGCACTGGCCATGACGGACAGGGCGACCTCGACGGTCATGTCGTCCCGGACCCGGGGCCCGGACGCGTCCATGCCGTCGAACACGGTCATGGGGGAGAAATCCGCGCGGTGTCGCTGTGCCTGAACCGGTGTCAAAGCTGCCTCCTCGGTGATGGGTGTCCCTCTGGTCGATGCCTCTGGGGGTGTCGGACGGCCTCAGGCCGCCGGGTCCAAGGCGGGCCGCTGCGCCCTGCGCCGCCGCCCCGCCTGTCCGGTGGAGCGCCCCTGGTCGGCGCGGTCGCGGCGGCCTCGGGGCGAGGGGGCGGCGGAGGACGCGGCACGGCGGGGACGGGGCACGGCCGGGGGCGTGATGACGACGGGCACACCGGAAGGGGCCTGGGCGCCCGTGATGCGGCTCAGTTCCGCCTCACCCGACCGTACCGGGGTGATCTGCGGGGCGATGCCGGCCGAAGCCATCAGCCGGCTCATGCCGCGGCGCTGGCCGGGTGTCACCAGGGTGACGACGCTGCCGGACTCGCCGGCGCGGGCGGTACGGCCGCCGCGGTGCAGGTAGTCCTTGTGGTCGCTCGGCGGATCGACGTTGACGACCAGGTCGAGGTTGTCGACGTGGATGCCGCGGGCCGCGACGTTGGTCGCCACCAGCACCGTCACCTGTCCGGTCTTGAACTGGGCGAGGGTCCGGGTGCGCTGGGGCTGGGACTTGCCGCCGTGCAGGGCCGCGGCGCGGACGCCGCTGTTGAGCAGGTGCGTGGTCAGCCGGTCCACGGCGTGCTTGGTGTCCAGGAACATGATCACCCGGCCGTCCCGCGCCGCGATCTCGGTGGTCGTCCGGTGCTTGTCCGCTTCGTGCACATGGAGCACGTGGTGCTCCATCGTGGTGACAGCGCCCGCCGACGGGTCGACGGAGTGCACCACCGGGTCCGTCAGGTAGCGGCGGACCAGCAGGTCGACGTTGCGGTCCAGGGTGGCCGAGAAGAGCATCCGCTGCCCTCCGGGGCGCACCTGGTCGAGCAGCGCGGTGACCTGCGGCATGAAGCCCATGTCGGCCATCTGGTCGGCCTCGTCGAGGACGGTGATGTCGACGTCGTCCAGCCGGCAGTCGCCCCGGTCGATGAGGTCCTTGAGCCGCCCCGGCGTCGCGACGACGATCTCCGCCCCGGTCCGCAGCGCACCCACCTGCCTGCCGATGGACATCCCGCCGACCACGGTCGCCAGCCGCAGCCGCACGGAGCGGGCGTACGGGGTGAGCGCGTCGGTCACCTGCTGGGCGAGCTCGCGGGTGGGGACGAGGACCAGGGCGAGCGGCTGCCGTGACGCCGCGCGCCGGCCCGCCGTACGGGCCAGCGCCGCGAGGCCGAAGGCGAGGGTCTTGCCCGACCCGGTACGGCCGCGGCCGAGCACGTCACGTCCGGCGAGGGAGTTCGGCAGGGTCGCCCCCTGGATGGGGAACGGCACGGTCACGCCCTCGTGACCGAGCGCGGCCAGCAACGACTCCGGCAGGGCCAGGTCGGCGAACGCCTCGACGGCGGGCAGCGCGGGCGTGATCGTCTTCGGCAGCGCGAACTCGCCCTGGCGTGCGGCCGGTCGACGTTCGTAGCCGCCGGAACGCCGCGGCGCTCCCGAGCGCTGGGCGGCGGAACCCCGTGAGCGGTCGTAGGCGCGGGGGGTGCGGGACGGGCGTGCGCGGTTCATGCGGAACCTTCCTCGATGTGAGCACGTAGGCGCGTAGCAAGGAATTTCCGCCGCAAAGAAATGAACGGCGCAGAGAATCGCGAGAACGAGCCGGAGATGATGGGCGCCGAGTCGGATCGACGGGGAATGCGTCACCGTTCGGTGATGCGTCGGGACCTTCCCGTCATGCGCCCTGAAATGCAGCGAGCTGGGGCCCGCACCCCAAGGTGCGGGCCCCAGCTGCGAAGTATGCGTTGCCGCCGGTGTCAGGCGGGAACGATGTTCTCGGCCGTCGGGCCCTTCTGGCCCTGCGCGATGTCGAACGACACCTTCTGACCTTCCAGCAGCTCACGGAAGCCCTGGGCGGCGATGTTCGAGTAGTGGGCGAAGACGTCGGCGCCGCCGCCGTCCTGCTCGATGAAGCCGAAGCCCTTTTCCGCGTTGAACCACTTCACGGTGCCAGTAGCCATGTCATTTCTCCTTCGGAGACGATGTTCGGAATTCACCCTGTGTGAAGCCCGCGTCGCCGTGTTGATTAACCCGTCGGAAAATGAACCTTCTGGCAACCACACCTGCAACTGAGATCGACAGTAGCACGGTGTGATCGGCCCTGCGTGGGCAGATAATTCCACCCCGGTCGGCGGTCGAGGAATACTCGCCGTGCCCCGCACCTATTTCTTACTTCGCGGAGACAGATATTGATCCGCGCGGACGCAGTGTTCCTGCCGGCCGTTTCCGGCCACAGCGCCATGACCTCCGCCGATGAGCCATGTGCCGCCGCCGTCGTCATCAGGGGACGAGGCGACGGCGAACCCGCCCGGACCCCCCTGTCGCGACGAAGGTCACATCGGCCGGGACCAGCATGTCGTCCACCGGACGGGTGGCCGGTTCGTCGGCCGGGCTCAGTCGGCTCGTTCGGCTGTCCAGGTGATGTGAGGGGGCTCGACGCGTGCGCACAGGGGCCCGCCCTGCGCGTCGGTCAGGCCGAGGCGTCCGACCAGCAGCCCGTCGCGTGCGGCGGCGGCGAGTACGTCGGCGGGCAGGACGTCGAGCATGAGCTTGGCCCGGCGGAACATCGTGAAGGTGCCCGACTCGTCGACCGTGCCCCACGACAGGTAGATGAACCGTCGGCCCAGACGGTCCTGCACGTAGGGCCCTTTGACCTCGATGCCGGTCGGCGACGCGCTCGTGGCGCACTCCAGGGTCCATGTCGCGGACGGTGCGTCGCCGGGCTGTGGATCGAGGAGTTCGGCCGGGCGGTCGCGGCGTTGTACGGCGACGTGGATGTTGCCGTACGCGGGGACTTTGCCGTCGGCAGTCGCGGGGCGGGTGAGGCCGGGCAGGTCGACGGCGTCGATGCGGATGCGCATAGCGGCCATCATCCGCCCCGCCGCGCCGGCCCACTCATCGGCCCCGCCCGTCCGCGTCGGCCGGTGCCGCACTCCGGCAGGCCGCGGCTCAGTGGTCGTCGCGGACGGTGGTCGCGATGCCGTTGCTGATCACGACCTCGGCGCTGAAGCCCTTCTTGGCGGCACTCTCCAGTTCGGCCTCGGTGCACTCGACGCCGCCCTCGCCGCCCGGCCCGGTGTTCACGGCCTCGCAGATGTCGTCGTAGCCCAGGATCTTGGTGTCCTCGGCGACGAGGAACTGCTGCTCGACGCCCTTCATGTCGGAGACCGTGTACTTGCCCGGCGCCAGGTAGGAGACGTTGCCGAACCAGGTTCCGTTGACGCCCTTGCCCTTGTTGACGCCCTCGACGACGGTGTCACGGGAGCCGGAGCCGGAACCACTGCCGGAGCCGGACCCGGCCTCGGAGCCGGAGTCCTGCTGTGCGGCGCGCCGCTCGGTCACCAGGGTCGCGATGCCGTCCTTCATCTTCACGTCGGCGCTCACCGCGCCCTTCTTGGACGCCGCCTCCAGCTGGTCCAGCGTGCACGGCGCGTCCACCTTGGACCCCGCCTCGCCGCATATCGTGCCGGCGCCGTAGACCTCGGTGTCGTCGGCGACCCAGAACTGCTGGTCGCCCTTGCCCGGGACGGACACGACGTACTTGCCCGGGGCGAGGTAGGTGACCTTGCCGTTGTCGAACGTACCGCTGACGCCCTTCGAGTTCTTGGCGTCCGACGCCTTCCCCGCGACCGCCGCCGCGCCCGTTCCGCTCTTGCCGGACGAGCTGTCGTCGGTGCCGTTCTGGCACGCCGTCATCAGCAGCCCGGCGGTGATCGCGGCGGTGGCGACGACGGCCTTGCGCAGGTGGCGGTTCATCAAGGAGGTTCCTTCCGAGGTGGGGGAGCAGGGAGCCGGGGCGTCTGCGCCGCTCTCCCGCTCTTGCACTGAGTATGAGGAGCCCAGGAGCCCTCAGGTCACGCCCGTCTTGCCTTCAGGACCCCGCCGTGGCACAGCCGTGACACAGCAACACATGGGCTGTGGAAGGCGGTTCGCCGACGCGCCGCCTTGCGCCGGGCGCCGCCCCGCCGGTGAACGCCGGGATCGACCAGGGCCGGCTCAGCGCACCGGGAAGCCGAAGGAATAGCCCTGTTCCTTGAGCCGGGGCAGGATCCGGCGCAGGGCCTCGACGGTCTGGGAGCGGTCGCCGCCCGCGTCGTGGAAGAGGAGCGTCGGCCCCTGGGGCAGCTCCCGCTCGACGGTGGTGACGATGGCGTCCGTGCCCGGCCGCTCGAAGTCCTTGGTGTCCACGTTCCAGCCCAGCGGGCGCATGCCGCGGGAGGCGGCGAGCGTGCGGCTGTACGGGGTGAAGGCCCCGCCGGGCGCCCGGTAGTACATCGGCCGTACGCCCCCGGACGCCTCGGTGATCATGCGTTCGGCGTCGAGGATCTGCTGCGACTGGTAGGCCTGGGACTTCTTGTCCATGGTGGTGTCGTGCGACACCGAGTGGTCGCACAGCCGGTGCCCGGCCGCGACCACCTTCTTCACGAGGTCCGGGTGGGCCTGGGCCTGCGCCCCCACCATGCAGAACGTGGCCTTCACCCCGTACTCCCGCAGCACGTCGAGCACTTGAGGGGTCCACACGGGGTCGGGGCCGTCGTCGATGGTGATGTTGACGCCGCGCGCCCCCTTGTCCGAGGCGTGCGCGATGGTCACCGCGACCGGCTTGACGTCACTGCCCGGCGCGGCCGACGCGGACGCCTTCGGCGACGAGCCGTCCACGGCACCGGCCTGCGCCGTCCACATCGAGGCACCGGCGGCGAGCAACGTCACCCCGAGCGCCCCGCCGAGCACCTTGCCGTACCAGCCCCGCCCGCCGCTGTGCCGTGCCATGTCCGCCCCGCTTTCCCGCCGGTTCCTCGCCGATGCCTGGCCACCTCGCGACCATCTGGCAGGACGAGGAGCGGCGGCCACGGGATGCGTCCGTTACCGATCAAGGACAAAGCCGGGGTGGTTCCCGGACAACCGGGCGAACAGCGGGCGGAACCGGGCAGCGTGACCCACTCAGTGCCGGGCTCTGATGCTGCTTCCCAGCGTGATCCGTGTGCGGTGCCCGGCGGTGAGGGAGATGGTGCGGGCGTGCGGGCCCAGCGTGGAGGGAGCGACCTCGGCGGAGGTGGTGACGGCCGTGATGCCACGGCGGCTGATCAGCGTGACGTCCTGGTTCCGGTCCGAGGTGACGGTCACCGTCGTGGTGCCCTCGGACAGGTCCCAGTCCAGGCTGTGCACGCGGATTCCGCCGCGGCACCTGATGCCGGTGATCGTGCCCTTGGCCCACTGCTCTGGCAGTGCGGGAAGGAGCTCCACGACGCCCGGCCGCGTGTAGAGCAGCGCCTCGGCCAGTACGGCGGGCAGGGCGTTGGCGGCGTCGGCGTTGTAGATGTGCCGCCCGGGATTGTGGGAGGTCATCAGCGACCGGAAGAGCATGTCACCGCCGATGATCTTCCGGAGGTTGTCGTACACCCGGGCGCCGTCCTTGAGCCGGGCGGCCGCCAGGGCGCGATGCAGGCTGCCGTGTGCGGAGAGGTTCTGGTCTCCGCGCAGTTCGAGCGCCTTGAGCGCCGGGGGCACCAGGTCGGGCCGTTCCTCCGGGTTGATCTCGTGCAGGGGCCAGGCGGCGTACAGGTGCTGGATGTGGCGGTGGTCGTAGTGGTCGGTCAGGCCGGGCCAGGACCACTCGGCGAGCGCGCCGTCCTCGTTGATGCGGTAGTCGGGGAGCCTGTCGAGCAGTGCCGTCCAGCGTTCGACGCCCTCGCCGCCGCCCTGTTCGACGCCGAGGGCTCCCGCGGCGTCGACGGCGGCCCGGAGGGCGTGCCTGCCGGCCATGATGTCGCCGGTGGCGTTGACCGACAGGGGCTCGCCCGTGTTGCCCGGGGCGTTCTCCATCGAGAAGGAGGGGACGAAGACCGCCTTGCCGTTCGTGTCGGTGCGGGTGAGGAAGTCCTCGTAGAACAGGGCCAGTTCCAGCAGCGCGGGACCGAGCTTGTCCCGCAGAAAGCCCTGGTCGCCGGTGATCTCGTAGTACTCCAGGAGCGGGTGGAGCAGCCAGTCGGCGCCGCCGGTCCAGCAGTGGCCGGGGAAGCCGCCGCCGTCGAAGTGGAGCATGTGGCCGTACTCGCCGTCGGTACGGGAGGGGGCGAGGAAGCCGCGGGTTCCGTAGATGTTCCCGGCGTTGGTGCGCCAGTGGTCGAGCTGGCCGAGGATCAGGTCGAAGTAGCCCTCCATGGCCTCGGTGAGGTCGAGGATGTTGCCGCCTGCCACCTGGAGGTTGACGTTGGCGTCGGTGGTGAAGTCGCCGGCCCAGGCGGCCGTCCACGCACCCGTCCAGATGCCGGTCAGGCGGGGCGGCAGGATGCCGCTGGAGCTGAGGAAGAGGTAGCGGCCGGAGTCGTAGAGCCGCTCCAGCAGGGCGGGGTCGATGGCGCCGCGGTCGGAGTTCTGGCGCGCGATCAGCTCGGTGGTGGGCAGCCGGCGGTCGGCCTCGGGGACGAACAGGTCGAGACGGGAGCGGTCGTACAGTTCCGAGTGGATCTCCGTATGGCGGGCGAGCAGTACCTCGTAGCCGGAGTCCAGGGCGGCCAGCCCCGCGTGCAGGGGCCGGGCGTTCCAGGCGGTGGGCGTGTCGTACCTGTCCAGCCGGGTCAGGAGGGTGAGCCGGGCCGCCCCGGTGACGACGACGCGCGAGCCGCTGACGGCGACGGTGCCGCCGGTCGGCACGACGCGGGTGACGCCCTCGTAGCCGAAGGCGCCCAGTCCCTCGGGGTAGGTGGCGCGCAGGTTCAGCCACCCGGAGCCGTCACCGACGTCGGCCAGGGTGGTGAACGTCATGCGCTTGTGCAGGGTGTCGCCCTCGCCGTGGGCGGTCGCGGTGTCGTCGAGCGCGGTGTGCACGCCCAGGGTGACGTCGACGGTACGGCCCGGGGCCGGCGCCAGTTCGTGGACGATGACCCGGTCGGCACGGGAGACGAAGATCCGCCGGGACCAGGTGCCGTGCCCGTCGGCCCAGGCGGAGGTGACCTCACCCGTACGGAAGTCGGTGACCCGGACGTACCGGTCGTGCCGGTCGGTGGCGGGGGCGTCCGTGGTGGCGATCCGCAGCTCGTAGGCCGGGTGGTAGGTCTGGGTCCAGCGCAGCTCCCACCCGGCGGCGAAGTCCCGGCTCGCTGCGGCGTGGTCCCCCGCCAACGCCTTGTCCCGCACCGCTTCCAGCCGGCCGGCGAGCACCGGCGGGGTGACGTCGCGGGTGCCGTTCGGCAGGACGAGGCGGTGGTCGTCGAGGACGATCTTCTCCAGCGCCGGGTCCCCGTACACCACGGCCCCGTACTCACCGTTACCGGTGAGGAAACCGTCGGTCCACGCGTCGGCGGGAGCGGTGTCATGGATCCCGCGGTCGGGCAGCGCGACCAGGGCCGGCGTGGGCGAGGTCGGGTCGCCCACCGGAGGGCGTGCGGAGTGCATCGCTTTCCTTGTCCTTGGTGAGTGGGGTGGAGGGGCACAGGTCGGCAGGGGACGGTTCGCAGTGGCGGCCGGTGCCGTCTGCCGCGCAAGACGGCACCGGCCGTACCGGATCAGTGTGTCTTGTCGTATGCCTGCTGGTAGATCTCCAGGAAGCGCTTCAGCCCGAGCTGGTCGAGGTTCTTGACGTACGAGTCCCAGTCGGAGTCGAGGGACTTCTTCCCGGTGATGAACTGCACGGCGCTCTGCTGTACGAAGGTGCCGATGTTCGTCTGGAGCGTGGCGAGTTCGCCCGCCTGCGCCGGGTCGATCCACGCCTCCTGGTAGGGGAACGGGGGCGTCGACTTGGACTCGTGCCCTTCGTAGAGCTTCGTGGCTTCGAAGAGCCGGCGCTGGTATCCGTCCGGCGTCTTGGTGTCCTTGGCCACCGCCTCCGTGTTGCGGTACTGCGCGGTGTTGTTGTACTGCGCGAGCGCGTTCCAGTTGCCGTTGGTCGTGTCCGCGCGCTTGTACTTCGGCTTCAGGCTGTCGTCGAGTGCGACGTCCTTCGGGCCGGGCTTGAACCAGCCCTTGCCCGCCGGGCCGAACATGCCGTTGAGCTCACCCTCCTCGCTGAAGAGGTAGTTCAGCATCTTGATCGCCTGGATCTGCTTGGTCTGCGAGGCCTTGGTCGTGAGGACGAAGGTCGCTCCGGGCACGGACGGGAAGGTGTACGTCGCGTAGCTCTTCCCCTCCGGGCCGGTCAGCGGAGGCAGCGCGTCGTACTGCTGGTCGCGGCCGTCCTTCTGACCCTGCGTGACGAAGATCTCGGGGTGTGTCACCGTCGCCGAGCCCAGGATCACCCGGCCCGCGTGGTCGCCCAGCTTCATCAGGGCGTCCGCGTTCTGGGTGAAGACGCTGCTGTCGATCAGACCTTCGTCGTAGAGCGACTTGATGTACCTCAGGCCCTCGCGCCAGCCGGCCTTGTCGGCCTGGATGTCGGCCTTGCCGTTGTTCAGGACCAGGGTGGGGTTGGTGCTGGGGGTGAAGCCGTTAGGGGTGTCGATGAACGCGTTCATCAGGTACGGGATGATCGTGTCCCCGGTGTCTCCGCTCAGCGGAACCTCGTCGGCCTTGCCGTTGCCGTTGGGGTCCTTGGTCTTGAAGGCGCGGAGCACGTCGCGGAACTCGTCGGTGGTCTTCGGCGGCTTCAGCCCCAGCTTCTTCAGCCACGCGCTGTTGAGCCACAGTTTGGCCGGATACGAGCAGTGGTAGCAGTCGACCCACTGGGGCATTCCGTAGATCTTGCCGTCGGGCGCGGTGGCCATCCGCTTGTATGCGGGGACATCGGCGAACGCCTTCTTGATGTTGGGGCCGTACTGGTCGATCAACTGGTTCAGCGGCTGGATGACGCCCTGGGTGGACAGCTTGAGGAGCTCCGTCTGGCTGAACTGGTCGACCCAGGGAATCAGCAGGTACAGGTCGGGCAGGTCACCGCTGGCCAGCGAGATCTGGCGCTTCTCCTTGGCCGGGCCGCCGTCCTGGGTGGTCGTCTGCCAGTTGATGGTGATGTTGAACTTCTGCTTGATCAACTGGGTGAACTTGTTGGTCTTGAGGTTCTGGTCCGCGGCCTGGGGAGCGAAGACGTTGAGGGTGACCGGCGGGTTCCCGGTGATCTTGGGGAGCGGCTTGGACATGTCGTCGCTGCCGGACGAACCACTGGTGCAGGCCGCCAGGGTCGCGAGCAGCGTCCCGGCGACCGCCGCTCTGGTGAGCAGAAGCGAACGAGGCATGGGGAGTCCCTTCTGGTGACAGGGGGATGGCAGGGGGAGGGCAGGGGGGGGAGGTGAGGGGCGAGCGTGGGGAAGGCGGGGTCGGCTCAGCCCTTGATCGCGCCGATCATGATCCCCTTGGTGAAGTAGCGCGCGACGAAGGGATAGATGAGCAGGACGGGCACGCTCGCGATGACGATCAGGGAGTACTTGAGCAGGTCCGCGAGCTGCTGGCGTTCCAGCATCTGGGCGGTGTCCGTCATGCCGCTGGGGCTGGTGTTGAGGATGAGGATGTTCCGCAGTACCAGCTGGATCGGGTAGAGGTCGGCGTCCTTGAGGTAGAGCAGGGCGTCGAAGTAGGAGTTCCACTGGGTGATGGCGTACATCAGTGCCACCACGGCGATCATCGGTTTGGCCAGGGGCAGGACGACCTTCCACAGGAAGCGCAGGTCCCCGCAGCCGTCGAGTTGCGCGGCCTCGTACAACTCGTCGGGGATCATGGTGCGGAAGTAGGTGCTGGCGATGACGACCTGCCAGACGCCGATGGCCTGCGGGATGATCAGTGCCCAGCGGGTGTTGATCATGCCGAGGTCCTGGACCACCAGATAGGTGGGGATCAGGCCGCCGGAGAACAGCATGGTGAAGACCACGACGGCCATCACCGGGCCCCGTCCGAACAGGCTCTTGCGGGACAGGGGGTAGGCGAGGGCGATGGTGAAGGTGACGCTGATGAGCGTGCCGACGCCCGTGTAGAGGAGCGAGTTGAGGAATCCGGTGATGATCTGCGGGTTGCTGAGGGCGACTTCGTAGCCGCGCAGGGAGAAGTCGACCGGCCAGAACAGCACCCGGCCGGACGAGACGGCGATCGGGTCGCTGAAGGAACTGGCGACGATGTTCAGCAGCGGAAGAAGAACGACCGCCAGGAACGTGCACAGCAGCAGGTAGGTGCAGAACAGGAACATCCGGTCGACCCGGGTCTCCCGCATCCTCCGGCCGCCCCGCCGTCGGTACGGGAGCTGACGCCCAGAGCCCGGAGCCCGGTGTGTGCCAGGCGTTGTCGGGCGGTGCCGGCCCTCCGGGCCGGCAACCGCTGTGATCTGTGAACGGCTCATGACCACACCCCGCTTCCGGTGAGCCGTTTGGCTACGAAGTTCACGAAGACCAGGAGGACCAGATTGACCATCGAGTTGAGCAGGCCGATGGCGGTCGCCTGGCTGAAGTCGGCGTTGAGCAGACCGGTCTTGTAGACGTAGGTCGCGATGATCTCCGAGGAGGTGAGGTTCATCGGGTTCTGCAGCAGGAAGGCCTTCTCGAAGCCGATGGCCATGATGTTGCCGACGGCGAGGACGAGGATGATCACGGCGGTCGGCAAGATGCTCGGCAGGTCGACGTGCCAGATCTTCTGCAGCCGCGAGGCACCGTCGACGCGTGCCGCCTCGTACAGCGACTGGTCGACACCGGCGAGGGCGGCCAGATAGATCACGGCCGAGTAGCCCGCCGTCTGCCAGATGTCCGACCAGACGTAGATGTGCCGGAAGTAGTCCGCATCCGCCAGCAGGTCCGTCTTCTCGACGCCGAAGAAGCCCGTGACATGGCTGACGAGACCTGTCTGGGGAGACAGGATCATGATCGTCATCGAGACGACGACAACGGTGGAGATGAAGTACGGCGCGTACGTCACCATCTGCACGGTCCGCTTGAAGATGCCTTGACGTATCTCGTTCAGCGCCAGCGCCAGGATGATCGGGACCGGGCAGCTCGCGATCACCGCGTAGAACGACAGCAGGAAGGTGTTCTTCACCAGCTGCCAGAAGACCGGGTTGGCGAATATCTGCTGGAAGTTGCGCAGGCCCACCCAGTCGCTTCCCCAGACGCCCTTGATGATGTTGTAGTCCTTGAAGGCGATCACCGTGTTGGTCATGGGGATGTACTTGAAGATCGCCAGGTGGACGAGCGGCACGAGCAGCAGCAGGTAGAGCGTCCAGTGCCGACTGAAACTGCGCCGGGCCCTGCGCCGCATGCTCACCTTCGGCAAGCGGAGCGGCTTCGCCACGCTGTTCTGGGACATGTCTAGGCTCCCGGGGCCGAGCGGCGCCTGCGGACCGGGCGGCAAGCGCGCCGCGACAGCCCGGTCGGCGGATGGGTCCAACTGCCCATTGCTGTGTCTCCTTGTTGGCCGTGCGGTGATGGGCACTGGGGGTGGGCACCGACGAAGGCCGGCCTTGCGGGCGGACTCCTGGTCCTTGCGTGCCGCCGTCCACGGCGAGCTCGGCTCCGGTGCGGGAACGGGACAGTGGGCTCGCGAGGCAGGCGATGGCCGCAGCACTTCGTCGGCGGTGGCCCGGCGCCCCATGCGGATGGCGGGCGGGAGGGCGACGGGTTCTGCCTCGGGGCCGGCGGCGCGCTCCAGCAGGCGCCGATCCACCAAGGTCTCAGCGGTGCCGGGGGACGAAACGATCGCCGCGGATTCCGCAGCGTAAGAGGCCGGAGGCGGACGCCCCGGTGAGGGAGAGGACGGCGCGCTTGGCCGCCGGGTACGGCGCCCGCTCGGGCAGGCCCGCGAACTCGGGGGGATCGTCGCTCATGTGCCGGCCTCCTCCTGCCATACGGGACCGTCCGGGTAGCGGTGGGCTGCCACGGAGGCCGAGTGCAGTTGAGCGCTGATGCCGGGAGCGGTCGGGGCGAGGTAGTGGCCGTCGCGGATGCGCACGGGGTCGGTGAAGTGCTCGTGCAGATGGTCGACGTACTCGATCACGCGGTTCTCGGTGCTGGCGCTGACGGCGACGTAGTCGAACATCGCCAGGTGCTGCACCATCTCGCAGAGTCCGACACCGCCGGCGTGCGGGCAGACCGGGACCCCGAACTTGGCGGCCAGCAGCAGGATGGCGACGTTCTCCGTCACCCCGGCGGTGCGGCTGGCGTCCATCTGCAGGACGTCCAGCGCTCCCGCCTGGAGGAGCTGTTTGAACATCACCTGGTTGTGGGTGTGTTCGCCGGTGGCCACCTTCACGGGCGCCAGGGCCCTGCGGACGGCGGCATGTCCGAGGATGTCGTCGGGTGAGGTGGGTTCCTCGATCCAGTACGGGTCGAAGGGGGTGAGCGAGCCCATCCAGTCGATCGCCTGCTGAACTCCCCAGGCCTGGTTGGCGTCCACGGCGATCCGGATGTCCGGACCGACCGCCTCGCGGGCCAGCCGGAGCCGGCGGACGTCGGCGTCGAGATCGGCGCCCACCTTCAGCTTGATCTGGGAGAAACCTTCGGCGACCGCCTCCTTGGACAGCCGCACCAGCTTCTCGTCGTCGTAGCCGAGCCAGCCCGGTGTCGTCGTGTACGCCGGATAGCCGTGCTCCAGCAGGTGGGCGGTGCGCCCGGCACGGCCCGGCTCCGCGCGGCGCAGGATCTCCAGCGCCTCGTCGGGGGTCAGCGCGTCCTCCAGGTAGCGGAAGTCGACCAGGTCGACGAGCTGCTCCGGCGACAACTCGGACAGCAGCAGCCAGACCGGCTTTCCCGTGCGGCGCCCGTACAGGTCCCACACCGCGTTCACGATCGCCGCGGCGGCCATGTGGATGGCGCCCTTGTCCGGCCCCAGCCAGCGCAGTTGGCTGTCTCCGGTCAACCGCCGGGAGAAGCCGCCGAGATCATCCAGGACATCCTCCACCGGCAGCCCGACCACCAAGGGGGCCAGGGCCCGTACGGCGGCGACCTCGACATCGTTGCCGCGCCCCACCGTGAAGGCCAGCCCGTGTCCCTCGTCACCACCGCTCGTACGGATCGTCACGTAGGCGGCCGAGTAGTCGGGTTCGGGGTTCAAGGCGTCGGAGCCGTCGAGTTCGCGCGAGGTCGGGAACCGTACGTCCACCGCTTCGAGGGCGCTGATCAGTTCAGTCATGGTGCCTGGCCATCCCGGCCCGCGGGCCGTGGGTGTCGGTTCGGAGTCATGCAGCCAGCCGGCGTCAAGCGTCGATGGCAGCCGTTCCTGTAGAGCAACAGGTATCGGACATGGGATGGATTTAAAGGCCGACCGAACGTCTGTGTCCATACCTGCGGCAGAAATTTATGCACGTGGCCCATGTTCCTGCGGTTATCCACTTCACTGACTCTGACGGGCCGCAGGCGAACCCTCCTCCGCCTCACGGGTCATGGGATGTATTGCGGTCGACGCGCTGCGAACGTGCTGCGAACGCGCCTCAAGATCCACTTCAAGGCGAGGCGGCGAGGACGTCGATGTGGAACGTGCCGGCCTCGGGCCGGACCCCTGACGATCCCCTCATGGTGGGGTGGTCAGGTCGTGGGCCGACGGGCCTCGGCCTCCGGCGGCCCCGCCGGAAACGCCAACGATGCGCCAGGCGCACGCACCCCGCCCACCAGCCTGGGCAACAAGGAACCCCCGGGTCTCTGACCTGGGGGTTTCATGTGGAGCGGGTGACGAGAATCGAACTCGCGCTCTCAGCGCGGGAAGCGACGGCGCTGGCGTCGCCGGAAGCCCCTGACCTGGGTGTATGTCTTCCGGTGTGGCATCCGGAGGCCGAGCTTACGCAGGGCCATGGTGTCCTCCTCGGAAGCCGGTAACGGTCTCTGTGCTTGCCCGTGACGGAGCTGTCGAGCCCGGAACGTGCCCAAACCTGCCAGGATCGCCGTTCCGGCCGTCGGCGTGATCGCGGCAGGTGAGCGCACGCAGCGGTGGCGGGCAATCGTGCGCTGCCTCACCGTCACCGCTTCGCGGTCACGCGTCCCAGGTCACCGGGAGGCTCTTCACCCCGTAGATGTCCGCGGTTTCCGGGCGCAGGGGAACCTCTTCGGCGGGTACGGCCAGGCGCAGTGTGGGGAAGCGGTTGAGCAGCGCGGAGAATGCGACCCGCATCTCGATGCGGGCCAGCTGGTGGCCCAGGCACAGATGGATGCCGTGGCCGAAGGCCAGGTGCCCGCCCTCCTGCCGGTGCAGGTCGAGCACGTGGGGATCGGTGAAGCGCTCGGGGTCGCGGTTTGCGGTGTTGTACGAGAGCACGACCGTCGTGCCGGCCTCGATGGTCTGGCCGCCCACCTCGACATCCTCCAGCGCCGTCCTCATGAACGACTTGGCGACGCTCAGATACCGCAGCAGCTCCTCCACGGCCCCGTCGACGAGCGAGGGATCGGCGCGCAGCGCGGCCAGTTGCGCCGGGTTCTGCAGCAGCGCGAAGGTGCCGAGGGACAGCATGTTCGCGGTGGTGTCGAACCCTGCCGCCAGCAGGATCAGGCTGATCCCCTTCAGCTCCTCATCGGTCAGATCGCTGTCGGTGAGTTCGCTGAGCACGTCGTCGGTGGGGTTCGCGCGCTTGGCGGCCACCAGCTCCGCGAGGTACTCCTGGGTCGCGGTGTAGGCCGCTATCAGCTCCTCGTCGCTGCTGGCCCCGCCCATGAACGTGTCGATCTGCTCCTGGAAGGAGTCCCGGTCCTCGTACGGCACCCCCAGCAGCTCGCAGATCACGATGGTGGGGATCGGCTTGCCGAACGCCGTCACCAGGTCCGCCGTCGGCCCGGCCTTCTCCATGGCGTCCAGGCAGTTGGTGGTGATCTGCTCGATGCGTTCGGTGAGCAGTCGCATCCGCCGTGCGGTGAACCTGCCCGCGAGCGGTTTCCGATAGCGCCCGTGCTGCGGCTCGTCCATGAGGAGGAATTCGCCGGGCGGCGCCGGTGGGAGCTCGAAGTCGACCACGTTCATGAGCTCTTTGCGCGAGCTGAACCGCGGGTCGGCCAGGACCGATCTGACGAGGTCGTATCCGGTGATCAGCCAGCCGGGTTTTCCGCCGGGGTGGGTGTAGCGGCTGATGGGGCCGTGCCGACGGGCGTCGATCAGCTCTGCCTGCGGGTCGAAGGGGCAGCCGGGCTGACGCTCCGTCGGCAGCGTCGTGACGGTGTGGAGGGATTCGCTCATGGCCATTCCTCATCTCGCGACATCACGTGTTTTACGTGTAACGAAAGCTACGTTGCGTTCATGGTTGCGTCAATCATTCGAATGCCATTCGAGCAGGCAGGAGGCGGTAAATTGATGCAATGACGCTGAGGGTGAATGCAATGGTGCGTTGCAATGAGGAGCGGCGGGGGCAATACTGACGGCATGCCAGGAGGACGGTTGGCCCAGTAGGAGCGCCAGCGCATCGCGGCCGGACTCGCCGTCGGGCTCTCCTACGCCGAGATCGCCAGGCGGCTCGACCGGCCGACCTCGACGATCAGCCGGGAGGCCGCACGCAACGGCGGCACCGGCGGCTACCGGCCCCAACAGGCGCACCAGGCGACGGTCCGGCGGGCGCGGCGTGGCACACCTGCACCCCCGCGCGGGGGGCGGAGTGCCGAGCGGCGCGATGGAAGAGGAGGTCATCGAGCTGGCGGTCAGGTCGGGAATGCCCCGGATGACAGCGCGCGTGCACGTCGACCTGTTGCTGTCCGAGAACGGCAGGCGCACCGCCGCCGAGCTGACCCACCGGTTGAAGGTCAGCCCGGCCTCCGTCTCCGTGGCCGTGAACTTCCTGGTCCAGCAGGGGTATGTCCGGCGCGAGCGCGATCCGCTGCGGCGTCGCGCTGGCTGTCCGGCTACCGCCGACTCAGCCCCCGCTACGAACGCAATCCCCGGGGGCGGAATCGGCGATTGTGCTCCCCTACGGTCCCCATCGCGGTCATCGACGATCCGGCGCTGCCAAAGGCGCTGGCCAAGCGCGCGGCTGCCCGCGTGGGGCGGCACCTCCACCCCGATGCTCCTGGCCCGCTCCCGCCACGCCTCCGTCCCCTCCCTGGAGCGGTACGCCCGCCCCGGCGTCGACGCGGTCGCCCGGCACGTCGCCCAGCGCGACCCGCCGCCCGACGGAAGCGGGAGCGCTGACGCCTCAAGACCATCACATTGCCGGGCATGTCTGGCCCGTCACAGCGCCATCCACCGGACTGGGTGCAGGGCTCGACGCGCCGCGAGTCGCACTGACACAGATCGTCAACTGATTGATTCTCACGGGTCTGGTCGCTGTCCCGGTCCTGCGAAAGGGTTCCAAGAAGGCGGCAGTGCGGCATTTGCGCACTCGATCTGCTGCCGCGCCGAGTGTTCAGGCGCACCCACGAGAGAAGGAAACACACCCCTTATGCGCGCCCTTGTGGTCGATCACAGTGAGGCCGGACCCGTCCGGTTCGCCGATGTCGATGAGCCCGTACCGTCCGCCGGTGAGACGTTGGTGGAGATACGGCACATCGGTCTCAACTTCGGAGAGCTGAATTACGTGCACCAGTGGCCGGCCGGCGCTGTGCACGGTCACGACGCGGCCGGCGTCGTGGTGCGCGCCGCATCCGACGGCTCGGGGCCGCCCGAAGGTACGCGCGTCGCAGTGGGAATGGCTCCCCACGCGTGGGCGGAGCGGGTGGCAGTCAGCCCCGCCTCGCTCGGCACCGTCCCCGAGGGCGTGGATCTGGCCGACGCCGCCGCGCTGGGGATCGCCGGAGTCACCCCATTCCGGGTGCTGCGCAAGCGTTCCCTGCTGGCGCGCAACGTTCTGGTCACCGGCGCCAGCGGGGGCGTGGGGCACTTCGCCGTCCAGCTGGCGGCGCTGGCGGGCGCCCGGGTGACGGCACTCGTCGGTTCGCCGGAGCGGGCCGTCGGACTCCGCGAACTCGGCGCCGACAAGGTCCTGACCGACCTGGCCGAGACCGGGGACCGGTTCGACCTCGTCCTGGACACGGTCGGCGGACCACTGGTGGCCCAGGCCTGGAGTTCCCTCGCCGAGGGCGGCACCATCCACCTGGTCGGTTACTCCTCGGGGCAGGAAACCACGTTCCCGTCAGGGACCTTGTTCGGCTTCGGCGAACCCCGCAGCATCGCCACCTACGGCGACATGACGCCGACCAGCGGGGAGCTGACGGACCTGCTGGGCCTCATGGCCGCCGGGAGGCTCTCGGCACCGGTCGGACTGCGAGGCGACTGGCAGGACGTGGACGACGCCGTCCAGGCGCTGTTCGCGCGGAAGGTGCACGGAAAGGTCGTTCTTGACGTGGCCTGACGCTGTGGACGAGGACACATGCGCCTCGCCCGCCGGTGGGCGGTTCGCCGCGGTGGACGAGAATGGACCCATGGATGTGCTGGCGGAGGTCTTGCGTGTTTCGGGTGCGCGTGGGGCGCTCGGGGTCATGCTGAAGGCCGGAGGAACCTGGGGCCTGTGGCTGGACTCCTCTCCAGGAGCGGCACTGCACGTGGTGTCCCGCGGCACCATGTGGCTCCACGTCCCGGGCGAGAAACCTCTTCAGGTGCAGGCCGGAGACGCCGTCCTGGTGTCGCCGGGCACCGCACACGGGATAGCCGGCGGCGCCGGCGTGACGATGGGTTCCTGCGACCGTGAGGCGGCGGCCCGGGCTTTTGGCGATGGCCGAGCCCTGCGTCTGGGCTCGGCGCCGGTGCAGACGGAAGTGATCGTCCTGCACTACGAGCAGGACCCGGAGGTGCGCACACCGGTGCTTACCTCCCTCGCTCGGCCGATGCACGTCACAGCCCGGGAGAACGCGCAGCTCAGAAGGACCGTCGAACTTCTCGCTGCGGAGCTCGCACAGCCGCAGATCGGCACCACCGCCGCCATCAACAGCATCGTCGACCTTCTGCTCGTCCAGTTCGTACGCGCCTGGCTGGCCCGCCACCCGCAGGAGCAGTCCGGCTCATGGCTGGGAGCGATGCGTGATCCGGTCGTGCGCGACGCTCTGGCATGTGTCCACGCCCAACCGGGACACCCCTGGACCACGGAGACCCTGGCCGCCGCGACGAGCGTCTCCCGGGCGACGCTGTCCAGGCGTTTCCGGTCCGCCCTCGGACAGACGCCGGGCGCGTACGTGACGCAGTGGCGCATCGACCTGGCGTCCGTCCGGCTCCGCGATACCGATGAGCCGGTCGAGTCGATCTCCGGCGCGGTCGGATACGGCTCTCCGCACGCTTTCAGCCGTGCCTTCAGACGTGTCCGAGGCACGGCCCCGGGCGAGTACCGTTCTCGACTTCGCAAGTGATCCGGGCTCGGGAGAGGTCAGCACCAGTCGGGTCCCGTCCCCTCAGTGCCCACATCGGCACGAGGAATACGCGACACCTCAACATGCGAGCTCACCAGTCCCACGGCCGAAAGCAGCCGACACCTCGTTGCCCGACAGCCCGGAAATTGTCGCAGCACACCAGATGACCGACGACGGGAAAGCCGCCGCGCCGACCAACCGCAAAGAGATTCCCAATCATGATGTCAAGCCGGGGCGGTGACGCCTTGTGACTAGGTCATGCCGCTGCGGCAGCAGGTTGAGGCATTACAGCCTCGAAGGTCCGGTGGTCGCGTATCAGGGCCCAGAGCACGTTCAGTCGGCGTCTGGCCAGTGCGAGAACGGCTTGCTTGTGAGACTTTCCCTCGGCGCGTTTGCGCTAGTAGAAGGTCTTGGACTGGGGGCAGTGCACGCTGGCCACCTGCGCCGAGATGATAGCACATCCGCAGGAGCCGACGGCTGTAGCGTCTGGGCCTGCGCAGGTTGCCGCTGACCTTGCCCGAGTCGCGGGGAACCGGGGCGAGTCCGGCGACGCCGGCGAGCCGGTCGGGGCTGCCGAAGGCGGCCATGTCGCCCCCGGTCGCGGCGATGAACTCCGCGCCGAGCATGTCGCCGACGCCGGGCATGCTGGTGATCACCTCGGCGTCGGGATGCTCGCGAAACCGGCCCTCGATGAGAGCGTTGAGCTCGGAGATCTCCTCGTCGAGGGCCATCACCTCCCTCGCCAGGGTGTGGACCATCTTCGCGGCGGTCTTCTCCCCGGGAACGATGGTGAACTGGGCCTCGGCGGCGGTGACCGCGGCCTCGGCAGCGCTCTTGGCGACGTTCAGAGTGCGCACGCCGTGGTTCTTGAGCCAGGTGGCGAGCCGGGCCCGGCCGATCCGGCGCAGAGCGGCCGGGGTCTGGTAGCCGGTCAGCAAAACGAGCGCGGCCTTGGAGGCGCTGTAGTCGAAAGCCCGTTCCAGGGCGGGGAAGTATTCGAGGATCTGGGCGCGAAGCCGGTTGATCGCCCTGGTGCGGTCCGCGGACAAGTCCAAGCGGCGGGCGGTCAGGATCTTCAGGTCGACCGCTATCTCGCTGGTCTCCTGGAGCGGCTGAAGGTCGCGGCGCATGCGTGCCTGGTCGGCAATGACGAAAGCGTCCTTTGCGTCGCTCTTGCCGTCTCCGCGGTAGGAGCCAGAGGCGTGGTGAACTGTCCGGCCCGGGATGTAGAACAGACGCTGTCCGTGATTGACCAGCAGGGCGATCCACAGCGCGGCACCGCCGGCGTTGAGGTCGACTGCCCAGGTGACGGGGTCGCCGTCGGCCAGGTCCAGGACGTCACCGAGGAGTTGGAGCAGCTCATCCTCGCTCGTTCGGCACCCGGCGCGACAGCACCTTCGTGCCGTCCGCGTCGATCGCGGTGCAGTGATGTTCGGCCTTGCCCGCGTCCGTCCCCGCCCACAGTTCGGGCACCGTCCCCTCCCTCGTCGTTCTTCTGTTCTGTCCCAGCAGACGACCTCGCTGTCACGTCCATACGAGCGATTCGGTTCGCGCATCCCAATCAGCAGTCGAGTCGTCGCGGGATGCCGGACGGCCAATCTCTTTGAGCCACGACTGCGGCAACACCATGACAGCCACACCCGGCATCCCTGGGTGCCTCGATCTTACGAATGACCGCGATCAACCCACGTAGAAAGGTATGGATCCACCATGCGGCCTCGCCGATCGCGGTCGCCAAGCCCGACGGCTCCGACGAGCTGAACGCCGCGAGGGCGCATTGCGGATGCGACGCATCGTCACCGCGACCTGCTCGCCCGGATCTGCACTCTGGCCGCCGGTCCGCCCGTGGTCCCGGGCGACGGGAGTCCGACTGTCAGCCGGACCCCGCTACAGACCGACCTCACTGCCGTTGATCCCCATGACCGCGCCGCGCCCCACGCCGCTGACGTCTCGAAGCCCTGCTCAGCGAGGTCATAGGCGTAGCTGATCAGAGGCCGACCGCCACCCGGCCGGGCACAATGCCAGGTTGATGGACGTCTGGGTGATACCTCGGGCGGGGGCCGGTCTCGGTGGCCCGGCTGATGGCCTCGTACCCTTCGACTATGGACGCGTGCCGTCTGAGGGCCGAGCCGTCCCGGTGGCGGGCACTGGCCGTCAAGGCGACCACTCGCCGTGAGGTCCGGCCGGTACCCCCTCGTCGAGGCATGATCCGGCCCACCTCGACCGGTCTGCGGCTCCGGCTTCGGCTGGCTCCGGGGCAGGAACCTGCGGACGGGGCGGCCTCGGCCGAACGGCTGCGCCATGCCTGGGGCGTTCACGCCGTGTACGTCCGGGACGTGAAGCCCGGAGTCGTGGAACTGCGGCTCACCGGCTTCGGCGCGGACAGCAAAACGGCCCAAGTCTCTGACCTGGGCCTTCTTCGTGGAGCGGGTGACGAGAATCGAACTCGCGCTCTCAGCTTGGGAAGCGACGGCGCTCGACTGGTCACTATGTCTATGACCTGCGCAGATGGCATTTGCTCGGGCGGTCGTGCGGGTCGGATCGCGCCGCTGTCGACCGTGGTTGTCCGCTCTTACGGGCACGCTATGGGCACGGGGCGCGAAGACTGGTGGGCAGAGTGCGTTCTCGGACGGGCACGGTGTCGAGCCGGACTCGGTCGGACGTCCAGTCGGGGAACGCCTTCGCGCGTGCACAGCGACTGCTGCCGCGTGGTTGTCAGTGGCCGGCCCTAGTGTGCCCGCGTGACGACATTTCGATCCGGCTTCACGCTCTGGCAACTGGTCCAGACGGCACAGGAACTGACTGAGGCTGCGCGCGTCCGGGAGCGCATCGACGCGGTGTTGCACATCATGGGCGGCCTCGGTGGGACGTACGGCAAGGGCAGGCCGCTGGTGAATGCCTTGGAGGACGTGGCCCAAGAGGCCATCCTCCAGGGCGACTTCGCATTCGCCCAGCGCTTTCAGCGCTTCGCCGCCTATGCCGGAGGCGAACTGTTCCTTGACATCCTTGAGAACTACTACGACGACGAAGCCCGACAGCGCAGCGAGAAACACATGCGCAGGATGGCCGCACTGGGTGCGGACAGGGCGGTCGCCGCCCTGGACGTCCTGTGCCGCGACAAGCCCGGCGCAAGCGCCGCCGACGCCCGTGACCTCTTTCGCGGCATAGCCCAGTCCGTCGACTACCTGGGCCTCGGGGACGGCGAGGGCGGGATCCGGCTCTCCACCAAGGAGGCGAGGCGACTCCAGGAATACGGACACATGGAGATGGTCCTCCGCAACCTGCCCCGGCCCGCCTCCGCCGACGCCGCCCGGATGATGAGCGACGTCCTGGCCGATGTCGACGCCGGCATACTGGCCCAGTTGCTCGAACTGCGGGCCAGGCAGGTCGGCCTGGCGGCCCTGCGTACCGCGGTGGAGGACCCGGACAGCTCCGAGAGTGCCCTCCATGGCTGTCTGAAGGACCAGGAATGGATCTTCGGCGGGGCCTACGTGGCCGAGCTGGCACGTCGGCAGTACACCCCGGACGCCATCCTCGACATCCCGCTCCTGCGCGGCGACGGCTCCCTGCACGTGGTGGAGCTCAAGCGCGCCAACATCAAGGACCTGGTCATACGACGCTCCGGCCACCTCATGTTGGGTGCCCCGGCGCACCGCGCGGTCTCCCAGGCGCAGAACTACCTCCGGGCCATGGACGAGAACCGCCCGAGCATCCTTGCCGAGCACGGAGTCGACACCCGCCGGGCGTCGGCGACGGTCGTGATCGGACACCGGCGGTACGTGACCGGGGACGTCACCTCCCAGGAGATCGCGGAGACGCTGCGAACCTACAACACACACCAGGCGCGCATAGAAGTGATCACATACGAGACCCTGCTGGATTCAGCCTCCCGCATGCTGGCTCTGTCATCGGCACGGCAGGACGCAGACCCCGACCCGGACGAGGAGTCCGCCGCATGACCGACACACCACCCGCGATCGAACCGCTCCTGGCCCGCTTGTGCGGCGGTGAGATCACCGACAAGGACTACGTCGGATACTTCATGAACGAGTACGGGGAGGAACTCGTGTTCGCCCAGCGTCGGGGCGAGAAAACTGCTCGGCTCTGGCACAGCGACGCGGACTGGAAGATGTTCCTCGTCGGTGACCACTCGATTCGGCTCGACGGCCCGATGGACGGGATGATCACCGTTGCGGACCTGATCATCAACCGCGAGGAGGCGACATGGCTGTCCTCCTGCCTCGCCGCTTCCCGCCATCTACGGCAGGGGCGGACCTGACCACGCACCGTGCTGAGGCCTCAACGGGCGGGCCTGGCTCAGAGGAGGCGGCCAGGCCCCATGAGCCCTGCTCTGCCCAAGATGTCCTCCGCCCCGCCCTCCGTGACTTGGTCGCCCGCGGTCAGGGTGGTCGTCGTCTGCACGTACGGCATCGCAGGTAACGTCGGCAAGCTTGGTCACGCTGCGCAAAACGGCGTGGGGACGTCAGCGTCGTAGCTGCAGTCGCCATGAGGCCGACAATCGAAGCGGGCAGGAGGCCGCTCGGGTACTCCCTGGCGACCAGACCCGGGCCTTGCACACCTACCTGCGCTGGCGCAACGCCAACGCCCGCCATCGCGACGTCCTGGCCGCCGAACGCAAGGAACGCGCCCGCATCCGCAGCGAGAAAGGCATCCGCTGGGGCGGACGCCCCCTCGCCACCGCGGCCTGACCAACCCGGCGAACCTACGCGGTCAGAGCGCTAGCAGACGATCTTCACGGTGTAGTAGCCAATGTTGTTTGAGATCTTGTGCCATCCAGGCGACCAGGAAATGTGAGCGGCGGGCTTGCCGGTACACCCGTTCGGGACGTACACACCGTCAGCGTCCGTCATGCCATCGGCGCCATCAACAGAGCGCTCCCCGGGGTAGAGGCGCACCTTGTTGCCGCACGCTGTGCCGCTGCCGCCGCAGTTCCAGTTGTCCGCCACTACGAGCCACTTGTCGGAGTCCTCGTGATTGATGACGCGACCGCACAGCTCTTGTCCCAGCACATGGTCGCATCCGCCTGCTGCCGCGGGTGAGGCAGCGGCAACATTGAATCCGATGCCGGCCAGGAGCAGAACTCCGGCGGACAGGGCTGCCCGCGTGCGAGGTGTGTGGGGTGCCTTCATGTTTCGGCCCTTCATGTCGCTTGTTTGAGGGCCCATCGTGGCGGTCTCAGCCGAGGGGCGGAACCTGCAACTGTTCAGGGTCGGGCGGTGCTTCTGTCCCTCCTGGTCGGTCAGTCTGCGCACACGGACAGGCTCGGGCCACCACACCTCCAGCGGTCGGATCGGACGTCACCGCCCATCCAACCGCCACGACCACCAACCCGGCGAACCGATGCGGTCACAGCACTAGCCAAGCTCTTATGGTGCGGTTGCGGTGCGCGCCCTGCCCACCGGTCTAGACAACAAAGAACCCCCGGGCCATTGACCTGGGGGTTTCAAATGGAGCGGGTGACGAGAATCGAACTCGCGCTCTCAGCTTGGGAAGCGACGGCGCTTGGGCGGCCCGTATGGCTCTGACGTGCACAGATGCTCTGTGCTGGGCTGGTCGTGCGGGTCGGATCGCACCGCTGTTGACCGAGGCTTTCCGCTCTTACGGGCACGCTGTGGGCACGGTGCCACCAGCAGCCGGGCGATACGGGGCGGGTGACGCTTGCGCCGACCGAACCGCAGCGGCTCGCAGGATGATCTGGAGTGTCGGTTGCCACTGCACATACCGGTATTCGACCTGCCGACGTGGACCTACGAATGTTGGTCACGTATTCTTCTATGTACATCACCAACATTGCCTGGAGGTGCCGCATGTCCGTGACCCAGATCGACATCGACGACGACGCCCTGAACCGCGCCATGGCCCTGTCGAAGGTCAGGACCAAGAAAGAGGCGGTCAATCTCGCTCTGCACTTCTACGCCGAGCAGCAGGAGCGTGCGGCGCGCATCAGCCGTCACTTCGAGCGTGCGCGTGAGTGGGGTGCCGTCGAGGACGCCGAGCGCCTGCACGAGGCGGAGAAGCGCAGCCGGTGATCTACTTGCTCGACACGTCCGGCCTGGTGCGGCTGCTCCGTGATCCGAAACTGCAATCGGCCTGGTACGACACGATCGATGCCGGGGCCATCGCATCCTGCTACGTGCAACGCGCCGAGTTTCTTCACAGCGCCCGGAACGGTCGCGAGTACGACGAGATCATGGAGATGTTCACCGACCTCTACCCAGATGTGTCGGTGCCGAAGAACGCGGGGCGCTGGATCGGTGCGGTGCAGCACCGCATGGCCCGGGCCGGGGAGCATCGCAGCGCCTCAGCGGTCGACCTCGTCATCGCTGCCACAGCGGCTCATCATGGCCTGACTGTCCTCCACGACGACGCCGACTACCGTGCCGTCGCTCGGCACGCATCCGACCTGACCGAGCACAACGTCCACGACATCGCCTGAGAGATTTCCGCCGAGCCTGCGTCAGGTGAGGGTGGCGGCCCGCGTCGTCGCACCGGAGACGGCGGAGCATTACCTCGGTGCCGCCGGGTCCGTCCGTGTCCACCGCGGCGCACTCGTTGAAGTCCTGTCTCCTCGGGAGGGGTTGGGTAACCCATAGTGCTGCGGCGTCCGCAAACGCCATCCGTGTCTCCGAGGGGACGGGCAGGCTGAGGGCTCACACGTGTGACCGATGTGGTTGATGCAGCGAAACCGCAGGTCACAGGCGTCGTTCGATGCCAGGGCCGGGGAGCCTGCCACGGCCGCCGAGAACTCGTGCCCTCCACGTGCCCCATCTTCGTGCGCCCGGAGCGCGGATCCTGCGGAAAGATCCCCGCCAATGCACAAGCCCCAGGCCGCTGACCTGGGGCTTCAAGAAGAGCGGGTGACGAGAATCGAACTCGCGCTCTCAGCTTGGGAAGCTGATGTTCTACCATTAAACTACACCCGCGTAAGACGCCGACGGAGTCGGTGTGCGAACGGTCGCCACTTTACCTCATGCCAGGCCCCCGGTGTTGATGCCGAGGGGCCTGAGGGCGTTTCAGGGGCGGGACGAGGCTGCGGGCAACCGGAGTTGGGGCGTACGGTGGGGGCGTGGGCGAGGGTCCGGGCGGGACCGGAGTGCCGCCTCGAAGGCTGTCTCTTTCATCCCGTACTGTGGCTTTTGTCGTCAGGCAAGCACCAGCCAGACGCGGCTCTTGGGGAAGGGACTCTTGGACTTGATGGAGCGCACCGTCGTCCGTTGTGCCGATGGGCACGTGTTCAGTACCGCTTCGTTCCCGATGCAGCAGGCCGAGCGGCTCGGCCCCGGCCGGCTGCTCCGGTGTCCGCGATGTACGCGGCTTCGGAGCGTCGTGCCCGTCAGCTACCAGAAGCGGTAGTGAGCGGCAGCGAACAGCGGACAAAGGCATAGCCAAAGGGCATAAGGCGCGCGGAGTCGTCCGGTTGTGGTCGCTCCGCGCGCCTTGCGTATCCTCGGGGCGTGCTTCTCTCAGACAAGGACATCCGGGCCGAGATCGACGCCGGGCGGGTGCGGATCGATCCGTACGACGACTCGATGGTGCAGCCGTCGAGCATCGACGTGCGCCTCGACCGCTACTTCCGGGTGTTCGAGAACCACCGGTACCCCCACATCGACCCCTCCGTCGAGCAGGCCGACCTCACCCGGCTCGTGGAGCCGGAGGGCGACGAGCCGTTCATCCTGCACCCCGGGCGAGTTCGTCCTCGCCAGTACGTACGAGGTCATCACGCTGCCCGACGATCTCGCCTCCCGGCTGGAGGGCAAGAGCTCGCTGGGGCGGCTGGGGCTGGTGACGCACTCCACCGCCGGGTTCATCGACCCGGGCTTCAGCGGGCACGTGACCCTGGAGCTGTCCAACCTCGCCACCCTGCCCATCAAGCTCTGGCCGGGGATGAAGATCGGGCAGCTGTGCATGTTCCGGCTCACCTCGCCCGCCGACTTCCCGTACGGCAGCGAGCGGTACGGGTCCCGGTACCAGGGGCAGCGGGGGCCGACCGCCTCCCGGTCCTTCCTCAACTTCCATCGGACCCAGGTGTGAGCGACGCGAGCATGAGTGCTGTGCGGGAGAACCTGACCTACGAGCAGTTCGGCGTCGCCGTGCGCGAGCTCGCGCAGGCCATCGCCGACGACGGGTACGAGCCCGACATCGTGCTCAGCATCGCCCGCGGCGGTGTCTTCGTGGCCGGCGGGCTCGCCTACGCCCTCGACTGCAAGAACATCCACCTGGTGAACGTCGAGTTCTACACGGGCGTGGGGACGACGCTCGACATGCCCGTCATGCTCGCGCCCGTCCCCAACGTGATCGACTTCTCCGAGAAGAAGGTGCTGATCACCGACGACGTCGCCGACACCGGCAAGACGCTCAAGCTGGTGCGCGACTTCTGCCTCGACACCGTCGCCGAGGTGCGCAGCGCCGTGATCTACGAGAAGTCCCAGTCGCTCGTGAAGTGCGAGTACGTGTGGAAGCGGACCGACGAGTGGATCAACTTCCCGTGGGTTCTCCGTGAACCGCCTGTGGTGCGGCGGGCCGGGCAGGTGCTCGACGCCTGACCGCAGGCAGCAGGGAAGACGCCCGGCCGCGGGCAGTAGAAAAGGGGGCCCCCCGAGGGAGCCCCCTCGTGCCGTGCGAAGCCTTAGACCGTGCCCAGCTTCACGATCGACAGCAGCGCGATCAGCTGGATCGCCGACGCGCCCAGCGCCTTCGGCCAGGGCAGGTCGTGGGAGCGGCTGACCATGAGGGTCAGCAGCGCGCCGCCCGCGACCCAGGTGGCCCAGCCCAGCAAGCTGGACGAACGTCGCGTCGCCGCCGGCGAACATCGCGAAGACCAGGCGGGGCGCGTCCGTGATGGACATGATCAGCATGGACAGGCCGACCGTGGGCTGCCAGGCGCCGTCGCCGCCGAGCTGGCGGGCCAGGGTGTGGGTGACCACGCCCAGGATGAACGCGCTGAGCACCATCGCGACGGCCGTCGTCAGGACGATCGGGACCGCGTTCGACAGGGTGGCGTTGATCGCGTCCTCGCGGGCGCCGTCGAAGCCGAAGACGGCGAGCAGGCCGTAGAGGAAGGTGACGATGAGGGCCGGGCCCCACATCGAGTAGTCGCGCATCTGGAGGAACGTCTGGTTGGGGGAGAGGACGATCCCCCGGAGCAGGGCCTTCCAGTGCAGGCGCGGGCCGACCGGGCCGGGCGGCGGGGCCGCCGCGCCGGCGCGGTAGGTGTCGCCCTGGTTGTAGGGGTCCTCGCCGACCGAGAAGGCCTGGGTGTGGCCCGGGTTGTTCGCCGCGTACGGGTCGGGCGGGCCCTGGGGGCCGGGCGGGTACGCGCCGTCGCCGAAGTACTCCGGCTCGCCCTGGTCGCCGTAGCCGCCGCCGGCTCCGGCGTTCGGCTGCGGCCAGGTGGGGCCGCCGCCGTTGCCGTACGGCTGCTGCGGGGGTACGGCTGCGGCGCCGGCGGGTAGCCGTTCGGCGGTCCCTGCGGCGTCTGCTGCCCGTACGGAGGGTTGTGCGGTCGCGTCTGAGGAGCGCCGTTGTTCCGGCCGCGTCCGATCCTGAATCCAGCCACGTCTTCGAACGTACCTGGTCCCGGACGGTGGCGTGCCGGGCCCGGGCTTCCGGGCCCGGCTTTGCGGCCGAGCTGTGACATCCCTTAGGGGTAATCCCCTCTGGGCATCCGTGGGTTGTCAGGGTTGGGCCGTACGGGCGTCGCAGTGGCCCGGCCGGGTGGCGTCAGCTCAGCATGTCCTGGCCCAGCCTCAGGTAGCCGGTCGTCGACATGCCCAGCGAGCCGGGCCCGAAGCTGATCGCGTTCTTCGTCGTCACGCCCGAGGCCGAGCCGCGCAGGCTGTACAGGGAGCCGGAGGGGTGGTTCTCGCCGTCGGAGCCGACGGACAGGTCCGCCTTGCCGTCGCCGGTGAGGTCGGACAGGCGTACGGACGCGCCGAAGCGGTCGGCGGACTCGGCGGTGCCGGGGACGCCGGCCGTGTTCTGGGTGAACGACTGGGCGCCGGTGGCGGTCAGGCCGGCGGCCGAGCCGCGCAGCACGGTGACGCTGCCGGCGATCTTCGCGGTGCCGACGGTCTCGTGGAGCGTGCCGACGGCCAGATCCCCGTAGCCGTCGCCGTCGACGTCGGCGATGGAGAGGTCGTTGCCGAACCAGTCGCCTTCCTCGTCCGCGCCGGGGACTCCTGGGGTGTCCTGGTCGATCGTCGTCTGGGGCTGGGTGCGGACGCCCTGCGCGCCGCCGAGGTAGGCGCTGACGGAGCCGCCGAGGCTCTTGCCGTCGCCCCCGTACGCCGCCGAGACCACGTCGTCGTAGCCGTCGCCGTTGAGGTCGCCGACGGTCGCCAGCTCCCAGCCGCCGGTCTTGAGGAACGTCTGGTAGGTGAAGCCGCGGTCGGAACCGAGGTAGATCATGGTGCCGTCGTCGTACGTCGACGCCTCGCTGCCCGTGACCACCAGGTCGTCGGTGCCGTCGCCGTCGAGGTCGCCGGCGGAGAGGTTCTGGGCGCCGTAGATGCTGCTGCCGGTCTGGAGGCCGGTGGTCAGCTCGTGATGGGCGCCGGGGCCGGAGGCCTTGGAGAAGCCCTCGTGGATCCAGATGTCGCTGCCGGTGCTGCCGACGGCGAGGTCGGCCAGGCCGTCCCCGCTGAAGTCGCCGACCGTGAGGGACATGCCGTACTCGTCGTGGGCCGAGACCGCCGGGTCGGGGACGCCGCGGCCGCCGGACAGGCCGCTCTTGCCGCCCCAGACGACGGTGACGGAGCCGCCGTCGGCGTCGGAGCCGACGTCCTCGCCGACGCTGCCGATCACGAGGTCGGCGTACCCGTCGGCGTTGAGGTCGCCGGAGGTGAGGGACTTGCCGAACCGGTCGCCCTGCTCGGCGGTGCCGGGGATGCCGGCCGTGTCCTGGGTGAGGACGGTACGGCGGGTGGCGCTGATGCCGTTCGCGGAGCCGTGGTGATAACGACGGCGCCCGCGTCGGTCTTGCCGCCGACCGGGGTGTAGGGCGCGGCGGCGGCGAGGTCGCGGTAGCCGTCGCCGTTGAAGTCGTCCGCGTGCTTGGCGGGGGCGGCGGAGGCGGGGGCCGTGAGGGAGAGGGGGGCGAGGCCCGCTGCCAGGATGGCGGTGGCCAGGGTGGTCGCGGTGCGGGTGCGCATGGTGGGTGCGTGTCTCCTGTGCGTCAGGGGATGAGGTGGGCGCCGAACGCGCCGTACGAGCGGGTCTGGCCGAGGCTGCCGGGGCCGAAGGAACGGGCGCCGTCGGTGACGGGGCCGGTCGCCGAGCCGCGCAGGGCCGTGATGGCGCCGATGCCCTCGTCCTCGAAGCCGGCGGTGATCGTGAACTCGGCGTGGCCGCCCTTGGTGACGTCCGCCGGCAGGACGTCGGAGCCGAATTTCGGGAGTTCAGGAGTTGAGGGCCGTGCCGTACGCCGGTGCGCCGGCCGTCGAGATGCCTGTCGTGCCGGGGCCGAAGCTCGTCGAGCCGGTGGTCGTCGGGCCGGTCGTCGCGCCGCGCAGGGACCAGACCGCGCCGTCGCCGGAGTTCTCGCCCGGCGCGGAGACGGACAGGTCGGCGCGGCGGTCGCCGGTGTGGTCGGTGAGCGTGACGCGCTCGCCGAAACGGTCGCCCTTCTCGGAGCCGCCGGGCACACCAGCGGTGTTCTGGGTGTACGACGTCGCGCCCTTGGTGGTCAGGCCGGACGCCGAGCCGTACAGCACGGTGACGGAACCGGCGGCGGAGTTCTCGCCGGCGGCTCCGATCGCCAGGTCGGCGTACCCGTCGCCGTTGGTGTCGCCGAGCGCGACGCCGCTGCCGAAGCGGTCGCCTGACTCGGAGGCGCCGGGCACGCCGGCGGTGTTCTGGGTGAGGACGAGCGGGGCGCGGCCGGTGTCGCGGCCGCCGGGCCCGCCGTAGACGACGGTGACCTTGCCGCCGAGGGCGCCCGCCGGGTCGGCGGAGGTCTCGCGGTCGTTGCCCACGGCGATGTCGGCGTAGCCGTCCTTGTCGATGTCCGCTACGGCGGAGACGTACCCGGCGGGCAGGTCCTGGAGCCAGTCGTTGTAGTTGCCGATCTCCAGGTCGGCCAGGGCGGTGACGGCGTCGTCGGTGTTGGCGGCGCGGCCGTGCAGGATCACCCGGGGGTGGCCGTCGCCGGTGATGTCGCCCGAGGAGAGGCGGGTGATGCCGTGCGAGGAGGACCACCAGTCGTTGCGTGAGCCCGAACCGCCGTTGCTCGCACCGGCCTTGGTGAGCGGTCCGGAGACGAGGGAGAGGGTGACCGGGCCGGTGGAGCCGACGGCCACGTCGGGGTCGCCGTCGTTGTCGAAGTCGCCCGCGGCGAGGGTCTGGCCGTAGCGGTCGTAGTCGGTGCTGAAGAAGCTGAACAGCGAACGGGCGCCGGACAGACCGGACTTCGAGCCCCAGACGATGGTGACGGTGCCGTCGTTGGTGTCGCTGCCGTCCTCGCCGGGCGTGCCGATCAACAGGTCGGCGTAGCCGTCGGTGTTGAGGTCCGCGGAGGCGAGCGCGGAGCCGAAGGCGTCGTCGGCCTCGGCGGCGCCCGGCATCCCGGCGGTGTCCTGGGTGAGGAGCGTGCGCGTCGAGCTCTTCGGCCCGCTCGTGCTGCCGTAGACGACGGACACGGCGCCCGCCTTCGCCTTCCCGGCGACGGTGGCGCCCGGGGCGCCGATCGCCAGGTCGGTGCGGCCGTCGCCGTTGAAGTCGTACGGGGCGGCGGCCGTGGCGGCGTGGGCGGCGGGTGCCGTGAGGGCGGCTGTGAGAGGGGTGAGGGCCGCCATGAGGAGAGCGGCGCTGCGCAGACGCATGGGTTTCCTTGCCGGGTGAGGGAGCTGGCGGAACGTCACTGAGCGATGGCCCAGGCGAAGTCGGCGCTGCCCTTGAGGGAGACGTCGCGGGCAGAGATGAACTTCGACCCTGAGGTGGTCAGGCCGGAGGCGGCGCCGCGCAGGACGGTGACCGCGCCGTAGCCGTTCTCGTAACCGGCGCCGCTGACCAGGTCGGCCTTGCCGTTCTTGTCGAGGTCGACCAGGCGCACCGTCATGCCGAAGGCGTCCATCGTCTCGTTGCTGCCGGGGACGCCGGCGGTGTCCTGCGAGTACGACTTGGCGCCCTTGCCGCTCAGCCCGGAGGCCGAACCGAACAGGATGGTCACCGAGCCGGCGTCCTCGACCGTGCCGATGTCCTCGGCCCAGGCGCCGACCGCGATGTCGGCGTAGCCGTCCCCGTTGACGTCGCCCGCGCTGATCGCCGAACCGAAGAGATCGCCGTTCTCACCGGCGCCGGGCACGCCCGCGGTGTCCTGGTGGATCACGGTCGGCGTCTGCGCCGGGTCGGGGCCGGTGGGGCCGCCGTACCAGACGGTGATCTGGCCGCCCTTGTGGCCGGCGGGCCTGGCGGGGCGAGGGTCCTGGTAGTCGCCGAGGACGAGGTCGCCGTAGCCGTCGCCGTCGACGTCGGCGATGGTGCCCTTCTCGCCGTCGGCCTGGGGGAGGTAGGTGCGGGCGTACTTGGTGCCGGTCCAGCGGTGGTAGCTGATCTCGCCGCCCTCGTCGCCGTCGACGAGGAACGGGTACACGCGCTCGGCGGCGCCGTCGCCGCTCATGTCACCCGCGAACACCTCGTACGTCGAGCCGAACTCGCCGATGCCGGTGTGGCTCGCGGGGCCGTTCGTACGGCTGAAGGGGCCCTTGTAGAGGCGGGTGTGGCTCTGTCCGGTGATCGTCACGTCCGTCGCGCCGTCACCGTCGAAGTCGCCGGTCGCGACGCCGGAGGAGAAGCCGCCCCCCTCGGAGAGGGTGGACGGCTGGGGCAGGCCCTTGCCGCCGGACAGGCCGGACTTGCCGCCCCAGATGACGGTGGCCGAGCCGACGCCGTCCCGGTCGCCGATGTCCTCGTACTGGGCGCCGACGACCAGGTCGGAGTAGCCGTCGCGGTCCAGGTCGGCGGCGGCGAGGCTGCTGCCGAAACGGTCGCCGTACTCGGCGGCGCCCGGGACGCCCGCGGAGTTCTGCGTGATCACGGTCTTCTTCGCCGCCGAGACGCCGGACGACGAGCCGTACAGCACGACGACGGCACCGGCGCTCTGCACCGAGCCGACGTCGGCACTCATGGCGCCGAGGGCGACGTCCCGGTATCCGTCGCCGTTGAAGTCACCGGCGAGCCCGGAGGGCGCGGCGGCGGCCGTCGGAGTGGTCAGGGTGGTGAGGAGGCCGGTGGTGAGGCCGGCGGCCAGGAGGAGGGTGCGGGTGCGCAAGGCGGGGCTCCGGGTGGGGAGGGGAGAGGTGGGGGCGGGCCTGAGAGTCAGGGCCGTTCCCGGTGAGGAGGGTGGGGCGTGCGGCAGGTCAGGTGGTGAGGGCGGAGCGCCGGGGCGTCGAGGTCGCCCTGGAAGGGGGCGCAGCCGTGCCGGTCGTCGCCGTGGCTTGCGGTGTGTCGACGGTCGCGGGCATGAGCAACCCGCCCGTCGGCGCGGCCGGGGCGGGGGCCGTCGCGAGGGCGGGGCGCGGGTGCGGACGCCTCTGCGGGCGTCGCCGGTGCTGGTCCATGCGGGAGTCTCCTGCGGCACGCGGGATGCCTGGCGGGCATCCACCGTCGATGAGGTGCCGGGACCGTCCGTGTTCGCCGGTGGTTGTCCGGGCGTTCACGGGTGGTCGGCGATCAGGAGACCTGTGTGGGGACGTAAGGGTTGTACGTGAGTTCGGTTAATTTCCGAGGCGCTGTGAGGGAGTGCGGTGATCACCCGGCGGGCGACGCGAGGGCCGCCGCCGGCCGGGCCTCTCCTCGTGACTGGTCACGGCTGGCGCCGGACCCGGTGGCGCAGGTGCAGCACCCGGTCGCCCTGGATCGCGACGTGTGGGTCCTCCAGCAGGTGCTGGGCGTCGACCGACCCGAAGTACCGCTTGCCCGAGCCGAAGACCACCGGTACGACGTCCATCGCCACCTCGTCGACCAGGCCGAGGGCGAACGCCTGCCCGCCGACGTCACCCGCCGCCACACCGACGTCACGGTCCTCCCCGGTCAGCTCCCTGGCCTTGACGATGGCCTCCTCGACCCCGTCGACGAAGTGGAACGGCGCGTCCGGGTGCCATCCCTCGGGCCTCGGCCGATGCGACACGACCACCAGGTGCTCGCCCGCCGGCGGGGGTCCCCACTCACCCATTGGTCATGTCGAACACATGCCGCCCGACCACCAGCGTCCCGATCCTCGCCGGGCTCGGCTTCAAATAGTCGGCCGAGACCTTGGAGACCCTGGCGTATGCGTTGAGCGGGGTGTCGCCGTTGCCGTACGAGCCGAGAGAGGCTCGACCTGGTCGTCCGCGTCGGCGATGAAGCCGTCCACGGACACGACGTTGTGCATGATCACGCTGGGCATGGCATATCCCACGTGTCCGGGGGCCGGGGCGGCCCTTCCGTATGCATAGACCGCGAGGGCACCGGAAACTCATCGCGGGGCGCTCATGGGAGTTCCCCGACGCCTGAAGCAGGCCTCGGGGACGCACAAGTGCTGTCGGCGAGGCTATGCAGCGGTGGCGACCACTCCGGAGCCCGCCGCGGGGCCCTGAAGGGAGCTGGACGTACTGCCGTGCGGATCCGGACGACGGCGCCTACGCGGAAGGCGAGATGTAAGGAAAGCGCCGGTAGTGCTTGTAGCCCAGCCATGCGGCGGCTGCGGCCCAGGCGATCACGACGGGCAGGTCGGCCTCGTCGCCCAGGCACTGACTTCTGTCTCGGCACTCCTCGCTCAGCTCGAGGAGCCCGCTGCCGACTGCCGAGTTGACGGCGAGCTGGATCAGCCACGAGACGCTGCTCGCCACCTGGAGGCCGGCGACGGCGCCGAAAGCCCAGGCGCCGGTCTTCGCGTCGAACGGCGTCTGGGCGGGCAGCGGTCGGTAGTAGGCCAGCAGGATGAGCGCACAGACGAGGCCGACGACCCCGTTCAGCAGGTCGTACTCGCCGGCGTCCATGACCAGCACGAAGACGGTGGTGAATGTGGTTGCGGTGAGCGCGCCTTGGTCGACGCCCCGCATTGTCGTCGTCACGAAGGGAGACGGTAGGGGCTCGGTGACCAGCCCGCCCCGTCAACGGTGCAACTTCACCGATGTGGGCGCGGTCGGCGCCAGGTCGAGGAGTTCCTGGACGCGTTGGAACGTATCCAGGCAGGCGGCGCTGCCATCGATCCCGAAGTCGTGCGGCAGATGGTCATCCGCGCGGCGCACGGAGATCCACTGGCCCGCCTCACGCCCCGCGAACGCAGTGTCCTCGAGACCCTGGCCCAGGGGCACACCAACACGGCGATCGCGCAGAAGCTGCACATCTCTCTGAGTTCGGTGGAGAAGAACCTCAACATGATCTTCGACAAGCTGGAGCTGTCGCACACCACCGGTTACAGCCGACGGATCCTGGCGGTCCTGAGGTATCTGGAGTCGTAGGGCGCCGGTGTACACCCGCCACCAGGTCCAGGCCCGGACCAGGGACCATCGCGTCCGTGCCGCACCAGCTCGCTCACCATGACGCCCGCCACCGCTGACCACCTGCCCGCGTCCCCGGAGTGCACCCTCGCCACCCACCCCGGCTATCAGGACCTGCATGCCGACTGCCGCCAGACCCGCGACGTCCCCCTGCCCTTCGACCTCGGCATCCTGCTCCAGCGCTGCCGCGGACGCCCGTGCCACTGGCACGGCAGCAGTCGTAAAACGCCGACGCCCCCTGCTCGATGACTCGGGACAGGGGGCGCCGAACAGTACGGCGGGGAATTGCCGGGGCTCGTGAGACCCGTGAGAGATGCGCACTCACACGTTCAGCAGCTTCTCCGAAGGCGCGCGGTGCCGTCCCTGGGGCAGCGCCGTCTTCGCCGTCAGCCCGCGCGACTGCCACGCGTTGTCGCGGAGTTTGAACAGGGCCCAGTAGCGGGTCGGGCACAGCAGCACGATGTTCATGAACACCGCCGTCGGGGTGCCGACGAGCCAGGAGCGCCACCGCTGACGCGCGGTCATGTCCGGCCGCATGAGGACGTACAGCCCCGACTGGCCGTACCGGACCACCAGGTACACGGCGAGATACACCAAGGCCACGCCGGGGTTGTGGTACCGGCCGCCCAGAGTCAGGAGCGTCATGACCACGGTCCAGGCCAGCATCACCGGGGTGATGACGAGCTGAAGCAGCCCGAAGGTCGGCGATATGAGCTGCTTCGGCGACAGCCGCGCGAACACGAACGGCAGCATCCACCACCACGACCGGGCCCAGCGCAGACGCTGACGGTAGGTCTTCCGCAGCGTCGTCGGCATGTCGGTGACCACGCCGGCCTCGTTGACGGCCACGACCTCACCGCGCATGAGCGCCCGCAGCGCCAGCCAACGGTCGTCGCCGGTGCCGCACTCCACCTCGTAGGCGTCCAGGTGGTCGTAGAGCAGCTCGGCCCGGTAGAGGGCCAGGGCGCCCGAGGTGGTCTCCAGGGCTCCGAGCATGGAGCGCGAGGAGCGCATCATCACGCACGAGGTGCCGATGTCGATGTCCGCGGCCCGGGAGACCCAGGTCTCCTCGAAGTTGCGGACGTAGATCATGCCCGTGGTGGCCTGGATCCTCGGGTTGCTCATGGCCCGCAGCTGCTGTTCCAGCGCGTCCGGGAAGGGCTCGCCGTCCGAGTCGATGGTGAGCACGTAGTCGAACTGCTTGCCCTGCTCCTGAAGGTGCCGGAGGACGGTGACCTGGGCCCCGCGCTTGCCCTTGTTCTCCTGCCGGTGCCAGAAGACCCGGGGGTCGTCGAAGGGTTCCACCGGGTGCTGTCGCGAGCCGTCGTCGATCACATGGATCTCGTCGACCGGATGTGTCTGGGCCAGCAGCGAGTGCACCGTGCGGTGCAGGTTCTGCGTGGGCTCCTCGAAGGCCGGGATGATCGCCACCGTCCGGCCCGGAGCCACCGGAAGGTGGGTGAAGGACCGGCCCTTCAGGAACGAGACCAGGCAGAGCACGATCACCGTCATGCCCAGCCACCAGTAGAACGTCAGGATCGGGCTCTTGGACTGGAGGTGCACCACCACGGTGGCAGCGCCCAGAGCCGCCACCACCACGGCGGTGACCACCGTGAATCTCCCCCGTGACGCGCGGGTAGGCGAGGTGCTCAAGCGGTCACTCGCTTGCCGCGGGTGGCCGTGCGGAACACCACCACACCGCCGATCACGAAGAGCATGGCCCCCAGCACGATCCACCCCAGACCCGTCCCGCCCGTGGCCGCCAGGGCGGCTCCACCGGTGGCGGTACCGATCGCCGCGCCCACACCGTTCTGTCCGTACATCTTGTTCCCTCTTCTTTCTGTGGTTTTCCGGATGGCTCTCGTCAGAGCCGTTCGATGTGGGGTGCGGCGGCCATGACGCCACGGGTGTCGAGTACGTAGGGGGCCTCGGCGGCGAGCTGGTCGAGGTCGAACTCGCCGTGCGGGGTGAGCAGGACGACGGCGTCGAAGTCGGCGAGGCGCGTGCCGCCGTCCGCCGAGGTGAAGGGAATCTCCCGGCAACCCCCGTCCGCCACCGGCAGATAGGGGTCTACGACGGTGACGTCCGCGCCCATCGCCCGCAGCCGGTCGGTGACCTCGACGGCTGGCGACTGGCGGGCGTCCGACGTGCCCGGCTTGTACGCCGCCCCGAGCGCGAGAATGCGCGCCCCGTGCACGCTCCGGCGGAACCGGCGGCTCAAGGCGTCCTGCAGACGCCGCACCACATAGTCCGGCTGGCTCTCGTTGATGTCCTGGGCCAGCTCGATGAGCCGGAAGGTCTGCCCGTGCCGGGCCTTGACGTGGTGGCTGAGGTAGACCGGGTCGATGGGCAGGCAGTGCCCGCCGACGCCGGGCCCGGGCAGGAACTTGGTGAACCCGAAGGGCTTGGTCGCGGCCAGCTCCAGGGTGTGCCACACGTCGACACCGAGTGTGTGGGCCATCCGGGAGAGCTCGTTGACCAGGGCGATGTTGACGTGCCGGTAGGTGTTCTCGAACACCTTGGCCAGCTCGGCCTCTTCCAGCCCGGAGGCCGGCACGGTGACGTCGGTGACCGTGTCGTAGAAGGCCTTCACACGCCGCAGACAGTCGTCCGTCAGACCGGCGACGATCTTCGGCGTGTTCTCCAGCCGCCAGTCGGCGTTGCCCGGGTCGATGCGCTCAGGGCTGAAGCCGACGTGGAAGTCGCGCCCGGCGACGAGGCCGGAGCCCTCCTCCAGCAGCGGTATGAGCACGTCACGGGTGGTGCCCGGGTGCGTCGTCGACTCGAGCACGACGGTGGCGCCCGGCTCGATCCACTCCGCGAGCACGCGACCGGCGTCCCGTACGCAACTCAGGTCCGGGGCCCGGTCGGTGAGCGGCGTGGGCACGGTGATGACCGCGACGTCGAAGCCCTTGAGGTCCTGCGGATCGGATGTGGCGCTGTAGCCGCCCGAACCCAGCACCGCCTGAAGGCGGCTGGACTCGATGTCCTCGACGTACGACGATCCGGCGGCCAGCCTCTCGCAACGCGACCGGTCGGGCTCGTAGCCGGTCACGGTGTGACCGGCCTCGGCGGCTCTCACGGCCAGGGGCAGGCCGACATAGCCCTGCCCCAGCACACATATGTGCATGGTGGTGTCCTCACCCCTGAAGTACGGCCGCCTGTTCCTGAAGCAGGCGGCCGTGGCGTGGTACTGCGTGAGAAGCGGTGTGGGAAACGGCACCATCACCGCGTCACCGGTCTGCCAGGGCCCCCTTGCCCCGGCGTGCGCAAAGCGCAACCGGTGATCTTCACAAACCCCCCTTATTTGTGGACCTTCATAGTTCAACAAGAATTCGCTGAACGGAACCCTGTTTACTGATTCGATACCTGTGAAGTGGTGGGGTACGGGCTGACCTTGAGGGGTGACGCTTGGTCAAGTGCCAGCCGGGCGGCCTTGTGTGGGACTGATGATCTTCATATTCCACGGGGTGGGTGACCCCGAGTGGCGCATCAGCGTGGGTGCATTCGCGAATGTCGCGCGCCCCCTAACGCGCCCCCTGCACCACCCCTCTGCTTTGGTGCCGGTTACCCGTGGTTAGTCCAGGCAGGGCGGCTTCCGGCCGTTAGGGGCCGGTGGGCCCGGTTGTGCAGCCAGGCCTCGTGACGCAACAGCCGTATGGCCACAAGAGCCATGGAGGGCCAGGGGAGTTATCGCCCGATACTCCGGCTCCATCGGAGCTCGCCTTCGTGCCATTCGTCGGTGGGTGTGAGCCCGGCGGCGGTGGCGACGGCGGCGGATGCCTGATGGGCGGGGTGGATGTGGGCGATGACGGTGTGCACCGGCTGACAGCTGAGCCAGGCGACGAGTCCTCGGGCTGCTTCGGTAGCGATGCCTTTTCCCTGCCACGGTGTCCCCACCACCCAGGCGATCTCGGCGATGTGGCCGTGGCCGGAGGGGCTGACCGTGGCCTGGACCGTGCCCGTCAGGCAGGACTCGTCACGAAGCCCGATCACCCAGTTCAGCCAGGACACGGCGGGATCGGGAGAGCCTGCGGTCATGTGCTGGTAGCGAGAGCGCAGGGCTTGCGGAGTGTCCGGAGTGCCGCCGATGAAGGTGTGCAGAGCCGGATCGGACAGCGCCGCAGCCATCTCCTCGGCGTGCTCGATGTGCAGCGGCAGCAGGTCCAGCCTGCTGGTGCTGATGGCCTGGGCCGCGAGTGTGCTCACGCCGCGACCGCCCGGGGCGCTCGACGAGCTGGCCGCGTGCCCTCAACGCTCCCCATCGGGTGGCGGTCAGCCGATTCTGATCTCGTAGCGCAGCTGCTGGCGCAACGCCGGCATCACCATGCGGTCGACCTGGATCGGCCGGTCGTCGCGGTCCAAGGTGAGCCTGGTGAGCCGTAGGACCGGCTCTGCCGGTGCGAGTCGCAGAGCTTCCTGTTCCTCCTTCTCCGGCAGGGTGGCCGTCACGTCCTCCCTGACCAGCGCACCGACATGCCCCAGCTCGGCCAGCAAAGTGACTGCTCCGCCGCGGATCTTGGCCGTTCCGGCCAGCGGGGTGCCCCGGGCGATGCCGACGAGGTAGTAGGTGTCCGTCAGTTCGTTCGGCTCGTCGTCGAGGAGGATCAGGCGGCGTCGTACGACGACCGGTTCTCCGTCCGGGATCCCGAGCAGCCGCGCAACCTCAGCCGACGCGGGCACCTCTCCGGCATGGACGATGCGCTGGGTTCCACGTCGGCCCTGGGCTGCCGCGTCCGCGCTCCAGGCGTCGCCCCGCCCCTGCTCGCGCGGCGTCAGATACGGCATCGAAGTGCTGATCCACTTGCTCGTGTTCACGATGTCCTCCGGTACAACTACCGACTCTCACGCGCTCGTTCAGCAGTCCTTGACGTCACCCGCTCCAAACCCGAGTCTCCATCCATCAGGACAGCTGGGTAAGCCTCGGCTTCAGAAGGTCGATGGCCTCCGTCCAACGGAAGCGATCGGCACCGCCGCCCGCCTTGGGCCGGTGTGGCTCGTAGGAGCCGATCAGGACGTTCATCCGCCGGAGTTGCTCCAGGCTTCGTTGGTAGGCGGGATGCGCAGCCTGGGCGGCGTTCAGGTAGGGGAGGGCCGCGGTGGGGACGCCCATGCCGTAGGCCTCGCACAGGATGCCCAGTGCGAGGGTGTCCGAGATGCCGGCAGCCCACTTGTTGATCGTGTTGAAGGTGGCCGGAGCGACCGCGATGGCGTCGGCGGGCGGGAGCGGGCGAGTCTGGCCGGGTGTGCGCCAGGCGGAGCGGATCGGGTAGCCGGTCTGGGACCGGATCGCCTCGGCGTCCAGGAAGCCGAGGCTTTGCGGAGTGGCGATTACGCCGATGTCCCAGTGCCGTTCCTGCGCGGCGTTGATCAGGTTGCCGACGCCGTCGGCGACTCCGGCCGCGCACACAACGACGTACAGGAAGGGCTTCTTGCCCTGCGCGTTGGGCTCGGTCACGCGGGGACTCCCAGTCGGTGGCTGAAGCGGTGCAGTTCGGGCAGGGTACGACGGCGGTCACGAGCGGCCATGTCGGCGACCAGGTGGCGGACGGCAGGACGGCGGACATCCTGGGCGGCACAGGCCTCGGCTGTGCGTAGGGCCTGGTAGCCGTCGGAGAGGCGGCCCTGTTGGCTGTATGCGCGGGCGGTTTCCACCCACAGGGCGGCGCGACGCTCGGGTACGGGGATGGGGCGGCTCGTGAGGGGGCGGGCTGTCTGCAGGGCAAGTCCCGCATCCCCGAAGGACACCAGTGCACTGACCTCGTGCAGGGCGACGTTGGTCTGGCAGAAGTTGGCCCAGGCGTCGGGCTGATCGAGAGCGACGTATCGGGCGACCTCCTTGGCCTCTGTGAGGAGCTCTTTCGTAACGGCGCGGTCGCCTCCGCTGCTGGACGCGGTGGCACCACGGAGCAGTAACAACCCCACCGCTGCGAGGTACTTCGGTGAGCGGCGATCGTACGAGCCCGACAACTGACCAGCGGTGTGCCGTACCAGGGCGACGGCCTGAGTGGTGTGCTGCTCTCGGGCCAGGACGTGAGTGTGGACGCGGACGCTGGAGGCGAGGACGACGGGGTCTCCCGAGCGCTCGGCCTCGGCCATCGCCCGGCCGGCAGCGAGCCAGGCGTTGCCCTGATCGTGCTGCTTGAGCAGGAGGCTCGTCGCCGTCTGATAGGCCGTGGCGAGCAGACCGGACAGTGTGGCGGTATCGATCCTGCCGTCGTCGGCTGCACACCGGAGATCTGCGATCAACCCAGGCAGGTCGCGTTCCAACCTCGCGTAGTCGCAGGTGTGGAACAGCCGGCGGGCCGCACCGACTCGGTTCCGCAAGTAAGCGACGTCCGAAGGACCCGCCAACCCGGCGTCATCCGCGAGAGCTGGCCCAGGCAGCAGAACTTGGACCAGGGCATCGCGCTTGGCAACGGGCGAGGAAGCTGCCCCGAGCGCGGCAATGCCCGCGGCGAGGAATGTACGACGATGCAATCCCTCTGTTTCGGCATCCTCAGGAGTGGAGCGCGGGGCGGGGGCAAGCCCCACCTTGTGGGGTGGGATATCCAGTTCCTGCGCAATGGCGCGCAGGACGCGCATGTCATCCGTGCCCCTGCCGCTCTCCAGGCGGCTCACCTTCGACTGGTGGTAGCCGAGCGCGGCGGCGACGTTCTTCTGCGAACGCCGCTGGAACGCCCGTGACTGACGGATCACTTCACCGATCCGTTTCGGATCGTCGTGTGCTTCGGCCATCTGCCACGGACCCTTTCGCCGTCGCCATCCTGCCTGTTCAAACGAGCGTAGGTCAGCAGCGATTCACCGTGATGCAGCTTCTGCATAACCGATGCGGCTGCTGCGCCAGAGCTCTCCGTCCACTGGTGCCTGATGGTTGCTTGGAGTGTCGCAACTGCCACAGGCCCCCGCGACGGGTGGAGCCGTTCGGGGGCGTGGTCACCAGCTGAACCCGATGGAGCTGACGACATGACTGACCTTGTTCGCCGCCTCATTGTGTGGGTGGGTCTTATGGCAGCACCGCGCGGTAGGCACCGCCGAGCCGCTAGCCCTCCACTTCCCTCGTTCGCCTCCCCGACATTCCCGGCGGATGCCCCGCTGCCCGCTCACCGCAGTCCGTACGGGATGGACGCGCTCATCGACGGCGCCGCCATCGTGGCCGTACGCCCCTACCTCGTCGCTCACGAGCAGGGGCAACGGCGCCGTGAAGCGGTCGTGCTGGCCGCGCAGTTGTCAGCGCGGCAGCCTCACTGGCCCCAAGGTGTGGAGGTGGCGTGATGGGAATGACGCCCGACGCGACGGAACCCAAGGAGTCCAACCCACGCCGCACGCTGCGCCTCCTGCCCTGGACCAGCCCAGAAGCCAAGCCGTGTTTTGTGATCACCGATGACGGTGGTGGGCCTGTGTCCCGCAGAGCCGACATCGTCGAAGAGGTCCTGCTCGACATGGGCGCTCAACTCCTCGCCCACGCCGACGACATGCTTCCGACCGCCACGGAGGCGCAACTCCGTTTCCTCGCCGGGCGCCTGACCGAGGCCCTGCGTGACATCCTCCGGGTCGCCGAGAGCCGTGGGCAGCGGTCCGACGGTCCCTCGGAATGGTTCAACCCATGAGGTCCACCACCGCAGGCCGAACAGACCAATCGCCCGCGTCCCCCGAGTGCACCCTCGCCACCCGCCCCGGCTATCACGACCTGCACGCCCACTGCCGCCAGACCAGCAGCATCCCCCTGCCCCACGCCATCGGCATCCTGCTCCAGTCGCGCTGTGGATGCAGCTGTCACAAGGAGGACGGCCGCTGGAATCGAGGCAGGTGAGGCCCGTGACAGTCCGGGCTGACGTGGCCTCAGGCGCGTAGCCGGTCGTAGCCCACGAAGGAGAAGTCACGAGTGCCCAGTTGGAGCGGCACGGGCCGTCCGCCGAAGCGGTGCACTCCCACAGCCTGGATCCGTTCCGCAGGCGGGTCATCTGGACGCGGCATCGCAAGGATCCTGATCGCGTGCCTTTGATCTGCGAGCCGGGCCTCGTCGCTCCAGTCGATAGATGCGTGGGGTGCAGGAAAGGGGACGGACACAAGTCCTGGTGGCCGCCGGAGCATCCACCCTGAGACCGAGCGGTCGCTCCTGCTGCGGTCGGACGCCCGGGGCGGTGCGCCCTTGGGAAACTGTCGATCATGACACCGCCTTTACCGCCGCCCGGCCCCATCGGTCTCCCCTACCACCGCATGGACCACCGCACAGGCCGTCACCGCTGGTGGCGGCCCTTGGTCGGCACTCTGCTGTTCTTTGGCGCCTATCTCATCCTCGTCCTGTTGCTGATCGCCGTCTCCTACGGCTTCGGGGCGTTGGCCGACACCCCCGAACTCCCGGACGGCGGACCCGACTTCGGTCTGCCGGCCAACACGGCACTGGACCTGACGTCCATCGCGGTCGCCCTGCCGCTGGTGTTGCTGGCCGCGTTGTGGCCGGGGCGGCGACCGGCCGGCACTGTGTCGTCGGTCGCCGGAGGGCTGCGGTGGGGCTGGCTGGGTTGGTGTCTGCTGGCCGCGGTGCTCCCCGTGGCCGTGCTGACGGGGACCGCTTTCCTCCTGCCCGACGGCGAGACCGGCTCGGGGGAGTCCGAGGTGTGGGTGGGCTGGGGGTCGTTCCTCACGTCCCTGGGCGTGCTGGCCGTCTTCGTCCCGGTGCAGGCCGCGGCCGAGGAGTACGTCTTCCGGGGCTGGCTGACGCAGGCGGTCGGCGCCTTCGTCCGTTCTCCGTGGTTCGCGGTGTTTCCGCAGGCCGCGCTGTTCGCCGCCGCCCACGGCTGGGGCACCACGTGGGGCTTCATCGCGCTGGTGGTCTTCGGCGTGGTCGCGGGCTGGCTGACCATCCGTACCGGTGGCCTGGAGGCAGCCGTCGCCCTGCACGTCCTGAGCAACCTGGTGGCCTTCGGCGCCGCCGCCGCGGTCGTCGACGGGCTGTCGTCCGACGAGACCGCGGCCGACTCGCCCTGGTCGCTCGCCCTCGCGGACGTGGCGACGACCCTGATGTACGCGGCGCTCGTGCTGTGGCTCGCCCGACGCCACAGCCCGCAGCGCCTCGCCCCGCCGGCGCCCCCGCCCGCTCCGCACCCGCCCTACGCCTCGTACCCGCCGTACGCCATGCCGTACGGGGCCATTCCCGGCCACCCCTACGGCGTCCCGGGCGGCGTCACCCCGCCGGGAACCGGTACCGCACCTCCCGGAGACGTACCGCCCGCTCCAGGGCCGTAGCCTCCCGACAACCCGGTCCCGCCCCGTTGCCGAGGCGGGACCACGGTTCTACGGCGCGGGATCGAACGTCACGGAGGTGTCGGGGCAGTCCTGCGCGAGCCGGGTGAGTGCCTCGAACTCGACGGTGTCGACGGTGAGGCCCCAGCGGAGTTTGGTCCCGACCCACTCCGAGGTGTACCGGCACGTGACACCGGCGGCCGGCGGCAGCCACTCGGCCGGATCCTTGTCGGCCTTGCTGCGGTTCGAGGCCGCGGTGACCGCGATGAGGGAGGTCAGGGCGTCGAGGTCGTTGGCGTACGCCTCACGCCGCTGGGCGGTCCACTGCGAGGCCCCGGAGTCCCATGCCTCGGCGAGCGGCACCATGTGGTCGACGTCCAGGGCGCCGGCCTCGGTCACCCACCTGGCGTCGTAGTACGACCACCACCGTCCTCCGGAGAGCTTGCAGCCGGCCAGGACCTGGGGCGGGTCGACCGCCTCGGAGATGAGCACCTCCGCCCGCGTGTTGCAGCCGTCGGTGGGGTTCTGGCCCGCGTTCCAGTGCCGGAAGCTGGTGCGCTGGTAGCCGTCCCGCACCTCCTCCGCGAGGGGCAGGACGCCGACCGCGGTCGCCATCGGAAGTGTGCGCGGCTCGGCTGCCCGGCCGTGGGCCTGGGCCGGAGTGGATGCCAGAAGGAAGAGGACGACGAGTGCGGCCGCGAGCGCGGCCCGCCTGAGGTTTTTGATCACGCATCGCAGAATCGATCGCGCGTACCTCGTTCGAGGGACTCGACTCGAACGAATGAGCCATATGGCTGCGCGGGTTCACCGGGCAGGTGTTCTACGAGACGCCCTAAGGAGTGATGCGGGGGAGCAGTGGGGGTCTGCAGACGAGGTGTACGTGGACACCGGCAAGGCTGGTAAGCGGCGCGATACCGGGAGTATGGTCTCTTGTATGGCGACAAAGAAGGTAACGGTGACGATTCCCGAGGATCTCCTGGAGGAGATCCGTGCGGAGGCGGCGGAGAGGGGCCTTTCGGCGTACGTCGCCGAGGCTCTGCGCTTCAAGCGGGACCGGGATCGACTCCGGGAACTGGTCGGCTGGCTGCAGGAAGAACACGGCCCCGTCACTGAGGACGAGCGTGCGGCAGCCGTCGACGAGTTGGAGGATCTCGACGCCGAACACGAGCGGCGCCGCGCCACCGGAGGGCACAACGCCGGAGAGGCCGCGTGACGAAGCGGGCCGGCGAGTACGGACAGCGGCCGCTCCGTGTTTTCGTGCTGGACTGTGAAGCGCTGTCCCTGGCCGTGCGCGGCGACCGAAAGATGATCGCCTGGCTCGACCTCGCGGCGCGAGGGGAAGCCGAGGTGGTGACGTCCCCGATGACACTGGTCGAGGCGTACGACGGCAGGACGACCGAACAGCGCTGGGACTGGGTACTGTCCCGGCTCCAGGTCGTCGACATCGGAAAGGCCGAAGCCCGCCAGGCACGTCGGCTCCTGGCCGACGCCGAGTTGCACGGCCACAAGTACGCAATCGACGCCGTGCTCGCCGTCATCGCGCGACAGCAGAAGGGGCAGGTCACCGTCTTCACCTCGGACGTCGACGACCTGGAGAAGCTGGTCCCGGGCACGATCGTCGTCAAGAAGGTGTGACCCGACCCGCTCCGGCGCCCACGGGCCCTGGAAGGGCCCGTGAACGACGACGTCCCCCGCTGTTCTTCCACAGCGGGGGACGTGCGTGGGGACAATCGTGAGCGGCCCTACTTCACCGGCTCCGGCTCCGGCGCGTTCTCGGAGTCCGTCGTGCCCGCCGGCGGCTCGCCACCGTCGTCATCGTCGTCGTCGCCCTCCGGGTCGACCGGCGTCTTGACGGAGTCCAGCAGGAGCTGGGCCACGTCCACGACGGTGATCGACTCCTTGGCCTTGCCGTCGTTCTTCTTGCCGTTCACGGAGTCCGTGAGCATGACGAGGCAGAACGGGCAGGCCGTGGAGACGATGTCGGGGTTGACCGACAGTGCCTCGTCGACGCGCTCGTTGTTGATGCGCTTGCCGATGCGCTCTTCCATCCACATCCGCGCACCACCGGCGCCACAGCAGAAGCCGCGCTCCTTGTGGCGGTGCATCTCCTCGTTGCGGATGCCCGGGACGCTGGCGATGATCTCGCGCGGGGGCGTGTAGATCTTGTTGTGGCGGCCCAGGTAGCACGGGTCGTGGTAGGTGATGATGCCCTCGACCGGCGTGACCGGGATCAGCTTGCCCTCGTCGACGAGGTGCTGGAGCAGCTGCGTGTGGTGGATGACCTCGTAGTCGCCGCCGAGCTGCGGGTACTCGTTGCCCAGCGTGTTGAGGCAGTGCGGGCAGGTCGCGACGATCTTCTTGGCCGACTTGGGCTTCGCCGACTCGGGCGTCACCTTGCCGTCGTCGTCCATCTCCTCGCCGAACGCCATGTTCAGCGCCATGACGTTCTCCATGCCGAGCTCCTGGAACAGCGGCTCGTTGCCCAGGCGGCGGGCGGAGTCACCCGTGCACTTCTCGTCGCCGCCCATGATGGCGAACTTGACGCCCGCGATGTTCAGCAGCTCCGCGAAGGCCTTCGTCGTCTTCTTCGCGCGGTCCTCGAGCGCGCCCGCGCAGCCGACCCAGTACAGGTACTCGACCTCGGACAGGTCCTCGATGTCCTTGCCGACGACCGGGACCTCGAAGTCGAGTTCCTTGAGCCACTCCAGGCGCTGCTTCTTCGCCAGGCCCCAGGGGTTGCCCTTCTTCTCCAGGTTCTTGAGCATCGTGCCCGCCTCGGACGGGAAGGAGCTCTCGATCATCACCTGGTAGCGGCGCATGTCGACGATGTGGTCGACGTGCTCGATGTCCACCGGGCACTGCTCGACGCAGGCGCCGCAGGTGGTGCAGGACCACAGGACGTCCGGGTCGATGACGCCGTTCTCCTCGGCGGTGCCGATCAGCGGGCGCTCGGCCTCGGCGAGGGCGGCGGCGGGGACGTCCTTGAGCTGCTCCTCGGACGCCTTCTCCTCGCCCTCCATCGTCTTGCCGCCGCCGGCCAGCAGGTACGGCGCCTTGGCGTGCGCGTGGTCCCGCAGGGACATGATCAGCAGCTTGGGGGAGAGCGGCTTGCCCGTGTTCCACGCCGGGCACTGCGACTGGCAGCGGCCGCACTCGGTGCAGGTGGAGAAGTCCAGCAGACCCTTCCAGGAGTACTGCTCGACCTGGGAGACGCCGAAGACGTCGTCGTCGCCCGGGTCGGTGAAGTCGATCGGCTTGCCGCCCGAGGTCATCGGCTGCAGGGCGCCGAGGGCCGTGCCGCCCGTCGCCTCGCGCTTGAACCAGATGTTCGGGAACGCGAGGAAGCGGTGCCAGGCCACACCCATGTTGGTGTTCAGGCTGACCGTGATCATCCAGATCATGGTCGTGCCCAGCTTGATCATCGCAAAGAAGTAGACGAGGTTCTGCAGCGCGGCGACGCTCAGCCCCTTGAAGGCCAGGACCAGCGGGTACGAGGCGAAGTACGCCGCCTCGTAGCCCTCCACGTGGTGCAGTGCGCCCTCCAGGCCGCGCAGTACGTAGATGGCCAGACCGATGATGAGGATGACGTACTCGACGAAGTACGCCTGGCCCATCTTCGAACCGGCGAAGCGGGACTTGCGGCCCGGGCGCGACGGCAGGTTCAGCAGGCGGATGACCATCAGGGTCGCGATGCCGAGGGTCGTCATCGCGGCGATGAACTCGATGTAGAGCTCATAGGGGAGGAAGCCGCCGATGACCGGCAGCGTCCAGTCCGCCTGGAACAGCTGGCCGTACGCGGTGATGATCGTCGGCGGCAGCGTCAGGAAGCCGATCGCCACGAACCAGTGGGCGATACCGACGATGCCCCACCGGTTCATGCGCGTGTGGCCGAGGAACTCCTTCACCAGGGTCACGCTGCGCTGGTAGGGGTTGTCGGTCCGGGCACCGGCCGGGACCGGCTGGCCCAGCTTGAAGTACCGGACGAACTGGCCGATCGCGCGTGCGAGCAGCGCGACGCCGACCACGGTCAGAACCAGCGACACGATGATCGCGGCGAGTTGCATGGGGGGCTCCTCGGGCCTGCGAGGGTTTCTGTCGGGGACTCTCCGTCTCGAAGGGTTCCCGAGATTACTAAGCGGTAACTTATGCAGTCCGTCTGAGACTACCCCTATCCTCCGCCGCACTGTAGCCGGGTGGGGGGTGATCTGAATCGCTGAGGGTTGCCTCAGATCCGGTCGTGATCCGGTCGTGTTAGTCGTACCGAATTGTCATAGTCCCGCCTAATTTAGATCCGTGCTCTACGGGATCACCGCCGCCGCAACCGCCCTCCTGCTCACCGCCCTGCTCGCAGCCCTCCTCCGGGCGCCTGCCCGGTGGTTGCGTCTGTATGAGCGGCGGCGGCAGCGGGAGGTGCCGTTGTCCGGGGGTGTGGCCGTCGTGGTGGTCACCGGGGCGGTGGTGATCGCCGGCGGTTGGGTCGAGGGCGTGCCGACCGGAGGAGAGGTCCGGGGGCTGCTCGTCGCCGGGGGTGTGGTCGCCCTGCTCGGGCTGGCCGATGACGTGTGGCGGTTGCGGAGGCGGGTGCTCCTCGCCGGTACGGCCGTGGCGGCCGCGTGCGTCGTGCCGTACGGGGAGACGGGCGTGGGGACCGGGCTGCTGGCCGTCGTGTGGGTCGTGGGGCTGACCTTCGGGTTCCGGGGGATCGATCACGCCGACGGGCTCGCCGGGACCGTGGGGGTCGTGACGGCCTTCGGGGTGGGGGTCTGCGCGGCGGTCGAGGTGATGGACGGGATCGCAGCGCTGATGAGCGTGCTGGCCGCCGCGCTGACCGGTTTTCTCCTGCACAACTGGCATCCCGCCCGGGTCGCGCTCGGGGCGTGCGGGTCCATGCCCGCGGGGTTCGTGATCGCCGTGGGGGCCGTGTACGCGCGGGCCGGGTTCGGGATCGGGGAGAGCGCGGGGGTGCTGTTCGCGCTGACCGCTCTGGTGTGTGCCGATGCCGGGCTGGTGCTGCTGTCGCGGCGGCTGGCCGGGCGGGCCGTGCTCCGCGGCGGCCCCGACCATCTCGCGCACCGGCTGAGGCGGCTCGGGCTGACCGCTCCGGCGACGAGTCTGCTGCTGGGGATCGGGGCGTTCTCCGGCGTGCTCGTGGGGGTACTCGCGCACGCCGGCTGGGTCGGCGCCGACGCGCTGTGGTGGGTGGCGGGGGTGGCGCTCGTCGTCGTACTCGCTGTGTCGCGCGTCTCGGTGTATGCCTCCCGCAGCCCTCGGCGTGAGATGTCGCCGCAGGTCAGGGCGCCATTGCGTGTAAGGAACGGATAAGACTTGAGTCCGGTCGACTCAGCTCTGTTGACCGGTTGGGGGCCGTCGTGCACACTTGAGTCCGTTCCACTCAAGTCAGCTGGAGGAATCAACCATGGCACGTGCGGTCGGCATCGACCTGGGCACGACTAACTCCGTCGTCAGCGTTCTGGAGGGCGGCGAGCCCACCGTCATCACCAACGCCGAGGGCGCCAGGACCACGCCGTCCGTCGTCGCCTTCGCCAAGAACGGTGAGGTGCTCGTCGGAGAGGTGGCCAAGCGTCAGGCGGTCACCAACGTGGACCGGACCATTCGGTCGGTCAAGCGGCACATGGGCACCGACTGGAAGATCGAGCTCGACGGGAAGCCCTTCAACCCGCAGCAGATCAGTGCCTTCGTGCTGCAGAAGCTGAAGCGCGACGCGGAGTCCTACCTGGGCGAGAAGGTGACCGACGCGGTCATCACCGTCCCGGCGTACTTCAACGACTCCGAGCGTCAGGCCACGAAGGAGGCCGGCGAGATCGCCGGTCTGAACGTGCTGCGCATCGTCAACGAGCCCACCGCGGCCGCCCTGGCGTACGGCCTCGACAAGGACGACCAGACCATCCTGGTCTTCGACCTCGGTGGCGGTACGTTCGACGTCTCGCTGCTGGAGATCGGCGACGGCGTCGTCGAGGTGAAGGCCACCAACGGTGACAACCACCTCGGTGGTGACGACTGGGACCAGCGCATCGTCGACTACCTGGTCCAGCAGTTCCAGTCCGGCCACGGCGTGGACCTGGGCAAGGACAAGATGGCCCTGCAGCGTCTGCGCGAGGCCGCCGAGAAGGCGAAGATCGAGCTGTCCTCGTCCACCGAGACCTCGATCAACCTGCCCTACATCACCGCCTCCGCCGAGGGCCCCCTGCACCTCGACGAGAAGCTCACCCGCGCCCAGTTCCAGCAGCTGACCGCGGACCTGCTGGAGCGCTGCAAGACGCCGTTCCACAACGTCATCAAGGACGCCGGGATCAACCTCTCCGAGATCGACCACGTCGTTCTCGTCGGTGGCTCCACCCGGATGCCCGCCGTCGCCGAGCTGGTCAAGGACCTGACCGGCGGCAAGGACGCCAACAAGGGCGTCAACCCGGACGAGGTCGTCGCCATCGGCGCCGCCCTGCAGGCCGGTGTCCTCAAGGGCGAGGTCAAGGACGTCCTGCTCCTCGACGTCACCCCGCTGTCCCTCGGTATCGAGACCAAGGGCGGCATCATGACCAAGCTCATCGAGCGGAACACGACGATCCCGACCAAGCGGTCCGAGATCTTCACCACCGCCGAGGACAACCAGCCCTCCGTGCAGATCCAGGTCTACCAGGGCGAGCGCGAGATCGCGGCGTACAACAAGAAGCTCGGGATGTTCGAGCTGACCGGTCTGCCCCCGGCGCCCCGCGGCGTCCCGCAGATCGAGGTGTCCTTCGACATCGACGCCAACGGCATCATGCACGTCACGGCGAAGGACCTCGGCACCGGCAAGGAGCAGAAGATGACCGTCACCGGCGGCTCCTCGCTGCCGAAGGACGAGGTCGACCGCATGCGCCAGGAGGCCGAGCAGTACGCGGAGGAGGACCACAAGCGCCGCGAGGCCGCCGAGTCCCGCAACCAGGGCGAGCAGCTCGTCTACCAGACCGAGAAGTTCCTCAAGGACAACGAGGACAAGGTCCCGGGCGAGATCAAGACCGAGGTCGAAGAGGCCGTCAATGAGCTGAAGGAAAAGCTCAAGGGCGAGGACTCGGCCGAGATCCGTACGGCCACGGAGAAGGTCGCGGCCGTCTCGCAGAAGCTCGGCCAGGCCATGTACGCCGACGCCAACGCCGCGCAGGCCGCGGGCGGTGCCTCCGCCGGAGCCGACGCGGGTGCCGGTGCCGGTGACGCCAAGGCCGACGACGACGTCGTCGACGCCGAGATCGTCGACGAGGACCGGAAGGATGGTGCCGCGTGACGGAGGAGACCCCGGGCTTCGACGAGCAGCAGCCCGACGTCCCTTCCGGCGCCACCTCCGATGACGCCGAGCCGAAGGCCGCCTCCTCCTCCCCGGAGGAGGGGGCGGCCCCGGCCGGGGACACGGGCCAGGACGTGGCCCTGGTGGCCCAGCTGGACCAGGCCCGCACGGCGCTCAGCGAGCGCACGGCGGACCTCCAGCGCCTCCAGGCCGAGTTCCAGAACTACCGCCGCCGGGTCGAGCGCGACCGGATCGCGGTCAAGGAGATCGCCATCGCGAACCTCCTGACCGAGCTCCTGCCCGTGCTCGACGACATCGGCCGCGCGCGTGACCACGGCGAACTGGTGGGCGGCTTCAAGTCCGTCGCCGAGTCGCTGGAGGGCACCGCGGCGAAGATGGGACTGCAGCAGTTCGGCAAGGAGGGCGAGCCCTTCGACCCGACGATCCACGAAGCCCTGATGCACAGCTACGCACCGGACGTCACCGAGACGACCTGCGTGGCGATTCTGCAGCCCGGGTACCGGATCGGCGAGCGCACCATCCGCCCCGCGCGGGTGGCGGTGGCCGAACCCCAGCCGGGGGCACAGACGGTCAAGGCGGACGAGTCCGCCGACGCCGACGACAAGGAGAGCGGTGGCCCGGACGAGGGCTGACGTCATAACCGACGAAGGGAAGGAGGGACGTCGAGGATGAGCACCAAGGACTTCATCGAGAAGGACTACTACAAGGTCCTCGGCGTCCCCAAGGACGCCACCGAGGCCGAGATCAAGAAGGCGTACCGGAAGCTCGCCCGCGAGAACCACCCGGACGCCAACAAGGGAAACGTCAAGGCGGAGGAGCGCTTCAAGGAGATCTCCGAGGCCAACGACATTCTCGGCGACCCCAAGAAGCGCAAGGAGTACGACGAGGCACGCGCCCTCTTCGGCAACGGCGGCTTCCGCCCGGGGCCCGGCGGGGGCGGCGGCAACTTCAACTTCGACCTGGGCGACCTCTTCGGAGGCGGCCCCCAGGGCGGAGGGCAGGGAGCCGGCGGCTTCGGCGGCGGCATCGGTGACGTTTTCGGGGGCCTGTTCAACCGTGGCGGCGCGGGCGCGGGGACGCGCACCCACCCGCGGCGCGGCCAGGACATCGAGTCCGAGGTCACGCTCAGCTTCACGGAAGCGATCGAGGGCGCGACCGTCCCGCTGCGGATGTCCTCGCAGTCACCCTGCAAGGCCTGTTCGGGCACCGGCGACAAGAACGGCACACCGCGCGTGTGCCCGACCTGCGTCGGCACCGGGCAGGTCGCCCGGGGCAGCGGCGGGGGCTTCTCCCTCACCGACCCCTGCCCGGACTGCAAGGGCCGCGGCCTGATCGCGGAGCACGCCTGCGAGGTCTGCAAGGGCAGCGGCCGGGCCAAGTCCTCGCGGACGATGCAGGTGCGCATCCCCGCCGGCGTCAGCGACGGCCAGCGGATCCGGCTGCGCGGCAAGGGAGCGCCCGGCGAGCGGGGCGGCCCTGCGGGCGACCTGTACGTGGTCGTGCACGTCGACTCCCACCCGGTGTTCGGCCGCAAGGACGACAACCTCACCGTCACCGTCCCGGTCACCTTCACCGAGGCGGCCCTCGGCGGCGAGGTCCGGGTGCCGACGCTGGGCGGCCCGCCCGTCACGCTGAAGCTGCCGCCGGGCACGCCCAACGGCCGCACCATGCGCGCCCGGGGCAAGGGCGCGGTCCGTAAGGACGGCACCCGTGGGGACCTTCTGGTCACCGTCGAGGTGAGTGTTCCGCAGGACCTGACGGGGAAGGCTCGTGACGCACTCGAGGCGTATCGCGAGGCGACCGAGGGTGAGGATCCGCGGGCGGATCTGTTCCAGGCCGCGAAGGGAGCATGAGTCAGATGGACGGTCGTCGGCGCAATCCGTATGAACTGACCGAGGAAACCCCGGTCTACGTCATCTCGGTGGCGGCCCAGCTGTCCGGCCTGCACCCCCAGACCCTGCGCCAGTACGACCGCCTGGGCCTGGTGTCCCCGGACCGCACCCCCGGCCGGGGCCGGCGCTACTCGGCCCGCGACATCGAACTGCTGCGCACCGTCCAGCAGCTCTCGCAGGACGAGGGCATCAACCTGGCCGGCATCAAGCGCATCATCGAACTGGAGAACCAGGTCGCCGCGCTCCAGGCCCGAGCGGCCGAACTGGAGAACGCGCTCGACGGCGCGGCGGCGGCGATGCGCCAGCGCGAGGCGGCGGTGCACGCGTCGTACCGCCGCGACCTGGTGCCGTACCAGGAGGTCCAGCAGAGCAGCGCGCTCGTGGTGTGGCGGCCGAAACGGCAGCAGCAGTCGGACTGACACGTGTGTGTGAAGGTGCGCGAAAGGGGCCGGGAGGCAACTCCCGGCCCCTTTCGCGTGCCTTGGGGTGCCCTGTTCTGGTTTCGCTCGTCCTCCCGTGAATGGGCAGATCGTAAAGAGCGCTTGGATACGGTTGCGCCATGTCTTCACAACTACTGCGGAGCGTGGTGTTGCCATCTCGTTAAGTGGTTTCGCTTGACGCTGGGGGTGCGTCCGCGTTGGCTTTTCAGTCACATGGGTCGCAAAGGTGTGCCCACGTCCGAATCACACGCGAAGTGAGCTCCCGCATGCGTCGTATCGCCATATCCGTGGCAGCCGCCACGATGTCCGTCACGCTCGCCGGCTGTGGCGCGCTCAACGCGACCGGGAGCAGTGACGACGCGAGCCCGACCAAGGGCAACGACATCACGGTGGGCCTGCTGCTCCCGGAGAAGGCGAACACCCGGTACGAGAACTTCGACTACCCGATCATCAAGACGAAGGTCGAGTCCCTCACCGACAACAAGGGCCGCGTCGAGTACGCCAACGCCGAGGCGAGCGCCGACACACAGGCGGGCCAGCTCCAGAAGATGATCGACGACAGGGTCGACGTGATCCTGCTGGACGCCGTCGACTCGCAGGCCATCGCGGGCGGCGTGAAGAAGGCGAAGGAGGCCGGCATTCCGGTCATCGCCTACGACCGGCTGGCCGAGGGGCCCGATCGACGCCTACATCTCCTTCGACAACGAGCTGGTCGGCGAGGTCCAGGGCCGCACCCTGCTGGAGGCCATCGGCGAGGACGCGGGCCTCTCCGACAAGATCGTCATGATGAACGGCTCGTCGACCGACCCGAACGCCAAGCAGTTCAAGGCGGGTGCGATGTCCGAGCTGAACGGCAAGGTGACGATCGCGCAGTCCTTCGACACGAAGGACTGGAAGCCGGAGAACGCCGCAGGCCAACATGACCGAGGCGATCGAGAAGATCGGCAAGGACAACATCGCGGCCGTCTACTCCGCCAACGACGGCATGGCCGGCGGCATCATCAAGGCGCTGGAGGCCGCGGGCGTGACCGACCTGCCGCCGATCACCGGGCAGGACGCGGAGCTCCAGGCGGTGCAGCGGATCATCACCGGCGAGCAGTACATGAGCGTGTACAAGTCGTACCCGCAGGAGGCCGAGAACGCCGCGGAGATGGCCGTGGCCAAGGTCCAGGGCCGGGACATCCAGTTCGCCGCCCTCACCCGCGACAAGGTCGACAGCCCCACCCACAAGGGCATCCCCGCCCAGCTCGTGCCCGTGGTCGCGCTGACGAAGGGGAACATCAAGGACACGGTGGTCGCGGACGACATCTACAAGCTGTCGGACATCTGCACCTCGAAGTACAAGGCGGCGTGCGAGGCGATCGGCCTGAAGTGACCATGTGACGGGCGGCTTCCCACGCGGCCCGGTTCGCTGCGTTCCGTCCGGCCACACCCCCGGCGGGATCCGGTCAGCCCTCCCCGGCCATTTGTCGCGACGTGACGAGCTGAGGCTCGGAGATACCGGTGCGTACCGGTGGTTTCCCGCGGTCACCGTGCGGGGAGCCGTGTTGCGGAGCAGGTCCGGTCCGCGCATAGTTGCGCTGCGGAGGACGGCGAAACCGGGGGTGGGATGGGCGATGGCCGGGCACGGGACGGATGAGCATCCACACGGTGCTGACCGACTGTGCGAGGCCGGGGATCGCGTGTATTCCCGGGCCGTACGGCGGGGCCGCGTGCCGCGCCGGGACGCCGAGCCGGTGCCCTGTCTCCTCGAACTCGCCCTGCTGCACCCGGACCCCGACGACATGGACTGGCTGGTGCCGACCTCCCCGCAGGAGGTCATGACCCGGCTGCTGCGCGGGATGTACGACGAGGTCAGCGCGAATCAGCGGCGGGTGGGCTCGGCCGTGGCGGCCGTCGAGTGGTACGCCGGTCTTGGCCGCCAGGTGCGGCCGGCCCCGTCGGCGGGCGAAGGACCGGCGATCCGGGTGCTGGACGGGCTCGCCCGGATCCAGGCCGCGATGGACGAGGCGACCCAGGCGTGCACGACCGAGGTGCTCACGGTCCAGCCCGGCGGTATCCGGCGCGAGGCGGAACTCTCCGAGGGTCTGCACCGGGCGATGGCGCTGCGCGGCCGCGGGGTGCGGATGCGGGACCTGTACACGCACGTCGCCCGGCACGGGCAGGGGCTGCTGACCTATCTGGAGCTGATGGGCGACGCGGTGGAGGCCCGCACGCTGGACGAGGTGATCGACCGGCTGATCCTCTTCGACCGGACGGTGGCCTTCATCCCCGCCAACACAGACCGCACGATGGCGCTGGAGCTACGGCACCCGGCGCTGATCGAGTACCTGGTGACGGTGTTCGAGCGACTGTGGCGCCTGGCCATCCCGCTGACCGCTCCGCTGCCCGACACCGGCATCGAGGGCATCTCCCACCGGGAGCAGTCCATCGCGGCGCTGCTGGCGGAGGGCCACCAGGACGCGGTGATCGCGGAACGGCTGGGGATCAGCGTCCGGACGTGCCGGGCCCATATCGCCCGGCTTTCGGAGACGCTGGGGGCGGCGAGCCGTACGCAGTTGGGGGTCCGTATCGCCCAGGCGGGCCTGGACGGCCCGTCCCGGGCGGCTGCCTCCCCGCCGCTCAGCGTTCCTGGTCAAGAATCCCGGACTGCCCGATGAGATAGCCGAGTTGGGCCCTGCTCTGGCTGCCCAGCGTCGCCGCGAGCTTGGCGATGTGGACGCGCGCGGTGCGGATGTTCAAGCCGAGCCGGTCGGCTATGACGGCGTCGGTGTGGCCCTCGATGAGGAGGGCGGCGATGGCGCGTTGGCGGGGGGTGATGCCATTGCGGGAGGGCGGTGGGACGGCTTCGGGGAACATGGGGGTTGCCAGGCGCCACAACCGGTCGAAGGTGGTGGCCAGGTGGCGGACGATCGCCGGGTGCCGGATCTCCAGCGCGACGGTGCCGTCCGGATTCACGGGGATGAAGGCGACAGCGGCATCGATCAGGATCATCCGGTCGGTGACCTCGTCCAGGCTGCGGGCCTCGATGTCTCCGGCCAGCCGCTCGTGACGGGCCGCGATGCTCGGGAAGTGGCGCAACGTGTGCGGGTAGAGAGTGCGGACACGTGCGCCGCGATCCAGTACTTCCTGGTCCCGGACCAGGGAGATCGCGTCGGACTCCTCACCGCGTCGTCCGGTGAGCCCGGTTCGCGGCTGGACCGTGAGCACCTCTCGGGACGCCTTGGCCATGGCGTCGGTGATGGCCCGGTTGATCTGCTCCGTGCCGGAGAGCGCGCGGATGTGTGCGGTGTCGGTGGCCTCCGGACGGCCGTCGAGTCGCATGAGGGGGTCGAAGGTCTCCGCCAGTCGTGCCTCGCGCTGCCGTTCGTGGGCGATCTGGTCCTCGGAGGCGCGCAGGAGCCGGTGCAGAGCGACGGCCGGCGGCACCGGCTCCAATCGGCTCAGGCCGTCAGTACTGGGGTGGAGCAGTCCCAGGTCGATCAGACAGGGGGCTGTTGTCTCGGCCGTTCCGCAAGGCAAGTACCCCTGACGGAGCGCCTGTTCGTACAGACCTCTTCCTGCCGAGCACAACTGTTCCGCGCCGTGTCGCTGATGCGGCGCCGATGTCACTGGGCTGCTCCCTCGCGCTCCAGGATCCCGGACTGCGCGATGAGGTAACCGAGTTGGGCGCGGCTCCCGCTGCCCAGGGCATGGGCCAGTTTGGCGATATGGGCTCGGCAGGTACGGACGTTCATCCCGAGGCGGCGGGCGATGGCCTCGTCGACGTGGCCCTCGACCAGGAGCTTGGCGATCGAGTGCTGGATCTCCGTGATGCCGTCGGGGGCGGTTTCGTAGGGGGCGCCTGCGCTCAGCGGGACGGCTCGGTCCCACATGAACTCGAAGACCTTGATCAGGTAACCGACGACACCTGGATGCCGGAGTTCGAGAGCGACCTTCTGGTCGTCGCGCGAGGGGATGAAGGCGACGCTCTCGTCACAGATGATGAGCCGCTCGACCAGTCCGTCGATGGTCCGGTGCTCCACCTTGCCGTCGGAGAGTTGGCCCGCGTAGGCGAGCCTCTCAGGGCTGTGCCGGGCCGTGTGCGGATACAACGTCCGTATGCGCACGCCACGTTCGATCAGTGGCCGGTCTCGTTCCAGGCCCTGGATCAGGCTGCGCTCGGGCCGGTGACCGCTCGGCTGGATCGTCAGCATCTCGGTCTGGCACTGGGCCGTGGCCAGGTTGAGCGCCGCGTTGATGCGGTCGCTGCCCTCAAGCACCGTGATCGAGTCGCTGGTCGTCGTGGTCTGGGCGCTGAGTGCCATGAAAGGGGCGAACGCATCGGACAGTTCGATCGACACGCGCCTGCGCTCGGTGATCTCGTTCTCGATGGGATTGAGTCGCTGGGCGAGCGCAACTGCCGGGGAAATAGGGCGCAGCCAGTCCGGATCGTCCGGGTCGGGGTGGAGCAGGGCGAACTCCATCAGGCAGGGAGCCGCTTCCACGTCCGCTCGCGGGATGCGTCCCGCACGCAGGGCGTTTGCGTAGAGTCGGCCACCTTCCTCGCACATCTCGGCCACCGCATGGGGATGTGTCGCCTTAGTCCGATTCATTGTCAAATCTCCACCCCCCAGGGTCCTGAACATGCAGGAACATGATGCATCGATTCTGTGGCCATGACGTGCCCGAATGAGCCATCGTCGTATTTGACGGGGGAAGAGGGGACCTTCAAGTGAGGACGAAGCCGACTATGCGTAACAGAATGCTTCGCTTTGGGCTTGTCGCTGCCTTCTTCGCCGTCGTGGCCTTCGGGACTGTGAGTGGCCTCTCAGGCGGGAAGGGCGATGACCGGGCGGACAGTGTCTGGCCGACGGCTCCCAAGAGTCATGTTCTGGCCGACAGTGTGTGGCCGGCTGTGGCTGCGTCAGTCGAGGCCGGGAGCTGACCGTGACCACTCCACCCGACGACCGCTCCTTCCGCCGTGAAATGGCCACCGCCTACCGCTCCGGCTGGCACTTCATCGACCTGGTCACCGCCATCCCCCACAGTGGTGACTCGTTGATGGTGACAGTTTTCGGCGAGCCGGTGGTCGTCACGCGGGACGATGACGAGGACGTACGGGCTTACCGGTGTCTGCGGCGGCCTCGGGGGGCGCCGCAGCCAGTGCGATGTGCCGTACGGTACGGAATGATCTTTGTGAACCTGGACCAAAGGGACCATGAGCAGGTGGAGGCCGACTCTCCTGCCCCGAGGACCATCTCTGCCACCCCCCGCAGTGCCTGACGCGATTCCCCCGTCGTAACAGATCGCTCAGGTGCTTCCCCCCGCAGCGGCGTCACCGTGACCTGAACACGGTGACGCCGCTGCAGTTTCGGGGGACATTTCCTGGAATCGGCGCAGTCGCGCACTGGCTGGAAGCAGTCGATCACCGGTGTGGATTTTCACTGCGCTCACCCTCGCCCCATCGCTCGCGTCAGCTCTATCTCGATCACCACGCGTGCGGGGTTCGGGGACGGGGTCCTCCCGTAGCGCTCCGCATAGCGCCGCTCCGCTTCCGCCACCCGGTCCGGTTCGCTGTGGACGAAGGCCCGGCCCTCCAGTGTCGCCCACCGCCGGCCCTCCAGCTGGCAGACGGCCACCGCCGCTCCCCGCGCCCCGGCCGCCAGCACATGGCGCACCTTGGCGCTCGCCTTGTTCGCGATCACCCGAGCCAATCGGGCCGCGGGATCGTATGTCACCCCGACGGGTACCACGTGCGGAGTGCCGTCCGGGCGGGGAGTCGTCAGGGTGCACACGTGCCGCTCGCGCCAGAAGGTGAGGTACGGGGTGTCCGGATCGCCCGGGTCCACGGAGTACTGGGTGGCCATGGCCCCGGAACTTAGTCCCTCAGCCCTCCCGCATCCGGCATTGAGTGGAATAGACTCAACTTTGTGCACGTTGGCTGAGTCAGTGCTGACCGCTCTGGGAGACGTGGCACACAGCTGCATGCAAGGAGGAGAACGCGAACGTGGACGCCGAGCTGACCAACCGGAGCCGGGACGCGATCAACGCGGCCAGCAACCGGGCCGTGACCGAGGGACACCCCGATCTCACCCCCGCCCATCTGCTTCTGGCGCTGCTCCAAGGGCAGGACAACGAGAACATCACCGATCTGCTCGCGGCGGCCGACGCCGACCAGGCGGCCGTACGCGCCGGAGCCGAGCGCGTGCTCGCCGGGCTGCCCAGCGTGACCGGCTCCACCGTGGCGCCGCCCCAGCCCAACCGCGAGATGCTCGCCGTCGTCGCCGACGCGCAGGCCCGTGCCAAAGAGCTGGGGGACGAGTACCTCTCCACGGAGCACCTCCTCCTCGGCATCGCCGCGAAGGGCGGCGCGGCCGGCGAGGTGCTGTCCGGGCAGGGGGCGGACGCGAAGAAGCTCCAGGCGGCCTTCCAGAAGGCGCGGGGCGCACGCCGGGTGACCACGGCCGATCCCGAGGGCCAGTACAAGGCCCTGGAGAAGTTCGGCACCGACTTCACCGCCGCCGCCCGCGAGGGCAAGCTCGACCCGGTCATCGGCCGGGACCAGGAGATCCGGCGGGTCGTGCAGGTGCTGTCCCGGCGGACCAAGAACAACCCTGTGCTCATCGGCGAGCCCGGTGTCGGCAAGACCGCCGTCGTCGAGGGGCTCGCCCAGCGGATCGTCAAGGGGGATGTGCCGGAGTCCCTCAAGGACAAGCGGCTCGTCGCGCTCGACCTGGGCGCGATGGTCGCCGGGGCGAAGTACCGGGGTGAGTTCGAGGAGCGGCTGAAGACCGTCCTCGCGGAGATCAAGGACTCCGACGGGCAGATCATCACCTTCATCGACGAGCTGCACACCGTCGTCGGGGCCGGCGCGGGCGGCGACTCCGCCATGGACGCCGGGAACATGCTGAAGCCGATGCTCGCGCGCGGTGAGCTGCGCATGGTGGGTGCCACGACCCTCGACGAGTACCGGGAGCGGATCGAGAAGGACCCCGCCCTGGAGCGGCGCTTCCAGCAGGTGCTGGTCGCCGAGCCGACCGTCGAGGACTCCATCGCGATCCTGCGCGGGCTCAAGGGCCGTTACGAGGCCCACCACAAGGTGCAGATCGCCGACAGCGCGCTGGTCGCGGCCGCCAGTCTCTCCGACCGGTACATCACCTCCCGTTTCCTGCCCGACAAGGCCATCGACCTGGTCGACGAGGCGGCCTCGCGGCTGCGCATGGAGATCGACTCGTCCCCCGTCGAGATCGACGAACTGCAGCGCGCCGTCGACCGGCTGAAGATGGAGGAGCTGGCGATCGGCAAGGAGACCGACGCGGCCTCCCGCGAGCGCCTGGACAAGCTGCGCCGCGACCTCGCCGACAAGGAGGAGGAGCTGCGCGGTCTCACCGCCCGCTGGGAGAAGGAGAAGCAGTCCCTCAACCGGGTCGGCGAGCTGAAGGAACGCCTCGACGAGGTGCGGGGCCAGGCCGAGCGCGCCCAGCGCGACGGCGACTTCGACACCGCCTCCAAGCTGCTCTACGGCGAGATCCCGGCCCTGGAGAAGGAACTGGAGGCCGCCTCCGAGGCCGAGGAAGAGGTCGCGAAGGACACCATGGTCAAGGAGGAGGTCGGCTCCGACGACATCGCCGACGTCGTCGCCTCCTGGACCGGCATCCCGGCCGGGCGTCTGCTGGAGGGCGAGACGCAGAAGCTGCTGCGCATGGAGGACGAGATCGGCAAGCGGCTCATCGGCCAGACGGAGGCGGTGCGGGCGGTGTCCGACGCCGTACGCCGCAGCCGCGCCGGGATCGCCGACCCCGACCGCCCCACCGGCTCCTTCCTCTTCCTGGGTCCGACGGGCGTGGGCAAGACCGAACTGGCCAAGGCCCTCGCCGACTTCCTCTTCGACGACGAGCGGGCGATGGTCCGTATCGACATGTCGGAGTACGGCGAGAAGCACAGCGTGGCCCGGCTGGTCGGCGCCCCGCCCGGCTACGTCGGCTACGAGGAGGGCGGCCAGCTCACGGAGGCGGTGCGCCGCCGTCCGTACTCCGTCGTCCTGCTCGACGAGGTGGAGAAGGCCCACCCCGAGGTCTTCGACATCCTGCTCCAGGTGCTGGACGACGGGCGTCTGACGGACGGGCAGGGCCGTACGGTCGACTTCCGCAACACGATCCTGGTCCTGACGTCGAACCTCGGCAGCCAGTTCCTCGTCGACCCGATCACCAGCGAGGAGGAGAAGAAGGAGCAGGTTCTGGAGGTGGTGCGGACCTCCTTCAAGCCGGAGTTCCTCAACCGCCTGGACGACCTGGTCGTCTTCGCCGCCCTGACCAAGCCCGAGCTGGAGCGCATCGCGAAACTCCAGCTCGAGCGCCTGGCCAAGCGTCTCGCCGAGCGGCGGCTCGCCCTGGACATCACCCCGGAGGCCCTGGCCTGGCTCGCCGAGGAGGGCATGGACCCGGCGTACGGCGCCCGACCGCTGCGCCGCCTCGTCCAGTCCGCCATCGGCGACCGCCTCGCCAAGGAGATCCTCTCCGGCGAGATCAAGGACGGCGACACGGTCCGGGTGGACCGCTTCGAGCAGGGCCTGATCGTGGGCCCGGCGACGGGCAAGACGCTGTAGGACCGACGGGCCCGCGGGTCACATGGTGAACCCGCGGGTCACATGGTGAACGCCGAGAACCGCACCAGCGCGGTCTCGGCGTTCTCGTACTCCACCCTCCTCCACGCCCACGTGTCGGCGACTCCGTCACGAAATCCCTGGTCACCGCCGACCCGCCTCATGGTCATGACCACGCCGAAGGAGTAAAGCTTCCGTAAAGGGCGCCCTGAGAAAGGCCGGACAGATGGGCCTACATCGAACAACCTGCCGCTTCCTCTCCCTTACCCGGTGGTAACTTTCACCGCTGCTCTGCCCTGACCAGCAGAGCCACACAACAGAACACAAACGGGAGACACATGCGTAAATGGCAGTCGGCGCCTCGCCGCCGCCTCATCGCCGGGGGCGGGCACGGCTCGCCGCCTCGTGGCACACATTCCGACACTCACCACGGGGGCGCATCCACCACGGGGGGCCAGTACACGTTTCGCCCCGCGGGCCAGAACCACGGCGCCTTCGAGTGGAAGGGCCAGCTTCAACGACACCGACCAGCGGTGACGGGCACAACGTCTACATGCAGGTGCAGGTCGAGGGCTACGACTGGAGCCGCTACAACGGCAAGCAGAAGAACTCCGTCTCGGCTTGATCAGCTCCAACTGGGACGGCGCCGCCGCTACACCGACGACGCCTACATACGCGTCTGCCGTGACAAGGGCTCGTTCAACCCTGACAACTGCTCGGCCACCAAGCACTACCAGCGGTAGTCGACACACCTGCCACACTGCGGGCCCAGGTCGACCCCTGGGCCCATGCTCGCTTCCTTGGGGGAAGCCAATCAGCACGTCAGAAGTCCTTGTCGGCCACAGGAGTCGACCTCTCCTACGGCAACGCAGCCAGCCGTCCGTGACGCCCATCTCTCGGTCTCGCCGGGGGAGGTCGCGGCGATCACCGGGCAGAGCGGTTCGGGGAAGTCCTCGCTGCTGTACTGCCTTGCCGGGTGTGCTGCCCGCCACGCGCGGTGCAGGTGCGGTTCGAGGGGACGGGCGCTCGGCGATCTCACCGACGACGAGATCAGCACGCTGCGCCGTGAACGCTTCGGTTTCGTCTTCCAGTACGGCGAGTTGCTCCCCGAGCTGACCATCGAGGAGAACACCGCCCTGCCGCTGCGCCTGGCCGGGCGCGCAAGGGCCCGCGCTCGCGGCCGCCGACGAGGTTCTCGCACCGTCTCGGGACTCGGCGAACTGCGGGAGCGCCGCCCGTCGCAGGTGTCCGGCGGCAGAGCCAGCGCGTCGCCGTCGCACGGGCCCTGGTGCACCGGCCGGCCGTCGTCTTCGCGGACGAGCCGACCGGGTCCCTCGACAGTGCCAATGCCATCCGCCGTACTGAAGGAGTTCCTCGCCCTGGCGCGCTCGCAGGACACCGCCGTCATCCTGGTCACCCATGACCTCGCGCGTCGCCGCGCAGGCCGACAGCCTCTACACGATGACCGACGGAGTCCTCACGCCCGCGAGGTGGGCCGCGTGAGGGAGTTCCTGCTCGGTCTGCGGCTGCTCTTCGGTGCCGGGCCGCGGCAACCGCGTCCGCTTCTTCCTCATGGCGGCCGGCGGTTCCCTCGGGGTGTGCTGCCTGGCGCTCGTCCTCACCATCCCGGCAGATCCTCGACGCTCACGACGGCCGGGCCGCGCGCCCGACAGCCGCAGATCACCTTCAGCCCGGGCCCGGCGGATGCGCACCCTCGTCCTCCAGCGCACCGACCCGTACGGCTCCAAGCGCCTTCACCCGTGTGTTCATCGCCAAGGGGCACCGGCGCACGCCGAGGCAGCCCCGCCCGGGCTGCAGGAACTCCCGCGCCCGTGGTGAGGTGTTCGTCTCCCCCGCCTGCAGGACCTGCTGCGGCGAGCAGCCCGCGGTCAAGGGGCTCCTGCCAGGCCACGAGAGGGGGCTGATCGGCCCGACCGGGCTCGCCCACCCCGACGAGCTGTTCGCCTACATCGGCACGACACGTGACAAGATCGCCGACGAGGGACGCGCCCTCAAGCGCTTCGGCTACAGCGTACGCACCCTGTTCCCGCCGTCGAACCCTCCACCCTCGACCTCCATGCGCTTCGCCCTGGCGATCTCTGGTCCTGCTCCCCCTCGCCATCTTCCTCTCCGTCTGCGCCCAACTCTCCGCCGCCAGCCGGAACCGCCGCCTCGCGGCCCTGCGTCTGCTCGGCCTGAGCACCAAGGGCACGCAGCGGGTCAACGCCGCCGAGACCGTGGTCGCGGCGCTGCTCGGCGCGCTTCTCGGTCTCGGCGAGTTCTGGCTGCTCAACCAGGTGATGACCCGGACCGGCCTGCCCGGCCTGAAGTGGTACCCGGCCGACGGCGCGCTGTCCGCCTCCACCCTCGCCGTCTGCCTGCTCGGCTGCCCGGCTCCTCGCCTGGTTCGTCGGCCGCGGCCGAGCGCGCGCGCTGCCGCCACCAACCCGCTGGCGGTACGCCGTACGGCAGCGCCCCGCGCACCCCACCATGGGGCGGGCTGCTGCTCGTCGACCGGCCTGGGCATCGTTGTCGGCTACTGCGCCACCGGCTTCACCGACCACCCCGCCGAGAGCCTCGGCCTCAACGCCCTGCTGGTCCCGCTCGGTATCCTCCTCACCGGCCTCGGCCTGGTCCTGACGATGCCCCTGCTCTCCTACGTCCTCGCCCGCCGTCTCGCGCGACCACTCCGTCCCTCACCCTCAATCTGGCCATGCGCCGCAACGAGGTCGAGCCGGGCAGCGCCATGCGCGTCGTCACCGGCCTCGTGCTCCTCGTCTTCTCCGCCTCCCTCGCCCAGGGCGTCCTCATCCAGCTGGAGCAGATCACCCGGCCAGTCCGCTCCTGTCGCAGGAGCTACTCGCATCCCACTGTCCTACGCTCAACCAGCGGCCAGCAGCAGGAAGCTCGCCCGATGTCCCGGAGCTACGCGCGCACGCCGATGACGATGGAGTCCTGGCCTTCGACCCCGATGACGACCAGCCGGACGCATGCCCTGCGGCCAGCGCCCTCGTCGCCACCTGCGACCAGCTGACCAGGCTGGTACGGCATGCGGAGGGCTGCGTGGACGGCAAGGTGATGCGCCTCAGTGACCCGAACGCGGGCACCGGTCACGGCGCGCGCCCTGGCGACCCCCTCCACCTTCCGCATGTCAGCAGGCGGCGTGGCGGTCGTGGCAAGACCCTGGAGATCACACTCCCGCACGACCAGATCGCCTACCGTGCGTACGACCCGTCGCGGTCCACGGCCGTGGATGTGCTCTTCCCGCCGTCGGCACTGCCCGCCACGGCTCGTCCCGCATCGGGCGCCGTACGTCCTCACCAGCAGCTCCGACCACGATGAGGTCCGCAGGAGTCCTTGACCGCATCGCCGCCGTCACCCCGACCACCGCCGTCGAACCCGTCGGTGTGAACGTCGAGGGCCTCCAGCAGATCGCCGTCCTCGAGACCCTGCTCGCCCTCGGGCATGATCATGGGTCTCGTGATCGGGACCGCGGCCTTCCTCGTCTCGGCCACCGACCGGGCCGTGGAGCGGCGCCCGCAGGTCACCGCCATCACACTGGTCGGAGCGCGGCCGCGGACGATGCGAGCCGTGCAGTGCCTACAGGTCGTGCTCCCGCTCAGTCTCGGGCTGACACTGGCGCTCCTGGCGGGAAAGCTCGCCGAGTCCTGCTATCTGATCACCGGAGGCAGGCGAGATCTACTGGGACTCCGCCGGCGTCCCGGTGCTCGCGCTCGCGGCGGCGGGCGTGGCGGCCGTGTCGGCCCTCGCCGCCCTCCCGCTCGTAGGACGGCGCATCGATCCGGAACTGATCCGCCGCGACTGATCACCCGCGCTCGACCGCCCGTGGTTCAGCCGGCCGGTCGGGCCCAGGTGAGAAGACCCCTGCGGGTTGCGGTTGACCGGATCGTGTCAGCCGAGGGCTGAGCAGGGTAGTCGGGGCTTGCCACCCCCCTCCCCGCATGGGGGAGGATGGCGGAATCCGTACGAAGGGAAATTCACGGTGACCATCGACCCGTCCTCGATTCCGAACTTCGGGGGCCAGCCCGAGCCGCAGCCCGGCGGTCCGGCCGGCCCCGTCGTCCCGGATCAGGACCTCGTTAAGCAGCTCCTCGACCAGATGGAGCTCAAGTACGTCGTCGACGACGAGGGTGACCTCGCGGCGCCGTGGGAGCAGTTCCGCACCTACTTCATGTTCCGGGGTGAGGGAGACCAGCAGGTCTTCTCCGTGCGGACGTTCTACGACCGGCCCCACGAGATCGAGGCCAAGCCGCAGATCCTCGAGTCGATCGACGACTGGAACCGCCGGACCCTGTGGCCCAAGGTCTACAGCCACACCCACGACGACGGCACGGTCCGCCTGATCGGCGAGGCCCAGATGCTGATCGGCATGGGCGTCAGCCTGGAGCACTTCGTCTCCTCGACGGTCAGCTGGGTGCGCGCGGCGATCGAGTTCGACAAGTGGCTCGTCGAGCAGCTCGGTATTGAAGAGGAGATCAACGAGGCGGAGAAGCCCGAGGACGAGGAGTAGACCCTCAGCCGGCCCCGCAGCGGCGCGTCGGCGCGTACGAGAAGGTACGCGCTGTACGCGCCGTACGCCTTTTTCGGGCGCCGCCGCTGCCTCCGCTCCCTCGCCGAGGGGCGGATCAGACTTCAAGACTCAGCTCCGCCCATACCGTCTTGCCCACCGGGCTGCGAGGCGTCGACCCCCAGCGCTCGGCCAGGACGTCCACCAGGAGCAGTCCCCGGCCGGACTCGCCATCGGGAGACGACGAGGGCGCGGCCGTGGGCAGCCGCTTCGCGGAGGAGGCGTCCGCGACCTCCACACGCAGGACGCCCGCGGCCCGGTCCAGGGCGAGCCGGAGACCGAACTTCCGGCCGGGAACCCGACCGTGCTGTACGGCGTTCGCCGCGAGTTCGCCGACGACGAGGGCGAGCGCGCAGGAGACGTCCGACGCCGGCGGACAGCCGCGTTCCCCCATCCACCGGACGGCGTGACGCCGGGCGAGCCGCGCACCGCGCGGGGTGGAGGGGAACTGCATGGTGAGTGACCGGAGCGGCTTGTCTCCCGGGGCGGCGGTTTCTGTCAGCACGGCCTGTACGTCCCTTTCCGTCGAGTCGAGTCGAGTCGAGTCGTGGCGTTCCGTGACGCACACGAGTCGTCACGTTCCGTGCTCAAGAGTCGACCGATCGTCCTACGCTCGACAGGGGGCGCAGCCTTACTTGTGAGGCCGTAAGGAACGGAAGTGATGCCTTGGCCAACGGAATTGACCCCAGTGCGTCGATGGCCGCGCTGTTCGGTGCGCGGGTGCGCAGGCTCCGGACGGCGGCGGGGCTGACCCAGGCCGAGCTGGGCGACCTGACGCATGTGGTGAGCACGCGGATCACGCAGATCGAGCGGGCGTCCGGAGCGAAGCCGACGCTGGAGCTGACGCGTGCGCTGGACGCGGCGCTCGGTGCGGAGGAACTGCTGGTGGAGCTGTGGCCGTACGTCTACCGAGAGGCGTTTCCGGACTGGTCGCGGAAGTTCATGGAGTACGCGGAGCGGGCGGTGGCCGTCCGCGAGTACGCGGCTCATGTGGTGCCCGGCTTGCTACAGACAGAGGACTATGCGAGGGCGGTGCTGCGGGTCGGTCGAACCCTCGACAATGAGGAGCAGTTGGAGGAACGAGTCACGTTTCGTATGGGACGGCAGAAACGCCTTGCTGCGCCCGACCGGCCGGAGCTGTGGGTGGTCCTCGACGAGGCGGTACTCAGGCGTCCGGTCGGCGGCCAGGCGGTGATGCGTGAGCAGTTGGGGCGATTGCTCGCGACAGCGAGGGAAGCCCACATCACCGTGCAGGTACTGCCGTTCGACCAGGGCGAGCACGAGGTCATGGGCGGCTCGCTCACGCTGCTCACCATGCCGGACGGCTCGCAGATCGCCTACACCGAGGGCGCGCACTACGGCCAACTCATCGAGGATCCAGACGAAGTCGGGCGCTTCGCGCTGACCTACGATCGGCTGCGGGCGGCAGCTCTGCCCCCGCTCATGTCCCTGGACATGATCCGATCCGTGATGGAGGACAACCACCGTGGAGCGAAGGTCCCGTCCCGATCTGAACGGCGTCGCCTGGCGCAAGAGCAGCTACAGCAATCAGGAAGGCGGCAACTGCGTGGAGGTGGCCGACGGATTCCGGGCCGTCGTCCCCGTCCGTGACAGCAAGGCCCCGCACGGTCCGACGCTGTGCTTCGAACCGCCTCCTGGGGCGCCTTCATAGGCGGGTTGAAGGCCACACCGGGCCCTTGTCCCCGAGGACCCGGCGGCCCGCTGACCTCCTGAAAGAACCGGGGGAAAGAACTACCCACCCACCCACCCTCCCCGCGCCAAACGCGGGCGTCACCCGTCCGAGTGACCGGCTTGCAGGCGCGGGTAACGGGCCGTTACGTTCGCCGCGACAACCGCAAACAGATACGGCCCCCGGCCGGGACGGCAATCCCGAACGAGGGCCTGACCGATCAGGAAGAACGCACTTCCCGATGGCTGACCCGCAGTCTAACGCGCGCCTGCGCGCCGACGCCGGAGCTCCGACTACCGGCGTGATCCACGTACGCACCCGGCTGACGGCCGACTTCACGGTGATCTCCAACGCCCTCGCCCAGCGACGCGGCAGCGCGGTCACGGTCGGCGTCGCGGCGTACATCGCCTCTCTGCCCGACGGCACCTCCGTGACCATCACCGCCCTGTGCGAGCACTTCAGCGAGGGCGAGATCCTCATCTCGCGAGCGCTCAGGGAACTCGAATCGGCCGGACACCTGGAGCGCCGCCGCGAACGAACCCCCACCGGGCAGGTGCGCACCCGGACGTACTTCTACGACGTACCGCGCGGCGAAGGCCCGGACGACCCGCCCGAGCCGCCGAAGCCCCGCCCACGGAAGCGGCCCACCGTCCCGGAACCCCGACAGGAGACGGCTCCCGCTCCCGCTTCCGCTCCGCTCCTGCTCCTGCTCCTGCTCCTGAGGATCCCGGCAGCCCGGCACCCGCCGTCGCCGTCGCCGACGCCGACCCCGAGGCGGTCGCCGTACTGACCGCCCTGCGCCGGGTCGACCCCCGCCTCGTCCTGTCCGCGCAGGAGGCCGCCCGCCTGGCGCCGGCCGTCGCCGAGTGGCTGGCGGCCGGAGTCGGCCAGCGGGAGATCACGGAGCTGCTGACCGTACGGCTCCCGGACCGTTTCCGGACCCGCCCGGCAAGCGTCCTCGCCTTCCGCCTCCGGGAAACCCCGCTGCCGTTGCCCTCCCCTGCACCGCTCCCGCCGAGCGTCGAGCGCCCGGCCGTACTGCCCTTCCAGACCTGCGACGGCTGCGAGCGCGCCTTCCGCGCCCCGGGGCCCGGACACTGCCGGACCTGCCGGGACCGACTCGCCGGGGAAGGTCTGCGTGCGGCGGGCTGAGCCGGTGGGGTGGTGTGCCGTTCGCCCCTGGGTGGCAGGCTTGATGTGCGACGATGCGAAACGCGGGTCCGGGCAATACGGCAGGAGGAGGTGGGGCATGGTCGACAGGTTCAGGGATGGACTTCTGACTCCCGCCGAAACCGCCTCCTACCTGGAGATTCCGCAGTCGACGCTCCATTCCTGGCTGAAGGGCAGGGCTGCCGGGGCGCCCCTGGTCCATCAGGTCGAGCCGCTGCGCAAGGGGCAGCCCTCGGTGCCGTTCATCGCGGTCGCCGAGGCTCACGTCCTGCGTTCGCTGCGCTCCCTCGGGCTGCGGATGAGTGAGATCAGGGAAGCCGCCGGCGCCGTACGGGACGCCTTCGCGACCCCGTACGGTCTCGTGTCGAGGCGGATCGCGACGGACGGCGTGGACATCTTCGTCGAGCATGGCCTCGGCGATCTCCGCAGGGCCCGAGACGGTCAGGCGCCCATCCACGAGGTGGTCTCCGATTACCTCCGCTACCTGAACTGGGAACCCGACGACGACTTCCCCTCCAGCCTGCGGCTGAGGCAGTACCCGGACCCCCTACCCGTCGTGATCGACCCGAGGTTCGGACACGGGACGCCCGTCGTGGCCGCGAACCGTGTCGCGGTCAAGGCCATCACCGACCTCTGGGAGGCCGGGGAGAGCGTCGAGGACATCGCGTACGACTTCGACATGACGCCCGAGCAGGTCGACGAGCTGTGCCGGGCAGTGGTGCGCCTTGCCGCCTGAGTTCTTCCTCGACCGCAATCTCGGACGTCGTGTCGCGGAGGGGTTGAGGGCGTGCGGCTGGATCGTTCACCGCATCGGTGACGTCTTCCCCGACGACGGACAGGACGTTGCCGACGATGAGTGGATCGCTCACGGTCTCGACCAGCTCCTGGGTGCCGCTTTCGAAGGACGGCCGGATCAAGAGCCGGGATCTGGAGATCCGACCGGTCCTTGAGCGTGAGGCTGTGCTGTTCTACCTCGACAACCAGCAGCTGCGCAGCGTCGAGATGGTCGAACGGCTTGAGGCCCATCGTGATGCGATCCACCGAGCCGTGAGCAGGGGCGGTCCCGCCGCCTACGCGGTGACGACAAGACCGCATCGAGCGCACCTGGCCGGCCTGACCGTCCGTCGCCGGTCGGGTCGGCCAGGTGCGCCTAGAGCGCCGCGCTCAGCCGCTTCGCCGCCTCCTCCAGCACCTCCGTCCGCTTGCAGAACGCGAACCGCACGAAGGCGGCGCCCTGCCTCGCGGTCGTCGTAGAAGACCGCGTTCGGGATGGCGACCACGCCGCAGCGCTCGGGCAGCGCGCGGCAGAAGGCGAAGCCGTCGCGTCGTCGCCGAGCGGGGCGGATGTCGGTGGTGATGAAGTACGTGCCCTGCGGGCGGAGACCTCGAAGCCCGGCCTCCGCCAGCCCGTCGCACGAGCAGGTCGCGCTTGGCCAGCAGGTCGGCGCGGAGGCCGTCGAAGTACGTCGTCGGGCAGGCGCGAGCGCCTCGGCGACGGCGTACTGGAACGGGCCCGCCGAGACGTACGTCAGGAACTGCTTGGCCGTGCGCACCGCGGTGACCAGCTCCGGGGCCGCGGTGACCCAGCCGATCTTCCAGCCGGTGAAGGAGAACGTCTTGCCGGCCGAGGAGATGCGTGACCGTCCGCTCGCGCATGCCGGGGAACGTCGCCAGCGGCATGTGCTCGCCGTCGAAGACCAGGTGCTCGTAGACCTCGTCGGTGACCACCAGCAGGTCGCGCTCGACGGCCAGCTCGGCGATCGCGGCGAGCTCCGTCGCGGGTGAGGACCGTGCCGGTCGGGTTGTGCGGGGTGTTGAGCAGGAGCAGCCGGGTGCGGGGGGTGACGGCGGCGCGCAGCTCGTCGAGGTCGAGCCGGAAGTCGTCGGCGGCGCGCAGGGTGACCGGGACGCGCGGCGCCGCCGGCCATGGCGATGCAGGCGGCGTAGGAGTCGTAGTAGGGCTCGAAGGCGATGACCTCGTCGCCGGGCTCGCACCAGCGCGAGCATCGCCGCGGCGATCGCCTCGGTGGCGCCCGGCGGTGACCAGGACCTCGGTGTCCGGGTCGTAGGACGAGGCCGTAGAACCGCTGCTGGTGCTCGGCGATCGCGGCGCGCAGCTCGGGGATGCCCGGGCCCGGCGGGTACTGGTTGCCGCGCCCGTCGCGCAGCGCGCGCGACGGCGGCCTCGCGCGACCTCCTCGGGCCGTCGGTGTCGGGGAAGCCCTGGCCCGAGGTTGATCGCCCCGGTGCGCACGGCCAGCGCGGACATCTCGGCGAAGATCGTCGTCCCGAACTCGGCGAGGCGGCGGTTGAGCAGGGGGCGCGCGCTGGAGGTCATGCCGGTCATCCTGCGCCGAAGCTCTGGAGTTCCTCAACTCTGCTTTGGGTCGTGAGACGGGCGGGCATCTCCGTCCCACGCACGAGCGAGGCGCCCACGGGGGGCCGCTTCGGGGGAACGAAAGGAGGCTGACGCCATGATCACCGTCATCATCCGGGCGCTGGTCGCAGTGTCTGTTCGTCGTGATCGCTGGTGTCCGTGGCGCGCAGGGGCGGTTCCGGCGGACGACGCGTCGCGGGGCGGGTCGCCGGTCGCACTGGCAGTACGACAGCGGTGGGCCGGCGGCAGACTCCGGCTCCTCGTCGGCAGGCGGGGGACACCACGGGGGACGCTCCTGCGGGGGCGGCTCGTCCTGCGGAGGCGGGTCGTCCTGCGGGGGAGGAGGCGGCGGCGGTGGCTGCGGCGGCGGAGGCAGCTGACTGACGTCAGCCGTCTTCACGACGGGGGCGTCGTCCGACCTCGCGACGAGACCTCGGCGCTCGGTCCTCGCCACGAGACCTCGGGCGTTCTCGAGACGGGGGCGTCGGCCGTCCTCGCGAGGGGACGTCGGGCGTCCTCGCGACGAGGCCTCGGCCGTCCTCGCGACGGGAGGGTCGCATCCGCCGAACGCGGGGTCCGCACCTGGGGCGGGCCCCGCGTTGTATGCCCGGAACTTTCTCGGACGGATCACCGGCCGAACGCCTGTCGGGCGGTTTCGACGAGGTCCCGGCAAGGTCCCCTGCCTGTAGGACAACCCCGCCCGCCCTGGCGTGCCTCCGGCAACTGCACGCGTCGAACCGCCCTTTCGGGGGTCAGCCGGAATCCCGGTCTTCCGGCCGTCGCGACTCCGGGTGTGAGCCACGGCGCACCGGCGCACGCCTCCCCGGCACCGGCGCACGCCGTAGTTGAACAGTTGAGCTGTGGAGCCCTCTGAGGGATGGAAACCCTACGAACTTGGGTAAAAACGCTGTGACGGCGCCACAGTTCATGATTCCCTCTTATTCACCAACGCAGCCTCCTCGGACGTCCTGCGGACACCCCTCCTGACCGGCCGACCGGGCTGCCCGGGCCGCATCCCCGGTGCGGCCGGGGTGCGCGCGGACCCACATCTCCCTCTCCTTTGTGTGCTTGCGGAGCCGATCCATGCTCACGACCCTGAACACCGCCTACACCGACACGCGCGCGGCCGACCTCGCCTGGGCCCTGGGGCGCGAGCCGCTGCCCGCACTCGCCACGCTCGACCTCGAACTGGCGGGCGCGAAGCTGCAGTTGAGACTCCTCGGCGCGTCCCACCAGGTGCTGCTGGAGGAGGAGCGGGGCATCTGCTCGGAGACGGTGGCGTGCATCCCCGGCAGCAGCACCCCGCTGCCGCTCGGCGTCGCCAAGCGGGTGGGCGACTGGGAGTACGAGTTCGCGGCCCGGGTGGAGGTGCTGTCGCCGGGCTCCTTCGCGGGCCGCGCCCAGGAGTTGCTGGCCCTCGTCTCCGACCATCCGCACGGCCTCGCCGGCGTCTTCCCCGGCAGCCCGCACGCCTTCACCGCGCTGCTGGCCCAGCATCACGAGGGGCAGGTGCACTGGCGGACCTGGCACGCCTACCCGCAGGACGGGCAGTTGGTGGCGACCCGGACGAGGGTGGGCGTGCGGGTGCCGGCGCGCGGTCCAGGCCGTCAACGGTGCCAGCCCTGGGCGCCGCCGAGGCGGGCCCGTCCGGCGGCCTGGTCGGGAGCCGCATCCCGCTAAACCGTGTGCGGCCGCCGCGTACACCAAGCACCACACGTGTGGGTGACGAAGCGCAGTCGAGGCGTGACGTAACGTCGCAACGTGATCGAACCGCACGCGCCCGCCCCGCCCGGTTCCCCGCCGCCCTGGGCGCCCCGGCGGCCCGCGGCCCGGCGCGGCTGCCCGTCCGGCCCGGCACCGGACGGTTCCTGGTCCTCGCGGGCGTGTTCGTCTGCGCGGCCTGCGGACTCGTGTACGAACTCGAACTCGTCGCGCTCGCCTCGTACTTGATCGGCGACTCGGTCACCCAGGCGTCCGTCGTCCTGTCCGTCATGGTCTTCGCGATGGGCATCGGCTCCCTCGCCGCGAAGCGGCTGCGCCGGCTCGCCGCGGCCGGCTTCGGCGCCGTCGAGGCCGCCCTCGCCCTCGTCGGCGGCTGCAGCGCGATGGCCCTGTACGCCGTCTTCGCCTGGACCGGCGACTGGGGCGGCCTGTGGGCCAGACGGGCCGCGCTGCCTGCTGGTCGCCTTCTCCCTCGCCATCGGACTGCTGATCGGCGCCGAGGTCCCGCTGCTGATGGAGCTGATCCAGCGCATCCGCCGCCAGGACGCGGGCGGCGCGGTGGCCGACCTGTTCGCCGCGGACTACGTCGGCGCCCTCGTCGGCGGCCTCGCCTTCCCCTTCCTTCTGCTGCCCTTCCTCGGCCAGTTGACCGGCGCGCTGCTCACCGGCGCCGTCAACGCGGTCGTCGGCGGCGGCGCTCGTCCTCGGCCTGTTCCGGCGGGACCTGACCCGCCGCGCCCGCTGGCTGCTGCTGATCGCCAACCTCCTCGTGCTCGGCGTCCTCGCCTCGGCCGCCGTCCTCGTCGACGACTTCGAACGGGCGGCACGGCACGCGGTGTACGGCCAGGACGTCCGCGTGGCGCTCCAGACCGACGTGCAGGAGGTCGTCCTCACCGGCGGCACCGCACGGCCGGCCCCTCGACCTCTTCCTCGACGGCCGGCTGCGGGTCAGCGGCCGCGACGAACGCCGCTACCACGAGGCCCTGGTCCACCCCGCGATGAGCGGCGACGCACGCGCGCGTGCTGATCCTCGGCGGCGGCGACGGCCTGGCGGCGCGTGAGGTGCTGCGCCACCCCGGGGTGCACCGGGTCGACGTCGTCGAACTCGACCCCGAGGTGGTCCGGCTGGCCCGCACGGACCCGGCCCTGTCCACCCTCAACGGGCACGCCTACGGCGACCCGCGCGTCCACGTCATGGCGGAGCGACGCCTTCCGCTGGCTGCGGGCGGCGCCCGCCGGCGACGTACGACGTGGTCATCTCGGACCTGCCCGACCCGGGCATCACGGCCAGCACGAAGCTGTACTCGCAGGAGTTCTACGGCCTCGCCGCGGCGCGTGCTCGGCCCCCGACGGGCGGCTCGCCGTGCACGCCGGGCCGGTCGCCGTCCCGCCCCCGGGTCTTCTGGACGGTCGACGCGACGCTGCGCGCGGCGGGACTGCGCACCGCCGCCGTACCGCGTCGAGGCCGCAGCCGGGACGCCGGCTTCGGCTTCACGGCGGGACCCGACCGCACGGCCGCCGCCGCACCCGGGCGCCCCACGACTGGGGTTCGTCCTGGCCGGCCGCACGGAGCCCGCGCTGCGGCTCGGCGCGGACGGCCGCGGCCCGCGGGTCGGCACGCGACGCGGGCCGCTGGCGGCGGGTGCGCGGGCGGCGGAGGGGACGCGGATCGCGGGGCTGCCGGCGTCGACGTTGGTGCATCCGCGGTACTGCAGTAGCGGTACCGGGTACCGGGTGGCGGGGAGGCGGAGCGGGTCGGGCGGGGCCGGGGAGCATACGCCGGCGGGAGGGGCCGGAGAGAATCCCCGGATGTGTGGGTGCGCTTCGCGCCATGCTGGGTAGGCTCGCGCCGACATGGAGCATGAGGTGTTCGTTCCGGTTCCGGCCGAGCGGCTCAGGGAGGTGCTGGCCGACCCCGTACGGGTCGCCCGGGCGGTCCCCGGGCTCCAGCAGGACGCCGGCGCCGAGCCTGTCGCCGGGCGGCTGAAGGTGCGGGTCGGCAGTCACTCCATCACCTACCGGGGTGCTGCGCGGGTGTCCGCGCGGGACGGACGGCTCGTACGCCGTCGAGGGCGACGCGACCGAGTCGCGCGGCACCGGCTCGGTCAAGCTCGCCCTGACGCTGTCGGTCGCGGGAGGCCGAGGGCGGCTGCCACCGTCGTGTTCGACGGGCACGGCCTCCGCGGACGGGCGGGTCGCGGAGCTCCCGGCGGACGCGGTGGAGCTCGGCCGTGGCCCGGCTGCTGAACCGTTTCGCGGAGCACCTGGGCGCCGCGGCGGCACCGGAGGACGACCAGGCGCCGACGCCTCCCGGGACTTCGAGCCCCGGGTCGCCGGCGACCTCGACACGACGCCGGACGCGGACGACGAGGCCGCCGCCGCCCGGGCCCGCGGCGCGCGGCCGGGCGCGCGAGCCGGCGCCCCGAAGCCCGGCGGCGACGCCCCGCCCCCGGTCCGGCGCCCGCGCCGACGCCGCATGCGTCGAGCCGACCCGTCGCCGAGGCGGCGCATGCGCGGCGGACGATGATCGGGCGCAGTGCCGAGGAGGTGGACCACGCGCCGCCGCGCGGGCGGTACGCGCCGGTGCCCGCGCCGCAGACCGTGTGCGCGCCGTGCGCCCGCTGCGCTGGGCCGCCCCGGCGGCGGCCGCTCGCGTGGCCGTCGGCGATCGTGGCGGTCCGGGCGCTGCGCCAGCGCCGCTGAACGGCCGTCACTCCCGCAGAGGGGCCCCAGCGGTGGACCTGACCGCGCGCACCCCGCGTGACCGGCGGCGCCTCTTGATCGCCCCAGTAGGGTCGTCCCGTGAGTAACGAACACATCACGCTGACCGCGGGTGACGCGGAGGTGACCGTGCTGCCGGGCAACGGCGGCCGGGTCGGGGGACTCCGGGTCGGCGGCGTCGGAACTGCTCCGCCAGGGCGAGCGGTTCGGGTGCTTCCCGATGGTCCCCTGGTGCGGGCGGATCCGGGACGGACGGTTCCTGGACGGTGCCGCCGTGCGCCAGATGCCGCTCAACGCCCCGCCGCACGCCATCCACGGCACCGTCCGCGACGGTGCCTGGCGCACCGCCCGCGTCCACCGCGGACGAGGCCGTCCTCACGTACGACCTGGTCGACCCCTGGCCCTACACCGGCCGCGTCACCCAGGTCGTCGCCCTCACCGAGGACGCGCTGACGCTGACGCATGTCCGTGGAGACGTACGAGTCGTCCTTCCCGGCGCAGATCGGCTGGCACCCGTGGTTCAACCGGAACCTCGGCGGCGAGGGCGCAGGATGTCCGGCTCGACTTCGACCCCGCCTGGCAGGAGGAGCGCGGCGACGACCACCTGCCCACCGGCAACCGCGTCGACCCGAAGCCCGGCCCCTGGGACGACTGCTTCGGGATGCCCGGCGGCGTCGACGTCACCCTGACCTGGCCGGGGCAGCTGGAGCTGAAGGTGACCAGCCGCGAGGAGTGGGTCGTCGTGTACGACGAGCAGGAGGCCGCCGTGTGCGTGGAGCCGCAGACCGGCCCGCCCAACGGGCTCAACACCCTGCCGCGCCTGGTCACGCCCCTGGAGCCGCTGGAGGCCACGACGACCTGGAGCTGGCGGCGCCTCTAAGCTGGGCGCCATGACGGACGTACGCGGCGCGCTGCTGCAGCAGATCAAGGACAAGGCCGTGGTGCACGGCAAGGTGACCCTGTCGTCGGGTCTGGAGGCCGACTACTACGTCGACCTGCGCCGCGTCACCCTCGACGGCGAGGCCGCCCCGCTGGTCGGGCAGGTGCTGCTGGACCTGACCGCCGAGCTGGAGTTCGACGCGGTGGGCGGGCTCACCATGGGCGCCGACCCCGTCGCCGCCGCGCATGCTGCACGCCGCCGCCGCGCGCGGGAAGCGCCTGGACGCCTTCGTCGTCCGCAAGGCCGCCAAGGCGCACGGGCTGCAGCGGCGGGTCGAGGGCCCGGACATCGCGGGCCGCCGCGTGCTGGTCGTCGAGGACACCTCCACCACCGGCGGCTCCCCGCTCACCGCCGTCGAGGCCGTGCGCGAGGCCGGTGCCGAGGTCGTCGCCGTCGCGACGATCGTCGACCGGGCCACCGGCGCCGCGGAGAAGATCCAGGAGGGCGCGGGGGTGCCGTACCTCTTCGCGTACTCCAAGGACGAGCTGGGCCTGGACTGACCGGGACCTGACCAGGGCGTGGACGGTGGCCTGGACCTTCCGGCCAGTCTGGAAAGATGGGGCCGACGATGACGTCGCACCCCAAGGTCTAGGTCAGGGCCGTAAGAGCACGCAGTACGCCAACCCGCACATACAAGGAGCGGACAGATGCCCATCGCAACTCCCGAGGTCTACAACGAGATGCTGGACCGGGCGAAGGCAGGAAAGTTCGCCTACCCGGCCATCAACGTGACCTCCACCCAGACCCTGCACGCGGCCCTGCGCGGTTTCGCGGAGGCGGAGAGCGACGGCATCGTCCAGATCTCCACGGGTGGTGCCGAGTTCCTGGGCGGCCAGTACAGCAAGGACATGGTGACCGGCGCCGTCGCCCTGGCCGAGTTCGCGCACATCGTCGCCGAGAAGTACGACGTGAACATCGCGCTGCACACGGACCACTGCCCGAAGGACAAGCTCGACGGGTACGTACGCCCGCTGCTCGCCGTCTCCGAGGAGCGCGTCGAGGCCGGTCGTGAACCCGCTGTTCCAGTCCCACATGTGGGACGGCTCCGCCGAGACCCTCGCCGACAACCTCTCCATCGCCGCAGGAGCTGCTGGAGCAGCGCCCGCGCCGCCAAGATCATCCTTGAGGTCGAGATCACCCCGACCGGTGGCGAGGAGGACGGCGTCACGCACGAGATCAACGACTCCCTGTACACGACGGTCGACGACGCGATCCGCACCGTCGAGGCCCTGGGCCTCGGCGAGAAGGGCCGCTACCTGCTCGCCGCCTCCTTCGGCAACGTGCACGGCGTGTACAAGCCGGGCAACGTCGTGCTCCGCCCCGAGCTGCTGAAGGAGCTGAACGAGGGCGTCGCCGCCAAGTACGGCAAGGCGTCCGCCGTTCGACTTCGTCTTCCACGGCGGCTCCGGCTCCACCGCCGAGGAGATCGCCACCGCGCTGGAGAACGGCGTCGTGAAGATGAACCTCGACACCGACACCCAGTACGCCTTCACCCGCCCGGTCGCGGACCACATGTTCCGCAACTACGACGGCGTCCTGAAGGTCGACGGCGAGGTCGGCACCAAGAAGACCTACGACCCGCGCACCTGGGGCAAGCTGGCCGAGGCGTCCATGGCCAAGCGCGTCCTCGAGGCCTGCGGCAACCTGCGCTCGACCGGCACGAAGATCAAGTAGGTCCCGTTCGCGCCGGTTCACATCCGGTTCGCACGCGTTGAGCCCGGCACCTCCTGTGGTGCCGGGCTCTTCCGTATGCCTGCCTGCATGCCCGATGTCCGGATGGCCTCGCCGCAGGGCAAGTGGATCCTGCTCACCACCGTCCTGGGCTCCAGCATGGCCCTGCTGGACTCGACCGTCGTCAATGTCGCGCTGCCGCGCATCGGCCGTGACCTCGACGCGACCCTGTCCGCCCTGCAGTGGACGGTCAACGCGTACATGGTCACGCTGGCCGGGCTGATCCTGCTGGGCGGGGCGCTGGGGGACCGTTTCGGGCGCCGGAAGGTGTTCGTCGTCGGTGTGGTGTGGTTCGCGGTGGCGTCCCTGCTGTGCGGGATCGCGCCGAACGCGGGGGCGCTGATCGCCGCGCGTGCCCTGCAGGGGGTCGGCGGCGCCCTGCTGACGCCGGGGTCGCTGGCGCTGATCCAGGCGTCCTTCCACCCTGACGACCGGGGCCGGGCGGTGGGTCTGTGGTCCGGCTTCGGCGGGGTCGGCGCGGCGGTCGGGCCGTTCGTCGGCGGCTGGCTGGTGGACGGGCCGGGCTGGCGGTGGGTGTTCCTGCTGAACGTTCCGCTGGCGCTGGTGTGCGTGCCGGTGGCGCTGCGGCATGTTCCCGAGTCGAGCGACCAACGGGCCCACGGGCGGTTCGACGTGCTCGGGGCGGCGCTGGGGGCGCTGGCGCTCGCGCTGGTGACGTACGCGCTGATCGAGGCCGGTGAGGGCGGGCTGGTGGTGGCGGGTACGGCGGTGGCGGGGCTGGCCGCGGCCGTCGCGTTCGTGGTCGTCGAGCGGCGCAGGCCCGATCCGATGATGCCGCCGGACATCTTCTCCTCCCGCCAGTTCACGGCGGTCAACCTCGTCACGCTGTGCGTGTACGCGGCCCTCGGCGGGTTCTTCTTCCTCGCCGCGCTCCAGCTGCAGGTCGTCGTGGGTTACTCGGCCCTCGCGGCCGGTACGGCGCTGTTGCCGACGACCGTGCTGATGCTGCTGCTGTCGGCGCGCTCCGGTGAGCTGGCCGACCGGATCGGGCCGCGTCTGCCGCTCACGGTGGGGCCGCTGCTGTGTGCCGCCGGGATGCTGCTGATGCTGCGGGTGGGGCCGGGTGCGTCCTATTTCGCCGATGTGCTGCCGGCGCTGGTGGTGCTCGGGCTGGGACTGGTCACCCTGGTGGCACCGCTGACGGCGACGGTGCTGGGTTCCGTGGATGTGGCGCGGGCCGGGCTGGCCAGCGGCATCAACAACGCGGCTGCTCGGGCGGCCGGGCTGGTGGCGGTGGCGGCGCTGCCGTTGCTTGCCGGGATGGGGGAGGAGGCGTACCGGGAGCCGGCCGCCTTCGACGCGGCGTTCGGGCGGGCGATGGGGTGGTGTGCGGGGGCGTTGGTGGTGGGTGCGGGGATCGCCGTGGTCACGGTGCGCAGGCCTCCGCCCGGATGCAAGAAGCCGGAGTGCCTCAGGTACGGGGTGTCGTGTCGCCGCCGTTGGAGGGGGAGCCGGTGCGGAAGCGGTTGGTGTAGGCCGGGGGGTTGGTGCTGGGGGTTGTCGTTGGTGCGGGGCGTTGGTGTTGAGGCCGGGGCGTTGCGCAGCCCGGCGGAGCGGGGTGCCGCTTCTGTGGGTCGGGAGCCGCCCTGGGGGCACCTCCCAGGCCCTCAAGGCGCTGGGGGAGGCACGACTGCCCGCAGCTCAGCGGGACGGAGTGCCCGCAGCGGGGCCGCATGGCGCAGACTTGGGGCATGTCCATTCACGAGAACCTTCTCGGGGGTCCGCCCCCGACCCACCTCCCCGACGACCCCGGGCCGCGCGAGCTGCTCGCGTCGGGCACCGCGCCGGCCGACGTCGCCGCGAAGCACCCGACCTCCTCGCTCGCCTGGGCGCAGCTCGCCGACGAGGCGTTCGAGCGGGGCGCGGCCGTGGAGTCGTACGCGTACGCCCGTACGGGCTACCACCGCGGCCTGGACTCGCTGCGCCGCAGCGGCTGGAAGGGCCACGGCCCGGTGCCGTGGGAGCACGAGCCGAACCGCGGCTTCCTGCGCGCCCTGCACGCCCTCGCCCGCGCCGCGCAGGCGATCGGCGAGCAGGAGGAGTACGAGCGCTGCTCCCAGTTCCTGAAGGACTCCTCGCCCACGGCGGCCGCAGGTCCTGGGCTGAGAGCGGTCCGTGTACGCGACGGCCCGTCCGCCGTGCAGCGGGCGGGCCTTGCGGTTTCGGGGGACGATTGCGGAGTATGCCCGTGGGGACCGGGGCCCCCGTGTCGGTATCGGCAGGGGCGGACCGCTACCCGGAGTTACATGCAGGAGACAGCGATGTCCCACGAGGCTCACGAGCCCGAGACCCCGCATCTCGACTTCCAGGGCACCACGCCGTACGAGGACTACGTCAAGGCGGACGTGCTCACCCACCTCCAGCACACCCTCTCCGACGACCCCGGAGAGATGGTCTTCCTGGTGACGACCCAGGTGATGGAGCTGTGGTTCACCGTCATCGTCCACGAGTGGGAGACGGCCGCCCGGGCCGCTGCGCGGCGACGACCTGCCGACCGCCACCGCCGCGCTGAAGCGTTCCGTGCGCGAGCTGGAGGCGCTCAACGCCTCCTGGAAGCCGCTCGGCCAGCTCACGCCGGCCCAGTTCAACTCGTACCGCAGCGCCCTCGGCGAGGGCTCCGGCTTCCAGTCGGCGATGTACCGGCGCATGGAGTTCCTGCTCGGCGACAAGTCCGCGTCCATGCTCGTCCCGCACCGGGGCGCGCCGCGCGTGCACGCCGAGCTGGAGAAGGCGCTGCACGAGCCGAGCCTGTACGACGAGGTGGTGCGGCTGCTCGCCCGGCGCGGGTACGACATCCCGGAGGCCGTGCTGCGGCGCGACGTGTCGAAGCGCTACGAGCCGTCGCCGGAGGTGGAGGCGGCCTGGACGGCTGTCTACTCGGGCGACGAGAGCGACGAGACTCGCCCGCCTCGGCGAGGCGTTGAGCGACGTCGCCGAGCTGGTGTGGCGCTGGCGCAACGACCACCTGGTCGCCACCCGCCGCGCGATGGGTTCCAAGACCGGCACGGGCGGCTCCGCCGGGGTGGCCTGGCTGGAGAAGCGCGCGCAGAAGAACGTGTTCCCCGAGCTGTGGACGGCGCGGTCCTATGTCTGATCTCGCGATGAGGGCCGAGAAGCTGGACGCCGCCGACGCACTGGGCGCCAAGCGGGACGGGTTCGTCCTCGACACTGCGTCCGATCATGCGGCTGACGCCGCGGCGTCTACCTCGACGGCAACTCGCTCGGCGCGCTGCCGGCCGTCGTGCCCGGACGGGTCGAGGACGTCGTACGCCGCCAGTGGGGCGAGCTGCGCATCCGGTCCTGGGAGGAGAGCGGCTGGTGGACGGCGCCCGAGCGGATCGGCGACCGGATCGCCCCGCTGGTCGGGGCGGCGCCCGGGCAGCTCGTGGTGGGCGACTCGACGAGTGTCAATGTGTTCAAGGCACTCGTGGGGCGCGGTGCGGATGGCCGGGGACGGCCGTGACGAGCTCCTCGTCGACGCGACGACCTTCCCGACCGACGGGTACATCGCCGCAGTCCGCTGCGCGGATGACCGGCCGCACCCTGCGGCCGGTGACACCTGCGCAGGTGCCGGGCGCGCTCAGCGAGCGAACCGCCGCCGTCCTGCTCAACCACGTCGACTACCGCACCGGCCGGCTGCACGACCTGCCGTCGCTGACGGCCGCCGTGCACGCGGCGGGGGCGTACGCCGTCTGGGACCTGTGCCACAGCGCGGGCGCGCTGCCGGTGGGTCTTGACGAGCACGGGGTGGACCTGGCGGTCGGCTGCACCTACAAGTACCTGAACGGCGGGCCCGGCGCACCTGCGTACCTGTATGTGCGCCGGGAGCTGCAGGACCGCTTCGACTCCCCGCTGCCCGGCTGGAACTCCCACGCCGAGCCGTTCGGGATGCGCAGCGGCTACGAGCCGGCCTCCGGTGCGCTGCGCGGCCGGGTCGGCACGCCGGACATCCTCTCCATGCTCGCCCTGGAGGCGGCCCTGGAGGTGTGGGACGGGGTGTCCGGTCGAGGCGGTGCGGGCCAAGTCCCTGGCGCTGACGGACTTCTTCCTGGAATGCGTGGCGGCAGTACGTGCCCGAGGGCAGGGTCGAGTGCCGTGACGCCCGTGGCGCACGGGGAGCGGGGCAGCCAGATCGCCCTGCGTTGCGACGATGCCGGTGACGTGATGAAACGGCTGGTCGAGCAGGGTGTGGTCGGCGACTTCCGGGCGCCGGACGTACTGCGCTTCGGATTCACGCCGCTGTACGTGGGCTTCGCCGACGTGGAGCGGGCGGCGCGGGTGCTGGCGCGGACGCTGGCGTGAGTTTCCCGTGACGAGCGGCCCCTGCCACGGCGGGGGCCGTTCGTCCCCAACTCGCCGCAGACACAGGGAAACGGCCGAACCGTCAGATCCTCACCCAGCGTGACATCCACGTGTCCGCGCATGTCACGTGCCTGATACCGTCCCGGCCAACGGCCGAGTCTCACCTGGTCCGCCACGTACGTTTCATCGCTGGAAGGTTGGAGCATGACGGACGACGTCGCAGCAGCACGGGCCGCTGCCGAGGAGAAGTCGGCGTTCTCCCACGAGCCCGTCGATCCCGACGCGACCGCCGCCTACGGCGACCACCCCGACCAGGTGATCGACTTCTACGCCCCGCGCGGGGAGGGCGGCCCGGGCGGGCCCGCCCCGGTCGTCCTCGTGCTGCACGGCGGTGCCTGGCGGGCGCCGTACGACCGGCGTCACATCAGCCCCTTCGCGGCCTTCCTCGCCCGCCGGGGGTTCGCCGTGGCCAGTGCCGAGTACCGGCGCGGTGGCGACGACGACTCCCTCGCGGGCCGCTGGCCCGACACCTTCGACGACGTCGCCGCCGCGCTGGACGCCCTCCCGGCGCTCGTCCGGGAACTGCTGCCGCAGGCCGATCCGCGCCGTACGGTCCTCACCGGCCACTCGGCGGGCGGGCACCTCGCGCTGTGGGGCGCGGCCCGGCACGTCCTGCCGGCCGGCTCGCCCTGGCGCGGCGGCGGCGCGGCGGCCCTGCGCGGCGTGGTCGCCCTCGCCCCGATCGCGGACTTCGCGGTCGCCGACAAGCTGGATGTGTGCGGGGGCGCCGTACGGCAACTCCTGGGCGGGGACGAGCACTTCGCCGAGCGGCAGCCGTACGCGGACCCGGCGCTGCTGCTGCCCACCGGCATCGCCACCACCCTCGTCCAGGGCCGCGCGGACCTCGATGTGCCGCAGATGGTCGCCGAGTCGTACGCGGATGCGGCGGCGAAGGCCGGGGAGATGGTGGGAGTCACTCTCCTGGAGGGCGTGGGGCACTTCCCGCTCATCGACCCGGCGGCGGACGCCTGCGCCGTGGTGGTGGAGGAGATCGAGCAGTTGGCCTGGTGAGGGGCCTTCTCGCGCACCCGTAGGAGCCGCCCCGGTCATACCCCTAGTACCTGAGAGCTACGCCGCGGATGGGTTCCCCGGTGTGACGCGGACGACGAGCCCCGCTCCGTAACTTCCCTTCCACGCAGACCCGATGGCCGGGTGCTGGAGGGGGACGACCATGGGGTTCGCTGCGAAGTACCGCCACAGCGACGGCGTTCGGCGCCGCGGCGGCCGATGGCGTCGTGCCGCCCTCGCCGCCCTGGTCACCGGTGCGGTGGTCCTCCCTCTTTCCGCGGCGGTGCGGCCGGAGATCCCCGCGCCCGCACCCGCCTCTCTCGCTGCGCTCAGCGCGTCGACACTCGACGAGGCGTACGCGGCCAACCGCGCCAACGCCGCCGAAGCGTCCCGCATGGCCGCCGGCCATCAGGACCGGGCCCGTGCCGCGACGGACCGTTCCCTGGCCGCCCCGTCCCGGCAACTCCTCGCCTTCGACGGCCGTGGCTCCGGCCGGGTGACGGAGGTCCTCGGCGACCTCGGCCGGGCCGACCGTATCGCCGTCCTGGTCCCCGGCTCCGACACGAGCCTCGACACCTACGGCCGGTTCCACGCCGCCGCCGCCGCGCTGTACGGGCAGCTCGTCAGGCAGGCCCCGGCGGGCACGCGCACCGCGGTGGTGGCCTGGCTGGGCTACGAGACGCCGGGCACGGTCAGCACGACGGTCACGACGACCGGCCGGGCGGAGCAGGCGGCCCCGCACCTGCGCGCGCTCGTCGCCGACCTGCGCGCGACAGCGGGCGGCGGACCGCGCATCTCGCTGCTCTGCCACTCCTACGGCTCGGTCGTCTGCGGCCGGGCCGCCGCCGGGCTCGCCGTCGACGACCTCGCGCTCGTCGGCAGCCCCGGCACCGGCGCGGACTCCGCCGCCGCCCTGCACACCCGCGCCCGCGTCTGGGCGGCCCGCGGCGGCGACGACTGGGTGGAGAACGTCCCGCACCTCAGCGCGGACCTGTTCGGCACCACCGTCGGCTTCGGCACCGACCCCGTCTCCCCGGCCTTCGGCGCCCGGGTCTTCGCGGCCGGCGACGGCGGCCACAGCGACTACTTCAGCCCCGGCTCGACCTCCCTGACCAACCTGACCCGGATCGTCCTGGGCGAGACCAAGGCGGTGACGCATGACTGACATCGGCGTACGAACCATCCGACATGCGGCGCGCCGCGGCGCCGACCGCATCGGTACGGCCACCCCGGCCGACCGCGACCGGGCCGTGGACGCCCTGCGCGCCTCCGCCATCCTCGGCGTCGTCCTCGGGCACTGGCTGGTCACGGCCCTGGTCGCCGACGGCCGCGCCCTGCGCACCGCGAGCCCGCTGCAGCACATGCCCTGGCTGACGCCCGTCTCCTGGATGTTCCAGACCCTCGCCGTGTTCTTCCTGGTCGGCGGCCATGTCGCCACCCGTGGCTATACCTCGGCCCGCGCCCGAGGCGTCCCGTACCGCCGCTGGCTGGCGGGCCGTCTGACCCGGCTGTTCAAGCCGGTCGCGGCCGTCCTCAGCCTGTGGACGATCGTCGCGCTCGCCCTGCTGCTGTCGGGCGCCGAGTTCGGCACGGTCCGCACGCTGGTGAAACTGGCCCTGTCCCCGCTGTGGTTCCTCCTGGTCTTCGCCGCGCTGACCGCGGCGACCCCGCTGCTGACCCGGCTCAACCCGCTCTGGCCGCTGGCCGTCGTCCTCCACGTGGACCTTCTGCGGTTCGGCCTCGGCGGCCCCTCCTGGCTGGGCTGGGTGAACGTGGCGGCGGGCTGGCTGGTGCCCTACACCCTGGGCGCGGCCTGGACCCGGGGCGAGCTGGAGCGCCGCCGCGCGGGCTGGATCCTGCTCGTCGGGCGGTGCGGCGGCGACCGCGATGCTCGTCGCGTGGGCGGGCTATCCGGCGTCGATGGTGGGCGTCCCGGGCGAGGGCATGTCCAACCTGGACCCGCCGACGCTGGCCGTCGTCACCTTCGGCCTGGCCCAGTGCGGTCTCGCCCTGCTGCTGCGCGAGCGGCTGCGGCACGCGATGCGCCGGCCCGTGGCCTGGGCGGCGGTCGCGCTCGTCAACCTCTCCGCGATGACCATCTTCCTCTGGCACCAGACGGCCCTGATGGCCACGACGGCCACCGGCCTCCTCGCGGGCCGGCTCCCCGGCCTGCACACGCGGCCCGACGGCCTCGACTGGGTCGGGGCCCGGCTCCTGTGGCTTCCCGGCGTTCGCGCTGGCCCTCGCGGTCTGCTGGGCCGCCTTCCGCTTCTGCGAGCAGGGCGGCGAGCGGGTGGCCGACGGGGCCGCAGGTCGCGGGTGGTGCGGACGCACCGTCCGTCCGACCGGGGGACAGCGGCGAGGGCGCGCCATGTCTAGGCTGGGCCGCGTGACGGACACGGGGGTGGGCCGCGCGCTCGCGAGCGCGCGTCAAGGGCTGGCTGCGCGGTGCTGCGCGAGGACCTGTGGACCGCCCGGGCGGATCCGCTGCCGCCCTCCACCTGGCTGCGCTGGCTGCCGCACGGGCTGGTGTGCCTGGCCGCGTTCGGCGTCACGCTCGGCGGCATGGGCGACATGCTCGGGACAACGGGCAGCTGGCCCTCCGGCTGGGCCTTCCCGGTCGCGGTGGCGCAGGGCGGTGCGGTGGTCCTGGGGCTGTGGCGGCCGGTCCCGGCGTGGTGGCTGTCGACGGCGGGCATGGTGTTCTGGGCGCCCCCGCGCGTGCACGGCACGGCTGGGCTCCGACGCGGACGACCTACACCTGGCCGTGGACCGCGGCCGGGATCATCGCCCACCTGCTCGTGCTGCTGCTGCTCGCCCTGCGGGTGCGCACCCGCGTGGCCGTGGAGGCGCTGGCCCTGACCGCGCTCGCTCACCTACGTCCTGCAGAGCTGGTGGGGCGGCGCGAAGTACCACCCCACCGGCGTGCTCGCGGTCCCCCTGTCCGCCGTCGTCGTGCTCGTCGGCACCGCCCTGCGCGGCCGCCGCGAGGCCCGCGCGGAACTCGTCGAGCAGACCACGCTCACCGCCGAGGAGCGCGCCCGGCGCACCCTGCTGGAGGAGCGCAGCCGCATCGCGCGGGAGCTGCACGACGTGGTCGCCCACCACATGTCGGTCATCTCCATCCAGGCGCAGGTCGCCCCGCACCTCGTCGAGAACCCGCCCGAGGAGCTCAAGGAGAACCTCGCGGGCATCCGGCAGAACGCGCTGGAGGCGCTGACCGAGCTGCGCCGCGTGCTGGGCGTGCTGCGCTCCGAGCACCCGGGCCGGGGGAGACGCCCCTCGGCCAAGGCGGCGACACCCGCCACCACGCCCCGCAGCCCACCCTCGACCGGCTCGACGCCCTGGTGGAGAACACCCGGGCTGCCGGACTCGACGTCACCACCGAGATCAGCGGCGAGCGGCGTCCGCTGCCGCCCGGCGTGGAGCTGTCGGCGTACCGGATCGTGCAGGAGGCGCTGAGCAACGTCCTGCGGCACGCGCCCGGCGCGAGCGCCAAGGTCCGTCTCACGTACTCACCGGACGGGCTGCACCGTGGAGATCGTCAACTCCCGCCCGACAGCGGGCGCGCCCGCCGTCGACGGGAGCGGGGCACGGACTGCTCGGCATGCGGGAGCGGGTCGCGATGCTCGGCGGCACCATGACCGCGCACCCGCTGGCACTGGGACGGCTTCAAGGTCACGGCGTTCCTCCCGGACCCCCGCCCGCCGACGCCGCCGGGCACCGACCAATCACCTACCACTCCCCGACCCCGAGGACAGGAACCCCATGACGAGCGGCGCACCGGCGCCCCATCCGCGTACTCATCGCCGACGACCAGGCAGATGGTCCGGCAGGGATTCACCGTGCTGCTCGACACCCAGCCCGACATCGAGGTGATCGGCCAGGCGGTGGACGGCCGGGACGCCATCGCGAAGGTCGCCGAGCCCGCCCCCGACGTCGTCCTGATGGACATCCGCATGCCCGAGCTCGGCGGCATCGAGGCCACCCGCCGCATCACCACCGCGCACCCGGAGATCAAGGTGCTGGTGCTGACCACCTTCGACCTCGACGAGTACGTGTACGAGGCGCTGCGCGCCGGAGCCTCCGGCTTCCTGCTGAAGGACGCGTCCGCCGACCAGCTCGCCGAGGCGGTCCGGGTGGTGGCGGCCGGGGACGCGCTGCTCGCCCCGGTCATCACCCGCAGGCTGATCGCCGAGTTCTCCCGGCTGGACAGCAGGCCCCGCGCCCCGCTCAAGGAACGCGTCGGCGACCTGACCGAGCGGGAGACGGAGGTGCTCGCGCTGATCGCGCAGGGCCTGTCGAACGCGGAGATCGCCCGGCACCTGGTCGTGGCCGAGCAGACGGTGAAGACCCATGTGGGCCGGATCCTGGTGAAGCTGGGGCTGAGGGACCGCACGCAGGCGGCGGTGTTCGCGTACGAGTCGGGGCTGGTGCGGCCTTCGGGGTACTGAGGGCGGCGCCGACCGTCCTGGGTCCCCGTAGTACCTGAGAGGGACCCCGGGAACCCCTCTCACTGGGGACGACCGGGACCGGCGGCGCGCCTACCGTTCTGTACGTGACCGAGACGACTCACATCGCAGACCACGCCGCCGGGGGACGGGGCCAAGCCGGCGCAGCCCGGAGTACCGGGTGGCCGTGGACGCCCTGCGCGGGCTGCGGCAGGACCTCTTCCACGACGCCTTCGCCTACCGGCCGCTGCCCCGCATGAGCACGGACGGCCCGTTGTCCGGCGGCTGCCCGCGCGCCTGCGGGAGTACGCGGCCTGGACGCCCGCACGCCCTGATCGGCGTGGCCGCCCTGTTCACGCTGATGCTCGCCGCCGGTCGACTCCAGCGGCCCGGGCCTGCTGCTCGGTCCGCTGTGCCGTGCTCCCGGTGCTGGCTGACCATGGTCCGGCCCGTCGGGGCGTTCTGGCTGTCCATGGCCGCCACCCCGTTCGCCGGCAGTGCTCGGCAGCGGCTGGGGGCGACTGGCCGTGGCTGCCCGGCGGCTTCGCCTGCCATCTGACGGTGCTGACGGTCGTGGCGATGCGCACCCGGCCGCGCACGGCCGTGTGGATGTGGGTGCTGACGGGCGCGTACGCCCTCGTCGACGGACGCCGGTTTCGGCCCGGGCTACATGTACGGCAGCAACTCCGGCCCCATGCTGGTCATCTCCGCCATGATCCTGCTCTGCGTCTCCCTCTGGCACATCCGCCGGGACGCCGAGCAGGAGGTCACCGCCCAGCAGACGGTCACCGCGCACGAGCGCTCCCGGCGCACCCTGCTGGAGGAGCGCACCACGATCGCCCGCGAGCTGCACGACGTGGTCGCCCACCACATGTCGGTCGTCGCCATCCAGGCGGAGGCCGCGCCCTACCGGGTGGAGAACCCGCCGCCGGAGCTGGAGCAGGCCTTCGCCACCATCCGGGAGAACGCGGTGGCGGCCCTCACCGAACTGCGCCGCGTCCTGGGCGTCGTCCGCGCCGAGGACTACGAGGCCCCGGACGCCCCGCAGCCCACGCTCGCCGACCTGGATGCGCTGCTGGCCAATGTGCGGGAGGCCGGACTGAGCGTCGAGAAGGCGGTGACCGGCGCGGTGCGCGAGCTGCCGCAGGGCGTGGAGCTGTCGGCGTACCGGATCGTGCAGGAGGCGCTGAGCAACACCCTGCGGCACGCGCCGGGCGCGAGCGCCCGGGTGGAGATCGGGTACGTGCTCGGCGGCCTCGGCCTGCGCATAGTCAACGGCCCGCCGCCCGAGCCGAGCCTGGTCAAGCCCTCGCCCGGGGCCGGGCACGGCATCACCGGCATGCGGGAGCGGGTGTCGATGCTGAACGGCGAGATGACGGCGGGCCGCGACGGACGACGGCGGCTACGAGGTGGCGGTGTTCCTGCCGGTCGCCCTGCCGGACGAGGACGACGCATGACGCATCCGCGTGCTGATCGCGGACGACCAGATGATGGTGCGCGAGGGCTTCTCGGTCCTGCTGAACGCGATGCCGGACATCGAGGTCGTCGGCGAGGCGGTCAACGGCCGGGAGGCCGTCGACCGGTCCGCGAACTCGCCCCGGACGTCGTGCTGATGGACATCCGCATGCCGGAGCTGAACGGCATCGAGGCGACCCGGGAGATCGTCGCCGCCGACGGCGCGGCGAAGGTGCTGGTGCTCACCACCTTCGACCTCGACGAGTACGTGTACCAGGCGCTGCGCGCGGGCGCCTCCGGCTTCCTCCTCAAGGACGCCTCGGCCCGCCAGCTCGCCGACGGGGTGCGGGTGGTGGCGGCCGGCGAGGCGCTCCTCGCGCCCTCGGTCACCAGGCGCCTGATCACGGAGTTCTCCAAGCTCTCCGAGACCCCGCGCCTGATGCCCTCCGCGCAGGCGGCGTACGGGGACCTGACCGAGCGGGAGACGGAGGTGCTGGTGCTGATCGCGCAGGGCCTGTCGAACGCGGAGATCGCCGAGCGGCTGGTGGTCGCCGAGTCGACGATCAAGACCCACGTCAGCCGGATCCTGGTGAAGCTGGGGCTGCGGGACCGCACGCAGGCGGCGGTGTTCGCCTACGAGGCGCGGCTGGTGACGCCCGGGCCGAGGGCTGCGGCCCCGCGGGCAGGTGCGCATGGTTCATCTGCCGGCCCTGACGGAACACCCTGGTCAGCGGCGGGCATGCCCGGCTAGCGTCCGTCCATGGCAGCTGCTCTTGACCTCGCGTTCGACCCGTGGGACCCGGCGTTCCTCGCCGACCCGTACCCCGCCTACGCCGAGCTGCGCGCCCGGGGCCGGGTGCACTACTACGAGCCCACGAACCAGTGGCTCGTCCCGCACCACGCGGACGTCTCGGCGCTGCTGCGCGACCGCCGCCTGGGCCGCACGTACCAGCACCGGTTCACGCACGAGGAGTTCGGCCGCACCGCGCCCCCGCAGGAGCAGGAGCCGTTCCACACGCTCAACGACCACGGGATGCTCGACCTGGAGCCGCCGGACCACACCCGGATCCGCCGCCTGGTGTCGAAGGCGTTCACGCCGCGCACGGTGGAGCGGCTGAAGCCGTATGTGCGGGGGCTGGCCGACGAGCTGGTGGCCGGCGCTGGTCGACGGCGGGCGGCGGGGACCTGCTCACGGACGTCGCCGAGCCGCTGCCGGTCGCGGTGATCGCCGAGATGCTGGGCATCCCGGAGTCCGACCGGGCCCCGCTGCGGCCCTGGTCGGCGGACATCTGCGGGATGTACGAGCTGAACCCGTCCGAGGAGACGGCGGCCAGGGCGGTCCGGGCCTCGGTCGAGTTCTCCGACTACCTGCGCGAGCTGATCGCGGCCCGCCGCAAGGAACCGGGCGACGACCTCGATCTCCGGCCTGATCGCGGCGCACGACGAGGGCGACCGCCTCACCGAGCAGGAGATGATCTCGACGGCGCGTCCTCCTGCTGAACGCCGGCCACGAGGCCACGGTGAACTCCACGGTCAACGGCTGGTGGGCGCTGTTCCGCAACCCCGGCCAGCTGGCGGCCCTGCGCGCCGACCACACCCTCATCCCCTCCGCGGTCGAGGAGCTGATGCGCTACGACACCCCGCTCCAGCTCTTCGAACGCTGGGTCCTGGACGAGATCGAGATCGCCGGCACGACGATCCCGCGCGGCGCGGAGGTCGCCCTGCTCTTCGGCTCCGCCAACCACGACCCGGAGGTCTTCGCCGACCCCGGACCGCCTGGACCTCACCCGCAAGGAGAACCCGCACATCTCCTTCAGCGCCGGCATCCACTACTGCATCGGCGCGCCGCTGGCCCGGATCGAACTGGCGGCCTCCATGACGGCCCTGCTGGAGACAGGCCCCGACCCTGCGTCTCGCCGAGGAGCCGGAGCGCAAGCCGAACTTCGTGATCCGGGGCCTGGAGGGGCTCAGCGTCGCGCTCTGAGACGCCGGAGCAGGGCCCACGCCGTCAGGGCGGCGGCGACCCCGCCGAGGATCGCCAGCGGCAGTTCGGCGTAGAGCACGCTCCAGTCCGGGGCCGCCTCGAACCGCCAGAGCCGCTCCCGGACGCCGAAGGCCCACACCGCGAGTCCCGCGCCCGCGCCGACGGCCGCGGTCAGACATCCCGCCGCGGCCTGCGTACGTCGTCCCATGCCCGGCATGGACATACGCGGGCCGCTGCGCGGTTCCCGCCGCCGCTCAGGTCGTCATGTCCCGCCGCCGCAACCCCGCCAGCCCCGCGGCCACCAGCACCACCGCCAGCCCCAGCAGGACCAGCACCGGCCCCCACTGCATCTCCCCGCCCGGCAACTTCGGCAGATGGCCGAACGGGGGACAGGTCCAGCACCACCTGCGGGCACGTCCAGCGCGGGCCCGACCCAGCCGATCAGCAGCACCGCCCCCGCGACCCCCCAGGCCGCCAGCGCCGCCCGCGGCAGCACCCCGTACAGCAGGACCGCCAGCCCGCCGATCACCCACACCGCGGGGAGCTGCACCAGGCACGCGCCCAGGATCGGGCCGATCTCCTTGCCGTAGCCGACGGCGAAGCCGAGGCCGGCCAGGAGCATGATCAGGGCGGAGCCGCCGAAGGCGATCGCCAGGTGTCCGGCGGCCCACCGCAGCCGCCCCACCGCGTTCGCCAGGACCGGTTCCGCGCGGCCCGACGTCTCCTCGCCGTGCAGCCGCAGCACCGACGCCACGATGTACAGCGCCGCGATCAGGCCCAGCATCCCGACCATCGACGCCAGGAACGCGTCCGTGATCCCGGACCGGCCCGCCCATCCGCTCGAAGATCCGCCGGGCGTTCTCGTTGTCGCCGACCAGGTCGGCCGCGCCCGTCGGTCATGCCCGCCGTAGACGACCCCGGCGAGGAGGAAGCCGATGCTCCAGCCGAGCACGCTGCCCCGCTGCAGCCGCCAGGCCAGCGCGCCCGCGCTGCCCAGGCGGCCGGTGGCCGGCCCGGGCCGGGTGGGCAGGAAGCTCATGCCGATGTCCCGGCGCCCGGCCAGGCCGTACGCCACCGCGCCCTGGAGCAGCGACCGCGCCGGCGAGCAGCGCCAGCACCCACCAGCGTTCGTCCGCGAACGGCCGCAGGTTCTCCAGCCACCCCAGCGGCGACAGCCACGTCAGCGCCGACGAGCCGTCGTCCGTCGCCGAGTCGCCCGCCGCGCGCAGCACGAACGCGGCGCCCAGCACCGCCGCCGTCAGGCCCCGGGCCAGCCGGGCGCTCTCCGTCAGCTGGGCGACGATCGCCGCCATCGTGGCGAAGACCATCCCGACCCCGGCGAGCCCGAGCCCCAGGGCCAGCGCCCCGGCCGCCCCCTGCCCGGCCAGCCCGGCCGTCACCAGCAGCGCCAGGACCGCGTTCGCGACCGCCGCCGCCAGCAGGGCCGCCGTCAGGGAGGCCCGGCGGCCCACCATCCCGGACGCCACCAGCTCCTGACGGCCGCTCTCCTCCTCGTCCCGGGTGTGCCGTACGACGATCGAGCAGGCTCATCACGGCGGCGAGCGCGCCCGCGTACACGCCGACCCGCCAGGCCGTCAGGGCGCCGAGCGAGTCGTCGAAGACCGGGCCGATCATCGCGCGCAGCGAGGAGTTGGTCGCCATCTGCCGGATCAGGTCGGCGCGTTCGGCCGGGGTGGCGTACAGGCCCTCCAGCGTGTTCGGCATGGAGAGGACCATCAGGGCGTTCACCGCGACCCACACCGGGATCATCAGCCGGTCGCGGCGCAGCGCGAACCGCAACAGCGTTCCGGTGCCCGGCCAGCTGGCGGGAGCTCGTGCGGCCGTACGGCGAAGGCCGTGGTCGTCATCGGGCCTCCCTCAAGCTCTCGGCTTCGCTCGAGCCGGGGCGATCCCCGGCCTCGTCCTGGTAGTGCCGCAGGAACAGCTCCTCCAGCGTCGGCGGCGTCGACGTCAGCGAGCGCACGCCCGACTCGCTCAGCGAGCGCAGTACGGCGTCCAGCTGGTCGGTGTCGACCTGGAGCCGGACGCGGCTGCCCCTGCACATCGAGGTCGTGGACGCCGGGCAGGTTCGCCAGTCCGTTGGGCGGGCCCGCGAGTTCGGCGACGACGCTGGTGCGGGTCAGATGGCGCAGTTCGGCGAGCGATCCGCTCTCGACCGTACGGCCCTTGCGGATGATGCTGACCCGGTCGCACAGCTCCTCGACCTCGCTGAGGATGTGGGAGGAGAGCAGGATCGTGCGGCCCCGGTCGCGCTCCTCGCGCGACGCACCGCTGGAAGACCTCCTCCATCAGCGGGTCCAGGCCCGAGGTCGGCTCGTCCAGGATCAGCAGGTCGACGTCCGAGGCGAACGCGGCGACCAGGGCGACCTTCTGCCGGTTGCCCTTGGAGTACGTACGGCCCTTCTTGGTGGGGTCGAGTTCGAAGCGTTCGATCAGTTCCGCCCGGCGCCGGGGATCCAGCCCTCCGCGCAGCCGGCCGTAGAGGTCGATGACCTCGCCGCCGGAGAGGTTGCGCCACAGCGTCACGTCCCCCGGGACGTAGGCGATACGACGGTGCGCCTCCACCGCGTCCGTCCACGGGTCGCGGCCGAGCACCTGCGCGGCGCCGGAGTCGGCGCGCAGCAGGCCGAGCAGGACGCGGATGGTGGTCGACTTCCCGGCGCCGTTGGGGCCGAGGAAGCCGTGGACCTCGCCGGAGGCGACCTCCAGATCGAGCCCGTCGAGTGCGTGCGTCCGTCCGAAGGACTTGTGCAGTCCGGAGACGGTGATTGCCTTCGTCATGCTTCAGAAGGTACGCTTTCTTCAGAAATTTGTGAAGTTAAGGAAGCGTATGAACTCGCGGATAGGATGAGCCGCATGACGGAATCAGCCGGGAGCGGGCGGGACGCGGAGGCAGTGTCGAGGTTCGTGGAGTCCTTCGCGGCGCAGCTCGTCGAGGCCGGGATGCCAGCGGATGCCCGCCCGGGTCTTCGCCGCGCTGCTCTCCTCGGACGAGGGCGCGCTGACCTCCGCCGAACTGGGCGAACAGCTGCAGATCAGCCCCGCGGCGGTCTCCGGGGCGGTGCGCTACCTGGCCCAGACGCACATGGTCTCGCGCGAGCGGGAACCCGGTTCGCGCCGGGAGCGCTACCGCGTGCACGGCGACCAGTGGTACGAGGCCCTGACCAACCGCGAGGCCGTCCTCAAGCGATGGGAGGGGGCCCTGCGCGAAGGCGTCACCAGCCTCGGCGCCGGCACCCCGGCGGGCCGCCGTCTGTCCGAGACCCTCGCGTTCTTCGAGTTCCTGCAGGGCGAGGTCGAGGAGATGATGGAGCGCTGGCGGGTACACCGGGACAAGACGTTCGGGCCGCAGTGATCAGCTCCCTTCCGACTGTCATGTCACCCCGGCACGGTCGGTTTCCAGGCCCCCGCCGCGGACACCGAGGCCTGACTCACCCCGGACCCGGCACCGTCAGCCCCCAAGCCCCCTCCCGCACCCTCCATGTCCGGGTCCGCACCGGCCCCGACACCAGCGTGTCCGCCCGGTAGCGGAAGTGCGCCCCCGAGACGGTCACCGTGCGGCCCTCGGCGAGCAGGGGGGAGGCCTCGGCGCCCACCGACACCGGCCTGACCTCCACCGACGCCATCCCCGCGGCGCCCGGTGCCACCGACACCGCCTCCACCGGCTGGTCCAGGTCGACGAGGGTCTCGCCGTCCACCTCGACCCGCAGCCGGGACGGCCCGGGCTCGGGCGCGGAGGCGAGCCGGGCGGGTCGGCCGGCCGGCACCAGGGTCCGTACCAGGGACTGGCAGGTCCGCAGCCACGGGCGGCCCGTCGCGGTCTCCGGATCCTCGGCCTGCGGGCCCTCGGCCGCCGGGAAGGGCGAGAGCGGCGGTATGCGCAACGCGCCGAGCACCACCCCGTCACTGTCGTCGACCATCAGGTCCATCCGCCGCTCGACCCCGTCGAGCACCGCCCGCGCCGCCGCCACCGTCCCTGTCGGCACGCCCAGTGAGCGCGCGAGGGACAGGACGCCGCCGACCGGCACCACCGACAGCGCGCACCCCGCCAGCTCCCGATGCCGGTGCAGCAGCGACACCGCGCGGATCAGCGCCCGGTCGTCGCCCACCACCACCGGGCGCCGGGTGCCCCGCCGGGCCAGCGCCCGCGCGAACTCCTCCGGCCCCTCCGGCAGGCACAGCTTCACGGCCGCACCCCCTCTGAGCACGTCTTTCGCGATCCGTACGGACTCGCCGTCCGACCGACGGGCGACCGGGTCGATGACCACCAGCAGCTGCTCGGACGTCGCGGAAGTCGCCACCTCGGCCATGCCTCGCTTCCTCGGGTAGCATCTTTGTGCAAGAGCCCCTTGCGCTATTGCGCCAGGGGCTTCGTCTATTCCGGGGCATCCGGTCCGACGGTTGGCGGCCAACGGCGGTCGCGGTGCACGCGGTGGTACACCGCCGCGTTCGCCCTCGACCATGGACATGCCCCGCCCGGAAGGGGTGTACGCGCGTGCCCGCACTTGTGCTGCTCGGTGCTCAGTGGGGTGACGAAGGCAAGGGAAAGGCCACCGACCTGCTCGGTGGGTCTGTGGATTATGTGGTGCGCTACCAGGGCGGCAACAACGCCGGCCACACGGTGGTCGTGGGTGACCAGAAGTACGCACTGCACCTCCTCCCTTCCGGAATCCTGTCTCCCGGCTGCACGCCGGTCATCGGTAACGGTGTCGTCGTCGACCCGTCGGTCCTGCTCTCCGAGCTGAGCGGTCTGAACGAGCGTGGTGTCGACACCTCCAAGCTCCTCCTCAGCGGAAACGCGCACATCATCACGCCGTACAACGTCACGGTCGACAAGGTGACGGAGCGCTTCCTCGGAAAGCGCAAGATCGGCACGACCGGGCGCGGCATCGGACCGACCTACGCCGACAAGATCAACCGCGTCGGTATCCGTGTGCAGGACCTCTACGACGAGTCGATCCTCACGCAGAAGGTCGAGGCGGCCCTCGACATCAAGAACCAGGTCCTCACCAAGCTCTACAACCGGCGCGCGATCGCCGTCGACCAGGTGGTCGAGGAGCTGCTGGCCTACGCCGAGAAGCTCCGCCCGTACGTCGCCGACACGGTCCTGGTCCTGAACCAGGCCCTGGAGGAGGACAAGGTGGTCCTCTTCGAGGGCGGCCAGGGCACGCTCCTCGACATCGACCACGGCACGTACCCCTTCGTCACCTCCTCGAACCCGACCGCGGGCGGCGCCTGCACCGGCGCCGGCGTGGGCCCGACGAAGATCAGCCGGGTCATCGGCATCCTCAAGGCCTACACGACCCGCGTCGGCGCGGGCCCGTTCCCGACGGAGCTCTTCGACGAGGACGGCGAGGCGCTGCGCCGCATCGGCGGCGAGCGCGGTGTCACCACCGGGCGCGACCGGCGCTGCGGCTGGTTCGACGCGGTGATCGCCCGCTACGCGACCCGGGTGAACGGCCTGACGGACTTCTTCCTCACCAAGCTCGACGTCCTCACCGGCTGGGAGCAGATCCCGGTCTGCGTGGCGTACGAGATCGACGGCAAGCGCGTCGAGGAGCTCCCGTACTCCCAGACCGACTTCCACCACGCGAAGCCGGTCTACGAGATGCTGCCCGGCTGGAGCGAGGACATCAGCAAGGCCAAGTCCTTCTCCGACCTGCCGAAGAACGCCCAGGCCTACGTCAAGGCGCTGGAGGAGATGTCCGGCGCCCCGATCTCCGCGATCGGCGTGGGTCCGGGCCGGGACGAGACGATCGAGATCAACTCGTTCCTCTGACGCGCACCCAGGTTCGCCGGCCGCCTCCCGTGTCACGGGGGGCGGCCGGCGTTCTCCGGCAGGGTGATATGCCGGGAACCGGCATAGGCTGAAGCCATACCCCGCGTGCGTCGACCAGAAGAAGGTGAGTGCGATGCGCGTACTGCTCAAGGCCTCCATGGACACGGAGAAGGCCAACGAGGCCATCCGCAACGGCACCCTGACGAAACTGATCCAGGAGTCGGTGGAGCAGATCAAGCCCGAAGCGGCCTACTTCACCACCGACCACGGCAAGCGCACCGCCTACATGGTCTTCGACATGCAGGACAGCTCGCAGATGCCGGTGCTCAGCGAACCGTTCTTCCTCCACCTCGGCGCGGAGATCACCTACACGCCGGTGATGAACATGGAGGACGTGCAGAGAGGTCTCTCCCAGCTGGGACGCTGAGCCCGTCGGTTCAGCTGAAGACGATCATCGACCCCTGGGCCAGACTCCGCGTCACGGCCGCGTGCAGCCCGAGCCAGACGTGCCGTTCACGGGCGAACGGGCTGGGGTCGTACGGGGCGGGGACGGCGGGTTCCTCCAGTTCCGTGGGCACGAGCGGCGGTTGGGGGGCCGCCGGCGGATTGGCCGGGTCGATGCCCAGGGCGGGGGCGACCGTCTCCAGCTCCCGCAGCAGGGCGTGCGAGGAGCCCAGCGGGCCGCCGCCCGCGAGCAGCTCGTCGTCGGCGAGCGGGCTGGGGAAGTCGACGGGGACGTACGCGCCCGCGTGGTCGTAGTGCCAGACGAGGTGCGACTGCTGGGCCGTCGACTCGAACATCTCCAGCAACTGCTCGTAGTCGCCGCCGAGTTCGCCCACGGGCGTCACCGGCAGGCCGCACACCTGGAGCAGATAGGCGCGGCGCAGGAAGTGCAGCGCGTCGTAGTCGAAGCCCGCGACCGGGGCGACCTCACCGGACAGGCCCGGCATGTACTGGTACACCGGCACCGGCGGCAACCCGGCCTCGGCGAGCACCTTGTTGTATTGCGCGAGTTCCTCGGCGAACGGGTTGTCCGGGGTGTGGCACAACACGTCGACAAGCGGTACCAGCCACAGGTCACAGGCCAAAGAAGGCTCCTCGCTCAGCTCAGCGGCCGGGTGGCGCCCGGTAGCACGATGGTCAGGAAAGGGTATCGGTGCGGCACGACAGCGGCTCCTGTCGTGCATGACCCATACCCATACGAACAGATACGACGCAGGCCGTCAGGAGGCGAGGCGCTCGATCAGGGCCAGCGAGTGGGAGTTGTAGCCGTCGATGATCGAGCGGGCGGTGCCGGTGTCCTGAGCGGCCAGGGCGTCGACCAGTGCGGTGTGGCCGGTCCACAGCTCGCCGCGCAGGTCGGTGAGCCGGCGCAGATGCTGCACCGCGCCCACCCAGGTCTGGACGCGCAGCCGGTGCAGGAAGTCGCCCAGATACGGGTTGCCGAAGAGGGCCGCGAGTTCGCGCCAGTAGCGCAGGTCGTAGCCGATGAGGACGGTGAGGTCACCGGCCGCGGCGGCCCGCTGCGCCTCCTCGCCGCGCCGCCGGACCCCGGCGAGCACGGCGGCGACGCGGGGGTCGTCGGGCCGCGCGGCGGCGCGTTGCCCGGAGGTGAGGGCGTGGAACATCCCCTCGATGACCAGGTCGCGGGCCTCGATCATGCCGCGGAAGTCCTCGACCGAGTACTCGTGGACCCGGAAGCCGCGGTGCTGGTCGGCGTCCAGGAGCCCCTGGGCGGAGAGGTCGACCAGCGCCTCGCGTACCGGTGTCGCCGATACCCCGTACTGCTCGGCGATCTCCTTGACCGTGAACTCCTGCCCCGGCTGGAGCCGTCCGGCCAGCACCTCGTCCCGAAGAGCGTCGGCGATCTGCTGGCGCAGGGTGCTGCGCGTCACGGCGCCGTTGCCGGTGCTGCCGGGCATGGTCAGGGCGTCTCCCTCGTCGCGTTCGGGTGGCGTGCACGTGTATGTCTACGAGCACGCCACCTTACGCGTTCGAATGAGGCCCGAGGTTGTCGGCTACTGACGGGTTTACATCTGTTTACCCGGTGTACTCGTCCGCCACCGAGAGGGCCGTGTCCAGCGCCGCGAGGCCTTCCTTCAGCTCCGCCTCGCCGATGTTGCAGGGCGGCACCACGTGCGTCCGGTTCATGTTCACGAACGGCCACAGCCCGCTGCCCTTCGCGGCGGCGGCGAAGGCGGCCATCGGTGCGTTGGCCTCCCCGGCCGCGTTGTACGGCACCAGCGGCTCGCGGGTCTCCCTGTTCCGCACCAGCTCCAGCGCCCAGAACATCCCGACGCCACGCACCTCGCCGACGCTCGGATGCCGCTCGGCCAGCTCACGCAGCCCCGGCCCGACGACGGACGCGCCCAGCCGGGCCGCGTTCTCGACGACGCCCTCCTGCGCCATGACGTTGATCGTCGCGACGGCGGCGGCGCACGCCAGCGGGTGCCCGGAGTAGGTCAGACCGCCGGGGTAGGGCCGCTTCCCGAACGTCTCCGCGATGGCTGAGGAGATCGCGACGCCGCCGAGCGGCACGTATCCGCTGTTCACGCCCTTCGCGAAGGTCAGCAGGTCGGGCGTGACGCCGAACAGGTCCGCCGCGAACCACTCACCGGTCCGCCCGAACCCGGCCATGACCTCGTCCAGGACGAAGACGATCCCGTACTTGTCGCAGATCTCGCGCACCCCGGCGAGGTAGCCGGGCGGCGGGAGCATGATCCCGGCCGTGCCCGGGATCGTCTCCAGGATGATCGCCGCGACGGTCGCGGGCCCCTCGAAGGCGATCGTCGTCTCCAGGTGTTCCAGCGCCCGCGCGCACTCCTGCTCCTCGGTCTCGGCGTAGAAGCGGGAGCGATAGAGGTAGGGGGCCCAGAAATGCACGGCCCCCGCAGTGCCGCTGTCGGAGGCCCAGCGGCGCGGGTCGCCGGTGATGTTCACGGCCTGCTGCGTGCCGCCGTGGTACGAGCGGTACGCCGAGAGCACCTTGGGGCGTCCGGTGTGCAGGCGGGCCATGCGGACGGCGTGCTCGACGGCGTCGGCGCCGCCGTTGGTGAAGAAGATCTTGTCCAGGTCGCCCGGGGTCCGCTCGGCGATCAGCCGTGCCGCCTGAGACCGCGCCTCGATCGCGAACGCGGGCGCGAAGGTGGTCATCCGGGCCGCCTGCTCCTGGATCGCCGCGACGACCGTGGGGTGCTGGTAGCCGATGTTCGTGTAGACGAGGCCGCTGGAGAAGTCGAGGTAGCGCCGACCGTCGTAGTCCCAGAAGTACGACCCCTGCGCACCGGCGACGGCGAGCGGGTCGATGAGCTCCTGAGCGGACCAGGAGTGGAACACATGGTCACGGTCGGCGGCCTTGACGGCGGCACCGGCTTCGGGGTTCGGCTGAGGGGTCATGCGGGCGAGCGTAGGCATGCGGGGCGCGGGCGGGATATCGGCGTCGTGTGTGAGGTCTGGGGGATTCCGCGACAGGTTGTCGACGGGGAGGTGTCACGCGGGGAATCTATCGACAACATGCTGTCGAATCGACAGTATGTTGTCATACTCGGATCTCCAGGAGGAGCCATGAGCCGCAAGCCCGTCCATCTCGCCGTCTACGACACCCTCGCCGACTGGGAGACCGGCCACGCCACGGCCCAGCTCGCCCGCGCCGGCTACGCGATCCGGACGGTCGGCCCGTCCCCGGCTCCGGTCGCCAGCATCGGCGGACTGCGCATCCAGCCCGACGCGGCCCTGGACGACGTACGGCCCGAGGACAGCGCGCTGCTGATCCTCCCGGGCGCCGACCTCTGGGACACCTCTGACGACCTCGCGCCCTTCGCCCGCAAGGCCCAGGCCTTCCTGGAGGCGGGCGTACCGGTCGCCGCGATCTGCGGGGCCACCGCCGGTCTGGCCCGGGAGGGCCTGCTCGACGACCGTGACCACACCGGCGCGGTCTCCTTCTATCTGGCCGCGACCGGCTACGCGGGCGGCGAGCGCTACGTCGAGACCGACGCCGTCACCGACGGCGACCTGGTCACCGCGGGCCCGACCGAGCCCGTCGCCTTCGCCCGGGAGATCTTCCGGCTGCTGCAGGTCTTCGAGGGGGAGGTGCTCGACGCCTGGTACCGGCTGTTCCACGACTCCGACGCGGAGGCGTACGCGGTGCTGGAGAAGGCCGGCGCGCTGTGAGCCGGGAGCGTCAGGACTCGCTCAGCCGCAGCGCCCTGGGGGTGTTCCGCCTCAACGGCCAGTTCCTCGCCGTGGCGGAGGAACTGGCCCGGCCCGCAGGGCTCACCGCCGCCTGGTGGCAGGTGCTCGGAGCGGTCCTCGGCGAGCCGCTGCCCGTGTCCGGCATCGCCCGCGCCATGGGCATCACCCGGCAGAGCGTGCAGCGCATCGCCGACCTGCTGGTGGAGCGGGGCCTCGCGGAGTACCGGCCGAACCCCGCCCACCGCCGCGCCAAGCTCCTCGCACCGACCGGGCAGGGGCGTGCGGCGATCGCCCGTATCACCCCCGGTCACGCGGCCTTCGCCGACCGGCTGGCGGAGGCGTTCGGGGAGGCGGAGCTCGCGGAGGCGGTGCAGGTGCTGGAACGCCTGTCCAAGGTGCTCGACCAGGTGGGTCCGCCTGTTACGGAACCGTAGAGTTCGCCCAGGCCACCCCGCCCCGGCCCCGCACTATTCTCGATCTGTTGCTCACGTGTGGGGGGAAGGCGGTTGAGCGATGGAGAAGCTGGGGCCCGGGGATCCCATGGGGGTGCCCCCAGGCGTTGAGCACTGGGGGAGTATCGGTGCCTATCGGCTGCTGGCGCGGCTCGGCGCCGGTGGGATGGGGCAGGTGTATCTGGCCCGCTCGGAGCGGGGCCGTACGGTCGCCGTGAAACTCGTGCGCGAGGAACTGGCCGCGCAGGAGGAGTTCCGGGAGCGGTTCCGGCAGGAGGTGCGGGCCGCGCGGCGGGTCGGCGGCTACTGGACGGCGCCGGTGCTGGACGCGGACACCGAGGCGGCGGTGCCGTGGGTCGCCACGGGATACGTCGCCGGGCCGAGTCTCCAGCAGGTCGTCGGGCACGACCACGGTGCCCTGCCCGAGCGGACGGTCCGCATCCTCGCGGCCGGGCTCGCGCACGCGCTGAAGGACATCCACGCCGCCGGCATCGTCCACCGCGACCTCAAGCCGTCCAACGTGCTGGTCACCATCGACGGCCCGCGCGTCATCGACTTCGGTATCGCACGGGCCCTGGAGACCGTGACGGACGGCGGGCTCACGCGCACCGGCGCGCTCGTCGGATCGCCCGGTTTCATGGCGCCCGAGCAGGTGCGGGGCGACCGCATCACCCCGGCGTGCGACGTCTTCTGCCTCGGCTCGGTCCTCGCCTACGCCGCGACCGGCGCCCTGCCCTTCGGCACCGCCAACAGCGGCGTGCACGCGCTGATGTTCCGCATCGCCCAGGAGGAACCGGACCTGGCGGGCGTCCCGGAGGGCATCGCCGAACTCGTACGCGACTGCCTGCGCAAGGACCCCGCCGCACGGCCGTCCCTCGACCGCGTTCTGGAACGCACAGGGGCGGACGACACGGTCTCGGACGGCCGCGCGCTGGACCCCTGGCTGCCGAGCGCGCTGGTGGCGCAACTGGGTCGGCACGCGGTGCGGTTGCTGGAGACGGAGGATCCGGAGGCCGAAGGGGCGCGGGGCCGTGACATGGGCGGCTCCGCCGCGTGGGCGCGACCAGCCCCCACCGGCCCGCAGCCGGAAAACGGCAGCGACACCCCCAGCCCGCGGGGCCCTGATTCCGACCAGAACCCGGGCCCCGACGCGACCCCCGAACACGCACCGGCCGCCGACGAGGCGTCGCCGAGCCCGGCGCTGCCTCCGGCCCCTGCCGAGGCGCCCGGCGCCACCGGCGGCCCGCCCCCGCCGGGCCGGCCGGGCGAGGGCCCGCCGCTGAACCATCTGCCCACCATGGTCGTGGGTCAGGGCACGACCCCGCCGCCCCAACAGGCCCCCGGCCCGGGCACACTGCCCCCGCCTCCCTACCCGGCGTACGGCTACCCCCAGCAACACCCCCAGCCCGGCGCCGCCCCGCCGTACCACCACCCCGCCTACGGCGGCCTCGGTTCCACCCCGCCCTACGGCCCACCGCCGTACGGCACACCCCCGCCCTACGGCCCCCCGCAGGAGCCGCCACGGAGCGGCCGTTCCACCGCGCTGCTCGTCGTGATCGCCCTGGTCGTCGCGCTGGCCGCGGGCGGCTCGGTGTACGCGCTGATGCAGGGCGGTGACGGCGACGGCGACGGGGCCGGCGGTCAGTCCGCCCCCACGCGGGACACCGGCGCCCCCTCGGACTCCGGCCCCTCCCCGACGGCCTCGCAGCCCGGCAGCACCGCCTCCCCGGCGGACGGCGCGATTCCGACGGGGTACCTCGGCACCTGGACCGCCACCATCGACAACGCCGACGGACAGCACACCCGCTCGCTGACCATCCAGCAGGGCGAGCCGGGCGACACGGTCCTGTCCCTCGTGGCGGACGGCCCCACGGACTCGGGCGGCACCTACCACTGCGTGTTCGAGGGCGAACTGACCGATGCCCCCGGCGCCGGCGGCACGCTGGAGATCGGCCCGTCCACCGTGACCGTCGGGCAGCCTCGCACCGCCTGCACACCGGGCGCGGCCACCGAGATCACCCTCCTGTCCGACGGCACGCTCCAGCGCGTGAACTCGAGCAGCGGGGAGCGGCTGGCGTACACGAGACAGTGACCAACTGCCCGTCTTCGTGAGGTCGTTGAACGTCCGGCGAATTCAAGCCGACGAATTCCGGATACCCGCCCGTACAGCCGTACGGTGACCGGACGATCGAATTCGTCCGGGCGGCGGCGGGGGCACCCACGGTGGAGTGGCTGAGCGCGGAGAACCTCGTGGCCGTGGCGACGGCCCTGCTCGGCATCATCGCCTCGGGCGTCATGGTCTGGTACGAGCGCCGGGTGCCGCGCCGTAAACGTGTCGGCTACCGCGTGCAGATGGACAACCCCATCGGCGACGACGTGCGCTCGGGCCGCGCCAACCGCCGTCTCGGCCTGTTCGACGAGGCCCCCGGAATGGCCGACGCGACCCTGGTCCTGCTGCGCATCGAGAACGACGGCTCGCAGGGCATCGACCGCGACGACTACACCGGCCCCGAACTCCACGGCCTGACCGCGGTGTTCGCCGAGCGCACCGTCCGGGGCGTCTCGGTGACCCAGCCGTCGGACACCGACCACCTGATGGACCACTTCACCGCGGCACGCGGCTTCGCCTACGAGGGCAACACCCTGCGCATCCCCCGCGTCCCGCTCAACCGCGGCGACCACTTCAAGCTGCTCGTGCTGCTCGCCGGCGGCGACGTCGGCGACGAGATCCGGCTGGTCGGCGGCCTGCGCGACGGCGAGGTGCACCCCAACCGCAGTGCCACGCCGGACGACAAGCCGCCGCTGTTCAGCCGGGCGGCGCGGCTGATCACCATCGCTCTCACGGCGAGCGTGGTCACCCTGGCCGCGATCGTCGTCGCCCAGGACGACACCCCGCCCCCGATCGGCTGCGCGAGCGGCACCCTCACCCTCACCGGCTCGACCGCCTTCGCGCCCGTACTGCGCGAGGTGGCCCACAAGTACGAGCGGGACTGCGGCGGTGACCCGGACATCGAGGTGGACACACACGGCTCGACGGCCGGGATACGGGAACTCGCGGCGGCCGGAGCCCGGGCGGCACGGGACGGGCGGGGCTCCCCGCCGGTGGTGGCCCTGTCGGACGGTCCCAAGTCCGCCGGCCTGCCCGAACTGCGCGAGAACCGGGTTGCGCTGTCCGTCTTCGCGCTCGTGGTCAACGACGACGTGGGCCTGAGGAACCTGTCCACGGCGGACGTGCGGCGCCTCTACCGGGGCGAGATCCGCAACTGGAAGCAACTGGGCGGCCCCGACCTGCCCGTGCACCTGGTCAGCCGGGACGCGGGCTCCGGGACGAGACAGGTCCTCCAGCGCCGCGTGCTGGGACGGGGCGAGATCGCCAACTCCTCCGTCGACTGCGTCCACAAGGACGACCCGACGGCGGCCCGTCATCCGCTGCGAACTCGACTCGACGGAGCAGGTGCTGAACACGGTGGCCGGCCTCCCTGGCGCCATCGGCTACAGCGAACTCAACCTGGCCGCCCGCGCGAAGGGCCTGCACTCGCTGCGCCTGGACGGCGAGCCCGCCTCCGTCGACGCCATCGAACACGGCACGAGCGACTACCCGTACCGCGAGATCGAGTACGCCTACACCTACGGCCGGCCCCCGGCCGACTCCCTGGCGTCGAGCTTCCTGACGTACCTCTCCCGCGGCAACGGCCAGGACGTCATCCGCACGCACGGGCATGTGCCGTGCTGGACGCCGGAGGGTCTCACCTTGTGCGCGCAGGGCGACGAGAACTGACCCGGGCGCCGGCCGGACAGACCGTCACCTGGGCTCCGGCGGCCGTTGCCGCGGCATATTCGGCCGAGCGCCCCCCGGCGGCACGGAAAACCGCCCGTTCACACTCCCCGCCTCAGATCCCCGCCCCGCACCGGAAAACACCACCGCCTGCATGCCCACCGGCGCACCCCCGGACCGGAACTCGCCCATCCAGTCCCCGGTCTCCACCCGCACCAGTTCACTCACGTCCTCGGTGAACCTCCGCAACACCCCAAGGCACCGCTCGGCGGCCTCACTGGCCGTCCCCTCCGCCGGGCCCAGCACCTCACGCACACTCTCCGCCGCCCAGTCGAACTGCAGCCCCTGCAATCGCCGCTGCACGGCCTGCGCGGTGGCCACATCCCGCATCCAGCCCGACGTCACCCCGAAGTACCGGTCGACGGCCACACACGCCACCCCCAGCAGCAGCGCCAGACACCCCCAGGGCGCGCCCCCGCCCGCGACCCCGGTCAGATCCAGCACGGGCAGCGCGACGCCGGTGACCGCCCCCACCGCGGCCCCGCAGCGCAGCATCCGCGCGCACCGCCGCTTCCACACCCGGTCCTCGAGATACCAGGCCGCCGTCCGGAGCGCCCCGCGCTCCACCCACCGGTAGAGCTCGTCCAGCCGGACCGCCGGTTCGCCCCAGTCCCCGAGCGGAAAGGCCCGCCCGGTCAGATCGCCCGGCCGCAACCGGGCCGCATCCTCGCCCCGTCCGTCCTGAGGCGGCACCTCGGGCTGCATCTCCGGCTGACCCACCCGGCACTCCCTACTGGCCACGAACGACCACGCGCGGTTCACTCGCCGATCACACTGCGCGACGAACGACACACCTGACACGCCTGCCACACACGACACGGGATGCCTGCATCCTGAACGCGCCGGACCCTTCCTACCCCCCAATGGGTGGCGAAGGCGCAGCTTTCGCCTCTTTTCCGCCCGGAAGTATTCCTTGATCCGGTATAGGGCGCGAGGGGGACTCACTCGAAAGAGTGCTGGGGCGACGGCAGGCCTGACCACGTAGGCTCGTGCCGAACGGGAAAACCCGTACCGAGCAAGGAGCTGATCGTGATCCCCGGTGGTGGCCAGCCCAATATGCAGCAGTTGCTCCAGCAGGCCCAGAAGATGCAACAGGACCTGGCTCAGGCGCAGGAGGAACTGGCGCAGACGGAGGTCGACGGGCAGGCGGGCGGCGGTCTGGTGACGGCCACCGTCACCGGCGCCGGCGAGCTGCGCAACCTGAAGATCGACCCCAAGGCGGTGGATCCGGACGACACCGAGACGCTGGCCGATCTGGTCGTGGCGGCGGTCCAGGCGGCCAACGAGAACGCGCAGGCGCTCCAGCAGCAGAAGCTGGGCCCGCTCGCGCAGGGTCTGGGCGGCGGCGGCATCCCGGGCCTGCCGTTCTGAGGCGCCCGCCGCCTTCCTCGGACAGGCGGCGGACAACTACGGTACGTACGGGAAGGCCGTACGCAGCGAACGACCTCGAAGACCCAGGAAGGGCAGTCCGTTGTACGAAGGCGTGGTCCAGGACCTGATCGACGAGCTGGGACGGCTGCCCGGCGTCGGTCCGAAGAGCGCCCAGCGGATCGCCTTCCACATCCTGCAGGCCGAACCGACGGACGTACGGCGCCTCGCGCAGGCCCTCATGGAGGTCAAGGCGAAGGTCCGCTTCTGCGCGACCTGCGGCAACGTCGCGCAGGAGGAACTGTGCAACATCTGCCGCGACACCCGCCGCGACCCCGCCGTCATCTGCGTGGTCGAGGAGCCGAAGGACGTCGTGGCGATCGAGCGCACGCGTGAGTTCCGGGGCCGCTACCACGTCCTGGGCGGCGCGATCAGCCCGATCGACGGGGTGGGCCCGGACGACCTGCGGATCCGGGAACTGCTCGCGCGGCTGGCCGACGGGGCGGTCACGGAACTGATCCTGGCCACGGACCCCAATCTCGAGGGCGAGGCGACAGCGACGTACCTCGCCCGCATGATCAAGCCCATGGGCCTGAAGGTCACCCGCCTGGCCAGCGGCCTCCCGGTGGGTGGCGACCTGGAATACGCGGACGAGGTCACCCTCGGCCGGGCCTTCGAGGGGAGACGACTCCTAGATGTCTGACGCCACGCTGCACGCGACCGATCAGAACCCGGACGATTTCGCGGTCCAGATCGCGGACCAGGTCGAGAGCTTCCTGGTCGCCGTCACGGAGGTCGCGAAGGGCGACGAGCCGGAATCGGCCGTGCCCTTCCTCCTCCTGGAGGTCTCCCAACTCCTCCTGGCCGGCGGCCGGCTCGGCGCGCACGAGGACATCGTGCCGGACGAGCGCTACGAGCCCGATCCGGGCCCCGAGCCGGACGTCGACGAACTCCGCGAGAACCTGGCGCGGCTCCTCGACCCGATCGACGTCTACTCCGAGGTCTTCGACCCCTACGAGCCCCGCAAGGCCCCGGTGCCGGCCCGGATCTCCGACGACCTCACGGACGTCATCACGGACCTGCGCCACGGCATGGTCCACTACCGCGCGGGCCGCACCACCGAGGCCCTGTGGTGGTGGCAGTTCTCCTACTTCTCCAACTGGGGCTCCACCGCCTCCGCAACCCTCCGGGCCCTCCAGTCGGTCCTCGCCCACGTCCGCCTCGACCAGCCCCTCGCCGAACTCGACGGCCTGGACACGGACCAGGACATGGGCGACGACACCCTGGAGATCGAAGCGGGCAGGGTCATGATCGAGGAGATCGCGGGCCCACTGGGCTTGCACAAGGCCAAGTAGCCCCTGCCGGTTCCGGCCCCGTACTCCACAACTCCCCCCGCCTGGACGGCCCGAGGCGGGAGAGGAGAAGGACCCGTCGCGCAGGGGTGAGCCGCGTCAGCCGCCACCCCGGTGGGACGCCGCCCGCAGCGTGATCGTCACGCTCAGGCCGCAGCCACGGGAGTGCCCCCGGTCGGGCGGAGCCGAGACCGGGGGAGCGTCCCTCAGCTCCACGGTTCCGCCGTCGTCCGTCGCCAGTTGTCTGACGACGGCGAGACCGAGGCCGGAGCCGGACTTCCCGGTCAGGCCCTGGCCGCGCCAGAAACGGTCGAAGGCGCGCGACTTCTCCGCGTCGGACATCCCGGGTCCCTCGTCCAGGACCGACACCCCCACCACGTCGCCCCGGGGGTCCACCCGCACGGTGATCGTCCCGCCGTCCGGCGAGACCTCCAGGGCGTTGGAGAGCACGTTGTCCAGCATCTGGTCCAGATGACCGGGGCTGGTCAGTACGGACGGCCGGCCGTCCGTACTCCCTCCGAGCGCGATGGTGACTCCGCGTTCGTCGGCGGCCGGTCTCCACACGGCGAGCCGTTCCCGCACGATGTCCATCAGCGGCAGCGGCTCGGCCGCCGTCACCTTGGCCTCGGCCCGGGCCAGTACCAGCAGGCCGTTGACCAGGCGGCTCATCCGGACGACCTCCGCCGTCGCCAGCTCCACGTCCTCGCGCACGAACTCGTCGTCCACACCGTCCGCGATGTTGTCCAGGGACAGCCGCAACGCCGTGAGCGGGGTGCGCAGTTGGTGGGACGCGTCCGCGACGAAGATGCGCTGGGCGGCGATCAGCGTGTCCAGGCGTTCCGCGCCCTGGTTGAGGGTGCGTGCCAGCGTCTGCGTCTCCGGCGGGCCCGTCACGGGGGAGCGGGCGGTCAGGTCGCCGTCGCTGAACTTGCTGGCCATGTCGTTGAGCTGGCGCAGCGGGCGGGTGAGGCGGCGGGCGACCCCGACACCGAGCAGGGCGGCCACCCCGAGGACGAGCACGGCGAGGATCGCCCGGAAGCCCCAGATCTGCCACAGGCGGTCGGTCATCTCGCCGGTCGAGTAGACGACGCGTACGGCACCGACGACCCGGTCCGTGCCGGCCGCGTGGGCGGGGACGGTGATCACCAGCTCGGGGCCCCAGATGAAGGAGGAACCCCAGTCGGTCGTGGGCCCGTCTCCGCCGAGGACCTTCGTCAGGTCCGCGTCCCGGCCAGGGCTGAGCAGCCCCGGCGTGCAGCCCGGGGCGCCGGTGACCTGGACGTCGCCGGGCGTCTTCTCGGCGTACGCGGTGGCCATCTGCCCCAGGGCCCGGCACGAGGTGGGATCGCCGTTGGCCAGCAACAGGGCCATCGTGTCGGCCTCGCGCAGCACGGACGCCTCGGTGTCGCCCCGCAACTGGTCCGTGAGGGTGAAGGCCACCGGCACCGTGAACAGCGCGATGGCTACCGCGACGAGCAGGACGTAACTGCGGACGAGCTGGCGGATCATGAGGTGCCGCTGTCCTCGCCCTTGACGATCTCCAGCCGGAAGCCGACCCCGCGCACCGCCTCGATCGTGATCGCCCCCGCGAGCTTCCGCCGCAGCGCCGCCACGTGCACGTCCAGCGTCTTGGTCGGCCCGAACCAGTTCGCGTCCCAGACCGCTTCCATGATCTGCTCGCGCGACATCAGCGCCCCGGGTTCCTCGGTGAGGAAGGACAGCAGGTCGTACTCCTTGGGCGCGAGGGCCACCTCCTCGCCGTCGAGGCGCACCCGGGCCGCCTTGCGGTCGACCGTCAGGCGCGGGCCGTAGCGGTCGGGGCCCGTCCCGTGGGCTCCCGCGGGGGTGGGGGGCCGGATGCGGCGCATGACCGCCCGTATCCGGGCGATGACCTCCCGGACGCCGAACGGCTTGGAGACGTAGTCGTCCGCGCCGATCTCCAGGCCCACCACCCGGTCCGTCTCGTCGCTGCGGGCGCTGATCACGATGATCGGCACGTCGCCGCGCTCGCGCAGCGCCTTGCAGACGTCCAGGCCATCGGTGTCAGGCAGGCCGAGATCGAGCAGGACGACCTCGTAGGGGCCCGCGTGCTTCAGCGCCGCCTCGCCCGTGGTCACCCACTCGACCTCGAAGCCGTAGCGCTTCAGGCCACGCCGCAGGGACTCGGCGACCGGTTCATCGTCTTCCACCAGAAGTACGCGCACAGCCGAACCCTAGTGCTTGAAAGTTGGCGTACCAGGGTCGGCCGAGCGGCGATTGTGACGCCGGGCACTTTCTCGCGTGGCCTGTGCCCAGGTGGGCATGAGCAGATCTGAACGAGTACCCCGGAAGTCTCACCATGCGATATCGCGGAAGGGATTTTCGGACGCTCGTTAGACTGAGCCGACCGCGGTACGAATGCGTATGAGCGGATAGAGACGGATTGAGCGAGGAGCGCACGTGGGCCTTGTCGTGCAGAAGTACGGAGGCTCCTCCGTAGCCGATGCCGAGGGCATCAAGCGCGTCGCCAAGCGAATCGTGGAAGCGAAGCAGAACGGCAACCAGGTGGTTGCCGTGGTTTCCGCGATGGGCGACACGACGGACGAGCTGATCGATCTCGCCGAGCAGGTATCCCCGATACCTGCCGGGCGCGAGCTCGACATGCTGCTGACCGCCGGAGAGCGGATCTCCATGGCGTTGCTGGCCATGGCGATCAAAAAGCTGGGTCACGAGGCCCAGTCGTTCACCGGCAGCCAGGCAGGTGTCATCACCGACTCGGTCCACAACAAAGCGCGGATCATCGATGTCACGCCGGGCCGGATCAAGACCTCGGTGGACGAGGGCAACATCGCGATCGTGGCGGGTTTCCAGGGCGTCAGCCAGGACACCAAGGACATCACCACCCTCGGCCGCGGCGGCTCCGACACCACCGCTGTGGCCCTCGCCGCCGCCCTCGACGCCGACGTCTGCGAGATCTACACCGACGTCGACGGCGTGTTCACCGCCGACCCGCGCGTGGTGAAGAAGGCCCGGAAGATCGACTGGATCTCCTTCGAGGACATGCTCGAACTGGCGGCATCCGGGTCGAAGGTGCTGCTCCACCGTTGCGTGGAGTACGCCCGCCGGTACAACATCCCGATCCACGTCCGGTCCAGCTTCAGCGGACTTCAGGGCACATGGGTCAGCAGCGAGCCGATTACGCAAGGGGACAAGCAGGTGGAGCAGGCTCTCATCTCCGGTGTCGCGCACGACACCTCCGAGGCCAAGGTCACGGTCGTCGGCGTGCCGGACAAGCCCGGCGAGGCGGCCTCGATCTTCCGCACGATCGCCGACGCCGAGATCAACCTCGACATGGTCGTGCAGAACGTGTCCGCCGCCTCCACGGGCCTGACGGACATCTCCTTCACGCTGCCGAAGACCGAGGGCCGCAAGGCCATCGACGCGCTGGAGAAGAACAAGGCCGGCATCGGCTTCCACTCACTGCGCTACGACGACCAGATCGGCAAGATCTCGCTGGTCGGCGCGGGTATGAAGACCAACCCGGGCGTCACGGCCGACTTCTTCACGGCGCTGTCCGACGCGGGCGTGAACATCGAGCTGATCTCGACCTCCGAGATCCGCATCTCGGTCGTCACCCGCGCCGACGACGTGCCCGAGGCCGTCCGCGCCGTGCACTCCGCGTTCGGGCTCGACTCCGACAGCGACGAGGCAGTCGTCTACGGAGGCACCGGCCGCTGATGGCCCACCTCCGACAGGACGCCCGGACCCGCAGGTCCGGGCGTCCGACGCTTGCCGTGGTGGGCGCGACCGGCGCCGTCGGCACGGTCATGCGCCAGATCCTGTCCCAGCGGGCGGATATCTGGGGCGAGATCCGACTGATCGCCTCCCCGCGCTCGGCCGGCCGCAAGCTGGCCGTGCGGGGCGAGGAGACCGAGGTCGTGGCGCTCACCGAGGAGGCCTTCGACGGGGTCGACGTCGCCATGTTCGACGTCCCCGACGAGGTCGCCGAGCAGTGGGCGCCCCTGGCCGCCGCCAAGGGCGCGGTGGTGGTCGACAACTCCGGCACGTTCCGGATGGACCCGGACGTGCCGCTCGTCGTGCCCGAGGTCAACCCGCACGCCGTGCGGATGCGGCCGCGCGGGATCATCGCCAACCCCAGCTGCACGACGCTCTCCATGATCGTGGCCCTGGGCGCGTTGCACGCCGAGTTCGGGCTGCGCGAGCTCGTCGCCTCCTCGTACCAGGCGGTCAGCGGCGCCGGGCGCGCGGGCGTGGCCACGCTGCGCCAGCAGCTGTCCCTGGTCGCCGGCACGGAGCTGGGCACGCACCCCGGTGACGTACGGCGGGCCGTGGGGGACAACACCGGGCCGTTCCCGGAGCCGGTCGCGCTGAACGTCGTGCCGTGGGCCGGTTCGGCGCGCGACGACGGCTGGTCGTCCGAGGAGACTGAAGGTGCGGGACGAGTCCCGCAAGATCCTCGGGCTGCCCCACCTGCCCGTGGCCGTCACCTGTGTCCGGGTGCCGGTGATCACCACGCACTCGCTGACCGTGCACGCCCGCTTCGAGGGCGAGGTCACCGTCGACAAGGCGCGCGAGATCCTCGCCACCGCGCCCGGTGTCGTGCTCTTCGACAACCCCGCCGCCGGGGAGTTCCCCACCCCCGCCGACGTGGTCGGCACCGACCCGACGTGGGTCGGGCGGGTGCGGCGGGCGCTGGACGACCCCACGGCGCTCGAACTCTTCGTGTGCGGGGACAACCTGCGCAAGGGCTCCGCGCTCAACACCGCGCAGATCGCCGAGGTGGTGGCGGCCGAGCTGTCGTGAGGTTCCGCGACGCCGAAAAGCCCTGACCGGCCGGGTAGGCGTTTTGTAGGATCTGTGTACGACATGTGAGCTGATCGATGGTCCGGACCACTTGTCCGAGGCGCTTCGGCATCAAAGAATTAACTCCCCGTCCTCCGCAACCGCGCGGAGGGCGGGGAGCGTCTTTGCGGTCGCCCTTCGGCCGTGGGAGCGCTTCAACAGGCGTGGGGACGCCTGGAAGCGGGCGTGGGGACGTCCGTTCACATTTGGACATAGGGGAAGAGCGGGACGCATGAGGGCATTTGATGCACCATCGGTTGTGCTGCCTGACGCGGGTAGACCGTCGACGGCGACGGTCGGCGTGAAAGTGACGCCCGGCACGTACAACCCTCACGGGGGTACGCGTGTCCAACAGACGTGGCAGAGGTACTCGACTTCAGCGCGGCACGCGGCGCGGTCCTTCGACCGCCCCGTCCGGCGGCTCTACGACCCCGCATGGCCGGTTCTCCCGGTGGCATGCCGGTGATCGCGCCCGTGCCCGCAGCGCGGCCGGCCCGCATACCGAACCAGCGCGACGGCGCCGAGGACGACGTCGCGGCCGGTACCACCGTCGACCACCTCACCGAGACCTACCGCGCGCACTACCGCTCGCTGCTGGGTCTCGCCGCCCTCCTCCTCGACGACACCGCCTCCTGCGAGGACGTCGTCCAGGAGGCCTTCATCCGAGTCCACTCGGCCCGCAAGCGGGTCCGCGAACCCGAGAAGACCCTGGCGTACCTGCGGCAGACGGTCGTCAACCTCTCGCGTTCCGCGCTGCGCCGCCGCATACTCGGCCTGAAGCTGCTGTCGAAGCCCATGCCCGACATGGCGAGTGCCGAGGAAGGCGCCTACGACCTGCTGGAGCGCGACTCGCTCATCAAGGCGATGAAGGGCCTGCAGCGCCGCCAGCGCGAGGTGCTGGTGCTGCGCTACTTCGCGGACATGACCGAGGCGCAGGTCGCCGAGTCCCTCGGCATATCCCTGGGCTCGGTCAAGGCGTACGGCTCGCGCGGCATCGCGGCACTCCGGCTGGCCATGGAGGCGCCCGCATGAGCGACGGCAATGACGCGCGCCGCGACGGGCGCGACCGGCACGAGCCCTTCGAGTGGCACGCGCCGACAAGGCTGCACGGGCAAGATCCGAAGCAATCGCACGCTGGGAACGGAACTGTGAACCACGGCCCCGACGACCAGAGCCCCGAGGGGCTCGACTCGGACGAGCTGGACCTGCGCACGATGCTGCACCAGGTGGTCCAGGAGGTGGAGCCGCGCGACGGCACCCTGGACTACCTGCGCAAGGCGGTGCCGCAGCGGCGGGCCCGCAAGCGGCAGGCCGTCGTCGGCATGGCCGCCGCCTGCCTCTTCATCGGCACCGCCATCCCCGCCCTCGTGCACGTCTCCAACTCCACCGGTTCGGACGCCAACCCCTCGGTCGCCGGCAACGCCTCGCAGACCCAGGGCGGCGCGAGCCAGGGCAAGGGACCGGACGGCGGAGAGAGCGGCGTGGGCGGCTCCTCCGGCAAGACCGAGGGCAAGGACAAGGGCGAGAAGAAGGAGGAGGGCAAGGGCAAGGGCACCGGCGCCGCCACCGGCGCGACCCAGGGCGCCGACCCCTCCTCCAGCACCGCCGCCGGCATCGCGGCGTGCACCGCGGCCCAGCTCGGCCCCGCCACCGCAAGCAGCGTCGCGCCCGACTCCACGGGCGCGGTCTACGGCTCCTTCCGCGTCACCAACGTCGCCGCGGCGAGCTGTACGGTCACCGGCCCCGGCTCGGTGGGCGCGCTGCCGCAGGGCACGGCCGACATCAGCAAGGTCAGCACGGCCCGGCACGTGGCCGGGGACGCGGCGGCCGGCCTGCCCGACCCGTCCCTGGAGGCCGCCCAGCTGGTCCTCCCGCCGGGCGCCGCCTACGACGTGAAGTTCGCCTGGGTTCCCACCGAGACCTGCCCCACCCCCGGCGGCAGCGTCGGCGGCCCCGGTGACCCCACCCCCGACCCCACCCCGTCGGGCGACACGGCGGACACGGGCGGCACCTCCACCGGCGGTGACACGGGCACGGCCCCGCAGCTGGTCACGGAGGACGGCACGACCGACGGCAGCGTGGCGGTGACGTACACGCCGGAGACCGGCTCGGGCGGGAGCTCGGTCACGGTGTCCAACGCGTGCGCGGGGACCGTGTACTGGACGGGCGTGCTGGCGGGCTCGGTCAGGGCACCGGCCGACACCGGTCCAACCTGCCGACAGCAGGAGCGGCCGCTGTCCACGGCGACCACGCGCTCCTCTTCCTCCTGGACCAGGCCCAGCTCCGCGTCCCGTAGGAACTCCACCTCGCGCCGCAGCAGCCGGAACCACATGAAGATCACGAACCCGACGAAGGCGAACCACTCGGCGGTGTAGCCGAGGTTCTGGAAGGCCTTCAGGTCCAGCCCCGAGTCCGGCGGCGCGCTTGCGGGCACCGCCTTCATGCCCGAGTCGCCCTCGGCGAGCGTGACCCACGCGTCGTACACGTCGTAGGGCACCAGGTTCACCAGCGACGCCGCGCTGATCGCCGCGGTCTGGCCGGACGGCAGCCCGCCTTGCGCGCTGACGCCGTTGGCACCCGGGCTCTCGGACGCCTGAAGAGCACCCGTGACCGTGACCTCACCGGTGGGCGGGGCGGGGGCCTCGGCCCGGTCGGCGGTGCCGGGCAGCCAGCCGCGCACGACCGGCAGCGCCTCGCCCGAGTCGGTGCGCAGCAACGTCAGGACGTAGTAGCCCTGCCTGTCGTCGAGCTCCCGGCCCGGCACCAGCAGCTGCTTGTCGTAGCGGCCGGTCGCGGTGACCTGCTTGCCCGACGTCGCCTTGTCACCGGCAGCAGCTTCGCGAGCGGCCGGGGCGCCTCGTGCCGGGCCTCGGCGACCTGCTCGGTCGCGGTGCGGTGGTCCTGCACCCGGTCCTCGAACCGGCTCAGCTGCCAGGACCCCATGAAGATGCAGAAGGGGATGGACGAACAGCACGAAGACGTTGATCCCCCACCATCGGGGCGTCAGCAGAAACCGGTACACGCCCTCACGGTACGGGGCTGCCCGGCGGGCCCGGCCTGCGGGGTCGGGCACACCCGGGGTCTGGGAAAGGGGGATGCGTGGAGGTTATCCACAGGCTGGGGACCCCGGCAGCGCATTGTCGGCCGGGGCGGGCAGTATGGGGCCATGACTGAGAGCAACGGATCCGATGCCCGGGAGCAGCGGGACCAGCACGAGCAAGTGGTACAGGCGGGACAGCGGGAGCGGATGCCGGACTGGGAGAAGCGCTTCCGGGCGCCCCGGGTGTCCCTGCCCGACTGGGCGGAGGACGCGCCGGACCGCTCCCTGTTCGTGTCGAACGCGACGGGGACGTACGAGCTGTACGCCTGGGACCGGTCGACGGGCGAGCAGCGCCAGGTGACCGACCGGCCGAACGGCACGACGGACGGCGTGCTCTCGCCGGACGGCGCGTGGATCTGGTGGTTCGACGACAAGGACGGCGACGAGTTCGGCGTGTGGCGCCGCCAGCCCTTCGCGGGCGGCGAGGACGAGCTCGCCGCGCCGGGCCTGGACGCCTCCTACCCGGCGGGCCTCGCCCTCGGCCGCGACGGGCGTACGGCGGTCGTGGGCCGCTCCACGGACGAGGACGGCACGACGATCCACCTCGTCCGCACCGGCGAGGACCCGGTGGAGATCTACCGCCACCGCGAGTCGGCCGGCGTCGGCGACCTCTCCCACGACGGCTCGCTCATCGCCGTCGAGCACACCGAGCACGGCGACGCGATGCACTCGGCGCTGCGCGTCCTGCGCCCCGACGGCACGCCGGTCGCCGACCTCGACGACACCGAGGGCGGCACCCGCGAACTGGGCCTGGAGGTCCTGGGCTTCGCCCCCGTCGACGGCGACACCCGCCTGCTCATCGGCCACCAGCGACGCGGCCGCTGGGAGCCCCTGGTGTGGGACGTGGCCACCGGCGAGGAGACGGACCTGGCGCTGGAACTGCCCGGCGACGTCAGCGCCGAGTGGTACCCGGACGGCACCGGTCTGCTCATCGCGCACAGCTTCGAGGCCCGCAGCGAGCTGTTCCGCTACGACCTGGCGAGCCGCGCCCTGGCGGAGATCCCGACCCCGCCCGGCACGGTGTCCGGCGCGACCGCCCGGCCCGACGGCAGCGTGGAGTACCTGTGGTCCTCGGCCGCCGAACCGTCGGCGGTCCGCTCCACGACGGGCGGTGTCGTGCTGGACCCGCCCGGTATGAAGTCTCCCGGCTCGGTGCCGGTGCAGGACGTGTGGGTGGAGGGTCCCGGGGGCCGCATCCACGCGCTGGTCCAGAAGCCGGAGGGCACCACCGGCCCGCTCCCCACGGTCTTCGACATCCACGGCGGCCCGACCTGGCACGACAGCGACTCCTTCGCGGCCGGCCCGGCGGCCTGGGTCGACCACGGCTACGCGGTGGTCCGGGTCAACTACCGCGGCTCGACGGGATACGGCCGTGCCTGGACCGACGCCCTGAAGCACCGCGTGGGCCTCATCGAGCTGGAGGACATCGCCGCGGTCCGCGAGTGGGCCGTCACCTCCGGCCTCGCCGACCCCGACCGCCTCGTCCTCACCGGTGGCTCCTGGGGCGGCTATCTCACCCTCCTCGGCCTCGGCGTCCAGCCCGACGCGTGGACGCTGGGCATCGCGGCGGTCCCCGTCGCCGACTACGTCACGGCGTACCACGACGAGATGGAAGCGCTGAAGGCGATGGACCGCACCCTCCTCGGCGGCACCCCCGAAGAGGTCCCCGACCGCTTCGAGGCATCGTCTCCCCTCACCTACGTCGACCAGGTCAAGGCCCCGGTCTACATCTCGGCCGGCGTCAACGACCCCCGCTGCCCGATCCGCCAGATCGAGAACTACGTCAAGCGCCTGGAGACGAGAGGCGCGGTGCACGAGGTGTACCGCTACGACGCCGGGCACGGCTCGCTGGTGGTGGACGAACGGATCAAGCAGGTGCGGCTGGAGCTGGAGTTCGCGGAGAGGCATTTGAGGAAGGCGTAACCCGCGGGCGGCATCCCGCTGCGCCCGGGTCGCGCCACGCCCCGGCCCCGGCATCGACGCCGGGCGCCTCGTGACGCCGAGCCGTGGAGAACACCGCTCGGCGTCACGCCCCCGCCCGCTCCCGCCGCCTGCGCCCCAGCAACTCCGCCAACCCCCGCCGCGTAGCCGCCAGCACCACCCGGTCCCCAGTCCCCAGCACATACGTAGAAGGCAGATCCCACACCAGCCCCGAGGCCGGCGCACTCTCCGCCTGCGAACTCTCCCCTTCGCCCCGCCGCCCACCAGGAGGTGTCGTATTGAGCGCCAGCACCCGCCACGCCCCGGCCCGGAAGGCCTCCCCGACCGTCCTGCCCTCCAGCTGCGGATGCCCGGCCACCTCCACCTCCGCGAACAGCAACACCCGCCGCTCGACCGGGATCGCCCCCAGGATCTGCCGCCCCATCATCGCCCCGGCGAAGGCGGGCGCGGCCAGATGCGACACACTCCGGCTCCGGGTGAGGGCGAACGGATGCGCGGCCCGCAGCGTCCGGTACACGGCGGTCGCGAAGTCGTCGTCGTACAGCCGCAGCACGACCCGCAGATCGGGCCGCACGGACCGCGCGTACAGCGAGGCCTCCAGATTCGTCGTGTCCGCGCTGGTCAGCGCCAGCAGCGCATGTGCCCGATGGATCTTCGCGGCCTCCAGCACCCCTTCCTGCGTGACGTCCCCGAGCACCACCGGCACCCGCAGCCGCCTGGCCGTGGCCATCCCCCTGCGCCTCCGGATCGGACTCGACGCACACCACGGGAATGTGCAGCTCCCGCAACCGCGTCAGCACCCGCGTCCCGATCTTGCCGAGTCCGAGCAGCACCACGTGCCCGCCGAGCCCCCGCGGCGGCTTGCGCAGTGCGGACGCGCTGCGGAACGTGCCCAGGGCCTCCAGTACGGCGGCCAGCAGCACCGGCAGCAGCAGCAACCCGACCAGCCCGGACAGCAGTTGCAGGACCTGACGCCCGGTCGAGTCGTGGTACGCGGGATCGTTGATGCCGAAGAGGTCGAGCAGCGTGACGTACGTGGCGTACAGCGGATTCTCGCCGGTCACGAACATCAAGGCGACGGCGAGCGCGAGCACGCACCCGACCAGCCCCGCCAGCGACCACCGCAGCCGCCGCGAGAACAGCGAGGCGAACGGCGGCACACCGCCCCGCCCGGCGGGCAGGGACGGCCCGGAGTACGACACCTGCTCCAGGACCACGGTCCCGCGCCCGGTCGCCGAGGCCACCGCCGCCTCGTCCGGCAGCAGCTGCGGCCCGTGCTCCCCGCTGCCCTCGGAACCGTCCGCGCCCGGCCGGGTCGTTGCTCGTCGCGGACAGCAGCGCCAGGGTGCACAGCCCCGGGTCGGCCACCTCGCCCGGCCGCGGCGGCTGCCGCTCCACCGCGCGCAGCACGAGCCCTTCCGTCTGGACGACCTTGCTGGTGCCGACGAGGGCGGTGGCGGCCAGCGCGGGCGCGGCCGTGTCGGCGTCGGACAGCACGGTCGTCGACGTGTCGAGGCCCGATGCCAGGACCCGTCCCGGAGGCCACGGCCGCCGTCTGGTCGAGGAGTTCCTCGATGTGCTGCCCCAACCGCCGGTTGTAGAGGCGGAGTACGAGCCGCAGGCGGGGATTGAGCCGGCGGGCGGTGAGGGCGGCGCGGATGTTGGTCTCGTCGTCGTCGTACACGAGCGCCAGAGCCGCCGCCCGGTCGGCGCCCACCTCGGTGAGCACCGCCTCGGTGATCTCGCGGAGCCTCCACGATCTGCTCGTTCCCGGCCGGTTCGCCGCCCGCGCCCGTCCGGTTGACGGCCGCGTTGACCCGGTCGAGCAGTGCCGCCGAGGCGGCACGGGCCCGTCCGACCACCGGCTGCCGCACCCGTCTCCCCGAGGGCGGCACGACGAGCGTGACCTGTTCGCCGTAGACACCCCGGAGTTCGGCGGCCAGCCGATGGGCGAGCCCGTCGTCACCGCACACGACCATGTGCGTGGCCGGTTCACCCGGCAGACCTTGATTCGGAACGCTCCCCACAAGGGAGAAGACTGCCTTACCGGGACGGCTGGTTCCAGAAGGGAACCGAGGTGCTGAACGCCCGGCCCCGCCCGTCCGTACCGAAGGGGAGGCAATGCAATGCCCTCGCGCACCACCGGAGGTACCGGGCCCGTGGCCACCACGAAGACCGTCCCGCAGGAGAGCGGCGAGCGTGCGGAAGCCGGGCGCCGGGACCGGGGCGGCGGACGCCGCGGCGGAGCGGGGCCGGAGGAGGAGGCCAGGCACCTCGATCTCCGCCCTCCTGCTGACCCTTTTGCTGCTCACGGCGGTGATGTTCCAGGACCCGATCCGCGGGGCCCTGGCCGCACCGGTGATGCAGAGCTGGATGACGGTGTTCGTGGCGGTCATGGTCCAGGCGCTGCCGTTCCTGGTGCTCGGCGTGCTGCTGTCGGCGGCGATCGCGGTGTTCGTGCCGCCCTCGTTCTTCGCCCGGGCCCTGCCCAAGCGCCCGGCCCTGGCGGTCCCGGTCGCGGGCGTGGCGGGCGCGGTGCTGCCGGGCTGCGAGTGCGCGTCCGTGCCGGTGGCAGGCGCACTGGTCCGGCGAGGCGTCACACCGGCGGCGGCGCTGGCGTTCCTGCTCTCGGCGCCCGCCATCAACCCGATCGTGCTGACGGCGACGGCCGTGGCCTTCCCCGGCAACCCGGAGATGGTCCTGGCCCGTTTCGTCGCCAGTCTGCTCGTGGCCTGCTCGATGGGCTGGCTCTGGCACCGCCTCGGCCGCACGGACTGGCTGCGTCCCCCGGCCCGCGCCTCGTACGAGGGACAGAGCAAGGGCGCGGCCTTCTGGGGCTCGGTCCGCCACGACGTGACGCACGCGGGCGGTTTCCTGGTGGTCGGCGCGATGGCCGCGGCGACCCTGAAAGCGGTGGTCCCGGCGGACTGGCTGGGCGTCGCGGCCGGCCATCCCGTGCTGTCGGTCCTGTTCCTCGCGGCCCTGGCCGTGCTGCTCTCCATCTGCTCGGAGGCGGACGCGTTCGTGGCGGCGTCCCTGACCCAGTTCTCGCTGACGGCCCGTCTGACATTTCTGGTCGTCGGTCCGATGATCGACCTGAAGCTCTTCGCGATGCAGGCGGGCACCTTCGGCCGCGCCTTCGCCCTGCGCTTCGCCCCCGCGACCCTCGCCCTGGCCGTCGCCGTATCGGCCCTGACCGGAACGGTCCTGCTGTGAACCGCCTGGCCCAGACGGCCCTCCTCTTCCTGCTCGGCGCGACCCTCCTGCACGCCGGCACCACCGACCTCTACCTGCGCTACGTCAAGGAGGGCCTGCGCCCCCTGGTCCTCCTGGCCGGCGTGGTCCTGATCGTCACGGCGGCGGCAACCCTCTGGTACGACCGCCGCGGCGCTCAACCCCCGACAGGGGCGACCGGGGAGGCCCCGCGGCGCCCGACCGGGGCGGCCGGGGAGTCCCCGCCCACGACCACCACCGCGAACCCCGCATCTCCTGGCTGCTCACGCTCCCGGTCCTCGCCCTGATCCTGGTCGCCCCGCCGGCCCTGGGCTCCTACAGCGCGGCCCACACCGGCACGGCCCTGGCCAAGCCCTTCGGCTTCCCGGCCCTCCCCAGCGGCGACGCCCCCCTCCACCTCGCCGTGGCCGACTACGCCGGCCGCGCGATCTACGACGACGGCCGCGCCCTCCGCGGCCGCGAGCTGAAGATCACCGGTTTCGTCACCTTGGACCGCAAGGGCGCCCCCTACCTGGTCCGCATGGGCCTCAACTGCTGCGCGGCGGACGCCCAGCCGGTCAAGATCGCCCTGACGGGCAACGTCCCTCCCGGTCCTGCGCCCGGACACCTGGCTGGAGATCACCGGCACCTACACACCCCGCCGCACGAAGGACCCGGTCAACGACGGCCCGATCCCCTACCTGGAGGTGACGACCGCAAGACCGGTCCCCACCCCGCACGACCCGTACGACGAGACGTGGAACACCTGAACTGCGGTATGACATGGCCCCGTTGGGGTACCCGCAAGGAACCGCTGATCAGCGAGGGGCACCCATGACCACACTCCGAGGCGGCCACACCGCGGAATTCGACCGGCCGCTGCTGCCCGAGGCGGTCCGCGAGGAACTGGCGAAGGCCGACCACCGGGCCAACCTGACCCTGGCCACCCTGGGCGCCACCCTGGCCGCCCTCCTCACCGCGATCACCGCAGGCGTCATCACCCCCACCCAGTACGCCACGATCCCCCAGCTCCTCCTCTGGACGGGCTGCGCCGCCTGCGCCCCGTCCCTGGTCCTGCTGAGCCTGGCGAACAGACCTCCCCCGGCCACGACGGCCGCCACCCCGACCCAGCTCTTGAGCCGCACCACCTGCACCAAGCGGCGTCGCATACGCCATGCGATGGTGTGGGGCGGAGCCTTCCTGACCCTGACCCTCGCGGGGACGCTGGCGGGAATCCTCTCCTAGGCCCACCCTCGGCCTCTCGGTTCAGGTGACTGCCTTGGAACACGGGTCCCGGCCGCTTCGCGCGCCGTCCATGCCCCGGGTGTGCGCCGGGGCCGTCGCGTCGGCACGGGCCGATTCGGCAATCCGTACCCGCGGTCGGTGGAGCCACCGGCTGATCACCCGTGATGAGTGGTACGGCTACGGCTACGGCGCGTCGGGAAGCGGTCGCGCCCCCCGTTGCGGTGGTCCCGCCGTTCGGCGGCGGTTGGCCGTTGACACCGCGGAGGAGCCGCCCTCGTCCTCCCACGCGTCGTCCGGGCCCAGTGGCCGCTCGGCCGCGGCGCCGTGCCGGGACTCCTCCGCGGCGATGAGCGCGCTCGCGGTCATCGGCGGACCGTCCTGGCCGGAAGCGGCAGCCATCAGCCGGGCCGCCGACTCCGCCCCGGTCCCGGGTCGGACGACCAGGAGATCCCAGCGGCTGGTGCCGTAGGAGAGCAGCAGCAGCTTGTGCGGGTCGATCTCCCTGGTGAACCAGCCGACCTTGACGATGTGGCCGTCCACGGGAATCTTGCCGGGGATGACCGGCCAGTGCGTCGGATTCACGGCGATGCGGGTGATGCGGCCCCACAAGGGGTCCAACACGTCTGTCAGTGACGGCAGTTCGCTCAGCAGATCCCGGGAGCGAGGCCACCAGGCACCGTCCAGGAGTCCGCGGGAGGCGCCGTCGGTCTTCAGGGCGAGACGCGCGGCCGGGGCTGCGACGGGCTCGTGGTGCGGCAGGGTCGGGTACAAGGTCGCCGACATGATGCGGACCCGTCTCCGGGCCGCCTGGGGCGGCCCGGGTTTCATCCTTCGCCGAGAACGACCCGGCGTGGAAGCCGGTGTGCGGAATGCTCTCGGTGCTGTCCACACTACTCCGCGTTGTGCCGCAGCAGGGAGTATGCGGCCGCCTAGAGCTGGAGCAGCCGCTGGGTGATCTCCCGGTACTGCCTCAGAGCGTGCCGGAGCTCGTCGGACTGTGTTCCGGGGCCCTGGTCCTGCCATCCGGCGCGCAGGAGGCTCCGCCGCTCCGCGAGGGCGTTCACGAGCTGGGCGGTGGCTTCGTCGTAGGCGCTCTCGGCCTCTTCCAGCGCCTCGCGTGGAGTGTCGGCGAAGGTGTTGAGGGCGTGCCGGAGGCGCTGAAGGATCGTGTCCCTTTCGGTCGACGGGAGCAGCGGCTCCGGGCCCGGGGCGCGGCGTTCGGCGGAGCCCCCGGTGGGGCCCGCGGGCTGCTGGGCGCGTGTCTGGTCGTACATCATCGGTTGCCGCTTCCGTTCCGCCCGAAGGCGCTCTTGGTCTTCTCGACGGCCTTCTTCAGGCTTCGGAGACCCGGTCGATCCTGCCTCGGCGTCGCAGTCGCTCGTCGCGGCGACCCTGTTCTCCGGTAGTGGCATGGCTTGCGCCGTACCGCCAGTCAACGTCCGGCGACGGTCAGTGTCAACGCGGTGTCAACGCCGTGGCAACGCGATCCGGCCCCTGATCCAGACCGGCGCGGTGGTCATGGACGGCATCCGGACGGGGGCCGAAGCGGCAGTCACACTACGGAACACGCGGAAAGCAGATCGGCCAGACTACTCACGTGAGTAGTCTGGCCGATCTGCTTTTTCTGTCGGGGTGGCGGGATTTGAACCCACGACCTCTTCGTCCCGAACGAAGCGCGCTGCCAAGCTGCGCTACACCCCGATGTCGCTGCTGTCGCGGCGACGACGTTTACTTTAGCCCACCGGTGGCTAGAGACGAAATCCGGTTTTGCCGCGGTGGCGGATGGGGTTCGGGCGGGCGTGGTCGAGGCCTACGAGGAGCACGGCCAGGGCGTAGAAGGAGAGGCCCAGGAGGAGGGCGTTGCCGAGTACGCGCTTGAAGCCGTCCTGGCCGACGTCCAGGAAGGGGTAGAGGTAGCGGTCGGGGGTGCCCGGGAGGAGCAGCTCGCCCCGGGTGAGGCAGAAGGCCAGGTAGGCCATGGGGTAGAGGAGCCAGGTGCTGGCGTGGCGGAGGTGCATGCGGCCGGGGGACGTGAGCAGGAGCCAGTCGAGTGCCGCCGCGATCGGGGTCACCGTGTTCAGCACGGCGTGGGAGAGGGCCTGCCGGCCCGTCGGGGTGGCGGCCTCGCCCGTGAGGGAGAACGGGCTCGCCGCGTTCGCCAGGAGCAGGTGGTGCACCAGGGCCGCGATGACGACGTAGAGCAGCGTGGCGCCCAGTACGGCACCCGGCAGGGGCGGGCGCGCCGTCCATGCGCGGCGGGCCGAGAGTGCCATGACCAGCGCCAGCAGCATGTTGCTCTGGATCGCGAAGGAGCTCAGGACCCGGGACGGGTCGCCGAGGAGCAGTTCGACGGTGACACCCGCGACCGCCGCGAGGGCGATGAGCAGGCGGAAGGCCGCGGCCGCGGGGCGGCGGACCGGGGTGACGACGGCCGTGGCCGGCACGGGGGCGGGCTTCAGCGCCGGCGGGGACGGTATCGGCTGGGAGGTCCGGGATGTCCCGGGGTATCGGGGCGGTCATGCCTCCACGCTGGCAGAAGCGGACATAGGGGGCGATGTGGGAGGGGCTGTGCGGGTTACCCACCTGGGTACGTCGCCCGGGCCGGTCCACCTGGGTAGATCCGCCCGGGCCGGTCCACCTGCGTCGGTCGGCCCGGGGCCGTTCACCTGCGTCGGTCTACCCGGGCCGGTTGCACCTACGTCGCTCCGCCCGGCCCGGTCCGCCCGGCGCGCCCGCGCGGCCCGTTCCGCCCGGCCCGGTTTAGCCGGGGCCGTCCGCCCGGGTCGGCCCCCCTCGCGTCACCCTCCCCGGACCTCGCGCCCCACCAACGTCAGCAACGTCGCCTCCGGCGGGCACGCGAACCGCACCGGGGTGTAGCGGTTCGTGCCGCAGCCCGCCGACACGTGGAGGTACGACGTACGGCCCTCGCGCCGTGTGCGTGGACAGGCCCTTCACCCGGTCCGTGTCCAGGTCGCAGTTGGTGACCAGGGCGCCGTAGAAGGGGATGCACAGCTGGCCGCCGTGGGTGTGGCCGGCCAGGATCAGGGGGTAGCCGTCGGCCGTGAAGGCGTCCAGCATGCGCAGGTACGGGGCGTGCACGACGCCCATCGAGAAGTCCGCGCCGCCTCGACGGGCCGCCCGCCACCTGCGCGTAGCGGTCCCGCTTGATGTGCGGGTCGTCCAGGCCCGTGAGCTCGATCTCGAGCGCCCTCGATCTTGAGCCTGCCGCGGGTGTTGGTCAGGTTCAGCCAGCCCGCCGCGTCGAAGCCGTCCCGCAGGTCCTCCCACGGGTTGTGGACCGCGCCGACGGCCGGCGCGTTGCCGTTCAGCCCGTGGCGGCCCTGGGCCTTCTCCAGCAGGTAGCGGGCGGGGTTGCGCAGCTTGGGGCCGTAGTAGTCGTTGGAGCCGAAGACGTACGCGCCCGGGAACTCCATCAGGGGGCCGAGCGCGTCCAGGACCTCCGGGACGCCCTCCGGGTCGGAGAGGTTGTCGCCCGTGTTGATCACGAAGTCGGGGCGCAGGCCCGGCCAGGGACCGCAGCCAGCGCTGCTTCTTGCGCTGGCCGCCGACCATGTGGATGTCGGAGACCTGGAGGACGCGCAGTGGACGCATTCCCGGCGGGCAGGACCGGGACGGTGACCCGGCGCAGGCGGAAGGAGCGGGCCTCGAAGCCCGCCGAGTACAGCAGACCGGCGGCGCCGGCCGCCGCGATTCCCAGGGGTACTCCGTATCGCGCGCGCATACGACCATCGTGTCAGACCCGGTCATGCCCGTGCCGGACCGTGCCCGAAATCCCTGACGGCACCGGCCTTCGCCGGCCGCCCCGCAAATCGACGGGCGCCGTCCTCCCGCACCTGCGACAATCGGCCCCATGACCACGCTCAAGTCGAAGCTGCAGGAAGACCTCAACGCCGCGATCAAGGAGCGCGACGAGCTGCGCTCCTCGACGCTCCGGCTGACGCTCGCCGCGATCACCAAGGAGGAGGTCGCGGGCAAGGAGAAGCGCGAGCTCTCCGACGACGAGGTGCAGAAGGTGATCACCCGGGAGGCGAAGAAGCGGCGTGAGGCGGCCGAGGCCTTCGCGCAGGGTGGGCGTGCCGAGCAGGCCGAGCGGGAGAAGGCGGAGGGCGAGGTGCTCGCCGACGTACCTGCCGCAGCAGCTGTCCGACGACGAGCTGCAGCGAGATCGTCGCCCAGGCCGTCGAGGAGGCGAAGGCGGCCGGTGCCGAGGGGCCGCGGGCCATGGGCGCGGTCATGAAGATCGTGAACCCGAAGGTGGCCGGGCAGGCCGAGGGCGGCCGCGTCGCCGCCGCGGTCAAGAAGCTGCTGGCCGGCTGACTCCGCTCCGGTCGGACGCGGCTGCAACGAGCGAGGCGGCGCCCCCTGCCGATCCGCGTCGGCGAATGGAGGGGGCCGTCCTGCTCGTCAGCACGGGCCTCGGGCGACGGCGCCTCGTCGCTGGCGCGCCGTGACGCGCCGCGGCCGACCGCCGGTTGCCGTTCCCGCCGTTGTCCTGGCCCCGGATGAAGCCCTCCGGGATGGAGAACGAGGGCGTCGGGCTCGGTCGCCGCCGCCGCCGTTGCCGTTGCCGCCGACCAGGCCGCCGATGAAGCCGCCGTTGCCGCCGTCGCCGGTCGTCGCCGCCGTCGTCCGCCGCCGCCGTCGCCGTCGCCGCGGTCCTTGTCGCGGCTGTCGGGGATGTGGACGGGGTTGAACTGCTCGACGGGCTTGCCCTCCAGCGCGCCGGACATCATGTCCCGCCAGATCGGGCCGGGGACCTCGCCACCGAAGACCTTGCCGTAGTACCGGCCGCCGATGGTGATGCCGAACATCTTCCGCTTGTGTGCGGGGTCGCCGACCCAGACCGCGCCGGCCATGTTCGGCGTGTAGCCCACGAACCAGGCCGCGTAGCGCTCGTCCGTCGTACCGGTCTTGCCCGCGCTGGGGCGGCCGCCGAGACCCGCCTGCGTGCCCGTGCCGTCCTCGACGACGCCCTTCAGCAGCGTGTTGATCGTGTCGGCGGTCTTCTCCGACATCGCCCGCGAGCAGGTCGACTTCGGCACCTCGCAGCGACTTGGTCTTGTCGCCGACCCGCCGGTGATCGACTCGATGGCGACCGGCGTGCAGTACATGCCGCGCGAGGCGAAGGTCGCGTACGCGTTCGCCATGGTCAGCGGCGACATCTCCTGGGTGCCCAGGGCGATGGACGGCACCTGCGGCATCGTGTCGCCGTCGGCCCGCACGACGCCCATCTTCTTCGCCATCGTCGTCACCGGGCAGATGCCGATGTCGCTGATCATCTGCACGTAGTAGGTGTTGACCGACTTGGCGGTCGCTTCCTTCATGTCGTACGGGCCGACCTCGGACTCGTTCTCGTTCTCGAGCTTGGCCGGGTTGCCGCGGTCGTTCATCCACCGCTTGCCGTCGCAGGCGGAGACCGGGCTCGGGTAGGCCATCTGGTACGGCGACGAGTACACCTTGTTCGCCGGCATGCCGTCCTCGAGGGCCGCGGCGGCCACGATCGGCTTGAACGTCGAACCGGGCTGGTAGCCCATGCCGCCGCCCATCGACTCGTCGACGGAGAGGTTGATCTGCGTCTCGTTCTTGCCGAAGCCGTACGGGCGTGACTGGCCCATGGCGAGGATCTTGCCGGTGCCGGGCTGGACGATGCTGGCGGCGGTGGCCACCTCGTCGCTCTTGTAGACGTGGTCCTTGATGGAGCGCTGTGCCGAGTCCTGGGCCTGCGGGTCCATGGTGGTGCGGATGGTCAGGCCGCCCTGGTTCCAGACCTTCGCGCCTGGCCTCCTTGGTCTTGCCGAAGACCGGGTCGTTCAGGAAGACCTCGCGCACGTAGTCGCAGAAGAAGCCCGCGCCCTTGACCGCCGTGATGCAGCCGTTCTTGGGCTTGCTGACCTTGAGGCCGAGCGGCGCCTGCTTCGCGTCGGCGGCCTGCGCGCGGGAGATGTCGCCGACGGCGGCCATGCGCTGGAGCACGATGTTGCGGCGCTTGGTGGCCTCCGCCTCGTCGTTGACCGGGTCGTACCGGCTGGGCGACTGGACGATGCCGGCGAGCAGGGCCGACTCCTGGAGGTTGAGGTCCTTGGCGGACTTGGAGAAGTAGCGCTGGGCCGCGGCCTCGACGCCGTAGGCCTGCTGGCCGAAGAACGTGATGTTCAGGTAGTTCTCGAGGATCTTCTTCTTGCCCGAGCTCCTCCTCGACCTGGATCGCGTACTTCAGCTCGCGGATCTTGCGGCCGATGGTCTGCTGGGTGGCCTGCGCGACCTTCGTCGGGTCGTCGCCCGCCTCCTCGACGAAGACGTTCTTCACGTACTGCTGCGTCAGGGTCGAGGCGCCCTGGGAGACCCCGCCGCTGCTGCGCGTTCTTGTTGAGGGCGCGCAGGACGCCCTTCAGGTCGACCGCGCCGTGCTGGTAGAAGCGCGAGTCCTCGATCGCGACGATCGCCTTCTGCATGTACGGCGAGACGTCCTTGAGCGCGACCACCGTGCGGTCGCGCGAGTAGACCGTGGCGATCTGGCCGCCGTCGGCGTCGAGGATCGTGGTGCGCTGACTCAGCGGCGGGGTCTTCATGTTGGCCGGGAGCTCGTCGAAGCTCTCGACCGATCCCTTCGCCGCGAGCCCCAGCGCGCCCACCGCGGGCAGCGCGATGCCGGCCAGCACGGCTCCCGCGAGGACACTGACACCGAGGAACTTGGCGGCCTGCTGCGTGGGAGACAGACCACCGCCCGAGCGCTTCTTTGGCATGAGGGCAGCCTACGTTCTCATTCGCCGGACAGGCGTATAGGCCTTGGCCTAAGCTGCTCTCAACTGTCACAGCAGTGAGGCCACGTATCAATACGTCCGGCGAACCCGAATCGTTCTGGGTGTTCCCCAACTTTTTTGATGGGGTCGTGTCCGAATCCGCCTTGTGTGTCATACGGCGTCCGTTGTGACGCAACTGAACTGTCCCGGTTTGCCGGGAAAGTTATGTATGTCGTCAGCTCACTCCCCCGGGTGATCTGCCGCTTACCCATAGTCCGTTCGGGCCATTCAAGATTGGGCCCGAAGGGGGTGTTGCGCTGTGCCCGCCTTCCGTAACGTCCTCAACTGGCGGCGGTGAATATGCCGCTGCCGCCGTGGGGGAGCCTCGATTCGGGAGAGGACGGCGCCGGTATGGGCTGGGTAGTCGACTGGAGTGCGCAGGCGGCCTGCCGCACTACCGATCCGGATGAACTGTTCGTTCAAGGAGCAGCGCAGAACAGGGCCAAGGCGGTGTGCACCGGATGTCCGGTGCGCACGGAGTGCCTGGCCGACGCGCTCGACAACCGCGTCGAGTTCGGCGTGTGGGGAGGCATGACGGAGCGGGAGCGCCGCGCACTGCTGCGCAGGCGGCCCACGGTGACCTCCTGGCGCCGGCTGCTGGAGACGGCGCGCACGGAGTACGAGCGAGGCGCGGGTGTCGCTGCCCCTCGACGACGACGAGATCTACGAGAACTACGCGGCGGTGAGCTGAGGCAGTCTTCCCTCCGGGAGCCTCCTAGGGGTTCGATGTCCCTGCTCAAGGGCCGCATCGCCACGGGCCCTTGGGCATCACGAGCCCTTGCGGTGTCTCCGGGTTGCCCTCAGGCGCCGGCGTCGGCGTCCGGGTGGCCGCGTCTCGGGCACGCTCGGGCGTCGGCTGCGGCTCGGGCAGCTCGCGCTCGTTCGCCGCGAGTCGGTCGCCGATGTCGCGCAGTCCCGCGAGGTCGTGCACGTCGCCGGGCAGCGCGGCCACTTCCGTCACGGCCACCTCGGGGTGGAGCGCGGTGAAGCGGTCACGCGTGCGCCGCTCACGGGAGAGCAGCTGCATGCGCTCGGCGTGCAGCCTCAGCAGGCCTGCCGTGAGCTGGTCGACGGACCGCTCGGCGTCCGTGGCGGCCGCGGGGAGCTCGCTCCTCGGGAGCCGATGCCGGGAGCCGGGAGCTGCGGGGTCTGAGCTGGTGTTTCGGACGTGGGAGAGTCTGAACTGTCGTATGGGTCGGGGGAGTTACGAAGTCCAGCTTTCCCGCCCTCCTGATCCACAATGCGGGGCTCTTCAAGATTTTCCGCGGCGGCGAGCGCCCGCTCGGCCGACAGCCGGTCGGCGCCGCTGCCGTGGACCCGGTTGAGCACCAGCCCGGCGAGCGGCATGTCCTCCGCGGCCAGCCGCTCCACGAAGTACGCGGCCTCGCGCAGCGCGTCCCGCTCCGGGGCCGCGACCACGAGGAACGCCGTGCCCGGGCGCCTGGAGCAGCTTGTACGTCGCGTCCGCGCGCGTGCGGAAGCCGCCGAACGTCGTGTCCATCGCGGACACGAACGTCTGGACGTCCTTGAGGAGCTGGCCGCCGAGCAGCTTGCCGAGGGTGCCGGTCATCATCGACATCCCGACGTTCAGGAACTTCATCCCGGCGCGGCCGCCCAGCTTCGCCGGCGCCGTCAGCAGCCGGATCAGCCGCCCGTCCAGGAACGACCCGAGCCGCTTGGGCGCGTCCAGGAAGTCCAGCGCGGAGCGGGACGGCGGGGTGTCGACGACGATCAGGTCCCACTCGTCCCGGGCCCGCAGCTGCCCGAGCTTCTCCATCGCCATGTACTCCTGCGTGCCCGCGAAGCCCGCCGAGAGCGACTGGTAGAAGGGGTTGCCCAGGATCGCGGCCGCCCGCTCGGCGTCCGCGTGCGCCTCGACGATCTCGTCGAAGGTGCGCTTCATGTCGAGCATCATCGCGTGCAGTTCGCCGCCCGCGGAGTCGTCGATGCCCTTGACCCGGCGCGGGGTGTTGTCGAGGGAGTCGATGCCCATGGACTGGGCGAGCCGGCGGGCCGGGTCGATGGTGAGGACGACCACCTTGCGGCCCCGCTCGGCCGCGCGCAGCCCCAGGGCCGCCGCGGTCGTGGTCTTGCCGACCCCGCCCGAGCCGCAGCACACCACGATCCGGGTCTTCGGATCCGTCCAGCAGCGGATCGACGTCGAGCAGACGGGCGGGGGCCAGGGCGGCGGGCCGGGTCGTGTGTGTGGGCCGGGTCCGGACGACTCATGACATCCCCTGCTTCCGACTCATGACGGGCCTTGCCTGTGTGTCGTGCTGGCTCATGACACGCCCTGCTCACGCAGCTCGCGGGCCAGCGCGTACAGCCCCGCCAGGTCCATGCCCTCGGCGAACAGCGGCAGTTCGTGCAGCGGCAGGCCCAGCTCGGCGAGCACCGCACGCTGGTCGTGCTCCAGCGCGTACCGCTCGGCGTACTCCTCGGCCTGCGCGAGCAGCGGGTCCACCAGCCGCTCGGCGTGCCCGCCGCGCCGTGCCCCGCCGAGCCCGGCGGACGACAGCGACCGCGCAACCGTGGAACGCCGGGCCGTCCGGACGAGTTCCAGGTCGGCCGCGTCCAACACCTCCGGCCGCACCATGTTCACGATGATCCGCCCCACCGGCAGCCGCGCCGACTGCAGCTCGGCGATGCCGTCCACGGTCTCCTGGACGGGCATCTCCTCCAGCAGCGTCACCAGGTGCACGGCCGTCTCCGGCGACTTCAGCACCCGCATCACGGCCTGCGCCTGATTGTGTATCGGGCCGATCTTGGCGAGGCCGGCGACCTCGTCGTTGACGTTGAGGAAGCGGGTGATGCGCCCGGTGGGCGGGGCGTCCATGACGACGTAGTCGTAGGCGAACCGCCCGCTGCGCTCCTTGCGGCGTACCGCCTCGCACGCCTTGCCGGTCAGGAGTACGTCCCTCAGACCCGGCGCGATGGTGGTGGCGAAGTCGATCGCGCCGAGCTTCTTCAGGGCCCGTCCGGCGCTGCCCAGCTTGTAGAACATCTGGAGGTAGTCCAGAAGGGCCAGTTCGGGGTCGATGGCCAGGGCGTACACCTCCCCGCCCCCGGGAGCGACGGCGATCTTCCGCTCCTCGTAAGGCAGCGCTTCCGTTTCGAAGAGCTGCGCGATGCCCTGGCGGCCCTCGACCTCGACGAGAAGCGTCCGCTTCCCCTCCGTGGCCAGGGCCAGCGCTAGGGCCGCGGCCACCGTGGTCTTGCCGGTACCGCCCTTGCCGCTGACGACCTGGAGCCTGCTCACGTATTCGAGCCTAACCAGTCGGCGCCCGGGCTACGCCGGAGGCTGTGGATAACCGGTGCCGTGGTCGGCCGCGTGGCCCCTGCCGCCAGGGGCTAGAGTCGGCCGCATGACCAAGTGGGAATACTCAACCGTGCCGCTGCTCGTCCACGCCACGAAGCAGATTCTGGACACCTGGGGCGAGGACGGCTGGGAGCTCGTCCAGGTCGTGCCCGGGCCGAACAACCCCGAGCAGCTCGTGGCCTACCTGAAGCGGGAGAAGCAGTAATGGGCGCCGTCGAGGCGAAGCTGGCCGAGCTCGGCCTGAGCCTGCCCGACGTCGTCCCGCCGCTCGCCGCGTACCAGCCGGCCGTGCAGTCCGGGCCGTACGTCTACACCGCCGGGCAGCTCCCGATGGTGGAGGGCAAGCTTCCGGTCACCGGCAAGGTCGGCGCGGAGGTCACCCCGGAGGAGGCCAAGGAGCTGGCGCGCACGTGCGCGCTGAACGCGCTGGCCGCCGTCAAGTCCGTCGCCGGCGACCTGGACCGCATCGCGCGCGTGGTGAAGGTCGTGGGCTTCGTCGCCTCGGCCTCCGACTTCACGGGCCAGCCCGCGGTGCTGAACGGCGCGAGCGAGCTGCTCGGCGAGGTTCTCGGCGACAAGGGCGTGCACGCGCGCAGCGCGGTGGGCGTGGCGGTGCTGCCGCTGGACGCTCCGGTCGAGGTCGAGATCCAGGTCGAGCTCGCGTAGCGCCTTCCCGCAGCCGCCCGGCCGCGGCGATCGGCCCCGAGGGCCACTCGAACATCCGCCCGTCACGGGATAGCCTCGCGCCCATGGCGAACGGTCAGTGGTACCCCCCGGAGTGGCCGGACCGGATCCGCGCACTGGCGGCCGGCACCCTCACCCCGGTCACCCCGAAGCGCGCGGCCACCGTCATGCTCCTGAAGGACACCGGACCGGTCCCGCCGTCCACATGCTGCGCAGACGCGCCTCCATGGCCTTCGCCGGAGGCGCGTACGCGTACCCGGGCGGCGGCGTCGACCCGCGCGACGACGACCACCAGGTCCGCTGGGCGGGCCCCACGCGCGCGTGGTGGGCGGACCGGCTCGGCGTGGACGAGACGGGCCGCCCAGGCGATCGTCTGCGCGGCCGTGCGGGAGACGTACGAGGAGGCGGGCGTGCTGCTCGCCGGACCGGCGCCCGACTCGGTCGTCGGCGACACCACGGGCGCCGACTGGGAGGCCGACCGTGCCGCCCTGGTCGCCCGGGACCTGTCCTTCGCGGATTTCCTGGACCGCCGCGGCCTGGTCCTGCGCTCCGATCTGCTCGGCGCCTGGACCCGCTGGATCACCCCGGAGTTCGAGGCCCGCCGCTACGACACCTGGTTCTTCGTGGCCGCCCTTCCCGAGGGGCAGCGCACCCGCAACGCCTCCACGGAGGCGGACCGTACGGTGTGGATCGCCCCGGGCGAGGCGGCGGCCGGGTACGACAAGGGCGAGCTGCTGATGATGCCGCCGACCATCGCGACCCTGCGCCGGCTGGCGGCGTACGACACGGCCGCCGGGGCGCTCGCGGCAGCCCCGGACCGTGACCTCACGCCCGTGCTGGCCACCGCCCGCCTCGTGGACGGCGAGATCGTCCTGTCGTGGCCGGGTCACGACGAGTTCACCAAGCACATCCCGACCCTCCCGACCGGTGGAGCGACCGCATGACGGACGCAGCAGCCCTTCCCGGCCAGCCTCGGGGCGGTGTCCTCTCGGGCCCCGCCACCGCGCGGGCCGTCAACGTCCTGGCGCCCAACCCGTCGGCGATGACCCTGGACGGCACGAACACCTGGATTCTCTCCGAGCCCGACTCGGACCTGGCCGTGGTGGTCGACCCGGGGCCGCTGGACGACGGGCACCTGCGTCATGTCGTCGCCACGGCCGAGCAGTCCGGCAAGCGCGTCGCCCTGACCCTGCTGACCCACGGCCACCCCGACCACGCCGAGGGCGCCGCCCGGTTCGCCGAACTGACCGGCACGCGCGTGCGTGCGCTCGATCCGGCACTCCGGCTGGGCGACGAGGGCCTGGCCGCCAGGGACGTGATCACCGTAGGCGGCCTCGAACTGAGGGTCGTTCCGACCCCGGGCCACACCGCCGACTCCCTCTCCTTCCACCTCCCGGCGGACCAGGCGGTCCTGACCGGCGACACGATCCTCGGCCGCGGTACGACGGTCGTGGCACACCCCGACGGCCGCCTCGGCGACTACCTGGACTCCTTGCGGCGGCTCAGGTCCCTCACGGTCGACGACGGCGTCCACACCGTGCTGCCGGGCCACGGGCCGGTCCTGGAGGACGCCCAGGGCGTCGTCGAGTACTACCTCGCCCACCGTGCCAAGCGCCTCGCCCAGGTGGAAACGGCCGTCGAGGACGGCTACCGCACCCCCGCCGAGGTCGTCGCCCACGTCTACGCCGACGTGGACCGTTCCCTGTGGCCCGCGGCGGAGCTGTCGGTGCGGGCGCAGTTGGACTACCTGGAGGAGCACGGGCTCATCTGACCGTGCCGCGTACGACGTCGGGCCCCGTCTCCACGAGGAGACGGGGCCCGATGACGTACGGCCAGGGGTGCGCGTCAGCGCGAGCGCTTGGCGAGGCGCTCCACGTCCAGCAGGATCACCGCGCGGGCCTCCAGGCGCAGCCAGCCGCGCTGGGCGAAGTCCGCCAGCGCCTTGTTGACCGTCTCACGGGACGCGCCGACCAGCTGGGCCAGTTCCTCCTGCGTGAGGTCGTGGACGACGTGGATGCCCTCCTCGGACTGCACGCCGAACCGGCGGGACAGGTCCAGCAGGGCGCGGGCGACACGGCCCGGGACGTCCGAGAAGACGAGGTCGGACATCGCGTCGTTGGTCTTGCGCAGCCGACGCGCGACAGCGCGCAGGAGCGCCGTGGCCACCTCGGGGCGGGCGTTCAGCCAGGGCTGGAGGTCGCCGTGGCCGAGGCCGAGCATTTTCACCTCGGTCAGCGCGGTGGCCGTCGCGGTGCGCGGGCCCGGGTCGAAGAGCGACAGCTCGCCGATGAGCTCGCTGGGGCCGACCACGGCCAGCATGTTCTCGCGCCCGTCCGGGGACGTGCGGTGGAGCTTGACCTTGCCCTCCGTGACCACATACAGGCGGTCGCCGGGGTCCCCCTCGTGGAACAGCGAGTCGCCGCGCGCGAGGGTCACCTCACTCATGGAGGCGCGGAGCTCCGCGGCCTGCTCGTCATCGAGCGCCGCGAAGAGCGGATTGCGCCGCAGAACGTCGTCCACGAGTTCTCTCCTTGTCGACCTGCTCAGGGGAGCTTGATCCCCCTTGTATCAAGGCACTGTGGTGCCCATTTTGCCGGACGGTCCAAACAGTGTGATCTGTCACAAGGATGCCGCACACGTGTCCCGGGGTATGCGGCAGGGGTCCAATTGGACGCCGATCTTCAGGGGCCGGGGCGGATGTCGGTGCCACGCCTTAGGCTGGCCGGGTGTCCAAATCGCCGGTGAGAGCACAGGCCGAGGGGGCTGCGCGGGTGGTTGTACGTCGCGATTCCGCTGTGGGCGAACAGAGCCCCGATGGCGGTAGGAAAACGGCGAAAGCGACAGAGAAGGCGGTGCCTTCACGTAGGTCGACAGGTGAGCCGACGCCGGCCAAGAAGGCGACGGCCAAGAAGGCGACGGCGAAGAAGGTGACGGCCAAGAAGGCGCCCGCCGATAAGGCTGGGGCCGCGAGCAAGAAGGCATCTGCGAAGAAGGTGGCGTCCCCCAAGAAGGCGGCATCCGCCAACAAGGCGGCGTCCGCGAAGGAGGCCGGCTCGAAGACGCCGGCCGTGAAAAAGGCTCCCGCCGTCAAGAAGGTCACCGTCGCGCCCAAGAAGGCCACCGCCGGTCTCAAGGGCACCGCTCCCGCAAAGGCCGTCGTCCACCCGCCGGGTGACGAGTCGCGTACCGCCCTGGTCCGCCGAGCCCGCCGTATCAACCGCGAGCTCGCCGAGGTCTTCCCGTACGCCCACCCCGAGCTGGACTTCGACACCCCCTTCCAACTGGTCGTCGCCACGGTCCTGTCCGCCCAGACCACCGATCTGCGCGTCAACCAGACGACACCCGCCCTCTTCGCCAGGTACCCCACCCCCGAGGACCTGGCCGCCGCCAACCCGGAGGAGGTGGAGGAGATCCTCCGCCCGTGCGGCTTCTTCCGGGCCAAGACGAAGTCGGTCATAGGGCTGTCCAAGGCCCTGGTGGAGGAGTTCGGCGGTGAGGTCCCCGGCCGGCTGGAGGACCTGGTCAAGCTGCCCGGCGTCGGCCGCAAGACCGCGTTCGTCGTGCTCGGCAACGCCTTCGGGCGGCCCGGCATCACCGTGGACACGCATTTCCAGCGCCTGGTGCGCCGCTGGCAGTGGACCGGCGAGAGTGACCCGGACAAGATCGAGGCCGCCGTCGGCGCGCTCTTCCCGAAGAGCGACTGGACGGACCTCTCGCACCACGTGATCTGGCACGGCCGTCGTATCTGCCACGCCCGCAAGCCCGCCTGCGGCGCTTGCCCGATCGCTCCGCTGTGTCCGGCGTTCGGCGAGGGCGAGACCGACCCGGAGAAGGCGAAGAAGCTGCTCAAGTATGAGAAGGGCGGCTTCCCCGGCCAGCGTCTGAGGCCCCCGCAGGCGTACCTGGACGCGGGCGGCAGGCCGGCGCCGCCGCTGGGGGCCGGATGAGCTGCCCGAACGGCGGATCGCGGTCGTTCGCGGAACGATCTCGGACCCGCCGCACGTTGGAAGCGTCAGGACGACGGGGGTGGCGATGACGCGTGCGAGCAACACACAGGGCGGGTCGGTGACGCTGAGCAAGGAGGGCCTGCCGTCCTGGCTGGAGCCGGTGGTGCACGCCGTGGAGACGGTCGGGCCGCGGCAGCTCAGCCGCTTCCTGCCGCCCGAGGACGGCGCCGGGCGCCAGTCCGCCGTGCTGATCCTGTTCGGGGAGGGCGAGCGCGGGCCCGAGCTGTTGCTCATGGAGCGCGCGAGTTCACTGCGCTCGCATGCCGGGCAGCCCTCGTTCCCCGGCGGCGCCCTCGACCCGGAGGACGGCGATCCGCGGGGCGACGGCCCGCTGTGGGCCGCCCTGCGCGAGGCGGAGGAGGAGACCGGCCTCGACCCTGCCGGAGTCCAGCTCTTCGGCGTCCTGCCCAGGCTGTACATCCCGGTCAGCGGCTTCGTCGTCACCCCGGTGCTGGGCTGGTGGCGCGAACCGACCCCGGTCGGCGTCGTCGATCCGAACGAAACCGCCAGGGTCTTCACCGTCCCCGTGGTGGATCTCACGGATCCCGCCAACCGCGCCACCACCGTCCACCCCAGCGGCCACCGAGGTCCGGCATTTCTGGTCGAATCAGCCCTTGTATGGGGTTTCACGGCCGGAATCATCGACCGGCTGCTGCATTTCGCGGGCTGGGAGCGGCCCTGGGACCGCGAGAAGCAGGTCCCGCTCGACTGGCGCGCATGACAGGGTGGCCTCCGTGAACGTGCTGGACATCTTGTTGCTGGTCGCCGCCGTGTGGTTCGCGGTTGTCGGGTACCGCCAGGGGTTCGTCGTCGGCATCCTGTCGGTGATCGGATTCCTGGGCGGCGGCCTCGTCGCGGTCTACGTGCTGCCCGTCATCTGGGACGCGCTCACGGACAACGCGGAGGTGAACACGACCGCCGCCGTCGTAGCGGTCGTCGTCGTCATCGTCTGCGCCTCCGTCGGCCAGGCCCTCACCACCCACCTCGGCAACAAGCTGCGCCGGTACATCACCTGGTCCCCGGCCCGGGCCCTCGACGCCACCGGCGGCGCCCTGGTCAACGTCGTGGCGATGCTCCTGGTCGCCTGGCTGATCGGCTCGGCCCTCGCGGGCACCACGCTGCCGACGCTCGGCAAGGAGGTCCGCAACTCCAAGGTGCTGCTCGGCGTCTCGCAGGCGCTGCCGGACCAGGCCGCCACCTGGTTCGCGGACTTCTCCTCCGTCCTCGCGCAGAACGGCTTCCCGCAGGTCTTCAGCCCTTTCTCGAACGAGCCGATCACCGACGTCCGGCCGCCGGACCCCGCCCTGGCCAACAGCCCTGTGGCGACCCGCGCCCAGCGCTCCATCGTCAAGGTCATGGGCACGGCCCCGAGCTGCGGCAAGGTCCTGGAGGGCACCGGCTTCGTCTTCGACGACCGTCGTGTGATGACCAACGCGCACGTGGTGGGCGGCGTCGACGAGCCGACCGTGCAGATAGGCGGCGAGGGCAGGAAGTACGACGCCAAGGTCGTCCTCTACGACTGGCGGCGCGACATCGCCGTACTCGACGTGCCGGATCTCAAGGCGCCGGTGCTGCGGTTCACCACCGAGGACGCGAGCAGCGGGGACGGTGCGATCGTCGCGGGCTTCCCCGAGAACGGGGCGTACGACGTGCGTGCCGCACGCGTGCGTGGCCGCATCACGGCCAACGGCCCGGACATCTACCACCGCGACACGGTCCGCCGCGACGTCTACTCCCTCTTCGCGAACGTGCGCCAGGGCAACTCCGGCGGCCCGCTGCTCACGCCCGACGGGAAGGTATACGGCGTGGTCTTCGCCAAGTCCCTCGACGACGCCAAGACGGGATACGCGCTGACCGCGGACGAGATCCAGGAGGACATCACCAGGGGGCGCACCGCCAACCAGCAGGTGGGCAGCGACAGCTGCGCGCTCTAGGAGCGGCCCTGCGGTGGGGGCGGTCGGGGCGCCACCCGCGCGGGTGACGCCTCAGTCGCGTGTATGGCGCAGACGTACGGAGACCCAGCGGGCCCGGCGGCGAAGGATACGCGGGATCCCGACCCTGGGATCCGCGGTCGCCATCTGGGGTCCACCGCTTCGCTGGTGGGGGTTCGCACCGCGCGCCGAGCGGCGATTGCGGCTTGCGTCACTGTAGTCGTGCGTCCAGCCCATACCCCGACGTCTGCCCCTGACCCATGGTCGATAACCGCTCCCGGGGCGCCCAATTGGCCTATGCGCCAGGCAATTGGCTGTTCGTCGGACAAGCGTTCATGTGCGGATACCGGGAGCGGCCATCCGGTCACCGATCGGGTTCGGGGTCCTTCAGCCAGTTGATGAGCTCCGAGGAGAACGCGACCGGGTCCTCCTCGTGCGGGAAGTGGCCGAGACCGTCGAACAGGCGCCAGCGGTACGGGGCTTCGACGTACTCTCCGGATCCGGCCGCGCTGCGCGTGCGCATCACGGGGTCGAGCGAGCCGTGCAGATGGAGGGTCGGCACGCGTACGGGCCGCTTCATGCGGCGGTTGAACTGGATGCCGTCGGGGCGGGCCAGGGAGCGCACCATCCAGCGGTACGGCTCGACCGCGCAGTGTGCCGCGGAGGGGATGCACATGGCGCGGCGGTACGCCGAGAGGGCCTCGTCCTCCGGCGGGCGCGGCCCGGACCAGTCCTGGATCAGCCGGGCCACGAGCTCCCCGTCGTCGGCGGTGAGCTGCCGCTCCGGGATCCAGGGCCGCTGGAACCCCCAGATGTGTGAACCGGCGCGCGTCTGCTTGACGTCTCGCAGCATGGCCGAGCGCCAGCGCCGCGGATGTGGCATGGACGCGACCGCCAGCCGCCGCACCAGCTTGGGGCGCATCGCGGCCGCCGTCCACGCGAGATACCCGCCCAGGTCGTGGCCGACCAGCGCGGCGTCCGGCTCACCGAGCGAGCGGATGACGCCGGTGACGTCCAGCGCGAGGTTGGCGGGGTCGTAACCGCGCGGCGTACGGTCGCTGCCCCCGACGCCCCGCAGGTCCATGGCGACGGCCCGGAAGCCCGCGTCGGCGAGCGCCACCAGCTGGTGCCGCCAGGTCCACCAGAACTGCGGGAAGCCGTGCAGCAGCAGCACCAGCGGCCCGTCTCCCAGCTCGGCGATGTGGAAGCGGGCGCCGTTGGCGGCGACGTCGCGGTGGTAGACCTTCCTCCCGCCGGGGACATCCAGGAGTACGGCCGAGGCCGGTTGTGCCGGGGGAGTGGCGGGGTCTGTCATGACGACGAGCGTGCCACAGCCTCGATGGCCTCAGGGACCCGGTCCTGCGGGAGCTCCGGACGCGGATGCGGCTTGGCGTTCTGCAGGACGCCCGCGGTCTCCTTCATCGAGGCGGCGACCTTCTGCGGGCCCTTGCTCTTCTTGGCCTTCTTCGCGAAGGCCACGCCGATCAGCGCCAGCACGACCGCGACCAGCACGTTCGCCGCGAAGGACAGCAGGAAGCAGATCGCGAGGTTCCAGTCGCTCCAGGTGCGGATGCCGTACGCCAGCGCGAAGTTCAGCATCGGCAGGGAGAAGATCAGCACCGCGCCGGCAGCCGAGAAGGCGCCGCCGCTGGTCGCGCCACGCTTCACGTCCTGCTTGAGCTGCGCCTTCGCCAGCGCGATCTCGTCATGCACCAGCGCCGACATTTCCGCCGTCGCCGAGGCGAACAGCTGGCCGATGCTGCGTTCGGCGCCGACCGGGCTGCCGTCGGGTGCGCTCATCGCGGTCTCTCCCTCTGTCTTTTGTACCGTCTCGTCAGATCATGCCGGACCATCGTGGTCCTCGCGTGCCCCGCCCGGCACTTCGGCAAGCTCGTGCCGCGCGGCTGCCTTCTCCTGGGCGATCCGGCGGTGTTCGGCGGCCTTGCGTTCGTAGAGGGCGGCCAGGCGCAGGTGGTACGCCGGGTCGTCCTCCTCGTAGACGTCCGGGATGCCGTCGAGGTCCTCGTCGCGCTCCTCGTCCTCCCACAGACGGCGGTACTTGGCGTTCCGTATCTTCAGCAGGACGGTCGCGAGTGTCGCGGCGATGAGCGAGCCCAGCAGCACGGCGGCCTTGACCTCGTTCGTCATCGTCTGGTCGCCGTCGAAGGCGAGTTCGCCGATGAGCAGCGAGACGGTGAAGCCGATGCCGGCGAGACTCGCCACCGCGAACACGTCCGCCCAGGCGAGGTCGTCGCTGAGCGAGGCTCGCGTGAAACGGGCCGTCAGCCACGTCCCGCCGAAGATGCCGAGCGCCTTGCCGAGGACGAGCCCGAGGACGACACCGAGGGTCTCCGGCGTGCGGAACACGTCGACGAGCGCGCCGCCGGAGACGGAGACACCCGCGCTGAACAGCGCGAACAGCGGTACGGCCAGTCCCGCCGACAGGGGCCGCACGAGGTGCTCGATGTGCTCGCCGGGGGAGCGGGCCTCGCCCTCGTGGCGGTGGCAGCGCAGCATCAGGCCCATGGCGACGCCGGCGATGGTGGCGTGGACGCCGCTGTTGTACATCAGCGCCCAGACGAGGAGCGCGAGCGGCACGTAGACGTACCAGCCGCGTACGCCCTTGCGCACCAGCAGCCAGAAGACCGCAAGGCCCACCACGGCGCCGCCGAGCGCGGCGAAGTTCAGGTCGGCGGTGAAGAACACCGCGATGATCAGGATCGCGAAGAGGTCGTCGACGACGGCGAGCGTGAGCAGGAAGGCCCGCAGCGCGCTCGGCAGGGACGTCCCGATGACCGCGAGCACGGCGAGCGCGAAGGCGATGTCGGTGGCGGTCGGTACGGCCCACCCGGCCAGGGAGCCGCCGCCGGCGACGTTGGTGACGGTGTAGACCAGCGCCGGTACGGCCATGCCGCACAGGGCGGCGATGACCGGGAGCGCGGCGGCTTTGGGGTCGCGTAGATCGCCCGCGACGAGCTCGCGCTTGAGTTCGATCCCGGCGACGAAGAAGAAGACCGCCAACAGCCCGTCGGCGGCCCAGTGCGCGACCGACAGGTCGAGCCCGAGCGCGGCGGGGCCCAGGTGGAAGTGGGCGACGCTCTCGTAGCTGTCGTGCAGCGCGGGGACGTTCGCCCAGAGCAGTGCGGTGACCGCGGCGGCGAGCAGCAGCACACCGCCGACGGTCTCGGTGCGCAGCGCGTCCGCCACGTAGGTGCGCTCGGGAAGCGACAGTCGTCCGAGGACCTTGCGGGGGGTGGTGGGGCGGGGCGCGGTCACGGGCGAGACCTCCGGTCGGTGGGCAGGGCTGAACGCATGCCGACCAGACTTCCCGGCGCACCATGAAGCAGTTGTTTTTCTTAGTTTAGGTAAACGTATGGCCGCGCGCATCCGGCGATCTTCGCCGGTGGCGAGCCGGGTGCCGAAAGGGCACCCGGTGTACCGATCGCCGGGTGCCCTTCGTGAGCTCCGCTATGCCGGTGCTGTGATCAGTCCTCGCTGGGCGCGGCGGGCAGCTTGGTCTGGATGAGGTCCATGACCGTGGAGTCGGTCAGCGTGGTGACGTCACCCAGCTGACGGTTCTCGGCGACGTCCCGCAGCAGCCGCCGCATGATCTTGCCGGAGCGGGTCTTGGGCAGCTCCGCCACCGGCAGGACCCGCTTGGGCTTGGCGATCGGGCCGAGGGTGTTGCCGACGTGGTTGCGCAGCTCGGCGACCAGGTCCTCGGTCTCGGCGGCCGTACCGCGCAGGATCACGAACGCGACGATCGCCTGCCCGGTCGTCTCGTCCGCCGCGCCGACCACCGCCGCCTCGGCGACCGAGGGGTGGGAGACGAGTGCGGACTCGACCTCGGTGGTGGAGATGTTGTGCCCGGAGACGAGCATGACGTCGTCGACCCGGCCGAGCAGCCAGATGTCGCCGTCGTCGTCCTTCTTGGCGCCGTCACCGGCGAAGTACTTGCCCTCGAAGCGCGACCAGTACGTGTCGATGAACCGCTGGTCGTCGCCCCAGATGGTGCGCAGCATCGACGGCCACGGCTCGGTGAGGACCAGGTAGCCGCCACCGCCGCTGGGCACCTCGTTCGCCTCGTCGTCGACGACCGTCGCGGAGATGCCGGGCAGCGGCGTCTGCGCGGAACCGGGCTTCGTCGCGGTCACGCCCGGCAGCGGGGTGATCATCATCGAGCCGGTCTCGGTCTGCCACCAGGTGTCCACGACCGGGGTGCGGTCGCCGCCGATGTTCTTGCGATACCAGATCCACGCCTCGGGGTTGATCGGCTCGCCCACCGAGCCCAGCACCCGCAGGCTGGACAGGTCGAACTTGGCGGGGATGTCGTCGCCCCACTTCATGAACGTACGGATCGCGGTCGGCGCGGTGTAGAGGATCGTCACGCCGTACTTCTGCACGATCTCCCAGAAGCGGCCCTGGTGCGGGGTGTCGGGCGTGCCCTCGTACATGACCTGCGTCGCGCCGTTCGCCAGCGGGCCGTAGACGATGTACGAGTGGCCGGTGACCCAGCCGACGTCGGCGGTGCACCAGTAGACGTCGGTCTCCGGCTTGAGGTCGAAGACGGCGTGGTGGGTGTAGGCGGTCTGCGTGAGGTAGCCGCCGGAGGTGTGCAGGATGCCCTTCGGCTTACCCGTGGTGCCCGAGGTGTACAGGATGAACAGCGGGTGCTCGGCGTTGAACGCCTGCGGGGTGTGCTCGGCGCTCTGCCGCCCCACGAGGTCGTGCCACCACACGTCGCGGCCCTCGGTGAAGGCGACCTCCTGGCCGGTGCGGCGCACGACCAGGACGTGCTCGACGATGCCCGCCTTCTCGACCGCCTCGTCCACGGCCGGCTTGAGCGCGGACGGCTTGCCGCGCCGGTAGCCGCCGTCGGAGGTGATGACCACGCGCGCGTCGGCGTCCTGGATGCGGGTGGCGAGCGCGTCCGAGGAGAAGCCGCCGAAGACGACCGAGTGGGCGGCGCCGATCCGGGCGCACGCCAGCATCGCGATCGCGGTCTCGGGGATCATCGGCATGTAGACGGCGACCCGGTCGCCCGCCTGAACTCCCAGCTCCAGCAGGGCGTTGGCGGCCTTGGAGACCTCGTCCTTGAGCTCGGCGTAGGTGATGGCGCGGCTGTCGCCCGGCTCGCCCTCGAAGTGGATGGCGACCCGGTCGCCGTGCCCGGCCTCCACATGCCGGTCTACGCAGTTGTAGGCGACGTTGAGCTCGCCGTCCTTGAACCACTTGGCGAACGGCGGGTTCGACCAGTCGAGGATCTCGGTGGGCTCCTTGGCCCAGGTCAGCCGACGGGCCTGCTCGGCCCAGAAGCCGAGCCTGTCAGCCTTGGCCTGCTCATACGCCTCCGCGGTGACGTTGGCGTTGGCGGCCAGGTCGGCGGGGGGTGCGAACCTGCGCTCTTCCTTCAGCAGGTTGGCCAGGCTTTCGTTGCTCACGGCATCTGCCTTTCCCAGGGTGTCCGTTGTGTCCCAGGCCACAGCTCATCAGACCCGGGGGTGCGATGACAAGGGCCGACCGCCGATTGGTTTAGACCTGTCGAGGGTCGGCTGTCTGCGGCCGGGGGTCATCCGTACCCACGGACGCCGACCAGGGAAAGTTCAGCGCTGTGTAATGCCGTGTCACCCATGCGCCGGGCGACGGGCACCGCGCAGGCGATGGGGTGCACGCCTCTCACGGGGTGGCAGGGCGCATGGCCCTGGCGGACGACAGGGTGCGCGCGCCGCCACCCGACCCGGCGCGGGCCCCGCAGCCGCCGGGGCCCGCACCGGGCAGCTCCCGGCTCACGCCGACAGATCCGCCTCCCGACGCGGTCGAAGACGCCGCCGTCGTCCGTCTCGGTGAGCAGATACGCCTCGGCCTCGCCCACGTGGAAGTACATCCCGTGCAGCTCCAGTGCGCCCTCTTCGAGGGCCCGGGCCACCGAGTCGTGGGCGCGCAGGTGCTCCAGCTGCTGGACCACGTTCGTCAGGCAGAGCTGCTCGACCGTGTCCTCGGGCGCCCGCCCGGCCAGCCTGCCCCACGGCAGGCTGTCGTCGGCCAAGCGCTCCAGGCTCGGCAGCCCGTGCCGCAGCCACCTCTTCGAGCGGCGTCCGGGCGCCGCCGGGCTCGGAGTTGAGCAGGGCCTGCATGGCTCCGCATCCCGAGTGCCCGCACACCGTGATGGACCGCACCTGCAGCACGTCCACGGCGTACTCGATCGCGGCCGCCACCGAGTCGTCCCCGCTCTCCTCGCCCGGCAGTGGGACGAGGTTGCCCACGTTGCGCACGACGAACAGGTCGCCCGGACCACTGGAGGTGATCATCGACGTGACCAGCCGTGAGTCGGCGCAGGTCAGGAAGAGCTGCGAAGGCCGCTGCCCCTCTCGCGCCAGCCGGGCCAGCTCACTGCGCACCAGGGGTGCGGTGTTGCGCTGGAACGCGCTGATGCCGCGCGCCAGTTCGTGCCCGCCGGCCCTGCCGGTGGCCCGTCGGGTCCGGCTCGGAGCGCTCCGTCTTGTCCGGGTCGTACTCGGAGTGGGGCGCGGACCGGGGGCGGTCGCACTGGTGGTTGCGCCAGGGTGTCCAGGGCCGGCAACGGCAGTCGGTGAAGGCCTGGGGCTCGGAGATGCGGGTGCCGGACTGCCGGCCGGCGACCTCCACGGAGCCGCCCTGCGCGGTGTGCGTCTTCTGCCAGTCCTGCAACGTCTCGTACGCCGCGTGGTCCATGAACGAACCGTCCAGCTCGACGACGGTGTCGGCGCCATGGGGTACGAGATGCAGGACCCGGCTGAGCCGCGGCACCGCGAGGAACGTCAACTGTCCTCTGACGTGTACGTGATGGACTCCTTCCGTCACTTCGTGCGTGATACGCGTGCGGGTCAGGCGGTGCAGGGCGACGCCGACGGCCATGGCGATGCCCAGTGCCACGCCCTCCAGGACGCCGAGGAACACGACGCCGAGGGTCGTGACGGCGTAGACCCACACTTCTCGGTGGCGCGTCACCGTGCGGATGTGGTGCAGGGACACCATCTGGATGCCGACGGCCATCACCAGGGCGGCGAGCGAGGCGAGCGGGATGAGCTCCAGGATCGGGACCATCAGCAGCGCGGCGATCACTACGAGAACGCCGTGCAGCATCGTGGAGTTCCGGCTCACCGCCCCCGCGTGCACATTCGCCGAACTGCGCACGGCCACACCGGCGATGGGCAGTCCGCCGAGCGAACCGGAGACGATGTTGGCGGCGCCCTGTCCGAGCAGCTCGCGGTCGAGGCGGGAGCGCCCGACGCGGGCCGACAGGCCCGGGCGGCCGGCCACCAGCTTGTCCACGGCCACCGCGCCCAGCAGTGACTGCACGCTGCACACCAGCGTGGTGGTGAGCACCGCGGCGACGAGGCCGAGCACGGGGCCCTCGGGCAGCCCGGCCAGGGCGTGGTTGCTCCAGGACGGCAGGTCGACCTTGGGCAGACGGAGACCGGCGAGGGCGGCGACCGCGGTGGCCCCGGCTACGGCGACGAGCGCGGCCGGGATCTTGCGCAGCAGGCGTCCGGCCCGGCCGGGCAGCCTCGGCCAGAGCAGCAGCAGCGCCAGGGTCAGCACGCTCACCGAGACGGCCGCCGGGTGCACGTGCGCCAACTGGGCGGGCAGCGAGCGGAGGTTGTCGGGGACGGAGCTCTGCGGTGTGCCGCCGAGCACGATGTGCAGTTGGGCGATGGCGATGGTGACGCCGATCCCGGCGAGCATGCCGTGCACGATGGCGGGGCTGACGGCGAGGGCGCCACGGGCCACGCGCAGGCAGCCCAGGCCCAGTTGGGCGAGGCCGGCGAGGACGGTGATGGCGCAGGTCGTCCGCCACCCGTAGCGCTGGATGAGGTCGGCTGTGACGACGGTGAGTCCGGCGGCCGGTCCGCTCACCTGGAGCGGGGAGCCGCCGAGCCGCCCGGCGACGAGTCCGCCCACGGCGGCGGCGACGAGGCCGGCCTGCAGGGGTGCGCCGGTGGCGAGGGCGATGCCCAGGGACAGGGGCAGGGCGATCAGGAAGACCGCGATCGAGGCCGACACGTCGGCACCCGCGATCCGAAAGCGGCGGGGGCCGGTCGGCGGCGGGCTGTGGGGCGGGTGGGTGCGCTCGGTCCGGTTCGGGTCGGTGGCGCGGGTGGGGACGCAGGCTGACATGGTTTCCCGTCTCCTCCGGGGCTGCGCGGTCGCGTAACTGGGGCTCCCCGCTCGGGGCGGGGTTCGGTCGCGGCCGTATGTCACGGCGTAAATCGGCGGGATGAATCAACGCTCGGTAAACGGATCGTAATGCAGAGTAAAGGGCGGGCATAGACTTTACGGGCAAATGGGCGAATAAATCACACTGAACGAGTGAAGTGGTCATTTGATCGGCTTGTCGTACTAATTCCTTCTCGGTCCCGTGCGAATTTGGCGGCGCTGTCGGCACCCGAGAGAAGGAAGAAGGTGGGCGGAACATGGCCGCCACCCACAGGATTGCCGCGTGCTCCGTGATCGCCGCGGTCTGCGCCGCATCGCTCGCCGGTTGCTCGACCGGCACACCCCGGCAAGGGAACCCGGACCCGCGGAAGGCGAAGCCGGCCCAGGCACCGAAGAGCGCGGTACGGCTGATCGGAGACGGCTCCACCGCCTACACCGGCGTCCAGCCCCACCTGCCCAGACCCGAACGGCTCCGCCCGGGCCAGAAGCCCCCTCAGTTCGTCGTCTTCTCCTGGGACGGCGCGGGCGAGGACAGCCAGAAGCTGTTCTCCCACTTCCGCAAGGTCGCCAAGGCGAACAACGCGACGATGACGTACTTCCTGAGCGGCGTGTACATGCTGCCGGACGAAAAGCGCGACCTGTACCGGCCGCCGCAGCACTCCCCGGGCCGCTCCGACATCGGCTTCAACGACCGTCGTGGCATCGCCGCCACCGCGAGACAGCTGCGCCTGGCGTGGCTGGAGGGCAACGAGATCGGCACGCACTTCAACGGCCACTTCTGCGGCAGCGGCGGCGGGGTCGGCGAGTGGTCGGTGGAGGACTGGAAGGACGAGATCGCCCAGGCCAAGCAGTTCGTGAGGACCTGGAAGACCAACACCGGCATGCAGAACGCGTCCCCGCTGCCCTTCGACTACGACAAGGAGCTCATCGGCGCCCGCACACCCTGCCTCGAAGGTCAGCGCAACTTCATGAAGGCGGCCCGCCAACTGGGCTTCCGCTACGACACCAGCGGTGTCAACGACCAGGTCTGGCCCAAGCAGAAGCACGGCCTGTGGGACGTGTCCATGCAGCTCGTGCCCTTCCCCGGGCACTCCTACGAGCAGCTCACCATGGACTACAACTTCATGGTCAACCAGTCGGGCACCACCACCCAGGGCAACCGCGCCAAGTTCGGCTTCTGGGGCGAGCAGATGCGCGACGGCCTGCTCAAGGGCTTCTACCGGGCGTACGACGGCAACCGCGCACCCTTGATCATCGGCAATCACTTCGAGTCCTGGAACGGCGGCACCTACATGCGGGCCGTCGAGGAGGTCATCGAGACGGTGTGCACCAAGGAGGAGGTGCGCTGTGTCTCGTTCCGCCAGCTCGTGGACTGGCTGGACGCCCAGGACCCGAAGACGCTGGAGAAGCTGCGCACCCTGAAGGTCGGCGAGGCGCCGAAACAGGGCTGGGCGTCCTTCCTCGCGGGCCGGCCCGCCCCGGCCCCGAGGGGCGTGCCCGGGGCTCCGGCCGCGAAGGGGTAGCCGTTTTGGCGATCGCCGTGAGGCGCACGCGCGCGTGAAGCCGCCGTGACGGGCACGCGCGCGTGCGGCGGTCTCACCGAAGCGCCGGAAGCAGGCGCAGTGAAGAAGGCCACTCCGTCGTGGGGCGGGCTCCGCAGGTGCGTAGGGTCGTACTCATGAGTACAGCAGGCGCGACCGCCGATCCGCTCGCCGCCCTGGGTGCGCTGCCCGGTGTGGCCGAGTCCGTGGAGTCCGTACGCAAGGCCGTGGACCGGGTCTACGGGCACCGGATCATGCGGCGGCGCAGCAACGCGGTCACCTCCGAGGCGGCCCTGCGCGGCGCCCGCGGCTCGGCGGCGCTGTCCGGCGCGGACTGGGCCCTGGAGGAGGTGCGCCGTCGTACGGACTTCAGCGGTGACGAAGAGGCGCACAGCGTGGGTGCCGCCCTGCGGCTCACCGCGGAGGCGGGCCAGCTGCTGTCGATCTGGCGGCAGTCGCCCCTGAGGGTGCTGGCCCGGCTGCACCTGGTCGCGGCCGCCGACAAGGCCGACCAGGTGGGACGGCCCCGGCAGGAGGGCGAGCCCGTCGACGAGCCGCTCGTCGGGCTGCCGCTGCCGAGCGCGGACGAGGCGCACGGCAGGCTGGACGGGCTGGCCGGGCTGATCATCGCGGGCGGTTCCGCACCGGCGCTGCTGACGGCCGCCGTCGTGCACGGCGAACTTCTCGCGCTGCGCCCTTTCACGTCCCACAACGGCCTGGTCGCGCGCACGGCCGAGCGCATTGTCCTGGTCGGCAGCGGACTGGACCCGAAGTCGGTCTGTCCGGCCGAGGTCGGCCATGCCGAGCTGGGCCGCGACGCCTATCTGGAAGCCCTCGACGGGTACGTCTCCGGTACGCCGGAGGGCGTGGCCGCCTGGATCGCCCACTGCGGCAGGGCGGTCGAACTGGGGGCACGTGAGTCGACGGCGGTGTGCGAGGCGCTGCAGCGCGGAGCGGCGTGACATCACCTGGTGTGACACTCACCCGGGAAAGAGATGCGGCGGCACGAGAACTCGTACCGCCGCTGGCATGAGCATCGGGTTACCAAGCGTCCTCGATATATGCCCATCAGGTCGGGAACTTTGCCCGTCCCTGGTGCAGCTGGCCCGTATTCGACGGGTCGACGTCGCGTGGGTGCCCGGTGTTCATGCTCGGTCCGTGGGGCCAAATGCGTATTTAAGGTGATCCTCTCGGATGTCCTTGGTCTCGCGGGCCGTTGAGTCCTTTGTACTCCTGCCCCGCAGTAAGCGGAAGCCCAGGCTGCACTTCTTTACTTTTGGGTTCAAATAGGACTTCGAACGCCTCAGCTCAAGCGACCGTCGCCCGGCGCCGGTTCGCGTACCAGACGAGTCCCGCGGTGGCCGCCGCGGCACCTATGGCGGCGACCGCGACGAGCGCCGGACGGGGCGGTACGGAGAACGCGGGGATGCGCTGCTTGAGCCGGACCGGGCGGTGGAAGTCCAGGATCGGCCACCCGCGCGCGAGGGCCTCGCGGCGTAGCGCACGGTCCGGGTTCACGGCGTGCGGGTTGCCGACGGACTCCAGCATCGGTACGTCGGTCGCCGAGTCGCTGTAGGCGTAGCAGCGGCTGAGGTCGTACCCCTCGGACGCGGCCAGCTCCCTGATGGCGTCGGCCTTGGTCGGGCCGTACGCGTAGTACTCCACCTCGCCGGTGAAGCAGCCGTCGTCGCCCACGACCATGCGGGTCGCCACCACGCGGTCCGCGCCGAGCAGTTCGCCGATCGGCTCGACCACCTCCGCGCCCGACGTGGACACGATCACGACGTCGCGGCCGGCGGTGTGGTGCTCCTCGATGAGGGAGGCGGCCTCGTCGTAGATGATCGGGTCGATCAGATCGTGCAGCGTCTCGGCGACGATCTCCTTGACCTGCTGCACGTTCCAGCCGCGGCACAGCGCGGACAGGTACGCGCGCATGCGCTCCATCTGGTCGTGGTCGGCGCCGCCTGCCAGGAAGACGAACTGGGCATATGCAGTTCGCAGGACTGCCCTGCGGTTGATCAGACCGCCTTGGTAGAACGACTTGCTGAACGTGAGCGTGCTCGACTTCGCAATGACCGTCTTGTCCAGGTCAAAGAAGGCCGCTGTGCGGGGCAACGAGTGGTTTTCCACGCCCTTGAGCATAGGGGCAGCCCATTCGGCGTAAGGTGTGGCGCGTGGGTTTGCCTGAGAGGGCTCTCGGGTACACCATGGAAGTCACGGATCGTTCGCGACCGTGCTAACCCGGCCCGACTCCTCCCCCCCCGAGTCGGCCGTGGGGACGACCCCCGCTCTCCCCCCCGGCGGGGGTCGTCGCATGTCCGGATGGGTTTTCGCCCTCTTCGCGCGCCCAAAAAGCTGGTCTGGCTCGGCATCGGGCAGTCATTTGTCATGTCCATGGCTTCTCACGGTGTGTAGCCGCCGGACTGCTCTGAGGAAGTCGCACAGAGGGCCTGCGGGGGTCACCGGTATGGGTGACGGCGATATTCACAACCGTCGAGGCGTCCACAGTTATCCACCAAGATCCACACGATTTCGGGGATCGCTGCACCGTGATTCCTGCGCACCCCGCTCGCGGCGAGTTCATGGCTGGTTCCGATTGCCGGGGGGCGTTCGGCCGGTTTCTGTCGGCCGTTCATAGGGAGGCCGCCTCGCCGGCTCTCCCACGTTCGGGAATCGCGGGGCCGCAGGGGCCGCGCGAGCCGAGCAGCGAAGGGGGATGGAGACCATGGCCGCAGCCGTCACACACGATCCGCCACCGGCCGCCGGAGGGCGGCAGGGCGGACCACTGATCGTCACCGAGGACACCGAACTCCTCGACGACCTGCTGCGCCTGTGCGCCGCGGCGGGTGCCACACCCGAGGTGCACCACGGGGTGCCGGAGCGCAGAGGCAGCTGGGAGGCCGCGCCGCTCGTCCTCGTGGGTGACGACGCGGCGCGGCGTGTACGCGGGGCCGTGAACAGGAGGGGCGTCGTCCTCGTCGGACGGGACCAGGACGACTCGGGGGTGTGGCGGCGGGCCGTCGAGATCGGCGCCGAGCACGTCCTGATGCTGCCCGACGGCGAACAGTGGCTCGTCGACCGCATCGCCGACGTGGCCGAGGGCGTCGGCCGGCCCGCCCTCACCGTGGGCGTCATCGGCGGACGGGGAGGGGCCGGAGCGTCCACGCTCGCGTGCGCGCTGGCCGTCACCTCCGCGCGGGAGGGGCTGCGCACACTCCTCGTGGACGCGGATCCGCTGGGTGGCGGACTGGATGTACTCCTCGGCGGTGAGACGGCCGAAGGGCTGCGCTGGCCCGCGTTCGCCTCCTCCCGCGGGCGGGTCGGCGGGGGCGCCCTGGAGGAATCGCTGCCCGAGCTGCACTCGCTGCGGGTGCTCAGCTGGGACCGCGGCGACCGGATCGCCGTCCCGCCCCAGGCGGTGCGCGCGGTTCTCGCGGCGGCTCGGCGCCGGGGCGGCACGGTCGTGGTCGACCTGCCGCGCCGCATCGACGACGGGGTCGCCGAGGTGCTCACCCAACTGGACGTCGGCGTGCTGGTGGTGCCCGCCGAGCTGCGGGCCGTCGCGGCCGCCGGGCGCGTGGCGTCCGCGGTCGGCATGGTGCTGCGCGATCTGCGGGTGGCGGTCCGCGGACCGTACCCGCCCGGGCTCGACGACCGGGAGGTGGCCCGGCTGCTCGGACTGCCCCTGGCCGGCGAGGTGCCGGTCGAGCCGGGGCTGCTGCGCCCGGACGAAAGCACGGCACCACCGGGTGCCGCCCCGCGTGGACCCCTCGCCCGGTTCTGCAAGGGATTCTGGGAGCGGGCGCTCGTCGAGGCGGGCGCCACATGAGCGCGGTGACCGAAGCGGTGTCCGGACCTGAGGGCGCCGGGCTGCTCGACGGAGTGCGGCGGTGGCTGGCCGAGAGCGGGGCCGAGCCGACCCCGGCACGGGTCGCCCAGGCCCTGCGGGATCAGGGTCGAGTGCTCGGAGACGCCGAAGTCCTGGGGGCCGCCGCACAGTTGCGGTCCGAACTGGTCGGAAGCGGGCCGCTGGAGCCGCTGCTCGCCGACCCGTCGGTGACGGACGTGCTGGTGTCGGCCCCGGACCGGGTCTGGGTGGACCGCGGCGGCGGACTGGAGCTGACGTCGGTGCGTTTCGCGGACGCGGCGGCCGTACGACGGCTCGCCCAGCGCCTCGCCTCGGTGGCCGGGCGCCGCCTGGACGACGCCCGCCCCTGGGCCGACGCCCGGCTGCCCGACGGGACCCGGCTGCACGCGGTGCTGCCACCGGTGGCCGTGGGCTGCGCCTGCCTTTCGCTGCGGGTCGTCCGGCCGCGTGCCTTCACGCTCGGCGAGCTGGTCGCGGCGGGCACCGTGCCGCCGGGCGGGGACCGTGTGCTGCGCGCGCTGCTCGACGCCCGGCTGTCCTTTCTCGTCAGCGGCGGCACCGGCAGCGGCAAGACGACGCTGCTGAGCGCCCTGCTGGGGCTGGTCGGACCGGACGAGCGGATCGTCCTCGCCGAGGACTCGGCGGAACTGCGGCCGGATCATCCGCACGTCGTGCGGCTGGAGACCAGACCCGCCAACCAGGAGGGCGCGGGTCTCGTCACCCTCGAGGACCTGGTGCGCCAGGCGCTGCGGATGCGGCCCGGACCGGCTGGTCGTGGGCGAGGTGCGCGGACCCGAAGTGGTGCATCTGCTGGCCGCGTTGAACACCGGCCACGAGGGCGGCTGCGGGACCGTGCACGCCAATGCGGCCGCCGACGTACCGGCCCGGCTGGAGGCACTCGGCACGGCCGCCGGGCTCGACCGGGCCGCGCTGCACAGCCAGGTGGCGGCCGCCCTCTCGGTGGTGCTGCACCTCGTACGCGACCGGACCGGGCGGCGGCGGATCGCCGAGGTGCACGTGCTGGAGCGGGATCCGTCGGGGCTGGTGCGGACGGTGCCGGCGCTGCGGTGGGGCGCGGAGGCCTTCGTACGCGAGCGGGGGTGGGAGCGGCTGCGGGGGCTGCTTCGCAGTGAGGAAAGCGGAGGTGCGCCGGGTGAGGCCGACCGTGTGCCGGTGAAAGCGGCGGACGAGTGATGACGGGGACTGAGGGCGTCGAGCGATGACGGGGACCGGAGAGGGCCGAGTGATGGCGGGGACGGCTGAGATGTCGGTGGGGGTGGCCGTGGCGTGCATGGGGGCGGCGGTCTGGCTGCTGGGCGAGGGGGACTCGGCTGCGCGGCGGGCGAGTTGCTGCTCGCGGGCGGCGGAGCCGTCGGGAGTCGGGCCGCCCGGGTGGCGGCAGATGACCGGTGGGCTGCGGCGCGTCCGCGGGCGGCTGCGGGCCGAGTGGTGGTCACCGGTGGCCGGGCTGGTGCTGGCGGTGCTCGGGGCGTCGGTGCTGCCGGTCGTCCTGGGGGCGGCCGGGGTGCCGTTGCTGCGGCGGGTCGGCTGGCCGGTCGAGGCGCGGCGGGCCCGGGACCGCCGGGCGGACGCGGTGATCGCGCTGTGCGGGGCGCTCGCCGGGGAGGTGCGGGCCGGACGCCAGCCCGGTGAGGCGCTGTTGAGGGCCGCGCGGGACTGCGGGGGACTTGGGGACGCGCAGGCGACGGTGCTGGCGGCGGCGCGGTTCGGCGGCGACGTGCCGGGGGCGCTCGCGGCGGCGGCTCGGCAACCGGGTGGCGAGGGCCTGCGGGGACTCGCGGCGTGCTGGCGGGTGGCCGTGGACCAGGGCGCGGGGCTCGCGGCCGGACTCGACCGGCTCGCCGCCGCCCTGCGCGCCGAGCGCGACCAACGCTCCGACCTGCGCGCCCAGTTGGCGGGCGCCCGGGCCACGGCGGTGATGCTCGCCGGGCTGCCGGCCCTGGGGCTTCTCATCGGCACCGCCCTCGGCGCCGACCCCCTTCATGTCCTGCTGCACACCGGCGGCGGGTCTGGGCTGTCTGGTGGCCGGCGGGGTGCTGGAGGGCCTGGGGCTGTGGTGGGTGCTGAGGATCGTGCGGGGCGCGGAGGCGGCGGCATGAGCGGGGAAGTTGTCCACAGGCTGGGGGTGGCGGTGGGGATCGTGCTGGCCCTCGGGTGGTTGGCGCGGTGGCTGGTGGAGGCGCGGCAGCGAGCGGAGGATGCGGCGTCGGCTGGCCGAGCTGTCGGCGCCGGGAAGCGACTGCCCGCGTCCCGCGCCTCGCCTCAGGCGGGGCCGCGCGGAAGTGGCTGCCTCCCGTGGGCGTGGCGTGTGCCGGATGGGCCCTTGTGGGTGGCCTCGCCGGTGCCGCGGTGGGACTGGCCGGTGCGGTGGGGATGTGGCAGTGGCGGCTGCGGCAGGAGGCGGCCGGTACGGACGCGCGGGCACCCGACCTCGCCGAGGCGGCGCGGCAACTGCCCCTCGCGGCCGATCTGCTGGCGGCCTGCATCGCGGCGGGCGCCGGCCCGGTGATCGCGGCGCAGGCGGTGGGCGAGGCCTTGGGCGGTCCTGTGGGCGACGCCCTGGCCCGTGGCGCGGCGGAGGTGCGGCTGGGCGGCGAACCGGGCGCGGCCTGGCGCGGGTTGGCTCGTCTCCCGGGCGCCGGAGGCTTGGCCCGGCTGCTCGAACGGGCCGATGTGTCCGGACTGCCCGCGGCCGGCACCGGTCGCACGGCTCGCCGCCGAGGCCCGCGCCGACTGGGGCCGCGCCGCGACGGCCAGGGCCCGCCGGGCGGGCGTCATGGTCACCGCACCGGTGGGGCTGTGCTTCCTGCCCGCGTTCATCGCGGTCGGCGTGCTGCCCGTGGTGATCGGGCTCGCGGGCGGGGTGCTCGGAGGGGGTGGTGGGTGACGCGGATGACGGCCAGAGCGGAGACGAAGATCGGAGACAGCTGAAAGAAGTTCGGATTTTTCCTACGGGGGTTGAGATGTATCAGGCGGTACGGGCACGGCTGCGTGCCCTGGTGTGCGCAGGATGCGTGCGGCGCAGAGGGACGCGGGGATGGTCACGTCCGAGTACGCGATGGGAATCGTCGCGGCGGTGGCGTTCGCGGTGGTGCTCTACAAGGTCGTGACGAGCGGCGCGGTCAGCGCGGAGTTGCAGAACATCGTGAAGCGAGGCCCTCGATGCGCGGATGTGAGCGGAGGCGGGCGGGGGTCGGACGCCGCTCGGACCGGGGGTTCGTCACGGCGGAGTCGGCCGTGGTGCTGCCCGTGCTGGTGATGTTCGCGATGGCGCTGGTGTGGGGGCTGCTGGCCGTGGCCGCGCAGATCCAGTGCGTGGACGCGGCACGGACGGGCGCTCGTGCGGCGGCCCGCCAGGACCCGCCCGACGCGGTCGTGCGAGCTGACCCGCGAGGCGGCACCGCGCGGCGCGACGGTCACCGTCAGCCGGGAGGCGGAACAGTCCGGGTGATCGTCGTGGCCGAGCCGCCGGTGCTGCGCGGCCTCCCCTCGAGGTACGGGAGGAGGCCGTGGCGTCGGCGGAGGAGCGGTGGGCACATGAGAGGCCGGGGCATGACGCGTGGTGTCTCGCGACCGAGGTTCCGCCACCGTCTGGAGCGTCGGGGCCGATCGCCGTCCTGTGCGTGGTGTTCGGCATCGTGCTCGCCCTGGGACAGGCCGTCGTGATCCGGCACCGTGCGGCCGGGGGTGCGGATCTCGCGGCGCTCGCGGCGGCGGACCACTGGGCCGAGGGCGGTACGGCGGCCTGTGCCCGGGCCGGACCGGGTGGCGCGGGCGCAGGGCGCGCGGCTCGTGCGGTGCGCGCTCGCCGGGGAGATCTCGGACGTGACGGCGGCGTCGGGCCGGGGGCCGTTCGCGGCGGAGGTCAGGGCGCGGGCGGGCCCGGGCCTGCCCACCGGGGCAGCCCGCCGACCCGGCCTGCCGAACCTCGTCCCGCCGAACCCCTGCCTACTGAGCCTGCTCCGGTTCGGCCGTTCCGTCCGTTCCACCTGCCTCCGTTCCGCGGCCGTTCTCCTCCACGGCCGCTGCCGCCGCCTCCGCGCCCCGCAGCAGCACCGTGAGCAGCCGCACCGCCCCCCGCTTGTGCAGCGGGTCGTTGCCGTTGCCGCACTTGGGGGACTGGATGCAGGACGGGCAGCCGGCGTCGCACTCGCAGGAGGCGATGGCCTGGCGGGTGGCGGTCAGCCAGGTGCGGGCCGTGTGGAAGGCGCGCTCCGCGAAGCCCGCGCCGCCGGGGTGGCCGTCGTAGACGAAGACCGTGGGGAGCAGCGTGTCGGGGTGCAGCGGGATCGACACGCCGCCGATGTCCCAGCGGTCGCAGGTCGCGAAGAGGGGCAGCAGGCCGATCGAGGCGTGCTCGGCGGCGTGCAGGGCGCCGCCGAGGATCTCCGGGTTGATCCGGGCCCGCGTCCAGCTGGTCCTCGGTGACCGTCCACCACACCGCGCGGGTGCGCAGTGTACGAGGAGGGAGGTCGAGTTTCGTCTCGCCCAGCACCTCGCCGGTGATGAGCCGTCGGCGCAGGAAGGAGACCACCTGGTTGGTGACCTCGACGGAGCCGTAGCACAGGCGGCCGTCGCCCCAGGGGACCTCGATGTCCGTCTCCAGGACGGAGATCGACGTCGTGTCGCGGGCGACCGTGGAGTACGGCGGGGCGGCCTCCTCGACCAGGGCGACGGAGTCCTCCAGGTCGAGCGACCGCACCAGGTACGTGCGGCCCTGGTGGAGGTGGACGGCGCCCTCGTGGACCGTCGAGTGCGCGGCGCCGGCGTCGACCGTGCCGAGCAGCCGGCCCGTGCCGGTCTCGACGACCTGGACCGGGCGTCCGCCCTCACCGCGGATGTCGGTCAGGTCGGCGGCGCGCTCGCGGCGGGTCCAGTGCCAGGCCTTGGTGCGGCGGCGCAGCAGCTTCGCGGCCTCCAGCTGGGGCAGCAGCCCCTCGCTGGCCGGGCCGAACAGCGTCGAGGTCCTCGTCCGTCAGGGGCAGCTCCGCCGCGGCCGCGCACAGGTGCGGGGCCAGCACGTAGGGGTTGTCGGGGTCGAGGACCGTCGACTCGACGGGCTGGTCGAACAGGGCCTCGGGGTGGTGGACGAGGAAGGTGTCCAGCGGGTCGTCGCGGGCGACCAGGACGGCCAGCGCCCCCTGTCCGGAGCGTCCGGCCCGGCCCGCCTGCTGCCACAGGGACGCGCGCGTGCCCGGGTAGCCGGCGATGACGACCGCGTCCAGGCCGGAGATGTCGATGCCGAGTTCGAGGGCGTTCGTCGCGGCGAGGCCCAGGAGTTCACCCGAGTGGAGGGCTTGTTCGAGTGCGCGGCGTTCCTCGGGGAGATAGCCGCCGCGGTACGCCGCGACACGCCGGGCCAGCGAGCGGTCGACCTCGGCGAGGCGCTCCTGGGCGATCACCGAGATCAGCTCGGCGCCGCGCCGGGAGCGGACGAAGGCGACCGAGCGCATGCCCTGCACGGTGAGGTCGGTCAGCAGGTCGGCGGCCTCGGCGGTGGCCGTGCGGCGGACGGGGGCGCCCTTCTCGCCGTGCAGCTCGGTCAGCGGCGGCTCCCAGAGGGCGAACACCAGTTCACCGCGTGGGGAGGCGTCGTCGGCGACCTCCAGCACCGGCAGGCCGGTGAGACGGCGGGCGGCCACCGCGGGCTCGGCGGCGGTCGCGGAGGCCAGCAGGAACACGGGCGAGGCGCCGTAGCGGGCGCACAGGCGGCGCAGCCGGCGCAGCACCTGGGCGACGTGCGAGCCGAAGACGCCGCGGTAGGTGTGGCACTCGTCGATGACGACGTACTTCAGCGACTTCAGGAAGGAGGACCAGCGGGGATGGGACGGCAGTATGCCGCGGTGCAGCATGTCCGGGTTGGTCAGGACGTAGTTGCCGTACTGGCGGATCCACTCGCGTTCCTCGAACGGAGTATCGCCGTCGTAGACGGCCGCGCGCACCGAATTGCCCAGACGGATGTGAAAGTTCCTTCACCGAACGGCACTGATCCGCCGCAAGGGCCTTGGTGGGGGCCAGGTAGAGGGTGGTCGCGCCGCGGCCGTTCGGGGCCTCGGAGCCTTCCAGAAGGGTCGGACAGGACCGGCACGAGGTAGGCCAGGGACTTGCCGGACGCCGTGCCCGTGGCGACGACGACCGAGTCGCCGTCCAGGGCGTGCTCGGCCGCACGTGCCTGGTGGGCCCAGGGATGTTCGATACCCGCGGCCTGCACGGCTGCGACGACCTCCGCGCGGATCCGGTCCGGCCAGACGGCATGCCGACCCTCGCGCGGGGGCAAGTGCTCCGTATGAGTAATGCGCGAAGCCCTGCTCGGACCGGAGGCGAGCCGGTCCAGGACCGCGCCCGGCGCGGGTCGGGAGGCGGGGTCCGTCGGGGTTCGATCGGATCGGTGATTCTTGGCCATCGGCACCGAGTGTGTCACTGGCGTGACGGACAATGGAGCCAAGGCGTCGTGCACGCCTGCCGGTAAGTGATTGAATGCCATCGCGGCTGGCGAAGCGTCCAGGGGCTGAAGCCGAGATGCCCCGAGGGCGACCGCTCGATAGCAAGGTGCTGGAGGATCCGTGGACCTGTCCCTGTCGACCGAGACCATGGGCGATCGTACGATCGTCAGGGTCGGTGGCGAAATCGACGTATATACCGCGCCCAAGCTGCGCGAGCAGTTGGTCGAGCTGGTGAACGACGGCAGTTTCCACCTTGTCGTCGACATGGAGGGCGTGGACTTCCTCGACTCCACCGGGCTCGGCGTGCTGGTCGGCGGCCTGAAGCGCGTGCGTGCCCATGAGGGCTCCCTGCGCCTGGTCTGCAACCAGGAGCGCATTCTGAAGATCTTCCGTATCACCGGCCTCACCAAGGTGTTCCCGATCCACACCTCGGTCGAGGAAGCGGTGGCGGCCACCGACTGACACCGGACCCGGGCCTCGCGCCCGGGCCGGCCGAGGTACGGCAGAAGTTCGGCAGAAGTAGAGACCGAGGGGGCCCGGGCTTTCGGCGGCCCGGAGCCTCTCGACAGCACGCCCGTAGTTGCGAGGGGGATGCATGGCCACCGTTGAACTCCGCTTCAGCGCGCTGCCCGAGCATGTCAGGACCGCCCGCCTGGTGGCGGCAGCGGTGGCGCGCAGGGCCGGAGTGGACGAGGCCGTCCTCGACGAGGTCAGGCTCGCCGTCGGCGAGGCGTGCACCCGGGCCGTCGGACTGCACCAGAGCCGGCGGCATCTCGGCGCCGGTGAAGGTGCCGCTGATCGAGGAGGAGAAGCAGTTCTCCATCGAGGTCGGCGACGAGGCCCCGCACGCGGTCCCCGGCGAGCGCGCGCCCGGCGCCGGACCCGGCGACGCCGACGGGGAGGCCGAGGAGGACGAGATGGGCCTCGCGGTCATCAGCGGACTCGTCGACGACGTCGAGGTCAGCGCGGGAGAGCACGGCGGATTGATCCGGATGACCTGGCCGACCACGCCGCCGCCGACGATTCTGGTCTGACACCGGCCACCGCGCACACCGTTCTTGACCGAAGGGCCCCACCCGTGGGGCCCTTCGTCATGTGCGGCTGTACAGTGCTCGCCTTTACAGTAGTTCCTGTGCCGTTCATCGCGTGAATTCGATTCACGATCATTCGGCGTGCCCTCGCAGACAGCCTCATGAATGCTTTCAAGGCATTACTTTGGAAGGCCAATTCCGTTTATCGCGCTCTGTTTTGATCAGGTTCCGGTACCTACAATCCCGTCCACATCTTGAGCTCAGCCCAAGCGTCAAGGAGGACGAATGGCGGGGCTTTCTACCTCTCACGACAGTCGGGCCACCCCACAGACCCTCGCAGCCGCCGTACTGACCGACGGCAACCGCGTCCTCATCGTGGTCATCGCCGTCGTCGCGCTGGCGGCCCTGCGTGGTCGCGGGCGTCCTGGTGCGCCAGGTACTCGCGGCCGGCGAGGGCACCGACAGCATGAAGAAGATCGCGGCGGCGGTCCAGGAAGGCGCGAACGCCTATCTGGCCCGGCAGCTGCGCACGCTCGGCGTATTCGCCGTGGTCGTGTTCTTCCTGCTCATGCTGCTGCCCGCGGACGACTGGAATCAGCGTGCCGGACGTTCGGTGTTCTTCCTGATCGGCGCGGCGTTCTCGGCGGCCACCGGCTATATCGGCATGTGGCTCGCCGTACGCAGCAATGTGCGTGTCGCCGCGGCGGCGCGTGAAGCCACCCCGGCGCAAGGCGAGCCGGAAAAGGATCTCACCGCCGTCTCGCACAAAGCGATGAAGATCGCTTTCCGCACGGGCGGCGTGGTCGGCATGTTCACGGTGGGCCTCGGCCTGCTGGGCGCCTCCTGCGTGGTGCTGGTGTACGCGGCCGACGCGCCGAAGGTGCTCGAGGGCTTCGGCCTCGGGGCCGCGCTGATCGCGATGTTCATGCGTGTCGGCGGCGGCATCTTCACCAAGGCCGCCGACGTCGGCGCCGACCTGGTCGGCAAGGTCGAACAGGGCATTCCGGAGGACGACCCGCGCAATGCCGCGACCATCGCCGACAACGTGGGCGACAACGTCGGCGACTGCGCGGGCATGGCGGCCGACCTCTTCGAGTCGTACGCCGTGACCCTGGTCGCCGCGCTGATCCTCGGGCTCGGCGGCCTTCGGCGACGCCGGGCTCGGCTTCCCGCTGCTCGTGCCGGCGATCGGTGTGATCACCGCGATGATCGGCATCTTCGCGGTGGCGCCGCGCCGCGCCGACCGCAGCGGCATGAGCGCCATCAACCGCGGGTTCTTCATCTCCGCGGTGATCTCGCTCGTGCTGGTGGCGGTGGCCGTCTTCGTCTACCTGCCGGGGAAGTACTCCGAGCTCGACGGCGTCACCGACGCGGCGATCCAGGGCAAGGACGGTGATCCGCGGATCCTCGCGCTCGTCGCGGTGGCCATCGGCATCGTGCTCGCCGCCCTCATCCAGCAGCTGACCGGCTACTTCACCGAGACCACCCGCCGGCCCGTCAGGGACATCGGCAAGACCTCGCTCACCGGTCCCGCCACCGTCGTCCTCGCCGGTATCTCCGTCGGTCTCGAATCCGCCGTCTACACCGCCCTGTTGATCGGCCTCGGCGTGTACGGGGCGTTCCTGCTCGGCGGTACGTCGATCATGCTGGCGCTGTTCGCGGTGGCGCTGGCCGGCACCGGCCTGCTCACCACGGTCGGCGTGATCGTCGCCATGGACACCTTCGGGCCGGTCTCCGACAACGCGCAGGGCATCGCGGAGATGTCCGGCGACGTCGAGGGCGCGGGCGCGCAGGTGCTCACCAACCTGGACGCGGTCGGCAACACCACCAAGGCGATCACCAAGGGCATCGCGATCGCCACGGCCGTGCTCGCGGCGGCGGCGCTGTTCGGGTCGTACCGCGACGCGATCATCACCGGCGCGCGGGACGTGGGCGAGAAGCTCAGCGGCGAAGGCGCGCCGATGAGCCTGATGATGGACATCTCGCAGCCCAACAACCTCGTCGGCCTCATCGCGGGCGCGGCGGTCGTCTTCCTCTTCTCGGGGCTGGCGATCAACGCCGTGTCGCGGTCGGCGGGTTCCGTGGTCTACGAGGTGCGGCGGCAGTTCCGCGAGCAGCCCGGGATCATGGACTACAGCGGAGAAACCGGAGTACGGCAAGGTCGTCGACATCTGCACCAGGGACGCCCTGCGCGAGCTCGCCACGCCCGGTCTGCTCGCCGTGATGGCGCCCATCTTCATCGGGTTCACGCTCGGCGTCGGTGCCGCTCGGCGCGTTCCTGGCGGGCGCGATCGGCGCGGGCACGCTGATGGCGGTGTTCCTGGCCAACTCCGGCGGCGCCTGGGACAACGCCAAGAAGCTCGTCGAGGACGGCCACCACGGCGGCAAGGGCAGCGAGGCCCACGCGGCGACCGTGATCGGCGACACGGTCGGCGACCCGTTCAAGGACACCGCCGGTCCCGCGATCAACCCGCTGCTGAAGGTCATGAACCTGGTGTCGCTGCTCATCGCGCCCGCGGTGATCAAGTTCTCCTACGGCCCGGACAAGAGCATCGGCGTACGGATCCTGATCGCGGTGCTCGCGTTCGCTCGTGATCGCCGGGGCGGTCTACGTGTCCAAGCGGCGCGGGATCGCCGTGGGTGACGAAGACAACGCCGAACCGGAACCCAAGTCGGCCGATCCGGCGGTGGTTTCGTAGGGAGGGCCCTCGAGGCCCCAGCTCAAGGTGCGGGCGGGCGGCGCGCGTTGACGCGTCGCCCGCCCGCCCTGTGCGTGTACACGCTCACGTCGTGAGCCTTCTCTCGCTTGGTGCAAAAGGTTACAAAATGGTCTTAATAGACGCTTCGGCGTGGCGGTTGCCGTGCGTCCGGCGTGTATGTTCCGGGGCCGAGAGCCATGGAAGGGACCAAACCGGTGAACAAGAAGCTCGCGGCCGCACTGTCCGGCGGTGCGGTACTGGTACTGGCGCTGACGGGATGCGGCGGCGACGACGGCAACGAGAAGCTGGACTCCTGGGCCAAGGACGTCTGCGACGCCGTGCAGCCGCAGGCCAAGAAGATCGAGGCGGCCAACGCCGCGATCCAGAAGGAGACCTCGGACAACAGCACGCCGGAGGACGTCCAGAAGACCGACGCACAGGCCTTCCAGGACATGTCCGACGCCTACAAGGCGATCGGCACCGCCGTGAACAAGGCCGGGGCGCCCGGACGTCGAGGACGGCGAGAAGAAGCAGCAGGACGCGGTCAAGGAGCTCAACGCGATCTCCACGTCGTACGCCTCCCTGAAGAAGCAGGTCGACGGGCTCGACACCAAGGACCAGGGCGAAGTTCGCCGACGGCCTCAAGGACATCGCCACCGAGCTGGACAAGCTGAGCAAGAGCGGCAACGACGCGCTGAAGAACCTGGAGGAGGGCGAGGTCGGCCAGGCGATGGCCCGGCAGGCGAGCTGCAAGGCTGCCACGGGGCCGGCGTCGGCGACCTAGAGCCGGAGCTGACTGTTGGCGAGCGGGCGGTGACCGCTGAGCCGGGAGTGACGGCTGAGCCGAGCGGCAGACGGCGCACGCGAAACCCGGCACGGGCACGTGCGCCACCGGCGCCGGCGGCCACAATGGGGGCGTGAGTAACGCCAGCCAGTCACCCCTGCCCCCGCTGCCCGCCACCGACCGTCCCGATGTCGCCGCCCGGCTGCGGGACGCCCTGCTCGGGGCCTCCTTCACCGCCGACGGCCTGCTCGAACTGCTCGGCGCCCCCGCGTACGCGGCGCTGGCCCGGAGCGAGACCGTGCCCGCGCTCCGGGCGACCCGCGGGGACACGCCGCTGGAGACGCTCGTCCGGCTGTTCCTGCTCCAGCAGCCCGTGCCGCACGCGCGCGTGGCGGACGTCCTGCCCGTCGACGCCTGCCTGGAGAGCGGCTGGCTGACGCGCGCCGGCGGCGCGACGAGGTCGCCGCCACCGTGGACGTGCGGCCGTACGGCGGGCCCGGCGGCGAGGACTGGTTCATCGTGTCCGACCTGGGCTGCGCGGTCGGCGGCGCCGGCGGCATCGGCAGCGCGCGACGAGGGCGTCGTCCTCGGCGTCGGCGGCGCCTCCACGACCCTCGCCGGCATCACCGTCCGTACGCCCGTCGCCGCCGCCCTCGACCTCGGCACCGGCTCCGGCATCCAGGCGCTGCACGCCGCGCAGCACGCCACGCGCGTGACGGCCACCGACCTCAACCCGCGCGCGCTGCACATCACCGCGCTCACGCTGGCGCTGTCCGGCGCCCCGGCCGCCGATCTGCGCGAGGGCTCGCTGTTCGAGCCGGTCCGGGACGACGAGACGTACGACCTGATCGTGTCGAACCCGCCCTTCGTGATCTCGCCGGGCGCCCGGCTCACCTACCGCGACGGCGGGATGGGCGGGGACGATCTGTGCCGCACGCTCGTTCAGGAGGCGGGGGAGCGGCTGAACGAGGGCGGGTTCGCGCACTTCCTCGCCAACTGGCAGCACGTGGAAGGGGAGGACTGGCAGGACCGGCTGCGGTCCTGGGTGCCGCGCGGGCTGCGACGCGTGGATCGTGCAGCGCGAGGTGCAGGACGTCACGCAGTACGCCGAGCTGTGGCTCGGGACGCCGGCGACCACCGGGGCGACGTGGCGCGAGTACCAGGCGCGGTACGACGCATGGCTCGACGAGTTCGAGGCGCGCAAGGTGAAGGCGGTCGGCTTCGGCTGGATCACCCTGCGCAAGACGGGCGCCGCCGTGCCCTCCATCACGGTGGAGGAGTGGCCGCATCCGGTCGAGCAGCCGCTCGGGGACGCGATCCGGGCCCACTTCGACCGGCTCGACCACCTGCGCGCCCACGACGACGCCGCCCTGCTCGAAGGGCACTTCCGGCTCGCCGCCGAGGTCGTGCAGGAACAGGTCGGGCTGCCCGGCGCCGAGGACCCCGAGCATGTCGTGCTGCGCCAGAACCGCGGCATGCGCCGGGCGACCCAGGTGGACACGGTCGGCGCGGGCTTCGCGGGCGTCTGCGACGGCACGATGAGCGCGGGCCGCATCCTCGACGCCATCGCCCAGCTGCTCGGCGAGGACCCGGTGCTGCTGCGCGACCGCACGCCCGGCGCAGATCCGGCTGCTGGTGGAGCAGGGGTTCCTGGAGCCGGTCCGCTGAGGGAGCCCGCCGACGGGGGCACGCTCGAGGGAGCCCGCCGAGGAGCCCCGCCGATAATTTCGAGTCGATTTGAACACCTCGTCCGAAACGGGTCATGAGGGGCCGGTCGTCCCCGGTCCACAGCCGCGTCGCCCCGGCGTTCACCTCCGGTTCGCCTGCCCGCCGCCCTCGCGTGTCAGCCTCCCGGGGCTGGGAGTCGCGGACGGGAGAAAAGGGGCACGGCGGGCCATGGAGAGCGGGCCGGCGATCTTCGCGGGAGCGGTGTTCGCCCTGTTCGGAGGCGGACTGCTGGCGTGGACCGTGACCTGCGTGCGCCGGCACCGGCCCGTCGCCGCACGGTGTGAGCCCCGTCGCATCGGCGACCCTCGCGGGCGTCGCCGCGGTGCTCGCCCTGGCGCTCGGCGCGTGGTGCTTCACCCGCCTCTGAGGCGCCGGTCCGGCGGCGTGCGCGTCGCCGGTAATCGGGAGGTCGCCTCCGGCATAGGGCTCGGGCCCGCTCCGGGCACTCCGGGCGGCAGGAATGGCGGTAGTCGGGTTACCGTTCGAGTGGCCGTTGCGGGCTTTTCCCGTTTGACACGGGGGCGGGATGTACCGTCACACTCCGCAGCGTCACCACGTACCCAGACCCCGGGCATGCGACCTGGGGAGGCCCCAGCGTCGACCGGAGAGAAGAGCGAAGTTGTCCCCGACCAGCGAGACCGCAAAGGGCGGCCGCCGACTCGTCATCGTCGAGTCGCCTGCCAAGGCGAAGACGATCAAGGGCTACCTCGGCCCCGGCTACATCGTCGAGGCGAGCGTCGGGCACATCCGCGACCTTCCCAACGGCGCCGCCGAGGTGCCCGAGAAGTACACCGGCGAGGTCCGCCGCCTCGGTGTGGACGTCGAACACGACTTCCAGCCGATCTATGTGGTCAACGCCGACAAGAAGGCCCAGGTCAAGAAGCTCAAGGACCTGCTGAAGGAGTCCGACGAGCTCTTCCTCGCCACCGATGAGGACCGCGAGGGCGAGGCCATCGCCTGGCACCTCCAGGAGGTGCTCAAGCCGAAGATCCCGGTCAAGCGGATGGTCTTCCACGAGATCACCAAGGACGCGATCCAGGCCGCCGTGGCCAACCCGCGCCAGCTCAACCAGAAGCTCGTCGACGCCCAGGAGACCCGCCGCATCCTCGACCGCCTCTACGGCTACGAGGTCTCGCCGGTCCTGTGGAAGAAGGTCATGCCGCGGCTGTCGGCGGGCCGTGTCCAGTCCGTCGCCACCCGACTCGTCGTGGAGCGGGAACGCGAGCGCATCGCCTTCCGTTCCGCTGAGTACTGGGACCTGACGGGCACCTTCGCGACCGGCCGCGCCGGAGACTCGTCGGACCCGTCGTCGCTGGTCGCCCGCCTGCAGACCGTCGACGGCAGGCGTGTCGCGCAGGGCCGCGACTTCGACTCCCTGGGACAGCTGAAGAGCGCGAACACCCTCCACCTCGACGAGGCGAACGCCCGCGCCCTGGCCGCCGCCCTGGAGAACACGCGGTTCTCCGTCCGCTCCGTCGAGTCCAAGCCGTACCGCCGCTCGCCGTACGCCCCGTTCCGTACGACGACGCTGCAGCAGGAGGCCAGCCGCAAGCTCGGCTTCGGCGCGAAGGCGACCATGCAGGTCGCGCAGAAGCTGTACGAGAACGGCTACATCACGTACATGCGTACGGACTCCACGACCCTGAGCGACACGGCGGTCGCCGCCGCCCGCGCCCAGGTCACGCAGCTGTACGGCGCCGACTACCTGCCGCCGCAGCCGCGGACGTACGCCGGGAAGGTCAAGAACGCGCAGGAGGCGCACGAGGCGATCCGCCCCTCGGGCGATCGCTTCCGCACGCCTGCCGAGACCGGACTGACCGGCGACCAGTTCAGGCTCTACGAGCTGATCTGGAAGCGGACCGTCGCCTCCCAGATGAAGGACGCGACCGGCAACAGCGTCACGGTGAAGATCGGCGGCACGGCGGCCGACGGCCGGGACGTCGAGTTCAGCGCGTCCGGCAAGACGATCACCTTCCACGGCTTCCTGAAGGCCTACGTCGAGGGCGCCGACGACCCGAACGCCGAGCTCGACGACCGCGAGCGCCGGCTGCCCCAGGTCTCCGAGGGCGACGCCGCTGAGCGCCGAGGAGATCACGGTCGACGGGCACGCCACCAAGCCCCCGGCCCGCTACACCGAGGCCTCCCTGGTCAAGGAGCTGGAAGAGCGCGAGATCGGCCGCCCGTCGACGTACGCGTCGATCATCGGCACGATCCTCGACCGCGGCTACGTGTTCAAGAAGGGCACGGCCCTCGTCCCGTCCTTCCTGTCCTTCGCCGTGGTCAACCTCCTGGAGAAGCACTTCGGGCGGCTCGTCGACTACGACTTCACCGCCAAGATGGAGGACGACCTCGACCGCATCGCCCGCGGTGAGGCGCAGTCCGTGCCGTGGCTGAAGCGGTTCTACTTCGGCGAGGGCTCGGGCGAAGGCGGTGCCGCCGACGCCGGCAACGGCGACGGGGACCACCTCGGCGGCCTCAAGGAGCTGGTGACCGACCTGGGCGCGATCGACGCGCGCGAGGTGTCGTCGTTCCCGGTGGGCAACGACATCGTGCTGCGGGTCGGCCGCTACGGCCCGTACATCGAGCGCGGCGAGAAGGACTCCGAGCAGCACCAGCGCGCCGACATCCCCGACGACCTGGCGCCGGACGAGCTGTCCGTCGACCTCGCGGAGGAACTGCTCGCCAAGCCGAGCGGCGACTTCGAGCTGGGCCCCGACCCGGCCACCGGCCACACGATCGTCGCCAAGGACGGCCGCTACGGCCCGTACGTCACCGAGGTGCTCCCCGAGGGCACCCCGAAGACGGGCAAGAACGCGGTCAAGCCGCGCACGGCCTCCCTGTTCAAGTCGATGTCCCTGGACACGGTGACGCTCGACGACGCCCTGAAGCTGATGTCGCTGCCGCGTGTCGTCGGCGCCGACGCCGAGGGCCAGGAGATCACCGCGCAGAACGGCCGCTACGGCCCGTACCTGAAGAAGGGCACGGACTCGCGCTCGCTCCAGGCCGAGGAGCAGCTCTTCACGATCACGCTGGAGGAGGCGCTGGCGATCTACGCCCAGCCCAAGCAGCGTGGCCGGGCCGCGGCCAAGCCGCCGCTGAAGGAGCTGGGCGAGGACCCGGTCAGCGGCAAGCCGGTCGTCGTCAAGGACGGCCGCTTCGGCCCGTACGTCACCGACGGCGAGACCAACGCGACCCTGCGCTCCGGCGACAGCGTCGAGGAGATCACCCCGGAGCGCGGCTTCGAGCTGCTCGCCGAGAAGCGCGCGAAGGGGCCGGCCAAGAAGACGGCGAAGAAGGCCGCCGCGAAGAAGACGGCCCCGGCGAAGAAGACGACGGCGGCCAAGAAGACCGCGGCGAAGAAGACCACGACCGCGAAGAAGACGACGGCGAAGAAGACCACCGGCGAAGAAGACGGCGGCCAAGACGGCGGCCGCCTCGAAGCCGGCGGAGGACTGAGCCCGTTCAGGACCTGTTCGGGACCGGACCGCCTCGGCCTGTCGCGGATCACCCGCGTCCGGCGTGATCCGAACGACGGCCCGGTCCGGGTCTTCGCCCGGGGTTCGGAAAGCGAACGCCCCGGCAACACTTCGGTGTCGGGGCGTGCGCATGCCAGACCGGGCGCCCCAGGGTGTCGGTGGCTCCCGATAGGCTGAACGCATGACGCGAGCCGAGCACCCAACGGCCCCTCAGCCGGCCCCCGACGACGCCCTGGTCGCGGACTCCCGCGAGCGCGCCGTCCGCGCCCTGCTGCGCCGGCCGCAGCTGAAGCGGTTGTGGAGCGCACAGCTCGTGGGCGGTGTCGGCGACACCCTCGCCCTTCTCGTGCTGGTCCTCCTCGCCCTCCAGGCGGCCGTCGCCGAGGGCTCGTTCGGCGGCGGCTACCGGGGCGTGGCGTTCGCAGTGGCGACCGTTTTCGGCGTGCGCATCCTCGCGACGCTCCTCTTCGGCGCCGTGCTGCTCGGCCCGCTCACCGCGCTCACCTCGCAGGACGGCCCGCTCGACCGCCGCTGGACCATGGTCGGCGCCGACGGACTGCGCGCCGCGCTGCTGATCGTCGCGCCCCTGTGGATCGACTGGACGCCGGACGACGCGCTGGCCGTCCTCCTCGTCACGGCCTTCGTGACCGGCGTCGCCGAGCGGTTCTGGACGGTGTGCCGGGAGAGCGCGGCCCCCGCGCTGCTGCCCGCCCCGCCGCCGGAGGGCGCGACGGTCCGGCCGCTGCCCGACCACCTGGACGCGCTGCGCCGCCTGTCGCTGCGCACCGGCTTCGTCGCGATCCCGCTCGCCGCCGCCGCGCTGGTCGTCGCGGCCCTGTTCAACAACCTGCTGGGCGCCGGCATCGACTGGTTCGGCCAGCACCAGGCGGCCCTCGCCTCGTACGTGGCGGCCGGGCTGTTCGCCGCGTCCCTGTCCGTGCTGACCTTCCTGGAGCTGCCCGGCACGCGCACCCCGCGCGCGCGGTCGCCGCTCGAGGGCCTGCGCCGCCCGAAGACCGGCACCGGCGCCGACAAGGGCCGCACCGGCGCGATGCCGCTGCTGGTCGTCGCCTGCGCGGCCGTCGCCGCTGCGGTGTCCGCCGCCGTCGCCGTGGCCGTGCTGCACGCCAAGGACCTGGGCGGCGGCCCGGTGCTCTACGGCCTGTTGGTGCGGCGCGCTGACCGGCGGTGTCGTCGTCGGCATCCGTACGGCGCCCGCCCTGCTGCCCTCCCTGTCGCGCCGCCGGCTGCTCGCGCTGGCGATCGCCTTCACCGGCGTCGCCCTGCTGGCCGCCGGGCTGGTCCCGGACGTCACCACCGTGCTGCTGATCCTCGCGCTGGCCGGCGTCGGCGCGGGCATGGCCGCCAACACCGGGCACACGCTGCTCGACCAGGAGACCGAGGAGTACCGCCGCGGCCCGCGTACGACCGAGCACCTGCACGCGGTCGTCCGGGTCTGCGTGGCGCTCGGCGCGGTGATCGCCCCGCTGGTGGCCGCGGCGATCGGGCCGCACCGGCTGGAGAGCGGCAAGTTCGTCTTCGCGCACGGCGGCGCGGCCTTCACCCTGATGCTGGTCGGCGCGCTGCTGCTGCCGGTGGCCGCGCTGGTGCTGGCCAAGGTCGACGACCGCTCCGGCGTGCCGCTGCGGCAGGACCTGCGGGACGCGCTGCTCGGCGGCGACGACCCGGAGCAGGCGCCCGCGGCGACCGGCTTCTTCATCGCCCTGGAGGGCGGCGACGGCGCCGGCAAGTCCACCCAGGCCGAGGCGCTCGCCGAGTGGATCCGCGCCAAGGGCCACGAGGTCGTGCTGACGCGCGAGCCGGGTGCGACCCCGGTGGGCAAGCGGCTGCGGTCGATCCTGCTGGACGTGTCGAGCGCGGGCCTGTCGCACCGCGCGGAGGCGCTGCTGTACGCGGCCGACCGCGCCGAGCACGTCGACACCGTCGTACGGCCCGCCCTGGAGCGCGGCGCGGTCGTCATCTCCGACCGGTACATCGACTCCTCCGTCGCCTACCAGGGCGCCGGCCGCGACCTGTCGCCGACCGAGATCGCCCGGATCAACCGCTGGGCCACCAACGGGCTCGTGCCGCATCTGACCGTCCTGCTGGACGTCGCGCCGGAGACCGCGCGCGAGCGGTTCACCGAGGCGCCGGACCGGCTGGAGTCGGAGCCCGCCGAGTTCCACGCGCGTGTGCGGTCCGGTTTCCTCACCCTGGCCGCCGCCGACCCCGGGCGCTACCTGGTCGTGGACGCGGGCCAGGAGCCCGAGGCCGTCACGACCGTCGTCCGGCACCGGCTCGACCAGGTGCTGCCGCTGTCCGAGGCCGAGATCAAGGCCCAGGAGGAGGCGCGGAGGAAGGCCGAGGAGGAGGCCCGCCGCAAGGCCGAGGAAGAGGCCGCCCGCAAGGCCGAGGAGGAGCGCCTGGAGCGCGAGCGCCAGGAGCAGCTCGCCCGGCTGCGCGCCGAGGAGGAGGAGCGCAAGCGGCGCGAGCTGGAGGAGGCGCAGCGGCGCGAGGCCGAACGGCAGGCGGAGGAGGCCCGGCACCGGGCCGAGGAAGCGCAGTCGGAAGGCCGAGGAGGAGCGGGTCGCGGCTCCTCGCGGAGGAGAAGGCCCGCGCCGAGGAGGAGGCCCGCCGCAAGGCCGAGGAGGAGCGGCGCCGCAAGCAGGCCGAGGAGGAGGCCCGGCTGCGTGCCGAGGCCGAGGCGCTCCGCCTGGAGAAGCAGCGCAAGGCCGAGGAGGCCCTGCTGCGGGCCGAGGAGGCGCGGCGGCTCGCCGAGGCGGCGGCGGCCGCAGGCCGCAGGCCGGCCGAGCCGCCGCTGCCGACGGCGCCTGGCGCCGAGGGACCGCGGCCCTGCGCGGACGCGGCGACCGTGCCCACGCCGGTGGTGACGCCGGGGAACGCCCCGGGCGGCCCGTGGACGACACGACCGTCCTGCGGCCGGTGCGGGACGACGAGCACGGGACACGCGGTGGGCGCTCCGCCGGTGACGGACCCGGGTGACGGTCGCTCCGGAGCCGCCGGTGTCCGTCCGCGGGAGACCGAGTCCGAGGTGACGGCCGAAGCTGCCGCAGCCGCCGGTGCCTGCCGGGCGCGGCGGACGAGACGGCGGTGCTGCCGCCGTGGTGCCGCGGGACGCCGACGAGACCGCGGTGCTGCCTCCGGTGCGCCGGGGGCCGCCGACGAGACGGCCGTGCTGCCGCCCGTGCGCGGGGACGAGCCCGCGGACCGGGTTCCGCCGGGCTACTTCCGCGAGGACCCCGGCGCACGGCCGCGACGACGACCGAGGACCGTACGCGCGAGATGCCCCAGGTCGACGCGGACGGGGCGCCGCGCCGCCGCCGGTCCGACTGGGCCGAGGAGACGCCGCTGGACGACCTGCCCACGCTGGCGGACGAGCTGCTCGGGCCGCACGAGGACGAGCACGGACGAGGACGGGCGCCGCGGCGCGGGGCCGGCGGCGGCTGACGCCGTGCGGCGCTGACGTCGGGGGCACCGGGCCGGCGGCGCTGAGGCCGCTGCGTCGGACGCGGGCGGCCGGGCGCCGGCTGAGCCGTCGGGGCCGTCGGCACGCGTTGTCAGTGCCGCCCCGCACAATGGATCGCCGCACACGCGGAACGTGACGGAAGGGCGGCGTGACCCATGACCGTGTGGGACGACCTCGTCGGGCAGGAGAGGGTGAGCGAGCAGCTGGCCGCTGCCGCCCGGGACGCCGACGCCCTCGTCACCGCCGCCGCCGCCGGCACGCCCGCCGCCCGAGGCGTCGAAGATGACGCACGCCTGGCTGTTCACGGGCCCGCCCGGCGCGGGGCGCAACCAGGCGGCGCGGGCCTTCGCCGCCGCGCTGCAGTGCGTCAGCCCCGACCGCGCCCTCGGCGGCGTCCCCGGCTGCGGCTTCTGCGACGGCTGCCACACGGCGCTGCTCGGCACGCACGCCGACGTCACCACCGTCGCCGCCGTCGGCACGCAGATCCTCGCCGAGGACATGCGGGACACCGTCCGCAAGTCGTTCACCTCGCCGGCGAACGGCCGCTGGCAGATCATCCTCGTCGAGGACGCCGAGCGGCTGAACGAGAAGTCGGCCAACGCCGTCCTCAAGGCCGTGGAGGAGCCCGCCCCCCGCACGGTCTGGCTGCTGTGCGCCCCCTCCATCGAGGACGTCCTGCCGACCATCCGCTCCCGCTGCCGCCACCTGAACCTGAGCACGCCGTCGGTCGACGCCGTCGCCGACATGCTCGTCCGCCGCGAGGGCGTCGAGCCGGACGTCGCCGCCGCGGCGGCCCGCGCCACCCAGGGCCACGTCGAGCAGGGCCCGCCGCCTGGCCACCGACCCGGCCGCCCGCGAACGCCGTGCCGCCGTACTGAAGCTGCCGCTGCGGGTCGACGACATCGGCGGCTGCCTCAAGGCCGCCCAGGAGCTGGTCGACGCCGCCGCCGAGGACGCCAAGCAGCTCGCCGAGGAGATGGACGGCAAGGAGACCGAGGAGCTGAAGGCGGCGCTCGGCGCCGCCCAGGGCGGCCGGCATGCCGCGCGGCACGGCGGGCGTGATGAAGGACCTGGAGGACAAGCAGAAGCGGCGCCGAACGCGCACGCAGCGCGACAGCCTCGACCTCGCCCTGACCGACCTCACCGCCTTCTACCGCGACGTCCTCGCCCTCCAGCTCGGCTCCCGCGTGGCCATCGCCAACGCCGACGCCGAGGACGCCCTGGAGCGCCTCGCCCACGGCAGCTCCCCGGAGTCCACACTCCGCCGCATCGAGGCGATCGCCGCCTGCCGCGACGCCCTCGACCGCAATGTGGCGCCGCTGCTGGCGGTGGAGGCGATGACGATGGCGCTCAGAGCGGGCTGAGAGCGGCCGGGGGGCCGGGGCCGGGAGTGCGAGCGGACACCGGGCGCCGCACCCGCGCACCAGCGGCCCGTAGGGCGAACAGGCCGGAGGACGAGCGACACCGGCGCGCCCGAGCCGCACGAACCGCGTGAGCCACACGAACCGCGTGAGCCGCACCAGCCGCACGAGCCGCGTGAGCCGCGTGAGCCGCACGTATCGCCCGCCCGCCCGGATCGCACGTGGGTTGACGTGTAACACGTACGAGGCGCGACGTGCACGCACAGCATCCATGCCGTCGCGCAGAGTTACGCTCGCCTGATGGACACCAGGCGCACTCCCCGTCCGCCCCGGCTCCCGTGTCTCCACCGCAGGGCACGCACCGGGCCAAACCCGCGCGGCACGGTCTGCTCGCCGCGGCCGCGCTGCTCGTCTCCGCCTGCTCCTCGGCGGGAGCGCGACGACGTCGGCGGCGCCCGGCGGCGGCGGGGCGGCGCTGGCCGCGCTGCCGCGGGCGACGCCCGCCGCGCTGCGCCGTACTACGCGCAGAAGCTGACCTGGCGCGAGTGCGGCGTCCCCGGCTTCCAGTGCGCCACGATGAAGGCACCGCTCGACTACGCCGAAGCCGGACGCCGGTGACATCCGGCTCGCCGTCGCCCGCAAGAAGGCCACCGGCCCGGGCAAGCGGCTCGGCTCGCTGCTCGTGAACCCGGGCGGCCCCGGCGGCTCGGCGATCGGCTACCTCCAGCAGTACGCGGGCATCGGCTACCCGGCCGAGGTGCGCGCCCGCTACGACATGGTCGCGGTCGACCCGCGCGGCGTGGCCCGCAGCGAGCCCGTCGAGTGCCTCGACGGCCGGGCGATGGACGCGTACACGCAGACGGACGCCACCCCCGACGACGCCAGGGAGACGGACGGCTGGTCGACGCGTACAAGAAGTTCGCCGAGGGCTGCGGCGCGGACGCGCGCCGGCTGCTGCGCCATGTCTCCACCGTCGAGGCGGCCCGGGACATGGACATCCTGCGGGCGGTGCTCGGCGACGAGAAGCTGAACTATGTCGGGGCCTCGTACGGCACGTTCCTCGGGGCGACGTACGCCGGGCTCTTCCCGGACCGGGCGGGCCGGCTGGTGCTGGACGGCGCGATGGACCCCTCGCTGCCCGCCCGCCGGATGAACCTCGACCAGACGGCGGGCTTCGAGACGGCGTTCCAGTCGTTCGCGAAGGACTGCGTGCGGCAGCGCCGACTGCCCGCTGGGCGGCAAGGGCACGACGCCCGAGCAGGTCGGCAAGAACCTCAAGGCCTTCTTCGCGAAGCTCGACGCCCAGCCCGATCCCGACCGGCGACGCGGACGGCCGCCGGCTCGGCGAGTCCCTCGCCACCACCGGCGTGATCGCGGCGATGTACGACGAGGGCGCCTGGGCGCAGCTGCGCGAGGCGCTGACCTCGGCGATGAAGGAGAACGACGGCGCGGGCCTGCTCGTCCTCTCCGACAGCTACTACGAGCGCGACGCCGACGGCCGCTACAGCGAACCTGATGTTCGCCAACGCGGCGGTGAACTGCCTGGACCTGCCGCCGGCCTTCTCCACCCCCGACGAGGTGCAGCAGGGCCCTGCCCGCCTTCGAGAAGGCGTCCCCGGTCTTCGGCGAGGGCCTCGCCTGGGCCGCCCTGAACTGCGCGTACTGGCCGGTGAAGGCCACCGGCGAGCCGCACCGCATCGAGGCGAAGGGCGCGGCCCCGATCGTCGTGGTCGGCACCACCCGCGACCCGGCGACCCCGTACCGCTGGGCCCAGTCCCTGGCCGCGCCAGCTCTCCTCCGGCCGCCTCCTCACCTACGAGGGCGACGGCCACACCGCGTACGGCCGCGGCAGCACCTGCATCGACTCGGACGATCAACGCGTACCTCCTCCGCGGCACCGCCGCCCACAGGACGGAAAGCGCTGCTCATGAGCCCTGCGCCACGCCACCCGGCCCGGGCCGCGGCCTCCGGGGCTGGTGCGGAGCACCCTCGGAAACTGTGTAGACTTACCGACGTTGCTGATCGCACCATAGTGCGGACGGCGCGCCGCCTTAGCTCAGATGGCCAGAGCAACGCACTCGTAATGCGTAGGTCTCGGGTTCGAATCCCGAAGGCGGCTCCATGCTTTAACCCCAGGTCAAAACTTTGACCTGGGGTTTCTTGTTTCACGTGCCGTTGTGCGCGTTGTGCATGGCGGAGAAGGCCGGAAACCGATGCCCCGCAACCGGCCTCCCCTGCGTTGCATCAGCCGCCGGTCTGGACGGCTGCCGGTGAGGCCGCCGTCTTGCTCGCCTGTGCCTGGACGACGGTGAGCACGGTGGCGACCAGAGCGAGAAAGGCCGCGGGGAGGCCGAGCGAGGTCACCGGCAGCCAGTCCTGCGCGAGGCCGCCGAGCCCGCCGCCCAGTGCCACGCCCAGGAAGACCGCGGAGGAGTTGAGGCCGAAGAGGACGGGAGCCGAGGCGGGAGCGAAGCCGACCAGCCGGTACTGCTGGATCACCGAGGGGGCCCCGTCCGTGATGCCCCAGATTCCGGCCCAGACGATGACGACGGCCAGGTTGTTGACGGTGAGGGGGCTCATGCCGAGCAGGAGCGTCCCGGCCTTGGCCGCGGCGTACGGCGCCCGGCGCCCTGAGAGGGCTCGGTTTGAGGCCGCCCGCGATGCTCGAGCAGGTCACGATCGATCCGCCCGGGGACATCGAGGGGAGTACAACTGGGTCTGCTCGATACGGAGCTGTACTCGCTGATGGTGGTCATGGCCCTCGTCACCACCGCGATGACCGCACCACTGCTGCGCTGGGCCTATCCGAGCCGCCTGATCGACGCGGATCTGCGAGAGCTGGCCGAGCAGCGGATGGGGAGCCGAAGTACACCGAACTCGCCCGGCCCGTGGGCGCGAAGCGGCCGGGAGGCGGGGTGACGGCCCGCCTCCCGGCGTGGCTGCCGCCCCTGGCCGCCCAGGGCATTTCTGTCAGCCGGCGTCCGGCGATGTGACGTCGTCGGGGACAACCAACGCAATCAGGATCGAGATCAAGCGCTCGCGGCTCTGTTCGCTGATGGGCGCGAGGAACCGTTTCGTTACCTTCTCCTCGGCCGAGTCGAGGCCACTGCGGAGCTGGCGCTCCCCGAACTCGGTCAGTGTCAAGGCGTAGCGCCGGCGGTCATGTTTGTCACGCACCCTGACGACGTAGCCCATCGCTCCAGCTCGTCGACCAGGGTCACCATCGTCGACCGGTCGATGCGCAGGTGCTCACCGATGTACTGCTGCGAGTGGTTGCCGTTGACGTCGATGAACCGGAGGATTCCCCAGTTCCGCGCGGTGAGTCCGTAGGGGGCGAGCTCCCTCTCGAACTGGGCGGTCAGGAGCTGTCCGGCCTTGTTCAGCAGGAACCCGATGGAGTTCGCGAAATTCGGCGGCAGGGTTGGCGATCCGTCCGGATTGATATCCCTTTGCTTAGCTTCATCCATCGTTTGACCTGTCCATACTCAGTGATCTGATTGTAGTCAGCCAAGATAGTCAGGCCGCTGTGATGAGCGTAGCGCTACCAGGCGCGACGATCCAGTGCGTCCACATGCGAACGAGTTCCCCGGTCAACTTGCTCTCCATCGCCTGGGACCTAGATTGACAAGCCGACTGATCAAATCCACTATGGATAGTAGGGGCTGGAGACCATCAGTAGCCATGATGGTATTGCTCATCGATACGTATGAGGAGAGCACCATGAGTGGAGACATCGTCTTCTTCGACCTGCCGGGCAAGGACGCCGAGGCAACGACGAAGTTCTGGCAGTCGCTGTTCGGGTGGCAGTTCAAGGAGGGGAACTTCCCGGGCTACTCGATGATTCACGGCCCGAGTCCGATGGGCGGCTTCTCGCACGGTGACACGTCGACGTTCCCGCGCGTCTACTTCGGCGTCGACGACCTGGACGCGGCCACCGAGCGGATCCGTGAGCTGGGCGGCACGGCAGGCGAGGCGGTGACCATCCCCTCCGGAAGGTTCGCCAACTGTGTCGATGACCAGGGGGTGGAGTTCAGCATCTTCCAGGCGGCCGGCGCTGAGGGCTGATTCCGGCCGCCCGAACGCGGCTCCACCAGAACCCCAGGTCGGACGGACTCCGACCGGGGTTCTTCGTGTGTCCGGGTGTCAGTGGATCGATTCCCGTTCCACCGGCAGCCACAGCTCCGCGTCCGCCTCCGTGCCGTCCGCGGAGAGCCGGTGCGGAGGATCTCCGGGCCCGGGCGGGTCGCGGTAGGGGTTGGACGGGAACCACTCGGTGAACACGTCGCGCCACAGCTCCTGGATGGCCCGGGGGGCCGGGCCCGAGGTGGTGAAGACCGCCCAGGTTCCCGGGGGAACCGGGAGGGCGGTGGTGCCCTCGGGGACGCCCGCCGGGGTTGGGGACGAGGTGATCACGGCCTGGTAGTAGTCGAGTTCCGTCCCCTCCGCGCGGCTCGGGTCCAGGTCGTCGCAGACCGCGACGACGCCCCGCGGCTCCTGGTCGGACAGTTTCTCCAGGGCCTCCACGGCGGTCTTGTCCAGGCCCCGGACGAAGTCGATGATCGCCTGGTTCGGGCCGGAGTGGATCAGGGGGATCCGGGTCTTGAAGCCCGTGACGGTGAAGGCCGGGCGGTCCACGACGCGGTAGTGCATGCTGCTGTTCCCTTCGACGGTGAGTCGGAAGGCCAACCGGGGCTGGGAGACGAGCGCGGCGCCGGTGCGCCGGGCCTCGCCCGGGCCCACGCCGTGCATCGCGCGGAACGCCCGTGCGAAAGCCTCGCCCGAGCCGTAGCCGTAGCGGACCGCGATCTCCAGCAGCGTCGCGTCCCCCGACAGCACCTCCGCGCCCGCGACCGTCAGCCGCCGGCGCCGGATGTACTCCGACAGTGGCATGCCTGACAGGGCCGAGAACATACGGCGCAGGTGGTACTCCGAGGTGCACGCGGTACGCGCCAGGTCCGCCACGTCCACGGTGTGGGCGAGGTTCCGTTCGATCCGGTCCATCGCCTGGTTGAGCCGGTCCAGCACGTCCGGTCTCCTTCCTTTCGTGCCTTCACGCTAGGCAGCGTGTGCCCTGCCGCACCCGACATCCTGTGCCCGCTCCGGTCGGGTGCCGCCTGCGCTGAACGGCGTAGGGGAACCGCCGTCCGGCAGGCGTACTCAAGGCGTCCCTACCGTGAACGGCTAGCATCGCCCGTCAATCAGTCAGCTGCCGACCGGTACGAGGTGAGGACATGGGGGCGCCCAGGATCGCCGTCGCCGTGGTGACGATGGGCAACCGGCCCGACGAGGTCGACGCCCTGCTGGAGTCCGTGGCCAAGCAGGACGTGCCCCCGAGCGGATCGTCATCGTCGGCAACGGCTGCCCGCTGCCCGACTTCGCCGGGCGGCTGTCACTGCCCGGCGAGGTCACCGCCGTCGAGCTCGACGAGAACCTCGGCTGCCCCGGCGGGCGCAACGCGGCCCTGGCACGGCTGCGGGAGTTCGGTGACATCGACGTCGTGGTGGACCTGGACGACGACGGTCTGCTCGTCGACCCCGATGTGCTGCGCCGCGTGCGGGACCTGTACGCCGCCGACGAGCGGCTCGGCATCGTCGGCTTCCGCATCGCCGACGAGCTCGGGGAGACGCAGCAGCGGCACGTGCCCCGGATCGGCAACTCGGACCCCCTCCGCAGCGGTTACGTCACCGGCTTCCTCGGCGGCGGGCACGCGCTGCGGATGGCGATGCTCGACGAAGTCGGCGACTGGCCCGCCGAGTTCTTCTTCGCCCACGAGGAGACCGACCTCGCATGGCGCGCCGTGGATGCCGGGTGGCGGATCCTGTACGCGCCGGAGCTGCTGCTCCGGCATCCGAAGACCTCGCCCGCCCGGCACGCCATCTACTTCCGGGTGAACGCCCGCAACCGGGTCTGGCTGGCCCGCCGCCGGCTGCCGCTCGCGCTCGTCCCCGTCCACCTGGGCGTGTGGGTGCTGCTCACCCTCGCCCGGAACCGGTCGGGCGCCGGACTTCGGGCGTGGTTCGGCGGATTCGTGGAAGGCGTACGGGAGCCGGCGGGGGAGCGGCGGCCCATGCGGTGGCGGACGGTGTGGCGGCTCACCCGGCTGGGACGGCCGCCCGTCATCTGACGCACGCCGTGCAGGTGTCGCAGCGAGAGTTTGAGAGGACCCGCCGAGCGACTGAGAGGCCCGCCGGGGTGATTGAGTCGGTCCGCCGGGGCGATACGGGCCCGCTCGAGCGATGAAGTGGCCGCCATCACCTCTGCCGACCGGGACCCGGATCCGGCCGCGGCGGCGACACTCCCCCGAGTTGCGCGTCCAGACGCGCGCACCGCCGGGCCAGATCCGATGCAGTGATCACATCAGGCTTTGCCAACCGATCGCTAACATATGGCCAACGGTTCGCCGTTGTGTCGTCTGTCCGGTTGGCCGGAAGTCACTGAACCAACGTCGAGGACGGCCAGGGCAGCGGCAGGCCCCGGTGGAACCGATGGAGGTCGAGGTGGGCGGAAATCCGCTGCCCTGGGGTGGACATTCGGCACGGCGAGGGGCACGGGGGGCTATGCGGTTCGGGTTGCCGGGGCCGCCGGTGCTGTTCCACGGCGTGCAGGAGGGCGGCCGGCTCCTCCGCGTCGGTACGAAGCCGCGTGCCATCGGCGAGCCCCAAGGCCCGTGTGCTGCTCGCCGCTTTGCTGCTCGAAGCCGGACGGGTCGTCTCCGTCGAGTCGCTCAAGGACGCGCTGTGGGGCGGGAGCCGCCCGCCTCCGCGCACGCCTCGCTGCACAATCACATCACCCGGCTGCGACGGCTGCTCGACGATCCCGGACGGCTGCGCTCCGTACCGTCCGGCTATCTACTGCGGATCGACGAGGGCGAGTTGGACGTCATGCCTTCGAGCCCAGGTCACCGAGGCGCGTGCCGCACACGCCGACGGGACTGGGGAGGGCCGTGGGCGAGTGCGCCGGCGGCGCTCGCCCTGTGGCGGGGCGCCCCGCTCACCGGCCTGCCTCCCGGGCTCGGCGGGTCTCCCTCGTCCAACGGCTGGAGGAGGCACGGCTGTTGCCCTGGAGTGCCGGTACGAGGCCGAGCTGGACGGCCGCGGGATGTCCGCGGGTGTACGGCTCTCGGTGCCCGAACTGGCCGCGCTGGTCGGGAGTTCCGCTTCGCGAGGCGTTCCACCGCCAGCTGATGATGGTCCTCTACCGGACGGGCCGCCAGGCCGAGGCCCTCGCCGTCCACCGCGACCTGCGCACCCCTCGTCCGCGACTCGGCATCGAGCCAGGGCTCACGGTCCGGGAGGCCCACCTGGAGATGCTGCGGGGACCCGCGGGCGAGGCAAGGGACTGCAGGGCGGGGAGGGTCGAGAGGATCGGTCGCGATCGGGGGCCGAGGGACGGTCGGGATCGGGTTCGGGCGGATGCGTCCACCGGGTTCGAGGCGACGCCGAGAGCGGCTCCAGCCGGGCAGGTGCCCCGCCGGGCAGGGGTCCGCCGGCGGCGCCGAATCCCTCGCCCGCCGAACCTAGCCCCGCGCCCCCGACCCACCTCCACGGCCGCGGCCGCCGTACGAAGGCCCACCCTGTCACCGCAGGCCCGCCCACCGCACCCGATCCGTTCACGGGTCGCACCGACCATCGTCATCAGCGGGATGGCCGGGGTCGGGAAGAGCGCGCTCGCGCTGCAGGCGGCGCATGGGCTGGCGGGTCGTTTCCCCGACGGCCAGCTCTACGTCCAGCTGCACGGCGCCACCCCGGCATGCCCCCGCTCACCCCGGGCAGGCCCTCACCGCGCTGCTCCGCGACCTCGGCACCGACCCGCCGGATCCCCGAACACCCGGACGCGGCAACCGCGTTGCTGCGCTCGCTGCTCGCGCCGACCCGCACGCTCCTGGTACTGGACGACGCCGCGAACGCCGCCCAGGTACGCCCCCTGCTGCCCGGCCGGTCCCGGCTGCGCGGTGATCGTCACCAGCCGCTCGCCGCTCACCGCGCTGGACGGCGCGGCCCGCTTCCCGCTCGCCCCCTGCCCGCGACGAGGAGAGCGCCGAACTGCTGCGCGGCCGTCTCCGGGCGCGGACGGCCTCGACGGTACGCACCCCTCTCGTCGGCCTCACCGGCCGGCTCCCGCTCGCCCTGCGGGTCGTCGCCGCCCGGCTCGCCGCCCGCAGGCCCTCACCCCCGACGCACTGGCCCGTCAACTGGCCGCCAGCCGACGGCCGGTTGCACCACCTGGAGTACGACGACCTGAGCGTGCGCCGCTCCCTCGCCGTCGCCCACGACGCCCTCGCCGCCTCCGACCGCGAGGCCGACCGGGACGCGGCCCTCGCCCTGCGCCGCATCGGCGCGCTCGACCTGCCCACGTACGGCGCACCCCTGCTCGCTCGCTCGCCGGCACCGGCGAGCGCCGCACCGAGGCCGCACTCGACCGCCTCGTCGACGTGGCCCTCCTGGAGGAGACGACATACGGCCGCTACGCCCCGCACGACCTGGTGCGCGACTTCGCCCGCGAACTCGCCCACGGCGACGGCGACTTCACCGAGACCGCCCTGCGCTGGTACTCCGCCGTGGCCGAACGCACCCTCACCGCCATCGTCGAACCGGGCCTCGACCGGGACGACCGCCGTCGCCCGACCACGACCCGAGCGCCGGACCACACGACGGCCGTCGACGCCGTGGCGGTCTTCGACAGTCCCGAAGCGGCCTTCGCCTGGGGCAACTGGGAGCTGGAGAACATCGTCGCGCTGGCGGAGCGACACAGCGGTGACGACAGTGACCAGAGCGGTGACGGCAGTAACCAGAACGACGTCGACGGCGCCGAGCACCCGACCGCCGCCGCCCTCCTCTCCGCCTCATCCGCCTCCTCTTCCCCTACCTCCAGCGCAGCGGCCGCGTCGCCGAGATGGAGCTGCTGGGCGGGGCCGCGCTCCGGATCGCGCGGCGGCTCGGAGACGAGGCGGCCGAGGCGTACGCGCTGGGCGACCTCGCGGGCCTGCACTTCCTGACCGGCCGCCAGTCCGAGGCGCTCCACCTCAATGACGGTGCCCTGAGGATCTGGCGGCGGCTCGCAGTGGTCTCCTGGATGCGCCGCTGCCTCAACAACCGGGGCCTGCTGCTGGAAGGGCTCGGCCGCTACGCCGAGTCCGGGCAGGCGCTGCGCCAGAGCCTGGAGTACTCACGGCAGTTGAACGACCCGCACGGCGAGGCCGTGACCTACAGCCACCTCGGCAACCTCTACGAGCACACCGACCCGCGCGCCGCCATCGAGCAGCACCGCCGCTCGCTGGCCATCGGCGACGAGATCGGCAATGTCATCGTGCAGCACTCCGCCCACTGCAACATCGGCTACGCCCACCTCACCCTCGGTGAACCGGCGGCAGCCGCCGCACTTCGAGGAGAGCCTGCGCATCCTCGGCGGCCACGGCGACTGGCACGGCGAGTCCCAGACCCGCCTCGGCCTGGTCCGCGCCCTGCGTCTCCTCGGCCACACCGACCGCGCCGCCCACGCCTGCGCCGAACTCCTGACCCGCGCCGATGCCCGAGCCGACCGCTACACGGGCGGCCTGGCCCGCCATCAGAAGGGGCTTCTGCTGGAGGGGCGCGGGCGTCTCCAGGACGCGCACGCCGAATGGCGCAGGGCTCTCGATCTCCTGGACGGCACCGACGAGACGGCCGTCGTCCAGGAACTCAGGCAGCTGCTGCACGACCCGGCCGACGTCTCCTGATCACTTCGCGTCCGCGTAGCACTCCACCACCGCCGTGCGTGAACGGGAAGCGCACCGGCGTCTCCCCGAACGTCAGCCGCCCCGCCAGCTCCCCCGCCTCACGGATCGCCTCCACGACCGCGTCCGCCTCCTCCGCGGGGCAGTGCACGATCACCTCGTCGTGCTGGAAGAAGACCAGTTCCGCCGCGCATCCCCGCGGAGGTGCGCCGCAGGGCGGCGAGCAGCAGCAGCGCCCAGTCGGCGGCGCTGCCCTGGACGACGAAATTACGGGTGAAGCGGCCCCGGGCGCGGGCGTTCGGTCGAGGCGTAGCCCGGCCCCCACTCCTATGGCCGGAGCCCTCCGGCCGGCGTCTCCTCGCTCTCCTGCCGGGATGCCCGCCTCCTCGGCGGCGTCGTCCGTCGCCCCGGCCGCCGGCGGGCACGTGCGTCCCAGCCAGGTCCGCACGAGCCGCCCCTCCTCGCCGGCCCGCGCCGCGTCGTCGACGTAGGCCACGGCCTTGCGGGAACCGTCGTCGCAGCGCGGCCAGGTTCTTCAGGCCGTCGCCGGAGGTCTGCCCGTAGATCGGCGCCCAGCACGGCGATCTTGGCCTGGTCGCGGTCCCCGGAGAAGGCGCGGTCGGAGACGGCCTGGTAGAGGTCGCTCTCCCGGCCGGCCACCTCCATCAGCCCGCGGTCGCGGGAGATCGCCGCCAGCACCCGGGGCTCCATCTGGTCGGCGTCGGCCACGACCAGCCGCCAGCCCGGGTCGGCGACGACCGCCCGCCGGATCACCTTGGGAATCTGCAGCGCCGCCCCCGCCGTTGGTCACCCAGCGTCCGGTGACCGTGCCGCCCGCGAGGAACTCGGGGCGGAACCGGCCCTCGCGCACCCAGTCCTGCAGCCAGGACCAGCCGTGGGCCACCCAGATCCGGTACAGCTTCTTGTACTCGATCAGCGGCTCCACCGCCGGATGGTCGAGCTACTCGATCTCCCAGCGCCGGGTCGACCTGACCTTGATGCCGGCCTGCGCGAACGCCTTGATGACATCGGCCGGCAGATCGGGGCGCACCCGGCGGCCGAACGCGGCCGACACCTCGTCCGCCAGCTCGGCCAGCCGCCGCGGCTCGCCGCCGCCCGCGTACCGCTCGCCGAGCAGTTCGTGCAGCACCTCTCGGTGCACGTCGGCGCGCCAGGGCAGCCCGGCTCGGTTCATCTCGGCGGCGACCAGCATGCCCGCCGACTCGGCGGCCGTGAGCAGCCGCATCCGGTCGGGGTGCTCGGTGGCGCTCATGCCGGCGCAGCTGCTCGGCGTAGACCTCGAGCGAGGTCGCTCAGCGGCAGTCGGTGCCGGCTGCGGCTCGAAGAGCGAGGACTGGGAGCCGGGCTCGGCCGAGCGCGGCGGCGGATCGGGCGGCACGGGCCCGCCGCGCAGCCGGGCCCAGGCGGCGGCGGCCGAGCGGGGCTCCCCGTACCGCCCCTCGTGGCCGAGCAGCAGCAGCTCGGCGCCCTCGATGTCGTAGCACCGCTCGACCCGCACCCCCGCGGCGAGCAGCCGCGGGTAGACCTCGGCGGTCGAGCGCCACACCCAGCGGGCGACCTCCGGGCCGGCACCGCACGGCCTCGGCGAGGTCGGCCTCGGCCGGACCGGACCGGCGGGCAGGCCGTCCGCGTCCGAGCGGCGCGACGTCCGCGCCGCCGTCCTCGGCCGGTGGCGAGAGCCCACCGGTCGGTCATGCGTGCGAGTCTTGCACCCGGGTCTGACAATGCCCTGGCCCTGGCTGCCGCCCCGGTCGGCTCGCCGGCCTCCTTGACCGTCTGCGACACCGCTCTTCAGGAACGGGAGAGCGCCGACGAGGTACTCCTCCACCGGCTGCTTGGTGAGCCCGAGGCCGTACAGGACGCCGGTGCCGTTCTCGAACTCCAGCAGGGCGAGCAGGATGTGCTCGGTGCCGATGTAGTTGTGGCCGAGGCGCAGGGCCTCGCGGAAGGTCAGCTCCAGCGCCTTCTTGGCGTCGGAGCCGTAGGGGACGAGGTCGGGGACGTCGTCGGCGGCGGGCGGCAGGCGGCGGTCGCGGCCTGCCGCACGGAGTCCAGCAGGACGCCCTGTGCCGTCGATCGCCTTCGCGGCCAGGCCGTCCGGCTCGGCCAGCAGGCCGAGGACCAGGTGCTCGGGCCGGCCCTCCGGCGCTGCGCGCCGTCGACCTGGCCTCGTTGTGCGCGGCCATCACCGCGTTGCGGGCGCGCGGGGTGTAGCGGCCGAAGCCCTGCTGCGGGTCGAGGTCGGCCGACTCCTTGGTGCACGAACCGCTTCTGCGCGGCCTGCCGGGTGACGCCCATGCTCTTGCCGATGTCGGTCCAGGAGGCGCCGGACCGCCGGGCCTGGTCCACGAAGTGGCCGATCAGATGGTCGGCCACCTCACCGAGGTGATCGGCGGCGATCACCGCGTCCTCGAGCTGTTCGAGGGGCTCCTCGTGGACCTTCTTGATGGCCGCGATGAGTTCGTCGAGACGTACGGATGACGTGATGCTCGGGTTGGTCGCCATGTGTCAACCGTAGGCTGACAGGAGCGGCGCTGTCAACCGCGGTTGACAGTCGGCGGTACGGCGCGACCGGCGCGCCGCCATCGCCGATCCGGACGCGGCCACACGGGGTGGCCTTCTCGGCGGGTGGCGGGAGCGGTCCGACGAGGGCAGGCGGCTCGCGGAGTACGGAGGCGGCGACGGTCGGCGCCTGCGGGTCCCCGTCGAGCAGACTTCGCGCTCGGTGATGCGGCGCGGGCCCAGGAAGTGAGCGAGGCCGGACACGTGCGGGGCAAACCAGTCCTGCTCCGGGGGACCTGAGCGCCCGGCCGCCCGAGGGACAGCCCTTACGCTGGCACGATGGAATCGGTGATCGACCGGGCGTTTGAGCGGCCCTGTACGCGGACGGCGACGCGGCCTCGACACCGGCGCCTCCCTCCTCGCCGCCGACCCGGCGCGCCGACGCGGAACTGCACCGGCGTGGCCAGGAGTTCGTCGCGGCGGCCTGGCGGCGCGGCTGGCAGCCCGCCGACGTCGTACGGATCGTCCGCCGCGAGCTGGACGACGTACACGTACCGCCTCGCCGCCGCGCTGATCCGCGCGCAGCGGCCGGCGACCGGCCCCGCGGCCCCGCGCTGGACCGCGCAGCTCGCCGCCCTGCCCGCCCCGGCGCCGCGCCCCGCCCCGACCGCTTCTCGTACGCCACCGCCGTCCTGGAGCTGTACCGCCTGCTGCTGCGGCTGCCCGCGCTCGAGCCCCTGGACGAGCCCGGCCGGCCGCCGCCGGGCAGGCCGCGGCACCGAGTCCCGCATGCTCACCCGCATCCGCGCGCTGCTCGCCAAGGCGGAGGCGACCGGTTTCCCGGAGGAGGCGGAGGCGCTCAGCGCCAAGGCGCAGGAGCTGATGGCCCGGCACAGCATCGACGAGGCGCTGCTCGCCGCGCGTACGCACCAGCGCCGGACACCCCGGCGCCTGCCGGATCGGCGTCGAGCCGCCGTACGAGCAGGCCAAGGCCGTCCTGCTGGACGCGGTCGCCTCGGCCAACCACTGCCGTGCCGTCTGGAACGAACCCTTCGGCTTCTCCACGGTCGTCGGCTTCGAGGCCGACCTGGAGGCCGTCGAACTGCTCTACACCTCGCTCCTGGTGCAGGCCACGCACGGCGATGACGAAGGCGGAGGCCGCACAGCGGGCCGGCGGGCGCAAGCGGACCAAGACCTTCCGGCAGTCCTTCCTCGCGCGCCTACGCCCACCGCATCGGCACCCGCCTGCGCGGCCGGCCGGCCGCAGAGCCCGGTCGAGCCGCAGGACCTGCTGCCGGTCCTCGCCTCCCGCGACGTCGCCGTCACCGACCGGCTGGACCGCATGTTCCCGGAGACGACCACGACCCGGCTGCGCGGCGTGAGCGACGAGGCGGGCTGGACGGAGGGCACGGAGGCGGCCGACCGGGCCCAGGTCCGGCACCGGCCGCCGCTCCGCTGACCTGCGACTCCGAGCGGCGTCAGTCGCCGGCCTGCTGGAAGCCGCTCACCGAGGCGTCCGGCGTCGCCCGTCGCCCTTCAGCGCGACCTGCCGTACGACCACTTGAAGTCTGCGCGTCTCGGTGGCGCCGGGCAGGCTGAAGGATCGCCTTGCTGCACGGCGAGGCTCTTCGGGCGCCGCCCGCCTCGCCGCGGACATAGGTGATCGTGAAGGACGCGGTGGCGTCCTTCGCTGAGGGTCAGCGTCTTCCTGGGCCTCCGGCGGCCTGATCGGCGGAGACGGAGGTCGTGCCGTGTCGTCGGCCACGAGGTCGACGGCGGGGAAGCCCGTCAGGGTGCACTCGCGCGCCGCTTGTTGGTGAGCGTGACGGTGACGTTGCCGGTGTCCCCGGCGGCGGGGGCGGCGGCGGGCCCGACCTCGCACGCCCATGGCGCCGATCGCGCAGGCCGAACCGGCTCGGCCGGTCCGCGTTCTTGACGTCGTCGCCGCCGGTCCGCCGTCGTCGCAGGCGGTCAGGAGGAGGGTCGCGGCGAGGGCGGCGGCCACGGGTGAGGGAGGTAGGTGCGCATGGGGTCCTCTGGAGTGCGTGATGGCGATCGGGCGGTCATCGCGACTGCGATGGGACGCACCTCAGATCACCCGAACCCGCACGCATCCGAGGCAGGCCGCCCGCCGGCGCATCGAAAACTCGCTCCCCTACCCAGGCCCCCCGTCGGCAGCCCCGTCGGCAGCTTGCCGCCCTCCGGCCTTGGTGTACGTCTCCGCGCCGAGACCGCCCTCCCAGGTCACCTTCAGCTGCCCCTTGCCGACGGAGTCGACCATGCCGGTCGCCCGGTCCTTGCTGCCGTCGGTGCACTTCAGGCGGATCATCCGCATCCCGGCCTCCTCGCCGGCGGTGCCGCTGCACACGGTCCCGCCGGTCGCGAAGAGCGCGGCCTTGCTTGCCGGTGACCACCAGCGCGACGGCCTTGCCGCCGGTTGTCGCCAGCCAGCTGCCCTCCAGCTCGCCGGAGGCCGACCCACCGGCGCCGCGCCGGAGTCGCCGCCGGTGCCGGCGCTCGCGGACGCCGAGGGCGCCGACGGGGCCGGGCTGGCCGCCGATTCGTCCTCGGAGTCGCTGTCGCTGCTGCACGCGGTCAGCGCGAGCGCGCCCGCCAGGCCCGCGGCCACCGCCGCGACGCGCACGGCGTCCGAGCGGCGCCAGAACATCACCGAAGTCACTGCAAGCCCCCAAGCTGTAACCGGCCGGCCCGGACGGCCCGGCGGCCCCATTGCCGGAACGACCGAAGCAAGCTACCAGGGCCGGTCAAGGGCCCGTGGGACGGCCCCCGACTCTACCGCAGCCAGCTCCACGTCACGGGGCGTTCCCCGCTGTCCGGGTCTCACCCCGCCCTCTCCGGTCTCGCCCCCCACCCCGGCTGACCTCGACTCGGCCACCCCCACCGGCTGACCCCGCCTCACCAGGACGACTTGCGCACCCCCGGCAGATACCCCGGCGTGCGCCTGCTCCCGCAGACTCACCCGGGACAGCCCGAACGCCCGGAAGTAGCCGCGCGGCCGCCCGTCCACCTGGTCGCGGTTGCGCACCCGCGTGGCGCTCGCGTCGCGCGGCTGCCTGCGCAGCTCCGCCTGCGCGGCGAGCCGTTCGGCCTCCGGTCGACGTCGGCCGCCGGACGATCTCCTTCAGCTCGGCCCGCCGGGCGGCGTACCGCGCGACGATCTCCTGCCGCTGCTCGTTCTTCGCGATCTTGCTCTTCTTCGCCATCAGACCCTCACTCCCCGGGCGCGGATCCGGGCCACGGCCGCCTCGACACCGATCGTGTCGACCGTCTTGATCCCCTTGGCGCTCAGCCGCAGGCGTACGTGCCGGCCCTCGCTCGGCAGCCAGTAGCGCTTGGACTGGATGTTGGGGTCGAAGCGGCGTGAGGTGCGCCGGTGGGAGTGGGAGATGCGGTTGCCGAAGCCGGGCTGGGTGCCGGTCAGCATGCAGTGGGCGGACATGGGTGGTACGTACCTCTCTGAGGGTTCGATGTGATGCAAATGGAATTCATTTTCAGTAGTATAGCGGCATGGCACGCAACGAACTCCGGCCGGTCATCAAGCTCCGGTCCACCGCCGGGACCGGCTTCACCTACGTGACCCGCAAGAACCGCCGCAACGACCCGGACCGCATGACCCTGCGCAAGTTCGACCCGGTCGCCGGCCGCCACGTCGACTTCCGAGAGGAGCGCTGACCCCATGCGCGAGGGAATCCACCCGGAGTACGGCCCCGTCGTCTTCCGCGACCGTGCCGCGAACCACGCCTTCCTCACCCGCTCGACCATGACCGAGCGAGAAGACGATCGAGTGGGAGGACGGCACCGCCTACCCGGTCGTCGACGTCGAGATCTCCGACGTCAGCCACCCCTTCTACACCGGCACGGCCCGCGTCCTGGACACCGCAGGCCGCGTGGAGCGCTTCGAGCGCCGGTACGGAAAGAAGGGCTGACGCGGACGCCCTGCTGCCGTCGTGATCGTCGGCGGGCTGCACGCCGACGCCCGCAGGGCCGCCGTGGCGCGGCTGCTCGCCGACGTCCCCGGCAGCGTCGCCCTCCACCACGACCTCGCCACGGCCGCGGCGCGGCACGGTCGTACGGACCGTCCGGGACGCCACCGGCGTCCTCGACGCGGGCGAGGCACCGCTCGTCAACGACTGTGCCTGCTGCGCCCTGCGCGAGGACCTGGTCCCGGAGCTGGAGCGACTCGCTGAGACCCGCCGCCGGGCGGACGCCGGCTGGCGGTCGTCGAGCTGTGGGACTCCGTCGAGCCCAAGGCCATGGCCGAGGTCGTCACGGCCGGCGGGCTCGCCGTCACCGGCGTGATCACCGCCGTCGACCCGGCGCTGGTCCTGCCGTACCTCGGCAACGGCGACGACCTGGCCGACGGCGGCCTCGCCGCCGCCGCCACCGACCAGCGCACGGTCGCCGACACCTTCGCACGCCAGCTGGAGTACGCCCCCGTCCTGCGCGATCGCCGAGTCGCCGGAGGCCGACGACGAGGACCGCGAGCTGCTCGCGCAGCTGCATCCGACGGCCCGCCAGGTCCCGATCGGCCACGGTGACCCGGCCGCCGCGCCCGTGCTCGGCGCCCTCTCGCCCGACACGATTGACGACGGCCTGACGGTGCCGACCCCGCGCCGGCGCCCGTTCTCGCCCCTGGCCCAGGCGGCCCTGGCCGGCTTCGATGTCGAGGCGGCCGCAGCCGCCCAGCACCCGGCCTGCGCCCTGCTGCCCGCCGAGGCCGACGCGCACGGCGTCTCCACCCTGGTCTGGCACCGCCGCCGCCCCTTCCACCCGGAGCGGCTCTACGCCGCCCTGGAGGACCTGACCTGCGCGGCCGCCCGCAGCCGGGGCCGGTTCTGGCTCGCCGACAAGCCCGACACGCTCTTCCACTGGGACGCGGCGGGCGGGGCCCTGTGCGTGGAGAGCACGGGGCCCTGGCTCGCCTCCCTGCCGGACGCGGCCTGGGAGATGGTCCCGCCGGTGCGCCGCGCCGCCGCCGCGCTGGACTGGCACCCCGAGCACGGCGACCGCTGCCAGCACCTCGTCTTCACCTCGCCCGGCCTCGACCGGGACGGCCTGGAGCGGCTGCTGGAGTCCTGCCTGCTGACCGACGCCGAGTATGCCGCCGGGCGCGACGCCTGGCAGCGGCTGCCGCACGCCTTCGACACCCTCCTGGAGGTCTGATCAGAGATGCCCCGCACCTTCGACCGCAAGCCCGCCCAGAACCGGCCCAATCCGCTGTACCAGGCGGGGATCACCTACATCGACTACAAGGACACCGACCTGCTGCGGAGGTTCATCTCCGACCGCGGCAAGATCCGCAGCCGCCGTGTCACCCGGGTGTCGTCCCAGCAGCAGCGGCAGCTGGCGCGGGCGATCAAGAACGCGCGCGAGATGGCGCTGCTGCCGTACGCCGGCCGCTGAGCGCGTCCGGTCCGGGTGAGGTTCCCCACGCTTGACGCGTGGGGGGCCTCATGCCTGGGTCCCGAGCCTTCACGGGGTGCACGCCGGGCGGACCGGCAGGGCCGGGTGGCCGACCGCCTGTCCGGCGATGGTGCGACCCGGACCCCGGCCCGAAGGACGACGTCACGCTCCTGCGAGCGGCCCATTTCTCCCTGCCCCCGCGGGCCGCGGTCGTCTTCCATATGGAGGCCGACCGGTCCCGCCGCGGCCCCTGGCCCCGCGCCGTCAGCTCCCTCTTCTCCGTCACAGCCCCCTCCCGGCCCCTCGTCCCTGCCGCCGAGTGGATGCTCCGCCTCCATCAGACCTCCGCCGAACCCGTCGACTTCGCCGTCGCCCTCCGGGAACGCGCGGCGGGGCCGGGCCGTCAAACAGGCAAGTAGCTTCGGCAAAGCGGTCGTCAAAGCTGTAACCGCAGGACCACCCCGCGTGCACGTGCATCTGCTCATGCATGCGCACATGAACAGGGCTATGATCCGGGTCAGTTGACCACTGCATCAATGGCCACACCAGAGCCAGTGCACCACCGGGGAGCGACCTGTGGACCACGACGTGTACAACGGGATGGCTGCCGCCGGGCTGCACGGTGTGGCCTGGCAGAAGAGTCGGCACAGCAACTCGCAGGGTTCGTGCGTGGAGTTCGCCCGGCTGCCGGGCGGCGAGGTGGCCGTACGCAACTCGCGCTTCCCCGACGGTCCCGCGCTGGTCTACACGCGCGCGGAGATCGAGGCGATGCTGCTGGGCGTGAAGGACGGCGAGTTCGACCATCTGGTGGGGGGCTGACGACCCGGCAAGCCCCGCCCAAAAGGGGGCAATCGGCACTCTGTGCGCCGTAACGCGCGTAGAACCGCGGCGCCAGGAAGCGCCGCGGTTTCTTATTCGGCGCCGGGTCGTGGCAGCCGGAACAGCGCCCAGACCACCTTGCCGCTGAGCGCGCCCGCGAGCGGGTGCCAGCCCCAGCTGTCGCTGAAGGAGTCGACGAGGAACAGCCCGCGACCCGACTCGGCCGAGAAGTCGTCGGTCTCCCGGGCGACGGGGCTGTCGTGACTGGGGTCGCGCACCGCGCACACCAGGCGCTCGGTCCATCGCATCAGGTGCAGCCGCACGGGAGGTTCCCGGCCGGCGACGCAGGGGGTGTTCGCCGGCAGACCATGCCGCAGGGCGTTGGTGACGAGTTCCGAGACCACGAGGCAGACGTCGTCGAAGCGGTCGCCCATGTCCCACTGGTCGAGGGTGGTGCGGGTGAACCGCCGTGCGTCGCGCACCGCTTCGTAGCGGGCGGGCAGAGCGCAGGAGGCGGCGTCGGACACGGCCGCGGGATCAAGCGGCGGAAGGCCCTGCCGTAACGGCTCGAGCATGGTCGATCCATTCGTCCCCATGCGAGGCACTCCCGGGAATTCGCGGTCGGTGCGATGCGGCGGTGGTGCGGGACCATGGTTTCGGATGCGTTCAGCAGATGCAAGGGCAGATGCACGTGCACGTGACCGGAATGAGTCGTCCCGTACCGCTTGTTGGTCAATTTTTCCGTCATCTTCGCGTCTCCCTCTCGCCGTTCGCCTGCCCTCCTTCTTGAATTCGCGCGCGAGCGTTTCCCGGCGCGATTCCGTTTCCGTAACCGGACGAGTACTGCTCGGAGTGTTTTAGTGGCAGACTTCGGCCCCTGAAGACGTTGGGGAGGCTGGCGAACGTGAGCGCGGGAGAGCCGGGATCGGTGGTGCGGCGCATGCTGCTCGGATCACAACTCAGGCGACTGCGTGAGGCGCGGGGCATCACGCGCGAGGCGGCGGGCTATTCGATCCGCGCCTCCGAGTCGAAGATCAGCCGGATGGAGTTGGGCCGGGTGAGCTTCAAGACCAGAGACGTCGAGGACCTGCTCACGCTGTACGGCATCACGGACGAGCAGGAGCGCGCCTCTCTGCTGTCCCTGGCGAAGGAGGCCAATGTCGCGGGCTGGTGGCACAGTTACTCGGACGTGCTGCCCAGCTGGTTCCCGACCTACGTCGGCCTGGAGGGCGCCGCGTCGCTGATCCGGGCGTACGAGGTGCAGTTCGTGCACGGCCTGCTGCAGACCGAGGCGTACGCCCGCGCGGTGGTCCGGCGGGGCATGCAGGGCGCGAGCGCAGGCCGACGTCGAACGGCGCGTGGCGCTGCGCCTGGAGCGGCAGAAGTACCTCGTCGACGAGCGCGCGCCCGACTTCCACATCATCCTGGACGAGGCCGCCCTGCGCCGCCCGTACGGCGACCGCGAGGTGATGCGCGGTCAGCTCCAGCACCTCATCGAGATCTCCGAGCGGCCCAATGTGCGGCTTCAGGTCATGCCGTTCAGCCTCGGCGGCCACTCCGGGGAAAGTGGCGCGTTCACGATCCTCAGCTTCCCGGAGTCCGACCTTTCGGACGTCGTCTACCTGGAGCAGCTCACCAGCGCGCTGTACCTGGACAAGGCCGAGGACGTCGCGCAGTACGAGAGGGCGCTCAAGGAACTCCAGAGCGACAGCCCGGGTCCTGCCGAGAGCCGGGATCTTCTCCGGGGACTCCTCCAACTCTCTTGAAGTGCTCCTCCAACTCGTCTGAAACAGAAGTACGATGACGTGTGATCAGATCGTGATGGCGCGATCAGAGGTCTGCTCAGGGATCGAGGGATCACACATGTCGTCGTCCTACTTCACCGACCTTGCTCAGCAGTACATCGACGGTGAGTGGCGCCCGGGTACCGGTTCCTGGGACATCATCGACTTCAACCCGTACGACGACGAGAAGCTCGCGTCGATCACCATAGCCACGGCCGACGAGGTCGACCAGGCGTACCGGGCCGCGGCCCGCGCCCAGAAGCAGTGGGCGCGCGACCAATCCGTACGCCCGCCGTGCCGTCTTCGAGAAGGCCCTGCGCCTGATCGAGGAGCGCGAGGCGGAGATCGCCGAGGCCATCATCGCCGAGCTCGGCGGCACCCGTCTGAAGGCAGCCTTCGAGCTGCACCTCGCCAAGGAGTTCCTGCGCGAGGCGGTCCACCTGGCGCTGCGCCCCGAGGGCCGGATCATCCCCTCGCCGGTGGACGGCAAGGAGAACCGCGTCTACCGCGTGCCGGTCGGGGTCGTGGGTGTGATCAGCCCCTTCAACTTCCCGTTCCTGCTGTCGATCAAGTCCGTCGCCCCGGCGCTCGCGCTCGGCAACGCCGTGGTGCTCAAGCCGCACCAGAACACGCCGATCGTCGGCGGCTCCCTGGTCGCGAAGATCTTCGAGGACGCGGGGCTGCCCGGCGGTCTGCTGAACGTCGTCATCACCGACATCGCGGAGATCGGCGACGCCTTCATCGAGCACCCGGTCCCCAAGGTCATCTCCTTCACCGGCTCCGACCAGGTCGGCCGGCACGTGGCCACCGTCTGCGCCCGGCTGTTCAAGCGCTCGGTCCTCGAACTGGGCGGCAACAGCGCGCTGGTGGTCCTCGAGGACGCCGACATCGACTACGCGGTCGACGCGGCGGTCTTCAGCCGGTACGTCCATCAGGGCCAGGTCTGCATGGCCGCCAACCGCGTCCTGGTCGACCGTTCGGTCGCGGACGAGTTCACCGAGAAGTTCGTCGCCAAGGTGAAGACCCTCAAGGCGGGCGACCCGCGCGACCCGGAGACCGTCATCGGCCCGCTCATCAACTCCTCGCAGGCGGAAGCCGTCTCCGGCACGGTCGAGCAGGCCCTCGCCGAGGGTGCCACGGCCCTGGTGCGCGGCGGGCGGACCGACAACCTCGTCGAGCCGTCCGTCCTGACCGGCCTCCCCGCCGACTCGGCCCTGCTGCGGCAGGAGGTCTTCGGCCCGGTCGCGTTCCTCGTCCCCTTCGACGGCGAGGAGGAGGCCGTACGCCTCGTCAACGACACGCCGTACGGCCTGAGCGGTGCCGTCCACACCGGGAACATCGAGCGGGGCGTCGCGTTCGCCAAGCAGATCGACACGGGCATGTTCCACGTGAACGACGGCACCGTCCACGACGAGCCGATCGTCCCCTTCGGCGGCGAGAAGCACTCGGGCCTCGGCCGGCTCAACGGCGAGACGATGCTGGACTCGTTCACCACGACCAAGTGGATCTCGGTGCAGCACGGCCGGAGCGGGTTCCCGTTCTAGAGTTGTTCGGCGCCTGGGCCCTTGCGGACAGAACCTGACCGCAAGGGTCCGTAGATTCGTCGGTGTCAGGGGGAGCAGCCCCCGGTCCGGCGAAAGGCGGCGGTCATGGTCACTCACGTTCCCGCGGAGGCACCCGGCGACGAGCGCGGAGCGCTCCTGTCCTTCATCGCCGAGCAGCGCGGTGGCATCCGCCGTGCGGTGCTCGGGCTGACCGACGCGCAGGCGAGCTCCCGCCCCAGTGCCAGTGAGCTGTCGCTCGCCGGGCTGGTCAAGCACGTCGCCGAGGTCGAGCAGATGTGGATCTCCCTGGCCAAGGGGGAGCCGCCGGCCGTGGTGCGGGACCAGAGCAACTGGCACGAGTGCTTCCGGCTGGTGGAGGGCGAGACCGTCGAGTCGCGGTTGGAGTACTGGGAGAAGGTCGCCGCCGAGACGGAGGCGTTCGTCCGCTCGGTGCCCAGCCTCGACGACACCTTCGCGCTGCCGGACCAGCCCTGGTTCCCGCCGGACGGCCGGGTCTCCATGCGCTGGCTGTGCCTGCACCTGATCCGCGAGACGGCCCGGCACGCCGGCCACGCCGACATCGTCCGCGAGTCGCTGGACGGCGCGACGGCCTTCGAGCTGGTGGCCGCGGAACAGCAGGTGGTGGCCGGGTCCTAACCTGGACCGCATGTCAGCGATCCGTCTCCTCGTGCTCGGCGCGGTCCGTATGCACGGGCGGGCCCACGGCTACCAGGTGCGCAACGACCTGGAGTACTGGGGCGCGCACGAGTGGTCCAACGCCAAGCCCGGTTCGATCTACCACGCCCTGAAGCAGATGGCGAAGCAAGGGCTGCTGCACGCGCACGAGATCGCTCCGTCCACGGCCGGTGGCCCGCCGCGCACGGAGTACGAGATCACCGGGCAGGGCACCGAGGAGTACTTCCGGCTGCTGCGGGACGCGCTGGTCACCTACGACCAGCGCGGGGACGTGAAGACGGCGGCCGTCGGCTTCGTCGTCGACCTGCCGCGGGCGGAGGCGGTCGCGCTGCTGAAGGAGCGGACCCTGCGGATCGAACAGTGGCGGGCCTCCGTCCTGGAGCACTACGTGCCCGAGGAAGGGCCCGGACAGCTCGGCCACATCGGCGAGATCATGAACATGTGGGTCCACACGGCCGACTCCGAGGCCGAGTGGACCCGCGGTCTGATCGAGCGGATCGAGGGCGGCGCCTACACCTTCGCCGACGAGGGCGACCCGTTCGTCGGCGTGCTGGCCGAGAACGAGGAGAACCCGTACGCGACGGGGGAGCGGCACCCCGGGGACAACCACTAATCAAATTTGACGAACGAGTGGGGCAGGGTTACTTTCGTGCTTGTAGTCAAGTTTGACTAGAGAGGGAGGCTCAGTGGCCGACGCGGCGATCACCGTCGAAGGCGCGGAGAAGAGTTACGGCGACAAGAAGGCGCTGGACGGGCTCGACCTGCGGGTCGCGCGCGGCACGGTGCACGGGGTGCTCGGCCCGAACGGCGCGGGCAAGACCACCCTGGTCCGGATCCTGTCCACCCTGCTGCGGCCCGACGCGGGACGCGTCGAGGTGGCCGGACACGAGGTGCTGAGCCAGGCGTACGAGGTGCGCCTGCGCATCGGACTGCTCGGCCAGCACGCAGCCCTCGACGAGGAACTCGGCGGCCGGCAGAACCTGGAGATGTTCGGCCGCCTGTACCACCTGGGCGCGAAGCGGGCACGCGCGCGTGCCGACGAACTCCTGGAGCGCTTCGGCCTCGCCGACACCGGCCGCAAACCGGTCAAGCAGTACAGCGGCGGCATGCGGCGCCGCCTGGACCTGGCCGCGTCCCTGATCACCGAACCGGAGGTGCTCTTCCTGGACGAACCCACCACCGGCCTCGACCCGCGCGGCCGCGCCGAGGTCTGGTCCGCCGTCCGCTCCCTGGTCGGCGGCGGTACGACGGTCCTGCTCACCACCCAGTACCTGGAGGAGGCCGACCAGCTCGCCGACCGCATCGCGGTCGTCGACTCCGGCCGGGTCGTCGCCGACGGCACGGCGGACGAGCTGAAGGCGGCGACCGGCGGCGACCGCATCGACGTGGTCCTGCGGGACGCGGGCCAACTGGGCGCCGCGGCCGCCCTGCTGCCGCTCACCGGGGTCTCGGTCGACACCGACCGTCGGCTGCTCAGCGCCCCGGTCACCGACCGTATGGAGGCGCTCTCCGACGTCGTACGGGCCCTTCGGGAGGCCGGTATCGAAGCGGAGGACGTCGCGCTGCGCCGCCCGACGCTGGACGAGGTGTTCCTGCACCTCACCGGCGAGGGCCGGCGAGTGAAGGAGGCCGTGCTGAGCACCCACGCCCTGACCGATTCCTGGACCATGACCCGCCGCGAACTCGCCCACTGGGCACGGCAACCGGTGCAGGCCGCGGTCGGTCTGCTCTTCCCCGTGATGTTCCTGCTGATGTTCGGCTATCTGATCGGCGGCGGCCGGAACGTCGAGGGCGACTACCTCGACTACCTGCTCCCCGGCCTGCTCGCCCTCACCATGGCCTTCGGCCTGGAGGGCACGATGGTCGCGGTCACGCAGGACCTCAACAAGGGAGTGATCGACCGCTTCCGGTCCATGCCGATGTCCAACGGGTCGGTTCTCGTGGGCCGTTCGGTCGCCGACATGATCCAGTCGGCGCTGTCCCTCGTCGTCCTCATGAGCGTCGGGTACCTGCTGGGCTGGCGCTCCAACGGCGGCCTCGGTGCGCTGCTCGCCGCCCTGGGCCTGCTGCTGCTGTTCCGTTTCGCCATGCTGTGGATCGGCATCCACCTGGCGATGGTCGCCGGGAAGCCGGAGATGGTGCAGGCCGTGCAGATCCTGGTCTGGCCGGTCGGCTTCCTCTCCAACGCCTTCGCCACCCCCGAGTCCATGCCCGGCTGGCTGGGCACGGTCGTCCAGTGGAACCCGATGTCCCAGACGGCGACGGCCGTACGCGACCTGTTCGGCGCTCCCGGCGCGGAGTCCGGGCACGCTTGGGCCGCCGTCGTCTGGCCCCTGGCGCTGCTCGCGGTGTTCTTCCCGCTGGCGGTACGGCGGTTCGGGCGGCTGAGCCGCTAGGCGGTGTCTTCCGGACCGGGTCGGCCCGGTCCGGAAGAGTCCCCTAATGGTGGAAGCTCGTGGCCGCCCCCTTGTCCCGCGTCAGGGGGCGCTGCTGCCGGCGCAGTTCCGGCAGCAGCCGGCCCAGGTCCTGCGTGAGCAGCTCGGCGAGGTCCGCCGAGAAGCCGTTGCGGCACACCACCCGCAGCACGGACAGGTCCTCGCGGTTGGCCGGGAAGGTGTACGCGGGCACCAGCCAGCCGCTCTCGCGCAGCCGCCGGGAGACGTCGAAGACGTCGTACGCCGTCGACGTCCGGCGGCGGTCGTGAAGGCGAACACCGGCAGCTGGTCGCCCCGGGTCAGCAGCCGGAAGTCGCCGAGCGCCTCGATCCGCCCGGCCATCCCCGTGGCCACGTCCCGCGCGGCCTGCTGCACGGCCCGGTAGCCGTCCCGGCCCAGCCGCAGGAACGTGTAGTACTGCGCCACGACCTGTGCGCCCGGCCGGGAGAAGTTGAGCGCGAAGGTCGGCATGTCGCCGCCCAGGTAGTTGACCCGGAACACCAGCTCCTCCGGCAGCGCCTCCGCGTCCCGCCACAGCGCCCAGCCGACGCCCGGGTAGACCAGCCCGTACTTGTGCCCCGAGGTGTTGATCGACGCCACCCTCGGCAGCCGGAAGTCCCATACCAGGTCCTCGTCGAGGAACGGCGCGACCATGGCACCGGACGCCCCGTCGACGTGCACGGGGATGTCGAGCCCGGTCCGCTCCTGTACCGCGTCCAGCGCCGCGCACAGCTCGGCGATCGGCTCGTAGGACCCGTCGAAGGTCGAGCCCAGGATCGCCCACGACCCCGATGGTGTTCTCGTCGCACAGCTCGGCGGCCGCCTGCGGGTCCAGGTGGAACCGGTCGCCCTCCATGGGCACCAGCCGGGCCTCCACCTCCCAGAAGTTGCAGAACTTCTCCCAGCAGACCTGCACGTTCACGCCCATCACCAGATTGGGCCGGGCCGCCGGGTACCGGTCGGCGTTGCGCTGCGTCCAGCGCCGCTTCAGCGCCATCCCGGCGAGCATGCACGCCTCGCTCGACCCGGTCGTCGAACACCCCACGGCCGCCGCCGGATCGGGGGCGTTCCACAGGTCGGCGAGCATCGCCACGCAGCGCCGCTCCAGCTCGGCGGTGCGCGGGTACTCGTCCTTGTCGATCATGTTCTTGTCCCGGCACTCCGCCATCAGCACCCCGGCCTCCGGCTCCATCCAGGTGGTGACGAAGGTGGCGAGGTTCAGCCGCGCGTTGCCGTCGAGCATCAGCTCGTCGTGCACCAGCTGGTAGGCGGTGGACGGTGCGATGGGCTGGTCCGGGAGCCGGTGCGTGGGCGGGGCCTCGGCCATGTCGCCGACCGGGTTGGCGGGGCCGTAGAAGGGGTTGACGGACAGACGGCGTTCGCCGGACTGACGAGGGCCTTCGTTGAGCGGCAAGGGAGCCTCCAGAGGCGGGTAGGGAAGGGGGGGTGTCAGCGGATCGATGTCCCGTCCTGCCGCAGCTGCATCTGCGGCCGTCCCGTCACCAGCAGCCAGGCCGGCAGTGAGGCGACGCAGAGCAGGGCGATGATCCCCGGCGAGGCGACCAGCACCGCGGCGACGAACAGGCTGATCCAGCCCTGCCGGGTGATGGCCAGCAGCACCCCGAGCACACCGGCCGAGACGCCCACGGCGGGATGCACCGCGGACACCAGGGCGTGCGCGCACAGGCCGAGAGCGGTGCCGATGAACACGGCGGGGAAGATGCGCCCGCCGCGGAACCCGCAGGACGCGGCGACGAGCAGAGCGGCCAGCTTCACCACCGTCATGACGGCGAACTCCCCGGCCGACCAGCCGTCCGGGTCGTGCGCCAGCTCGGCGACCTCGTCGAGCCCCTTGAAGAGCGTCAGATGCCCGCCCAGGGCCGCGAGTCCGCCCAGCACGATCCCGCCGGCCGGGAGCATCAGCATCGGGTGCCGCAGCCGGCGGAAGGCCCCGTGGACGTACGGGAAGGCGCGCACGGCGCACATGCCGAGCAGCGCGCCCGCCGAGGCGACCACCAGCGCCGCCAGTAGATCGCGACCAGCCCGGCCGGCCGAAGGAGGGCAGGTCCAGGTCGAAGCTCGGACGGTCGACCAGGGTGATGGTCAGGGCGCCGGCCGCGGCGGCGGTCAGCGGCGCGAAGAGGTTGTCCCACAGCAGGCCGCGCGTCTCCTCCCGGGCCAGGACCTCGGAGATGACCAGGGCCGCCGCTACCGGGCGTGCCGAACAGGGCGCCGATCGTCGCCGCCTCCGCCAGCACCGGCCAGATCCGGCCCGGCGCCCTGGGGAGCGCCCTGCCGCCCAGCCAGACAGCCGAGGCCGACGTTCACGGCGATGATCGGGTTCTCCGGGCCGAGGCTCGGCCCGCCCGCCAGCATCAGCGCTGCCGCCAGCAGCAGCCCCGGCAGCACGACGGGCGGCAGGATCGGGGCGTCCAGGCCGACGGTGGCCGGATCCGGACCCGCATGACCCGGCACCTTCCACACCACCAGACCGACCGCGACACCGGTCGCGAAGAGCATCACGAACATCCACGCCACGGAGTACCGGCCGATCCCCAGGGCGTCCGGCACGGTCTGCCACAGCACGTCCTCGAGCTCCTCGGCGGCGACTTCCACGCCCACCAGGAGCAGGCTGGACACCACGCCCACGGCCAGTGCGGGCAGGATCGACGGCAGCAGGGCACGGGCGGGAGTCGCCGGGGTGACGGAGGGCGCCTGCTGCGCGGAGTCCTGGACCACGCGCACACGATAAGCGGATCAAAGGGGCACAAACCGGGAACACGCTTGCACCTCACGTGGCGTGAGGCCCGACCGTGGAGCACGGAGAGGAAAGGAGCGGAAGTGAGCCATTCCGTGGGACAGGTCGCGGGCTTCGCCGGCGTCACGGTGCGCACGCTGCACCACTACGACGACATCGGCCTGCTCGTCCCGAGCGGACGCAGCCACGCGGGCCACCGGCGTTACAGCGACGCCGACCTCGACCGGCTGCAGCAGATCCTGTTCTACCGGGAGCTCGGCTTCCCGCTCGACGAGGTCGCCGCCCTGCTCGACGACCCGGATGCGGACCCGCGCGCACACCTGCGCCGGCAGCACGAACTGCTGACCGCCCGGATCGAGAAGCTGAGGAAGATGGCGGCGGCCGTGGAGCACGCCATGGAGGCACGCAAGATGGGGATCAAACTCACGCCGGAGGAGAAGTTCGAGGTCTTCGGGGACAAGGACCCGGAGCAGTACGCCGAGGAGGTGGAAGCGCGCTGGGGCGACACCGCGGAGTACGCCGAGTCGCAGCGCCGCGTCGCCCGCTACACCAAGGAGGACTGGCAGCGGATCCAGGCCGAGATCGGCCGACTGGAGCGAGCGCTACGACGCCCTGATGGCCGCCGGTGAACCGCCCACCGGCGAGGCGGCCATGGCCCTGGCGGAGGAGCACCGGCAGCACATCTGCACATGGTTCTACGAGTGCTCGTACGAGATCCACCGCTGCCTGGGCGAGATGTACGTCTCCGACGAGCGCTTCAAGGCGTTCTACGACTCGATGCGCCCCGGGCTCGCCGAGCACCTCAAGGACGCCATCGCCGCGAACGCCGCCCGCCACACCTCCTGATCCCTGGCCCGGGGGGCCTCACTCCCGGGCCAGGACCACCGCCGTGCCGTACGCGCACACCTCGGTGCCCACGTCCGCCGCCTCCGTCACGTCGAAGCGGAACGCGAGCACGCCGTTGGCGCCACGCGCGCGTGCCTGTTCGATGAGTCGCTCCATGGCCTGGTTGCGGGTCTGCACGAGCGTCTTGGTGAGCCCGCGCAGCTCGCCGCCGACCATCGACTTCAGCCCGGCGCCGATCTGGCTCCCCAGGTGCCGGGAGCGCACGGTCAGGCCGAAGACCTCGCCGAGCACCTCCTGGACGCGGTAGCCGGGTAGGTCGTTCGTGGTGACGACGAGGACGTCGGGCTGGGGGCCCTGTCCGCCGCCGTATTCGTCGATGCCCATGGTTCACAGCTTTGACCGGGACGGCTCACAGTGCATCCTGAGTACGCCCATGGAACCTGGGCCATGACGGCTGCGTTGATACTTTGAGGCAGCAGCCCCAGCCCCAGCCCGTCCCCCACAGCAGCAGGAGCCACATCCCCGTGACCACGCTTGCGCTCGGCCCCGAGTGGCTCAGCCCGGACTATCTGATCTCCACCTTCAGCCTGCCCGGCATCCTGCTCATCGTCTTCGCCGAGTCCGGACTCTTCGCGTTCCTGCCCGGCGACTCCCTGCTGTTCACGGCCGGTCTCTTCGTGGCCGAGGGCACCTACATCACCCAGCCGCTGTGGCTGGTCTGCGCGCTGATCGTGCTCGCCGCCGTCATCGGCGACCAGGTGGGCTACATGATCGGCAAGTTCCTCGGCCCGAAGCTCTTCAACCGTCCCAACTCCAAGCTCTTCAAGCAGGAGAACCTGGACAAGGCCCACGAGTTCATGGAGAAGTACGGCCCCAAGGCGATCGTCCTGGCCCGCTTCGTGCCGATCGTGCGCACCTTCGCCCCCATCGTGGCGGGCGCCGGCCGCATGAAGTACCGCACCTTCCTGACGTACAACGTCATCGGCGGCGTCGCCTGGGGCACCGGCGTCACCCTCGCGGGCTACTGGCTCGGCCAGATCGGCTTCATCAAGAAGAACGTCGAGTCGATCCTCATCCTGATCGTCCTCCTCTCCGTCGTCCCGATCATCATCGAGTACCTGCGGGACCGCTCGAAGAAGAAGCGCGCAGCGGCCGAGGCCCCGGCCGCCCAGTCCAGCAGCAGGCCCCGGCCATGGACGACGCCACGACCCAGCTCCGCCGCATCACCCCGGACGACCAGCCCCCGCACCAGCAGCCCCACGGCGACCAGAACGGCTACAACGACCAGCAGTACTACAGCCAGTACCCGCCAGGCCCCGGGCTACGGCCAGCAGCAGCCGTACAACGCCCCAGCAGCAGCCGTACAGCACCCAGCAGGGCGGCAGCGGTCAGCAGCCCCGCAACGGGGGCTACTGAATCCGACCCCCACGGGGCGCGGGGAACCGCGCGAACGCCCTCCACCGGCCCGCGGCCGCCAACGGCGCTAGAAGCCCCTGGTCCGCTTGGCGGCCCGCCGCTTCTCCGCGGACCCGATCCGCAAGAACAGCCGCGAGATCTCGGACCCCAGGTTCACCCCGATGGCGATGGCCATGGCCAGCGCCACCGCCGTGGACAGCGACACCAGCCCCTTGTCCACCTCGTTCTGCGCGATCGCCAGCAGACCGAAGTACGTCGCGGAACCGGGCAGCAGCGGCCCGATCGCCGCCGTCGTGTACGGCAGCGCCGACGCGAACTGATACCGGGACAGCAGCTGCCCGAACAGCCCCACCAGCCCGGCCGCCACCGCCGTGGACGCCACCGGCGAGATGTCCCCGGCGTAGTGCATCGCGCCGTACACCGACCAGGCGACACCGCCGTTCAGCGTCACCCACAGCACGGTGGATCGTTCCTGCTGGAGCAGCACCGCGAACGTCAGCGACAGCAGCATCGACGCCCCGATCTGCATCACCGGCCGTGTCGGAGGCCCGAGCGCCGCGTCCGGGTTCAGCTCGCGCGCCCAGCTGCACGCCGAAGTACAGCACCAGCAGCACGCCGACGACGATGCCGACGAAGAAGTACATGACCTCCAGCAGCCGCGCGGACGGCGGTGATGTAGAAGCCGGTCAGTCCGTCCTGCACGCCCGCCACCAGCGCCCGCCCGGGCAGCAGCGCGAACAGCCCACCGGTGATGACCGCGGACGCCTTCACGTCCACGTGCGCCCAGCGTCAGCGCCACCCCGATCGCGGCCGGCGGCATCGCGGCCACCGTGAACTGGTAGAACTCCGGCAGCCCGCGCCCCGCGCACAGCCACGCCAGCCGGTCGCCGAGCATCGCGCCCAGCGCGGCCGCGACGAACACGATCAGGTCACCGCCGACGAGCACGGAGGCCGCACCGGCCAGCAGCCCGCTCGCGCCGGTCAGCGCCCAGCCGGGGTAGGGGTGCCGGTTACGGCGGATCTCCGCCAGCCGCCGGTAGGCCTCCTCCAGGGAGACGTGCCGTCTCGGCGTCGCTGAGGTCGTCCACCAGCTGGAACACGGCCGCCAGCCGGGTGTAGTCGGTGCCGCGCCGGCGCACCGTCCGCGACGCCGTCACCGGGTCGTCCACCAGCGAGGGCTGGTACGAGATCGACAGCAGCGTGAAGGTGACGTTCGGCTCGCAGCGGTCCAGGCCGTAGGACCGGCAGACCGCGAACATCGCCGCCTCCACGTCCTCGGCGCCCTCACCGCCCGCCAGCAGCAGCTCGCCGATACGCAGCGTCAGGTCGAGCACGCGCGGGACGGCCGGGCCCGCTCGTCCTCGCGCGCGCTGCGCATCGGCTCCGGCGCCGGCCGCTCGGCCACCGGCATGCGCAGCATCGTGCGCATCCGGTCCTGCCAGGGCACGTCCTTGGTCAGGCTGATCACGCGGGATGCCCGCTCGCGCGGGGTGAACCCGGACGGGGCGTCCTCGACGCTGTACGTGCGCGGCGTGCTGAACGCCGACCCCTCCGGCTCCGCCGAGGCGCGTCTGCGGCACGTCCAGCCCCTTGGGCAGCGGCGAACTCGGACGTCGTCTCGGACTCGTACCGGTCGCCCTGGGACGGCCAGTCCCTCCGGGATCGCGAACTCGGACGTGTCGACATGTCCCGTCGACGGCGTCCCGTCGGAGCAGGAACGGCTCCTCGCCTCGTCCGACTGCGGCTTGCGGTCCTCCGCGTCCGTCACCTCGTAGCGCTCCCTGTACGACACCTTCCTGACTCACAGCCTCAGTATGCGCACATACGCACGAACGGGCCGCACGCCGCACGCGTGCACGGCCCGCTCAGCGGCAGGAACGAGCAGGTCAGTGGCCGCCCTGCTCCTTGAAGCGCTTGTAGGACCGCTCGATCTCGGCCTCGGCGTCCGTGCGGCCCACCCAGTTGGCGCCCTCGACCGACTTGCCGGGCTCCAGGTCCTTGTAGACCTCGAAGAAGTGCTGGATCTCCAGGCGGTCGAACTCCGACACGTGGTGGATGTCACGCAGGTGCTCCACGCGCGGGTCCGTCGCCGGCACGCACAGCAGCTTGTCGTCGCCGCCGGCCTCGTCCGTCATGCGGAACATGCCGATCGCGCGGCACTTGATGAGGCAGCCCGGGAAGGTCGGCTCGTCCAGGATGACCAGCGCGTCCAGCGGGTCGCCGTCCTCGCCGAGGGTGTTCTCGACGAATCCGTAGTCGGTCGGGTAGGCGGTCGAGGTGAAGAGGCGACGGTCCAGGCGGATCCGACCGGTCTCGTGGTCCACCTCGTACTTGTTCCGCGAACCCTTCGGAATCTCGATCGTGACGTCGAACTCCACCGGTGGCTCCTCCATGATCAGCACATAGTTCTGGTGGTTAAGTGTCCCTCACGCAGGTGTGTGATCGCGAAAGGGGCTGGTGGTCGTGCCAGAGCTGAGGCCTTGGCGGTCCGCGAGACCGCATGTGATGCGGATCGCGGGCGCCGTACGACCGCGTCTGGCGCAGGGCCGCGGCCGCCGTGAAACCACGTCTCGCGCGGCTGACGGCCGCGACCGCGGGTCCGCGGACCCCGAGCCGACCGCAGGTCGCGCGGACCCGAGCCGAAGACCTGGCAGTACACCGCGCGGCGCCGCCACCGCCGGACTGGCGCTGGCCGCCGGTGTGGTGACCGCCGCCGGTCCCTGGGACTCCGCGGGTCAGCGTACGGCCGAGCGGGACCGGGCGGCCGCCCTGGAGCGCACGGGTGGCGCAGATCACGGCGGCACCGCCGGCGCCACGGCCGGCGAGGCGCCCGGCCCGCTCCCAGCGCCGCCGCCCGTGCTGCGCGGGCCTCGGCGGCGCCGTCGAGCACCGTGAAGTCCGCCCCGGACGGCAAGGCCCTCGCGGACGTCCTGGACCCCCTGCTGGACGACCCGGCGCTCGGCCCCCGGCCAGGCCGCGGCGGTCGTCGACGTGGCCACCGGCAGGCGCCTCTACGGCGCCGGCGCCGACGCAGGCGCTCACCCCCGCCTCGACGACGAAGATCGCCACCGCCGTCGCCGCGCTGTCCGCGCTGGGCCCCGACCACCGCCTCACCACCCGCGCCGCGCTGGAACCCGACACCAGGGAACTCGTCCTGGTCGGCGGCGGCGACCCCACGCTCACCGCCCACAAGGAGCGCCGAGCGGCTGGGCGAGCCTGCGCACCCTGGCCGCCGACACCGCCGCCGCGCTGAAGAAGCGGGGCGTGCGCGAGGTCACGCTCTCCTACGACACGACCCTCTACGCGGGCCCCGAACTGCACCCGATCGGGGTCAACGACAACCTCGCCCCCGTCAGCGCCCTGATGGCCGACGAGGGCCGCACCGACGACTCCACGCAGCGGACCGGTGGCCCGCGTGGCCGACCCGGCCGCGGACGCCGCCCGCAGCTTCGCGGGCTTCCTGAAGGACCGACGGCATCAGGACCACGCGCGCCCGGCCCGTCCAAGGCCACGACCCGCGCCGAGACCCTCGCCACGGTCTCCTCGCCCCCGCTCTCCGCCCTGGTCGAGCGCATGCTCACCAACAGCGACAACGACATCGCCGAGGCCCTGGCCCGCCAGACCGCCCTCGCCGACCGGCAAGCCCGGCCGACTTCGCGGGCGCCGCCGAGGCGATCGGCGCGCGGCTGCACGAAGCTCGGGCTGCCCGATGTGCGGCGCCGCCTTCAAGGACGGCAGCGGCCTGAACCGCGACGACCGGCTCACCGCCGACCTCCTCACCGCCCTGCTCGCCAAGGCCGCCGACCCCGCCCACCCGGAACTGCGCCCGGTCCTCACCGGCCTCCCCGTCGGCGGCTTCACCGGCACCCTGCCGAGCCGCTACGCGGACGGCGCGGCCGGCGTCGTACGCGCCAAGACCGGCACCCTGACCGGCGTGAACACCCTCGCCGGCACGGTCGTCGACCAGGACGGCCGCCTCCTGGCCTTCGCCTTCCTGGCCATCGGACACCACGGACCCCGGGTCGGCCCAGTCGGCGCTGGACCAGGACGGCGACGACCCTGGCGGACTGCGGCTGCGGCTGACCGCCGCCGTCCGGCGGGGAGTCGCGCTGGGGCACGGTGCGCGCGCCGGCGCCCGACGCCGTCCGACCGGCCCGCCGACCCCGCCGGCCGGTCCTGACCGCCCCCGGAGCACCGCCCGCGGCCTGCCCCGAGGGCGGGCGCTCACGTACGGTTGACGCATGACGAGCATCGGTGGCCGCTTCTCAGGGGATGGTCGACTGGAACCTCGCGGTGGCGACCGCGACCCGGCTCGTGCGGCCGGGCCCCGAGGTCAGCCGCGACGAGGCCAGGGCCGTCGTCGCGGAGCTGCGCCGGCATGCCAAGGCCTCGGAGGAACACGTCCGCGGCTTCACCCGCATGGGCACCGAGGACGTCCACGACACCCCCGTCCTGGTCGTCGACCGCCCCGGCTGGGTCCGGGCGAACGTCGCCGGGTTCCGGGAACTGCTCAAGCCCCTGCTCGACAAGATGCAGGAGCGGCGCGGCAACCCCCCGGCGGCAACGCGTCCTCGGCGCGGTCGGCGGCAAGGTCACCGGCGTCGAGCTGGGCATGCTGCTGTCCTTCCTGTCCTCCCGCGTCCTCGGCCAGTACGAGACCTTCGCCCCGGCCACCCGCCGACCTCCCGGCCGGGGACGACCCCGGCGGCGGCCGACTGCTGCTCGTCGCCCCGAACATCGTCCACGTGGAGCGCGAACTCGACGTCGACCCCCACGACTTCCGGCTCTGGGTCTGCCTGCACGAGGAGACGCACCGCACCCAGTTCACCGCCGTGCCCTGGCTGCGGGACCACCTGGAGGGCGAGATCCAGTCGTTCCTGGGCGGAGACCGACGTCGACCCCATGACCGTCCTCGAGCGCATCCGGGAAGCCGCCCAGTCCCTCGCCGGGGGCCGCCCCGAGGCCGAGGAGGACGACGGCGGACGCTCCCTCGTGGAGACTCGTGCAGACCCCCGCCCAGCGGGAGATCCTCGGCCGCCTCACCGCCGTCATGTCCCTGCTGGAGGGCCACGCCGACTTCGTGATGGACGGCGTCGGCCCCGAGGTCGTGCCGACCGTCGCCGAGATCCGCGAGAAGTTCCAGCAGCGCCGCGCCAAGGGCGCCTCCCGCCTGGACCTGGCGCTGCGCAAGCTGCTCGGCCTCGACGCCAAGCTGCGCCAGTACCGCGACGGCGAACGCTTCGTACGGGCCGTCGTCGACGAGGTCGGCATGGACGGCTTCAACCGCGTGTGGACCTCGCCCAACACCCTCCCCACCAAGGCGGAGATCGCCAAACCGGCGGACTGGGTCGCGCGGGTGCACCGCAGGACCGAGTCGTGAACCATCGCGGCCGAAGGTCACGTGAAAGCGACATCCGGCCGACGGCAGGCGAACGCCCCTCCAATCACCCGTCCGAGGGACCGTGAGCCATGGGTAGGCGTGCAATGCTCGGGGAACGGCCCGGTTCTGTCACCATCTACACACTCTGAGTGACCGGACTCCGGGCTCATCCCCCGAAACTTCATGAAGGGAACCGGACATGGGTCCCCATCCTGCGGTCGCGGCGATACGCCTGGCGGTCCGCCGCGTCCTCCACGACCTCCTCACCGAACAGCCACCAGCACGGCACCGCCGGCCACGGCTCCGCGGCCGTCGCCAGCCGCACCACCGGCTCGACACCCGCAGCGCCACCGGGGCCCCGCCCCGCCCCGCCCGCTCGTGCTCGTGGCCTGCTCCGGCGGCGCCGACTCCATGGCGCTCGCCTCCGCCCTCGCCTTCGAGGCCCCCAAGCTCGGCATCCGCGCCGGTGGCGTCACCGTCGACCACGGCCTCCAGCCCGGCTCCGACCCTGCGCGCCGCGGAAGTCGTCCTGCGCATGCGCGAACTCGGCCTCGACCCGGTCGAGTCCGTCGCCGTGACCGTCGGCCGCGACGGGCGGCCCCGAAGCAGCCGCCCGCGACGCCCGCTACGCCGCCCTCGACGCCGCCGCCGAACGCCACGGCGCCGCCGCCGTCCTGCTCGGCCACACCCGCGACGACCAGGCCGAAACCGTCCTGCTCGGCCTCGCCCGCGGCTCCGGCATCCGCTCCCTGTCCGGCATGGCCGCGGTCTCGGGGGCCGGCGGCCGTTACCGGCGCCCCTTCCTCCAACTCGACCGGCAGACCGCCCGCAAGGCCTGCATGGTCCAGTCCCTGCCCGTCTGGGACGACCCGCACAACGCCGACCCGGCCTACACCCGCTCCCGGCTGCGCCACGAGGGCCTGCCCGCCCTGGAGAAGGCCCTCGGCAAGGGCGTCGTCGAGGCCCTCGCCCGTACGGCCCAGCTCTCCCGCGACGACGCCGACGCCCTCGACGCCTGGGCCGGCCAGGCCGAGGCCGCCGTCCGCGACGCGCGCCGGACTGCTGGAGTGCGCCAAGCTCTACGCCCTGCCGCCCGCCGTGCGCCGCCGCATCCTGCGCCGGGCCGCCATCGCGGCCGGTGCGCCGGCCGGCTCGCTCTTCGCCCGCCACATCGAGGAAGTCGACCGGCTGATCACCGGCTGGCGCGGCCAGGGAGCCATCAACCTCCCCGGCAAGGTCGTCGCCCAGCGGCAGGGTGGCAGACTGGTGATTCGGCAAGGCTGAATCCACGACCCCTGCGCGGCCCATGGCCGGGTCTGCCGAGGCGGCCGCTCAGCCGGTGGGACGACCGAAAGTGATGCGGGTGGACGCGAAAGACATGGGTGCCGACCTTCAAGCAGGTGCTCATCACCAAGGAAGAGATCGACGCGAAGCTGGCCGAGCTGGCCGCGAAGATCGACGCGGAGTACGCGGGCAAGGACCTGCTGATCGTCGGTGTCCTCAAGGGCGCGGTGATGGTCATGGCCGACCTCGCCCGGGCGCTGTCCACCCCCGTCACCATGGACTGGATGGCCGTGTCCTCGTACGGCGCGGGCACCCAGTCCTCCGGTGTGGTGCGGATCCTCAAGGACCTCGACACCGACATCAAGGGCAAGCACGTCCTGATCGTCGAGGACATCATCGACTCCGGCCTGACCCTGTCCTGGCTGATCTCCAACCTCGGCTCGCGCGAGCCCGCCTCCCTCAAGGTGTGCACGCTGCTGCGCAAGCCCGAGGCCGCGAAGGTCGCCATCGACGTGGAGTGGGTCGGCTTCGACATCCCCAACGAGTTCGTCGTCGGCTACGGCCTCGACTACGCCGAGAAGTACCGCAACCTCCCGTTCGTCGGTACGCTCGCGCCCCACGTCTACGGCGGCTGAATCCCGGCCGGGCCGTGCCGTCGACGGTGATCGGGAACCCCGGCGGGCTTCCGCGCCGTTGGAGCATGCGTAGACGGGTCTGCCAGTCCGTCCCGTGCGGCTTCGGTCGACAATGCTGGGGTACCGTCAGAAGAACTGTCTTTATCAAACTCACTATGGCAGGAGGGACGGGGCGGCACCGCTCCGTATGGATGGACGTGAAGCGATACTTCCGTGGGCCGGTCATGTGGATCGTGCTGGCCGTCCTTGCCGTGGTCGTGTTGATGCAGGTCGTCGGCTCGTCCGGCGGCTACAAGACGGTGGACACCGGCCAGGTCGTCCAGGCGATCAATGACAACAAGGTCGAGTCGGCCAAGCTGACCACCGGCGACGAGCAGACCATCAAGGCCAAGCTCAAGGACGGCGTAAAGGTCGAGGGCAGCTCGAAGATCCAGGCGAGCTACATCGGCGACCAGGGCGTGACAATCGCCAGCACGCTGCAGAACAAGTACCAGGACAAGCAGATCCCGGACGGCTACACCGTCTCGCCGTCGAAGCAGAACCCGTTCGTCGGCGATCCTGCTCTCCCTGCTGCCCTTCGTCCTCATCGTGGTCGTCTTCCTGTTCCTGATGAATCAGATGCAGGGCGGCGGCTCCCGGGTCATGAACTTCGGGAAGTCCAAGGCGAAGCTCATCACCAAGGACACCCCGAAGACGACGTTCTCCGACGTCGCCGGCTCGGACGAGGCCGTCGAGGAGCTCCACGAGATCAAGGAGTTCCTCCAGGAGCCGGCCAAGTTCCAGGCCGTCGGCGCCAAGATCCCCAAGGGCGTGCTGCTGTACGGCCCGCCCGGTACCGGCAAGACCCTGCTCGCGCGCGCTGTCGCGGGCGAGGCGGGCGTGCCCTTCTACTCGATCTCCGGTTCCGACTTCGTCGAGATGTTCGTCGGTGTCGGTGCCTCCCGAGTCCGTGACCTGTTCGAGCAGGCCAAGGCGAACGCCCCGGCGATCGTCTTCGTCGACGAGATCGACGCGGTCGGCCGCCACCGCGGCGCCGGCCTCGGCGGCGGTCACGACGAGCGCGAGCAGACCCTGAACCAGCTGCTCGTCGAGATGGACGGCTTCGACGTCAAGGGCGGCGTGATCCTCATCGCCGCGACGAACCGGCCCGACATCCTCGACCCGGCCCTGCTGCGCCCCGGCCGTTTCGACCGGCAGATCGCGGTCGACCGCCCGGACATGCAGGGCCGTCTGGAGATCCTCAAGGTCCACCAGAAGGGCAAGCCGGTCGCGCCCGACGTCGACCTGTCGGCCGTCGCCCGCCGTACGCCCGGCATGACCGGTGCCGACCTGGCCAACGTGCTGAACGAGGCCGCGCTGCTGACGGCCCGCAGTGACCAGAAGCTGATCGACAACCACATGCTGGACGAGGCGATCGACCGTGTGGTCGCGGGCCCGCAGAAGCGGACCCGGATCATGTCGGACAAGGAGAAGAAGATCACCGCGTACCACGAGGGCGGTCACGCCCTGGTCGCGGCGGCCTCGCCGAACTCCGACCCGGTCCACAAGATCACGATCCTGTCGAGAGGCCGTGCCCTCGGCTACACGATGGTGCTGCCGGACGAGGACAAGTACTCGACCACGCGCAACGAGATGCTGGACCAGCTGGCCTACATGCTGGGCGGCCGCGCGGCCGAGGAGCTCGTCTTCCACGACCCGACCACGGGCGCCGCCAACGACATCGAGAAGGCCACCGGCCTGGCCCGCGCGATGGTCACGCAGTACGGCATGACCGAGCGTCTCGGCGCGATCAAGTTCGGCGGCGACAACACCGAGCCGTTCCTCGGCCGTGAGATGTCTCACCAGCGCGACTACTCGGAAGAGGTCGCCGCGCTGGTCGACGAAGAGGTCAAGAAGCTCATCGAGACCGCGCACAACGAGGCGTGGGAGATCCTGGTCGAGAACCGCGACGTGCTCGACAACCTGGTCCTGGCCCTCCTCGAGAAGGAGACGCTGGGCAAGGAGGAGATCGCCGAGATCTTCGCTCCGATCGTCAAGCGCCCGCCGCGGCCCGCCTGGACCGGCTCCTCCCGTCGTACGCCGTCCACCCGCCCGCCGGTCCTCTCCCCCAAGGAGCTGGCCCTGACGAACGGTGCGAACGGCGCGACGCCGGCGATCACCACCGCGAAGAGCACCGCGGCGGAGCCCGCCCCGGCGCCCGAGCGAGCCCCGGAGGACCGCCCCGAGAGCTGATCACCGCTCTCCCGGCGGCCCACCGGGCCCGGAATGGATGCCGCGCCCCCCAGGTTTTAGCCTGGGGGGCGCGGCTTTTCGCCATGTCCGCGGGCCGCCCCGTGAAGGACACAGGAACGAGGCACCAGATGACCGACCCCGTGACGCTGGACGGCGAGGGCCAGATCGGCGAGTTCGACGAGAAGCGGGCCGAGAACGCCGTACGCGAACTGCTGATCGCGGTCGGCGAGGACCCCGACCGCGAGGGGCTGCGGGAGACGCCGGCGCGGGTGGCGCGGGCGTACAGGGAGATATTCGCCGGGCTGTGGCAGAAGCCCGAGGACGTGCTGACGACGACGTTCGACCTCGGGCACGACGAGATGGTCCTGGTGAAGGACATCGAAGTCCTGAGCTCCTGTGAACATCATCTCGTACCGTTCCGTCGGCGTTGCCCACGTCGGCTACATCCCGTCCGTCGAAGGCAAGATCACCGGGCTGTCGAAGCTGGCGCGGCTGGTGGACGTGTACGCCCGGCGTCCGCAGGTGCAGGAACGTCTGACCACGCAGATCGCCGACTCCCTGATGGAGATCCTGGAGCCGCGTGGCGTGATCGTCGTCGTCGAGTGCGAGCACATGTGCATGTCGATGCGCGGGCATCCGCAAGCCGGGCGCGAAGACCATCACCTCGGCGGTCCGCGGCCAGCTGCGGGACCCGGCGACCCGCAACGAGGCGATGAGCCTGATCATGGCGCGCTGACCGATGGTCAGTGCTGCCCATGCCGTCGTTGATCAGGGCGTAGCCCTGGGAGCGGTCACGCCGCCGGGGCCGCCCCCGTGCCGTCGTGTTCGTCGTCCTCCGGGAGTTTGCAGACGCGTTCCAGGAAGATGGCTGCCGCTATGACGCCGATGCCCGCGAGGACGGAGAAGCCGGCGTAGATGGCCTGGTCGCGGCGGGCGGGGATGTCGAGGGACTCCAGCAGGAAGACGCCGGTGCCGCCGTACATCCCGGCGACCAGGGCGGCGACCAGGGCGCTGGCATGGCCGAAGACGACCGCGCGGGCCGCCATCATGGGGTCGACGCCCTTGGCGTCGGGGCGCGCGCTCGCGCTGGGCCTTGAGGCGGGCGCGGAGCGAGAGCGCCGTGGCGAGCAGGACCACGGCGATCAGGGCGAGGACGATGGGTGCGGCCAGGGGGACGCTCGGCAGGGTCCCGACCGAGTTCCACAGGCGGGCGCCCGCCCAGGACAGGACCCCGGCCACGACGAAGACGCCGACCAGCACCCTGATGCGCAGCTCTCTCACGGTGTCCCTTCAGTTCCCCCGGCCGGTGGCCCGGTGCGCGGCCGTCTTGACCTTAACGGCTACTCGGGCAGCCGGAGTTCCAGGTCCTTGCGGGGCGCCACGCCGTCGCGGGTGACGGCGTCCAGCAGACCGGCGACCGGGCCGCGGCCGGGCAGCTGCGCCTCGGGGTCCAGGTCGTGCCAGGGGGCGAGGACGAAGGCGCGCTCGTGGGCGCGGGGGTGGGGGAGGGTGAGCTGCGGGTCGTCGGAGACGACGTCGGCGTAGGAGACGATGTCGACGTCCAGGGTGCGGGGGCCCCAGTGCTCGTCCCGGACGCGGTGGAACGCCTCCTCGACCGCGTGCGCGCGCTCCAGGAGCGAGGACGGCGGGAGGGTGGTCTTGAGGACCACGACCGCGTTGAAGTAGGCGGGCTGGCTGCCGGGCTCGACGCCCCACGGCTCGGTCTCGTACACCGGGGAGACGCGCCTTGATGCGGACGCCGGGGGTGTCCTCCGAGGGCGTCGACGGCGCCCTGGAGGGTCTCCAGGCGGTTGCCGAGGTTGGAGCCGAGGGAGACCACGGCCCGTTTCGGGTTGTGCAGGGTGGTGTCGGCGGCGTCGACCTTCTCGACGACGGAGGCGGGTACCGGCTGTACGGTCGGGTCGCTGGGACCCTTGGTGAAGGGCGCGGTCATGCTCGGCTCCGGGTGATGGTGACGGTCACGTCGTCGAAGGGGACGGTGATCGGGGCGTCCGGCTTGTGGACGCAGACCTCGACCTCCTGGACCCCCTCGTGCTTCAGACAGACCTGGGCGATGCGCTCGGCGAGCGTCTCGATGAGGTTGACGGGCTCGCCCTCGACGACGGCCACGACCTCCTCGGCCACGATGCCGTAGTGCACGGTCTTCGCCAGGTCGTCGTCGGCCGCGGCCGGTCGGGTGTCCAGGCCGAGGACGAGGTCCACGATGAAGGTCTGGCCCTCCTCGCGTTCCTTGGGGAACACACCGTGGTGCCCGCGGGCCTTCAGGCCGCGCAGCGCGACACGATCCACGCGAATCACTCCTGCAATCGTCGGTCACGGCCGGTCCGTGCCGTGTGCGGGCGGCACACCGGCCTCGGTCGAATCTACCTGCGCGCACGGACAGGGCCGGGCCACGGGGGTGTGGGCCCGTGCCGGGCCCGGCAGGATTCATCCAGCGTTTCCCCTGGGGAACCCGGCGGCTCACGGGTTGGTAGCCGCCCCTACCCGGGGGTCCGTGATTCCAACCACGTCCTGGTCCCGACGGGCCGGTGGCCCCGGCGTCCGTGGCCCTCGCGCGTTCGGCCCTGTCAGGCGCCTACCCACTCAGGTGGGGGTCTCGTCGCCCTCGTCCTCGTCGTTCTCGGCCAGAACGGGGGAGGCGTGGTGCGACCAGAGTTTCCACCCCTGGGGCGTGCGCCGGAACACGTTGGTGGCGACCACGAGCTGGCCGACGAGCGGGCCGAGTTCCTCGCCGCCCTCGGGGGCGGGGCCGCCGCTGAGGATGTTCTCGGTGCAGTTCACCAGGGCGGTGTCGCCGGTGACGGAGACGTGCACGTCGGTGAGGAAGAACTGGATGTAGTCGGTGTTCGCCATGATCAGCGCGTACGACCGGAGGACCTCGCCGCGGCCGGTGAGCACGGGCCAGCCGGGGTGCACGCAGGAGACCACGCCGGCGTCGGCCGGGTCGTGGTACGTCTCGTCGACGCCCAGGTCGGACGGGGTCAGCCAGAGCGACGCCAGCTCCTCGAAGTCGCCCCGTTCCAGTGCCTCGTAGAAGGCGGTGTTGGCGGCCTCGACCTGTTCGACGTCGGTGTGCGGGGCGCTCACCGGGTTCCTTCTGCGCCCGGTGCGCGCGGTACGCGCGCCCTTCGATGGCGCGGGCGACCCGTACCGCGTCCGCCGTGGCGCGTACCTCGTGCACGCGGACGGCCCAGGCGCCGGCGTGCGCGGCGAGCGCGGAGACGGCGGCGGTGGCGGCGTCGCGCTCGCGTGCGGGCGGGGGCGGGCCGTCGGGGCCGGCGAGGACCCGGCCGAGGAAGCGCTTGCGGGAGGCGGCGACGAGCAGCGGGTGGCCGAGGGCGCAGGAGCCGGTCGAGGTGGGCGAGGAGGGCGAGGTCGTGCTCGGCGTCCTTGGAGAAGCCGAGGCCGGGGTCGACGACGACGCGGTCGGGGGCGATGCCGCCCGCCAGGACGGCCTCCACGCGCGCGTGCAGCTCGTCGACGACCTCGGTGACGACGTCGTCGTACTCGCCCCTGACGTTGCCGCCCTCGAGGAAGCCGCGCCAGTGCATGACGACGAAGGGGGCGCCGGCGTCGGCGACGACCGGGATCATGCGGGGGTCGGCGAGGCCGCCGCTGACGTCGTTGACGAGGGCGGCGCCCGCCGCGAGGGCCTGTTCGGCGACGGAGGCGCGCATGGTGTCGACGGAGACGGTGACGCCCTCGGAGGCGAGGCCGCGGACGACGGGGACGACGCGGCGGAGTTCCTCGGCCTCGTCGACCCGGGTGGCGCCGGGGCGGGTGGACTCGCCGCCGACGTCGACCAGGTCGGCGCCCTCGGTCGACCAGGTCGAGGCCGTGCTTGACGGCGGCCGTGGTGTCGAACCAGCGGCCGCCGTCGGAGAAGGAGTCGGGGGTGACGTTCACGACTCCCATGACCGCGCAGCGGTCCCACTCCGGAAGGCCCGCCACGCGCCCGCGTCCGCTCTGGTTGCTCATATGTTCAGCGTAGGCCCAGGCGGGGGCCGTCGACGTGCGCTGCGGCCCGGGCGGCGAGCCTCCGGGATGGGGGCGGAGGGCGGAGTCCCGCTCGGGCCGGTCCTGGGTAGCCGTGTCACGCCGCGCGGACGCCCGTTCCGCCGCCGCGTGGGGGCACGGGCGGCGGGCGGCGGCCGTACGGCGGCGCAGGAAGCGCGGCAGGGGCAGGGCGAGGTTGACGAAGCCCTCGGCCTGCATGGCGGCGAAGCCGATGCGGGGCAGGTCGGCGGAGGCGCGGTAGACGACGAAGCGGGGTTCCCAGCGGGGCCGGAACTTGGCGTTGAACTTGTACAGGGACTCGATCTGGAACCAGCGGGAGAGGAAGACCAGCAGGCCCGCGCCAGGCACGCAGCACCGGGCCGGCGCCGATCTTCTCGCCGCGGGCGAGGGCCGCGCGGAACATGGCGAAGTTGAGGGAGACGCGCGCGATGCCGAACTTCGGGGCGGCCTGGAGGGCGGCGACGATGAGCAGTTCGTTCATGCCGGGGTCGGCCGAGCGGTCGCGGCGCATCAGGTCCAGGGAGGCGCCGTCGGTGCCCCACGGCACGAAGTGCAGGATCGCCTTCAGGTCGCCGTAGGGGCCCGGGTCGTCGTCCTGCTTGTGGGCGGTGGCGATGAGGCAGTCGCCGTCGGCGGGGTCGCCGACGCGGCCGAGGGCCATGGAGAAGCCGCGCTCGGTGTCGGTGCCGCGCCAGTCGTCGGCGGCGCGGCGGATGCGCTCCAGCTCGGCCTCGCCGAGGTCACGGACACGTCGTACCCGGGTCTCGTAACCGGCGCGCTCGATGCGCTTGACCATCTGGCGCACGTTGCGCATCGCGCGGCCGGCGAGGGAGAAATCCGCGACGTCCACCACCGCCTCGTCGCCCAGTTCGAGGGCGTCGAGCCCGGTCTCGCGGGTCCACACCTCGCCGCCGGTCTCGGAGCAGCCCATGACGGCGGGGGTCCAGGAGTGGGCCTTGGCCTCGTCCATGAAGCGCTCGATGGCGCCGGGCCAGGCCTCGACGTCGCCGATCGGGTCGCCGCTGGCGAGCATCACGCCGGAGACGACGCGGTACGTCACCGCCGCCTTGCCGCTGGGGGAGAAGACGACGGCCTTGTCGCGGCGCAGCGCGAAGTGGCCGAGGGAGTCGCGGCGCGCCGTGCCGGTCCAGCAGGGCGCGCAGCCGGGCCTCGTCCTCCTCGGTGAGGCTGCGCGGCCGGGTGTTCGGGGCGGAAGGCCAGGTAGATGGTGGTGACGGCGGTGAGCAGGCCGAGGGCGCCGAGGGAGAAGGCGACCGTCCAGGAGGTGTTGCCCTGGTAGTCGACCGGGCCCTCGAAGCCGAACAGGCCGTAGAGGACGTGGGTGATGCGGTCGGCCAGGCTCGGGTCGCCGATCGATGCGCTCGGGTGGACGCTGACGATGAGCAGGCCGAGCAGCGAGCGAACCGGCGCTCATGAGGACGAAGTTGGCCAGCGCCCGCCAGCGGCTGCGCGGGTCGGGCAGGGCCGCGAACTGGTCGCGGTGGCGCAGCAGGGGCGCGAGCAGCGCCAGGGAGATCAGCACGCCGACGATCGAGTGCCGGTAGGTGAACTGCGCGACGGCGCCGGCGGGCAGCAGGGCGACGGCGGCCCGCCAGGCGCGGCGCTTGCCGCGCTTGAGGCCGTGGGCGAGCAGCAGCAGCAGCACGCCGGCGCTGAGCGACAGGGCGGCCGCGAACGGGCCGAGCGAGCCCGGCAGGACCTCGGCGATGGCGTGCATACGGCTGTGCCGGAAGCGCGGGAAGACGCCCGCGGCGATGTCCAGCAGGCCGACGAGGGCGCACGCTCTGCCGACGAGGACGGGCACGGCCTCCGGGCGCGGGCCGCGCAGCAGCTGCCGCACCCGGTCCGGCAGGTGCCGCGCCGCTTCGGCGACTCGGAACCCCACCCGACATTTCCTCATCTGTCCTGACAGACATCGCATCCCGTAGTTCTGCGAGAGACCTTGGATCCGGTGCCGATTCGGGCATCCGGCGACATTGCGCCCTCTAGGACGGTGTCTTGGGGGGAGAGGTTCACTCCCCTCGTCAAAGCCGTTTCAAAGGCCAAGGAAAGTCCGGGACAAGCCCTTGCGAAGGTGAGAGCGCGGGGGCGGCCGGGCGGAAAGCGCGGACAGGTAACCAACGCATGGGTCTCACGAGCAACAAGGTGCTGGTGCTGGCGGTGCTGGCCGCCGTGCTGCTGTTCGCCGGCACGGTCTGGCTGTGGCCACGGCTGGCGCGGCGCAGCTGGCGTGCCGTGGGCGGGCGCGTCGGCCTGCTGCTCGCCACCCAGTTGGTCGCTGTTCGCCGCGGTGGGTCTCGCCGCCAACCAGGCCTTCGGGTTCTACGCGAGCTGGGCCGACCTGTTCGGGCAGGAGAAGGACCAGGGTGTGGTCGTCGACCACACGCCGGGCGGCGGGCCCGCTGGAGGTGGTCGGCACGCGGCGGGTGCCGGGGGCGGGCGGGCGCAGGCCGCAGGCCGGGCGGGCGGATCCAGAAGGTCGACATCGTGGGCCGTACGACGCGCATCGCCACGCCCGCGTACGTCTATCTGCCGCCGGAGTACTTCCAGCCGCGGTACCGCACCCGTACGTTCCCGGCCGCCGTCGTGCTGACCGGCTACCCGGGTACCGCGTCGAGGCGCTCGTGGACAAGCTCGCACTATCCGCGTACGGCCGCTGGAGCTGGCGCGGGCGGGCCGGATGCGGCCGATGATCCTGGTGATGCTGCGGCCCACGGTGGCGCCGCCCCGGGACACGGAGTGCGTGGACATCCCGGGCGGCCCGCAGACCGAGTCGTTCTTCGCCAAGGATCTGCCCGACGCCGTGTGCGCGCGCACTACAGGGTGGCCGAGAGCCGGGCGGCAGCTGGGGCATCATCGGCAACTCCACGGGCGGCTACTGCGCGCTGAAGATCGCCATGCACCATCCCCGAGGTGTACGCCGCCGGGGCGGGCTTCTCCGCGTACTACAACGCGCCGATCGACGCCACGACGGGCGATCTCTTCCAGGGCGACAAGGAGCTGCGCAATCGCGCGACCTGTGGTGGTACCTCAAGCACATGCCCGCTCCCGACACTTCACTGCTGGTCAGCAGCAGCAAGGCGGGAGAGACCAACTACAAGGACACGCTGAAGTTCATCGAGCGGGTGAAGGGCACGGGCTGACGCGGATCTCGTCGATCATCCTCGAAAGCGGCGGGCACAACTTCAACACCTGGCGGCGGGAGATTCCGGCGACGCTGGAGTGGATGAGCGGGCGGCTGGGCGGGCATTGGTGAATGATCTTGCGGAATTGGTGATCGGTCGATTCCGCTTCTTCGTCGGAGTTCCGATGCCGTGTGAACGACTTCGGTGTGGCTTTGTTTTTACGGGGCGGGGCACCAAGATTCGCCTACGCGCGGTAAGTTTCTGGCCATGCCACGTGGACGTCACCGCCATTCCCCGCCCCTGCACAGGCTGCTGCCCCCGTCGGCGATCGCAGGCGTCTCCCTCGTCTGCGCCCTGGGGCCCTGGGTGTTCACGGAGCCGATGGTGCTCCGCGGCCTGGCCGCGGCCGCCGCGGCGACGGCGGTCGTCGGCGCGGTCGTGCATGCGCCGCTGGGACGCCCAGGCGGGCAAGCGCGTCGCCGACCTCACGCGCGCGCGTGCGAGCGACGAGTGGCGGTACGAGGAGCGGGTCGCCGAACTGGAGACCGACCTCGAGGAGTCGCGCGAGCTGCGCGTGAAGCTGGAGCAGCGGCTGCGGGCCAAGCGCACGGAGCTGGCCGGGCTGCGCAACGAGCACGCCGCGCTGCTGCGCCGGTACGCCACGGCGGAGACCGAGCGCGCGAGCGTCCTGGAGGAGCGCCGGGTGCTCGAGATAGAGGCGACGGCTCCGGTGCGGGCCGCGCTGCCGGCGGGTACGGTCGGGCACGTGCTCGGCCGACGCTGCGGCGGAGGCGGCCGAGGCGGTGCGGCCGGCGAGGTCCCTGCAGTCGAGGAGGAGCCGGCGGTTCCCGCCGTCTTCTCGCCCGGAGGGCTCCCGGCTGTTCCTGCGGGCCGCTGCCGCGCTCGCCGCGGTTCGACGGCGACGACGGTCCCGGACGGCCCGGACGGTGGCGGCCGCGGGACGGCGACTCGGCGGACGAGGACCGGAGGGCGAAGAAGCCGGAGCCCGACGGACGGAGCCGAAGGACGAGCGCCGAAGGACGAGCCGAGGCGAGGGTCGTTCCGACGGGAGCCGACGGGCCGAGCAGGCGCGACCGAGTCGCGCAGCGAGCGGTCGGCACCGGCGCGCCGAGGCGCCCGCGCCGGAGGACGACGCGCAGGGGCAGCCCGAGGCGGTCGACGGGCACGAGCGCGCGGCCGCCAGCCACTCCCGGCAGGCACGGCGACCGGCCCGCCCAGCCCGCGGCCCAGCAGCCGGCGTCCGGGCACTTCACCGTGCCGACCGCCGTGGCCGTCGTACCCGCGGCGCCGGTGCGGCGTCCGGTGACCGGGGGCGGGTTCGACTTCTTCGGCACGAAGCAGGAGGCACGTCCCGGGCCGCCCTGGAGGCCGTGCAGAACGAGGACCTCGCCGACGTCGTCGGCCAGGAGGCCCTCGCCCTGCACAAGGCCGAGGCCGAGGCCGGCTACAAGCCCGCGGACGAGGAGTCGCGCGGGATCGGCCAGGTCATCGACCTGACGGCGCACGACGAGACGGAGCAGATCGACGTGCAGGGGCTGCGCAGCGCGGTGTCCTGAGCCCGGGGCCGGGACTCGGGGCGGTCCGTCAGCGCCATCCAGCGGTCCGGCCGCGCGTCCCTGCGCCCGGTCCGTGACCGCTCCGCCTGCGCCGGCCAGCAGCTCGCGCCGCCTCGTCCGGCGTCCCGCAGCCGCGCCGTCACCGTCTTGTTCGCGCCCGTGTCCACACACACGTCGGCCACGCCCCAGCGCCCGCTCCCACGGCCCCTGCGTCAGCCGTACGCTCTGCACCTTGGCGTGCGGCACCAGCGCCAGGCTCCGCGCGCAGCAGCCCGGACCGGGCCGCGAACACCGCGTCGGTGACGGCGAGTCCGTAGCCGCGCCACCACACCGGCATGCACCACCGCGGCGCGCCGCGGCGGACGGCGACAGGGCGGCGCGCTGCGGCACGGTCACCCCGGGCAGCACCCGCGCGACGACCGATCTCGGCGATCTCGCGCGGAGCGACCGGCACCAGCACGGAGTTGGACGAGCCCGCCACATCCAGCTCCACCCGCACCCAGCCGCGCCGCCGCCACAGCAGCGGCTCCACGATCCGCACGGTCTGCACCCGCCCGGGCGGCACCGTCTCGTGGGCCCGGTCCAGCAGGCCGTGGTCGATGCGCAGCCCGTCGGGCGACTCGCCCACCGTCCAGTCGTACTCGCCGACGAACCGCCCCACGCTGCTCGCGCCCGCCGCGCCCAGCAGCGGCAGGGCGACCGCGAGGACCGTCCACAGGCTGTGGGTGGCCAGCCACAGCAACGGCGGTACGACGAGCGCGGCGGCCAGCGACCCCCAGGTCGCGCCGGTCAGCACCAGCGACACGGCGAGGACACCCGGCGGCACCCGCAGCAGCTGCCGGGACGGGCGCCTCGCCGACCTCGTGCGCGGTCTCGGGCGCGAAACCGGCCGCCCGCGCGAGCAGTTCGGCCCGCAGCGTCCGCGCCTCGTCCGCGCCCAGGAAGGCCAGTTCGTCCTTCTTGTCGGTGCCTATGACGTCGAGTTTGAGCTTGGCGACGCCCGCGACCCGGGCGAGCAGCGGCTGGGTGACGTCGATGGCCTGGATCCGTTCCAGCCGGATGTGCGCGGTGCGCCGGAACACCAGCCCGGTACGGATGCGCAGTTCGGTGTCGGTCACCGCGAAGTGCGTGAACCACCAGGAGCAGAAAGCCGTAGAGGGCGGCGGCCGGGACGAGCACGGCGAGGCCGATCAGCAGCGTGGTCGTCGTCAGCCGGGTCAGCTGGCGCTGCGCCCGGTCGGGGTCGTGCACCGCCCAGCCGATGAGCACGGCGACCGGCGCCCAGGCCCGCCTGCAGCGGCGTGACGGGGTGCAGGCGCCGCTCGGCCACCTCGGGACGGCCTCTCGGTACGGCCTCGGCGGCCCCGGGCGTCGTCACAGCCCCGCCGATCGGGCCTCGCCCAGCTCGGTGAGCCGGTCGCGCAGCCGTTCCGCCTCGGCCGGGTCCAGGCCGGGGATGGTCGCGTCGGTCGCCGCGGCGGCCGTGTGCAGCTGCACGCTGGCCAGCCCGAAGTGCCGCTCGACGGGCCCGGAGGTGACCTCGACCAGCTGCATCCGCCCGTACGGCACGACCGTCTCCTCGCGCCACAGCACGCCCCGGCTGATCAGCAGGTCGTCGGCGCGCTCGGCGTACCGCCAGGAACGCCAGTTGCGCTCGAGCATCACCCAGCCCCAGGCCATCAGCGCCAGCGGCAGCAGCGCGAAGGCGGCCCAGGCGGGCCCGGCGAGCAGGCCCGGCAGCAGCCCGGCGGCCAGGGTCGATCAGCCCCAGCCACACCACCAGCAGCAACCGCCGCATCTGCAGCAGCCCGGGCGGCAGCGCGATCCACACCGGCTCGTCCCGACCGCCTCGCGCTCGTGCCCCGCGGCTCCCGTCCGGCCCGCGTCGTTCTGCGGACTCCCCGTCTCCATGAGGCCAGCGTACGTAGGGGAGACTGTGTCCATGACTCCTACGACGGAGACCATGGTCGGAATCGGCGGCGCCGCGGAGAGCACCGACATGGTGCTCAACATCGGGCCCCAGCACCCCTCCACGCACGGCGTGCTGCGGCTGAAGCTCGTCCTGGACGGCGAGCGCATCACGCACGCGGAGCCGGTGATCGGCTACATGCACCGCGGCGCGGAGAAGCTGTTCGAGGCGCGCGACTACCGCCAGATCATCATGCTCGCCAACCGCCACGACTGGCTGTCGGCGTTCTCCAACGAGCTGGGCGTGGTCCTCGCCGTGGAGCGGATGCTCGGCATGGAGGTCCCCGAGCGCGCGGTGTGGACTGCGCACGCTGCTCGCCGAGCTGAACCGGGTGCTCAACCACCTGATGTTCCTCGGCTCGTACCCGCTGGAGCTCGGCGGGATCACCCCGATCTTCTACGCCTTCCGGGAGCGCGAGGAGCTCCAGCACGTCATGGAGGAGGTCTCCGGCGGGCGCATGCACTACATGTTCAACCGGGTCGGCGGCCTCAAGGAGGACCTGCCGGCCGGGTGGACCACGCGCGCGCGCGACTGCCGTCGCCGACGTGCGCTCCCGCATGGACCGGTTCGACGACCTGGTGCTCGGCAACGAGATCTTCCGGGGCCGCACCCGGGGCGTGGGCAGCGCTCACCCCGCGAGGCCGTGCACGCGTACGGGGTCAGCGGGCCGATCGGGCGCGCCTCGGGCGTCGACTTCGACCTGCGCCGGGACGAGCCGTACCTCGCCTACGGCGAGCTGGGCGACGTCCTGAAGGTGGTGACCCGGCAGGAGGGCGACTGCCTTGCCCGCTTCGAGTGCCTCGCTGGAGCAGACGCACAACGCCCTCGACCTGGCCGACGCCTGCCTGGACCGGCTCGCCGAGCTGCCGCCCGGGCCGATCAACCAGCGGCCTCCCGAAGGTGCTGAAGGCGCCCGAGGGCCACACGTACGCCTGGACCGAGAACCCGCTCGGCATCAACGGCTACTACCTGGTCAGCAAGGGCGAGAAGACGCCGTACCGGCTGAAGCTGCGCTCGGCCTCGTACAACAACATCCAGGCGCTGACGGAGCTGCTGCCGGGGACGCTGGTCGCGGACATGGTGGCGATCCTGGGGTCGCTGTTCTTCGTGGTCGGGGACATCGACAAGTAGGTCATCGACCAGGAGAGCACGTCGGGGATCCCCACCGGCTGGACCAGCCACCCGAAGTCCCCGAGCCCGCCCGTCGCGGTGAGCTCGGCGGCCTCACCGGCGCTCGCGAGGGCGCGTACGTAGGCGGCGGGGTCCGTGGAGGCCAGCGTGAGCGGGGGGCGTGCGCCGGTGACGCCCAGGGCGCGCAGCGCCTCGCGCTGGGGGAGCAGGCGCGCCGCCGCGGCAGCGCGCAGGCGTCCAGCGCCACATGGGCCGTGATGTCGCAGGAGCCGTCCGGCACGGCCGTGGTCTCGCGGCCCTCCCGGAACCCGGTGAGCGTCCCGAACGGCGGCCGGCGTGCCCGCCGTGTGCGCGTAGTCCACGGCGACCGCGAGCCCCCGGCCGAGCGTCGCGACCGCCGAGGCCCAGGCCTCGTCCCTGGGCAGGCCGATCTCGGCCCGCAGCCCCTCCTCGCCCGGCAGCGGCCACCACCGCTGCCAGCCACCGCGCCTGCGCCCCGTCGACCGGCTCCCCGAGCCGCTCGGTCCCGTCCTGACGGACCAGCACCAGCCGGGCCACGCCCGCGGAGTCCACCTCCGCGACCTCCACGGGTACGTTGTCCAGCCACTCGTTGGCGAACAGCAGGCCGGTCGTCCCGTCCGGGCGGCTCGGCCAGCCACTCGATCCGGTGATCGAGCCCCGCGGGCCGCTCGGCGATCTCGACGGCGTACGCGCGCGTGCGGGCCGCCACGTCGGCGGGCAGCGCGGCGAGCACCCCGCCGGCCAGCTCGCCCCGCCCGGCCGCCATGTCGACGAAGTCCAGCGCCGCGGGCCGCCCCAGCGCCTCGTCGACCCGGCACAGCAGCCGCGCCACGGCCCCGGCGAACAGCGGCGACGCGTGCACGGACGTCCGGAAGTGCCCGGCCGGCCCCTCGGCCCGCCGGTAGAAGCCGCCCGGCCCGTACAGCGCCTCCTGCGCTGCCGCCCGCCACCCGCGCCACTCGTGCCCGTCGTCCCCTCTGCTCTCGTCCCTGCTCACCGGGCCAGGCTAGGCGCACAGAGGAACGGAGCCTCCACCTTGCGGAGTACGCGCGCCCGGTGCGGATCGGCCCTCCGGTTGACCCCTGCACCTATCCCGCTTCCCTACGCTGGGTTACGTGCAGCGCCTCTATGACTTCCTCCGCAGGCACCCGACGTGGGTCGACGGCTTCTGGGCCGTCGTCCTCCTCGGGATCTCGCGTGGTGCGGCGGAGTGGCGGGCGGGCAGATCACGGCCCCGTGGCCGCCGCCGTCCCGATCATCGCTGCTGCTGTGCCTGGTGGTCGCGCTGCGCCGCCGGATGCCGGAGAAGATGCTGCTGCTCGCGGCCGCGGTCGGTGTGGCGCAGCTGATCCCCGACGTCGAGATCGCGGTCCCGCCGACTTCGCCATGCTGGTGATCGTCTACACGGTCGCGGCGGAGGGCGCCCGCTGGGCCTCCCGCTTCGCGCTGGGCGCCGGCCTGTGCGCGGCGCCCCGTGGCCCAGCTGCGCTGGCCGAGCGACCAGACGACGGACGTCGCGGGCGACATCGCCCTGACGGTCTTCCATGACCGTGCCCTTCGCCCTCGCCTGGGTGCTCGGCGACTCCATCCGCACCCGCCGCGCCTACTTCGCGCAGCTGGAGGAGCGCGCCGCCCGGCTGGAGAAGGAGCGCGAGGCGCAGTCCAAGGTCGCCGTCGCCGCCGAACGCGCCCGGATCGCACGCGAGTTGCACGACGTCGTCGCGCACAACGTCTCGGTGATGGTGGTCCAGGCCGACGGCGCCGCCTACGTCCTCGACGCCGCGCCCGACCAGGCGAAGAAGGCCCTGGAGACCATCTCCTCCACCGGCCGTCAGGCCCTCGCCGAGATGCGCCGCCTGCTGGGCGTGCTGCGCACCGGCGAGCACCAGGAGGCCGGCGAGTACGTGCCCGCAGCCCGACGTCCAGCAGATCGAGGACCTCGTCGAGCAGTGCCGCGGCTCCGGACTGCCCGTCGACTTCAAGGTCGAGGGCACCCCCCGGCCGCTGCCCAGCGGCGTCGAGCTCACGGCGTACCGCATCGTGCAGGAGGCGCTCACCAACACCCGCAAGCACGGCGGGCCCAACGCGGGCGCGAGCGTGCGCCTGGTCTACTTCGACGACGGCCTCGGCCTGCTCGTCGAGGACGACGGCAAGGGCGCCCCGCACGAGCTGTACGAGGAGGGCGGCTTCGACGGCCAGGGCCACGGCCTGATCGGCATGCGCGAGCGCATCGGTATGGTCGGCGGCACCCTGGACGCCGGACCGCGCCCGGGCGGAGGATTCCGCATCAGTGCCCTGCTGCCGCTCAAACCCGCCCACTGACGTCGGCACACACTCCTTCGCTGACACCTGTCACAACCCGAGCCCGCCCCGCCCTTGCCGGGTTTTCAGCGCAACCAACCTTTTGATCCAGATACGGAAGAGGCCCCGATGACGATCCGCGTGATGCTCGTCGACGACCAGGTGCTGCTGCGCACCGGGTTCCGGATGGTGCTCGCAGCGCAGCCGGACATGGAGGTCGTCGCGGAGGCGGGCGACGGTGTCGAGGCCCTCCAGGTGCTGCGGTCGACCGAGGTCGACGTGGTGCTGATGGACGTCCGCATGCCCAAGCTCGACGGTGTGGAGACGACCCGCCGGATCTGCGCGGACGCCGATCCGCCGAAGGTGCTCATCCTGACCACCTTCGACCTCGACGAGTACGCCTTCTCCGGGCTGAAGGCGGGCGCCTCCGGCTTCATGCTCAAGGACGTGCCGCCCGGTGAGCTGCTCGCCGCGATCCGCGCCGTGCACAGCGGCGACGCGGTCGTCGCGCCCTCCACCACCCGACGGCTCCTTGACCGCTTCGCACCGATGCTGCCGGGCACCGCGAAGCAGCCCCAGCACCAGGAACTGGAGCGGCTCACCGACCGCGAGCGCGAGGTCATGGTGCTGGTCGCGCAGGGTCTGTCCAACGGCGAGATCGCGGCCCGGCTCGTGCTGTCCGAGGCGACCGTGAAGACGCACGTGGGCCGCATCCTGACCAAGCTGGGCCTCCGGGACCGGGTGCAGGTCGTGGTGCTGGCCTACGAGACGGGGCTGGTACGGGCGGGCGGGCACGGCTGAGGGCATCGCCGGTTCGCCTGCCGTCGGCTATCTGAGGATTCCCTCCAGGAACTCGCTGCCGAGCCGGGCCACCACCGTCACGTCCAGCTGGTGCAGGACGTAGCGCCCGCGGCGGCGGGTGGTGAGCAGGCCCGCCTTCTTCAGCACGGCCAGGTGCCGGGATATCTCCGGGGCCGTCATGCCGTGCGCCTGCGCCAGCTCGCCGGTGGTGTACGCGCTGCGGGCCAGATTGCGGCACATACGCATCCGCACGGGGTGGGACAGCGCGGTCATGCGCAGGGCCAGCTGTTCGACGAGGGCGGCGACGGCGAGCTCGGGGGAGCCGACCGGGTAGTGCAGCACCGGCTGCCAGCCGTACCGGTGCAGGACCATCAGATGCGGCCAGCCCAGGCTGGTCGGGACGAGCAGCAGGCCGCCGTCGCCCGTGGCGGTGCGGCCCTCGCCCAGCTTGTCGACCGTGATGCGCGCGGCGGCCTCGTCCAGCGTCACCGCCGGGGACACCGCGGCCAGCGCCTCGGCCAGGCCCTTGTGCCGCAGCAGGTCCGTCTTGTGCCGGGCGTCCGCCGCGAGCTGGTGGCGCAGCCGGGACCAGGCCTCCGCGAAGAACGCCTCGTCGCAGTCGAGCAGGAACTGCCGCAGCCAGCGCCCGGATCCGCGGCGGGTCGGCCAGCAGCCGCTCGCTGAAGCGCAACTGCTGCGGCCCGCGCGCGGCGGCCAGGTCCAGCGCGCGGCGGCGCACCTCGGGGTCGGACAGCGCGGTGGGCCCGCCGGTCGTATGGCAGCGCGCAGGTGAACTCCAGCGCCGCGTCCACGAACTGCTCGTCCGTCAGCTTGTCCAGCAGGTCCAGTTCCTCGGCGAGCGTGGCGCCGGGCAGCGTGCTCCGGCCCGGGACGCCGGCGAAGGGCATGAACAGGTCCGAGAACGTCGTCCGCCACAGGAAGTCGGCCTCGCACATCCGGTCGGCCAGATGCGGGTCGAGCCGGGCGGTCACGCCCGTCACCCAGCCCTGCAGGCCCGGGTGGTGCCCCGGCTCGGACAGCGCGTGCAGCGCCATGCCGAGCTCGGCCAGGGGGGAGGGCACGACGGCGATCCCCTCCGGCCGCAGCCCCGCGATGTCGATGTGCACGCTCATGACCTCATGGTGCACCCCGCCACTGACAACGCCCCCGTCGATTGACGGCGCGTCGTCAATCGACGCGACGTCGCCCGCGGCGGACGGCGCAGGCTGGGATCACCGGGGCAGCCGCGGAGCCCCTTCGGACCTCCATCCGCCCCGTCCCGCAGAAGGCGATCCACCATGAGCATCACGCAGCAGTACCTCCTCGACGCCTACCGCGCCCAGTCCGCTCGGCGAGCCCGCCCCGCCCGCGCCCGGCACGCACGACCGGCAGGTCGTGCGCGAGTGGCGCGACGACCGCCGGTTCCGGGCGGTCCTGGCCGAGCGCCCGGCCCGCGGGCGGCAGCGGTCCGGCATGCCCGGGCCGGTGGCTGCCCTTGAGGCGGCCGCACTACCCACTGATCCGCCCTGATCCGCCTGATCCGCCGCTCAGTCCGGCAGCCGGGCCACGAACTCCGCGACCGCCGTCCGCACGTCCTCGGCGCGTCCACTCCAGGCCCGGCGGCCCGCACGCTCACCTCCGTGACGGGCGAGGCCCGGGCCGCCGCGAGTCCCAGGCGTCGGCGAACAGGACGACGCCGGTCTCCTCGGCCTGCCGGACCGCCGCCTCCGCGAGGACGTCCGCCTCGTACGGCAGCCAGACCTGGAAGTCGTGGGTGTGCGGCACCTCGGGGTGCACGCGCGCCCACGGCACCCCGGCCGCCGCGAACCCCTCGCGCAGCGCGGCGGCCACCACGCGCGCGTGCGCGACGTACTCGGGCAGCCGGGGCAGTTCCCGCTCCAGTCCGGCGAGCGCCGACAGGGCGGTGGGGAACTGCTGGAAGACCAGGCCGCCGTACCGGTGCCGCCAGGCCCTCGCCTCCTCCACCAGCTCCTCGGGGCCGGCGAGCGCCGCACCGCCGAAGCCGCCGAGGGACTTGTAGAACGACACGTAGACGCTGTCCGCCAGGCCCGCGATCTCGTCCAGGGGCCGGCCGAAGTGGACGGTGGACTCCCACAGCCGGGCGCCGTCGAAGTGCACCACCGCGTCCCGCTCCCGCGCGGCCTCGACGACCTCGGTCAGCTCCTCCCAGGAGGGCAGCACGAAACCGGCGTCCCTCAGGGGGAGTTCCAGCATCAGCGCCCCGAAGGGCTCCGTCGAAGTCGCGCACCTCGGCGGCGGTCGGCAGCCGGGGCTCACCCGTCGACGCGTACCGGGCGCAGCCCGCTGACCTCGCTGAACGCGTTGCGCTCGTGCACCTCGGGATGGCTGAGCGCGTGCAGGGCGACGGTCGGGTTGCCGGTGCGGCCCGCCCAGCAGCGCAGGGCCACCTGCTGGGCCATCGTGCCCGTCGGGAAGAACGCGGCGGCCTCGGTGCCGAGCAGCCCGGCGACCTTCGTCTCCAGCGCCTCGACGACCCCGTCGCCGTACAAGTCGGCCGGCTCGTCCAGGTCGTACAGGTCCTGCGCCGCCGTCCAGCACCGCCAGGCGCTCGCGGAGGGTGCTCGTGGAAGCCGAAGCGCGCGAGCACCCGCCGTGCGCCCCGATGGGCGGCCAGCCGCCGCTCACGGCAGCCGCTGCGCGCCGCTCCTCGTCCGACAACTGCCCGTTCGCTCCGCTCGTCTCGTTCCGCCGTGTCGCTCATGCCCCGGATCATGCCCCGCGCGTGTGCGGGCGGGCACCCGCATTTCCGGGCGCAGCCGATGTACGCAGCCGATGTTCGCCGCCGATGTACGACGTCCATGAACGCCGCACCGGAATGCACAGCCTGTGGACAACCGAACGCCGCTCGAACCGATCGCGTTAACATGACGAGAAATCGTCCGGTACCCGGAGCGGACTGGAACGGGAAGGCCGCCGTCGAGTGAACACAACCCCACAGCCAGACCCCAAGGACCGCCCCGCGCGGCTCACCGTCGGCGTCGTCGGCGCCGGCCGCGTGGGCCCCGCGCTGGCCGCGTCCCTCCAGCTCGCCGGGCACCGCCCGGTCGCCGTCTCCGCGGTCTCCGACGCCTCCCGGCGCCGCGCCGCGCAGCTGCTGCCCGACGTGCCGCTGGTGCCGCCCGCCGAGGTCCTCCAGCGCGCCGACCTGGTCCTGCTGACCGTCCCCGACGACGCCCTGCCCGGCCTGGTCGACCGGCCTCGCCGACACCGGCGCCGTCCGGCCGGGACAGCTGCTCGTGCACACCTCCGGGCGCTACGGCGCGCAGGTGCTCGACCCCGCCCTGCGCGCGGGCGCCCTGCCGCTCGCCCTGCACCCGGCGATGACCTTCACCGGCACGCCCGTGGACGTCCAGCGGCTGGCCGGCTGCTCCTTCGGCGTCACCGCGCCCGAGGAGCTGCGGCTGGCCGCCGAGGCCCTCGTCATCGAGATGGGCGGCGAGCCGGAGTGGATCGCCGAGGAGAACCGCGCCGCTCTACCACGCGGCGCTCGCGCTGGGCGCCAACCACCTGGTCACCCTGGTCGCCCAGTCCATGGAGCTGCTGCGCGCGGCCGGGGTCGCCGCCCCCGACCGGATGCTCGGCCCGCTGCTCGGCGCCGCCCTCGACAACGCCCTGCGCTCCGGCGACGCGGCCCTCACCGGCCCCGTCGCGCGCGGCGACGCGGGCACGGTCGCCGCGCACGTCGCCGAGCTGCGCGAGCACGCCCCGCAGACCGTCGCCGGCTACCTGGCGATGGCCCGCGCGACCGCCGACCGGGCGCTGGCCCACGGCCTGCTGAAGCCGGAGCTCGCCGAGGACCTGCTCGGGGTACTCGCCGACGGCACCGAGGGGACCGACGGCACCGAAGGGGACGCCCGATGACCACCACCCTGCTGAGCACCGCCGACGAACTGCACGCACGCGTGCGTGCGCGGCCGCCGCGCCGTCGTGATGACCATGGGCGCCCTGCACGAGGGCCACGCCACGCTGATCCGCACCGCGCGCGGCATCGCGGGCCGGGACGGCGAGGTCGTCGTCACCGTCTTCGTCAACCCGCTGCAGTTCGGCCAGGGCGAGGACCTCGACCGCTACCCGCGCACCCTGGACGCCGACCTCAAGCTCGCCGAACGACGCGGGCGCGGACGCCGTGTTCGCCCCCGCCGTGGACGAGGTCTACCCCGGCGGCGAGCCCCAGGTCCGCATCACCGCGGGCCCCATGGGCGAGCGCCTGGAGGGCGCCTCCCGCCCCGGCCACTTCGACGGCATGCTCACCGTCGTCGCCAAGCTGCTGCACCTCACCCGCCCCGACGTCGCCCTGTACGGCCAGAAGGACGCCCAGCAGCTCGCCCTGATCCGCCGCATGGTGCGCGACCTGAACTTCGGCGTGGAGATCGTCGGCGTCCCCACCGTCCGCGAGGAGGACGGCCTGGCCCTGTCCAGCCGCAACCGCTACCTCTCGCCCGCGGAGCGGCGCACCGCCCTCGCGCTGTCCCAGCGCCCTGTTCGCGGGCCGGGACCGGCACGCCGCGCAGGAGGCGCTGCGCGCGCGGGCCCGCGAAGTGCCCGCCACGCGCGCGCGTGCCGAGGCACTCAGCGCCATAGGCGAGTCCCGCGCGGCGGCCGACGCGCACGCCGTGGCGACGGCCGTCCCGGGCGGCCCGGCGGCCGTCCGCGCGGCCGCCCGCCAGGTCCTCGACGAGGCCGCCCGCTTCGACCCGCCGCTCGCGCTGGACTACCTCGCCCTGGTCGACCCGTCCGACTTCACCGAGATCGAGCGACGACTTCACCGGCGAGGCCGTCCTCGCCGTCGCCGCCCGGGTCGGGGCGACCCGGCTGATCGACAACATCCCCCTCACCTTCGGAGCCGCCTCGTGACCAGCACAGGCATACGACTGCACGCCCCCGCGCCCGGCTGGTCCATCGCCGCGGACGTGGTCGTCGTCGGCTCCGGCGTCGCCGGCCTGACCGCGGCCCTGCGCTGCGAGGCCGCGGGCCTGCACGACCGTCGTCGTCACCAAGGCCCGCCTGGACGACGGCTCCACCCGCTGGGCCCAGGGCGGCATCGCCGCGGCCCTCGGCGAGGGCGACACCCCCGAGCAGCACCTGGACGACACCCTGGTCGCGGGCGCGGGCCTGTGCGACGAGGAGGCGGTCCGCATCCTCGTCACCGAGGGCCCCGACGCCGTACGCCGCCTCATCGAGACCGGCGCCCACTTCGACGAGTCCTCCGAGGGCGGCCTGGAACTCACCCGCGAGGGCGGCCACCACCGCCGCCGCATCGCGCACGCGGGCGGCGACGCCACCGGCGCCGAGATCTCCCGCGCCCTGGTCGAGGCGGTACGCGCGCGTGGCCTGCGCACCGTCGAGAACGCGCTCGTCCTGGACCTCCTCACGGACGCCGAGGGCCGCACCGCCGGCGTCACCCTGCACGTCATGGGCGAGGGCCAGCACGACGGCGTGGGCGCGGTCCACGCCCCCGCCGTGGTCCTCGCGACCGGCGGCATGGGCCAGGTCTTCTCCGCGACCACCAACCCGTCCGTCTCGACCGGCGACGGCGTGGCGCTCGCGCTGCGCGCGGGCGCCGAGGTCAGCGACCTGGAGTTCGTCCAGTTCCACCCCACCGTCCTCTTCCTCGGCGCCGGACGCGGAGGGCCAGCAGCCCCTGGTCTCCGAGGCGGTACGCGGCGAGGGCGCCCACCTGGTCGACGCCGACGGCGTGCGCTTCATGGTCGGCCAGCACGAGCTCGCCGAACTCGCCCCCCGGGACATCGTCGCCAAGGGCATCCTGCGCCGCATGCAGGAGCAGGGCGCCGAGCACATGTTCCTCGACGCCCGGCACTTCGGCGCCGACATGTGGGAGCACCGCTTCCCGACGATCCTCGCCGCCTGCCGCGCCCACGGCATCGACCCGGTCACCGACCCCATCCCGGTCGCCCCGGCCGCCCACTACGCCTCCGGCGGCGTCCGCACCGACTCCCACGGCCGTACGACCGTCCCCGGCCTGTACGCGTGCGGCGAGGTCGCCTGCACCGGCGTGCACGGCGCCAACCGCCTGGCCTCCAACTCCCTCCTCGAAGGCCTGGTCTACGCCGAGCGCATCGCGGCCGACATCGCGGCGAGCCACGCGGGCAACGGCCTCCACGCGCGCGTGCCCGCACCCGCTCCCGCACCCCGAGACTCCCGAGCACCCCCTGCTCACCCCGGAGGCCCGCTTCGCGATCCAGCGGATCATGACCGACGGCGCGGGCGTGCTGCGCTCGGCCGGATCCCTCGCCAAGGCCGCCGACCAGCTCCAGCAGCTGCACACCGACGCCCGTGACGCCCTCGCCGAGAACGGCAAGACCGCCGAGCCCGGCGTCGACACCTGGGAGGCCACCAACCTCCTGTGCGTGGCCCGCGTCCTGGTCGCCGCGGCCCGGCTCGCGCGAGGAGACCCGGGGCTGCCACTGGCGCGAGGACCGCCCCGAGCGCGACGACACCACCTGGCGCCGCCACATCGTCGTACGCCTGAACCCGGACCGTTCGCTGGCCGTGCACACCACGGACACCACACACTTCCCTACGACCCTCCCGCCTCAGGCCCCTCAGGAGCAGTGACCGACGTGACCACCCCCGACCTTCCCCTCGCCTCGTCCGGAGGCTGCGGCGACGGCTGCGCCTGCGGCGCGGACGACCAGGCCGTACCTGGAGTGCGGCCTCGACCCCGCACTCGCCCAGCTCCTGGCCGACGCCGGCCTCGACCCCGTCGAGGTCGAGGACATCGCCAACGTGGCCGTCCAGGAGGACCTGGCCCACGGCGTGGACGTGACGACGGTGGCGACGATCCCCGAGGACGCGGTGGCCACCGCCGACTTCACCGCACGCGAGGCGGGCGTGGTGGCCGGCCTCCGGATCGCCGAGGCCGTCCTCTCGGTGGTCTGCGAGGAGGAGTTCGAGATCGAGCGCCACGCGGAGGACGGCGACCGCGTGGAAGCGGGCCAGAAGCTCCTCTCGGTCACCACCCGCACCCGCGACCTCCTCACCGCCGAACGCAGCGCGCTGAACATCCTGTGCCGCCTGTCGGGCATCGCGACGGCCACGCGCGCGTGGGCGGACGTGCTGGAGGGCACGAAGGCCAGGGTCCGCGACACCCGCAAGACCACCCCCGGCCTGCGCTCCCTCGAGAAGTACGCGGTCCGCTGCGGCGGCGGCGTCAACCACCGCATGTCCCTCTCGGACGCGGCCCTCGTCAAGGACAACCACGTGGTCGCCGCCGGCGGCGTCGCACGGGCCTTCAAGGCGGTCCGCGATCGCTTCCCGGACGTCCCCATCGAGGTCGAGGTCGACACCCTGCACCAGCTCCGCGAGGTCCTGGACGCCGGCGCCGACCTGATCCTCCTGGACAACTTCACGCCGGGCGAGTGCGAGGAGGCGGTGGCCATCGTCCAGGGCCGCGCCGCCCTGGAGGCGTCGGGCCGCCTGACCCTCGACAACGCCAAGGCCTACGCGGACACCGGCGTCGACTACCTGGCCGTCGGAGCCCTCACCCACTCCTCGCCGATCCTGGACATCGGCCTGGACCTGCGGCCGGCCGAGTAGGGGAGCGGGTACCGGTCATGCTGCTGACGATCGACGTAGGAAACACCCACACCGTCCTTGGCCTGTTCGACGGCGATGACATCGTCGAGCACTGGCGCATCTCCACGGACGCGCGCCGCACCGCCGACGAGCTGGCGGTCCTCCTCCAGGGCCTGATGGGCATGCACCCGCTCCTCGGCGACGAACTGGGCGACGGCATCGACGGCATCGCCATCTGCGCGACCGTCCCCTCGGTCCTGCACGAACTCCGCGAGGTGACCCGCCGCTACTACGGCGACGTGCCCGCCATCCTCGTCGAACCGGGCGTCAAGACGGGCGTGCCGATCCTCATGGACAACCCCAAGGAGGTCGGCGCCGACCGCATCATCAACGCGGTCGCGGCGGTCGAGCTCTACGGCGGCCCGCCGATCGTCGTCGACTTCGGTACGGCGACGACGTTCGACGCGGTCAGCGCGCGCGGCGAGTACGTCGGCGGGGTCATCGCGCCCGGCATCGAGATCTCCGTCGAGGCCCTCGGCGTCCGCGGCGCCCAGCTCCGCAAGATCGAGGTGGCCCGCCCCCGCAGCGTCATCGGCAAGAACACGGTCGAGGCGATGCAGTCGGGCATCATCTACGGCTTCGCCGGCCAGGTCGACGGCGTCGTCAACCGCATGGCCCGCGAGCTGTCGGAGGACCCGGAGGACGTCACCGTCATCGCCACGGGCGGCCTCGCACCGATGGTCCTGGGGGAGTCGTCGGTCATCGACGAGCATGAGCCGTGGCTGACTCTGATCGGGTTGCGGCTGGTGTACGAGCGGAACGTGTCGCGTATGTGAGTCGGTGCTCGGGCGTGCTCGGTGCTCGGTGCCGTGGCCGAAGCCGGGTGGGATGGGGCCGCAGCGGAGCGGGGTGCCGCTGCGCCCTCGACGCCGCCCGGGGCCACCCCGCCCACCCGGGTGGTCCCCCACGCCACACCCGCCCCCTATGCGGAATTTGTCTGATTAGCGCGTATCGTCGCCGCATGCCCACGCCATACGGATCCCGCGGCGGCATGGCGTTCGGCGCGGAGGAGCTGCGTGTGCTCCGCCGCGCTCTCGCCCTCGCCCTTCACCCCACCTCCGCCTCGTCCGACGACGTCCAGGACTGCCTCCGCCTCGCAGAGTCGCTCGACGAGGCGATGCGGGAGGGAGCCAGGCTGCGCGCCTTCCTCGTGGCCGACCTCGGCCGGTACCGCGCCGCACTGCCCGGCACCGCCGCCGGCTACCTCGCACTCCTGGACGAGGCGCTGGGTGCCGGTTACCGCCCCCGCCCCGACGACCTGGCCGCCCTTCGCGCCCTGCGCGGCAACCCCACCGCGGCCGCTCTCTCGGACCGCTGCCGCCCGCTCATCGAGAGGCGGGTACGCGCCCACGCGCAGCAGCACTCCCCGACCGCCCGCCCGGCCGCCGGGGCCGCCACCGTCCCCGCCTCCCGCACCCGCCTCCTCGCCCTCCCGGGAGGCCGGTCCGGAGGCTTCTCCGCCCTCGGGGACTCCGCCAAGGACACCCCCGAGAAGCAGCCCGAAAAGAAGCCCGCACGCAAGCCCGCGGCGCCGAAACCCGCCCCGAAGCCCACCCGGCTCCGACTCCTGCCCCCGCCCCGGGCACCCCGAAGCCCGCCGCCCGATCCCCACCCCCGGCGAGGTCTTCCCGCGTCGCAAGCCGGCCCCGCCGCCCCCCGCGAACCCCCAGCAGCTCGCCGCGGGCTGACGTGGCTACTCTGGATCCATGGACTACGTCTCCGCGCTCCTGCCCCCGGTCGTCATGGCCGTCTTCTTCATCGGCGTGATCCGGGTGATCGTGAAGACACAGGGCGGCGCCAACAAGGCCAAGGAGGACGCGGCCGTGGACGCCGCCCTCGCGCGCGTGGAGGGTGCCCGCCAGTCCACCGCGAGCACTCCCAAGGCCGAGGCCTGACCCCACCCGCCGACGGCGTACGACTCGGCGAGGCCCGCCCGCCGCGAGGCCCGCTCCTTCGAGTCGTACGCCCTTTTTGTACCGTTCGCCGCAGAAGTGCACGTCCGCCACGCCATTACCGAGATCTCCCACTATTGTTCTGAGCTGTGCCTCGCCCATTGGGAGAACTCGAAGACGCGGTCATGTCGCGGGTGTGGAAGTGGAACCGCCCGGTGACCGTTCGAGAAGTCCTGGAAGATCTTCAGAAGGAACGGTCCATCGCCTACACCACGGTGATGACCGTTTTGGACAATCTCCATCAGAAGGGCTGGGTGCGCCGCGAGGCGGAAGGCCGCGCGTATCGATATGAGGCGGTCTCCACCCGCGCCGCCTACGCCGCCGCCCTGATGAACGACGCCTGGTCGCAGAGCGACAACCCCGCCGCCGCTCTCGTCGCCTTCTTCGGCATGATGAGCGAGGAACAGCGACATGCTCTTCGCGATGCCGTACGCATCGTCCAGGTCCCGGAATCCCAGGAACCGACCGAAGCGTCGGATTCGGCCGAACCGGCTGAACCTCGGGAAGCCGCCCCCGAGAACCCCGCCTCCGCTCGGGACCACGGCGGGCGATAGCGTCCGCTCATGTCCGCGAAGAGCCCCGGAGCCACCGCAAAAGCCATCACCGTACGACGGGCCCGCACCAGCGATGTCCCGGCGGTGCGCCGTCTCCTTGACGCCTACGTTCGCGGCGGCATCCTGCTCGACAAAGCAACGGTGACGCTTTACGAGGACATCCAGGAGTTCTGGGTCGCGGAACGGGACGACAACGCGGAGGTCGTCGGCTGCGGTGCCCTGCACGTGATGTGGGAAGACCTCGCGGAAGTCCGCACTCTCGCGGTGAAGCCCGGCCTGAAGGGCGCGGGCGTCGGACACCAGTTGCTGGAGAAGTTGCTGCACACCGCCCGCTGGCTCGGCGTTCGCCGCGTTTTCTGTCTGACCTTCGAAGTCGACTTCTTCGTCAAGCACGGCTTCGTGGAGATCGGTGAGACGCCCGTCGACACGGATGTCTACGCGGAGCTACTGCGTTCCTATGACGAGGGTGTCGCGGAGTTCCTCGGTCTCGAACGGGTGAAACCGAACACCTTGGGCAACAGTCGGATGCTTCTGCATCTGTGATCGCCGGGCCGGACACAAGGCAGTCGCAAGTCATCGCAAGAGGGCCCGTCCGGTTCGGCAAGACATATTCCGCGCCGCCGCCCCTGCCCCGGTGCCCTATGTCCGAAACGCGCATGTTTCCGGACCGAGCCGGGCTGCCGGTCTCTGCCGAGGGTTTGTGTTTTTCCGGCAAAAGCGGTTTGCTTTCCGACGTACTGCAGTACTGCATATAACAGGGGACGGCGATACGGCGGACGCCGGCACTCTCCCCGGCCCTGAAGATATCGATGAAAGGAAATCCGGTGGCACAGAAGGTTCAGGTCCTTCTTGTCGACGACCTCGACGGTGGCGAGGCAGACGAGACCGTGACGTTCGCGTTGGACGGCAAGACGTACGAGATCGATCTCACCACCGCCAATGCGGACAAGCTCCGTGGCCTTCTCGAGCCTTACGTGAAGGGCGGTCGTCGTACCGGAGGCCGTGCTTCGGGCGGGCGCGGAAAGGCGCGCGCCGCTTCGAGCGGCAGCCAGGACACCGCGGCCGATCCGCGCCTGGGCGAAGGAGAACGGCTACGAGGTCAACGACCGCGGCCGTGTCCCCGCGACCATCCGCGAGGCCTACGAGAAGGCCAACGGCTGAACAGCAGCACCTACCGACCCTGCGCACGCAAGGCCGACGGCTGCGCACACGCGCGCCGCAGCCGGACCCGGTGGCACTGCGTGGCCACCGTGTCCACCAGCCGTACGAGATCGGGGGCGCCCCCACCGCCCCCCAAAGCCGACAGTGTCGGCAGCGAGGCCTCGACCTCGCATCCCGGCTCGGGGGGCCGCAGCCACACGGCGGCCCCCTGGGAACCGACTCGGCCCGGGGAAGCGGCCGACCGGCGACCTGCCCGGGCCCAGGGGTGGCTGCACGGCCTTCCCGTGAGGCCACGACGCGGTCGTCTCGCACGGCAGTGGCCCGTCCGTCTCCGGGGGCGACGGCGCGACCATGCCGAAGGGCAAGGCCCCGGCCGTCTCAGGAGGCGACAGCGCGGCCCTCTCACGGGGCGACAGCGCGCTCTCGGGGGCAATGGCCCGTTCGCCTCGCGAGGCCACGGCCCGTCCCTCGCGCGCCGGCAGCGCGTCCATCCCGGGGGCAGCGGCGCGTCCATGACGCCGCCCGTGCCGATCACGGTCAGATCGAGCGCCAGCGTTCCCCATTCCAGCCACTCCAGCAGCCCGGGCACCTCCTCCGCGCTGCCCGCGGCCACCAGCAGCCGCATCCGGTCGCCCCGCACGGCCACGGGAGAGCCCGGCCCCAGGCGCCGCAGCGCCGCCCGTCCCGCCTCGGCCGGGACGTCCAGGACGTCGAAGCGAGTGCCCACCGACCAGCCGCACCGGATTGCCGGGCGCCGTAGGCCAGCCCAGTTCCTTCTCGTACCACCGCCGGACCTGACAGCTCGCGTCGAGCGGCCGGCGGGGAGCGGGATGAGCGGGGTGAGAGGGGACGCGGACGCGGTCACGGGGTGAGGGACGCCGAACATGCCACGTGCAACCGCCGGAAGGACCCGCAAGTTACGCTGAGTGCTGTCGTGGGCGCACAGAGTGGCGAAAGCGGGGCGGGCGAGGGGTGCGGGGGCGCGCAAGGTTGTTCGCCCGTAGCGGAGGGAACCGGGGGCACCCGGCATGGACATCCGGTGCCTACGGGTAAGACATCCCTAGTGGGAGGGGGCGACACGCAGGAAAGGCCGTCTCACGTTCGCCATCGGCGTACTGGCGATGGGGGTAACTGCCTGGCCTGCGGGAACATCGTCTCGCACCATCGGGTTGGAGCAGATGTCGGCGTTCGGGGTCAGGAGGCCATCGACGGTGTCGGCAGTTGGAATGAGCGGTCCCCGCTTGCGGGACTAAGCTGCGGAAGGACAGGGAGGGGAAGTTCCCCCCACTGCCTGACCGCTCTGAGGAGCGATTAACGATGTTCGAGAGGTTCACCGACCGCGCGCGGCGGGTTGTCGTCCTGGCTCAGGAAGAAGCCCGGATGCTCAACCACAACTACATCGGCACTGAGCACATCCTCCTGGGCCTGATCCACGAGGGTGAAGGTGTCGCCGCCAAGGCCCTTGAGAGCCTCGGGATTTCGCTCGAGGCGGTCCGCCAGCAGGTGGAGGAGATCATCGGCCAGGGCCAGCAGGCCCCGTCCGGCCACATCCCCTTCACCCCCCGTGCCAAGAAGGTCCTGGAGCTGTCGCTCCGCGAGGCCCTTCAGCTGGGCCACAACTACATCGGCACGGAGCACATCCTGCTCGGCCTGATCCGCGAGGGCGAGGGCGTCGCCGCCCAGGTCCTCGTCAAGCTGGGCGCAGATCTCAACCGGGTGCGGCAGCAGGTCATCCAGCTGCTCTCCGGTTACCAGGGCAAGGAGACCGCCACCGCCGGCGGGCCTGCCGAGGGCACGCCCTCGACGTCCCTGGTCCTCGACCAGTTCGGCCGGAACCTCACCCAGGCCGCTCGTGAGTCCAAGCTCGACCCGGTCATCGGGCGCGAGAAGGAGATCGAGCGGGTCATGCAGGTGCTGTCCCGCCGTACGAAGAACAACCCGGTCCTGATCGGTGAGCCCGGCGTCGGCAAGACCGCCGTCGTCGAGGGCCTCGCCCAGGCCATCGTCAAGGGCGAGGTGCCCGAGACCCTCAAGGACAAGCACCTCTACACCCTGGACCTCGGCGCGCTGGTCGCCGGCTCCCGCTACCGCGGTGACTTCGAGGAGCGCCTGAAGAAGGTGCTCAAGGAGATCCGCACCCGCGGCGACATCATCCTGTTCATCGACGAGCTGCACACGCTGGTCGGTGCGGGTGCCGCCGAGGGCGCCATCGACGCGGCTTCCATCCTGAAGCCGATGCTGGCCCGCGGTGAGCTGCAGACCATCGGTGCGACCACGCTGGACGAGTACCGCAAGCACCTGGAGAAGGACGCGGCCCTCGAGCGCCGCTTCCAGCCCATCCAGGTCGCGGAGCCGTCCCTGCCGCACACGATCGAGATCCTCAAGGGTCTGCGTGACCGGTACGAGGCCCACCACCGCGTCTCCATCACCGACGAGGCGCTGGTCCAGGCCGCCACGCTGGCCGACCGGTACATCTCGGACCGCTTCCTGCCGGACAAGGCGATCGACCTGATCGACGAGGCCGGTTCCCGGATGCGCATCCGCCGGATGACCGCGCCGCCGGACCTGCGCGAGTTCGACGAGAAGATCGCCGGTGTCCGCCGGGACAAGGAGTCCGCGATCGACTCGCAGGACTTCGAGAAGGCCGCCTCCCTGCGCGACAAGGAGAAGCAGCTCCTGGCCGCCAAGGCCAAGCGGGAGAAGGAGTGGAAGGCCGGCGACATGGACGTCGTCGCCGAGGTCGACGGCGAGCTGATCGCCGAGGTCCTCGCCACCGCCACCGGCATCCCGGTCTTCAAGCTGACCGAGGAGGAGTCCTCGCGCCTGCTGCGCATGGAGGACGAGCTCCACAAGCGGGTCATCGGCCAGGTCGACGCCGTCAAGGCGCTGTCGAAGGCGATCCGCCGTACGCGTGCCGGTCTGAAGGACCCGAAGCGTCCCGGTGGCTCGTTCATCTTCGCCGGCCCCTCCGGTGTCGGTAAGACCGAGCTGTCCAAGGCGCTCGCCGAGTTCCTCTTCGGCGACGAGGACGCGCTGATCTCCCTCGACATGTCGGAGTTCAGCGAGAAGCACACGGTCTCGCGTCTCTTCGGTTCGCCCCCCGGTTACGTGGGCTACGAAGAGGGCGGCCAGCTGACCGAGAAGGTCCGCCGCAAGCCGTTCTCCGTCGTCCTCTTCGACGAGGTCGAGAAGGCCCACCCGGACATCTTCAACTCGCTGCTGCAGATCCTGGAGGACGGTCGCCTGACCGACTCCCAGGGCCGGGTCGTGGACTTCAAGAACACGGTCATCATCATGACGACCAACCTCGGCACCCGGGACATCTCCAAGGGCTTCAACCTGGGCTTCGCGGCCTCGGGTGACACGAAGTCCAACTACGAGCGCATGAAGAACAAGGTCGTCGGACGAGCTCAAGCAGCACTTCCGTCCCGAGTTCCTCAACCGCGTCGACGACGTGGTCGTCTTCCCGCAGCTCACCCAGGACGACATCCTCCAGATCGTCGACCTGATGATCGGCAAGGTGGACGAGCGCCTGAAGGACCGGGACATGGGCATCGAGCTCTCCCAGTCCGCCAAGGAGCTGCTGTCCAAGAAGGGCTACGACCCGGTGCTGGGTGCGCGTCCGCTGCGTCGCACGATCCAGCGCGAGATCGAGGACTCGCTGTCGGAGAAGATCCTCTTCGGCGAGCTGCGCCCCGGTCACATCGTGGTCGTGGACACGGAGGGCGAGGGCGAGGCCAAGACCTTCACCTTCCGCGGCGAGGAGAAGGCGGCCCTCCCGGACGTCCCGCCGATCGAGCAGGCGGCCGGTGGAGCCGGGCCGAACCTGAGCAAGGACGCGTAAGCGTCAGCGATCGAGCTGAGAAGGGGCCGGTGCTGAAAAGCACCGGCCCTTCTCGCATGCCCTACGGCTTTGTGGCGCTGCGGCTTTGCGGCGGGCTGATTCGCTGGAGTAGAAGCGGCCGAGGGCCCAGCCGTCGGCCAGGGTGCGGTGGAACCGTTCGACCTTGCCGTTGGTCTGTGGCCGGTAGGGCCGGGTCTTCTTCGGCGTGATGCCGAGCTCGGTGCAGGCCTCGCGTCCAGGCGTGGGAGCTGTAGGCCGAGCCGTTGTCGGTCAGGACCCGCTCGATGGTGACGCCGCGGGCGGCGAACCAGGCGACCGCGCGGCGCAGCACATCGACCGCGGTGGCGGCTGTCTCGTCGTCGCGGATCTCGGCGTAGGCGACCCGGGAGTGGTCGTCGACGACGGTGTGGACGAACGCGGTGCCCAGCAGCGGGCCGCGGTACGTGTTGCGGGGCCTGTCCGGTGTCGCGGCGCGGTTGCCTGCGGCCCTGGACGCGGCCGACGTAGCGCCAGCCGCCGCCGTCGGGGATGTTGCCGAGCTTCTTGACGTCGACGTGCAGCATCGCGCCGGGGTGGTCGTGTTCGTAGCGGCGGACCGGCTCGCCGGTGGCCCGGTCGATGTGGGACAGCCGGTTGATCCGGCAGCGGGTCAGCACGGCGTGCACGGTCGAGGCCGGCATGCCCAGCCGTCCGGCGATCTGGACCGGGCCGAGGCGCTGCTTCCAGCGCAGGTGCACGATCTTGCGGACCAGCGGCTGCGGTGTCCGGGCCGGGCTGCGGTGCGGCCGTGAGGACCGGTCGGCCATCCCGGCCGGCCCAGACTCGGCGTAGCGGTCGGCCCACCGCTTCGCGGTCGGCCAGGACACCTCGTAGCGCTCGGCCGCCCGGGCGACCGGCCAGCCGTCATCCACGATCAGACGCGCCAGGCGAAGACGGGCGCGAGGAGTCAGAGCAGCGTTAGCGTGGGACACGAAGGCCTCCTGGTTGGCGGAGCGGTTCCTCAGACAGCTCCACTCCACAACCGGAGGCCTTCACCATCTCACAGATTCAGACCGTGTCGTCACACAACCTCGACCAACCTGCCTGGGCAGTACCGACAGCTGCCCGTCGTAGTCCGGCAGCTTGTACGTCTTCTCGGCGTGGCCGCCCGAGAGGTCGGTGGCACTGTTGCCGATGTTCGCGATGATCGTGTAGCCCTTCTTCTCGACGTCGACGCGCTGGGCCGTCTTGTACTCGGCGACGTTCTTGAAGAGGTCGATGAAGTTCCGGACGTAGAGGCCGGAGACCTCGTAGCCGGTGTGCTCCAGGTTGTACTCGGTGAACGACGCGATGATGTCCGGGCGGGCGGTCACGAAGAACAGGGCGACGCCGCGCTCCTGGGCGTATCTGGCGACCTCCAGAACCGGCTTGTTGGCAGGCTGCGGATAGCTGAAGCCGAAGTCGGTCTCCAGCGTGGTGTTGTCGATGTCGAAGACGATGGCCTGCTTCTCACCCGGCTTGGTGGCCGCGATCCGCTGCTTCAGATAGGGCAGCGCCTGGTCCATCACCGCCTGGCAGTCCTTCTGCCAGGTGGCGTAGTCGACGTCCGCTGCGGCGGCCGTGGTGGCGGCGGTGGCGGACGTGGAGGCTCGGGTGGCGGTCGCGGCGTCGGCCGGTACGGCCATCGCCATGAGGGCTGCCGCCGAGACGGCGGTCACTGATGCGCGGCGCAACCAGGGGCGTCGGGTCTGCATGTCGTGGGGGTCCTCTCACGTCCGTGACGCTGCAACATGTCGTGTGCATGTTCGTGGGCGAGGGTGGCGCGAGGGGAACCGTAGGGTTACCGGACGGTAGGTGCCTAGAGGCGTACGCCACATTTTCGGAATGGCCGAAGAGAGCCGCCGGTGACATGGCGCACAGGCGATATGTCCGTTACTAGGTGGAATAGTGGATGAACGGGTCGGGAGGAAAGGGATTCCTGCCCCGTAGGGTGGGTGAAGTGCGGCGCCAGTGCGCTGATTCGTCCCTAATGACTGTCATGTCAAGAGACGTAGAACACTGAACCAAATTACTAACTTACGTCGTAGATCACGCTTTTGGGAGTTTGTCGGACTTCGGGTTACCAAGGGATGGCCATTCGGCGAGCGTCTGTGCGCCGGGTGGTTTTCTCCGTCCCCTTCCACGCGAGGTTTCGATGTCCCAGCGCGTCACGTCCCGTTCTTCCCGTACGTCCCAGCTCCGCACCCGTGCGACCGTGCTGGCCGCCGGCCTTGGTGTCTCGGTCGCACTGGGAGCCGGGGTCGCGTCCGCCGCCGACACCACGTCCGCGTCCGGCGCTGCCGGTGCCGTCCAGGCGCAGGCAGCCGCCCAGGCCAAGCACGCCAAGGCCGAGGCCGTGAAGGCCGAGAAGGCCGCCAAGGCCGTCGCCGCGAAGAAGGCGGCCGCGAAGAAGGCCGCCGCCAAGAAGGCCAAGCCCTCCTGGGTCGACCCGGTGAAGAAGTACAAGCTCTCCGCGAGCTTCGCCCAGAACGGCGGCATGTGGGCGCACAAGCACAGTGGTCAGGACTTCGCCGTGCCGAGCGGCACCCAGGTCGTCGCCGCGCACGGCGGCACCGTCGTCAAGACCGGCGGCAACGGCGCCGGTGACGGCCCCGCCTACGGCAACGCCGTCGTGATCAAGCACGGCAACGGCACGTACTCCCAGTACGCGCACCTGTCCAGGGTCACCGTGAAGATCGGCCAGATCGTCAAGACCGGCCAGGAGATAGCCAAGTCCGGCAGCACCGGTAACTCGAGCGGTCCGCACCTGCACTTCGAGATCCGTACGACCCCGAACTACGGGTCGGCCGTCGACCCGGTGAAGTTCCTGCGCGCCAAGGGCGTGAAGGTCTGACGACCACCCGCTAGGAGCCCCCGGCTCCCCGGTGGGCCCGGGTCACCAGCTCCGTGGCGACCTCGAGGACGGCTTTGTTCCTCTCCTCGGGGTCGCCTTCGAGGTCCTGGAGCAGGAACATCCCGGCGTGCAGCGTGAACAACGCGCTTGCGCAGCGGACCTGGTCGACCAGGTCGGCGTCCGGGTCGATGATGATGTCGCGCAGGCTGCGGATGCGCGCCTTGAAGGAGTCGCCGATGCGCAGGTCCCGTACCGTCGCCTGGTTCTCGTGCATGAAGCGGAACAGCGGCGTCGCGTAGGAGAGGGTCTCCGCGTAACGACGGACGATCTCCTGCTTGGTCGTCGAGGGTGTGCGGCTGCCGCCGGCCCCACTCGATCAGGTCCTCGATCGGCTGCGTGAGGTCCTCGAAGATGCTGACGAGGATCTCTTCCTTCGTCTTGAAGTGGTAGTAGAGCGCTGCCTTGGTGACCTCCAGGCGCTCGGCGATCTCACGCAGGGACGTCTTCTCGTAGCCCTGCTCCACGAAGAGTTCGAGGGCCACGTCCTGGATGCGCTGGCGGGTGTTCCCGCGGCGCCGCTGCCTGGTGCCGTCCATGGTGCCGCCCATCCTCCTACGCCGCCCGCTTTCCATAAAACTTACTTGACGCCCGGCTAGTTCCGCGGCTAGCTTCCCAGTGTAGTCACTAGCCGGTCGGCAAGTAAGTAGAAGCGGTAGTTGGGGGAGTGGGAAGCGATGGCGGACACGACGGACACACCGGCGGTCGACGCCGACACCGGAGGGAAACAGCCGAAGAGCGTGCGGGTCGTGCTGCTCGCCCTGATGATCGCGATGATGCTCGCGATGCTCGACAACATGATCATCGGTACGGCGATGCCGACGATCGTCGGTGAGCTGGGCGGGCTCGAACACCTCTCCTGGGTCGTCACCTCCTACACGCTCGCGACCGCGGCCTCCACGCCGCTGTGGGGCAAGCTCGGCGACATGTACGGCCGCAAGGGCACGTTCATGACGTCCATCGTCATCTTCCTGATCGGCTCGGCGCTCAGCGGCATGGCCCAGAACATGGGTGAGCTGATCGGGTTCCGTGCCATCCAGGGCCTCGGTGCCGGTGGTCTGATGGTCGGTGTCATGGCGATCATCGGTGATCTGATCCCGCCCCGGGAGCGCGGCAAGTACCAGGGAATGATGGCCGGCGTCATGGCGCTGGCGATGATCGGCGGTCCGCTGGTCGGCGGCACCATCACCGACAACTGGGGCTGGCGCTGGGCGTTCTACATCAACCTGCCGCTCGGCGTGGTCGCGCTGGCCGCCGTCAGCGTGGTGCTGCATCTGCCGAAGAAGCGGTCCGAGGCGCGGATCGACTATCTGGGCGCCGCCCTGCTGACCGTGGGCATCACCGCGATCGTGCTCGTCACCACCTGGGGCGGCACGGAGTACGCCTGGAGCTCCGCGCGGATCATGGAGCTGATCGGCATCGGGGTCGCCGCGCTGGTCGGGTTCCTGTTCTGGCAGACGAAGGCCGCCGAGCCGGTCCTGCCGCTGCACATCTTCCGCAGCCGCAACTTCACGCTGATGTCGGTCATCGGTTTCGTCACCGGCTTCGTGATGTTCGGGGCCACGCTCTTCCTGCCGCTGTACCAGCAGTCCGTGCAGGGTGCTTCCGCGACGAACTCCGGGCTGCTGCTCCTGCCGATGCTCGGGGCGATGCTCGTCACGTCCATGGTCGCCGGGCGGGTCACCACGAACAGCGGCAAGTACAAGGTCTTCCCGGTACTCGGCAGCGTCCTGATGGTCGTCGGGCTCTACCTGCTCTCCACGATGGACACGGGTACCTCCCGCCTCACCTCCGGTGTCTTCATGGCCGTGGTCGGGCTCGGCATGGGCTGCCTGATGCAGATCACCATGCTGGTCGCGCAGAACAGCGTCGAGATGAAGGACATGGGCGTCGCGTCCTCGTCCACCACGCTCTTCCGCACGCTCGGTTCCTCCTTCGGCGTCGCGATCATGGGCGCGCTGTTCAACAGCCGCGTCCAGGACGTCATGACCGAGCGGGCCGGTGCGCTGGGCTCCAAGGTCACCGAACAGTCGGCCCAGCTGGACTGGGCGAGTCTCCAGAAGCTCCCGGTACAGGTCCGCGAGGCCTACCAGCACGCGGTCTCCGCCGGCACACACTCGGCGTTCCTGCTCGGAGCGGTCGTGGCGGTGGTCGCGCTAGCCGCGGCCGTGTTCGTGAAGGAGGTGCCGCTGAGGGGAGCGGGACCGAAGTCGTCGGACGACGCGAAGACGGACGACCCGGCGGCCCAGACACCGGTGGCCGAGCCGGTCTGACCGACGGGTGGCGGCCCGGCGCGACGGCGAGCCGCCACTTGGACGGCGTGTGGCAACAGCGCGGCCGTCGAGCGCCAGGTCGGCGGGTCGCCGCCGGGCGGCGGGGGCACGGAGGTGCGCCCTCGCAGTTTCCTGGCCCGGCGGCGAGGCCACGCCGTGCCACGGGGCAGCCTCACCGCCCACGTCACCAGTGGGTGCCCGGCGTCACGCCGGGCACGCCAAGGCCTGCCCGGCCTGCGGCATCGTCCCGGGTCCCCGGGCCGTGCGGCGGCTCGTCGCCCGGGCCACCGTGCGTCGGGTCCCCGGTGGTTCTCCGCCCCGGGGGCCTTCGTCATGCCGGCCCCGCGGGTCCGGCATGACGAAGCCCGTTGTCAGACCCCCGTGCCACCATCGACCTCATGGACAAGATGCGGCAGGTCCGGCTGGCCAAGGACGCCATGGACCGGGACTGGGCCGACCCGGAGCTGGATCTGGACACCGTGGCCGCGCACGCCGGGTACTCGCGGTATCACTTCCTCCGCGCCTTCAAAGAGGTGTACGGAGAGACGCCGGGCCAGTACCTCACGCACCGGCGTATCGAACGTGCCGAGGACCTGCTGCGTACCGCGAACCTGTCGGTGACGGAGATCTGCCACCTGGTCGGCTTCAGCAGTGTCGGCACGTTCTCGGCGCGCTTCAAGGCATGGACCGGACTGTCGCCGAGTGAGTACCGGACGAAGCACGTGGGCCGCGGAGCCGCCCTCATACCGGGCTGCTACGCCATGCTCTGGGCCGGCGGCTTCCGGTCGGCACCCGGCGCCGGGCAACAGCCGCGGCAGCGGCAGCGGCAACAGCGCAATTCCGGAGAAGCGGGCTGACACCCCCGCTGCCTACCGTGACAGGGCAAGCACGAACCGGCCGCCGAGCAGCAGGAGCACGCCATGATCAAGGGTCTCGCCATCTCGACCGTCTGGGTCCTCGACCAGGACCGGGCCAAGGAGTTCTACACCGAGAAACTGGGCCTGGAGGTCCGTACGGACATGACCATGGGCGAGGGCGGCATGCGCTGGCTCACCGTCGGCTCACCGAAGCAGCCCGACGTCGAGCTCACCCTGATGGTGCCCGGCGGACCCGACGATGGACCCCGAGTCCGCCGACATGCTCAGGAAGCTGGTGACGAAGGGGGTGCTCGGCGCGGGCGTGCTGACCACCGACGACATCCACGGCGACTACAAGAAGCTCAAGGACCGCGGCGTGGAGTTCCTCCAGGAGCCCCAGGAGCGCCCCTACGGCACGGAGGCGCTGTTCCGCGACGACTCCGGCAACTGGTTCTCCTTCACCCAGCCCCGAGAGGGCGGACTCGACATGGACCAGGACTGGTCCTGCTGATCCGGGGTCCCGCTGATCCGGGGTCCCACTGCCCCGCAGCCGGTGATCCGCGAGACCGGCCCTACGTCTGCGCCCCCGGGAGCATCGGATAGCTCCCCGTGTTCGTCGGCGCGTGCTCGGGCAGCCACAGCACGGCCACCGCGCCCTCGGCCGGCACATGGTCCGGTGTCCCGGGCGTGCGGACGTTGCGGAAGGTCAGCCGGGCGCCCAGCACCCGGGCCTGCCCGGCCGCGATGGTCAGGCCGAGGCCGTGGCCGTGACCGGCCCGGTCCTTGCTGCCGGTGCGGAAGCGGCTCGGCCCCTCGGCGAGCAGGTCCTCGGGGAAGCCCGGGCCGTGGTCGCGGACCCGGATCACCCGGCCCTCGACGGTGACCTCGATGGGCGGCTTGCCGTGCCGGGCCGCGTTGGCCAGGAGATTGAACAGGACCCGCTCCAGGCGCCGCGGGTCGGTGGTGACCTCCGACTCGTGCACGACCCGTACCTCGATGCCCGGGTCCTTGGCCGTCACCCGCCGGGCGACGAACTCGCCCAGCATGATGTCCTGCAGCTCCGCCCGCTCCGAGGCCCCGTCCAGCCGGGCCACCTCCAGCACGTCCTCCACGAGCGTGCGCATGGCCTTCGCCCGGTCCAGGACCAGCTCGGTCGGGCGCCCCGGCGGCAGCAGCTCGGCCGCGGTCAGCAGCCCGGTCACCGGCGTGCGCAGCTCGTGCGCGATGTCGGCGGTGACCCGCCGCTCCGCCTCTATGCGCTGCCGCAGCGTGTCCGCCATGGCGTCCACCGCGCTCGCCAGGTCGTCGGTCTCGTCCCGGACGACCCCGCCCATGGCGTCCCGTACCCGCACGTCCGTCTCGCCGCCCGCGAGCTGGTGGGCCGCGACGGCCGCCTTGCGCAGCCGCCGCGACAGATGCCCGCCGATGAGCACGCCGAGCGCGCTGCCGCCGAGGACGACCGCGATGGACCCGATGAGCAGGGCCTGGTCGAGGTCCTGAAGGATGTCCGAGCTGCGGTCGGTGAAGCCCGAGTGCAGGGACATCACATGCCCGTTCTTCAACGGCACGGCGGCCCATATGTCCGGCGCGCCGCCCGGCCGGTCCGCCACGTAGGTCGCCCGCTGGCCCACCTCGACCCGGTCCCGCAGCGCCTCCGGCAGATCCGGGTCGTCGATCTTGGTGTTGGGGAAGTTCATCCGCCCGGACAGCTCGAAGTTGCGCTGGGCGATCATGATGCGTTCGTCGGCGAGGTCGCGCGCGTTGTCCAGCATCGACACCCGCGCGGCGTTGTGCACGACCAGGCTCAGCGCGATCGCCACCAGCGCCCCGACCAGGGCGATGGCCGCGCTCAGCTTCCATCTGAGGCCCGTACGGATCCCCGCGCTTTCCACGCCCGCGGCGACCAGGCGCCGGAAATGCCCCCTCATAACCCCTGCTCAGGCCTTCAACTTGTAGCCGAAACCACGGACCGTCTCGATCCGGTCCTGGCCGATCTTCTGTCGCAGCCGCTGCACGTGCACGTCGACGACGCGGGTGTCCCCGCCCCAGCCGTAGTCCCACACCCGCTCCAGCAGCTTGTCGCGGGAGAGCACCGTGCCCGGCGCCGAGGAGAACTCCAGCAGCAGCCGCATCTCGGTCGGCGTCAGCGCCACCGGGTGCCCGGCCCGGCGGACCTCCATGCCCTCGGTGTCGACCTCCAGATCCCCGAAGGCCAGCATCCCGCCGTCGGCCGGGGAGTCCGGCTCCTCTGCCCGGCCGCCGCCCGCGTGCCCGAAGCGGCGCAGCACCGCGCGGATCCGGGCGACCAGCACGGCCCCGTCGAACGGCTTGGTCACATAGTCGTCGGCACCCGCCTCCAGGCCCAGCACCACGTCGATGGAGTCGGCCCGCGCCGACAGCATGATGACCGGCACGGTCGACTCGTCCCGGATACGGCGGCACAGGCTGACCCCGTCCAGGCCGGGAACCATGACGTCCAGCAGCGCGATGTCGGGGCGGTCCGCCCGGAACGCCTCGAGACCCGACAGCCCGTCGGGCATGGCGGTGACCACGAAGCCGTCCCGTTCCAGGGCGAGCTGCGTGGCCTCGCGGATGACGTCGTCGTCCTCGACGAACAGAACGTGGGTCTGGTCTGCCATCCCGGTGCTCTCAGTCCTCGTGTGGTCCGTGGGGTGCGTTCATTCCGGTGGGACGCACGGTCCGTGCGTTGCGTTCACCGAGTGATCGGTCCGAGCGGCCCGATCGGTTCACGCGCTCTGCGGCCGCGTCAGCTCGACGGCACCGGCGACGCGCTGTCGCCGACGACCTTCCCGTAGTCGTTGTGCGTGCGGTACTTCTCGCTGAACCGGCCGGAGGTCCATCTGTAGGTGATCACGTTCTCCCCTGAGGGGCTCGACACGGGGTCGCCCTTGTCGTACACCTGCTTGGTCACCACCAGGTCGCCGCGGTCGATCTCCGCGTAGACCGGGGTTTCCTCGGCCTTGAACACATTCTCGTACGAGCCGCCCTGCTCGCGGTACACGTAGCTGCCCACACCCACCGCGTCACCGCAGGTCAGCACGTTGACGACGACGTCGTCGGCCGACCCTTCGGTCAGATTGCCGTAGGACACGTCGACGGGTACGCGTCGGCCACGCACGGCTTCAGCTCGCGCTTCACCTCGGGCGAGACCTTGGGGTCGTCCTTCACGAGCCGGACCGCGTCCACGGTGTCGGGCGTCTTGGACGGCGAGGCGGAGGGTGTGGCGGCAGCGCCCGCCACCGAGTCGGCGTGCGCCGGGCCCTCGTCACGGGCCCCGGTGCCGCCGGAGCCGCACCCGGACGCGAAAAGGGCGAGGGCGGTGACCACGGCCAGTGCCGTGCTCACCGCCTGGATACTGCCCCGGGTCCGTACAGACCCCACGCCGGTCAGGCCGCGCACCGCTCCCGCTCCTCACGCTCCAGCGCGCGTGCGTCCAGATCGCGGGACTCCAGCTCCTCGCGGAGCCGGGCGAGCGCCCGGTGCAGCGTGCTCTTGACCGTTCCGGCCGACATGCCGAGGGCGGCGGCCGTCTCCTCCGTGGACATCTGCTCCCAGTGTCGCAGCACGACGACACTGCGCTGCTTCGGGGCGAGCACCTTCAGGATGTCCATCAGCAGGGCGCGGTCCGCGTGCTGCTCGGTGGAGTCGTCGACCGATGCGTCCGGGAGCTGCTCGGTCGGCACCTCCTCCAGCTTGCGCGCCCGCCACCACTCGGTCCGGGTGTTGATCATCACCCGGCGCAGGTAGGCGTCCGCCAGCCGCTTGTCCTCTATGGTCTCCCAGCGGCGGTAGGTCCGTACCAGTGCCGTCTGCAGCAGGTCCTGCGCGTCCGTCGGGTCCGGGACCAGGCGGCGGGCGCTGCGCAGCAGTGCGTCCTGCCGGGTGCGGACATACTCCTCGAACTCGAGCACCTCGCCCTGCGCCATGGTGAACCGCCTCCCGTTTCCCCGTTCGAGTCGGCCCTCCGCCGCCCGTGTACTGCCTGTGGTCTTCAGTCGTCCCGTGTTCTCCGGGAACGCAACTGAAGGTACGGAGGCGTTGTCACGGCGCTGTCCGAAGCAGCCTTCGGCCAGCGCTCGGCTGTCCGTCGGTTGTGTAACGGAAGTCGGAACGGGGTAGAGCGGTGGGGGCGTTGAGGGTTGTTCAGGGTGATTTGTCCACCCTGGCTCCTGTGACGAGAGGCCCGTGTCTGTGATCTGTCCGTACGTCAGGTCAGCGGCAGCCGGTACAGCCGCCCGCCAGCGGCTCCACCAGACCGTCGGCGACCAGGCCGTCCAGGGCGCGGGCCCGCTGCACCGGCTCGTGCCACACACGGTCCAGCGCGGCCTGCGGAACCGCCCCGTGGGCCTCCCGCAGCACGGCGAGCAGCCGCCCGCGCACCTGCCGGTCGGTGCCCGCGTACGTCTGGCCGCGGCGCGGCGGTCCGTCGTGCTCCGGCTTGCCCGCCAGCCGCCACGCGCACTGCGCGGCGATCGGGCAGCGGTGGCACGACTCGCTCTTCGCCGTGCACACCAGCGCGCCCAGTTCCATGGAGGCGGCGGCCCAGCGCGCCGCTGTCGGCTCGTCCTCGGGCAGCAGCGCGCGGGCGAGCTTGCGCTCGGCGGCGGTGGTGGCGTTCGGCGGGTACTGCACGCCGGTGACCGCCCGGGCGAAGACCCGGCGCACGTTGGTGTCCAGCACCGCGTGCCGCTGCCCGTAGGCGAAGGAGGCGACGGCGGCGGCCGTGTACTCGCCGATGCCGGGCAGCGCCAGCAGCTGGGCGTGGTCGGCCGGTACGTCACCGCCGTGCCGTTCCGTTATGGCGACGGCGGCGCCGTGCAGCCGCAGCGCGCGGCGCGGGTAGCCGAGCCGGCCCCAGGCGCGGACGGCCTCGCCGGGCGCCTCCTTGGCCAGGTCGGCGGGGCGCGGCCAGCGCGCCACCCACTGCTCGTAGACGGGCAGGACGCGGCTCACCGGCGTCTGCTGGAGCATGAACTCACTGACCATCACCCCCCACGCCCCGGCCTCGGGGCGCCGCCACGGCAGGTCGCGGGCGTGTTCGTCGAACCAGTCGATGACGGGGGAGTGCAGGTTCTCGCCGGAGAGGCGGGCCGGACGCGGTGTCGGCGGAGGCGGGGCTGGTGTGCGGGGGCTTCGTGGGAGCAGTCATGGCCCTTCGATCGTGCCACGCAGAACCGCCCATTCGGGCACACCACCACCTCGCGAGGACGACGTACCTGACGATCGGCAGCAGTGCGCGCCCCGCGTCGGGCGCTTGTAGCGTCAGCGCATGGAACGTCCTGGCGCGGTGTCGCTTCGCCCGGGGCGCCCTCCTCTGGGCCGCCCTCGCCCGTCCCGGCGCTCACGGCGGACCGGATCGGCTGAACGAGCCGCGTCCGGGCTGGCAGCAGGCTGCCGGGGTGGTGGCGTTGGCCGTGGCCGTCGCCGTGTCCCGGCGGCTGCCGCTCGTCGCTTTCGGGCTGGCGGCGGCCCTGAGCCTGGCCGCCGCCCCGGCCCTGTTCACCGTCTCCTACGGCCCCGCCCTCAGCGGCTGCGCACTGCTGCTCGGACTGCGGGCGGCCCGGGCCGCGCCCCGCCGTACTGTGCTTCACAGCCGTCGGCTGCGCGGGCACCGCCCGGATCGCGCTCCTCGGGGTCGACCCGGCCCCCGAGTGGCTCGTCATGACGGGCACGCTGCTCTTCGGCTGTGTCTTCCCCTGGCTCGGCGGGCGCTACTGGCAGCAGAGCCGTGAGCTGGCCGAGGCGGGCTGGCTGCGCGCCGCCCGGCTGGAGGACGAGCAGCGCGCTTCGCCGAGGAACGCGCCCGGCTGCGCGAACGCGCCCGGATCGCCCAGGACATGCACGACTCCCTCGGCCACGAGCTGACCTCATCGCCCTGCGGGCGGGCGCCCTCCAGGTCGCCCCCGGCCTCGGAGCCGACCACCGGGCGGCTGCCGCCGACCTGCGCACCGGCCGCCGCCGACGCCACGGACCGGCTGCGACCGCATCATCGGCGTGCTGCGCGGGGGCGACGACGAGCCCCGGTGCGGCTGACGCCGGCGGGCGAGACCCTGGAGCAACTCGTCGCCCGTGCCGCCGAGTCGGGCCTTCCCGTGCGCTGGGACCCCGCCGGACACGGCCCCGCCGCGGACGCCGACGAGGTCGCCGAACGGCTGTTGCACCGCGTGGCCCGGGAGGCCCTGACCAACGCGGCACGGCACGCACCGGGCGCTCCCGTGTCCGTGGCGGTCACCGGGCACCAGGGCTCCGGGCACGCTCCGTCACCATCACCAACGGCCGCGCGACACAGGCACCGTTCCCGCCCTCGGAGGGCGGTTCGGGCCTGCTCGGGCTGCGCGCCGCCGTCACCTCGGTCGGCGGCGACTTCAGGCGGCCCCGCACGGCGACGGCTTCCGCGTCCGGGCCCACGTCCCGGCCGGACCGACCCTCGCCGCCCCGCCCGCACGCCCTCACCCACGGCCCCCTTCGCGCGCGCCCGCCGCCGCGTCGCCCTGGGCCTCGCCGCCGCCGCCGGGCGGGCCTGGTCCTGGTCGGCGCGGCCTTCGGCTGGTACGCCTACACCGAGACCCGCTCGGTCCTCAACTCCGCGCGCCTACGCGCCGCTGCGCCCGGGCACCGCCTACGACGAGATCGCCCCCGTACTGCCGGACCGCGAGGCACGCGACCCGCCCACCGACCGCGCCCCCGCGCCGGAACCGCCGGACGCCGACTGCCGCTACTACCGGGCGAGCGGCGAACTCCTCGTCTCCATCGACCACTTCCGGCTCTGCTTCGACGACCGGCGGCGGCTCCTCGCGAAGGACGTCGTCCCCGGAGTCGACAGCGAACGCGCCGGCACGCACCAACAAGCCGACACGCACCGACAAGAGGAGTTCGCACGGTGATCCGCGTCCTGCTGGCCGACGACGAGGCGATGGTCCGCGCGGGGGTGAGCGCCATCCTGGCGAGCGGCGGCGAGAGCGAGGTCGTCGCCGAGGCGGGCGACGGGCGCGAGGCGGTCGAACTGGTCCGCGCGCACCGCCCCGACGTGGCCCTGCTGGACATCCGCATGCCCCGCCTGGACGGCCTCACGGCGGCCGAGGAGATGTACGGACCGCCCCCGGCACCGCCGTCGCCATGCTCACCACCTTCTCCGAACGCGCCTACGTGGCCCGCGCGCTGGCCGGGGGTGCCACCGGCTTCCTGCTGAAGTCCGGCGACCCGTACGAACTGATCGCCGGCGTAAGGGCGGTGGCGGCGGGCGCCGCCTTCCTCTCGCCCGAAGGTCGCCCGGTACGTCATGGAGGACCTCGGCCTCGGCGGTGGCACGGCCGGCTCCTCCGCGAGGAACAGGCCCGCGCCGCGTGGGCCGGCCCGAGCCCCCGGGAACGCGAGGTGCTCGGCCTGGTCGGCGCGGGCCTGTCCAACCCGGAGATCGCCGCCCGGCTGCACCTCGTGGAGGGCACGGTGAAGGCGTATGTCAGCGCGGTCCTGGACCGGCTGGGGGTACGCAACCGGGTCCGGGCGGCGATCGTGGCCTACGAGGCGGGGCTGGTCGAGTCGTAGCGGCGGGTAGGGCGCGGCGCCCGGGAGCGCCGGACGGCGCCCTGGGCGCCCTGGGCGGGCGTGTACCGCTCGACTGTGCGCTCGTCCTCCGGCTCGTCCTCCTGGCTCGACGGCGCGCGTGTGGAGCGGCCGGTCAGCGCCGGGCGTCCTGGCGCGGCGCTGCGCGGCGCGTACCGGCCCCGGCGCAGCGTTCGGTGCGACGGGACGGCCGACGGGCCCGGCCGCCACCGCACGCCGGCGCGGGCGACCTCCGCATCGCCTCGGTCAGCCGCGTCGCCGTCCCTGTGCCGAGCCGTACGGCTACGAGCGGCGACGACCGCGCCGAGCCGCAGCCCGGCGACGACGTCGTGCGGGTAGTGCACGCCGACGAAGACCCGGGAGAAGGCCATGAGCAGGGCGAGCGGCGGCCGTCAGCCCGCACCGGGGTGCGCCGGGCCAGGGCCAGGGCGACGGCCGAGCGCGCCCGCGATCGTGGCGTGGTTGCTCGGGAAGGACCAGTCGCCGTGCGGCGGGCACTCGGCCAGCGACACGGCCGCGGCGCACCGCCCGGCACGGACGCTCCTCCGTCCACAGCGGACTTGAGCACCTCACTGCACACGTACGCCGACAGCCGTGGCCAGAGGTGCAAGGGCCGCTATCGCGAACGCGCGGGGACTGTCGCGACGTGCGCGCCACCAGGCGGCGGCGAACAGCGCGACGAAGACCAGCAGTCCGGCCTCCGTCCATATCCCGGCCCCGTGCTGTACCCACATCGGGGTGTCCTGGGCGAAGTCGGTGATGTCGCGGTAGAGAGCGGTGTCGTCGAAGGTCATGGTCACTGACGGTAGGCGGCGGGCTCGATCCCGTCACACCCAGCGATCGTCACGTCCCGTACCTGACGAAAGACCAGGGGTGGGGCGTGATCTTCCGGGATGATGATCCGGAAAAGTTGTGGCCCTGAGCGGCGGGTGGGACCGGCGAACGCGCCGATCTCTCGTAAGGTTTGCGCCGTGGGATCTCTGCGCAATCCGGTCGGGCCGCTTCCCTCCTCCATCTACTGGCGTCGGAGGGTCGTACTGGTGTCCGTGGTCGCCCTGTTGGCGCTGCTGACCACCGTGGATCGTGACCATGGGCGGCGGAGGCGGCAAGGACGCGCGACAACGGAGCCAACGGCAAGAATCCCGCGCCCTCCATCACTCCCGGCCCGTCGAGTTCGGACCCGGCGATCAGTCAAGCGCCGGGCGGACGCGACGAGTCGGGCGACGAGGGCTCCGGTGGCTCGGCGTCGCGGCTCCGGAGCGGGTCGGGAGGCGGCTCCGGGAGCGGCTCCGGCGCGGGATCCGGCGACGGTTCCGGCGTCCGGCGGCTCGGGCGGCTCCGACGGGTGCGGGCGGCGCCGGCGGCTTCGGGGGCGGTACCGCGGCGGGCGGCGTCGGCGCGGGCGACACGCTGCCGGCCGGTTCCACGCTGCCCAACTGCACCGCGAGCGCCGTCAAGTTCAGCCTGCGCAGCCGGCACAACAGCTACGACCCCGAGCAGCCGCCCACGTTCCTGCTGACCGCGCGGAACGTCTCCGGCAGCGACTGCAAGATCGATCTCGGGCCGAAGAACGCGGTGTTCACGATCACCGAGGCGAGCGCCGACGACGACTACTGGTCCTCAGAGGACTGCCCCAGGGTCACCGGGAGCCGGCTGTACCGGGTTCCCGCGGGCAGCGCCATCACCTACACCGTGAAGTGGGACCGGGAGCCCAGCGCCCCCGAGTGCGCCACGCCTCCCGCGGGCTCGGCCGAGGCGGGCACGTACCTGGTGGAAGCCAAGACTCCGGGCTTTGCGAAGGCGCAGACGTCGTTCGTGCTGAAGAACGACTAGCCGAGGACCGACCCGCCGGCCGGTCCCGCCTTGCCCTCAGTGCGTGGGGGTGTTCCCGCTCGGGAACGCCCCCATCACGCATTCAGCAGGCGCCGCAGGCTAGACGTACCGCTCCAGGATCGACGACTCCGCCAGTCGCGACAGGCCCTCCCGCACGCTGCGGGCGCGGGCCTCGCCCACGCCGTCCACCGTCTGGAGGTCGTCCACGCTCGCGGCGAGGAGCTTCTGCAGGCCGCCGAAGTGCTCCACCAGGCGGTCGATGATCGCGCCGGGGAGCCGGGGCACCTTGGCGAGGAGGCGGAAACCGCGCGGGGAGACCGCCGAGTCCAGCGTCTCGGGCGCGCCGGTGTAGCCCAACGCCCGGGCGACCGTGGACAGTTCGAGCAGCTCGGCGTGGGTGAGGGCGTCGAGTTCGGCCAGGGCCTCGTCGACCGTGCGGGACCGCTTGGCCGTGGGCTCGGGGACGTAGTCCCGGACGACCAGCTCGCGCTCGGGCTCCACGCCGGCGATCAGCTCGTCGAGCTGGAGGGCCAGCAGGCGCCCGTCCGTGCCCAGCTCCACCACGTACTCGGCGATCTCCGTGGCGATGCGGCGCACCATCTCCAGGCGCTGGGCGACGGCCGAGACGTCCCGGACGGTCACCAGATCCTCGATCTCCAGCGCCGACAGCGTGCCCGCGACCTCGTCGAGGCGGAGCTTGTAGCGCTCCAGGGTGGCGAGGGCCTGGTTGGCACGGGACAGGATCGCCGCCGAGTCCTCCAGGACGCGGCGCTGGCCGTCGACGTACAGGGCGATCAGCCGCATCGACTGGGAGACCGAGACCACCGGGAAGCCGACCTGTCTGCTGACGCGGTCCGCGGTGCGGTGCCGGGTGCCGGTCTCCTCCGTGGGGATCGTCGGGTCCGGGACCAGCTGCACGCCGGCGCGCAGGATCTTCGACAGGTCCGAGGACAGCACGATGCCGCCGTCCAGCTTGCACAGCTCGCGCAGACGGGTCGCGGTGAACTCGACGTCCAGCACGAAACCGCCGCTGCACAGCGCCTCGACCGTCTTGTCGGAGCCGAGCACGATGAGCCCGCCGGTGTTGCCTCGGAGCACGCGCTCCAGGCCGTCACGCAGGGCGGTTCCGGGTGCCACGGCGCTCAGTGAAGCGCGCATCAGGCCATCGGTACCGGCACTCCCACCGGATTTTCCGGGAGCTGCTGCCCGGTCGTTGGCTGCCACTGCACTCCTCCGGTCGCAGGTTCTGGGGCGCCCCGTGTCGCACACTTGGTTCGCACGGACGGGCGAGACCTGGGCAAAGTCTACCGGCGACCCTCCTCGTCCTGTGGGGCCTCTCTGCGACGGGAGCGGGGAAGGACCCGCAGGGCGTCCCCCATGTCCGCGACTTCCAGGACCTTCATACCCGCGGGGACCTTGCCCGGGTCGCCCGGTACGAGCGCGTGTGTGAAGCCCAGACGGTGGGCTTCCGCCAGTCTGCGCTGCACGCCGGTGACCCGTCTCACCTCGCCCGCGAGGCCGACTTCCCCGATCGCGACCAGGTTCTTGGGGAGAGGTGTGTCACTCGCGGCGCTCGCCAGGGCGAGGGCGACGGCCAGGTCCGCGGCGGGCTCCGAGAGCTTCACGCCGCCGACCGTCGCGGAGTAGATGTCCCGTTTGCCCAAGGCGCTGATCCGGCCGCGCTGTTCCAGCACCGCCAGCATCATCGAGACCCGGGAGGTCTCAAGGCCCGAGGTGGTGCGGCGCGGGGAGGGGATCTGCGAGTCGACCGTGAGCGCCTGGACCTCGGCGACCAGCGGGCGGCGGCCCTCCAGGGTGACGGTCAGGCAGGTGCCCGGGACCGGTTCGGCACGACGTGTCAGGAAAAGTCCGCTGGGGTCCGCAAGGCCCGTGATGCCCTCGTCGTGCAGCTCGAAGCAGCCGACCTCGTCGGTGGTGCCGTAGCGGTTCTTGACGCCTCGCACGAGGCGGAGGCGGGCGTGCCGGTCGCCCTCGAAGTGCAGCACGACGTCCACGAGGTGTTCCAGCAGGCGCGGGCCCGCGATGGCGCCGTCCTTGGTGACATGGCCCACGAGGAGGGTGGACATGCCGCGTTCCTTCGACGCCCGGATCAGGGCTCCGGCGACCTCCCGCACCTGGGCCATGCCGCCGGGCGCGCCGTCGATCTCCGGGGAGGCCACCGTCTGCACCGAGTCCAGGATCAGCAGCGACGGCTTCACCGCGTCCAAGTGGCCCAGCACCGCCGCCAGATCCGTCTCGGCGGCCAGGTACAGGTGGTCGTCGATGGCGTTGATGCGGTCGGCGCGCAGCCGGACCTGGCTCGCCGACTCCTCACCCGTGACGTACAGGGTGCGGTGCTCGTCGCTCGCCGACTTGGCCGCCACGTCGAGCAGGAGCGTCGACTTGCCGACGCCCGGCTCGCCCGCGACCAGCACGACCGCGCCGGGCACCAGGCCGCCGCCGAGCACCCGGTCCAGCTCGGGCACGCCGGTGGAGCGGGCCGTCGCCCGGCGGACGTCGACCTGGCCGATGGGCACGGCGGAGGTGGTGACCCTGCCCGGTGCCGTCGTACGGACCGCGGGCGCGCCGTACTCCTCGACCGTCCCCCACGCCTGGCACTCGGGACAGCGGCCGAGCCACTTCGCCGTCTGCCAACCGCACTCCGTGCAGCGGTAGGACGGACGGTCCTTGGTGGTCTTCGTACGGGCAGCCATGGACGAAACCGTAGCCGCAGGCACTGACAGCGCGTGGACCGGAGGGCGCGGCCACCAGTGCGCCAGGGCCCCGCCACCCCGCGCCAGCGGCGGAACAAGTGCTTCCTGTCCCCTATTGAGGGATCGTTTCACCCGTACGGATTAAATGTGCTCAAGCCGCCGTAAGGTACCTCTCCCGGCCGCCTACGGTCGCCGAATGACGAGCAGTACTCCGGAGATCTCGACCCGCACGGCCGGCACGCACCGGGCGCACCGGGAAGCGCGTGACCGCGGTGCGGCGCGCACCCTCGTGCAGCGGCCGCCCGGGCGCTACGAGCCCTACCTGGACGGCCTGTTCACCTACTGCCTGTCCGTGCTGTGCGACCACGACGCCGCGACCGCCGCCCTGGGCGACGTCCTCGCACTCGCCGAACGCCGCGGCCGGCACGTCCCCGAGGCGCCCGCGGACCGCAGGGCCTGGCTGTACGCGCTGGCCCGCTGGGCGTGCCGTCGCAAGCTGGCCGAGGCCAAGCAGAAACGTACGAGCAGCCATGCGGCGGGCCGCACGCGGCGCGCCGACCGGCCGACCGCCCCCGCCCCCGTCCCCGCCCCCTCCGAGGAGGCCCAGGAGCGGCGCCGCCGCGAACTGGCCCTGCTGGCCTGGCCGGAGGCCGCCGGCACCACCCCGGAGCAGCGGGAGGCGCTCGAACTGGCCGTGCGCCACCACCTCGCCGCCCACGAGGTCGCCGCCGTCCTCGGCATGGACCTGGCCGCCGCCCGCGACCTGCTCGCCTCCGCCGCCTGCGAGGTCGAACGCACGCGTGCGGCCCTCGCCGTGGTCGAGACCGGGGCGTGTCCGAGCGTCGCCCACCTCGTCGGCGACGACCGGCTCGTGCTCGGCACGGCCCTGCGCCGCGAGCTCGTCCGGCACGTCGACGACTGCCCGCGCTGCCGCCGCACCGCAGAGCGCGCCATCCCCGGCCGCTGGCCCGGCACCAGCGTCACGCCCGCCGCACTGCCCGTCCTGCCGGCGCCCCTCGCGGCCCTGCACCTCGCCATGGCCCACCACCCACGCGCGCGTGGCGCCGCCCCCCGCTTCGACCGGCGCGGCTACCCGATGGACCCCAAGGACCGCGCCGCCCGAAGGGACCGCCTCCGCGCGCGTGCCGTCACCACGACCGTCGTCGCCACTGTCGTGGCCGCCCCGGTGCTCGCCCTGTGGGCCGCCTACCGGGGCACCCCCGTGGGGGAGGGCCAGGACGGCCGCTCCGCCTCCGCGCTCGAGGCGGACGACCCGCTCGGCCTGGACGGCGAGATGGCGGGCGGCGGATACGAGAACACCGGCAACGCGAGCACCAGACCCGGCCCCCGCTTCGGCAAGGACGGCAAGGCAGACGTCTCCGTGGAGGTCATCGGCGTCGCCGGGGCCGGCCGGAAGGGCGCCCGCCTGGAGGTCACCGCCGGCAACAGCGGCGACACCACCCTCGTCACCCTGACCGCCGCGGGCTCCGAGCCGGTCCGCTGGTCCGCGTTCACGGGAGCCGACTGGCTCTACCTGAGCCAGTCGTCGGGAACGCTCCAGCCCGGCGAGTCGCTGACGATCAAGGTGTACGTCGACCACCTGCGTGAGCCCTCCGGCCCCTGGCACGCCCAGGTGGCCATCTCGCCCGTCGGCGCCGTCGTCCGCATCGAGGGCTACGGCACCGCGCCCAGCCCCTCCGCCCCGCCCCGGCCCACGCCCGGACCCCCGCCCCAGCGGCCCGAGCGACCCGCCGCCGACCCAGCCCGACCCGACGCCCACGACCTCGGCACCAGCGGACCCGACGCCGACCACTCCGCCCCCGTCACCCGACCCGGACCCCACGCCCACCGATCCGGACCCGGACCCGACGGACTCGACGCCACCGCCCTCGGAGGGCGACGACGCGAGCCCGTTCACGTCATAGGCGCACGTCAGCCCTTCGGGTCCGCCGGATGCGGTGCCAGCAACGGCAGCTGCGAGGCCAGCCGCTCCTCGCACAGCTCGACCAGCCGGTCGTAGCCGGCCTTGCCCATCAGCTCGATCAGCTCCGGCCGGTAGGAGACGTACACCGGGTCGCCCGCGCCGTGCGCCGAGGTCGCCGACGTGCACCACCAGTGCAGGTCGTGGCCGCCCGGACCCCAGCCGCGGCGGTCGTACTCACCGATCGACACCTGCAGCACCCGCGTGTCGTCGGGCCGGTCGATCCACTCGTACGTCCGCCGCACCGGCAGCTGCCAGCACACGTCCGGCTTGGTCTCCAGCGGCTCGCGGCCCTCCTTCAGGGCGAGGATGTGCAGCGAGCAGCCCGCGCCGCCCGCGAAGCCGGGCCGGTTCTGGAAGATGCACGAGCCCTGGAAGGGGCGCGTCTGCCGGTCGCCGTCCTCGTCCTCGGAGATCCAGCCGGTGCTCGTGCCCTCGGCATGGTTCTGCCAGATGTCCGGAGTGAGCCTCGCCACATGCTCGGCAACCCGCTTCTCGTCGTCCTCGTCGGAGAAGTGGGCACCCAACGTGCAGCACCCGTCGTCCGCGCGGCCGGCCTGGATGCCCTGGCAGCCGCTGCCGAAGATGCAGTTCCAGCGAGAGGTCAGCCATGTCAGATCGCAGCGGAAGACCTGCTCGTCGTCCGCCGGATCAGGAAACTCCACCCACGCGCGGGCGAAGTCGAGGCCCTTCTCGTCGGACACCGCGGCACCCGATGATTTGTCGTGCTTCGCCTTTTTCGTCTTTGGCACACGTCCAGGGTACGGGCCTTGTACCCACACCGAGGACGGCGGACGGTTCGGCTGGCAGTAGCGTTCCGTACATGAGACTCGGTGTCCTCGACGTGGGATCGAACACGGTGCATCTGCTCGTGGTGGACGCGCATCCCGGCGCGTGCCCGTTGCCCGCGCACTCGCACAAGGCGGAACTGCGCCTCGCCCAGCTCCTCGACGAAGACGGCGCGATCGGCCCCCAGGGCGTCGACCGGCTCGTCTCGGTCGTCCAGGAGGCGCTCCAGGCCGCCGAGGACAAGGGCGTCGAGGACCTGCTGCCGTTCGCCACCTCCGCCGTACGCGAGGCCCGCAACGCCGACGACGTCCTCGCGCGCGTGCGCACCGAGACCGGCGTCGAGCTCCAGGTCCTCACCGGCGAGGAGGAGGCCCGCCACACCTTCCTCGCCGCCCGCCGCTGGTTCGGCTGGTCGGCCGGAAAACTACTGGTCCTGGACATCGGCGGCGGCTCCCTGGAGATCGCCTACGGCATCGACGAGGAGCCCGACGCGGCCGTCTCGCTGCCGCTGGGCGCCGGCCGCCTCACCGCGGGCTGGCTGCCCGGCGACCCGCCCGCCCCGGACGACGTCCGTGCCCTGCGCCGCCACGTACGCACCGAGATCGCCCGCACGGTCGGCGAGTTCAGCCGCATCGGCGCCCCCGACCACGTCGTCGCCACGTCCAAGACCTTCAAACAACTGGCCCGCATCGCCGGCGCCGCCCGCTCCGCCGAAGGCCCCTACGTCCAGCGCGAGCTCAAGCGGGAGTCCCTGGAGGCGTGGGTCCCGAGGCTGGCCGGCATGACGGAGGCGGAACGGGCCGAGCTGCCGGGCGTCTCGGAGGGCAGGGCGAACCAGCTCCTGGCAGGCGCCCTGGTCGCCGAGGGCGCGATGGACCTGTTCGGCGTCGAGCGGGTGGAAATCTGCCCGTGGGCGCTGCGGGAGGGCGTGATCCTGCGGCGCCTGGATCACATGGAGTCCACGTGAGAGAACTGCGAACGACCCGCACCCGCGCCGTGGCAAACACCACAACGGCGAAGAGGCCCCCCGCCCCACCCCGACCACACCCCGTAATCTGTCCTGCATGGCAGAGCCAGCCGTAAAGATCCCGGACGCGAAGGTCGCCCTGTCGACGGCCTCGGTCTACCCGGAGTCGACGGCCACGGCCTTCGAGATCGCCGCGCGCCTCGGCTACGACGGAGTCGAGGTCATGGTCTGGACCGACCCCGTGAGCCAGGACATCGAGGCCCTGCGCAGACTCAGCGACTACCACCAGATCCCCGTCCTGGCCGTCCACGCCCCCTGCCTGCTCATCACGCAGCGCGTCTGGTCCACCGACCCCTGGACCAAGCTCCAGCGGGCCCGCGCGGCGGCCGAGAAGCTCGACGCGAGCACCGTCGTCGTGCACCCGCCCTTCCGCTGGCAGCGCCAGTACGCCAGGGACTTCGTCGCCGGCATCTGGCGCATGGCGAACGAGACGGATGTGCGCTTCGCCGTGGAGAACATGTACCCCTGGCGCTATCGCGACCGCGAGATGCTCGCGTACGCCCCCGACTGGGACGTGACGAAGGACGACTACCGGCACTTCACGATCGACCTCAGCCACACCGCGACGGCCCGCTCCGACGCCCTGGACATGGTCGACCGCATGGGAGACCGCCTCGGCCACGTCCATCTCGCCGACGGCAGGGGTTCGGCCAAGGACGAGCACCTGGTGCCAGGCCGCGGCACCCAGCCCTGTGCCGAGGTGCTGGAGCGGCTCGCCCTGACCGGCTTCGACGGGCACGTCGTCATCGAGGTCAACACCCGCCGCGCCATGTCGAGCGCGGAGCGGGAGGCCGACCTGGCGGAGGCACTGGCCTTCACGCGTCTGCACCTGGCCTCGGCGGTGAAGGTGCCGCGGCGATGAGCGACCTGCCCCCGGGCGGGCCCCCGGCCGGCACCACCGCCCGCCGCCGGGGCCGGCCCCCGCGCGCGGAGTCGGCCGACACCCGGGACCTCATCCTGACCGCAGCCCGCGAGGAGTTCTCCGAGCGCGGCTACGAGAAGACGTCCGTGCGCGGCATCGCCAAGGCGGCCGGGGTCGACGCGGCGCTCGTGCACCACTACTTCGGGACGAAGGAACAGGTCTTCGAGGCGGCGATCACCCAGTCCTTCGCACCCGCCATCGAGGCGCCGAAAGCCATCGAGGAGGGCCCGCTCGACGGCGTCGGGGAGCGCCTGGCCCGCTTCTTCTTCGGCGTCTGGGAGAACCCGACGACCCGCACGCCCCTGCTCGCCATCGTCCGCTCCGCAGTCACCAACGAGACCGCCGCGGCCGTCTTCCGCCGGATCGTGGCCACCCAGGTACTGCGCCGCATCGCCGTACGACTGGACCTGCCGGACGCCGAACTGCGGGCCGAGCTCGCCGCCGCCCAGCTCGTGGGCACGGCCATGCTGCGGTACGTCATCAAGGTCGAGCCGCTGGCCTCGGCGGATCCGGAGCAGATCATCGCGCGGCTGGCACCCGTCGTACAGGGCCACCTCACCGGCCCCTGAGCCGACGGAGACCGCCGTCGGCCGAGACACTCATCCCGCATTTCGGACAGGCCGTCCCGCCCTCTGGATGACCGGCGTACGCTCGGTAGCAGTCAGAAATCTCCGAATCCTCTGACGCAGTCTCTGAAGGAGCGAGCGACGATGCCCGAGCTGAGGTCCCGCACAGTCACCCACGGCCGCAATATGGCGGGCGCCCGCGCCCTGATGCGCGCCTCCGGTGTACCGGGCGGGGACATCGGCCGCAAGCCCATCATCGCGGTCGCCAACAGCTTCACCGAGTTCGTGCCGGGCCACACCCATCTGCAGCCGGTCGGCCGGATCGTCAGCGAGGCGATCGTCGAGGCCGGCGGCATCCCGCGCGAGTTCAACACCATCGCGGTGGACGACGGCATCGCCATGGGCCACGGCGGCATGCTGTACTCCCTCCCCTCCCGCGACCTGATCGCGGACTCGGTCGAGTACATGGTCGAGGCCCACTGCGCCGACGCCCTGATCTGCATCTCCAACTGCGACAAGATCACTCCGGGCATGCTCAACGCGGCCCTGCGCCTGAACATCCCGACGGTGTTCGTCTCCGGCGGCCCGATGGAGTCCGGCCGCGCGACGCTGGTCGACGGCACGGTCCGCACGCTGGACCTGGTCGACGCGATCTCCGACGCCGTGAACGACAAGATCTCGGACGAGGACATCCTCCGCATCGAGGAGAACGCCTGCCCGACCTGCGGCAGCTGCTCCGGCATGTTCACCGCCAACTCGATGAACTGCCTCACCGAGGCCATCGGCCTCTCCCTCCCCGGCAACGGCTCGGTCCTGGCCACGCACACCGCGCGCAAGCAGCTCTACGTCGACGCGGCGAACACGGTCATGGACATCACCCGCCGCTACTACGAGCAGGACGACGACACGGTCCTGCCGCGCAACGTCGCCACCGTCGCGGCGTTCGAGAACGCGATGGCCCTCGACATCGCGATGGGCGGCTCGACCAACACGATCCTGCACCTGCTGGCCGCGGCCCAGGAGGCCGGTGTCCCCTTCGGCCTGGAGGAGATCAACGAGGTCTCGCGCCGCGTGCCCTGCCTCGCCAAGGTCGCCCCGAACGTCGCGAAGAACCGCACGTACTACATGGAGGACGTGCACCGCGCCGGCGGCATCCCCGCCCTCCTCGGCGAGCTGCACCGCGGCGGCCTGCTCAACGAGGACGTGCACTCGGTTCACAGCCCCACCCTGGGCGACTGGCTGAAGACCTGGGACGTGCGCGGCGGTTCCCCGTCCCCCGAGGCCCTCGAGCTGTGGCACGCGGCCCCCGGCTGCGTCCGCTCCGCCGAGGCCTTCTCCCAGTCCGAGCGCTGGGAGGCCCTGGACGAGGACGCCGAGGGCGGCTGCATCCGCTCCGTCGAGCACGCGTACTCCAAGGACGGCGGCCTCGCCGTGCTCAAGGGCAACCTCGCGGTCGACGGCTGCGTGGTGAAGACGGCCGGTGTCGACGAGTCGATCTGGACCTTCGAGGGCCCGGCGGTCGTCTGCGAGTCGCAGGAGGAGGCCGTCGAGAAGATCCTGCTGAAGGAGATCAAGGAGGGCGACGTCGTCGTCATCCGCTACGAGGGCCCCAAGGGCGGCCCCGGCATGCAGGAGATGCTCTACCCGACCTCGTACCTGAAGGGCCGCGGCCTCGGAAAGGCCTGCGCCCTGATCACCGACGGCCGCTTCTCCGGCGGCACGTCCGGCCTGTCCATCGGGCATGCCTCGCCCGAGGCGGCCGGCGGCGGCACCATCGCCCTCGTCGAGGACGGCGACCGCATCCGCATCGACATCCCGAACCGCTCCATCGAGCTCCTCGTCGACGACGCCGAACTGGCCCGCCGCGAGGAGGCGCTGAACGGCGTCTACGCCCCGAAGAACCGCGAGCGCAAGGTCTCGGCGGCGCTGCGGGCCTACGCGGCGATGGCGACCAGCGCGGACAAGGGCGCCGTGCGGGACGTGTCGATGCTGGGCTGAACCCTTGTGCCGAGGGCCGCCTCCCGATGCCGGGAGGCGGCCCTTCCGCATGCTGCCTACCAGCCGGACGGATCGCGCCCGTTCACCGCGAACACGGTCCCGTCCGGGGCACCGGCGTAGACGCGGCCGCCCACGACCACGGGCTGGGGGAGCGTCGCCGGAACCCGGTCCGACTGCACGCTCAGCCGAGTAGGCGTCTGCCCGACGAGCTTCCCGCGCCGCGCGTCGACGGCGAGCAGCCGCCCGTCCGGCGCGGTGACGTACACGTGCCGATCATCGGCGACGGGCGTGGAACCCCGGACGATTCCCGTCTCCAGGCTCCAGCGCTGCTTGCGCGCCTCCAGGTCGACGGCGACCAACGACCCGCCCGTCGCCATGAGATGGACGACGTCCCCGTGCACACTGCCCTGGACCTGCTGCAACGGAATACGCAACGGCACCCGCACGCTCGTACGGGTCTCCGGGGCATAACGGACCACGGCCCGCGCGTCCCCGCGCACGGCGTCGACCGACACGAACACGACCGACCCGTCCACCGTGCCGATGGGTTCCAGCGACCCGTCGAGCCGCGCGTCCCACCGCACTTCGCCCGTGCCCGGGTCCACCGCCGTGACCTTCGTACCGGACCCGTCGCCCGACGCGGTCGCCGTGTACGCCAGCGGATCACCGGGGAACGAGACGAAGTACGGCACGTCCTGTCCCGGAATCCGGTGACTCCACTTCGCGTCCCCCGAGGCGCCGTCCACACCGGTGACCGTGCCGTCGGCCGCGGTGAGCAGCACCATGCCGCCGACCGCCTGGAGACCGCCGTACTCGGGCAGGTCCTGGCGCCGGGTCACGTCGCCCGAGCCGGGATCGAGCGCCGTCAGTCGCCGCCCGTGGCCGAACCCGGCCAGCACCCGACCACCCGACACGACCGGAGCCCCACTCGGCGGCCCGCTCGCGGCCACCCCGTCCAGGGGATGCCGCCACAACAACCGCCCGTCGACAGGATCGAGAGCGAAGACCAGCCCCTCCTGCGCACAGAGCAACTTCCCGACCGCGTACGAGCATTGCGGAGTGCTCTTCCCGGACAGCGACGCCGCCTCCCACCCGGTGAACGCGGCCGACGTGACCCGAGGGGCGGTGACCTCCGGTGCCGGACTCCCGCCCCCGAGCAGCGGAACGGCCGCCAGCGCACCGACGACGGCCAGCCCGAGGGCACCGGCGCCGAGCGCGGCCCGCTTGCCGAGACGCAGCTTGGACCGGCGAGGGGACGCGTCGGAGCCGACCTCCACGGCAAGCCGCGCGACCGGCACCTCATCCGCAGCGTGCGCCTCTCCCGCACCCGGCGTCTCGTCCACCCGCTGAGCCGGTATGAACACCTGCGTGTCGTAGGAGGCCGCCACCGACCGCAGTTCCCGCATCAACTCGTCGGGCGAGGGCCGGTCCCCGGGCTCCTTGGCCAGACACCGCGACACGAGCGGCGCCAGCTGTTCCGGTACGCCGGCCAGCTCAGGCTCGTCGTGCACGACCTGGTAGGCGACGACGTACGGACTGTCGGAGTCGAACGGCCCCCGCCCGGTTGCCGCATGCACCATGACGGACCCGAGGGCGAACACATCGGCGGCGGGCCCCACTTCCCTGGGCCGCCGGAACTGCTCGGGCGCCATGAAGGGCGGCGTACCGATCAGCTTTCCGGTCTCGGTCCGCAACTCGCTGTCCTTCGGCCGGGAAATGCCGAAGTCGATGACCTTCGGCCCGTCCTCGGCGAGCAGGACGTTGCTCGGCTTCAGGTCCCGGTGCACGACCCCGACCCGGTGGATGTCGCGCAGTGCCTCCGCGAGCCCGGCCATCAGCCGCCGCAACTGCGCCGGGGCCAAGGGCCCGTTCCGCTTCACCTCCTGGGCCAGCGTCGGCCCCGGAATGAACAACGTGGCCATCCAAGGCCGCCCGGCCTCGGGATCGGCATCCACGACGGGAGCGGTGAAGGCCCCGCTCACCCGCCGGGCCGCGGCCACCTCCTGCCGGAAACGCCCCCTGAACTCGGGGTCCTCGGCGAACTGCGCGTGCACGACCTTCACGGCCACCTTCATCCCGGAGGTGCTCCGGGCCAGATGCACGACCCCCATGCCGCCCGAACCCAGACACTCTTCGAGTCGGTAGTGACCGGCAATTTCAGGAAGTTCCGCTTCCGGGCCCGCTCCGGCGTTTCCCTGCGCCGCCATGGAACCACCCCCGTGCTGTTCGTCCGCGCGCGCGACGCACGGAGCCTAGTCGATGACTCGTACGAGACAGAGGCGGCTTGCTAGCCTCCGCTGGCGAGTCGCGCACAAGTGTTTGATGGCGTGATTCAAGGGAATCAACGGGACCCCATGGCTGCCATGGGGTTCAACGGGGGAGGTTTTTCATGTCTGTCGAGCCTGTCGAACAGATAAAGCCCGACACCGGCATGCCGGTGGTCACCACACTGGCCGCAGCGGCCACGTACTTCTCGGTCGCACCGGGCGTCCGTCTCAACGTCCGCAGCGGCCCCGGCACCGGCTACCCGATCGTCAAGATCCTGCCGGAAGGCTCCCGGGTCGCCATCCACTGCCAGACACCCGGCACCCGGGTCACGGGCCCGTACGGCACGACCAGCATCTGGGACAACATAGCGGGCGGCCAGTACGTCTCGGACGCCTACATCAACACAGGCAGCGACGGCTACATCCGCCCCCGCTGCTCCTGACCACGGCCGCGGGCGGCCCGCCCCCACTGCGGGCCGCCCGCGTACGGCGAGCAGGGGACGTGTCGGGTGGTGTCCGCCCGCAGCGGTTGGCGCGTCAAAGAACAGTCAGTCGGCACGCAACTCGATCGCGACGTTCCGAGGACGGACACCCCCCGACACGGCCCCGACCCACCACCACAGCGCAGGCGCAACGCACACCCCCACCGAAGCCCCACGACCCGCCGCAAGCACCGCGCGACCCCGAGCGATAATCGCCCCGTGAGCGCAGACAACGGCACCCCGGCCCCCAGCCCCCGCCCCGAGCCCATCCGCTTCTTCGGCACCACCTGGCTGGACCACGACAACGGCTACACCGCCCGCCGCGTCGCCGTCGCCGTCGGCTCACTCGCCACCGCAGCCGCGGCCTGCCTGGTCCTCCGCCTCGCCTACCAGGGCCTCCAGATCGCCGCGATCGGCAGCTTCGTCACGCTCCTCATGATCGTGATGTTCGCGATCTGCAGCGCGATGGCCTTCCGCCACACCTGGGACGGCTTCACCCGCCGCCCCGACCCCGACCGTCAGGCATCCCTGCGCGGCCTCCTGACCATCGGCTTCGTCGGCTCCCTCCTCGCCTACTTCTTCCGCTCCCTCACCGAGGCCCCCGGCGAGAAGCTCCACCGCGAGGAGTACGAGGCAGCCCGCAAGCGACACGAGAAGAGCACCACCCGCCGCTCGGGCAACCCGTCGAAGAAGCGCCGCCGCGCATAGACCGCCCCCTCTCACCGAAATCTCACCGCACCGCACCCCGCCCCCGGCCACCATGGCCGTATGACCCCACCTCCCTCCGCCCCCCACCCCACCGGAGCCGACCCCACCCCACCGGAGCCGACCCCACCCCCGAACCACCCACCCCCGAACCACCCACCCCCGAACCACCCACCCCCGAACCACCCACCACCGGAGCCGACCCCACCCCCGAACCACCCACCACCGGAGCCGACACCACCACCGACCCCGCGCCCACCCAAACCGCCCGCGCCCACTCCTTCAACACCGCCGCGGCCCAGTACGCGGCCAACCGCCCCTCCTACCCCCCAGCCCTCTTCGACGCGATAGAAGCCCTGGCCGGCCACCCCCTCCCCGGCTCCCGCGTCGCAGACATCGGCGCCGGCACCGGCATAGCGACCGCCCTCCTGCACGCCCGAGGCGCGGACGTCATCGCCGTAGAACCCGGCGACGGCATGGCGGCGCAATTCCGCAGCACCCTCCCCGACATCCCGATCGTCCGCGGCACGGGCGACGACCTCCCCCTGGCCGACGCCTCCGTCGACTTCGTCACCTACGCCCAGGCCTGGCACTGGACCGACCCCGCCCGAGCCGTCCCGGAGGCCCTCCGCGTCCTGCGCCCCGGCGGCGCGCTCGCCCTCTGGTGGAACACCGACGCCCTCGACGTGCCATGGATCGCCGAGGCCGCCGTCCGCACAGGGCGCCACTTCGGCATCGACGTCTCCGCCGAGAAGCGGAACGTCAACGCCCGCGCCGCCGACCCCACCGGCCGCCTCGACTTCGCCCGCCGCACGGTCCGCTGGAGCCGCCGTATCCCGGTCGACACCCACCTCGCCAACCTCGGCAGCCACTCGGTCTTCCTGGTACACGGCGAGGACCACACCGCGTCCTTCCTCGCCGCGGAACGCGAGCACCTCCTCAGGACCTTCCCGGACGGCTTCGTCGAGGAGGTCTACGAGGTCGTCCTCCTGCTCGCCAGGACCCCTGCTTGACGCGCACCACCCCCAGGAGCATTATTCATCGCATGATGAATAACGCTCCCGGCCCACCACGCCCCGGCACGGACGCGGAACCCGCGGCCGTCCACGCCGAGGACCTCACCGTCGCCCGCGGCCCCCGCACGGTCCTGCGAGCCCTCGGCTTCACCGTCCCCCGCGGCCAGATCACCGGCCTGCTCGGCCCGTCCGGCTGCGGTAAGTCCACCCTCATGCGCGCCGTCGTCGGCACCCAGGCCAAGGTCACCGGCACCCTCGACGTCCTCGGCTGCCCCGCCGGCCATCCCACCCTGCGCACCCGCATCGGCTACGTCACCCAGGCCCCGTCCGTCTACGACGACCTGACGGTCCGCCAGAACCTTGCCTACTTCGCCGCGATCCTCGACCCCGGCCGCGCGGCCGCCGACCGCCGCCAGGACGTCGATCGCGTCCTGGCCGACGTCGACCTCACCACCCACGCCGACGCCCTGGCCGGCAACCTCTCCGGCGGCCAGCGCAGCCGCGTCTCCCTGGCCGTCGCCCTCCTCGGCACCCCCGAACTCCTGGTCCTCGACGAACCCACCGTCGGCCTCGACCCGGTCCTGCGCCGCGACCTCTGGAACCTCTTCCACGACATCGCGGCAAGCCGCGGCGCGACCCTCCTCATCTCCTCCCACGTCATGGACGAGGCCGAGCGCTGCCACCGCCTCCTCCTCATGCGCGAGGGCGGGCTCCTCGCCGACGACACCCCCGACGCCCTGCGCACCCGCACCGGCGCCGAGACGGTCGAGGAGGCCTTCCTGCACCTGGTGGACGAAGCGAAAGCGGCAGGCCGCACAAAGGAGACGACGCGATGAGCACCCTCCGTACGACGACCGCCACCCCCGCCCCACCGAGGGCGTTGAACGCCTCCCGCACCACCGCCACCGCAACCCGGGTCCTGCGCCAGCTCACCCACGACCCGCGCACCATCGCGCTGCTGATCCTCATCCCCTGCGTGATGCTGTTCCTGCTGCGCTACGTCTTCGACGGCAGCCCGCGCACCTTCGACAGCATCGGCGCGTCCCTCCTCGGGATCTTCCCGCTGATCACGATGTTCCTGGTGACCTCCATCGCCACCCTGCGCGAACGCACCTCGGGCACCCTCGAACGCCTCCTCGCCATGCCCCTCGGCAAAGGCGACCTGATCGCCGGCTACGCCCTCGCCTTCGGCACCCTCGCGATCATCCAGTCCGCCCTGGCCACGGGCCTCGCGGTCTGGTTCCTCGGCCTCGACGTCACCGGCAGCCCCTGGCTCCTCCTCCTGGTCGCCCTCCTGGACGCCCTCCTCGGCACGGCCCTGGGCCTCTTCGTCTCGGCCTTCGCGGCCTCGGAATTCCAGGCGGTCCAGTTCATGCCGGCGGTGATCTTCCCCCAGCTCCTCCTCTGCGGCCTGTTCACTCCCCGCGACAACATGCACCCGGTCCTGGAGGCCGTCTCCGACGTCCTTCCCATGTCCTACGCCGTCGACGGCATGAACGAGGTCCTCCACCACACCGACATGACCGCCACCTTCGTACGCGACGCCCTGATCGTGGCCGGCTGCGCCCTGCTGGTCCTGTGCCTGGGCGCGGCGACCCTCAGACGCCGGACGGCATAGCCGAAACAGCCCGTCCCGCGTTCGAGGACGAGGCGGGCCCAGGCAGAGCCGGGGGTCCAGGAGGAGCCGACCGACATCCCGCCCACCGGACACCCGAGCCACCCCGCCCTCCCCGGTGCGAGGATGGAAACCGGACGACGCACCCCCGGAGGCACCCCGCGCCATGACCCAGAAAGTCGCAGTCCTCGGCACCGGAAAGATCGGCGAAGCCCTGCTCAGCGGAATGATCCGCGCAGGCTGGAACCCGGCGGACCTCCTGGTCACCGCCCGCCGCCAGGAACGAGCCGAAGAACTCCGCACCCGCTACGGCGTCACCCCGGTCACCAACCCGGAAGCCGCGAAGACCGCCGACACCCTGATCCTCACGGTCAAACCGCAGGACATGGGCACCCTCCTCGACGAACTCGCCCCCCACGTCCCCGCCGACCGCCTGGTCATCAGCGGCGCCGCCGGCATCCCCACCGCGTACTTCGAGGAACGCCTCGCCCCCGACACCCCGGTCGTCCGCGTCATGACGAACACCCCCGCCCTCGTCGACGAGGCGATGTCCGTCATCTCCGCCGGCACCCACGCCACCGCCGACCACCTCGCACACACCGAGGAGCTCTTCGGCGCCGTCGGCAAGACGCTCCGCGTCCCCGAGTCCCAGCAGGACGCCTGCACCGCTCTCTCCGGCTCCGGCCCGGCCTACTTCTTCTACCTGGTCGAAGCCATGACCGACGCCGGCATCCTCCTCGGCCTGCCCCGCGACAAGGCCCACGACCTGATCGTCCAGTCCGCCATCGGCGCCGCGACGATGCTCCGCGACAGCGGCGAGCACCCGGTCAAGCTCCGCGAGAACGTCACGTCCCCCGCCGGCACGACGATCAACGCCATCCGCGAACTCGAGAACCACGGCGTACGAGCCGCCCTCATCGCCGCCCTCGAAGCCGCCCGCGACCGCAGCCGCGCCCTGGCCTCCGGCAACAACAACTGAGCGACCGGGGGCGGGCCGGACACCCGCCCCCTCCGCCCGTGTCACCTCACACGGTCACCGCGGCACCGGCGTCAGCCGCCTCCGACACGGCAGGCAGCAACCCGATCGCGCGATAGGCGGCATCCACCGTCGGCCGGGCCATCCCCCGCGCCCGCTCCGCACCGTCACGCAGCACGCGCTCCACATAGCCGGGATCCGCACACAACTCCTTGTGCCTCTCCTGCACAGGCCGGAGCACCTCGACCACAGCCTCCGCGGTGTCCTTCTTCAGAGCCCCGTACGACTGATACGCACCGCTCAGCTCCTCAGGACTCCCACCCGTACACGCGGCGAGGATCTCCAGCACATTGGCGAGACCCGGCCGGGCCTCCCGGTCGTACACGACCTCCTGCCCGCTGTCGGTCACAGCCCGCATGACCTTCTTCCGCACCACGTCCGGCTCGTCCAGCAGATAGACGATCCCCGGCCCGACGTCGTCGCTCTTGCCCATCTTCGACGCCGGATCCTGCAGATTCATCACCCGAGCCGCGACCTGCGGACGCGTGGCCCGGGGCACCACGAACGTATGCCCGTACCGCTGGTTGAACCGCACCGCGAGATCCCGCGTGAGCTCCACATGCTGCACCTGGTCGTCCCCGACCGGCACCTCATCGGCTCCGTACGCCAGGATGTCCGCCGCCATCAGCACCGGGTAGGTCAACAGTGACAGCCGCACACTCCCGCCCCGCCGCTGCTCCCGCGCGGCCTTCTCCTTGTACTGGATCATCCGCCGCATCTCACCGTCGGTGGCCACGCACTCCAGCACGTAGGAGAGCCGAGCGTGCTCGTCCACATGACTCTGCACGAACACCGTGCACGCCTGCGGATCCAGCCCGGACGCCAGCAACAACGTCGCCGCCTGCCGACTCAGCCTGCGCACCCGCGCGGGATCGTGGTCGACGGTCAGTGCATGCAGATCGACGACGCAGAACAAGGCGTCGGCCTCGTGCTGGTCGACGGCAGCCCACCGCCGCATGGCTCCCAGGTAGTTCCCCAGCGTCAGATGCCCCGTCGGCTTGACCCCGCTGAAGACCCGTGTCATCTCTCCTCCATCTCCTGGCCGGGACCGCCGCCCCGGGCGGCCGCCCCTCCGTGGTTCTGGAGGGAGAAACAAGAACGGCCGCCGAAGCGGCGGCCGTTGAATGCATACGTGAGGACGGCCGCCGTCAGGCGGCCCACCACAGCTGGGTACACGTACGCGTCGTCATGCACCTGAGAGTACGCCCCTCTAGTGCCGTCCGGGCCTGAGTTGACACGCCCAGACCCGATCCGTAGTGTTCTCCGAGTTGCCCGACGTGAGCGCCGACCCCGGTCGGTCCCCGGGCAGCCACTCCGCAAGTACCAACCACTCTTCGACGCGCAGCACTCCTGTCGTCGTTTCATTGGTATGCGTATTTA
>CAWCSC010000022.1:0-114808 GCA_963798065.1 uncultured Actinomycetota bacterium | reverse complement strand
GCCGGCAGTCGGTGGGCCGCGAGGTCGAGGGTCCTGGGGCCCCGGTGCGGGAGCCGCAAAGAGCCGCGCCACGGTGGCAGCACGGCTTCCTGCAACTCGACCGCGAGCCGGTGCTCGGGCTGCGCGGCATGCCTCTGGGGGTGGAGCGAGTCACGGGTCTCGCTGACCACCCGTTGGCTGCGGCGCAGTGCGCTGACGTCCCGCAGCACGGCCCACATCGAGGCGGTGCTGCCGTCAGTGTCGAGCACCGGTTCGCCCATCATGTGCACGGTCCGTACGTCGCCGTCCCGGCGGGCGATGCGGAACTCGCCGTCGATGGGGCGGGCGTCGACGAGGCAGTTCGTGACCATCGCCGTCAGCTTCGGCCGGTCCTCGTCGAGCACCAGTGACGGCATCTCGTCGAGGGTGAGCGGCGGAGCCTCGGGGTCGCGGCCCAGGATCTGGTAGAGCTCACCGGACCAACTGGCCTCGTCCGTCAGCAGGTTCCACTCGGCGCTGCCGACCCGGCTGAGCAGCGAGCCCTGCGGGGGCACGGCGGGTTCCAGAGGGGCCGCCGTGGGCGGCGGACCCTCCCGTAGCTGGGCCAGATGTTCGTCGAGGTCGTTGAGCTGGTGCAGGGCCAGGTCGTACAGGGCGCGCTGCCAGCGTCCCCGCGGGTGGTCCGGTTCGTCGTCCCCCTCGGCATCGCGCCGTACCGCGTCCATGTCGCCTTTGAGCCGCCGCGTCTGCGAGATGAGCGCGTCGACCGAGCCGCGGCTGGGCGGCTGGGCGGCTGGGCGGTCCGCGGAGAGGTGGGACGGCATGACGCACTCCGATGCGGGGACGGTACGACCAGGGCGGACGGAGGGACCGTTACGACTGTCGCACAGCCCGCGACGCCCTGTAAGGGATTTGGCAACACACGATACGGTGGTGCTTCTGGCATATGCCACAGTCTCGCGGAGTTACTTCGAGGTAGGCGCTGAGGGCGCCACCGGCAGACTCAAGTCGTAGATTACACAGGGTATTTGGCGGTCCATGGGAACGCGGGAACCAAGCCCCTGCGGGTGTTCGACGACCCGGTGTTCGAGCCCCCTGTCTCAGTGCCCCCACGAGCCCGAGCCGCTCGGGTCAGTAGCGCAGCACCCCGGCGATGCCGTCCGCCTCCCCGAGTGCGCCGTCCGGTACGAAGCGGACGTCGGCGCCCGTCTCCAGGCACTGTTCGACGATCTCGTCCACGATGTCCTCGCGGGAGTCGAGGTCGCCGCTCTCGGCGAGGATCAGATGGTCCCCGGCGGCGCGGACACTCACGCGGTAATTCTCCTCGACGGCCAGCAGCCGGACGCGGCCGTCCCTGGCGCTCTGCCACAGCTCGTCGACACCGGCGGCGAACTCCCGCCGCCCGCGGGCCGTTTCGAGGGCACGGCTCACGGCGTCCGTGCTCCTGCGGGCCTCCGCCTCGATCACTGACCGCATGGCCTGCCACACCGCCTCGGGTGTCCGGTGCGCGAGTCCGCCGTGCGGGACGTGCACCGCACCCTTGGCGGCGCTGCCGACCTCGTCCAGCAGCGTGAGGGCGGCCGGCTCGCCGGTGACGTACAGCCGTCGCGGGTGGTCGCGCAGAACGGTGCTCATCGCCGTGTCGGTCTCGCGCAGGAACTGGCGGGTGCGTTCCTCCCGGAAGGCGCTCGGCAGGTCCCCGATCCGCTGCTGCCGTTCCGGGTCGAAGTTCTCCACGCGCCTGGTCAGCGGGAAGCCGCCGACGTGTGCCTCGACGACGCGGTCGACGCCGCCGTTCCACAGGGTGACGCGGTCTGCGGCGAGCGACAGCACCCAGAACGGCCGCCCGGCCGTCTGGGCGGAGACGAGATTGCGGGTGAGGAAGGTGTCCGAGAGCACCACGCGTTCTGGCACGGACCGGGCGAGCGACCACACCTGGTGCTCACCGGGCGCGGCGAAGATCACCAGGCCGTCCTCGGTGTGCGTCAGGTCGACCTCGGACAGGGCCCGGTCGAGATGCCGGGCGACCTCGGTACGGCGTTCCCGGCTGACCGCCGGATCGGCCTCCAGTTGCCTCTTGGCCTCGGCCACCATGTTGCGCAGCCGGACCTGGTCCTGGGCGTTGTAGGGCTCGCGCCGGTGCGTCGGCGTCAGCACCGAGACCGCGGGGTAGGGGCGCGGGCGTCGTAGCTCGGCAAGGGTCGCGGGACTCAGAACGTGCTCCATGACAGCACGATAGAGCCGATTCACGATTAGGGCATTTGGGGCAATCGGTTGGTCGGTTCGAGTGCTCGTGTGCGTGTTCGCGGGTGCAGGCTGGGGGAGGAGGTGGCTGCCGATGGCACGCCTGGTGGTGGACGGCGAGGAGGTCGTGATCCGGCTCGCGCTGCGGGAGGCAATTCCGGCCCGGCGCCGCGAGGTGCGGGTGCCGCTGGCGGATGTGCGGGCCGTGCGCGTCGAGGGGGACTGGTGGCGTGCTCTGCGCGGCGCGACGCTCGTGGGGCGCTGCCGTCCCGGCCGGTGGTGCGTGGGGGAGCGGCTCCACCCTCTCGGCCGCGACTTCGTCGCCGTGCGGGCGGGCGTTCCCGTCGTGGTCGTGGATCTGTGGCGGCCGGTGCCGTTCACGCGTCTCGCCGTCTCCGTCGCGGACGCGGAGCAGGTCGCCGAGGCGCTTCGGCGAGGCTCGCGCGGGTGAGGGCTGGGGTGTGCGGTCCCCGATCGGCTCCTGCGAGATTGCGGGTGCAAAGCTCGACTGAAGGCAAGGGGGGTGCTCTCACTCGGTGCCGTGGTCGGAGCCGCAGGAACTGCCGTCCGGCGGGAGAGTGCCGTAGAGCAGGAAGGCGTCGACCTTGCCGTGCACGCACTTGGAGGACCCGTAGCCGGTGTGGCCCTCGCCCCGGTTGTCGAGGACCACGGCCGACGACCCGAGCCGCTCGGCCGTCTCCAGCGCCCAGCGGTACGGCGTGGCAGGGTCGCCCCGGGTGCCGACGAGCAGCATCCTCGGCGCGTCGACGTCCTTGACCTCGTCGCGGATGAAGTCGGTGCCCTTGGGCCGGCCGTAGCACATCAGGACCTGGGTGAGCCGGTACCGGCCGAAGACCGGTGACGCCTGCTCGTACCGGGCACGCAGCCGGCCGAGGTCCCTGGTGACCTGCGCGGCGGCGGGGCGGTCGGGATCGTCCGCGCAGTTGACCGCCATCAGCGCCGCCGGCAGGTTGTCCAGGGGCACGTCGTCCGGGTCGACGAGTCCGCGGTGCCTGTCCCGCAGCGGCGGGAGCGTGACGCCTCCGGACGCGAAGGCCTCCAGCCCGCTCGTGTCGCCCCCCTCGAGCAGTTGCGCGACCGCCCGCTGCAGCGAGGGCCACAGCTCCCTGCTGTAGAGGCCCTGCGCGAGGGCGCCAGCGAAGTCCTGGCCGGAGAACGCCTCGCCGAAGTCCGTCGGCACCGGGTCCTCGTCGAGCGACTCGACCACCTGTACGACCTGTTCCCTGGCCTCCCGCGGGTCCCGTCCGAAGGGACAGGCGATGTCCTCGGTGCACCAGGTCAGGAAGTTCTCCAGCGCGGTCTGCTGCCCCTGCGCGCTCACGACACCCTGCTCGGACAGCGGCTCGGTCAGCGTGTCCACACCGTCCAGCACCACCCTGCCGACCTTCTCGGGGAACTGGGCCGCGTACACCGCCCCGAGCCGGCTTCCGTACGAGAAGCCCAGGTAGTTGAGCTTGGCGTCGCCCAGCGCGTCGCGTATGACGTCCAGGTCGCGGGCGGCGTTCACCGTGCCGATGTGGCGCAGGACGGGCCCCGAGTGCTCGGCGCACTCGGCCGCCGCCACGCGCAGCTTCTCGAGCACGGCCTGCGGATCGGCCACCTCGGCGTTGCCGTCCGTCGCGTCCAGAGCGTTGTCGGAGGCGTTTCCGCAGCTGACCGGCGAGGAGCGGCCGACGCCGCGGGGGTCGAACCCGACGACGTCGTAGCCGTTCGTCAGACCCATGAAGTCCTTGCCTCCGATGGCGAGTTGGGTCACACCCGAGCCGCCCGGGCCGCCGAAGTTCAGCAGCACCGCGCCACGGGACCTCCCCGTGGCCCGGTAGCGGGCCAGGGCGAGATCGAGAGTCCCCTTCTCGGGCTTGGCGTAGTCGAGCGGGACGGTGACCTTGCCGCACCGCAGGTCCTTCGGCATGTCCGGACCCTCGCACGCCGACCACTTGATCTTCTGGTCGTAGAAGCGCGTCAGGCCGGGCGGGGGGTCGTCGGCGGCCGGAAGGCCCGCGCCCAGCAGGGCCAGCCCGGCCGTGCCGGTGACCGCGCAGCGCCGGATCGAGGGGCGCGTGGACAGCTTGGCCAGCATCGATGCCTCCAAGGACGCCCCGGACGCCCCACGGCGGGCCGGGAACCGGCGCCCTCGCCCACCATAAGCGGGCCCCGGAAGCGGCGCCTCCGGGCGGGCGGGGCCGCCCGAAGTGCCTTGTGGTGCGCGGCCCCGTCCCGCATACGAAGGTCTTTACCGCTAGTTCGACAACCGGGCCGCTCGATGGAGTGAAAGGCCGATAAGCCATAACTCGGATCGTGCGCACCGCGTTCTATCCCGTGCGGGTGAGTGCCCGCGACGATGTCTGGAAGGCAGGGAACCTATGAGACGGGTTACCCGAAACGGTGTGATCGCCGTCGCCGCCGCCTCGGGCGCGATGGCCGTGACCGTCCCCGCGTACGCGGATTCCGGGGCGGACGGATCGGCGGCCGGTTCGCCCGGGGTGGTCTCCGGCAACACCATTCAGCTGCCGGTGCATGTCCCGGTGAACGTGTGCGGGAACACCGTGAACGTGGTGGGAGTCCTGAACCCCGCCGTGGGCAACCGCTGCGCGAACAAGGACGGCGGGCCGGCCCGGCGGCCGGGCAAGCCCGGCGGTGCGGTCGCCGAAGGCAGCGGAAAGGATTCACCGGGCGTGGGCTCCGGCAACGGCGTGCAGCTGCCGGTCGACCTCCCGGTCAACGTCACCGGAAACAGCGTGAACGTGGTCGGCATCGGCAACGCGTCGGTCGGCAACGAGTCCTCGAACACCCCCGGCGGCCGCCCGGTCCGCCCCCACCACCCACCGAAGCCGGCCCCGAAGCCGTCCGTCCCGCCTCGGGTGCACCCGGCCCCCGGCCCTGCCCCGCACTCCGCACCGCAGGCCGCGGGTGCCCTCGCCCACACGGGGACGGACCACACGCTGCCGGTCGTCGCGGCGAGCGCGGCGTTGGTGCTCGGGGGAGTGGTACTGCGCCGGCGGTTCCGCCCGGGGGCGGACGACTGAGTGGCCGGCTCGCGGCGGGCCTCCTGCCGCGGGGCCTTGTGACGGGTCCGGCGCGCAGTGCTCGTCGGACCCGTCACGGGGAGCGACCACGCCCGGGGCGCCGAGCCCCTGTGGGTCGCACCGTACCCCTGTGGGTCGGGGCTCGACGGCTCTGCCGGGTCCCGGTGCGAGGGTTTCGGCGGCCCGCTGCCCAGGCGCCGAAGGGCGGAGCCCTCGCGGCCCCGCCGGGCAGGCACTCCACGTCGTCCGGGCCGCAGCCGATACAGCGGAGCCCTGGCGGTCCCGCCGGGCGTCCGCACGCGATACCGCTCCCGGACCCGGAAGCCGCGGCGCCCCTCGCGCCCGCGGGTCGGTGGCAGGCGACACCGAATTCGGGTCCGGGAGCTGGGGCGACGTTGCGGCTCCGCCGGGCGGTGGTGGCATGCGTCAGCGCTCCCGGGTCCTGCCGGTTGGTGGCACGCCATGGCGCTTTCGGGCGGGTGGCCGCGGTGTGCTTGCGGTCCCGATGGGGCGGTGGCGTGCGATAGCGCTTTCGGGCGGGTGGCCGCGGTGTGCTTGCGGTCCCGATGGGGCGGTGGCGCGCGAGGCCCATTCGGGCAGTAGCCGCGGCGTGCTTGCGGTGCCGACCGGGCGGTGGCACGCGACGGCACTCTCGGGCGGTAAGCAGCGAAGCCGCCGCGGCCTCACCGGGACGGCGGCATGCGACGCCGTTCTGGGCCCGGGGCTGTGGCGCCCCGCGGGCCACCGGGTCGACGGCATGCGACGCCGTTCTGGGCCCGGGGCTGTGGCGCCCCGCGGGCCACCGGGTCGACGGCATGCGAACACCGCTCCCGGGCTCAAAGCCGCGACGCCACGGCCCAGCCGGACCGCGTGCCGACGAGACGGTGTCCTCCGGGTGGTCTCGGCCGCATCAGCGCCGTAAGGGCGCCAGCGGCGCATCGGGTCGCCCGCAGGGCGGATGTCGTAGGCGGCGGCGGAGCCCGATCCGCGTGTCGCGTGTGCGGGTCGGCGTCGTCAAACCGCCTCCGCCACCCCCGTGAGCAGCACCACCCCGGAGTCGCCGTAGTCCGGCAGCGCCCGGTCGGCGTCGATGTGGGTCACGTCCAGGTCATGGGTCAGAGGGGTGAAGACCTCTGTGACGGTCGCCGGGCTCACCGGACAGCCCGGCCAGCGGGAGGCCGGGCCGATGCGGTAGGTCGGCATGTTCTCCATGAAGGCGGCGACCAGGTGACCGCCCGGCGCGACCGTGCGGACGAAGGCGCGGCAGAAGTCGGCGAACTCGGCGAAATCCTCCGTGGCGCCCTCGGCGACGAAGTGCATGGAGGCGAGCTCGTAGAAGCCGGGTGGCAGGGTCCGCACGTCGGCGTGGATGACGTTCACCGGCGCCAGCGCCCCGGCCAGGGTCGCGGGCACGTCGGGGTTGAGCTCTCGGCACAGCGCGTGGAAGGGAAGCCAGCTCGCGTCGAGGCGGTGACAGATCTGTTCCTGGAGGTAGGCGACATTGCTCGCGCCTGCCTCCACGGCGTCGATCCTGCGGCTCGCGGCGGACGCGAGCATCAGGGGGTAGAGGTTGGGGCCCGCCCCGAACTCCACCGAGCGGGCGATGCCGCCGGGCGGGAAGCGCCGGTAGAAGGCGCAGTGGTGCGCGATGATCGCCGCGTCCGAGGGATGCACCTCGCGGTAGTTCTCCGCGAGGTAGTCGGCGACCGGCCAACGGTCCCAGTCCACGTCGTCGTTGTGCGTCGTCATGGCCGTCCAGCCCTTCAGCCGCAGCGGGTACCGCTCGGACAGGCGGGGCAGGGTCCCGTCGAGGTGATCGATGTCGATGTCATCCAGGTCTGACCTTCCGCCACCGTCAGCGGCCGCAACGAGTACACCCACATGGGCAGCGCGAGGCGCGTGGTGATGATCAGCGTGTCGAGCGGGCTGGGCAGGTCGTGGTCGGCCCACCGGTGGCACACCCTCCCCACGTGCCCGATCGCGAAGAGCCGGCAGGCGTCGGCGGGGGAGGGGAACGGGTTGGAGGCGTCGTCGAAGTATTCCTCCATCGGGCGGTGGACAACTGCGCCGGCCACTACGGCGGTACGCCAGCGAGGCCGGTGACGGCCCACAGAGGCGGGACGCACCGCCGGGACGGCCATGTACACGATCGTGACGACCGTGGCCAGGGCGAAGCGGGCGGCCATCAGCCGCCGTGCCGGCAGCGAAGACATGCGCCTCCCCCCGTCGGGGAGACCGGGGTGTACACCTGGTCTTGTTGAAATCGATCATAGATTCGCCCGTGCGGCCCTGCATCTCGGGCGGCCTGCCATGTCCGGCCTGCCACGCCCACCCGACGGCGGAGATCCTCCCGGGCGGGCCGATGCGGCCCGGGCGTCTCAGCCGCGTCCGCGATGGAACCGAATGTGCAACTCCCGCACAGTTTCCGTCAGTTCGGGCACGGGGCCGTCAACGGCTACGCCGGGTGCGATCTCCTGGACGGGGAGTGTCCGGACCGGCGGCGCGGGGACCCCCAACTCGCTCATCCAGGACGCGAGTTGCTCGGATGAGGCGACGTAGACGATGCGCCCCAGGCCGACCCAGGCGTGCGCGGCGGCACACATCGGGCAGTGCTCGCCAGAGGTGTAGACCGTGGCGGCCGCCCGCTCCTCGGGCGTGAGACGGGCCGCCGACCAGCGCGCCAGTTCGAACTCGGGGTGCCGGGTGTGATCGCCGGAGGCCACGCGGTTGTGGTCCTCTCCGAGGACCGTGCCGTCCCCGCCGACCAGGACCGAACCGAACGGCTCGTCCCCTGCTTCCAGCGCCTCCGCCGCGAGCTCCACGCAGCGGCGCAGGTACGGCAGTTCCGTGTCTTTCACGACCATGGTGCCGGGGCCTCCTCGTGATGATGTGATCCACGGGACCCTATGGCGCCGACGCACATGTGGGAAGGAACGGCGCGGCCGGGCGTCCAGGGGGTGTTGCCGCAGCGGAAAACGCGTTGCCAGGCCGCCCGGTGCCTGCTGGAGTGTGCCCATGGATCATGCCGCGCTGCTCGCCCTGTTCGACCGTGACCTGCGCGAGGGAGCGCGGCCGGACGGCCCCGACGCCCGCATCGAGCGGACCGGGGACGTGGTGCGCCAGGTCGCCACCGCGCAGGGCTGGAACGGCGTCGTGTGGTCCGCCCTCGACGAGGCGGGAGCGGACGCGGCGATCGCCGGGCAGATCGGCCACTACGCCGGGCTGGGCCTGCGACTTCGAGTGGAAGCTGTACGGGCACGACCGGCCGGCGGACCTCGGGCGGCGGCTGACCGCGGCCGGGTTCACAGCCGGGCCCGCGGAAACCCTGATGATCGGCGAGGCCACCGGCCTGGCCCTCGACGCCGAACCGCCGCGGGGCGTCCGCGTCGTGCCGGTCACCGATGCGCGGGGCGTCGATCTCGTCGCCGACGTCCACGAGAAGGCGTTCGGAGCGGACAGCTCCTGGCTGCGCGACCAGCTCCTGGCGCGACTCGCGGACGACCCGGACACCGTCGTCGCCGTCGTGGCGATGGCGGGCGACGAGCCGGTGAGCACGGCCCGCATGGAGCTCGTGCCCGGCACGCCGTTCGCCGGCCTGTGGGGCGGCGGCACCGTCGAGGCCTGGCGCGGTCGCGGCATCTACCGCGCCCTGGTGGCCCACCGCGCCCACGCCGCCGCGGCCCGTGGCTACCGCTACCTCCAGGTCGACGCCTCCAGCCAGAGCCGCCCCATTCTGGAACGCCTCGGCTTCGCACCGCTGACCACGACGACGCCGTACGTGTACACGGCGTAGCCGAGCCGTGACCTGCGGCCCACTCGGGATGTCACATCCACACCCGTCCGACCCGTCGCATGGTCATGACGACGAACCAGAAGAACCAGAGCATCCTCCTCGCCGGCGCGAGCGGTGTCCTCGGCCGGCACATCACCCGCGCCCTGACCGAGGCGGGCCACAAGGTCACAGGACTCGGCCGGAGCCGGGACAACGGCATCCGCGCCGACCTCATGGACCGCGACGCGCTGCTGCGCGCCGTCGACGGACACCACTTCGACACCGTGATCCACGCCGCGACCGCCCTGCGCAAGCCCCCCATGCGCGACCGCGACATGGACGCCACCGACGCGCTGCGCACCCAGGGCACGTCCCACCTGGTCGAGGCCGCCCGCGCTCAGCGGTGCCCGCCGCTTCGTCGCGGAGTCGATGGTCTTCGGCTACGGGTACGGGGACCACGGCGATCGCCCGCTCACCGAGGACGACCCCTTCGGCCCGCTCGGCAGCACGCCGCGACTGGAGCGGCACATCGCCGGCATGCGGACCAAGGAGCGGCTCACCTTCGAGTCGGAGGCGCTGGAGGGCATCGCGCTCCGCTTCGGCCTGTTCTACGGCCCCGGCGGCACCGACGCCCTGCTGCCCCTGTTGCGCAGGCGGCAGCTGCCCATGCCCGGCGACCGCGACCGGGTGCTGCCGTGGGTGGAGCTCACCGACGCCGCCCGCGCGGTGGTCGCCGCCGTGGAACGCGGCCGGCCGGGGCAGGCGTACAACATCGCGGACCGCACCCCGCTCGGCTTCCGAGCCCATGTCGAGACCGTGGCCGGGACGTTCGGACTGCCGAAGCCGATGACCGTGCCGCTGTGGCTCATGAAACCCATGTCGTACGCGCACACCCTGATGGCATCGCGGCTCCGGGTGTCCTGCGCCGAGGCGGAACGCGAACTGGGCTGGACTCCGCTGTACCCGTCCAGCCGCGAGGGGCTCGCCGCGATGCGGTCGGCGGGCCGCTGAAGCCGGGGAGCGGCAGGTGCGGCACCCGGTGCGCCGGGCCGCCGGGCCGCGGCACTCCGGGTGCCAGGTGACTCCTCGTGTCGCGCACGTACTGTCGATACGACGTCGCTGTCCACGCCGTCAGCGGCGTGCCTTCGAGCGGTCCAGTGCGGCGACGCCGAGCGCGGCGAGGCCGATCTGGATGAGCCACTCGACCCAGTCGACGCCCTTGGTGTCGGCCACGCCGAACGCGGCGGCGAGTGCGGAGCCGATCAGCGCGGCAATGATGCCGACGACGATCGTCCACAGGATTCCGATCCGCTGACGGCCCGGGACCACGAGCCGGCCCAGGACGCCGATGACGATGCCGATCACGATGGCACTGATGATGCCGTCGACTTCCATCTCCGCCCCTTCTCCTCAGGACCCCCGCGCAGTGCGTCTGCCCCCTGGCGGCCGGGACACTCCGGGTCCGGCGCCCCGTAGCCGCTCGCCGTGCCGGTGCGGACATGAAGAGCCGGCCCGGGGGTGCGGACCGGCCTTCGCTTCCCATCGGACGGGGGCTATGGCTTGGGGGAGGCCTTCGCCGCCGTGCCGGCGCACACCAGCCCCAGGATCACGGCCAGTGCACCGATGATGATGTTGTTCCATACGACCCCGGCGTCCGGACTGTCGCCGACGATCCACGGCGAGACGATCATCCACACCCCGAGGGCGCACATGGCCCAGCTCAGGCCGTACATACGCTCGGGAGCGCGAGTGAACCCGAGCGCCAGCAGGCCGATCGCGATACCCATGATCAGGTTGTGGGTCACGAGCGGCGGCTGGCTGGTCGTGTAGTGGACTATCCACGGGGAGGCCGCGCAGTACAGACCGAGCAGGAACACCGGTCCGTCCACGAGTGCCACATCGCGTCCACCGAGCATGCGGGCGTACCGATCCCGCATCTCGGAGGCATCAGGGTGGCTGGTGATGTCACCTCTGGTGGGCGAGACGTTGGCCATGACTCGTCTCCTTCGTCTTACAGGGCGACCGCGTCTGGTGGGGTATGCGGTTAAGCGCCGCGTAAGCTCATTCTGCGCTTACTTTTCCTTTATGTGTAGAGGTTGGTGAGGGTGTGAACTTCTACCGGTCGGTACATGTCCGGGCGGATCGGGGGCAGCCGGAGGGTACGACAGTGACCGATCGACGTCGTCCGGCGGGCGGCGCAGGGCAGGGAGGGCAGCGGACGTGTCTACGGCCATCAGCGCGAAGGTGTTGGAGCGGTTCCCGGCGGGAGCTCCGCGCGGATCGTGGCCGGCGGAGGAGTACGCGGCACGCTGCCGCGCCGAGGGCGAGCCCGCCACCGTCGTGATGGACCTGGAGTCGGATGCCTTCCTCGTGGTGGTCCCGGCGGACGACGACGACTGAATCCGGGACCGTCCGCGTATCAAGTGCAGCGCGCCCGAACTGCCGGGGCGCTCAAGGGTTTCCGGGGCATACCCATTGGCTCTGGCCGTGGCGTTATCCGCCGCAACGGCGGCACTCGCCCCGTCCGCACAAGCGGCTCAGCCGGAGCACGGCCACGAGGCGACCCGATCCGCACTGCGGGATCTGGTCGACAAGGGCGGACTCCCCGGAGTGGCGGCCAAGGGCCTTGACCACAAGGAGAGCTGGTCCGCGGCGTCCGGTCACGCCGACACCGGCACCGGTCGCAAGCGTTCCCCAGCCGACCACTTCCGCGGGGCCAGCATCACCAAGACGTTCGTCGCGACCGTCCTGCTCCAGCTGGAGGCCGAAGGCAGACTGAGCCTGGACGACACGGTCGAGTCCTGGCTGCCCGGCCTGGTACGGGGCAACGGCTACGACGGGAACAAGATCACCCTGCGCCGGCTCCTCAACCACACCAGCGGCATCGCCAACTACACCGACGACCCCGCATTCGTTCACGGCGCCGCCGGTCCCGGCTTCCCGGAGCACCGGTACGACAACCACAGGCCCGAGGAACTCGTGGCCATCGCGCTGAAGTACCCGCCGCTGCCCGATCCGGAGACGGCGCCGGTGTACTCGAACACCAACTTCGTCATCGCCGGGATGGTCATCGAAAAGGCCACGGGACGCTCGTACGCGCAGGAGATCACCCGCCGCGTCATCCGGCCGCTGAAGCTGCGCGGGACATCCTTCCCCGGGACGTCGCCGCAGATGCCGGACCCGCACCCCGTCGGCTACTCCAGGCTCCACCAGGAGGGCCCGGACGCCGAGATCCATGACGCCACCGAACAGAACATGACCTGGCTGGGCGCGGCCGGTGACGTCATCTCCACCAGCGGCGACCTCAACCGATTTCAACGAGCCCTGGTGAAGGGTGAGTTGCTGCCACCGGCCCAGATGAAGGAGATGCTCGACGAAGTTCCGGCCGGGGACGGCATCGGGTACGGACTCGGCGTCGAGTTCGCGGAGCTGTCCTGCGGTGTGAAGGTGGTGGGCAAGAGCGGCCGTACCAACGGCTCCCTGTCCGCGATGGTCGGCACACAGGACGGGAGGCACCAGCTGACGTTCAACATCAACGGTGACTGGCTCCAGGACGGATCGCTCTACGTCGATGTGATCGAAGCGGAGTTCTGCGGCAAGACCCCGTCCCGGGCCGGCAAGCCGCACCTGACCGGCAAGCCGCCCTTGCCCCAGGTCGGCTAGCCGGACGCCAGCGACCCGAGGTGCGTCCGGCGTGCCTCGGCCGTCTGGCCCTGCACCAGCAGGAACATCCCCTCGCGTGCCAGCCGCTGTGCCCGGCTGTCCAGGGCCATGGACCGGCCGCCTCCGGCCACGATCGCCGCGGTCGTGGCCGCGCGCATGAGGTCGTACGCGCGTGTCTTCACGGCCAGGCGTTCCTGGACGCAGTCGTGCGGGACCGGGTGGTCGGCCAGCGCGTAGGCCTCCCGCCGGACCTCGTCGAGCCGGGCCCGCAGCGAGCGGGCGGTCTCCTGGCCGTCCGGGGTGTCCGCCACCAGGTCCAGCGCCGCGTACGCCACTCCGAAGACGGCCGGACTGGCGTTGGCGGCCCTGGGCAGGTCGACCAGGGCGAACTCCTTCCGCGGCACGCGCAGCACGACGGCCTCGTCCCGCACCCACAGGCCGGCCAGTTCCAGGGAGACCGTACGGGCGGCGGTGAGGGCCGCGAGCCGCATCGGCGCCGACGCAGACAGCCCCGGCTGCTCGCGGGCCTCGACGAAGGCGAACACCACCTCGGCCGTTTCCGTCACACCGGCCAGCAGCATCACGTCGTTCAGACCCCAGCCGGTGTACCAGGGCACCGTTCCCTCGAACCGCCAGCCGCCCCGCTCGGGCACCGCCCGCACGGGAACGCGGGGGAAGGCGCGGACATGGGCGTACGCGATACCGGCCATCGCCTCGCCGGTCGCCAGCGGACGCAGGAGCCTCTCGCGGACGGGCGAGTCATATGTGGCGAGCAGCTTCACCGGTGTGTGGTGCTGTGTCTGCACGAACCATGTGGAGCAGCACGCGCCGGCCAGGATCTCCGCGGTCTCCCGTGCCACGTCGGCGGGCGCGTCCGCCCCGCCGTACTCCTTCGGCGCGCCCACCCCGAGCAGCCCAGCTCGCTTCACCGCGTCGATATGGCTCGCCGGCACACCCTCCTGGTCGACGCGCCCGGCCTGCGGGACGAGGAGATCGTGCGCCAGTCGCTGTGCACGGGCGACGAGGGGATGGGGTGTGGTGGCCATGGGAGAAATTCTCTCGGTCGCGCGGCGCGGGCTGTCGATCCGGGGGCGTGTCGTTCGTGTAGGAGGTGCAAGGACAGCACGACAGCACGACACCGGGACGCGCCGACACCGGGACACACCGACACTCGGATACGCCGACACCCGGACCCACCGACACCCGGACGCCATGGAGGCCGTCATGAAGTACTACCTGCTCAGCGTGATGCAGCCGGTCGGCGGTATGCCCGCCCCCGAGGTCCTTGAGGACATCGGCAGGAATCTCGACGCCTTCCACCAGGAACTGCGCGAGGCGGGCGCCTGGGTCTTCGCCGGAGGGCTGCACGGACCGGAGTCCTCCACCGTGCTCCGCGCCAGCGACGGCGACGTCCTGATCACCGACGGCCCGTACGCCGAGGGCAAGGAGATGCTCGGAGGCGTCTGCCTGGTCAAGGCGCCTGACCTCGATGCCGCCCTGGAGTGGGGGCGCAAGGCGGCCCTGGCCACCACGCTGCCGATCGAGGTGCGCCCCTTCATGGGGGACGCCGACTGATGGGCGTGGACGTCGAAGCGGTCTTCCGCGCGGAGTACGGCCGCGCGGTCGCCGTCCTGGTCCGCTCCCTCGGCGACATCGACCTCGCCGAGGAAGCGGTCCAGGACGCCTTCACCACGGCCGTGCGGCGCTGGCCGGAGACCGGCGTCCCGCCCAGTCCGGCCGGGTGGATCATCACCACCGCACGCAACCGCGCGATCGACCGGCTGCGCCGCGAGTCGTCCCGGCCGGCCCGGCACGCCGAGGCCGCTGTGCTGCACGCCTCCGACGCACCGCCCGAGGAGGGCCCCGTGCGCGACGACCGGCTCCGCCTCATCTTCACCTGCTGCCACCCCGCGCTCGCCCTCCAGGCCCGGGTGGCCCTGACCCTGCGGCTGCTCGGCGGGCTCACCACCGCGCAGATCGCCCGCGCCTTCCTCGTGCCCGAGCCGACGATGGCTCAGCGGCTCGTACGCGCCAAGGCGAAGATCCGCAACGCCGGGATCCCGTACCGGGTGCCCCGCGACTCCGACCTGCCCGACCGGCTGGACGGGGTCCTGGCCGTCGTCTACCTGATCTTCAACCAGGGGTACGAGGGCTCGCCCGACCTGTGCGCCGAAGCCGTACGGCTCGGCCGTCTCCTGGCCGGGCTCATGCCGGACGAGCCCGAGGTGACCGGCCTGCTCGCGCTGATGCTCCTGGTCGAGTCACGCCGCGCCGCCCGTGAAAACGAGCAGGGCGAGCTGGTGCCGCTGCCCGAGCAGGACCGGGCCCGCTGGAACCGCGACCTGATCAGCGAGGGGCAGGCGCTCGTCCTCCGCTGCCTGCGTCGCGACCGGCCCGGGCCCTACCAGATCCAGGCCGCGATCCAGGCCGTCCACAGTGACGCGCCGTCCGCGGGCGCCACCGACTGGGCCCAGATCCGACAGCTCTACGACCAGCTCATGACTATTGCCCCGAGCCCGGTCGTGGCCCTGAACCGGGCCGTCGCCGTGGCCGAGACCGAGGGCGCCGGGCCGGCCCTCGCCCTCGTCGACGCCCTCGATCTCGACGGCTACCACGTCCTGCACGCCGTCCGCGCCGACCTGCTGCGCCGCCTGGGCCGCGACACCGAGGCCGTACGGGCGTACGAGGCGGCCATCGTGCTCGCGGGGAACCCGGCGGAACGCGCGTTCCTCGACCGCCGCAGGACGGCGATCGCACGGCGGTGACCGGACGACCTCGTCACAACGGCCGGGCCGGAGGGCCCGTCAGGTACGCGAGCAGCGCAGATCCAGCTCCGTGAGCACGTCGAAGTCGAGCCCTTCGGCACGGGCCAGGTAGATGCGCTGGCGCACATGACCGTCCCGTAGGCGCAGCAGTCCGCGCGGGCCCTCGTACGACACCGCGCCCGCCGCCGCGCCGATCGCGGAGACGTCCAGCGTCCCGGCCCTCCTCAGCAGCGCGGCCAGCAACAGCACGCCCTCGTAGCAGGACTCGCCGAGGCTGCCGAGGGCGGGCGCCTCGACGCCGTAGCGGGCCGCGTACTGCCCCTGGAAGTCGAGGGTGTCCCGGTTGGCCAGCGACGCGAAGAAACCGGCCGTGCTGTAGAGGTCCTCGGTGGCCGCCGGGCCGCTCGCCATCAGCATGTTCTCGTCCATCAGCGTGCTCAGCCGCAGACAGCGGGCGTGCAGGCCGAACGCCGCGAACGCCCGGTTGAAGCGCACCGCGTCGCTGCCGACGAGCAGCATCAGCACCCCGTCGGCGTCCGAGCGCTCGACATGGCGCAGCACCGGCTCGAAGTCGTGGGTGCCGAGCGGGAGATAGACCTCACCGGCGACAGACCCGCCGGACGCGTCGGGCGTACGCCTGGGCCGCCCGTGCCGTACGCCGCGGCCACACATAGTCGTTCCCGACGACGAACCACCGCCGCACCCCGCGCTCGTGCGCCAGCAGGTCCATCGCGGGCCGCAGTTGATCGCGCGGGGTCTCGCTCGTCAGGAACACCCCCGCCGTGTCCTCCCCGCCCTCGTACAGCGCCGTGTAGACGTACGGGACGCGGTGCGCGATCCTCGGCGCCAGCGCCTGTCGGACCGAGGAGATGTGCCAGCCGGTGGCGCCCTGCACGACGCCCAGGTCCACCAGTGCCTCGACATGGTCGGCGACCTCACGCGGCGCGCCCGAACCGTCGACCGGCACCAGCCGGAGCTCCCTGCCGAGCACGCCGCCGTCCCGGTTGACCTCCTCGGCGGCCAGCCGCGCGCACAGTTCGCACGTGGGCCCGAAGATCCCGGCCGGCCCCTGGAGGGGAAAGACGAGAGCCACGCCGAGCACGGAGTCGTCGGCCGTGAACCACTCGGGCGCGGAAAGGTCATGCCGGAACATGGCGTCATGATCCCGGCTCCACCGGACGAACTCCAGTGCGTCTCCTACGATGGACACCCCTCGTGACCTAGGAGCAGGGATGCCCACCCCACCCCCGCGTCGGCCCGACGACCTGGTGCAACTGCTGACGCGGGCCGAGCGGCTCGCGGCGCGGCGGCTGCAGGCCGTTCTGGACGAGGAGGGCTGTCCGCTCGACGCGTGGCGGGTACTGGCCCTGCTGTCCGACGGCGAGGGGCACCATATGACGGCGATCGCGGAGGCCGCCTTCCTGCCGCCTGGGACGCTGACCAAGCTGGTCGACCAGCTCGTCGACCAGAACCTGGTGCACCGCAGGGTCGACCCGTTCGACCGCCGCCGCGTCCTCGCCCACCTCACCCCGCGCGGCCAGGAGTACTGGCAGCGCGTCGATCACGCGGTGCGCGCCGGCTGGCCCCCGCTCGGCGACGGCGACGACGAACTGCTGCGGTCCCTGCTGGCCCGACTCGCGGCGACGCTGGAGGAGTCGGCCCACGTGTGAGCCTCCGGTGTCCCCGGAACACATGTGAGCCCCGGACACATGTGAGCCCCTGAGCGGCCCCGGCGCACGGATGACTGGTCTACACCCTTGACTGGTACAGACCAACACGGTTGAGTGTGCCTCCACAACCCCCCACCACGGCCGCCCCCACGCCGTGACCGGTCCGGCCGGCACGTGCGCCAAGGCTCTGCTTCGCCCTGCCCTGCCGGGTGCGGCCGTGCCCCGCAAAGGAGTTGATCCCGTGTCGAGACGCCGTATGTCCGCCGTCCTGGCCGTACTCGCCCTCGCGGGCACCGCGCCGGTGCTCCTGCCGGCCTCGAACGCCTCCGCCGCCGCGTGCTCCAGCTACCCGAACTGGGCGGCGGGCAAGTCGTACGCCACCGGCGACATCGTCCGCTACACCGACGGCAAGGCGTACATCGCCGAGCACGCCAACCCGGGTTACGACCCGACCATCAGCACCTGGTACTGGGAGCCGTACGCCTGCGACAGCGGTCCGGGCACGCCCGACGCGCGCTTCGTCGTCACCGAGGCGCAGTTCAACCAGATGTTCCCGAACCGGAATCCCTTCTACACCTACAGCGGGCTCACCGCGGCCCTGAGCGCCTACCCCGGCTTCGCCAACACCGGCAGCGACACGGTGAAGAAGCAGGAGGCGGCCGCCTTCCTCGCCAACGTCAGCCACGAGACCGGCGGCCTGGTGCACGTGGTGGAGCAGAACACCTCCAACTACCCGCACTACTGCGACTGGAGCCGGCCCTACGGCTGTCCGGCCGGCCAGGCCGCCTACTACGGGCGCGGCCCGATCCAGCTGAGCTGGAACTTCAACTACAAGGCCGCGGGGGACGCGCTCGGCATCGACCTGCTGAACAACCCCTGGCTGGTGCAGAACGACGCGGCCGTCGCCTGGAAGACGGGCCTGTGGTACTGGAACACCCAGACCGGCCCCGGCACCATGACCCCGCACAACGCCATGGTGAACGGCGCCGGCTTCGGCCAGACCATCCGCAGCATCAACGGCTCCCTGGAGTGCGACGGCAGGAACCCGGCGCAGGTGCAGAGCCGCGTCAACAACTACCAGCGGTTCACGCAGATCCTCGGGACGTCACCCGGCGGCAACCTCTACTGCTGACGCCGGACCCCAGGGCGTGGTGTCATGCAGGGTGTCATGCACCTGATCGGCCGATCAGTCCGACGAAGGGCATCCCTCATGCGCCTGCGCACCCCCCACGCCCTGCTCGCCACGACCGCCGCGCTGGCCGCCGCGGTCGTGGCCCCCCAGTCCGCGGCCGCCGCCGTTCCGGATCCGGGCCCGTACTACATCCAGAGCGCCACGACCGGGCTCAACGCGGCCGTCAGCGGCGGAGCGGTCGAGCAGCACAGACCCCGCGGCAACGAGGACCGCCAGCAGTGGCAGCTGAAGCCGAACGAGTCCTCCTCCCTCCTGGAGAACACCGACACACCGGGCAACTGCCTCGGCCGCGAGGGCGACCAGGCCGCGACCGTCGCCTGCACGAGTGCCGACGCCGCCTGGGAGATCACCCCGGCCGGCACCGACCGGTACACGCTCAAGGCCCCGGGCACCGCACGCCACCTCACGGTCGCCCCCAAGCCGTCCGGCGCCACCTACCCCGCCCGCCTCACCCTCGGCGGGGCAGGCGACCTCGCCGCCTGGTACCTCACCCCTGTCGACCCCACCACCGGCCCCATGCCGCCACAGGGCCGACGCACCCTGGACCAGGTCACGTTCCTCACCGCGCACAACGCGTACGCCAACGGCGTCGACGGCGGCTTCGCCCCGCCCTTCGTCAATCTCGTGCCCAACCAGACCCGGGGTATCGAGCGGCAACTCACCGACGGGGTCCGCGGATTCATGCTCGACATCCACCAGACCCCGGACGGCGCGATCCTCTGCCACAACAGCTGCACCCTCGTCAGCAGGCCGGTCGCCCTGTGGGTCGACCTCCAGCGCATGGTGGACTTCCTGAAGGCCCACCCCGACCAGTTCGTCACCGTCTTCCTGGAGGACTACGTCGACCCGGGCGTCCTGCGCGCGGAACTCGCCCGCGTCAACGGCCTGTCGGACGTGCTGTACCGGCCCGACCGCACCGGCGTACGGCAGAACGGCTGGCCGACGATGGCGGACCTGACCGCCGCCGGCGACCGGCTGCTGATCTTCACCGACCACAGCCGCTCCGCCGACCAGGCCGCGGGCCTGACCCGGGACGGCTTCGGCGTGATGTACCAGCGTGAATGGACCGTCGAGAACTACTGGTCCATGGGCTCGGCCGTCGGCTCCTCCGACTGGTCCTGCTACAGCCGCTGGTACGACGCCGGCACGAACATCCCGCTGACCCGCACCGAACCCGGTTTCCGCCCGCTGTTCGTCATGAACCACTTCCGCGACGCCGGCATCACCTCCACCGCCACGACGGACAACACCAAACTCGCCGACCGCGCCCGGCGGTTCTGCCAGCCGGCCGCCCGCAAGAAGCCCAACTTCCTCGCCGTGGACCACTACGACCTCGGCAACCCGGCCTCCGCCGTCGCCACCCTCAACGCGTACACCTCTCCGTAAAACGGCTGCACCGGTCCGCCCGGCGTGTGTGACACTCCGCCGATGAGCTCACAGACGATCACCGCGGACGCCGCGGGCACCTGGAAACTCGGCGACCTGCCCGTCCACCGCCTCGGCTACGGCGCGATGCGGCTGACGGGCAGCGCCGCCTTCCACCACGGCACACCGAGTGACCGCGACCGGTCGATCGCCGTCCTGCGCAAGGCGATCGACCACGGCGTGAACCACATCGACACGGCCGCCTTCTACTTCTCGTCGCTGCGCTCCGCCAACGAACTCATCAATACCGCGCTGGCGCCTTACCCCGACGACCTCGTCATCGTCACCAAGGTGGGCCCCTACCGGACCTACGACGGGGAGTGGGGCACCTCGGCCCGCCCCGAGGACCTGCGCGGCCACGTCGAGGAGAACCTGCGTCAACTCGGCCGCGACCACCTGGACGTGGTCAATCTGCGCCGGATGCCGAAGTACGACTCGATCGCCGAGCACTTCGGCGTTCTCGCGGAGCTCCGGGACGCGGGCCTGATCCGGCACCTGGGCGTCTCGGCCGTCGAGCCCCGCCACCTCGCCGAGGCACAGGCCATCGCGCCCGTGGTCTGCGTGCAGAACCGGTACGCCCTCGACCGCCCCGACCCCGCGACCGACGAACTGCTGCGGATCTGCGGCGAACAGGGCGTCGCCTTCGTGCCGTTCTACGCCGTCGCCGGTGAGAGCGCGGAGCACGGCGCCACCACCGACCACGACGCGGAGGTGCGAGCCGTGGCCCGGGCCCATGACGCGAGCCCCGCGCAGATCCGCATCGCCTGGACGCTGCACCAGGGCCCACACGTCCTCGCCATCCCCGGCACCGGCAACCCCGACCACCTCGCGGAGAACGTGGCGGCGGGTGCGATCCGCCTCACCGACGAGGAACTGGACCGGCTGGGCGCACCGCGGAAGAAGGCCGGGTCGACCGGCTAGACCACCCAGACCCCGTCCCGCATGAGATGCCTGCGGGGCAGCTCGTGTGCCTCGCACCACGCCTGCGCGGCACGAGGCCGCACTTGGAAGAACGCGTACGACGCGTGGTCCTCGCGCGGATTCCAGCCGGTCTTCGCATGGAACGCCTCGGCCGCGGCCGACGGCACCTCAGCGGCCGTGAAGGTCTCCACCTCACCGTCGAGGAGCACGACGTCGCGCGTGTCCCCGAAGGCCAGCCGGGCCCGCCGGCCGTCCCGAAGATTGCGGCCGGTGGGATTGGTCAGCCGGGTGCACAGCCACACGGCCTCCTCGTGCCACACGAACCACAGCGGAACCAGACAAGGCACCCCTTCGGTGTCGGCCGTGGCGACCCAGATGTCGATTTCCCGCGCAAGGCGGACGAGCAGGTCCGCCTTGCGCTGTTCGGGGGTGCGAGGTGGATCGGTGATCTTCATGGACGGGACGCTAGCGGGCGGGCCTAGGGTCCCGCCTCGGGCTGCGGGCGTAGGCCGACGGCCTGGGAAGACCTAGGTCTTCTGGGTGTCGAGGTATTGCGCCAGTCCCTCGCCCAGCGACCAGTCGGCCGACTCGTTCTCGGTCAGGGCGACGAACACGTTCCTTGGCTCGGTGCCCGCGTACGTCTGGGCCAGCTCGGCGATTCTCCGGTACAGCGCCTGTTTCTGCGCGGGCGTGCGACCGGAGCGCAACGTGATGGCGACGTAGACGATGCCGTCGTCGCGCCGCACGCCGAGGTAGTCGTCGTACCGCAGCGTGCTGCTCGCGCCGTCGTGGTCCGTAAGGACCTGGAACCGGTCGTCGGGTGGAATGCCGATCGTCTCCCTCAGGGCGTCGTGGACGGCACGGCCGATCGCGTCGAGGCGCTCGGGGCCGGCGCGGAGCGTGTCTATGCGGACGAAGGGCATGGGGCCTCCGAGGTGTCGTTGATCATGAGTGTACATACTAGTAGTTACAGATGCGCCTGGCCTGGTTGGCGCGCTCTGGGTTTTACGTATAACCTCTCCCGTCAACCGCCCGCTCCGAGAGGCCTTGATGAGTCGTATCGCCCTGGTCACCCTCGTCGTCGACGACTACGACGAGGCGATCCGCTTCTACACCGACGCCCTCGGATTCCGGCTCGCCGAGGACACGCCCCGGCCCGACGGATCCCGCTGGGTCGTCGTCGAACCGGGCACCCCGGGAGCCGGCAGCGGCCTGCTGCTCGCCCGGGCCAAGGGGGAGACCCAGGCCTCACGGGTCGGGGACCAGACCGGCGGACGCGTCGGATTCTTCCTGCACACCGACGACTTCGCCCGCGACCACGCCCGGATGTCCGCCGCGGGCGTCACCTTCCTGGAGGAGCCGCGGCGCGAGCCGTACGGCATCGTCGCCGTCTTCCAGGACCTGTACGGCAACCGCTGGGACCTGCTCCAGCCCGCCACCGACTGAGACACGCACTGCCGAGGAACACGCACATGACCGCGCCCCGAATCGACACCGACACCCTCCGCCGACTGCCCAAGGCCGTGCTGCACGACCACCTCGACGGCGGCCTGCGCCCCGCCACCGTGGTGGAGCTCGCGGACTTCGTCGGCCACACCCTGCCCACCACCGACCCCGGTGAGCTCGCCGCCTGGTACTACGAGGCCGCCAACTCCGGCGACCTGGTGCGCTACATAGCCACCTTCGAGCACACCCTCGCCGTCATGCAGACCCGCGAGGGCCTGCTGCGCACCGCCGAGGAGTACGTCCTCGACCTCGCCGCGGACGGTGTCGTCTACGGCGAGGTGCGCTACGCCCCCGAGCTGATGCTCAAGGGCGGGCTGGCCCTGCCCGAGGTAGTCGAGACCGTCCAGGAGGGTCTCGCGGCGGGCATGGCCAAGGCGGCGGCAGCCGGTACGCCCGTGCGGGTGGGCACCCTCCTGTGCGGGATGCGGATGTTCGACCGGAGCCGGGAGATCGCCGACCTGGTCGTGGCGTTCAGGGACGCCGGTGTCGTCGGCTTCGACATCGCCGGTGCCGAGGACGGATTCCCGCCCGCCGACCACCTCGCGGCCTTCGAGTACCTGCGCAGCGAGAACGTGCCCTTCACCATCCATGCCGGGGAGGCGCACGGCCTGCCCAGCATCCACCAGGCGCTCCAGGTGTGCGGCGCCCAGCGCATCGGGCACGGCGTGCGGATCACCGACGACATCCCCGACCTCGCCGGGGGCAAGCTCGGCCGTCTCGCCGGCTGGGTGCGCGACCGGCGCGTCGCGCTGGAGATGTGCCCGACCTCCAACCTCCAGACCGGCGCCGCGGCCTCCATCGCCGAGCACCCGATCACCGCGCTGAAGGACCTCGGCTTCCGCGTCACCCTCAACACCGACAACCGGCTGGTGTCGGGCACGACGATGACCCGCGAGATGTCCCTGCTGGTCGAGCAGGCGGGCTGGACGGTCGAGGATCTGCGCACGGTCACGGTCAACGCGCTGAAGAGCGCGTTCCTCCCGTTCGACGAGCGGAACGCGCTCATCCGGGACATCGTCCTCCCCGGCTACGAAGCCGCGCTCTGAAGCAGTCCCCGCAGGTAGGCGGCCTGTCCGATGTGCTGGAGATCGTCCGACAGGAGACTGACCAGCCGCACGCCCAGGGTGACCGGCGGGTCCCAGCGCTCGTCGACGACCCGCTCCAGATCCTTGGCGGCCAGGCCGCGCAGGGCGTCCAGGGTCTGGGTGTGCACCGCGTCGTAGTAGCCGGTCAGCAGGTCGCCGGAGTCCACCCGGACCTTGGCGACCTTCGCCGGGCTGTGGCCGTACCCGGTGTCGTGGCGCGGCAGGCCCAGCCCGAAGCGCTTCTCCCAGTCCTGTGACAGCCACACCTGCTCGAGGCCGAAGGCGTCGGCGATGTGGTCGTCCTGGACGCGGGTGAGATGCCAGACCAGCCAGGCGACGGAATTGGCGTCGGGTGCGGGCCTGGCGGCGAGGGTGTCGGGTTCGAGGCCCTCGACGGCGGCGTGGACTTCTTCCCTGATGCGGCTGTGAGCCTCGATGAGGACGTCCTTTGCATGCATACGTCCACCATCGCGCATCGCGTCACCTCACGCGTCGGGGACCCAGCTCCCGTGGAAGCCGAGGGGCACCCGCCCCGGCAGATGGATCCGGGCGACCGGTGCGCCGGTGAAGTCCTGGGCCGAGAGGATCACCAGGTCCGACGCACCGCGGTCGGGGTTGTGCACATACGCGATCGCGTAGCCGTCGTCCTCGGCCGCCCCCGGGTCGGCCGGGTCGCACGGTACGAACACGGCCTCGCTCGCCGCCGAGCCCCGCGGCAGCCGGTGCACCTGCGCCGTGCCGCGCAGCAGGTCGTGCTTGAACAGGGCGTTGCCGAAGGCCCGGTCGGGCGGGTTGCCGTCGGCCGTCAGGTACGCCAGCGTCATCTCCGCGGACGCCGCCGAGTAGCCGTAGCGGTGCCGGCGGGACACCAGTGCCTCGTTCACGCGCGGGAATTCCTGCGGACGGTCGTCGAGGGTCTTCGTACGCACCCGGCCGTGGCGCAGATCGATCGTCCAGCGGTCGAGCTGCGGTGTGCCCGCTCCGTACGGCCCGCCCGACCCACGGCCGGCCACGGAGAAGGGCGCGTCGAAGTTCGTCATGTCGACGATGATGTCCGGGCCCTCCTCGTAGGCGTTGAGGGTGTGCGAGTAGTACACCGGGTCCACCTCGAACCAGCGCACCGGACCACCCGCTCGCGGCAGGACGCCGACCCGCGCCGGGTGTTTGCTGTTCCAGACGTACGGCACGATGTCGCCACGCTCGGCGCCCGCCGGGTCGAACGTGACCGGCATGTCGAGGATGACCACGTGGTTCTCGGTGAGCGCGAAGTCGTGGATCATCGGAGCGTCCGCCACCGGGATCCTCGTGGTGCGCGAGACCCGGCCCGTCGGGTCCACGACGAGGTGGCGCACATGGTCCCAGGTCGGGTAGTAGGCGATCGCGTGCAGCTCACCGGCGTGCGCGTCGAACTTGGTGTGCGCCGTCAACGGCCCCTTCAGCGTGCCCCGGAAGTCGTACGTGCCGACGGTGCCCAGCTCGTCGTCGAGTTCGTACGGCAGCGGTCCGCTCTCCTGGAGTGCGAGGATCCGTCCCCGGTAGGGGATCACATGGGTGTTGCAGGGGAAATCGTCCGGCGGCACCGGGCCCGGATAGGGCTCGCCGAGCTTCTTCGCCACCTGGGACGAGCGCACCCAGCGGTTGCGGTACCACTCGGCGCGGCCCTCGCGCAGCCGGACACCGTGCACCATGCCGTCGCCGAGCATCCAGTGGTGGGCGCGTGGGTCCTCCAGGCCCAGGACGTTGGGGCCGGTGCGCAGGTAGCGCCCGTTCAGCTCGCGCGGGATGCGGCCGGTGACCGGCAGGTCGAAGGCCGTCAGTTCTTCGGTGACGGGCTTGAACGCGCCCTCCAGGAAGGGGAAGTGCCGCTTCGCCGGGGTCGACGGGGTCGCCGGGGTCGCCGCCGAGGCGGCGGGCAGAGAGCCCCCTCCCGCGCCGACGAGTCCGCCGGCCGCCGTGATCGCCGCCGCGCCCCGCAGCACGTTCCGTCGCGTGTGGTTCGTCATCTTCCGTACTCCTGACCGCAGTTGTCTTCGGGTACGGTCAAGAGTCTGCGGCGTGAGACGGCCCGGGTCAGGAGGGGTGGACACCCTCCGGGAGTGTTGTCAGACCCCCTGTTTCCAGCAGCCCCATCAACGCACGGGCCGCCGGACTGGTGGCCTGCCGGGGCGGCAGCAGGGCCACGGTCTCGTACACCGCCTCCCCGGTGGCTTTCACGGGCAGCGCTGTCAGGGAGGCCCGCTTGTGCGCGAAGTGCCGCGGCACCACGGCGACGCCGAGGTTCTCGTCGACCAGGTCGAGAAGGGTGTGCACGTCGTTCACCTCCAGGGCCACGGTCCGTCGTACGCCCGCGGCGGCGAACACCGTGTCGGTGGTGCGGCGCGGCCCCCAGTCCGGCTGGAAGTCGACGAACACCTCCCCGCCCAGTTCGTCCGGCGTGACGGCCGCGCCGGCGGCGGCGAGCCGGTGGCTGGAGTGGCACAGCAGCGTCATCGGCTCGCTGGTCAGCGACACCGACCGCAGCTGGTCGCTGTCCTCCTGCGTCCGCACGGCGAAGGCCAGGTCGAGCCGGCCCGCCGCGACGTCCTCGGCGAGGGCGCCCGACCCCGCCTGCCGCAGGCAGATCTCCACGTCCGGGTGACGATGCCGGAACGCGGCCAGCAGCCCCGCCACGTGCACCCCGGCGATGCACTGCTCGCTGCCGAGCGCGAGCATGCCGCGCAGCACGCCCTGCACCGCCGCCACCGCCTCGTGGGCCGACCGCACCTGCGCCAGGATCCGCTCCGCCTCACCGAGCAGCGCCCGCCCGGCCGGGGTGAGCGTCACCCGGCGGGTCGTCCGCACGAACAGCGGCGTCTGCAGCTCCCGCTCCAGCGCCCGGATCGAGGCGGACAGGCCCGACTGGGAGACCAGGAGGCGTTCCGCCGCCCGGGTGAAGTGCTGGTCCTCGGCGACCGCGACGAAGTGCTGCAGGTGGCGCAGTTCCATGACTGAGAAGCGTAGCCGCTGAATTCCATCGGATTCTTCTGTTGGACGCATGGGCGCAGGTCACGCCAGAGTGGACAACGGTTTCATCCCGACCGTGCCAACCCCTCTGGAGTCGCGTTGTACACCGCACACCCCGACCGCTACGCGGACATGCCCTACCGGCGCACCGGACGCAGCGGCCTGAAGCTCCCCGCGCTCTCGCTCGGCCTGTGGCACAACTTCGGCCCGGACCGGCCCGTCGAGACCCAGCGCGCCATCCTGCGCCGCGCCTTCGACCTCGGCGTCACCCACTTCGACCTCGCCAACAACTACGGCCCGCCGCCCGGCGCCGCCGAGTCCGCGCTGGGCGAGTTCCTGAAGTCGGACTTCGCGGCGTACCGCGACGAGCTGGTCATCTCCACCAAGGCCGGTTACCTGATGTGGCCCGGCCCGTACGGCGAGTGGGGCTCGCGCAAGTACGTCCTGTCCTCGCTGGACCAGAGCCTGAAGCGGATGGGCCTGGACTACGTGGACGTCTTCTACTCGCACCGCCCCGACCCGGACACTCCGCTGGAGGAGACGATGGGCGCCCTGCACTCGGCGGTGCAGCAGGGCAAGGCGCTGTACGTCGGTGTCTCCAACTACTCCGCGGAGCAGACCCGCGAGGCCGCCCGCATCCTGGGCGAGCTGGGCACCCCGCTCCTCATCCACCAGCCGCGCTACTCGATGCTGGACCGCCGCCCCGAGGACGAGGGCCTGCTGGACGCCCTCGACGAGCTCCAGGTCGGCTCCATCGTCTTCTCCCCGCTGGAGCAGGGCGTGCTCTCCGCCCGCTACCTCGACGGCATCCCGGAGGGCTCCCGGGCCGCGAGCGACAGCCCGTTCCTGAACTCCGACGCGCTCACCGAGGAACTGGTGGGGCGGCTGCGCGACCTGAACGACATCGCCAAGTCGCGCGGCCAGACCCTGGCCCAGCTGGCACTGGCCTGGGTGCTGCGCGGCGGCCGGGTCACCTCCGCGCTGGTCGGCGCGAGCAGCGCGCAGCAGCTCGAGGACAGCGTCGGCGCCATCCGCAACCTGGACTTCGACGCGGACGAGCTGGCCCGGATCGACGCGATCGTCAAGCCGTAGCAGGTCTGCTCGGCCGGGGGCGGCGCCCCCGGCCGAGCGGTCTACGAGCTGATCCGCTCCTCCAGGCGCACGGTCACCGTGTCGCCCTCCTCCTTGCCGATGGCCTTGCGGATGTCGGCCTTCACGGGCAGCTTGTGCGTGCCGTCGCCCAGGGCCATGAACGAGCTGCGGAACGGGTGCCCGTCGATCGTCCCGCGGACCTTGACCAGGCCGCGAGTGCCGAAGAACTCGACGGACCGGGGCCAGACCAGGTAGGTCCAGCCGCCCTCGGCGGGGCTCCTGCGCAGGACCGCGGTGAACTCCGCGTCCAGATATCCGGTCGTGGCCATGGCGTCCTCCGGTGTGCGGCGGCCTCTCACACACCAGACCGCCGCACACCGGAAAACTCATCGCCGGCCCTCACGCCCCGGCGGGCACCCGGTCCAGAAACCCGAGCACGGCCCTGATCCGGCCCTGCTCGTCCAGCGTGATCACGTCCGAGCCGGCCACGGGCGCCGAGCCGTCGGTCTCGCTCACCAGCTCCCATGAGAAGCGCGCGGTGTCGTGGTGCCCGTCGACGGCGCCGGCGAGCCGGAACTCGAACCCCGGAAACTGCTCGCGGGCCGCGGCGATCAACGCGGCGATCTGCTCGTGGCCCCGGACGTCGGCCGGCGGGTCGGTGTAGCCGCCGTCCTCGGTCCAGGCGGCAGCGACCGCTTTCGCCCGCGCCGCCGGGTTCTCGGCGTTCCAGGCCTCGAAGTAGCGGGCGACGGCGTCCTCGTAACGGTGGGTGGGTGCGGACATGGGCGATCAGCCTCCAGAAAGGTCGTACCTGCTGGTCAGGGCCCGGATCACCGTCGCGGCGAACCCGGCTCGGACCACCCTGCCCGCGCCCGGCGGGACCGTCGATTACGTCCCGAGTCATGCGCCCGGGGGCCGTCTGCCGGGTTTCGGCCAACTCGGGGTGTGAATATGCCAGGAGAGTGGCCGGAAAGTCGTGGTGACAGTGTTTCAGCAGTGAACATACTGACCTGCGAGAGCGTTTTCACATCCAGCGACGACGCCCTCACGCACAGCACGCGAGCCGCAGGGAAAGACGAGTCCGGCAGGCGGGCAGGGCAACGGGGGAGGGTCACGTGCACGACGAGTTCCTGTGTCACGTCACAGCCTACGGAGTATGCGACGGCCGCCGCATCGGAGTACCCCTGGGAACCTACCGGGCGCCCACCCTCGCCCTCGCCCTGTGGTGGCTGCGCGACCGCGCCTCCTGGATCGCCCAGCGCCTCGACCCCCAGCCCGACGCCGAGCACTTACCGCCGGGCGCGCTCGTGCCGGTCGCCGACACCGTGCCCGACGTGCCCACACTGCTGCGCGCCTGGTGCGCCGACCCCGGCCACCAGGAGCGGGTCGCCGAGGAGTTGGCGGCCGGACGGCTGGTGCGCATCGCCACCAGCGACGAGACCACCGAATACGAACTGCTCGCCGAGTCCGTGGACGCCCTGCGGATGCAGCGGACGGCCCCCGTCCTGGGCATCCCCGTGGCCTGACCTGCTCGCAGAGGCATATAGCAGGCAAATCGGTAGAATCTTGGTCATGGCGCAGTCTTCGGTAGCACCAGAACTCGTCCTGGAGACCGAGACGGACTCCACAGTGATGATTCCGGGTCGCGACTACCACGTAGGACGCGACCCGTTGAGCGACATCGTCATCGACGACGACCGGGTCTCCTGGCACCACGCCGTGCTGCGGCCCACCGACGGCCACTGGACCCTCGAGGACGAGAACAGCACCAACGGCACCTTCGCCGAGGGCCGCCGCATCCACGCGTGGGACGTCGGCCCCGGCACCGTCATCCGCTTCGGCAACCCGGCCGACGGGCCACGCGTGGTCCTGCTGGGCCGCCCCGCACCGGCACCGGAACGCCCCTCCGCCGTCTCCATGCCGGCGGCGACCGGCACCTACCGGCAGCCCACGACCGTACGGCCGCTGCCCGCCCGCACCATCCGCATCGGCCGCGCCACCGACAACGACCTGGTCATCGACGACCTGGTGGTCTCCCGCCGGCATGCCGAACTGCGTGCCCTGCCCGACGGCAGGTACGAGATCACCGACCTGGGCAGCCACAACGGCACGTACCTCAACGGCAGCCCCGTCACCAGCGCCCCCATCGGCCAGGGCGACATCGTCGGCATCGGCCACTCGGCGTTCTGCCTCGTCGGCGACGAACTCCAGGAGTACGTCGACACCGGCGAGGTCTCTCTCGACGTGCAGGACCTCGCGGTCGCCGTCGACCGCGGCCGCAAGACGCTGCTCGACCACGTGTCGTTCCCGGTGGGGGAGAAGTGCCTGCTCGCCGTCGTCGGCCCGAGCGGCGCCGGAAAGTCCACGCTCCTCAACGCCCTCACCGGCCAGCGGCCCGCCGACCACGGCACGGTTCTCTACGACGGCCGCGACCTCTACCGGGACTACGCCGAGCTGCGCCAGCGCATCGGCCTGGTCCCGCAGGACGACATCCTGCACGCCCAGCTGACCGTCCGCAAAGCCCTCTCCTACGCCGCCGAGCTGCGCTTTCCGCAGGACACCGCGAAGGCCGAGCGGCGCGCCCGGGTCGACGAGGTGATCCGCGAACTGGGCCTGGAACAGCGCGCCGACCAGCACGTGCACAGCCTGTCGGGGGGCCAGCGCAAGCGGGTCAGCGTGGCCCTGGAGCTGCTGACCAAGCCGTCGCTGCTGTTCCTCGACGAGCCGACCTCCGGCCTGGACCCCGGCATGGACCGCTCGGTGATGCACATGCTGCGCGGCCTCGCCGACGACGGCCGGACCGTCATCGTCGTCACCCACAGCGTGCTCAGCCTGGATGTGTGCGACCGGCTCCTCGTGCTCGCGCCCGGCGGGAAGACCGCCTACTACGGGCCGCCCGAGGACGCCCTGGCGTACTTCGGCTTCGAGCAGTGGCCCGAGGCCTTCGAGGCCTTCGAGCGGGACACGGACCGGGACTGGGCGGGGGACTACCGCGCCTCGGCCTTCCGGGACCGCTACATCGCCGACGCCACCGCCCAGCCCCGGCAGCCCCGGTCCGAGCCCGTCGTCATCACCGCGCCGCCCCGGCCACGCAGCCGGGCCGCCCAGCTGGGCACGCTGGTGCGCCGGTACGCATCCGCGCTCAGCGCCGACCGCACGTTCCTGATCATCATGATCGCCCTGCCGTTCGTGATGGGCGTGATGGCGCGGGCCCTGTCGGGCGGCAAGCTGACCTTCGACACGGCGATGAACACGCTGCTCATCCTGTGCGTCGGCGCGGTGCTCACCGGCGCCGCCAACGCCGTGCGCGAACTCGTCAAGGAACGCGTGATCTACCAGCGGGAGCGGGCGGTGGGCCTGTCCAGATCGGCGTACCTGATGTCCAAGGTCGTCGTTCTGGGTGCCATCACCGTGCTGCAGGCGGTGGTGCTGACCCTGGTCGCCCTGCTCGGCGTGGACCTCGGCGCGCCCGGCGACGAAGGCGTGCTGATGCCGCCCCTGGTGGAGATCGCGGTCGCCGTCGCCCTGTTGGCGTTCACCGCGATGATGCTCGGGCTGCTCATCTCGGCGCTGGTGCGCAAGGAAGAGGTGACGATGCCGCTGCTCGTGCTCATCGCCATCGTCCAGGTCGTCTTCTGCGGTGCCCTGCTGAAGCTGAACGGCGTACCCGGGCTCGAACAGCTGGGCTGGCTGGTGCCCGCGCGCTGGGCACTGGCCGCGATGGCCGGCACCGTCGGGCTGGGCCGGATCGTGCCCGACGAGCTGACCAAGGACCCGCTCTTCGAGCACTCGGCGGGCACCTGGCTGCTCGATGTCGGGATGCTGGTCGTGCTGTCGGTGCTCTTCGGCTTCTTCGTGTCCCGGCTGCTGCGCCGGCACGAACCGGCCGTGATGCGGAAGTAGGGAGCCCCGATGACGACTCCCGGCTTCCGGCCCACGCACGTCGTCCCGCAGCACGGGATGCCCGCCTGGGATGCTCCCGACCCGGCCCGGCCCACCGTGGACCTCGACCCCCTGCTGCCGGTGCAGCTCGTCGAGCGGCAGGGCGACTGGGGGCATGTGCTGTGCTTCAACGGCTGGTCGGCCTGGGTCGACGGCCGCCGCCTCGTCGCCGTCCCGCAGGATCCGCCCGCCGCGGACGGGCCGCTCACCCGCACGGCCGATCCGCGTCCGCTGCTGGCCCGCGCGCAGGAAGCCCTGGCGCGATACCGGTCCGCGGTCGAGGACCTCGCGGGCGGCCTCGACCGGGAGTCCTTCCGCACCCGCACCCACGGGCTGCGGATCGGCGTCGTGGTCGACGGCGAGTCCGTGTGGCTCTACGACACCGCGCACGGGCACTGGGTGTACGCCGAGGGAACGCGGGCGACCACGTACGCGACGGACGAGACGCCCGAGTCCGATCCCGCGTCCCGACCGGCCGAGCCCCCGGCCCCGGTGCACACCCCCACCCGGGTCGTGCCCCCGGAGGCCGTCGAGGAGACATCCCGGGCCGAGCGGGCGGCGCCTCCGGCCGGAGCGCCGGAGCCGACGCGGGTGGTGCCGCCCGAGCCCACGAACGTGGCGCCTTCCGAGGCTCCTGAGCCGACGCGGGTGGTAGGTCCGGAGGCTTCTGAGTCGACGCGGGTGGTAGGTCCGGAGGCTTCTGAGTCGACGCGGGTGGTAGGTCCGGAGGCTTCTGAGTCGACGCGGGTGGTAGGTCCGGAGGCTTCTGAGTCGACGCGGGTGGTGCGTCCCGAGGCTTCTGGGTCCGCGCCGGTGGGGTCTCCTGCGGCTGCCGAGCCGACGCGGGTGGTGTCTCCTGGGGTTCCCGGCCCGGAGCGAGTCGGGTCTCCCGAGGCTTCTGAGCCGACGCGAGTCGTGTCTCCTGCGGCTCCCGAGCCCACCCGGGTGGCGTCTTCCGAGGGCGACGAAGAGTCGGATCCTGCCGAGGAGGAGCGTCGCCCGGCCGAGGCGCCGCCCACGCGGGTCGTGGGGTCGGAGCCGACCAGGGCCGTATCGCCCGAGGGTGACGCCCGTTGACCCGCGAGACGAGCCTGTTCTCGGGGCGGCCCTCCGAGCTGCTCGGGCAGCAGATCGCCGGGTACCGGATCGAGCAGGAGATCGGGCGCGGCGGCATGGCCGTCGTCTACCGGGCCCGCGACCTGCGTCTGGAACGCACCGTCGCCCTGAAACTGCTCGCCCCGGAACTCGCCCGCAACGACACCTTCCGGCGCCGCTTCACCCACGAGTCCCGGGCCGCCGCCGCGATCGACCACCCCCACATCGTGCCGGTCTTCGAGGCCGGCGAGACGGACGGCGTGCTGTACATCGCCATGCGGTACGTCGTCGGCAGCGACCTGCGTCATCTCCTCGACCGGGAGGGCCCGCTGTCGCCCGCCACCGCCCTGCGCGTCGCCGCCCAGGTAGCCTCCGCGCTCGACGCGGCCCACGACCACGGCCTGGTGCACCGGGACGTGAAACCGGGCAACATCCTGGTCTCCAGCGGTACCGACAGCGACCACCCCGAGCACGTCTACCTCACCGACTTCGGCCTGACGAAGAAGTCACTGTCGCTGACGGGCTTCACCACGGTCGGCCAGTTCGTCGGCACGCTCGATTACGTCGCCCCCGAGCAGATCTCGGGCCGCCCGGTCGACGCGCGCTGCGACGTGTACGGCCTCGCCTGTGTCGTCTACGAGATCCTCGCCGGCCATCCGCCCTTCCGCCGGGACGACGACATGGCCCTGCTGTGGGCCCACCAGTACGACGACCCGCCGCCGCTGACCGAGGCCCGGCCCGGCCTCACCCCGCAGGCCGACCCCGTCCTGGCCAAGGCCCTGGCCAAGAGCCCCGACGACCGGTACCCGTCCTGCCTCGCCTTCGTCGCCGCCCTGCGTGCCGCGACGACCGGCGGCGGACCCGGCGCCGGCGCCGGCCACACCCCGACCCGGATGGGCCGACAGCCGGGGGAGGAGCGTCCGAAGCCGCCGCCGCGCTGGGCTGAACCGGTCTTCGTCCAGCGGACGTAGAGCCCGGTGTCCAGCGGATCCAGAGCCCGGCGTCAGCTCTCCTTGTCGGGGCGCACCTCGCCCCGCCGCCGTACGTGCCGTGCCAACAGCGCGCCGGCGAACCCGGTCAACAGCCCCCAGGGGACGGCCAGGCCGACGGCACCCCACAACCGGGGTCTGAGGAACAGGTCGCCCGCGAGGCTGCCGCCCAGGTCGCCGATGCCGAGGACGGACAGGCCGTAGTGCGCGGAGATGCGCCCGAGTAGGCAGATCACGAACACCGTGAGCAGGAGCGCGACCGCCATGTGCACGGCGTGCTGCCAGACCCGCACCCGGGCCGGTGACCGGGCCGCCATCACGAACGCGGCGGCCAGCAGCAGCACCACGTCGACGACCAGCAGCCACCACACCCGGCCGTCGTGCTCGGAGAGCGTCCGCAGATTCAGCTCCGCGATGTCCGGGGTGCGCAGCACCTCGTCGAGCACATGCGGCATGGGCAGCCCGAACGGCCCCTCCACCCGGCCGGTCCAGGTCGCGCCGAGGCCGATCGTCAGTGCCAGCCACACCAGGTTGGGCATGCCGAGCAGGATCACGGCGAACGTCTCCGTCGCGTGGCCCCGTGTCGCCGCGACGACCAGCGCGACGACCACGCCGATGACGACGTAGGCCAGCAGCAGCGCGACCATCGCGTACGCGGCAGGCCGCACAGAAGCCTGGAAGCGCAGCAGTCCGGCCGGCAACGGGGCACCGCGCGACACCAGCAGGGCCAGCACCAGCACACCGGCCAGCCACACCAGGCCGACGAACACGGACAGCGGAACGTCGGTGGTGAAACCGATCTTCGGTGAGGCGCCGAACAGGTCGCCGAGTTCCCCCAGCTCCTCGTCGCCGAGGGAGATGTCGAACGTGTGGCGGGCGGCGAGCGTCAGGCCGATCAGCGCGAGCAGCCACAGGGCCGCGATCCTGGCGGCCCAGCCGGCCAGCTCCGCGGCACCGGCGACCGCGCGGTGGCGCAGCGGCCGCAGGAAGCCCCAGGCGATCACCAGTGCCCCGGTGAGCGTGACGGACAGCGGGACCACGGTCAGTCCCGCCTGCGTGTCGGCGAGGTCGCCGGCGCTTCCGGAGAGTTTCACCGTGCCCCCGACGGCGGTGACCACGGTCGCCACGACGACCGGGGCGAACGCGCCGTCAGGAAGGTCCGCGGCCCCGGCGGCCCACAGGCCGAGCGTGGCCACCACCGCCATGGCGAGCAGCCCGCCGAGCACCGTGACGAGGGCGTGCACCCAGCCGTGGCGGGCGACAGCCCGCTCATGGGAGGTACGTGCCTGGCCGGAGGAGGTGCGCGAACTCACGCTGCCACGCTAAGCAGCGCCCGCGCCGGGCGCCCGTCGGGAGGTCCGTCCGCGTCGGCTTGCGGGCCGTACGGAACCGGAGCACACAATGAACTCGTAGTGGAACAAGCGGCATGAACCAGGATCAATCGCCTCGGTGTGTGAAGGCCGCAGAGAACCCACGTGGGAAGAAGAGCTCGTGAGCGTCGAACCGCCGTCGTCCGGTCGCCCCACAGGACCTCCCTCGGGCCCGCTGTCGGGTCCCTCCCAGCCTCCCTCGGGGGGCGGCCCGCCCTCCGAGCCGCCTAGCGGGGGCGGTGAGCCGCCGGAGCCCCGCCGCCCGTGGTGGGGCTCCGTACCCCGCGTCGCACTGATCGCCGGCGCCGTCGTTGCCGCCGTGGTCCTGGCCGTGGTGTTCACCCGCCCCGACGGCGGCAACGGCGCGTCCGACGGCGGCACCAGCACCTCCGAGGGCGAGGTCTTCCTGCAGCCCGCGGCCGACACCGGCCCGGACGCGTTCACCGATTCGACGGCCGAGGAGAGTTCGGCCTCGCCGGTCACGCCCTCGCCCGCCCGGTCGGCGCCGCAGAACGCCGTCAAGGCCGTGCGCGGCGGAGCGCCCGGCCTGTACGGCGGCACTCGCAACGTCGCCAGCTGCGACGTGGAGAAGCAGATCACGTACTTCAAGGGAGCCCCGGACAAGCAGCGCGCGTTCGCCTCGGTCCAGCGCATCGACCCGTCCGAGGTTCCCGCCTACCTGCGGTCGCTCACCCCCGTGCAACTGCGTATGGACACCTGGGTCACCAATCACGGTTACAAGGACGGCCGCGCCACCCGCTACCAGGCGGTCCTCCAGGCCGGCACAGCCGTACTCGTCGACGACCGCGGCGTGCCCCGGGTGCGCTGCGCGTGCGGCAACCCGCTGAGCCCGCCGGTCGCCCAGCAGACCGCGCCGAAGACGACCGGCGACAAGTGGTCGGGGTACAGGTCGTCTGACGTCGTCAAGGTCGATCCCGCACCGGAGCCGGTCGACGTCTTCGTCATGTGCGAGCCCGACGGCGACTGGTTCAAGCGCGACAAGGGCGACACGGGAAAGAACGACCGTAAGACCGCTCCACCGGACAAGCCCTCCCCGTCGGTGACCGTCACCACGCCGACCGACTCGACCTCGTCGGAGCCGACCACCAGCGAACCGCCGACCACACAGACGTCGTCGGAGCCGCCGACGGGCGAAACACCGTCATCGGAGGACTCGCCGCCCCCGCCCGGGGACGACACAGGGAATGACACCGGGAACGACACCGGGGGTGGCACGACGGAGCAGGCCCCGGCCTCCTGAGTCACCCGGCGCGGACCACCAGGGCGTAGTCGCCGAGCCCGAGCAGCCGGTCGGCCGGCACGTCGCCCTGGGCGGTGAGGACCGCCTCGATGCGGCCGGTGTCCGGTTCGAACGCGACGTCCTGGACCGTGCCGAGCAAGTCGCCCCTCTCGGTGAGGATCCTGAGGCCCGGCAGCTCGTGGTGCGGGGGCGTCTCGGCCGGGGCGACGGCGGAGCGGACCAGCACGGCGTCCGGGCCGAGGGCGTGCAGGGCGCCCCACGCCAGCACGGTCTCTTTGCGGGAGTGCCGGCCCCGCACCCGGACATGAGTGACCACACCGGCCGCGGCGTCGACAGTCAGCGACCGCAGGACGCCGACCTCGTCCGCCTCGGTCAGCGTCAGCACCGGCAGGCCCCGCGCCTGTGAGAACAGCATCATGGCGGCGTCCCCTCGTCCCCCTTGTGGAAGGCGCCCACCCGGGCGACGAAGGCCGGCAGGTCCTCGGCGACGTAGCGGGTGGCGTCCGCCGGGATGACCAGGGCGCGGCCGGACACCGCGAGCGTCTCGCCGCGCGGCACGTACACCCGGTGCCGGCGGCGCCTGGAGCCCTGCACCAGCGCCTTGCCCGCGGCGATCCGGAATCCCACGACCCGGCCGCTGGTGCCGCCCTCGACGATCACGTCGAGGACCGTGCCGACCTCGGCGCCCTCGTCGGTCAGTACCTTCGCGTGCAGCACCCGGCCCCGATGGGCCTCGCGGCGTGCCACCACCACGGGCGTGTCCGCCAGGGCCCCGGCGTCGACGATCATGACCGCCTGCGGGCCCAGCGCGTGCACCGCCGACCAGGGCAGGCTCTGCTTCAGCGGGCCCGACAGCAGGCCCCGGCCGCTGAGCGTGAACCCGGTGATACGTCCGGCCGCGGCGTCGAAGACGGTGTCCTTGATCTGCGCGACGACGTCGCCGTCCAGGGTGACCACGGGAAGGGTCGTCAGGCTCCGTGCCGCCAGCAGCTCGTTCATCGGGGGCCCTTCCCGCCGGGCCGGCGCCGGACCGCGATGACCGTCCCCGACCGCCGGCCGGCCTGCACGGCGAGTGTCAGCACGGCGACGGCGGCGAGCGCCGCGACCACCACGACCAGCCATGTCCACCAGGCCACCGCACACCTCCGGCGATCGCGGCCCGGCCGCCCTCGGCCGGTCCCGGTTCCTTCCGGGTGCCCCGCGCGCGGGGGACAATGCCCCGGGCACGGGAGGGCGAACACTCGTCAGGACTGCGGAGCCCGGCTCGGGGTACGAGCACTGTGCAGAGCGTCCGGCCAGTCCGGCTTCCCAGAGAGAAACGTATGATCGACCACCTGGACGGGGCAGTGATACCGACTGGTTTCGACGTGCCCGTGGAACCGCTGAGGCGGGCGGCACACTACACCGGCGAGCAGGGCTGTATCGCCGAGGCGCGGGCCTTCGCAGCGCTCTTCCTCGACCAGCTCAGGACCGAGTGGTGCGCGCGCATCGACGACCGTGCCGACGGCGCGGTGCAGCTCGTGGTCAGTGAGCTGGTCACCAACGCCGACCGGCACAGCAACGGGCCCTACATCCTGGAGCTCGTGGGCACGGACACCGCGGTGACGGTGTCGGTCTACGACAGCAGTTCCGCACTGCCCCGCATCTTCCCCCGCAACCCCGAGCGCATCGGCCGGCACGGCCTGGAGATCGTCCACGCGCTGGCGGAGCAGGTCAACGTGGAGCGGGTGCCGGTGGGCAAGCGCGTGCGCGCCGTGCTGCCGCTCGCCGGCGCGACCGATGGCTGAGCCGTCCGGGTGAGGCGCCCCGCGGGGGGCTCCCGATCCGTCCGTCTGACCCGATCCGTCTGAGGGGCCTCATTCCTATCGTCTGGCCCTCATTCGTCGCGAGCAGGGCACTTCATCTACAGGTCATCTACGGGCGGAGCCGACACAGCCGCGGGTGCCGTCCCACTCCCGCTTGTGGGACGGCACCCGCTGGTCGCCGTATGCCCGGCCCGCCGCCTGCGTCAGGCGCAGCCCAGCTCGCCCAGCATGCCTTCGCGCAGCCGGGTGATGATCCGCTTGATCAGGCGGGAGACGTGCATCTGCGAGCAGCCGAGCTGTTCGCCGATCTCCGCCTGGGTGGCCTCCTCCACGAACCGCATGTGGATGATCTGCCGGTCGCGCTCGCTGAGCTCCGCCATGAGCGGGGCGAGCGAGTGGAAGTCCTCGACGAGCCGCAGCCCGTCCTCCTCGACGCCGATGAAGTCGGCCAGGACAGCCTCGCCACCCTCCGGCCCGTCACCGGTGAGCGCGGCGTCCAGCGATGACGAGTTGTACCCGTTCGCGGCGATCTGCCCCTCGACGACCTCGTTCTCGGAGATATTCATCAGCGTGGCCAGCTCGGCGACCGTCGGCTCGCGGTCCAGCCGGCTGGCGAGCTCTTCGCGGGCCTTGGCGAGCTCCACGCGCAGCTCCTGCAGCCGCCGCGGAACGTGCACCGCCCACGTCGTGTCCCGGAAGAACCGCTTGATCTCACCGACGATGTACGGCAGCGCGAAGGAGGTGAACTCGACCTCGCGCGACAGCTCGAACCGGTCGATGGCCTTGATCAGGCCGATCATGCCGGTCTGGACGATGTCCTCCATGTCGTCGCCGCGACCCCGGAACCGGCCGGCCGCGAACCGGACGAGCGACATGTTCATCTCGATCAGGGTATTGCGCGCGTACTGGTACTCGTGCGTGCCCTCTTCGACTTCCGTCAGGCGCTGGAAGAACTGGCGGGACAGTTCCCTGGCGTCCCGCGGGGCCACGGACCGCGGGTCAACGACAGGCAGTGCTCCGTCACCCGTCCTGGTCCCGGCGTTCTCCCCGACGACCTGTGCCTCCGACCGGATCACGGCGGTCTCCATTACCTCTCCCCACGAAGTCACGGCCATATCTGCCTAAGTCCTTCCGGGTTGCGGGTACCCGGGTAGGCGCCACACATGCCCACCGAATGCCGTGCGACGGTAAATCGGTGGCGCATGGCGGTACGGGCCCTCAATGCTCACCCACATGACCGACACCGAGCAAGTGGCAGACACGCGGCCCGAGCGAAGTTTCGGCTGGTGGGACATGTTCGTCCATCCCGACGACGACCCGCGCGGCGACAGCGGCCATACGGGGGAGCGCGACACCCTCGTCGGATATCTCCGCGACCAGCGGCTGACGCTGGAGTTGAAGTGCGCCGGACTGGACGCCGGGGCCATGGCCCGCCGTTCGGTGCCGCCGTCCGACCTGTCGCTGCCGGGGCTCGTACGCCATCTGGCCGAGATGGAGCACACCTGGTTCCGCCGCGTCATGGCCGGACACGACGTGCCCCGCCTCTACCGCACCCAGGACGAGCCGAACGCCGACTTCGCCTGTGCCGTGTCCGACCCGGAGACGGTCGCCGCGGCCTGGGCCGCCTGGCGCGGCGAAATCGCGTTCGCGGAACGTCTCGTGGCCGATGCACCGAGCCTGGAGGTCATGGTCACGGTCGACGACGAGGCGATCACACTGCGGGAGGTGCTCGTGCACATGATCGAGGAGTACGCGCGCCACAACGGCCACGCCGACTTCCTGCGCGAGCGGATCGACGGCCGGGTGGGGCAGTGACCCGCGGCCCTCGCCGGGCGAAGCCACGACGGTTTCCAACGCCGCTGCCCGGCTTTCGCGTTCGGCAGATTCCACCCAGGGCGGAACGCTGGTCCCTTCCCCTGGCGGCCGTCACTCCTAGGCTGGGAAAGTGAGCAACCACGTGCCGAACGAAGCCCGCGTCATCCCGCTGCGCCCGCACGGCGCGCGCCCCCAGGCCGTTCGCCCCGCCGCCGCTCCGCCGCGGCAGGGGCCCCCGGCCCCCGCCGCGAAGGAGCCGTTGTGGCGCGACCTGGTCGGTGACGTCCTGCGCGGTGAACGCCTCGCGCAGGAGCGCACGTTGAAGGACGTCGCCGACGAGGCACGGATCTCCATCCCGTACCTGTCGGAGGTCGAGCGCGGCCGCAAGGAGGCCTCCTCGGAGGTCCTCGCGGCCGCCGCCCACGCCCTCGGACTGAGCCTCGGCGACCTGCTGTCGAGGACTCAGGGCGAACTGACCCGCGTCACCTCGCGGTACACGGCAGGCAGCCGCCGCGGGGCGTCCCCGTCGTCGCGCGACGGACTGTGCATGGCTGCCTGAGCCTGCCCGGTCGGCGCCTCAGACCTTCACGAGGCGCCGGCTGAGCACCTCGTCGGCCAGCCCGTAGCCCACCGCCTCCTGCGCGGTGAACACCTTGTCGCGGTCCATGTCGGCCCGCAGGGCCGCCACGTCGTGGTGGGTGTGCCGCGCCAGCACCTCCTCGACCTGGGAGCGGATCCTGACCATCTCCTTGGCCTGGAGCGCCAGGTCCGAGACCATGCCGCGCTGCCCTCCGGTCGGCCGGCTGGCCGAGCAGCACGCGCGCGTGCTCCAGCACGAACCGCCGCCCGGGATCCCCGCCCGCCAGCAGCACGGCCGCCGTGGAGGCCGCCTGCCCGACGCAGAACGTGGAGATCGGCGCCTGCACGAACGTCATGGTGTCGTAGATCGCCATGAGCGAAGTGAACGAGCCGCCGGGCGAATTGATGTAGATCGCGATCTCGCTCTCCGGCGAAGACGACTCCAGATGGAGAAGCTGCGCGATGACGACGTTGGCGACGCCGTCGTCGATCTCCGTGCCGAGGAAGATGATCCGCTCGGACAGCAGCCGGCTGAACACGTCGTAGGACCGCTCGCCCTGCGGGGTGCGCTCGACGACGTTCGGAATCGTGTAGGTCCCCATGTCACAGCCCCATCCGCTGCCGGGAGGAAGCCGGGCGGACATCCGTGAGGGACTCCACCACCCGGTCCACCATGCCGTACTCCCTGGCCTCCTCGGCCGTGAACCAGCGGTCGCGGTCGCCGTCCCGGGAGATGGTCTCCGGGGTCTGGCCGGTGTGCTCCGCGGTGATCCGCTCGATGGTCTTCTTCGTGAACTCCAGGTTCTCCGCCTGGATCTCGATGTCCGCGGTGGTGCCGCCGATGCCCGCCGACGGCTGGTGCATCATGATCCGCGCGTTCGGCAGCGCGTACCGCTTGCCCTCGGCGCCGACGCTGAGCAGGAACTGGCCCATGCTGGCCGCGAAGCCCATGGCGAGCGTCGAGACGTCGTTCGGGATCAGCCGCATCGTGTCGTAGATGGCGAGCCCCGCGTGCACCGAGCCGCCCGGGCTGTTGATGTACAGGGCGATGTCGGTACGAGGGTCCTCCGCGGACAGGATCAGCAGCTGGGCGCAGACCCGGTTCGCGGAGACCTCGTCGACCTGGGTGCCCAGCAGGACGATGCGCTGCGCCAGCAGCTGGGACGCGAGCTGGTCGTCGAAGCGGGTGGGAGGGGTGTCGCCCTCCTCCGCCCGCGGAGCGAGCGTGGTGAGTGGTGTCATCGGTTCTCCTCGTCGTGGCGGGGATGCCGTCGACTCCACTCTTGACCGCGGACGATGCCGGAATGCGGTTTCTCTGCCCGCGGCAGATTCGCCACGGGCAGAGCGCCGGCGTCAGCCCTTCTCGCGCAGCTGCCGGAAGAACGCCCGCACGTCGTCCACCAGCAGGTCCGGTTCCTCCATCGCCGCGAAGTGCCCGCCCCGGTCGAACTCCGTCCAGCGGACGATGTTCTCCGTCCGCTCCGCCTTGTGGCGCAGCGGGATCTGCGGGTCGCCGAAGAACGACGCCACCGCGGTCGGCGCGGTGGAGGGCTCGTGCGGGGCGGCGATCCGCTCGCCCCGGGCGTGGGCGCGCTCGTAGTAGACCCGGGCGGACGAACCCGCCGTGCCCGTCAGCCAGTACAGCATCACGTTCGTGAGCATCAGGTCCCGGTCGACGGCCTCCTCGGGCAGCTCCTCGGAGTCCGTCCACTCCTGGAACTTCTCGACGATCCAGGCGAGTTGGCCCACCGGTGAGTCCGAGAGCGCGTACGACAGGGTCTGCGGCCGGGTGGACTGCACATGGAAGTATCCCGTGCCGTCGCGGAACCACTCCTCCCACCGGCGCCACGAGATGAGCGTGCGCTCCCGCTGCGCGGGACTCAGTGCCTGAAGCTCCTCGGCGGTCGGTTCGGTGGCCTGCCTGACCACCGGGCAGCAGATTGAGGTGGATGCCGAGGACCCGGTCGGGGTGGGCGCGGCCCAGTTCGCGGGAGATGCCCGCGCCCCAGTCGCCGCCCTGGGCGCCGAACCTCTCGTAGCCGAGGCGCGTCATCAGTTCGACCCACGCGTCGGCGATCCTGCGCGCCTCCCAGCCGGTCTCCCGGGTGGGCCCGGAGAACCCGAAGCCGGGGATGCTCGGCAGCACGACGTGGAAGGCGTCGGCCGGATCGCCGCCGTGGGCGGCCGGGTCCGTCAACGGCCCGACGATGTCGAGGAACTCGACGATCGACCCCGGCCACCCGTGCGTGACGATCAGCGGGGTGGCGTCGGGCTCGGGGGAGCGGATGTGCGCGAAGTGCACCTGCGCGCCGTCGATCTCCGTGGTGAACTGCGGCCACGCGTTCAGCCGCGCCTGAGCCGCCTGCCAGTCGTACTCGTGCCGCCAGTACCGCACCAGCTCACGCAGGTAACCCGACGGAACGCCGTACGTCCATCCCACTCCGGGAAGCTCGTCGGGCCACCGGGTCCGGTCCAGGCGGTCGTGGAGGTCGTCGAGGTCGCTCTGCGGTACGTCGATGCGGAAGGGACGGATGCCGCTGCCGGCGGGCGTAGACGTCATGATCGCGATGCTAGTTCCGAACGGTGTAGCTGCCACCTGAATTTGCCCGCCACCCGACCGATGAGTTCCGGGGCGAGGGCCGGTCGACAGTGGTGACAGCGTTCCACGCGCCCAGGAGGACTCATGACCACCGACCGTTTCACCACGTGCCTCTGGTTCGACGACCAGGCCGAGGAGGCCGCCCACCACTACGTCTCGATCTTCAAGAACTCCAGCATCGGCCAGGTCGCCCGCTACCCCGAGGGAGCACCCCAGCCCGCCGGCAGTGTCATGACCGTCGAGTTCACGGCCAACGGCCACAAGTTCCTCGCGCTCAACGGCGGCCCCCAGTTCAAGTTCACCGAGGCCGTCTCCTTCATGATCTTCTGCGAGAACCAGGAGGAGATCGACTACTACTGGACCAAGCTCACCGAGAACGGCGGCGAGCCCGGCCCGTGCGGCTGGCTCAAGGACAAGTACGGCCTGTCCTGGCAGGTCGTCCCGGACCGGCTCCAAGAGATGATCACCGACCCGGACCCGGCGAAGGCGGCCCGCGTGACGACGGCGTTCATGGCGATGAGCAAGTTCGACCTCGCCGCCCTGGACAAGGCCTACGCGGGCGAGTGACACACCCCGGTCAGGGGCAGGAGCGGCCGTGCCTGCCCCTACGCCGTCTCGGCCAGGATCTCCCTGATCACATGGCGGGAGTTCTCCGCGACCGGCGGGTTGGTCTCCCAGTAGTACGGCAGCGCGATGACCGCGATCGACAGGGCCCAGCCCCGGCCGCGTGCCCACTCGGCATCGTCGGCTCCCATCGCTTCGCGGAAGATGCCGCGGACCCCGGCGGGCAGCAGGCACCAGGCGCTGATGAGGTCGACGGCGGGATCTCCCACCCCCACCGTGCCGAAGTCGATCACGGCGGTCAGTCGTCCGCCGGTGACCAGCAGGTTCCCGGCCATCAGGTCGCCGTGCGCCCAGACCGGGGGCCCGGCGTACTCCGGGAGGCGCACGGCCTGCGCCCACGCGTCCGTCACCGCCGCGGTGTCGATCCGCCCCGCCACCTGGGCGAGCGCCTCACGCATGAAGCGGTCCCGGGTCGCCAGAGGCACTCCCCGGCAACCGGTCGGGCCCGAAGCCGGGTCGACCCGGCGCAAGGCCGCGACGTAGACGCCCAGATCCTTGGCCAGCAGTCCGGGTTCCTCAAGCGTGCCGGGGATCGGGTTGCGGCCGTCCAGCCAGCTGTACACCGACCAGGGCCAGGGAAAGCCCTCGCCGGGCTCGCCTCGCCCGAGGAGTTCGGGTGCGGCGGCGGGCAGCCCGGGGCCGAGCCGGGGCAGCCAGCGCTGTTCGTGGGCGATGGCGTCGACGGCGCGAGGATGCCTTGGGAGCCTGACGACCTTGTCCCGGCCAAGGCGGAACATGGCGTTCTCGGTCCCGGAGGACTCCAGGCGCCGCAGGGGCAGCGCCGCCCACCGCGGGAACTGTCCCGCGATCAGCCGGCCGACCAGCGGGACGTCGATGTCTCTCTCGTCCTCATGCATTCGCACAGCGCACATGGTGCCCATTCGAGCGGTCAACTCGCCGACTGTCGAATGGTTTTGGTGATCTCCCGGGCGATGCGCAGGATGCCGGGGGAACGCACCGGGCACGGCTTCGGCGTGGATGTCGTGGGCGCCAGGCAGAAGTGCAGATAGTCGTCGTCGCGGTGCAGGGCCGTCCGGTCGCGGCCGGGCTGGGTGCAGTAGTCGGGGTGGGCTCGCTCGTGGGCCGTGCACGGCAGGTGCTGCGTCCACGCGTAGCGGTCCGAGCCGGGGCTCACCGTTGCTCCCGCGTCGGCTACGACGTCGTCCGATGCGGCGGCCAGCCGCTCGTACAGCCCGTTCACGCGGCGCACCCGGTCGGGCGTGATCGGGTCCGGGCCCTGGAGCACCCACACGATCCGGGGGCGGTGAGCCCCGCCGGCCGTCGCGATCTGCTCGACGAGCCTGCGCGCGTCTGCCTCGTACCGCTCGAAATACCGCTCCCGCGACCCGTCGTACGTGATCTTGTCCATGCACCATGTGAAGTCCCAGGCGTTGCCCCAGAACTGCAGCACGACGAAGTCCGGCCGCAGCGACCGCACCAGGGCGGCCGCCTTGTCCCGCGCCGGTACGAGCGACCGCTCCGCCGTGCCCTCCAGGTAGTCGCACAGGGTGGTGCCCGAGTAGGGGGCGCTCGTGTACTTCGCGCGCAGGTCCCGGCGCAGTTCCTGGCCGAGGACCTTCTGGTTCTCCATGGCGAGCGAGTCGCCGAGATACAGCACGCTGGGCGTCTTGACGGGGGTTCGGGCACTGGGTGAGGCCGGGGCCCGCTGGTGCGTGGTGGCGGACACGTCCGGAGCGGACGGGGGAGGCGTGTCAGGTCCGGACGACGGATCCCCGCACGCCCCGAGCAGCAGCACTGCCAGCAACACACCCACGATCCACGGTCCGCGCATACGGCAACTCCCGCCCCGGCCGGTGAAAAGGCTCCCCAGGCAAGCACAGCCGGGCCCGGGGCGGAAGACACGCGTCGGCCACGGGACGCTCATGGCCGACGACTTGACGAAGGGTCAGACGAGGTCCGCCACGATCAGCAGGTACTGGAAGCTGCCGTTCTTGTACGCGGTCAGGAACGTGTCCTCGATGCCCGTGACGAGATGGTCGGCCCACTTGCGCAGCTCCCAGTAGGGGATGGTCGCGTCGGTGAGGTTCTGCGCATGGGCGGGGACCAGCCGGTTGCGGGCCATGGCCCGGAAGTACGCCGACCGCGGGATGGATGTCGCAGATGTAGTGGGCGTTGATCAGGGAGACCTCGCGGGAGGCCCGCCCGTAGGTGTCGTCCGAGCAGTAGCAGCTGTCGACGAGGTTCTCGGCCAGCAGCAGTTCGCCGGCGACGGTGAGGCGGTCCAGGTCGGCGCCCGGATGCTGCAGCACCACGGCCCGGCCGAACTGGAACCTCGCGAAGTCCCCCGTCCACGCCGGGGGCCAGACCAGCCAGACCAGCCCGAACCGGCCGCCCACCGAGCAGCCGCGCACCCGCCGTGCCCGCCCCGGCCACCACCCCGGCGACCTCGTGACCGGGAGTGACGCCCACCCGGTGGGCGAGCAGGTCGCCCTCGGTGCCGTGCGGATCGGTCCGGCACACTCCGCAGGCGCGCACACGCACCAGCAGCTCGTCGCCCGCGGGCACGGGCACCGGGTTCTCGACCAGTTGCGAGAGATCCCTCCGCCCCGTCTGCGGCCGGAACCGCCCCTTTCGGCGCGCGGGCCGACCCAGGGGTGACTAGCGTGAGGAATCGGACCATCCACCCACCGGACCATCCACCCACCCGGAGAGGGCCGCAGCCATGGCCGTGCAACCTGAAGGAACCCCTTGCTGGGCCGACGCGATGTTCAGTGACCTCGAAGGGGCCAAGAGCTTCTACGGCGACGTCCTCGGCTGGACGTTCGCCGAGGCGTCGGCGGAGTACGGCAACTACACCCAGGCCTACGCGAACGGCAAGGCGGTCGCCGCCGTCGTCCCGCCCATGCCCGGCCAGGAGGGCCAGTCGCAGTGGTGCCTGTACTTCGCGTCCCTGGACGCCGCCGCCACCGCCGCCCGGATCCGTGACAACGGCGGCGAGGTGCTGATGGAGCCGATGCAGGTCGGCGACTTCGGCACCATGTGCCTGGCCCGCGACCCCGAGCGGCGTCGTCTTCGGCGTCTGGCAGGCGGGCACCCACGAGGGCTTCGAGGCGACGGCCGAACCCGGTGCCTACAGCTGGGCGGAGATCTTCACCCGCGAGCCGGAGAAGTCCGACGCGTTCTTCCCCGCCGTCTTCTCCTACCGGCAGCGGGACATGGAAGACGACGCAGATGGACTTCCGCCTCTACGACCCTCGGCGAGCGCACCGTGCCCTGGGCCGGATGAAGATGACGGACGAGTTCCCGCCCGAGGTGCCGCCCTACATCAACGTCTACTTCACCGTCGACGGACTGCGACGACGCCGTGGCCAAGGCGACCAAGCTCGGCGGCGTCCTGCGGTTCGGCCCGATGACCACCCCGTTCGGCCGGTTCGCCGCGCTCAGCGACCCCCAGGGCGCGAACTTCTCGGTGATCGACACCACGACGACCGAGGGCGAGATGCCGCAAGCTCACCGACGTGTCCTAGGCACCCGACCCTCCGCGGCCCGGGCTGCCCGGCGCGGCCATGGCATGATCGAGCACATGCGTGAACGTGTTGTGGCCGCGTGCGACGGGGCTTCGAAGGGAAACCCCGGGCCCGCGGGCTGGGCCTGGGTCGTCGCCGACGCTACCGAGACGCCCGGTCCGCTGGGAGGCGGGGCCGCTCGGCAAGGCCACCAACAACGTCGCGGAACTCACCGCGCTGGAACGCCTGCTGACGGCGACCGACCCGGCGTGCCGCTCGAGATCCGGATGGACTCGCAGTACGCGATGAAGGCCGTCACCACCTGGCTGCCCGGCTGGAAGCGCAACGGCTGGAAGACGTCCGCCGGCAAGCCGGTCGCCAACCAGGACCTCGTCGTACGCATCGACGAACTCCTCGACGGCCGCACGGTCGAGTTCCGCTACGTCCCCGCCCACCAGGTCGACGGCGACCCGCTCAACGACTTCGCCGACCGTGCCGCCAGCCAGGCCGCCACCGTCCAGGAGCCCGCGGGCAGCGGCCTCGGCTCCCCGGAGCCGCCGCCCTCCCCGGACACCCCGGCCAAGGCCCCGCGCTCCCGCGCCGCAAGGCGGCGGCGCCCGCGCGAAGAGCGGCGGAAGCCTCCTCGCGCACCATCAAGGCGAAGTTCCCCGGCCGCTGCCTGTGCGGCCGCGCGCTATGCGGCGGGCGAGTCCATCGCCAAGAACGCACAGCGGCTGGGGCCACCCGGAGTGCCGTACGGCCCAGACGGCCTGACCGACGGTTCCGGCGTAGCTCAGGCCGCGTCGAACGTGTAGTGCGCGGTGTGGTCCAGCAGGTCCGCCGGGCGCATGTCGTTCCACGGCCTCATCGTCTCGTTGAGGTCGATCACGTTCGGCGTGCCCGGCGGCCGGCACATAGCCGGAGCCGGGGTGCCGCCGCTGCCACTCCGCCCACAGCTTGTCGATGTAGGCGTGGTGCAGCCAGAACACCGGGTCGTTCGGCGACACGCCGGTCGCCATCTGCCCGCCGACCCAGACGTGGACCCGGTTGTGCAGATTGACGCCGCGCCAGCCTTCGAGGTGGTTGCGGAAACCGTCCGAGCGCGCTGTTCCAGGGCGCCATGTCGTACGTCGGCATGGCGAGCACCGACTCCACCTCGGCCCGCGTCGGCAACTCGCGTACCCCGGAACCGAGGGAGCGGCGCAGGATACGTACGGCCGTCGACCCGGACGTTGATCGGCCAGTTGCCGGCCGACGCGGCGAACGGCCCGTCCGATCACCCGCCCGTCCCGACTGCGCCCGGTGCCGCCGAGGAAGTCGGGCGCCCACAGCGAGGACGCGTAGCGAACGGTCGGCGGTCCAGTCCCAGTACGGCAGCGCCACCGAGGCGTCCACCGACTGCAGCGCGCCGCTCGAACTCCAGGAGGAATCTTCGGTGCCAGGGCAGGAAGGACGGTGAGCGGTGGCCGTCGCGCTCGCCGTTGTCGGTGTCGGAGACGATGAACGCGTTGTGCGTCGTGACGAACTCGTCGTAGCGGCCGCTGCGCTTCAGCTCCACGAGGGCGGCGACGAAACGCCGCTTCTCGTCGGCGGTCAGGGCGGACTGGTTCTTGCGGACGGTCATGGTGCGGCGTGCTCCAGAGCCTTGCGGTGCGGGTCAGTTGGCGGGGAAGGGCAGGAGCGGCGCGCCCTGCAGCTCGTCCACCGCGGCGCGGGCGGCGGCGCGCGGGGTGGGCACCGGGTCGTAGTGGCTGACGACGCTGATCCAGCTGCCGTCGGCGTTGCGCATCACGTGCAGCTCCACCCCGTCGACGAACACCGCGTATCCCGCACCGTGGTGGTGATGACCGGCCCCGGAGGCCGGCCGGCCCTGTATTCGGCGGCCCTTGTAGACCTCGTCGAAGGTCCCGTTCGAGTCGTGGTGCCCGGCGGCGGCCGCGGCGAGGCGCGACGGCCGGCAGGGCGCCGGCCGCCGCGGCGAGGACGGCCGCGGCGGTGAGCGCACGGCGACGGCTGAGTTCCGGCATGCGGACCTCCTGGGTGGGTTCGGCTGTTGACTCCGCATGCCTACCGGCCCGTCAGATACCGGGAGAAATCCGCGCGAGCCGGTTGGCTGTGATCCGGGCAATTCGTCCTATGTCGTGCAAGATTGAATGAAGATGATCTTGCCGCGAGGGGTGGATGCGCGGGCCCGGAAGGGGAGATTCCGTCCGCGAGGGGTGCTGTGACGGCTGTTTCTCCCCGTGCGGTCCGCCGCTCGTGGTGCGTGTCACGCTGCGAAGATGGCGCGATTCAGCGGTCCGGTACCCCGGCGGGAGCCCGTGACGGACGTGACCTCCGTCATGGGTGAATGGCAATTCACCGGCTATGGTGAATTGCCATTCACTCGCCGCCTCGCCAGGCGCTGCCCACTGGAGTGCCGATGAACCGGACCGCCGCGATGCGCAACCGGCTCACCGTCCCGGTGCTCGCGTTCGGCGGCATCCTCATGGCCGTCATGCAGACCGTGGTCGTTCCCCTGCTGCCCGACCTGCCCCGGCTGACCGGCGCCTCGGCGGGCACGGTCTCCTGGATGGTCACGGCCACCCTGCTGTCCGGGGCCGTCCTCACCCCGGTCCTGGGACGGGCCGGCGACATGTACGGCAAGCGGCGGGTGCTCATGGCGGCCCTCGGGCTGATGACCCTGGGCTCGGTCCTGTGCGCCCTGACCTCCGACATCGGCGTGCTCATCGCCGCCCGCACCCTGTCCGGAGCCGCCGCCGCGGTCGTCCCGCTGTCCATCAGCATCCTGCGGGACGAGCTGCCGCCGGAGCGCCGGGGATCGGCCGTGGCGCTCATGAGCTCCACCGTCGGCATCGGCGCCGCGCTCGGCCTGCCGCTGGCCGCGGTGATCGTGCAGTACGCGAACTGGCACACCATGTTCTGGGTGACCAGCGCCCTCGGCGCCACGGGTGTGACGCTGGTGTGGTGGGCGGTGCGGGAGTCGCCGGTGCGCGAGCCGGGCCGGTTCGACGTACCGGGCGCGCTGGGACTGGCCGTCGGGCTGGTCTGTCTGCTGCTGGGGGTGTCCCAGGGCGGGCAGTGGGGGTGGGGCGGCCCGCGCGTCCTGGGCCTGTTCCTCGCCGCCGGCGTCGTGCTCGCCCTGTGGTGGTGGCAGCAGCTGAGCACCGAACAGCCGCTGGTGGACCTGCGGTTGGTGATCCGGCCCGGGGTCGGCCTGTCCCATGTGGCCGCACTGCTCGCCGGGTTCGCGTTCTACGCGAACACCCTGGTCACCGCCCAGCTGGTGCAGGCGCCCGAGGCCACCGGGTACGGGCTCGGTCTTTCCATCGTCGCCACCGGCCTGTGTCTGCTGCCCGGCGGCGTCGTCATGCTGCTGCTGTCACCCGTCTCCGCACGGATCTCCGCCGCGCGTGGCCCGCGCGTCACGCTCGCCCTGGGGGCGGCGGTCATCGCCGCCGGGTACGCGGTCCGGATCGCCGACAGCCGCGATCTGTGGATGATCATCGTGGGGGCCACGGTCGTCGCGACCGGAACCACTCTGGCCTACTCGGCGCTGCCCACGCTCATCCTGCGTGCCGTGCCGGCCGAGCAGACCGCCTCCGCCAACGGCGTCAACGTCCTGATGCGGACGATCGGCCAGGCCGGCTCCAGCGCCGCCGTGGCCGCCGTCCTGGTGCACCACACCAGCCTGGTCGGCGGGGCGCCGGTGCCCACCCTGCACGGGTATCTGCTGGCGTTCGCGATGGCCGGTGCGGTCGCCCTCGTGGCCGTCGCGGCGGCGCTGTGCATACCCGGCGACGCCGAGCCCGACGGGCCGGACGCCCCCGAGCCGGCCGGGAACCGTACCCGGGGCGCACGCGACCAGGCGATGGAGGGAGCATGAGTGCCGTGAGCACTTCACCCGTCACGCCCACATCGGCACGCAGGGACGCCGAGGAGACCAAGGCGGCCATCCTCAAGGCGGCCCGGTATCTGCTGGCCCGGCACGCGCACGCCGACATCACGCTCAAGGCTGTCGCCGAACGCGCCGGCGTGAGTCCGCCGCTCATCCTCAAGTACTTCGGCAACAAGGACGCGCTGTTCGCCCGGGTCATGTCCTTCGAGTCCGACGCCGCCGCCCTGCTGGCCGCGCCGCTCGAGGAACTCGGAGCGCACATGGTCCGGCACGTCCTGGTCAGCCAGTCCGAGCAGGGCGCCGACCCGCTGCTGCGAATCGTGTTCGCGCCCCTGCACGGCGAGCAGGGGGACATCCTGCGTGCCAACTTCCGCACCCAGGTGACCGACCGCCTCACCGACCGTCTCACCGGCCCGGACGCAGGCCTGCGCGCCGAACTGGCCGTCGCCACCCTGCTCGGCCTGGGCGTGATGTACGGCATCGCCCGCGGCACCGAGGTGCGGACCACCACCGTGGACGCCCTGGTGGGCCGCTACGCCCCCGCGGTGCAGGCGCACCTCACGTCATAGGGTCCTGGCCGAACAGCCGGTCCAGGAAGGCGTTGCCGTAGACGCGGTGCGGGTCGAGCCGGGCCAGCACCGCGTCCGCCTCGGCCCACTCGGCCGGACCGACCGCGGCCGGTACCACCGAGCCCAGCACCCCTGATCGCTCCACACCCCGTCGTCCGTGTAGGCCCACCCCTTGGACCGCTCCACCCGGGTGAGGGCGAAGCCGCCGTCGAAGGCGCGCAGCAGGAACCGCTCGATCTCGCGCAGGAACGCCTCCGCGTCCGGTGTGCCCGGCAGCGTCAGGATGTCCAGCCACACGGCCGTGCCTCACTCGGGGTGGTCCTCGCGCGGCCGGAGCGCGGACAGCAGGGGCGGGCGGGCCCCGGCCACCTCGGTGTCGCCCGCCTCGTCCAGGCCGGTCACCCGGATCTCGACCGAGCCGTTGACCGGGAAGCTGCCCCGGGCGGCGTACGCCGCCAGCCGCTCCCGGTAGAAGGCGGCGAACTCGGAGACGACCCGCTGCACCCGGTCCCTCGGCGTGAGGACCGCGTAGCCGCTGGCGTGGACCCGCAGGGTGGTCGGCTTCAGATACGGCAGCGTGTTCTTGGACGGTCCCCAGAGGTCGGCGGACAGCGTCGTCACGAGGCCGAGCGCGGCCGCGTCGTACTGCGCGGTGCCCAGCACCGGCGCCAGATACCAGGCCGCCTCCGACGTCATACGGCCACCACCTTCCGTCACCGTCAGGGGCGACCAGCCGTGCGAGGCACCCCGGGCGCGCACCCGCCATCCGTGCCGCCACGCCCAGTTGACGACATCGGCCACCTGCTCCGGGCCCTCAGGCGCACAGGCCGTCGGCGGTGATCTCGCCGACCCAGTTCCGGTACGCCGAGCGGTACAGCGCGACGTCCGCCTCAAAGTCCGGCAGCTCCTCGGCAGCGGCCGCCGGATCCGCCGGCAGACCCGCCACGGCGGCCAGGGCGGCCGCGGTGAGGAGGAAACCCCGGCGCGTCCAATGCGGTTCCTGCGAAGGGAAGTTGCTCACTGAACTGGTTGCCACGTGGGGCCACGCTAGGGGCCCGGTTGACACGTGACGTGTTCCTGTCGCATCTATTCACTCGTGTGAGCGAATCGGGTGGGGTTCGCAGGCCGGAGCAATACGTTCCGAGCAGAGCTGTGACGGATGACAGACTGGCGCCCATGGACGAGCGCACATTCGACAGGTCGGGTCAGCACGCTTCCGTCGTCGGCCTGGGTACATGGCAGCTGGGCGCCGACTGGGGGGAGGTCGATGACAAGGAAGCCCTGGCGGTACTGGAGACGGCGGCCGAGTCCGGGGTGACCTTCTTCGACACCGCCGACGCGTACGGCGACGGCCGCAGCGAGCAGACCATCTCGACGTTTCTCAGCGGCAGGCCGGACCTGCATGTCCTGGTCGCCACGAAGATGGGCCGCCGGGTCGACCAGATCCCCGAGAACTTCGTGCTCGACAACTTCCGCGCCTGGAACGACCGCTCCCGGCGCAACCTCGGCGTCGACCGTGTCGACCTGGTGCAGCTGCACTGCCCGCCCACGCCCGTCTACTCCACGGACGAGGTGTTCGACGCCCTCGACACCCTGGTCGAGGAGGAGCGCATCGCCGCGTACGGCGTCAGCGTCGAGACCTGCGAGGAGGCGCTGACCGCGATCGCCCGGCCGAACGTGGCGAGCGTGCAGATCATCCTCAACCCGTTCCGCATGAAGCCTCTGCGTGAGGTGCTCCCGGCCGCCCGGGAGGCGGGCGTCGGCATCATCGCCCGCGTCCCGCTGGCCTCCGGCCTGCTGACGGGCAAGTACGCGCGGGACACGGTCTTCCCCGAGAACGACCACCGCACCTACAACCGGCGCGGTGAGGCCTTCGACGTGGGCGAGACGTTCTCCGGCGTCGACTACGCCACCGGTGTCGAGGCGGCCGCCGAGTTCGCCGCGCTCGCCCCCGAGGGCTACACCCCGGCCCAGCTGGCCCTGCGCTGGATCATCGAGCAGCCCGGCGTGACGACCGTGATCCCCGGCGCCCGCTCACCCGAGCAGGCCCGTGCCAACGCGGCCGCCGCCCGCCTGCCGGAGCTGTCCGGCGAGACGCTGGCGGCGATCCGCGACCTCTACGACCAGCGGATCAAGGAACAGGTCGAGTCCCGCTGGTAGAGGCGGCCTTGCTCACGGCACCCCTCACGGCACCAGGAGCAGCTGCCGCTCCTGCTCCTGGTCGCCGGAGGCGACACCGTCATCGCGGGCCGTAAAGGCCCGGGTGAGCGTGTCGCTCGCCCTCCGCACCGCCTCCGGGGTGCCCTGCACGGTGACGGTCACCGGCGCGGACAGGGGCTCGGCGCCCGCCCCGGCGCTCCCGGCGGGACTTGTCTCCGTATCGCCGAAGGTCGCCATGTGCACCGTCGCGTTCTCGTCGGCGGGAAGCTCGTCCGGCGCCCCGAACGTGCCTTCAAGGGCGCGGACGACCGCTCGTGCGTCGTCCGCGCCACCGCCGCTGAGCGTCACGGTGAGCTGCGTACCGGACATGCGTCCACGACCTCCTAGGACTCTGTGTCATTCGCGCCGTCCGTGTATCCGTCCCCTGATCGCTCAAACCGCCGCACGGTCCGGGACGACGGCCGGTTACGGGGAACTCGCGGGAGAGAAGCACCTGAGGTCTCACACCGGGAGGAACAGTGTCGGAGACGGCAGAGGGCGGGGCCAGGCGCCGGGGCCGCAACGAGACGGAGGAGGAGAGAGCGGACCGGATGTGGCAGGAGCTCATCCAGGAGGTCCGCGTGGCCCAGATGGGCGTGCAGATCCTGTTCGGATTTCTGCTCACCGTGGTGTTCACCGAGAAGTACGACGATCTGACCGACACGGACCAGACGATCTACCTCGTCACGGTCGTCCTCGGCGCGTGTGCGACCGGGGCGCTCATAGGTCCGGTGTCCCTGCACCGCCTCGTCTCCGGGCGGCGCGTCAAGCCGCAGGCGGTACGGCTGGCCTCCCGGCTGACGCTCCTCGGCCTCGTGCTGCTGCTGGCCACGACGACCGCCTCCCTGCTGCTGATCCTGCGCGTGGCCACGCACGACGGATTTGTGCCCTACCTGGTCGCGGGAGTGGTCGGCTGGTACCTGCTGTGCTGGTTCGTCCTGCCCCTGTGGACCCGGTACCGCCACACGTCGAAGTGACGGAGGTACGGCCCCCACGGCGGGGGCCGTACCGCGGATCAGCCCCCGGCGATGACGCCCGCCAGGAAGTCGTCCACATGGACCTCCTCGCGGCCCGGCGGGACCACCTCGTGGGTCTCCCGCAGGAACGCCGCGAACGCCGGGGCCCACGCGAAAACCACCGCGTGATGGCGGCCGCCGTCCGGGCGGGCGTCACCGAGGAACTCCAGGCGCAGCTCCTGCCACATGCCCCGCGAGGAGGGACGCATCCGCACGTCCCCCACCCCGACCGGACGCCGCAGACCGTCGGCGAGCATCTCGCGGTCCAGCTGCCACCGGGCGAGGACGCGGCCGTCGTGACTGAACACGACGGTGACGGCGAACGGGTCCCCGGCGTCGTAGCTCAGGTGGGCGAGCACGGAGAAACGGTCCGTGTCACCCGCCTGGAGCTGCACCACCAGGGTCTTGTGCACGAAGGAGTTCACGAAAGGGCCTCCGGGAAGAACCGACGTAGAGCCCTCTAGTACCCCTCACACGCACAAGATGCTCAGCCCTCCGGGTGATTCCCGCGGGTACCGCGCAGAGACTCGATGCATACGGCCACGGCCCGCTGGAGTTCCTCCAGGCGCTCCACCATGTCGTCCTCGTAGAACTCCGGGGTGTCGTCGAAGGTCAGTTCCTCGAACACCTTGGTCGCCTTCTGCAGGCTGCTGTAGAACTTCGTGCGCCGTTCCTGCACCCGCAGCCCCGGGTCGGCCTCCACGGCCTCGACGACCAGGGACTTCATGGTGTCGTACGCCTCGGTGGCCCACTCGCCGGAGTCCTCGTCCTCGTCCAGCTCGTCGATGAGCGACAGATGCCGCTCGGCCTCCTGACGCACCTCGGCGGGCGCGTCGAGGGTCTGCCCGGCGGGCGTCTTGATCTGCCCCGACTCGGCGATCTGGCGCACGTATCCGATGCGGTCGGCCGCCCTGCTCTCGCCGGCGACGGCCTTCTTCAGCTCATCGGTGCGCACGACGTCACGGGCCAGCTCGGCCTGCAGGTCGGGGTCCTCCCGGACCCGGTCCAGCAGGGCCTGGCGGGCCGCGCGGGCGGTGGAGGGGTCGGCGAGGATGGCGGCACGCAGGGCGGTGGGGTTCTCCGCGACCTCCAGAGCCTTCGTGGGCCGGATGCCCTCCGCCGCGGCGGCCTCGGCGATGGCGGTGCCGCGCTCGGAGCCGGCGCCGGAGCGGGAGACGTAGTAGCTCAGCCACACGTCGGCGTCCGGCAGTTCCACCTCCTGGCCCGGCGCCAGCGCCTCGAACTGCGGGACCAGGCCGTCGTCGGCCGCCCGGTCCCACGCCTTGTAATAGCGCATGACCCGCTCGGGGGAGCACCCGGCGAGCTCCGCGAACTCCTTCGCCGACACCTTCGGCGTCTCGTCCGCGCCCTGCCCGCCGGGCCGCACGCTGCGCGCGACCTTCAGCCCGAAGGCCCACCCTCCGGTCCGGGCGTAGGCCCCGAACTCCCGCGCGTCCCGCGCGACCAGGTCGGAGACGGGCGCCGGGGAGCTTTCGGGCGGGGTGATGGCTACGGTCACGGACGACTCTCCTGAACGGGTTGGGCTGAATGGAGTACGTGCAGGCCAGCAGCCTATACGGGCCCGTGGCCCGGGCCGGCCGACGTAAACCGTTTCCCCTCGCCCCGCACGGCGCGGGAGACTCGGGCCATGGTGCGACCTGAGGTCGGGGCGGCTCTGCGTCACTGCGCGGAATGCGGTGGATACGCGTACGGCGGTGCCCCCGCCTGTGCCGTCTGCCGTGACCTCGTGGACGGCATCGTCGAGGAGGAGTGGGCCGCGTTCTCGCGTCACTGGGACGTGACCGGGTGCGCGCAGGAGACCGCTCTCGCCGAACTGGTCGTAGCCGAACCCGACCGTCACGACTGGCGGGTGGTGGACGCCGCGCTCGACCGCCTGGCCTGTACCGACTGCGGCGATCGCCTCGGCAGCGGACCCGCCGGTTGCCACGCCTGCGACCTCGCGCACGGCTTCCGCTACGCGGCGATCGAGACCGACCGGCCCGGTGTACCGCCGGGCAACGAGCACGCCGTCCGGGTCAACGTCTCGGTCGTGCGCCGGCCCCAGGTCACCTCGGAGAGCGAGGTCCTCGTCCGTCGGCTGCTGTTGCCCCTCCTCCTCGTCGGGTTCCTGCCGACCACCGAGGAGGCCCAGCGGATGAGCGCCCTGGTGAAGGCAAGCCCCCCGACGAGGAGGGTGTCCCTCGTCGAGCAGTTCGTAGCGAGGGCGGACCTCAGCCGAACGCGTCGCGCAGGGCGGGCAGCAGGGTCTTCTCCGACCAGTCCAGGTACGCCGGTTGCGAGTGGCCACCGATCTGGACCAGGGCGACCTCGGTGAAACCGGCCTCGGCGTAAGGGCGGACGGCCTCGACGAACGCGTCCGGGTCGTCACCGCACGGGATGGCGTCGGCCACGTCGTCGGGCGTGACGAACTGGGTCGCCGCCTCGAAGGAATCCGGGTGCGGCAGCTCCGAGTTGACCTTCCAGCCGCTGCCGAACCAGCGGAACTGGGAGTGGGCGCGCTTGACGGCCGTGTCCCGGTCGGGGTCATAGCAGACCGGCAGCTGGCCGATGCGGGGCTTGTCCTCGCCGCCGTGCCGGTCGAACGCCTCCAGCAGTCCCGCCTTGGGTTCCGTGGCGATCACCAGGTCGCCGAGCCGGCCCGCGAGTTCGCACGACCGCTCCCCGGAGACGGCGATGCCGATGGGCGGCGCCTCGTCCGGCAGGTCCCACAGCCGGGCCGACTCCACGTCGAAGTGCGTGCCGCGATGGTTGACGTGGCCGCCCTTGAAGAGGGCCCGGATGATCTCCACGGCCTCCTCGAACATCTCGTGCCGTACGTCGACGGACGGCCAGCCGCCGCCCACCACGTGCTCGTTGAGGTTCTCGCCGGAGCCGAGTCCCAGCCGGAACCGGCCCTCGGACAGCAACTGCAGCGTCGCCGCCTTCTGCGCCACCACCGCCGGGTGGTAGCGGAACGTCGGGCATGTCACGTACGTCATCAGCGGGATACGTGACGTGGCCTGGGCGGCCGCGCCGAGCACGGCCCACGCGTACGGCGAGTGGCCCTGCGAGCGCAGCCACGGGAAGTAGTGGTCAGAGGTCACCGAGAAGTCGAAGCCCGCCTCCTCGGCCCGCACCACATGCTCGACGAGCTCTCGAGGACCGGCTTGCTCGGTCATCATCGTGTATCCGATTTGCACCATAACCGTCGGGTCCCCTGAGAGCGGGCGTGAAAACGGCTCGATCGAGGTCCGCAGGCGAGGGCAGGATGCCTCCATGAGTGCCTCCGCCGCTGTCTCCCGGCAGTCCCGCCGCCCAGGGCGTCGACGCGTCCGGCGTCCACGCCTTCCTCGACGCTCTCGAAGCCGCCCCCGGGATCGAGCCGCACAGCCTGATGATCGTGCGGCACGGCCGTCTTGTCGCCTCCGGCTGGTGGGCGCCCTACGCCTGCGACCGCCCTCACCTGCTGTACTCGCTCAGCAAGAGCTTCACCGGGACCGCGGCCGCACTGGCCGAGGCCGAGGGGCTGCTCGACTTCGACGCTCCCGTGATCTCGTACTTCCCGGAGTTCGAGGCCGACATCACCGACCCGCGCAGCCGCGCCATGCTCGTACGGCATGTGGCGTCCATGACGAGCGGCCACGAGCGGGAGACCGTCGACGAGGCCTACCGGCTGGACAGGGCGGAGCCCGTGCGCGGGTTCCTGCTGTTGCCGCCGGACCGCGACCCCGGCACCGTCTTCGCCTACAACCAGCCCGCCACCTACACGCTCGCCGCGATCGTCCAGCGGGTGACCGGGCAGTCGCTCACCGAGTACCTGCCGCCCGCGGCTGCTGGATCCCCTGGGCATCGGCGAGGTGTTCTGGCAGCGGGACCGCGCCGGCCGCGAGATCGGCTACAGCGGTCTGCACGCCACCACCGACGCCGTCGCCCGGCTCGGCGAGCTGTACCTGCGCGACGGGGTCTGGGAGGGCAAGCGGCTGCTGCCCGAAGGGTGGGTGGCCCGGGCCGCGCACCCTCACATTCCGACCGCCGGAGCCATGGGAGACATGAACCAGCAGGACTGGGACCGGGGCTACGGCTACCAGTTCTGGACGTCCCGGCACGGCTACCGGGGCGACGGCGCGTACGGCCAGTTCTGCCTGGTGCTGCCCGAGCACGACGTGGTGATCGCGACGACCGCGGCGACCGAGCGGATGCAGGAGTTCCTCAACCTCGTCTGGAAGCATCTGCTACCCGCCTTCGGCCCTGAGCCGCTGTCCGGCCGGGAGTCCGCCGACGCGGCCCTTCGGGAGCGCCTCGCCGGGCTCGCGCTGCCGCCCGCCCAGGGCAGTCCCGCACCGCCCGGACGGGCCGGGGACTGGGCCGCCGCCGAGTTCAGCGCCCTCCGCGGAGGACCGGTCCGGCCCGGTCGGCCGGGCTCGTGCGGGATGCGGACGGCTGGACGCTCACGCTCACCGAGGGCGAGAGCCGGCTCGGACCTGCGGATCGGGGTGGAGAGCTGGACGGTGGCGCAGGAGCCGCTCCCGACCGCGGTGAGCGGCGGCTGGACCGATTCCGGCACTCTGGCCGTGGAGGTGGCGTTCCTGGAGACCCCGCACCGCCTGGCGCTGACCTGCTCCCTCGCGGACCGTACGCTCACCGCGCGCTGGTGCACACAGCCACTCGGCAGTGACCGGCTCACGTCCCAGCGCGCACCGCGCGGCTCAGTCTGAGGCCGGCCGGAAAGTCTTGAGGAAGGTGCGCAACGTCTCCTGGTTGGCGGCGTCGTCCCAGTCGGCTGCCGGGGTCGTCCAGCGCAGCGAGAAGCTCGCGGTTGTCGCCCAGCAGGAAACCCCGGCCGAAGGTGCGCACGCGGGTGCCGTCGACGTCCGCCGTCCACTCCATGTCGGCGGCTTGCGTCCCTGGTACGTCGTCGCGCGGATCTCGCCGATCCGCTCGTAGTCGTCCGGCTGCTTCAGGTTCGGGTTCGACGTCGTCCCGCCACACGGCCACGGGGTCCGGGCCCACGCGTCGCTGTAGGTGACGGCCAGCGTGCGGTCGTCGCCGTCGGCGCCGAAGACGACCCGGTACGCCAGATCACCCTGGCGGTCGGTGTCCAGCCGCGTCCAGCCCTCGGGGAGCGCGACGGAGAAGCCCTCCGGCGCCTGGTAGCGCGTGGAAGCCGGGCGGCAGGGCCGTGGCCGGGGCGGACGGCGTGGGCTCGGGAGTCGACGACGGGGTCGGGCGTGGGGTGGGGGAAGGGGTGGGGGAGCCGGTCGGGCTGGGCGTACCGGACGGCTCGGGGTCGGCCGCCGCCGGCGCCCTCGCCCGGCGAGGCGGCGGAGGCCGGCGGTCGGGCCGGCGCGTCGGCCGCGTCGCTGCCGGTGTCCCGCCGGGCAGCCCCTGGGTCGCGGCGAGCACCGCGACCGCGACGGTGACGACGGCCAGAGCCGTTCCCGCCACCATGGTCCGTCTGCTCCATGCCGGGCTCCCCGGCAGCATGGCGGCGTACGCCGCCGCGCAGCCGCGGGGCCGGCACCGCCGCCGGGGCGGCTTCCGGGTCCTCGCTGAGTGCGCGGGTCAGCGCCTCACGGACCACCGGGCGGGTCAGCCGCTCCCGTGAGTCCTTGCGGAGCAGCCCCTGCACGGCCTGGGTGAGCGGCCCGGCCCGCACCGGCGAGCGCAGCGGCAGCCGGTCCACGCCCTTCAGGGTGTTCTCCGGGCGGCCCCGGTCACGGAACGGCGGGCGTCCCTCGACCATCGTGTAGAGGATCGCGCCCAGCGCCCACAGGTCGGCCGCGGGGCCGATGCGCTCGTCGCGGGCCTGTTCCGGCGAGGCGTACGCGGGTGCCGTGAGCCGGGGCGCGAGGGTCGCGCCGGCCAGGCCGAAGCCGGTGACGACGACCGAGTGGTCCTCGCGCACGAACACCTGGCCAGGGCTCAGCTCGCCGTGCGTGATGCCCTCGGCGTGCGCGGCGTCCAGCACGTCGAGCAGTTCCAGGCCGATGCGCGCGGCCCGCACATAGTTGAACGTGCCCTGCTCCGAGAGGAGTTCGCCCAGCGGGGTGCCGTCGATCCACTCGTTGACGGTCCACAGGGCACCGGTCTCCTCGACGGCGTCGACGACCGTGGCGATCCGGCCCGGGCACAGCAGCGCCATGTTCTCGGACGTGCGCAGCAGGCGGGCGGAGGCCCGGCGCTCGGCCCCGCGCCGGGTCGTCCGGAAGCCCGACCTGGGTGACGAGGCACGGTCGCGAGACGTCGCCGGCGCCGGTGTCCTCGGCATACCAGCAGATGCGGTTGGTCTCGCGCTGGATGATCTCGAGCAGCCGGTACCGGCCGGCGACCAACTGGTGTGTGGAGACGTGCGCCCTGCCCATGGCCATCCCTCGCTGGAAACCTGGCTCTCACCTTTTCCAGAAGTACGGGAGAGTGAGGCGGTCCGCGTTCAAACGGATCGCAACTCCGCGTTCACTCTTGTCTTTTATTCAAGAGGCACGAGCAAGCTGTGCGAGGAAAACGGTCTTTCGGCGCCTCGGGCGCGGCTCACCTCGGCCGCCCGGGCCGCCGGGCGCGCGGAGAATTCGACCGCCGGCGGCCGCGGATTCGTAAATTCCGCGGCTGGCCTGCTGGTAACCGACGGTAAATGCGAAGGTGTCCAACGGCTGAACTCGACACCCCTCCGATGAATTCGGCGCCGGATTCCCGGAGGAGCGGCCGGATCCTCAGCGCAGACCGAAGCGATCGCGACCAGCGATCATATCCCCCGTCGTCGCGTTGCCCCCGCACACCACCAGGCCGAGCCGGGCTCCGTCGCCGACCCGCTCCAGGACCTGCCGGGCGGCGGGCAGCAGGCAGCCGGCGGCAGGTTCGGCCCACACCTTGGCGTGGTCGGCCAGATCGAGCGAGCCCTGCACGGCCTCCCGGTCCGGCACCACGAGCACCTCGGTGACCAGGGCGGAGACATGGTCGTACGTCAGCTGCGACACGGACGGCGCGCTGAGCGTGGAGACGATCGACGACAGCGCGACCGGCAGCGGCCCGCCCGCCGCCAGCGCCTCGGACATGGCCTGCGCGCCCTCGGTCTCCACGCCCCACACCCGCACCCCGGGCCGGCGGGCCCGCAGCGCGGCCGCGACGCCGGCGATCAGCCCGCCGCCCCCGATGCTGACGAGCACGTCGGTGAGTTCACCGGCGTCGTCGGCGAACTCCAGCCCGACCGTGCCCTGGCCGGCGATCACCACCGGGTCGTCGAAGGGGTGGACCAGGGTCAGCCCCTCCTGCTGAAGCCGCGTCATGAGCGCGAACGCGCCGTCCATGTCGTCGGTCAGCCGCACCGACGCGCCGGCGGCCTCCGCGATCTCCACGGCACGGGCGGGCGCCGAGCCGCGGCATCACCACCGTGGCCTTCACATCGAGGGCGGCGGCCATGACCGCGAGGGCGATCCCGTGGTTGCCCCCGCTGACCGCCACCACCCCCGCGGCCCGTTCTGCCTCGCCCAGCGACAGCAGCTTCGCCGTCGCCCCGCGCGCCTTGAACGAGCCGGTGCGCTGCAGCAGTTCGAGCTTCGCGGTGACCGGGGCGCCGAGCAGCGCCGACAGGCCCGGGCTCGGCACGGTCGGGGTGCGCACGACGTGCCCGGCGATCCGCGTCGGCCGCGGCTTCGATCTCCGAGATGCCGATCAAGGCAGCCATCCTTCCGGCGCGGGGTCGCGGAGTCGCGCCGTATGGCACCCTGACGCGCAAGGCGGCCCAGGTCAACGCGGTTTCGCTGAGGGCGCCAAGATGACACGACGGTCACCGCCATCACGCGGTGAACTGTGCTTCAGAGTCGCGCCGCACCAGGAAGTCGAGCAGCGACCGCAGCTCGCCGGCGGCCCCCGCCTCCAACGGCACGCCGGCGAGAGCCGTCTCGACGGCGGCGATGTGACGCCGGGCCTCCGCCATGGCCGCCGACCGGCCGCCCGCCTCCTCGATCAGCGCCGCCGCCGCGCCGGCTCGTCGCCGGACTCCAGGAGCGCGGCGAGCCGCCGCCGCTCGGGGAGCCGAGCGCGACCAGCACCGGAAACGTCTTCTTCCGCTCCCGCAGATCGCCGTGGACCGGCTTGCCGGTGACCTCGGGGTCCCCCCAGATGCCCAGCACGTCGTCGACGATCTGGAAGGCGATGCCCGAGATGCCGTCCCGCGCGGTCGAGTGCGGCGACCGTCGCGGGCGGCGCACCGCCGAGCACGGCGCCCAGCGCGGCCGCGCAGCCCAGCAGGGCGCCCGTCTTGTGCTCCGCCATCGTCCGGTACTCGTCCGGCCGCACCCGCTCCGGCCCCGTCCAGGGCCGGTCGGCGAACAGCAGGTCGTCCGCCTGCCCGCGCACCAGGTCGCCCAGCGCCACGGACAGCGCCGCACCGCCCCGGCGCCGCCCGGCTGCGCGGCGAGCGTCTCGACGGCCAGCGCGAACAGGGCGTCGCCCGCGAGTACCGCGGGCCCTGTGCCGTAGGCCTTCCACACGGTCGGGCGGCCTCGCCGGTCCTCGTCGCCGTCCATGATGTCGTCGTGCAGCAGGGAGAAGGCGTGCACCAGCTCCACCGCGACGGCCCCGGCCACCCCGGCCCGCCCGGGCGCACCGGCCGCCTCGGCGCCGAGCACCGCCAGCGCCTGCCGTACGCCCTTGCCGCCGGAGGCGACGGCCGGCGCGCCGCCCACCTCGCACCAGCCGAAGGAGTACGCGGCCATCTCGCCGACCCACGGATGCAGCCGCCCGACGGCCTCGGCCAGGGCGGGCCGCACCAGCGCGCGGCAGCGTTCGAGGACCTGGTGAGCGTCGCCCGAGTGACCGGAGCCCCCTACGAGTTCCTGGAGATCGTCACCCGGGCGGCCGGAGCCGTCCGGCCCCTGTGCCTCGCCGCGCGTCGCGGTGTCCTGCCGGGTCGCGTATGCGCTGCGGGGGGAAGCCGTCGCCGTGCCCTGCCGTGTCGCCTGTACTGCCGTGTCGGACGCTGTCGCCGTGTCCTGCCGTGTGGCCTGCAGCGCCGTGGGGAGCGCCGTCATCGTGCCACCTCCGTCGCCCTCGCGCGAGCGAGCCCGGTGTCCGGTATGCCGAGCTCCTCATGGGCGCGGGCCACCATCTCGCGGGCGTGCTGCAGGCCGATGCGCTCCAGCATGCCGGCCAGCTCGGCCAGTTCGGCCGCCGTCTCGGCGCGGTCGCGGCCCAGCCGGGCCAGGGACTTGGCCAGTCCGAGGCGCGACAGGGCCTCCCCGCGCGGCTCGCTCATCTCGCGGAACTCCGCGAGCGCCTGCTCGTACAGGGCGCGCGCCTCGGCATAACGCCCCGCCCGGTACAGGACGTTGCCGCGCATCTTGTGGTTGTAGGCCAGCGCGCTGGACAGCCGCATCGCGCGGCACGTCGTCTCCGCCTCGCTCAGCAGCTCCAGGGCCCGCTCGGTGTCCCCGTCGCGCACCGACACGACGTCGGCCAGACCGCGCAGCGCCCAGGCGTGGCCGCGCCGGTCGTCGGCGCGCGCGGCGATCTCGGCGGCCTCCTCGAACAGGGCGTACGCCGTGTCGTAGTCCCCGGTGTTGCGGTGCATCTGCGCGATGCCCTCCAGCGCCCACACCGTGTGCCGCGCCTCCCCGCGCCGCCGGGCCTCGGCGAGCAGCTGCTCGTGCAGCCGGCCGACGGCCTCGTAGTCGCCCTGGATGCGGCCGGTCTCGGCCAGGCCCGGCCAGCGAGTAGCCGCGTACGACGATGTCCCCACCGCGTTCGCCGAGGTCGGCAGCGAGCTGGAGCAGCCGGCGGGCCAGCGGGAGCGCGCCGCGCTGCCGGGCCAGCGTGCCACCGCTCCACAGCGCCCAGGCCATCGCCCCGACGTCATCGGCCTGGCGGGCGGCGCGGTAACTCGCCTTCCACGCCCGGTCCGCGTCCGCGACCCGGCCCAGCCGGCGCTGCGCCTCGGCCACCGCGAGTCCGGAACGCGCCACCTCCCCGGGCTTTCCGGCGCGCTCGGCCGCCCTCAACTGCTCGGTGCCGGCGGCCAGTACGTCGGTCAGTGAGGAGTTGACGGACAGAGTGGTGAGCGCGCCCTGGTACTCCGGGGCGAATGCCTTGCCGTACATCGATGCCTTTCGGTCCATATACGCAGCATGTATACATGCTGCGTATACATGCCGCGTATAGAAGGGTGGAAACCGGCCCTGGCCGACAAGGGCCAGGGCATCACCTGTTGCCGATCAAGACGTCGAGGGAACGGACCGGGTTGCCTGTGAGGCGCAGATCACCTGACGGGACTTCAGCGCCTAGTGCTGCCCGGCTTTCTGCGGAGTCGCCTCGCTCGGCCGTACGACGACGTATCCCTCGCCCTGCAGCAGCAGCTGCACGGCCTCGCCGGAGCCGCCGCGCAGCATCGACCCGATGGACTGGGAGCGGTGCAGCGAGGTCTGCAGCCCCGCGGTCCAGCCGACGATCGCGTCGGTGTCGACGTACACCGGGTACTGCGCGGAGACCGGGATGACGAGCGGGGTGCCCTCGCAGACCAGGCCCAGTTTGCCGTGCCCGGTGAAGACGCTGTTGAACAGGCCGCCGCCGGTGATGCCGGCGCCCTTCACAGTCGCGATGCGATACGACAACGTGGCATCGAAGCACAGGACGTTGCGGCCGTTGACGGTGAACTCGTCGCCGGGTTCGACGTCGACGATGAAGCAGTTCTGCGCCTCGTGGGCGAACCAGGCCTCGCCCTGCCCGCGCACCGCCATCAACGGCAGCCCCTCCCCGGTGACCGCGCGCTTGAGCATGCCGCCCACGCCCTGGCCCTTGCGTTCGAACTGGAGGTTGCCGCGGTAGGCGATCATCGCGCCCTGCCGGGAGAGCATTTCGCCGTTCACCGTGTACCGGACGCACTTGGCGTTTTCGACCGTCATGCCCGCCGCGACGGCCGGCTGCGCCATGTGCTCGCTGGAAAAGAGGTCACCCTTCATACGGGCATCCTCGCCCGGAGCGTCTCCCTCCGCCAAGATCGCGCAGAAGTGATGGTCCGGAGTGCGGTGGTGCGGTGTCAGGCGCCGAAGAGCTGCGTCCAGTACATGCCCGCCCGGCCGCCGCCGGCGAAGCCGATGCCGATGTGGGTGAAGCCGGGCTTGAGGATGTTGGCCCGGTGGGCCGGGCTGTTCATCCAGCCCTCCACGACTTCGGCGGGGGAGCGCTGGCCGCAGGCTATGTTCTCGCCGATGGAGAGCCGGGTGGACCCCGCTGCGGCGGCCCGGTCCCAGGGCCGGCTGCCGTCGGGCGCGGTGTGCGAGTAGAAGGCGCGCGCCACCATGTCGGCGCTGTGCGCCTGCGCGGCGGTGGTGAGCAGAGGGTCGACGGCCAGGGGCGGGAGCCCGGCCCGCGCGCGCTCCCGGTTGGTGAGGTCGGTGACGGCCGCTGCCGTGCCCACCAGCCCGCCCGGCGTGAACGGCCTGCCCCACAGCGCGGTCCAGAAGGTGTCACCGGACGGTCCGTCGTGGACGTAGGCCAGTCCCGTGTGGGTGAACGCCGGGTCGTGCAGGGTGCGGCGGGGAGCGTCGGTGCGCAGGCAGTACGCGACGAACTCGGCGGGTGTGCGCGGGCCGGACACGAGATGCTCGCCGATGGTGAGGTACGCGTACCCGGCGCCGGTGACGCGCTGGTAGACGGAGACGCCGTCCCGGCTCTCGACGCCGAGGCGTCCCGACGTGGCCATGGCGGCGGCGTGCTCCCGGGCCGCGGACACCAGGCGGGTGTCAAGGGATACCGGCGGTGAACCGGCCTCGGTCCGGGCGGAGTTGACCAGGGCGGCAAAGCCGTCGGGATCGGGGGCCGAGGGCTCGAGGGCCGGAGCGCCGGGGGAGTGGTCGACGCCGTCAGCCGTTCCGGTCGCGGGCCGGTGCCGGGCGGCCGAGTCCTCCGTCGGCCCGGCCGTGGGTGCGAGGTCCGCTCGGCGTGTCCCGCCGCCGAGCGGACCCGGTCGCGCACCCGGCGCACCCGGCGCACCGGCCCCCGAGCCAGGCCCGGACGCGGGTGTGTCGTCCACGACGTCGACGCCGAAGTCCCGGGCGAGGCCCGCGAGTCCGTCGGCGTACCCCTGGCCCAGGGCGCGCAGCTTCCAGCGGTCACCGCGCCGGTAGAGCTCCGCGAACAGCAGCACCGTCTCCTGCCGGGGGCGTGGCGGGGTGAAGCGGGCGAGCGGGCGGCCACCGGCGTCGGTGATGTGGAGCGTGGGGGAGGGCAGCCGGCCGAGGGCGATTCCGGGCTCGGCGGGACTGACGGCGACGGTGACCCGGGTGGCGCCGGTACGCAACCTCACCGGGTCCACGGTGAGCGTGTCGCCCCGCAGTATGGCTCCCGGCGCCGCCGGCTGGTTGTAGAAGACGAAGTCGCCGTCGCCCCGGACCCTTCCGCTGTCGTCCGTGACCAGCGCGGACAGGTCGAACGGCCCGGGTACCCGCACGGTCACCGCACCGCCCGGCACCGCCAGGTTGCCACCGGGGACCAGCTCGCTCATCACGCCGTCCTGCTGTCGTCGCACCGCCTGCCCTCCCCATGGGGTTGCGGATGCCCGGACAACGGCCATGGGGACGCCGGGGTTCCCACCGTCGGAGCGCACGGCACCGCCACGCACCGCCCCGGGACCTACCAGGTCACGGTCGCCTACGTCAGCGGCGATCCCCGCCCGGTCGAGATCTCAGCGAACGGCGGCGGCGCCACTGCCCACAAGGCTTTTTCCTCCACCGGCGAAGTCGTAGGCACCCGCATGGACACGAACCAGGCCCTGCGCCGGCGGCACGGCAGGCCCGACCATGCCGCTTGCACAGCGTCGGAGGCCGCACCACTACCGTGTCGTACGCCGGGACGACACGGAGCGTCCGACTCGCGCCCGGCGGCTCCGTGACCCTACGAGACCTCCCCCCCATGAAACCGCCCGCAGACCGGCCGAAGGAGCGCCGACGATGCCCCGCACCGCACGCCCCCGCCGTCGCACCGCCCTGGCCGCCCTCTCCACGTGTCTCGTGCTGGGCTGCGGAGCCGGCGCGACACCTCAGGGGGAAGAGCCGACGCAACCTCCCGGCGTCCCGGCGGAGGCCAGGGACGGCGTGGTCACCTGGGCCTCCTCGGCCGACCGCATCGGCGAGGCGGTCGACGGCCGTGGCTACCGGCTGGTGGTACACACCAGCGTCGGCGGCAGCCGCCTGCGGGTGCGGCTGTCCAACGCCTACGGCGAGCGGCCGGTGACGTTCGGCAACGTCCACGCCGGCCTGCAACGTGACGGAGCCGCGCTCGTCCCCGGCAGCAACAGACGCCTGACCTTCGACGGCGCGCGCTCCGTCACCGTCCCCGCCGGCGGCATCGTCTACAGCGACCCGCTGCCCGTCCACGTCCCCGCCGCGAGCGCGCTCGTCGTCAGCCTGTACGTCGCCCGGGCGCAAGGCGCGCTCACCGGGCACTGGATGGCGATGCAGACCTCGTACACCACCGAGGGAGACCACACCGGGGAGGAAAGCGCGGCCCACTGGAAGCAGCGGACGGGCTCCTGGTTCTACCTCGACGCCGTCACCGTGCGGCCACGGTCCGCGGCGGGCGCCGTGGCCGCCCTGGGCGACTCGGTCACCGACGGCTGGCACTCCACCACCGACCTCAACCGGCGCTGGCCCGACTACCTCGCCCGCCGGCTGGCCAAGTCCCCCACGACGAGCGTCAAAGGGGTCGCCAACGAAGGGATCGCCGGCAACAAGGTCCTGACCGGCGGCCCCGGGCAGAGCGCCCTGAACCGCCTGCGGCGCGACGCGCTCTCGCTGCCGGGTGTGCGCACGGTGTTCCTCTTCCAGGGCGTCAACGACATCAAGGTGGAGCCGGGCGCCACGGCCGCCGAGCTGATCGCCGGGTACCGCACGCTGATCGACCGGGCGCACGCGGCGGGGAAGTGCGTCGTCGCGGCCACGATCGCCCCCTACAAGGGCTGGCCCGAATGGGACCCCGCCGGGGAAGCCGTGCGCCAAAAGGTCAACGCCTTCATCCGCAACAGCGGCGAATTCGATGCGGTCACCGACTTCGACCGCATCCTGCGCAGCTCCTACGACCCCGAGCGGATCCTCCCCGCCTTCGACGGCGGCGACCATCTGCACCCCAACGACAAGGGGATGCAGGCGATGGCCGACGCCGTCGATCTCGAGACCCTTGGCTGCGGGAGCCGATAGCCCGGGTGTCGGACAAGGTCTGAAGCACGTGAATGCGGTGGCCCGCCGCCCAGGACGCGCGGCAGCCGGTCAGCCGGACGCCGACGGCTCCGGGGCGATCAGACCCTCCCGGTAGGCGATCGCCACCGCCTCGCCACGGCTCGACGCGCCCAGTTTGGCGAGGATGTTGGAGACATGGACGCTCGCCGTCTTGCCGCTGATGAACAGCTCGTCACCGATCTGCCGGTTGCTGCGGCCGAGGGCGAGCAGCCGCAGCACCTCCTGCTCGCGTGCGGTGAGCATGCCGGTCCGGTCGTCGGTGCCCGGTGTGTCCGACAGCCGGCCGCGCCGCACCAGGGCGTCGACCTGTTCCCGCAGCGGCGCGGCGCCGAGGTCGTCGGCGGTCTCCCGGACCGCTCGGGCCTGCGCCACCGCCTCCTCGCGGCGCCCGGCCGCCACCAGGGCCTCGGCGTACCGCAGCCGGCAGCGTGCCCGCTCGTAGACGTCGCCGTAGCCGAACGCCTTCACCGCCTCCGACCAGGCCGCCGCGTCCGGCCCCGACACGGCCCGGATCCACTCCGCCTCTGCCCGGGCCAGCCATGCCTGTCCCTCGGGACCCTGAGGAGCGCCGCCCTCGCCGTGGGTGGCGGTGGCCCGCGCCAGTTCCACCAGCTCGGTCGCGGTGTCCGTCCAGCGGCGGGCCCCCGCCTCGTCGCCGGTCAGCCGCAGCCCGGCCGCCGCGTCGGCCACCGCGGACAACGCCAGGGCGGCGAGCCGGACCGTGACACCAGGGCGGGGGACCGCTTCGTCGGCGAGGGCCGTGACCGTGGACCGCATCCACCGCACCGCGTCCTCGGGATCGCGGCGCAGCGCCGCGGCATCGGTGAGCACGATGCCCGCGACCAGGGTGGCCATCCAGTCGAAGGGCCCCTCCAGCAGGGCACGCGCCCGGTCGGCGGCCGCGAGATCGCCGCGCGCCAGCGCCACGTACAGCGCGGGACCGACCGTGTAGCCACCGGCCGTCGGCAGCACCTCGGCGTCGGTCGCCGCCGCCGCGCACGCACTCGTCCCAGCGGCCCAGCACATGCAGCACCAGCAGCCGCAGGTACCGCATCTCCAGCGGGTAGGGCGAGGACAGCAGCCCGGCGCGCCGGGCGCGGTCCAGGCCCTCCGTCAGCCAGGGCACGCACTCCGCCAGGGCACCTGACTCGTAGTAGCCCATGGCCAGGTTGAACAGGGCGCGCAGCTCCACGGGCGCGTTGCCCGAACTCCGGGCCAGGTCCCGCGCCTTCAGCAGCCGCTCACGGCCCTGCGGGCCGCGCCGCCCCGACCCCGTCGAAAACGGCCAGTGAGATCAGCAGGTCCGCCTGGGCGTCGGTCGCCCGCAGCTGCTCCGCCACACCCAGGGCCCGGCGGGCGACCCGCAGCGCGGTCTCGTTCTCCCCGACGTGGCGTGCGGCCAGGACATGGGTGGCCGCAGCCCACACCCACGTACGCGACGGAGGATCCTCGGGAATCATCCCCAGGGCCTCGCTGCTGTAGGCGAACGCCGCCGTCAGACTGTCCACGCTCAGCAGGTTCCCGGCGAGGGTGTAGCGGACCCGGGCGGCGAGCTCGGAGCCGGTGTCCTGATCGAGTTCGGCCAGCGCGGACCGGCTGAGGGCGACCGCGCGGTGCAGCTCTCCGGCGTGCGCGGCAGCCGCCGAGGCGCGCAGGGTCAGCGTCACCCGGTCGACGCCCCCGCCCGAGGGCCGGGCCTCGGGACCCACCGCCGGCCACAGGTCGAGGGCCGCTTCGAGATGCCGCTGCTCCTCGGCGGGCGCACCGACCCGCTGGGCGTGGTCCGCGGCCTCCAGGGAGGCGGCCAGCGCCTCGGCGAGGTCGTGGCTCTCCCGGTAGTGGTGGGCGCGCTCGGCAGCGCTCTCGGCGGTCCGGCCGCGCCCGGCGAGCAGCCGAGCGAACGCGCCGTGCAGCCTCGCCCGCTCCCCGGGGAGCAGGTCGGCGTAGACGGCCTCGCGGGCGAGGGCGTGCCGGAAGGAGTACGTGTCGTCGTCCCCGGCCACGAGAAGCTGCCGCCCCACAGCCTCGCGCAGCGCCGACTCCAGTTCCTCCTCGGGCAGCCCGACCGCCTCCCGCAGCACATCGTGCTCCACCCGGCGCCCGGCGACGGCGGCGGTCCGCAGCACCTGCTGCGCGGTGTCGGAGAGCTGCTCGAAGCGGATCAGCAGCACATCGGCGAGTCCGCCGGGCACTCCACCGGACTCCGTGTCGGTGGCCGCGAGCAGCTCCTCCGCGTAGAAGGCGTTGCCCTCGGCCCGCTCCACGATCCGCCGCACCGTGGCGTCCGGCAGCGGCCGGTGCTCCAGGGCACGCACCAGTCGCGCCACGTCAATATCGCCCAGCGGCCGCAGCTCCAGCCGCTCCACGGTGGGCAGCCGTATCAACTCCGCCAGCAGCGGCCGCAGGGGATGCCGGCGGTGCAGGTCGTCGGCCCGGTACGAGGCGAGCACCGCGAGCCGGTGCCGGAGGACACCCCGGCCGAGCAGGAACCGCAGCAGATCCCGCGACGACTGGTCGGCCCAGTGCAGATCCTCCAGCACGAGCAGCAACGGAGCGACATCCGCCACATCGGCCAGCAGCCCCGCCATCCCCTCGAACAGCCGCAACCGCCCGTCCACATCCCGCACACCACCGGTGCCGGACCCCAGCAACCGCTCGACCACGGGGTGCGCGGCCAGAGCGGCGGCGAACCGCTCATCGCCCGCGAGCACACCCAGCACCTCGGTGAACGGCAGGTACGGCAGGCCGACGTCCCCGAGATCCACGCAATGCCCGGTGACAACGGTCATCCCGGTTTCGGCGGCCTGTCCGGAAACCTCCTCCAGGACCCGCGTCTTACCGACTCCGGCGTCTCCGGCGACCAGTACCGCACGAGCTTCCCCACCGCGGGCACGCTCCAGCACACCACTCAGCCGGGCAAGTTCGGACTCCCGCCCCACAACCGGCGTGACGAATGAACCCTGGGGCACTGAACCAACCTTCTTTTGTCAGGGGCGCGGGGAACTGCGCGAACAACCGCGAACAACCCGCAGCCGCCGTGTCTCAGACAGTCCCGGGCTCCTAGGCCCGCAACACCTTCGCCCAATCCACCGGCACCCGCCCCGCAGGCCCCGGCGTCGGCTGATCCGCGGGATGACTCCCCGGCGGAGCCAACTCGGGGCCGCCCTCGTACAACTCATTCGCCGAGTAGTCCCAGTACCAGTTCTCACCGGGTTCGAAGCTCTGCACCAGGGGATGGCCGGTCTCCCGAAAATGCCCCGTCGCATGCTTCGCGGGCGAACTGTCACAGCACCCCACATGGCCGCACTGCGCACAGCGCCGCAGATGGAACCACCACCCACCGGACGCATCACACTCCGCGCACCCGCTGCCGCTCGGCGGCACGCCCGGGTCGATTCCGTTGTCGTCGCTCATGAAGACTCCTCCTCGACCGATGTAAGAGGAAGCAGCACCTGGAACCGTGTGTCCCCCGGCTCCGACTCCACCTGAATGCTCCCGTGGTGCTTGTTGACCACGATCCGCCAGGAGATGTCGAGGCCGAGCCCGGTCCCCTCACCCACCGGCTTCGTCGTGAAGAAGGGATCGAAGATCCGCCCCCGGTCCTGAGCCGGGATACCGACGCCCGTGTCACGGAACTCCACCAGCAGCCGGTCGTGGTCCGGAGCCGTCCGCACGGTCAACGTGCCTTCGCCGCCCGCGCTGTTGATGGCCGAGACCGCGTTGTCGATCAGGTTCGTCCACACCTGGTTGAGCTCCGCCGGGTACGCCGGGATCCTCGGCAGCGTCCGGTCGTACTCCTTGACCACCTTGATCTGCTTGCCGATCTTGCCCGACAGCATCAGCAGGGTGGAGTCGAGGAGTTCGTGCACGTCGGCGTTCTGGAAGGGCGCGCGGTCGAGCTGGGAGTACTGCTTGGCTGCGTCGACGAGATGTGAGATGCGTGTGGTCGAGTCGTTGATCTCGTCCATCAGCAGCTCGGTCTCGACGGTGTAGTTGAGCCACCCGATCGCGCTCGGCAGGATCTCCTCGGCCACCGCCGCCGCGACCTGCTCCAGCCAGTCCACGTCGAGCCCGGCCTGGACGAAGGTGGGCGCGATCCGCCAGCCGTCGGGGATGCCCTGGTCGTCGAGCCAGTCGGCGAGCGCGTCCTCCCGGTCGGAGGCCTCCAGCGGACTCAGCGCGGGGGCCTTGGCGACTCGCTCGGCGGTGCGCTCCTGGATGTCGATGAGGTTCGCCATCACCTCGGGGGAGTACGAACCCTGCGCGATGATCGCCAGCTTGTGCCGCATCTTGCGCACCCGCTCCCGCAGGGTCGCGGTCGCCCGTACGGCCGCCGCGGCGGGGTTGTTGAGCTCGTGCGTGAGCCCCGCGGACAACGAGCCCAGCGCCAGCAGCCGTTCGCGCTGCCCGATGGCCCGCTGGGTGCTCTTCGAACCGAAGAACAGCCCCTCCAGCAGGTGCACCGCCATCGGGAACCACTCCTGCATGATCTCCGCGAAGGTGTCGGCTGGCAGCACGAAGAACCGCGTCGGCTCGGTGACGCGCATGGAGTTGTTGTATACCTGCCGCACCCGGTCGCCCAGGTACGCCTGCATGGATCCCGCGTACACCCCGCGCTGGGAGGTCCGGGTCACCTCCACGTCGTCCCCGCCGACCCGGCGGTACAGCACGACGGTGCCCTCGATCATCACGTAGAAGCAGGTGGCGGGTTCGCCCTCGGTGTACACGGGGCCGGGCTCGAACCGCTCCACCCGTCCCTCGCCGCACAGCCTGCCGAGCTGCTCGGGCGTGAGCTTCTCGAACAGGAACAGCGCCCCGACCTCCTGGGGGTTGCACGGCATCGGCTGCCCGCTCATGACTGCTCCAGATACCGGTGGACGAGCATCACGGCCATGGCTCCCTCTCCGACGGCGGACGCGACGCGCTTGGCGGACTCGGCGCGGGCGTCGCCCGCCACGAACACGCCGGGCACGTTGGTCTCCAGGTGGTACGGCGGCCGGTCCAGCTCCCAGTCCCGCGGCGGGCGGCCGTCGGGGGTCAGGTCGGGTCCGGCGAGGATGAACCCGCGCTCGTCCCGCAGCACCGTGCCGTCCAGCCAGTCCGTCAGCGGGGCCGCGCCGATGAACACGAACACCCACTGCGCGTCGACCTGTTCGGTGTGCCCGCTGTCCACGTCCCGCAGGGTCAGCCGTTCCAGGTGGCCGTCGCCGTGCGCGGCCTCGACGACCGTGCGGGAGCGCACCTGGATGTTGGGCGCCTCGTCTATCTGCTGGATGAGGTAGTGCGACATCGAGGCCGACAGCGACGGGCCGCGCACCAGCAGGGTCACCGACTTGGCGCCCCGGGACAGGTACATCGCCGCCTGTCCGGCGGAGTTGGCGCCGCCCACGATGTACACGTCCTGCCCCTGGCAGGAGGGGGCCTCCGTCAGGGCCGACCCGTAGAACACCCCGCACCCGGTCAGGTCGTCGCAGCCGGGCGCGGCCAGCTGCCGGTAGGACACGCCGGTCGCCAGGATCACGCTGTGCGCGGCGACCGCCGAGCCGTCGGAGAACCGCACGACCCGGGCGGCGCCGTTGACCTCGAGCGCCGTCACCTCGCGCGCGGTGAGGATCTCGGCGCCGAACTTCGCCGCCTGCCGCCGTGCCCGGTCGGTGAGCTGCGCCCCCGACACACCGTCGGGGAAGCCCAGGTAGTTCTCGATGCGCGAGCTCTGCCCGGCCTGTCCGCCGGTCGCCGACCGCTCCACCAGCACGGTCCGCAGCCCCTCGGAGGCACCGTAGACGGCTGCGCCGAGCCCGGCCGGGCCGCCGCCGATCACGACCAGGTCGTAGAAGTCGGCCGTCGGGGCCGTCGCCAGCCCGACGCGGGCGGCCAGGTCGACGGCCTCCGGTTCGACCAGGGCGTCGCCGTCCGGCGTGATCACCACCGGCAGCCGCATCCCGTCCGTGCCGGCCGCGGCCAGCAGCCGCCGCCCCTCCGGTTCGTCGGAGGAGTACCAGCGGTACGGCACCTGGTTGCGGGCCAGGAACTCCCGTATGTCCGACGACCGCGACGACCAGCGGTGCCCCACGACCTTGGTGCTGGGCACGGGCCGGAAGTCGCTGGTCCGCCACGCCTGCAGCAGGTCGTCGAGGACCGGGTAGAGCTTCTCCTCGGGCGGGTCCCACGGCTTGAGGAGGTAGTGGTCGAGGTCGACGACGTTGATCGCGTCGATCGCCGCGTTGGTGTCCGCGTACGCGGTCAGCAGCACGCGCCGCGCGCCCGGATACACGTCCAGGGCCTGTTCGAGGAATTCGATGCCGTTCATCTGCGGCATCCGGTAGTCGGCCAGGATCACGGCCACGAGATCGCCGCGCAGCTTCAGCTCCCGCAGCGCGTCGAGCGCCGACTCGCCGGACTCCGCGCGCACGATCCGGTACGACGCGCCGTACCGCCGCCGCAGATCCCGGGCCACGGCCCGGGAGACCCCCGGGTCGTCGTCCACGGTCATGATGACGGTCCGCGCCGCGTCGGCGGCCTGTGCCATTCGTCCCCCACACCGGGCGGTCGACTCACGGCACGGCGTCCCGGGGCACCGCGCCGACCTTCGCCCATCGTATGTTCGATCGCCGCGCCGCGCTCCGATACGGAGATCAGCTCCGGCGCCCTGCTCCCACTCCGGAGTCACGCGGGCAGGGTGGTGAAGACTGGGGATCAAGCAGGAGCGATTGTCAGGGAGGCAGCCGGATGACACGCCCGATCACCGCAGGAGTCGACGGATCGCGGGAGAGCCTCGCCGCTCTGTCCTGGGCGGCCCGGGAGGCGGTGCGGCGGGGGCTGGCGCTCAGGGTGGTGCACGCCTGGCGGGTCCAGTCGCCGGAAGTGATCGAGTCGGGGATCACCGGGGACGCCGACAGCCAGGCGGAGTGGGTGCACAGCGCGGTGTCAGAGGCCGTCCGGACCGCCACCGAACGGCACCCGGACCTCGGCGTGACCACCGATGTCGTGGAGGGGCCCGCCGTCGACACCCTGGTCGCCGCCGCTGCCGACGCCGAGCTGCTGGTGCTGGGCTCACGCGGGCACGGGCCGATCGTCGGCTTCCTGCTCGGCTCGGTCGGCCAGCAGGTCATCGCCGGGGCCGCCCGGCCCGTCGTGCTCGTCCGGGCCGGCGACCAGCCCTCGGCCGAGGCCGCCGGGCGCGAGATCGTCGTGGGCCAGCAGGGCGACCCGCAGGACAGCGCCGACGCGCTGCGGTTCGCGTTCGAGACGGCGGCCGCGCGCGGGGCGACCGTGCGGGTCGTACGGGCCTGGACCCTGCCGCCCGTGTTCGCCTACAGCCCGGGCTCGCTGAAGCTCCTCGACCAGGCCGGGGGACTGGAGCCGTACGAGAGGAAGGCTCTGGCCGCAGCGGTCCGGCCGTGGCGGGAACGCTTCCCCGACGTGCCGGTGACGGAGCACGTGGAGATGGGCAGCGCCGGCCAGGTGCTGCTGTCGGTGGCCGGGACGGCCCAGCTGATGGTCGTCGGACGCCGGGCGCACCGTACGGCTGTCGGCGCCCGGATCGGCTCGGTGGCGCACGGGGTGCTGCACCACGCGGACTGCCCGGTGGCCGTGGTGCCGCACGCGTGACGGAGGTGGTGGCTCAGTCCGCCGTGGGCTGCAGCGTCTTGCGGGCCTTGGGCAGGATGTTCTGGATGTAGTCCTCGACCGCGGTGCCGATGCCGATGTCGTGCTGGGCCCGTTCGGACATGTACCAGCGGTGTTCGAGGAGCTGGTGGTAGATCTCCGCCGGGTCCACGGCGCCGCGCAGCTCGGGCGGCACGGCCCGTACGGTCGGGCGGAACACCTCCCGCACCCAGCGGTGGGCGAGTACCTCCGGGCGGGCGCCCAGGGGGTCGCCCGGGGCGTAGTCGTCCTGGGTCGCCATCCAGCTCTCCAGGTCGTTCAGCAGCCGCCGGGCCTGGTTCTCCTCCGTGTCGAGGCCGGTCAGCCGCAGCAGCTGCCGCTGGTGGTGACCCGCGTCGACGACCTTGGGCACGAAGCTGACCGTGTCACCGTTCGAGGCGTGCTCGATCTGCATCTCGGCGACGTCGAAGCCGAGGTCGTTCAAGCGGCGGATCCGGCGCTCGATGTACTGGTACTTGCCGGCCGGATAGACGGAGGTACGGGTCAGCTCGTCCCACAGACCGCGGTAGCGGGCGCAGATCTCCATGCCGAACTCGATGGGGTCCACGGAGGGGTGCAGCGCCCCGGACGCCTCCAGGTCCAGCAGCTCCCCGCTGATGTTCACCCGGGCGAGGTCCAGGTCGTACTCACGCTGTCCGACGCTGAGCTGCGGGTGCATGTCACCGGTCTCGGCGTCCACCAGATAGGCGGCGTAGGCGCCCGCGTCACGCCGGAAGAGGGTGTTGGACAGCGAGCAGTCGCCCCAGGCGAACCCGGCCAGGTGCAGCCGGACCAGCAGCACGGCGAGCGCGTCCATCAGCCGGTGCATGGTGGCCGGGCGCATGGTCGTCTCGAACATCGAGCGATACGGCATGGAGCCGCCCAGGTGCCGGGTGACCAGGACGCTCTCCAGCGGGGCGCCGTCCGCGTCGGTGCGGCCGGTGACCACGGCCAGCGGGTCCACCGACGGGATGCCGAGCCGGTCCAGGTCGCGCAGCATGTCGTACTCGCGCTGCGCGGGCCGTGCGGCCAGTTCCTTGACGGCGATCACCTCGTCGCCGGCCCGGGAGTAGCGCACCACGTGGCGGGATATTCCGCGCGGCAGCGGCACGAGGTACTCCTCCGGCCACTCCTCCAGGGGCACGTCCCACGGCAGCTCCAGCAAGAGCGCGGGATGCTCCGGGTTCGTCGCGCTGATCTGCAGTGCCATGAGCCGGGTGTCCTTGTCTCGCCGCCGATCGTCACCTCACCTTAGAGGGCGCGTTCCCGGGCGCGGTGCGCGGCGTCCTTCACCGGCCCGCGGTGGACCGGCCCGTGCCCGGGCAGCAGCAGCTCACCCTCCAGCTCCGCGAGCAGGTCCAGGGAGGCCACGGCACGCGGGCGCTCGTGGTGGAACATGTCCGGCAGCAGTTGCGGCCCCTCGATCCGCGAGGTGGGGTGCCCGCTGACCAGGGCGTCGCCGGAGATGAGCACGCCGGTGCCCGGCACGTGGTAAGCGCAGTGCCCGTCGGTGTGGCCCGGCGTGTGCACCGGAACGGGCCGGCCCGGCAGGTCCAGAGCGCCCGCCTTCGGGAACGGCTCGGGGGCCGTGACCGGGTTGTGCGTCGTGCCGCCGGAGCGCAGCGCGTGCACCACCCACGGCAGCACACCAGGCCGCCAGCCGTTCTTCAGCACCGTCCCGACGGACACCTGGTGCAGGAACTCCCGGCGCGCGTGCGGCACTTCGGCCTCGTGCAGGTAGACGGGCGTGCCGTACGTGGCACGCAGGTACTCGGCGGAACCCAGGTGGTCGTTGTGCGCGTGCGTGATCAGCACGGCCTCGACCGCCTCCGGGGAACCGCCCACCTCCGCGAGCGAGGCGAGGACCTGCTCCCGGTCGCCGGGATAGCCGGTGTCGACCAGCGTGACGGCGTCCCCCTCCGTGAGGATCACCCAGTTGGTGTTGGAGCCGTGCACCAGGTAGGTGCCGTCCGCGACTTGATGTACGTCTGCCCGCATGACCGCCCCGCGTTGTGTGGTCCCAGCCCGTCTAGAGAAGGAAAGCAGATCCCGCGGCAGGCGGAATCGCCGGGTCCGCCGCAACGGACCCGGGCGGCACGGCCGTTCGGGCCGCCTCAGTGCACACCGTGCGGGCGGAACTGGATGCTGATGCGCGGCCCCGTCGCACGCGCGCTCTTGGGGACGGAGTGCTCCCAGGTGCGCTGGCAGGATCCGCCCATCACGACGAGGTCGCCGTGGCCCAGTGGGCGGCGCACGGTGTCGCGACCGCCCCGCATCGGGCGCAGCAGCAGATCCCGGGGCGCTCCCACCGACAGGATGGCGACCATCGTGTCCTCGCGGGCACCGCGTCCGATCCGGTCGCCGTGCCAGGCCACACTGTCCCGGCCGTCGCGGTAGTAGCACAGCCCGGCCGTGGTGAACGGCTCGCCCAGTTCGTCGGCGTAGTGGGCGCAGAGGGCGTCCCGGGCCTCGGCCAGCACCGGGTGCGGCAGCGAATCGTCCGCACCGTAGAACGCGAGCAGCCGGGGGACCTCGACGACGTGGTCGTACATCGTGCGCCGCTCCGCCCGCCACGGCACGTCGGCGGCCAGCTGTTCGAACAGGTCGTCGGCACCGCTGAGCCATGCGGGCAGGACGTCCAGCCAGGCGCCGAAACCGAGGTGGGAACGGCTGATCCCGTCGAGAGGACCGAGGCGCAGCTCGTCGGTCTGGTCGAAGAGGGAGCCCTGGAGGTGCATGCCCCCACCCTACCCTGTAATCGAAAATATGTTCCATGAAAACATCGGTCTTTCGATACACCGATGTATCGAATACAGTCATGTATCGAAAGGAGGCCGGACATGGCCGTTCAGGGAACGACCGGGCGTGTGACCAGGCGCCGGGTGCGCACACGGGCCAACCTCCTGGACGCGGCGTTCTCCGTGTTCGCGGCCAAGGGCTTCGGGCGCGTCTCCATCGAGGAGGTCTGCGAGGCCGCCGGCTACAGCAGAGGCGCCTTCTACTCCAACTTCTCCAGCCTCGACGAGCTGTTCTTCGCCCTCTACCGCGAGCGGGCCGACCTCATCGCGGAGCAGGTCTCGGGGGCCCTCGCCCTCGACGGACCCGACCTCGACGTGCCGGCCGCCGTGGACCGCGTCACCGACGTGCTGCTCCTCGACCGGGACTGGCTCCTGGTGAAGACGGACTTCCTCGTGCACGCGGCACGCGCCCCGGAGGTGGCGGAGAGCCTGCTGGAACACCGCGCGCGCCTGCGGCAGGCGATCGCCGACCGGCTCGGCCGGGCCCGCGGGCACACCGCACTGCCCGCCGTACTGGGCGACACCGCCGGCGCCGCCCACGCCGTGGTCGCGGCGTACGACGGCGTCACCACGCAACTGCTGCTGGACCGGGACGTGGAGCACGCCCGTGCCTGGCTGAAGCAACTGCTCACGGCCCTGCTGACCGACGGCAGCGGCACCCCCGATCACAGGCAGAACTGAGGAAGGGAACGGTCGCCATGGATGCCGACGTCATCGTCGTAGGAGCGGGCCTCGCCGGCCTGGTCGCGGCTCACGAACTGACCAGTACGGGCCGCAGGGTCGCCCTCGTGGACCAGGAGAACGCCGCCAACCTCGGGGGACAGGCCTTCTGGTCCTTCGGCGGGCTGTTCCTCGTCGACTCGCCGGAGCAACGGCGCCTGGGCATCAAGGACTCCTTCGACCTCGCCTGGAGCGACTGGCGGGGCAGCGCTGGCTTCGACCGGCTGGAGGACGAGGACTCCTGGGCCGTGCGCTGGGCGCGCGCCTACGTCGAGTTCGCCGCGGGAGAGAAGCGGTCCTGGCTGGACGGGCACGGCATCACGTTCCTGCCCACCGTCGGCTGGGCCGAGCGCGGCGACCTCACGGCAGACGGGCACGGCAACACCGTGCCCCGCTTCCACGTCGCCTGGGGCACCGGCACCGGCGTCGTGGAACCGTTCGTCCGGTACGCCAAGCAGGCCGCCCGTGACGGCCTGCTCACCTTCCACCACCGCCACCGCGTCGACGAACTGGTCGTCGAGGACGGCGCCACCCGGGGCGTGCGCGGCACGGTCCTGGCCGAGGACACCTCAGCCCGCGGGGTCGCCTCCAACCGCGACCCGGTCGGCGAGTTCGAACTCACCGCCCAGGCCGTCATCGTCACCAGCGGCGGCATCGGCGCCGACCACGACATCGTCCGCCGCTACTGGCCCGAGCGCCTCGGCACCCCGCCGCAGGAGATGGTCACCGGCGTACCGGCCTACGTCGACGGGCGGATGCTCGACATCAGCGCCGAGGCGGGCGTACGACTGGTCAACCGCGACCGCATGTGGCACTACACCGAGGGCCTGCAGAACTGGGACCCGATCTGGCCCGGCCACGGCATCCGCATCCTGCCGGGCCCGTCCTCCATGTGGTTCGACGCCCTGGGCCGCCGCCTGCCCGGACCCTGCCTGCCCGGCTACGACACCCTCGGCACCCTGAAGCACCTGCGCACCACGGAGGACATCGCCGGGTACGACCACTCGTGGTTCATCCTCACCCAGAAGATCATCGAGAAGGAGTTCGCGCTGTCGGGCTCCGAGCAGAACCCCGACATCACCGCCAAGGACCGCGCCGGGTTCCTCAAGGAACGCATCCTCGGCAAGGGCGCACCCGGACCGGTCGACGCGTTCCTGCGCAAGGGCGCCGACTTCGTGACCGCGCCCAGCGTCGAACAACTCGTCGCGAAGATGAACGAACTCACCGACAAGCCGCTCCTCGACGCGGCCGGGATCAAGCGCCAGATCGAGGCGCGCGACCTCCAGATCGCCAACCCCTACGCCAAGGACGCCCAGGTGCAGGGCATCCGCAACGCCCGCCGTTACATCGGCGACCGCCTCGGCCGGGTCGCCACCCCGCACCGCATCCTCGACCCGGCGGCCGGCCCTCTGATCGGCGTCAAGCTGCACATCCTCACCCGCAAGACCCTCGGCGGCATCCAGACCGACCTCGACTCCCGCGCCCTCGGGACCGACGGCAAGCCGGTGGAGGGGCTGTACGCGGCCGGCGAGGTCGCCGGCTTCGGCGGCGGCGGTGTCCACGGCTACAACGCGCTCGAGGGCACCTTCCTCGGCGGCTGCCTCTTCTCGGGGCGGGCGGCCGGCCGGGCGGCCGCGAAGCAGACCGCCTGACCCTACGGGACGGCCCGTCTCCTCACGCCTGCAGGAGGCGGGCCAGCACCGTGGCGTGGCTCTGCTCCGGCGTCTTGGACGCCGTCAGCAGCGTCACGTCGCCCTTGCGGACCAAGTCCCGTACATGGTCGAGGAACTCGGCCGCCTCGTCGCCTGCGAGCTCCGCCTCGTACCGCCCGGCGAACTCCTCGTAGGAGCCCTCGCCCGCGTGGTACCAGCGGCGCAGCTCCGTCGACGGGGTGATCGCCTTCGGCCATTCGTCCACCCGCGCCGCGTCCTTCGCCAGTCCGCGCGGCCAGAGCCGGTCGACCAGGACGCGCACCCCGTCGTCCGGCTCGGGCGGATCGTAGACACGGCGGACGCGCACGCTCATGGTCGGCCCCTTCTGCGACGGACGGGTCTGCCGCGAGCGTAACCCCGGGCGCACCGAAGGGCCGGTGGACGTACGTCAGCCGGAGCGGCGCCGGGCTGCCGCGCGCCGCTTCAGCGCACGCCGTTCCGTCTCGCTCGTCGCGCCCCACACACCGATGGCCTGTCCCGTGTCCAGCGCCCACTGCAGGCACTGCTCCTGTACGGGGCACCCCCGGCACACCGTCTTGGCCTGCTCCGTCTGCAGCAGAGCCGGGCCGGAGGTGCCGATCGGGAAGAAGAGCTCGGGGTCCTCGTGCCGGCAGGCAGCGTGGTCTCGCCAGTTGTCCATCGAAGTCACCTGCATCACAGTAGAAACGTGCCCGTTCGGATGCTTACTCCTTTTCGGGTCACCTGTCGATGCTTGGTGAAACAGTGCCGCCCCGGACGACTGCTCACCGCTCACTGCTCGCGCATCCCCCAGGGCGAGCCGTAGGCGGTCAGCAGGTCCAGGAACGGGCGGGCCGGGAACGCCTCCGGGCCGAGCACGCCCGTGCCGGACCAGGCGCCCGTGGCGAGGAGTTCGAGCGCGACGACGGGGTTGACGGCGGTCTGCCACACCACGGCCTGGCTGCCGAACTCCGTCATGGACCACTGGTTGTCGACCACGTGGTGCAGGTACACCTCGCGCGGCTTCCCGTCCTTGACGCCCCGCACCCACGTGCCCGCACAGTCTTGCCGTGCCTCCGCTCGCCCAGGGTCGCCGGGTCGGGCAGACAGGCGGCGACCACGTCCCGGGGCGAGACCGCCACCGGACCGTCCGGCCCCGGCACCGTCACAGGGTCGGTGCGGTCCAGGCCCAGCAGGCGCAGCGTCTTGAGCGTCTCGACGAACTCCTGGCCCAGGCCGTACTTGAAGGTGACCCGGCGTGCGTCGACCCAGCGCGGGACCAGCAGCACCTCCTCGTGTTCCACGTTGACGCACTCGACCGGGCCGATGCCCTCGGGGAAGTCGAAGACCTCGGGCTCGCTGAAGGGTTCGGTGGTGAACCAGCCTCGGTCGCTCTCGTGGACGACCGGTGGGTTGAGGCATTCCTCGATGGTGGTCCAGATGCTGAACGAGGGCGCGAAGTCATAGCCGTCGACGGTCAGTTTTGCGAAGAACGTGGCGCGCCCTCGGGGAGATACAACGCCGCCCTCCGTCTTAAGGTCAATGGCGTTGGCAGGAGGGAGCCGTCGTGCCGAAGCCCGTGGTGCCCGAGGAGAAACGCCGTCGGCGCAGGCCCACCGAGAGCGGCACTGTGCTGTCCGAAGAGCTCCTCAGTTCCGCAGCGCTTGCGCTGCGGTCGCCGTCACCGTCTCCGCCACCTGCGCCAGTGCCGGCGAGTCGAGCTTCCACTGCTGCCAGTACAGGGGCACGTCGACCGTCCGGCCCGGGGCGAGCCCGACGAACCGGCCGGTGCGCAACAGGGGGTCCGCCTGGGCCTCGGGCACCAGGCCCCAGCCCAGTCCGGCGGCCACGGCCTCGACGAATCCCTCCGAGGTCGGCACGTAGTGCCGCAGCGCGCTCGCGCCGCCCCGCCCCCGGGTGAGCCGGCGCACGAAACCGTCCTGGAAGTCGTCCCGCCGGTCGAAGGCCACGACGGGCACGTCGAGAAGCACCTTCTCCAGGGGACCGCCGCCGAGGTGGCGTGCGGCGAAGTCCGGTGCGGCCACCGGGACGTAGCGCATCCGCCCGAGGGAGCGCACGGAGCAGCCCGGCACGGCGTCCGGTGACGAGGTCACCGCGGCCATCACCACTCCCTCCCGCAGCAGCGCCGCCGTGTGGTCCTCGTCCTCGCGGCGCAGTTCGAAGTAGAGCCTCAGCTCCTCCGGCACGCGCGTGAGCACCCCGAGGAACCAGGTGGCCAGCGAGTCCGCGTTCACCGCCACCGACACCCGGGTGGGCTCACCCGTACCGCTCAGCCCGAGCTCCGCGTACGCGTCGCGCTCCAGCCGTGCCACCTGGCGGGCCAGCCGCACCAGCACCTCGCCCGACTCGGTCGGCCGCACCGGCTTGGTGCGCAGCAGCAGGACCCGTCCCGTGCGCTGCTCGAGCGCCTTCACGCGCTGGCTGATCGCCGACGGCGTCACGTGCAGCGCGGCCGCCGCCGCGTCGAAGGTGCCCTCGTCCACGACCGCGAGCAGGGTCCGCACCTGGTCCAGCGGCAGGTCCGCCATCACGGAGGTCATCATGTGCGCTAATGATACGTAAGAATCTTTAGCTGTACCTGTGGCGAGTCCGTCCGTAGCGTCGAGCTCATGACCAGCACCTTCACCGCCGCAGCCGCGGGATTCGGCACCGGACTGTCCCTGATCGTCGCCATCGGCGCCCAGAACGCCTTCGTCCTGCGCCAGGGGATCCGCCGCGACGCCGTCCTCGCCGTCGTCGGCATCTGCGCCCTGTCCGACGCCGCCCTCATCACGCTCGGGGTCGGCGGGGTCGGCGCGGTGGTCGTGACATGGCCGGGCGCGCTGACGGCGGTCGGCTGGATCGGCGGCGCGTTCCTGCTGTGCTACGGCGCCCTGGCCGCCCGCCGGGTGTTCCGGCCGGGCGGCGGCGCGCTGCGGGTGGAGGGGGAGGCGGCCGGATCGCGCCGCCGGGCCGTGCTCACCTGCCTGGCGATGACCTGGCTCAACCCGCACGTCTACCTCGACACCGTGTTCCTGCTGGGCTCCGTCGCCGCCGACCACGGCCCGCTGCGCTGGACGTTCGGCCTCGGTGCCGTGCTGGCCAGCCTGTGCTGGTTCACCGCCCTGGGCTTCGGCGCCCGGATGCTCGGCCGCTACCTCGCCAAGCCCGCCGCCTGGCGCGTCATGGACGCTCTGGTCGCCGCCACCATGATCGTGCTCGGCGCCGTACTCATCGCCGGAAGCTGAGACCTCGGCTCCGGATCGCACGGCGTCTGGTGGGATAGTGATCCCCGGCCGGATAGGTGTAGCGAGCATCCAGGAAGCGGCGAGTGGACACGAGCGAGAGCAAGTCGCAAGAGCGGGATCCGGCGCCGGAGAGACCCCATCGCCGCGGCTGGCGGCGCTGGGCCATGGACACCCGCCCCCTGCGCCGCCCCGCCTACCGGCGGCTGTGGGGCTCGACCATCGTCACGGCTGTGGGCAGCCAGCTCACCGCCGTCGCCGTGCCCAAGCAGATCTACGACATCACCGGCTCCTCGGCGTGGGTGGGCGCGGCGAGCCTGGCGGGCCTCGTGCCCCTGATCGTGTTCGCGCTGTGGGGCGGGGCGATCGCCGACACCATGGACCGGCGCAAGCTGTTGCTGATCACCAACAGCGGCATCGCCGTCACTTCGCTGCTGTTCTGGCTCCAGGCCTTCGCCGGTCTGGAGTCGGTGGCGGCCCTCATGCTGCTGCTCGCGATACAGCAGGCGTTCTGGGGGCTGAACGCACCGGCCCGCAACGCCTCCATCGCCCGTCTGGTCCCCGAGGACGAACTGCCCGCCGCCAGCGCCCTCGGCTCGACCGTGATGCAGACCGGCCAGGTCGCCGGCCCCCTGCTCGCAGGCGCCCTCATCCCCGTGATCGGCCTGCCCGAGCTGTACCTCATCGACGCCCTGGCCCTGTGCGTCACGGTGTGGGCGGTGTACCGGCTGCCGTCGCTGCCGCCCCTGGCAGGCGCGGGAACGCGCCGTGCGGGCGTGCGGGAGATCGCCGCCGGCTTCCGATACATCTCCGGGCACACCGTGCTGTTGCTGTCGTTCCTCGCGGACATCATCGCCATGGTCCTCGGCATGCCACGCGCCCTGTTCCCGCAGCTCGCCGCGCAGACCTACGCGCCGTACGGCGAGGGGCTCGCGCTCGGCCTGCTGTTCGCGGCGATCCCCATCGGCGCCGTGCTCGGCGGCCTGTTCTCCGGCACCTTCTCCCGGGCGCGCCGGCACGGCTGGATGGTCATCGGGGCGGTCGTCGCGTGGGGTGTGGCCATCGCGGGCTTCGGACTGAGCGGCAATCTGTGGGTCGCGGTGGCCTTCCTCGCCGTCGCCGGGGTGGCCGACATGGTCTCGATGGTCTTCCGCGGGGCGATCCTGCTGTCCGCAGCCACCGACGAGATGCGCGGGCGCATGCAGGGCGTCTTCACCGTCGTCGTGGCGGGCGGCCCGCGCCTCGCCGATGTGCTGCACGGCACGGCGGGCTCCGCCTTCGGCCCCCGCACCGCCGTCGCGGGCGGCGGGCTGCTGGTCGTCGCCGCGATGCTGGTCCTGGCCGCCGCGGTGCCGGCGCTGCGCCGCTACCGCGTCTGAGCTGTCACAGCGCTCCACGCCGGTGCAGTGTGTACTGCTCCATCAGCTTGCCCCGGGTCATCTCCAGCCGGTGCGCGAGCACCTCGGCGACCGACCGCACCAGCTGCAGCCCCAGCTGGGGATCCTCCTCGCACAGTTCCAGCACGGCCGCCGCGTCGAACTCGTAGGCCCGTACGGGACTGAAGGCCTCCGCGCCGAAGTCCCATGTGTGCGGCGGGAACAGCCAGGACCAGCCGAGCAGGTCGCCCGCACCGAGGCTGGCCACGGTCACCCGCTGCAGGGAGTTCACCTGCTGGTCCAGGGAGACCGCGCCGGAGCGGATGACCCAGAAGCGGTCGGCCGCGGCGCCCGCCTCGAAGATCCGGGTGTCCTCGGGGAAGGACACCTCCCGTGCCAGCGCCATCAGACGCTGCCGCTGGGGCGGAGGCAGGGCGGTCAGGAGTTTGGTCGCTTTGGTCATGACGCGGAGCTCCTCGCCGGGCGGTCGACTTCCGGTGCTTTCCCTACGCCCATTTCAGCCGCTGGCGGGGTCTTGGGCACCTCGGCGTGCGCAACTTTCTCCGGGCATGAAAAAGCCCTGGCTGGACGGGGGAGACCAGCCAGGGCCGTTAGCGGTGATGCGCGGAGGACCAGGGGTTCGACTCCGCCATCACGTATGAATGAACGGTAAACCATCCACCGGGCGTGATCACAACCCAAATCCGGGTTGCGTGACCCGTTTCACTTCGGAGTCACCGCGTGCTCCCGGCGACGACCCGGACCGTCTCCAGCTCCGGGTCCGTCGGGTCGGGGAGGTGCATCCCCGCTGCCAGCCCCGTCCGCAGGTACGCCAGCACCGGCTCGGTGAGGCGCTCGCCCGGGAGGACCGCCGGGATACCGGGAGGATACGGCGTGATCATCTCCGCCGCGACGCGCCCGGCCGCCTCGGCGACCGGCGCGTCCTCGGCCGGGCCGAAGAACGCGTCGCGGGGCAGCATCGCCTGTTCCATCCGCAGTTCCGCAGGCGACGGCACCGCCACCCGCGGCGCCCGGGGCAGGTCCCGCGCGGCCCGCGCGAGGTCGCGCAGCGCCCCCAGCAACTGCCCGGTCGTCTCCCGGTCGTCGCCATGGGTGATCTGTACGCCGATGCGGCGGTGGTCCACCAGATGCGCGTCGATGTGCCGGTGCTCGCGCAGCCAGTCCGCCGCCTGGAAGCCCGTGATCCGGAGCCCGGTGAGATCGATGACGCCGGGCAGCGGGTCGAAGTCGTCGGACAGCCCCGGACCGCAGAAGTCCTGCCGGTCGTTGACGTGCAGCCCGTCGATCTCCTCGACGGCCGACCCGGACCTCGGCCGCGAGGTCCAGGGCGTCGCCCATCAGCTCCTTGCCGCGCAGCGCCATCTGCCGCCGCCAGCCGTCCAGACCCGCGAAGATCAGCACCGACGGGCTGGTGGTGCCCAGCAGATCCGCGCGCATCCCCAGCAGCGCCGGCGAAACCAGGTCACCCTGCAGATGGAAGACGGAGCCCTGTTCCAGACCGCTGCCCATCTTGTGGATGCTCGTCACGCAGATGTCCGCGCCCGCGTCCATCGCCCAGGACGGAAGATCGGGATGGAACGGCAGATGCGCGCCCCAGGCCTCGTCCACGATCAGCGGCCGGGTACGCCGGTGGCACACCTCGGCGATCGCACGGAGGTCCGCGCAGCCGCCGTAGGGCGTGGGGCTCGTGACCAGCGCACCCCGTGCGTCCGGGTGGGCCTCGAAGGCCCGCTCGAAGTCCTCGGCGGACGGGGGATGGGCGAGGTTGCGTTCGGAGTCCCAGCGCGGCTCGACCCAGACCGGCTCGATACCGGAGATGATCAGCCCCGACACCACGGACTTGTGCGCGTCGCGTCCGATCAGCAGCTTCTCGTGCGGCCCCGCGGCCGACAGCATGGCCGCCTTCACCGACAGGGAGCTGCCGCATGTGCTGAAGAACGTGTGCTCGGCGTGCACCGCGTCGGCCATCAGCTCCTGCGCCCGCTGCAGCACCCTGCCCCGGGTCAGCCGGTCGTCAAGGCCGCCCGACGCCAGAACGTCGCCGTGGAACACCGCGTCACCGAGGACCTCCCTGACCGCCGGATCGGCGCCGCGGGCCTGCTTGTGCCCCGGCGGCGTGAACGACAGATGCCCCTTGCGGCGGTACTCGTCGAGGGCTTCCAGGACCGGTGCTCGGGTGTGGTCGACCGTCATGCAGCACAGGGTTCCCGGCGGGTGCCCTCGCAATGCCGCCGGTGCCCGGCACCGGGCAACGGGCCCCCCTGGTCAGCCCTCCGCGCGGGTGCTTTCCCGGGGTCACTATCTCGTCCAGCACCCTGAGCACCGCCTCGTAGGTCATCTGCCGAACCGTCGCGTCCCGGGCCCCCTTCGGGTCGGTCGCGCCCAGCTCCTCGCTCCTGGTCCGCCACGTCCGCTCCTCCTGCATCGCGCAGGTCCTCGCGCGCTGGATGCGCCGCAACAGTTCGTCCGAATCCACCACATCGGTCATGCACACCGCGTACCCACGCAACGCGCGGAGATGGCACCGACGCGCGGCCGTTCGGGCGCTTTTCGACAGGAGGGGGCGAAGCGGAGGTTTGCAGGTGCGCGGAGAGGTCAGCCGAAGGGAGAGGCCGCGGCGCTCGCCAGATGCGCGTCCCGAACGCCGCGGCAGGTTGTAGGAAGCGGCGGGTTTGTGAGCCCCGGGCGTGCCCGTGCGGGCGGCCACGGAGCGCGGCCCGGACCCGGCTTTCGTCTCCACCGACCAGGGAGCTGCAGGATGTGCGACGAGCACATGATCGAATCCGTATTCGAGCCGCCCGGCGCGAACCGGGTCCGGCCGTGCAAACCCGCCGAGGCGCGCCGGGCCGTGGAGCGAGCCGTGGCCGAACGCTGCCGCGCCACTCACACCCTGTGCGACACGGACGCGCTGTCCGACGCGCTGCTCGTCGTCTCGGAGCTGACGACCAATGCGATCCTGCACGGCGGCGGCGTCACCGACTTCCGGGTCGACGTCGACGGCCCCGGCGTGCGACTCTCGGTGAGCGACCACAGTGACGAACTGCCCGTGACCGCGCCGCCCACCGATCCGCACGGACGGTTGCGGCACGGTGGCCACGGCTGGCCCATCGTGTGCAGGCTCTCCCGAGACGTCCGCGTGTCGGACCTGCCCGCCGGTGGCAAGTGCATCACCGCCGTCGTACCCCTCTCCTGAACGCGGGTGCGCCGGTCCCCGGCAGATTGCACAGCAAAGTGGAGTTTGCTCCACCGGGGGCAGGGCAGTCGCAATCTCGTGCTTCGGACCGGAGGCGCGCCAGCGGGAGCGGTATGACTGCCCCGGAGGCCGTCCAGGTCACCCGGGCTGCGACCTTCCCGCGGTAGTCCCTGAAATCACCGTCTTCAGGAGCGAATCCGCATGCTCATCGATACGCCCACCAACCGTCCCGGCACGTCCGAAACGACGGTCACCACCTCCCGGCGGCGGCACGACGACGCCCCTGACACCGCGGAGCTCTTCGCTCGACTGGCGGAACTGGAGGAGGGTCCCCGAGCGGGAAGCCGTCCGCGACGAGCTCGTCGCGCTGTGGCTGCCCATGGCCCACCGCATCGCAGGCCGCTTCCGCGACCGCGGCGAGTCGCTCGAGGACCTCAAGCAGGTGGCGGCCCTGGGGCTGGTCAAGGCCGTCGACCGGTTCGACCCGAGCCGGGGTGCCTTCGAGAGCTACGCCGTCCCCACCATCACCGGCGAGGTCAAGCGGCACTTCCGGGACCGCATGTGGGCCCTGCGGGTCCCCCGCCGCGTGCAGGAACTGCGCAACAAGGTGCGGGTGGCACGCCGTGAACTCACCCAGAACCCGGGCAGCCCCGAGCCCTCCGTGGCGGACCTCGCGGCCCACACCGGCCTGACCGAGGAAGAGGTCGGTGCCGGGCTCGAGGCCTTGGAGAGCTTCAGCACCCTGTCGCTGGACGCCGAGCTCTCGGCCGACGACGACGGCTACAGCCTCGCGGACACCCTCGGCGCGGCGGACGCGTCCTACGACATCGTGGTCGACCGCGAGTCCGCAAAGGAAGGCCTGCGCCGGCTGCCGGAGCGCGAACGGGCCATCCTCTACATGCGTTTCTTCGAGGACATGACACAAAGCCGCATCGCCGACCACCTTGGCATCTCCCAGATGCACGTCTCCCGCCTCATCAGCCGCAGCTGCGCCCGGGTGCGCGACGAGGTCATGGGGCAGCGGACGGGCACCCGGGGCAGTGGCGGCACCTCCACGACGGCCTGACCACCCGACCCGCGAGGAGCGAACGACATGCTGAGGCCCCATCCTGCTGATGCTGCGCCGTCTCGTCGACGAGTACGAGGCACTGTCGGCCGCCGAGGCCGGACGCGGACCGGCACAGCCGAGTCCGCGGGCGCGCGACCTGGCGTACACGTTGTGCGTGTCCACCGGCACCCGGGACGTCAGGCGCGCCTTGGAAGCCGCTCACGAGTGGCTCGCGACCGCACCCGCACCGGCCCGCGAGACCACTGTCCCGGCCACCGGGCAGCGCGTTGCCGTCACGGAGAACGCCTGATGCGCGTGTGTCGGTGACCCGACAGGAAGGCGTGGCAGAACAGAGGACCCGGCCGACGGCGCCAGCCGCGGCCGGGTTCCCGTTCATGTCACGTCACCGAGAGCCGGGAGTCCCATGTCCACAGCGGGGCGGGCCGCGGCCGCCGACGACGACGAGCTGGAGCGCCTGCGCGCCGAAGCTGCGCGACCTGCGTGCCCGGGCCCGTGTCCATCCGCTGATCTCCCAGGCCCAGGGCATGCTGCAGGAGCGGTACGGGCTGCCCGACGGGGAGAGCGCCTTCGCGCTGATGCAGCGGGCGTCCCAGCGCTACAACGTCAAGCTTCGGACGCTGGTGGGGGTACTGGTGACCACACCGCGCCCCGACGGGCGGGAGCCGCTGTGGTTCCCGCGCCGCGTCCGGCTGTCGGAGCCCGCTCTGACCTTCACCTCGGCCCACCGGTCCGGGTCCGGCAGCCGCGGTGCCGTCCTGAAGGCCGTGCTGAGCAGCACCCTGTCGGTGACCGGCACCGACATGGGCAACGTCCAGCTCGCCGACCGGGCCCGGGGCGGCCTGCGCATCGAGGAGCACACCGGACTCACGGCTGACTTCGTCGACTTCTTCGACCACGTGGGCGAGGACGGAACCGCCTGCGCCCAGGCCGCCCGCGAGGTCGCCCAGGTCACCGTGCGGGACGTGGAGAGCGACCCGGTGTTCAGCGAACCGGCCCGGCGGGCCATCCTCGCGGCGGGCAGCAGGGCCTGCCACAGCGTCCCGCTGACGACCGCGACCGGGCTGTGCGTCGGCATGGTCTCGGCCCACATGGACCGGCCCCTCCAGAGCCTGCCGACGACCCAGACCAAGGCCCTCGACGCCATCGGCGGCCAGGCCGGCCGCTGGCTCGCCTGGCACGACGGCACCGTGGTCCTGGACGCGCTGGAGTACCTGCACGCCCTCGGCAGCGCCGGCCGCGGGATCGCGGCTCCGGCGGTCCTGACCGGCCACGGAGGTGGCGCCGAGGCGCCCGGATACGCGGCTGGTAGCGGATCTCCTGGTCCGAGGCCGTGGGGGTGTGTGCACGCCGACCCGGGGCATCCGCACTGCCGGGAGGTCGACATGAACACGAGTGCGATGGCACAGAGCGGTCGGTTCCGGGCCCGGCGGATCGGCGCGGGGTTCGGTGACCGAGGGGGCGGCACGGGCGGGTTTCGCCGCCCGGGGCGTGATCTATCTGCTCGTCGGCGCGCTGGCACTGCAGATCGCCTTCGGGGACACGAAGGAGCAGGCCGACCGCGGGGGAGCCCTGGCGGAACTCGCACACAAGCCGTTCGGCGCGGTGCTGCTGTGGGCGCTGGGCATCGGGCTCGCCGGCATGGCCCTGTGGCGGCTGTCCGAGGCGCTCTTCGGCTCCGTCGGAAAGGACGGCCGCAGCGCCCGCAAACGGCTGATGGCGACGGTCCGCTTCGCGTTCTACGTCTTCGTCGCCTACTCCGTGCTGTCGTTCGCGGCGAGCCACAACCAGAGCGGCGGCGGCTCCAGCGACCAGCAGTCCAGGGACGCCACCGCCAGGGTCACTGGAGATACCCGCCGGGCAGTGGCTGGTCGGCGCTGCGGGGCTCGCGATCGTCGTCGCGGGCGGGTGGATCGGCGTACGGGCGGTCCTGCGCAAGTACCACGACAAGCTCCGGCTCGGGCAGATGGGCCCCCGGACCCGGCGGCTGGTGGACGTCACCGGCGTGGCGGGCGGCGCCGCCCGCGGGCTGGTGTTCGCCGTGGCCGGCGTCTTCGCCGTCCGCGCCGCGATCGACTACGAACCCGACAAGGCCAAGGGCCTGGACGACACCCTGCGCACCCTCGCCGACACCCCGCTCGGCCCCTGGCTGCTCGTCTGCGTCGCGGCAGGTCTTGTGCTGTTCGGGGTGTTCTCCTTCGCCATGGCCCGCTGGCGACGCGTCTGAGGCGCGTTCTGCGGGGAACACGGAGCCAATGAGCGATTCCGAGATTCCGCATGGCGACGACCGGCCCGTGGACATGTACCTGGACCTCCTGCGCATCCGGATGGACACCGAGGACTACCGCCTCCTGATGCGCGTGGTGGAACCGGTCCTCGAGGCGATCGACGAGGAACGCCTGTCCAGCCTCGACTTCGCGCTCGACTCCGGCGACGGCGACGAGCTGCCCCAAGAGGTGCGTGACGAGGTGGCCCTCGTCATCGCCACCGCCGTCACCGGCCGCCTGGACAACGAAGTGGTCGAACTCGACGTCGACGAGAGCGGCCCGGTCAGGATCGTCACCGACGCCACCACCGCGTCCGACCCGGCCCGCCTCGGCGAGATAGCCGACTACATCAAGGAACGGCACCGGCAGACCGAAGAGCTCCGGGGCATCGCCGAGGTGAGCGGACTGCCCACGGACTTCTGAGCGGCACCGGCCCTCAGGCCTCAGGCCCGGGGTTCCGCCACCGGCACGCCCAGCGGCCGGGCCAGGCCCAGCACGGCCTCGTCCAGTCGCTCCAGATGCCGCAGCACGCGGTCGGTGATCCGGCCGTAGCGCGGAGTGCCGGCGTCGGAACCCAGCAGCGAGGCGATGCTCGGGCCGGTCTCGACCCGCGCACCGGCGTGCTCGTCCTCGACCCGGGCCGCGATGGTCTCGATGTTGCGCACGGTACGCCCCGCGGCCCCGCGCAACCGCGGGTCCGCCGCGATCGAGGGATGCGTGGGCAGCAGCTCGGCGGTCGCCGCCAGCGTCCGCGCGTGGTACGCGCATGTCTCCAGCAGCGCCACCACGTACCGGGCCGTGTGGCGCCGGGCCCGCAGCGGCGTGACCGGGTGGGTCAGCGGCTGCGTGGCGGCCCGCAGATCGGCCAGCGCCTGGTCCAGGTCACGAGCCTTGTCCAGCAGCTCGTCCGCGGGCCCGCCGCTGAGCTGCCCGACCGCGGCCTCGGTGACGGCGGCCAGCCGCTCCAGCACCGTGCCCAGCAACTCGTTCGTACGGCGGTCGGTCCGCACCGGCAGGACCAGCGCCGCCGCTATCACGCCGCAGGCCGCCCCCAGCGCCGTCTCCTCCACCCGCAGCACGAGCACGTCGAGGCTGTAGGTGTGCAGCAGCGTGTACAGCAGCCCCAGCATCGCCGTGACGAAGAACGACATCAGCGTGTACGACAGCGGCGCCGAGTAGAACATCGCGAAGATCAGCACCAGCACCAGCCCGAACGCGGTCCAGGTGTGCTGCCCCACCAGGCCCGCCAGGACGATGCCGGCCACGACACCGAACACCGTGCCCAGCAGCCGCCGGTAGCCCTTGACCAGGATCTCGCCCGTCGAGGCGGTGTTCAGAAAGACGATCCAGCACGTCAGTACCGCCCAGTACCAGCGCTGTGTGGACAGCAGCTCGCCGCCCACGATGGCCAGCGTCGACCCGACGGCGACCTGCACGGCGGCGCGCGTGGTGGGCCGCCGCAGGCCCGTCTCCTCCTCCTGCGCCGGCTCCTCGCCGCCGTCGATCGAGGCGTCCTCGGCGTCCAGTTCCTCGCGGGAGCGGGCCGTGGCAGGGGTGTCGTCCGACTCGTCCTGCGGACCGTCCAGCGCGATCCGCAGCCCCAGCACCGCACGGGCCGCCTCGCCGATGCCCCGGAAGACGTCCTGGACGGCGGCGGGCGCGGGCGGCAGGTTCTCCTCGTCCCGGTAGCCGAGGAGACGGTTGCGCAGGAGGGCCACAGCGGTGCCCGTATCGCCGCTGCCGGCCCGCAGTACGAGGGTGCGCAGCGTCTGGAGATCCCGGCGGAGCGTGGCGGTGGACTCGTCCGGCACGGTCGGCGCGCCCAACGACGGTGCGGGCGCGCCCGGCAGATGCAGGGTGAGCGTGTCGGCCCGCTCGGCGCTGCGGGCGGTCAGCAGCAGCAGGCCGAGCCGCTCGGCGGCGATCTCGGCGTCCGCGACGCGGCGCTGCACGAGCCGCGCCACCGACTCGTCCGGAGTGCCCTCGTCCAGCTGCGCCTGGATCATCATCGCCGTCTCGTGCAGCCGCGCGGTGCCCTCGCGCACGGCATCGAGGGCCTTGTCCATCTCGTCCGCGGCGGCGTCGAGGAGGTCGAGCTGCGCCGACACCAGCTGGGCCAGCCGGGCGCGGAAGGCCAGGCGCAACCGCAAGAGGACGCCCGTGGGCGTCGCGGGCACGACAGCGAAGCGCAGCACGGCACTGGAGCAGAACGCCACGGCTATCACACCGCACAGCACGGGCAGCGAGGAGACGGTGGCGCCGACGAACAGGGACAGGAAGTAGACCTGGAAGCCGATCAGTCCCAGCGCGGTGCCACGGTCGCCGAACCGGCGGCCGTACACCGCGCAGAAGATCAGGACGACGAAGAAGATGTCACCGGCGTAGAGACGCGCGTTGAGCACCGCGCCCAGGGACACGGAGGCCAGCGCCACCGGCAGGCCCAGCGCCAGCGTCACGGCCTGGGGGCCGAGCTGCTTCTCCCGGATGGCGAAGGTGGCGACCATCGCCGCCATGGCCCCCGCCACCAGATGGTGCACATCGGCCCCGAACAGACTGAGCACGGCCAGGGTCAGCGTGATGGCGCCGACCGTGCGCAACCCGGCCGTCAGGCGCAGCAGTCCGGGGTCGGACGCCGCGATCCGGTCCCGCAGTCGTGTCCAAACCGACCGTCCTGCTGCCCTCACGCCGCCGCACTCTCTCCCGACTCACACCAAGATCCGCATCTCAGCATGTCATGCCGGAATCGGAAGCTCCCCTTCGACCCTGCCTAGTCCTGCCGACCGGTCCCCTCGATGTGCTCCCGCACCTGTTCCGGCGTCAGATAGGCGTCGGTGAACTCGAAGTCCTTCAGCCTGGCGGCCTTGCGGGTCTGGAACCCGGTCCGTACGAAGTCGTCTCCGGCGACCGCGTTGAGCAGCCAGTTCGTCATCACCCGTGTCTTCGCCACGTTGGTGCGCAACGCCGACCAGTGGTACCCGCGGGCCACGGCCTGGGCGGGCAGGCCGCGCAGTTCGATGCCCAGCGGCTTGGAGACCGCGTCGGTGCCGCCGAGGTCGACGACGAGCCCCAGGTCCTTGTGGACGTACTGCTTCATCGCCTGTCCCCGCAGCGCGGCGATGACGTTGTCGGCGACATGCCGGCCCTGCCGCAGGGCGTGCTGCGCGGTGGGCGGGCACATGGCGCTGTCGTCACCCTTGGCCAGGTCGGGCACGGCGGCCGAGTCGCCGAGCGCGAACACCCCGTCGTTGCCCGGCAGGTTCATCTCGGGGGCGACCACGAGCCGTCCCTTGACCGTCTCCGCGCCGAGCGTGGCGATGAGGGGGCTGGCGACGACCCCGGCGGTCCAGATGAGCGTGCGGGTCGGGATCACCCGCCCGTCGGTGAAGGTGACCTCCTCGGGGCCCGCCTTCGCGATGGAGACGCCCAGGGAGATCTCGATGCCCCGCCGGCGCAGGATCTCCTGCGCGCTGCTGCCGAGTTTCTCGCCGAGCTCCGGCATCAGCTTCGGCGCGATGTCGATCAGATGCCACTTGATCAGACCCGGGTCCAGCCGCGGATAGCGCTTGACGGCGGCGTGTGTCAGGCGCTGCAGGCACGCCGCGGTCTCGGTGCCCGCGTAGCCGCCGCCGACCACCACGAACTGCAGCCGCGAGGCCCGCTCCTGCGGGTCCTGGCTCGCGTCGGCCAGGTCCAGCTGGGAGATGACGTGGTCACGGACGTACGCCGCCTCGGCGAGTGTCTTCATCCCGAACGCGTGGTCCGTCAGACCCGGGATGTCGAAGGTACGGGTGATGCTGCCGGGCGCCAGCACGATGTAGTCGTACGGCTCGTTGACGATCTGGTCGGTGATGGTGCGGATGACGCAGACCTTGGACTCCAGGTCGACGCCGATGGCGCCGCCCGGAATGATCCGCGTGCGGTACTTCTTGCTGCGGCGCAGGGAGACGGCGATCGACTGCGGCGTCAGCACGCCGGAGGCGACCTGGGGAAGCAGCGGCAGGTAGAGCTGGTAGGCGAACGGCGTCACCAGCGTGACGTCGGCCTCGTCCGGGGAGAGTTTCCGTTCCAGACGGCGGACGCACTCCACGCCGGCGAAGCCTGCGCCAACCACCAGGATCCTGGGTCGTGTCACGGTGTTCATCCCTTTCTGCGGCTCCAGGCGGTCTGCCTCGAACGCCTTTCGACTGCCCATGGATCGCTGGTTCGCACCCCTTCGATCCCACCGCGTGTCCGACCGGCACGCCAGTCGGACGCGGCAGCCAGACGAACGCGTCGATCACCACCATGCCCGCCCGGTGGCCGAAAAGCACCAGGCGGGAGTGAAGAACGCGTGCAAGGCACGGCCGGCGGGAGCCGCTGTCGGACCGCGCCGTCAGGACGCGGCGTCCCCTTGGAGATGACACAGCAACAGACACACGTCGTCGTCGCGCTCGGAATCGCTCAGCAGCGGGTGCAGGATCCGGTCCGCCGAGCCCTCCAGATCCGCGTCCAGCTCCGCTGAACGGAACCCGCCGAGCGCCGTGGCCAGCCGCTCGATGCCCGGGTCTATGCCCTGCGCGCGCCGTTCCACCAGCCCGTCCGTGTACAGCGCGAGCGTCGAACCGGGTTCCAGATGCACCCTGTGATCGTCGATCTCCTGGGTGAGCGGGATGCCGAGCATCGCGCCCGGCTTGGCGTCGAGGGTGCGCACGGTCCCGTCGGGCAGCCGCAGCACCGGCGGCGGATGGCCCGCGGCTGCCCAGGTCAGGGTGGGCTCGTCCGGGTGGAAGCGCGCGATGACGGCGGTGGCGTACAGGTCCGGCTGAAGATGGTGCAGGAACCGGTGCAGCCGGGTCAGCAGCCGGCCGGGGCTGTCACCGTCGACGGCGTACGCCCGCAGCGCGGTGCGCAGCTGGCTCATCATGACGGCCGCGTGCAGACCGTGCCCCGTCACGTCGCCGATGACGGTGATGAGACCCCCGTCCCGCTGCCGGAACGCGTCGTACCAGTCACCGCCGATGTTCAGCCCGTGTGTGGCGGGCAGGTACCGCGCGGCCAGGCTGAGGCCCGGCGTGGCCGGCAGATCCGTGAGCAGGGCGCGCTGCAGCGTCTCGGCGATGTCGCGGTTGTGCTCGAAGCGGCGGGCGTTGTCGATCGCGATGCTGGCCCGCCGGGTGAGCTCGATCAGCATCACGGCGTCGTCCGGGTCCCAGCGCTCACCGGGCGGTGACAGGGTCAGGACCCCCAGCGGCGCCCGGCGTGTCGGCAGCGGGACACACAGCAGCGGCTGCCCGGGATTCAGCGCCGACGGCGGCTGGTCATCGACGCCGGGCAGACCGCCGGGATGGTCGGCGGCGTACTGCGGCCTTCCGGTACGGGCCGCGACCACGGCGGCGGCCGGATGCGGCGTCGACCGGTGCCTGTCGTCCTCGTGGTCGAACAGCCAGATGTCGACGCTGCGCGCGTACTCCGGCACCAGCAGGTCCGGCAGCCGGCGCACGATCTCCTCGTGGTTGAGCGAGGCCGTCAGCACGGCGCTCGCGTCCGCGAGGAACGTCAGCCTGCGGCGCGCGCTCTCCGCCTCGTGGCGTGCGCTGCGCTCGGCGGCGAAGGCCTCGCGCTGAGCCCGCCCGGCCGCGTCCAGCTCCGCGTGCAGCGCCAGGACGCCCTGGTTCGTCTGGTGCAGCTCCTCCCGGTGGAAGGAGACCAGGTCCTCCTGCTCGGTCAGCTTGTCCAGCACCACGGCCGTGTCCTCGTCGGCACCGAGCAGCGCCTCCGCCAGGGCGGCGGGGTCGTCCGCGACGGTGCCGTCCTCTTCGGCCCGGGCGGCCTCGGGGCAGGGCACCGTGACCTCCCACGGCGGCTCCCCGGCTGCGGCGGACGCGTCCGGCGACGGTGTCACCACGGCGTGCAGCAGTCCCTCCTGGGCGGGGGATCCGGCCAGGTCCATGGTGAGCAGCCAGGTGCCGCCCTTGGTGAGGCACTGGCGCAGGTGGGCGCTGAGGGCGGCGGCCAGCCTCGTCCGGTCGACGGTGGGCACACCGTACGCGGCGGCCAGGCGCGCGAGGGCGATGCGGGCGCGTGCCGCATCGGTGACGGTGGTGATCTGCCAAGTGCGCATCATGGGCGTTCCGGCGGGGTCGAGGTCAGCACGGCCACGGCGGTGTCGTCCCGCACCGGTCGGGCGGGACTGCTCGCATCACGTATCGTCACGGCGGCCGTCACGGCCGGGTCGGCCGCGAGCAGACCGGCGCCGGACGGCGGCGTCCAGCGGCTGGGCAGGCCGTCTGTGTGCAGTATCAGCAGCCGGTCGTCCGCCCAGTCGGCCTCCTCCTCGCGGAGGGTGGCCGGCCGGTGGACCCCGACGATGCCGGGCCGCGACAGCAGGTGACGCCACGTGCCGTCCGTGCGCAGCCGAGCCCCCACGTTCCCGATGCCGGCGAACCGCAGCCGCCCGCCACGCAGGTCGAGCTGGGCCAGGGCGACGGCCGCGCCCCGGGTGCCCTTCAGCGCGTCGTGCAGCCGCCGCAGTGCATCGGCGGGGGAGAGGTGGGCCCAGCGGTGCAGCGCCGAGACCGCTGCGGACGAGGCACGGGCCGCCTCCGGGCCGTGCCCCAGACCGTCCGCCAGCAACAGCGTCACCCGGTCCCCGGCCCGCACCCACGCCCAGGCGTCGCCCGAGTACTCGGCTCCGGCGTAGGGGATGTTCACACCCCCGGCCCGCACGCCGGCCACGGGCACGGAGCGGTCCCCCGACGGGCCGGGCCGCCCTTCACTCCCCGGTGAGCCGAAACTCCGCACCTCGCCGCCCGGCACATCGGAGACCGGCTGGGACCAGGGTTCGTTCCCGAGGACACCACTGTCCCTGGGCCCACTGCCGGCCTGCCCGGCGAAGCCCGGCGCACCGCCGGATGCCGCCGCGGGCCCCGTCAGACCGCCACACGTCGCGGCTCCCACCGGCGGCTCGGCGTTCTGTGAGGCACCGTCCGGCCACCACGCCCCGCCGGAGGCCCCGCCATCGGACCACCCCGGGACGGCACCGCCCGACGCGCCGGGCCCGGGCATGTCGCCCCAGCTCCCCGACAACCCGTCGGCCCACACCCGCACGGCCGGACCGGCGGGCGCGCCACCGCCACGGGGCGTGGCGCCCACGCGGGCCACCGCGACCGTGCCGCGGCCGGGCGTGCTGTGCAGGCCGAAGTCGTCGGCGAGACGCAGACAGGTGCCGAGGCCCGCGCCCAGCGAGCGGGTCGTGGAGAAACCGTCGCGCAGGGCCGCGGGCACGTCGGCGATGCCCGGGCCGTGATCGACCGCGGCGATCTGTACCGACCGGGACTCCCCACGGCCCGCGCGCAGCGCCGGCGGCGCCACGACGTCCATGAGCACCTGACCGCCTTCGGCGTGCTTGAGCAGATTCGTGGCGAGCTCGGTCGCGACCAGCGCGGCGGCCGCGGTACGCCGCTCGTCGAGACCGGCCAGCGCGGCCGCGTCCTCCGCGGCGACCCGCGCGTCGCGCACCCGGGTCGAGTCGCGCACCGGGACGTCCCACACGCGCGGCATCAGGCCTCCTCGCGCGGACGCGGCGGCTGGGCCACCCAGCAGGTCACCCGCACCGTGGTGCCGCCGCCCGGCGTGCTGTCGATGTCGAAGTCGTGCACCAGACGCCGCGATCCGCTCAGCCCCATCCCCAGCCCGCCGCCGGAGGTGTAGCCGTCGCTGAGCGCCTGGTCCAGATCGGCGATGCCCGGCCCCTCGTCGATGAAGGCCAGCCGCAGGCCCTGCGCACCCGCGCTGCTGACGCGCGTCGCCTCCATCTGTCCGCCACCGCCGTGCACGAGGGTGTTGCGGGCCAGCTCACTGGCCGCGGTGACCAGCTTGGTCTGGGCCACCAGGCCGAAGCCGAGCCGGGCCGCGGCCTGCCGAACGTGCTGTCGTACCCACACCAGGTCCATGTCCGACCGGATGGGCAGGCAGGCCTCCACGCCCGTGGCAGTGTGCATCACGGACTCTCCTGACGCGGGCCGCCGGGACGGGTCACGGGGGCGTTCTGTGAGAGGAGCTCCATGCCCGCCTCGGTGCTGAGCGCGGTGCGCAGGCCCGGCAGTGTCAGCCCCAGTTCCACCAGGGTGATGGCGACCGCCGGGCGCATGCCGGCCACCACGGTCCGCGCGGCCAGCAGCTTGGCCTGTGCGGCGATCTCGGCCAGCACCCGGCCGAGGAAGGAGTCGACGATCTCCACACCGGAGATGTCGATGAGGACACCGCGCACCCCGGTACGGGAGATGGTCTCCGCGAGGTCCTGCTGGAGCTGCTGCGCCGTGCTGTCGTGCAGGTCCCCCTGGAGTGTGACGAGGAGAACGTCGCCGAGTCGCAGGACCGGCACGTGGCCCGTGACGGGACGGGAGTAGGCGTCGCTCACCGCTGACCCGCACCCGCGTTCACGATGTCCGCGCCGAGCTGGTGCAGCGCGTACCCCAGGGCGTCGGCGAGGTTCGCGCGGGTGATCACGTCCAGGTCGAGACCGAGATGGACGATGGTCTGCGCGATGGCGGGACGGATGCCGGAGACGATGCACTGGGCGCCCATCAGCCGCGCGGCGGCCACCGTCTTCATCAGGTGCTGCGCCACCAGCGAGTCGACCGTGGGCACGCCGGTGATGTCGAGGATCGCGAACCGGGCGTGCTGGTCGACGACGGCGTTCAGCAGCGTCTCCATGACCACCTGGCTGCGGGCACTGTCGAGCGTCCCGATCAGCGGCACGGCCACGATGCCGTCCCACAGCCGGATGACGGGCGTGGCCACCTCCATCAGCTGGAGCCGCTGCCGGTCGCTGAGCGCCTGCCACTCGCTCAGCGCCGTCTGCATGGCCACCAGCCGCAGGGTGCCCATCAGCACGGTCAGAGCGGTCGAACACGCCCGCATGTGCTCGGGCGGCGCCTGCTCCAGATCGGCGGCCAGCAGATTCTCGACGGGCGGCCGCAGGGCGGCCAGCTCGCTGGACACCTGGGTGTTGGACAGTCCGGCACGGGAGCGGGCCGCGCCCATCCGGGCCAGCTGCTCGCGCACCCCGCTGAATCCCGCGGAATCGGGGTCCTCCACCTGGTCCGAGTCGGCCACCTGGGCCAGCGCGTCCACGACGACCTTGCCCGCCTCCACCGCCTCGTCGCGCGAGACGGTGAAGACGGTGCGGAACAGGGGCTCGTCCGCCCACCGCTGGGCGATCTGTTCCCGCCGGCGGTACAGGAAGTCCCTGACCTCGTGCGTGGGCGTGGCGAGCTGTCCGTCCGCTTCGTGCTCCGGCACCTGGTTCTCTCCTCATCCGCGTTGCGTCGACCGAGCCCGCTTCAGACAACGAGACGGCGATGTGACACTTGCCGGGCGACAACTCTAACCATGCGCCGACCTCGTACGACACCTGATCCGGCGCAAGCGATCCGGTTCAGGACAACGGCGGTTGGCCGCCGCCGTCAGCGGGCGCGCGCAGGGCGGGCCGCCGTCCGGGCAGGGCGGAGCAGGGGCACCGGGCCGCCGGTCCGGCGGCGCCGTGCCCGAGTGGCACCTGGTGCGTCAGACGCCCTGTTCCCCCGGCTCCTGAGGGGTGTCCGGTGCTTCGTCGACGCGGGCCAGGGCCTCGTCGACGCTCTCCGATATCGGCACCGTGATGCTGACGCCGGTCAGGTCGAGGACGCGTCGCACGGCGGACGTGGGGCTGATGACATGCACGCTGCCGGCGGTCCTGCGGGTCTCCTGGTATACGCGGAGGATGATGTTCATCCCCGACGAGTCCATGAACGGGACGGACGACAGGTCGAGCAGGAAGTGCCGTCGGCCGTGGTGGAGTTGGTTGGCCAGATGGGCCTGGAACTCGGTCGCGGTGTCGACGTCCAGGTAGCCGTCGACCGTGATCAGGGCCACGTCCTCACGGGGCAGCTCGACTTCCACGGACAGCGGGTTCTGGGCGAGGGGCACGGATACCTCCAACAAGTGCTACGGCCTGGGCTGGTCACCTCTGGGGGTGACCGCGGTGCGGGGCGATGCCGGTCGTGGGGCGGGCTCGAATGCCGTGTCTCATGTGCCTCCCTTCGCTGCCGGGCTCCGTTTTCACCGCGCCCCCGCGATTACCCCGGAAAACGCCCTCCATTCCCCCTGGCACGAACTTCTCCCGTGTCCGCCGCCCGGCGTCGTACGGTGGCAGGTGTGTGCGCCGAATGCGCTTGCGGCAGGAGGGTAATGGCTGCAGTGGAGCAGGGTGGGCGAACCGTCCGCCGGGGCTTCGCGATCCGCACACCACCAGGGAGGATGAACAGCGTGGCCATCGACAGAATCTGGTCGTACGCGCCGGGCAGCGGTCACGTCGAGGGGCAGGACCTGACCGGGTTCACCGTCGCCGCGACCGACGGCACGATCGGGCACGTGGACCGCGAGGCAGCCCCGCACGGCATGCGGCATCTCGTCGTCGACACCGGCGTGTGGGTGTTCGGCCGCAGTGTGCTGGTGCCGGCCGGAGTCGTCACCGGCATCGACACGCAGGCCCGGAAGATCACACTGGCCTGCACCAGGGGAGACGCGAAGGCGGCCCCCCGCTTCCAGACGGACAGCGAGACAAGGGACCGGGAGTACCTGGCGGCCGTGGGCGACTACTACGACCGGCTGCCGCCGCGCGAGACGGCCTCGGTCTGAGCCGGTCACGGGCGCGCCGCGCCCGTGACGCTCCCGGCTCACCAGGGCAGGAACACGTGCACGTCCTTGCCGCGCTCGTCGGCCACCACGCTGACCTGGTCGCACAAGGTGTGGATCAGGTGCCAGCCGATGCCGCCGCCACCGCTGCGCGGATCGAAGGGGCGCGGGGCGGGCTCCGTGGCGCTGGTGTCGTGCAGCACCACGTGCACCCCGTCGAAGGTCCGGCGCATCCGCAGGGCGAACGGACCCGGGGCGTACTGGACCGCGTTGGCGGCCAGTTCCGTCACCACCAGCAGGATGTCGTCCCAGTACTCGGGTGCAGAAGGGGGCGAGTAGCGTGCCAGGTCACGCAAGAACTCTTCCGCGGCAAGCCGCGCACCCGTCACGTCGTGCGGCTCGCCCACGAAGCTGTTCGTGCGGCTCGGGATGTCCTCGGAGGTCAGTGCGTCGTCCCCACGCGGCTCGGTTGACATATCGCCTTTCCGGCCCGGTCGTCAGCAAGGGCTGTCGTCAGGGCTGTCGTCCTTTCTCTTGCGTCGCCACTGTCGTGTTCCCGTGCGGGCGCGGACTACGCGTCCGGCTCCGCGCTCAACGGAACACGTTGTCCGAGTCGTCCCAGTTCGGACGGATCCTCCTGGGTGCTCGGCCGCCCGGGACGCCTGCGCGACCGGTACATCGCGTCGATCTCGGCGGCGTAGTGCCGCACGATCTCGTCCCGGCGCAGCTTCATCGACGGCGTCAGCAGCCCGTTGGTCACGCAGAACGGCTCCGGCAGGACCCGGAACACCCGGATCGACTCCGACCGCGACACGGCACTGTTGGCCGCGGCCACGGCACGTGCGACCTCCTCCCGCAGCGCGTTCTCCTCGCGCGACCTCCCGCATCTCGCCCTGCAGCGCCAGCGCCGCCCGCCAGTGCGCCAGGAACTCCGGATCCAGCGTGATCAGAGCCCCGACACAGGGCCGGTTGTCGCCCACGACCACCGCCTGGTGGATGAGCGGGTGCATCCTCAGCCGCTGCTCCAGGGCGGCCGGGGCGACGCTCTTGCCGCTGCTGGTGATGATGATGTCCTTCTTTCGGCCGGTGATCGTCAGATAGCCCTCCGAGTCCAGTCGGCCGAGGTCCCCGGTGGCCAGCCAGCCGCCGCGCAGCGCGGCCCGGGTGTGCGGCCCGGTCGCCCACGTACCCCTGGAACACCGACGGGCCGCGCACCCAGGATCTCCCCGTCCTCGGCCACCTGGATCTCCGTGCCCGGCAGCGACTGCCCGACGGTCCCGGACTTCTCCCGGCCCAGCGGCTGCATCGTCACCCCGCCGCCGGTCTCCGTCAGGCCGTACCCGTCGTGCACGTAGATGCCGATGCCCTCGTAGAAGAGGGACAGTTCCCGGCTGAGGGGAGAACCGCCGGACGTCGCCCGCTGCACCCGGCCGCCCAGCGCGGCCCGCAGCCTGCGGTACACCGTGCGCTCGTACAGGGCGTGCTGGAGCCGCAGGTCGAAACCGGGTCCGCGCCCCCGGCCCAGCCGCTGGCGTTCCAGGGCCGTGGCGAAGTCCCGCGCCGTCTCGGCCGCCCGCTCGAACAGCCCGCCGTGGCCCCCCTGCTGCGCCGTGCGCAGGAAGGTCTTGTAGATCTTCTCGAAGACCGAAGGGACCGCGTACAAGTACGTGGGCCTGAAGGAGCGCAGCGCCGACGACAGCGCCTCCCCGCTCAGATCGGCCTGGTGCCCCATCAGCAGGCCGCCGCGCATGCACAGGCCCTGGACCATCAGTCCGTACACGTGGGAGAAGGGCAGGAACGCCAGCACGGAGCCCTGCTCACCGCGCGGTGTCGCCGTGTGGCCCCAGCCCGCCAGCAGCGTGTCGCAGGGGCCGGCCATGTTGCGGTGGCTGAGAGCGCAGCCCATGGCGTGGCCGGTCGTGCCGGAGGTGTAGGCGATGACGGCCGTGGAGTCCGGCAGCACGATGCGCCGCATCGAGTCGACCGTGGCGATCGGGATGAACTGTCCGCGTACCGCCAGGTCCTCCAGCGCCCCCGAGTCCAGCTGCCAGACGTGGCGCAGCAGCGGCAGCGTCGCGCACACCGAGCCCACGGTCATGACGCCCTGCTCGTCCTCGACCACCACGGCCACGCAGCCGGAGTCCCGCAGGATCCACTCCACCTGGTCGCGCGATGACGACGGGTAGACCGGGACGACCTCGGCGCCCACGGCCCACAGCGCGTAGCACAGGACCGTCCACTCGTACCGGGTGCGCGCCATGATCGCCACGCGGTGGCCCGGCGAGATCCCGGACGCGATCAGGCCCTTGGCCACTTCCACCACCTCGTCGCGCAGCTCGATCGCCGTCACCTCCTCCCATACGGCGCAGGCGGGGCCGGTGCGGCGGGCGAGCATCGGCCGGGTCGGTTCGCGGTCCGCCGTCTCGAAGACGCTGTCCGCGAGCCCGCCGGTCAGGGGCGAGACGGCCGGCGGAGCGAGGGCGGTATCGCGCATGCGCTGCTCCTGACGTGTACGGGGTGTGACGTTGCCGACGGGTACCGTCATCGGCGGTGCTCGAATGTAGTCGAGCAGGAGCCCTTCGGGGTCGGAAAATACGGAAGTGACACCCCTGATGATCTCGGTGTGATCGGGGGACCCGGGCGGCATGAGTCACATCAGTCCTGATCCCGAACCCGAACGCACCCCCGGCCTGGAGCCGGGCGGCGGCGTACCGCCGGGCGAGACCCCGCCCGCGGAGAGCAGCATGCCCGAGGCGGGCCCCCAAGAGAGGCACAACCCGCCCAAGGGCTGGGCCAAGGCACCCCTGACCCTGATCATCGTCCTCGTGGCGCTGATCGCGGCGTTCTTCCTGGCCTACGCCCTCGTCCTGATGCTCTGAGTATCTGATGCTCCGAGCCCGTACGTAAGGAAGGCGCCCGTACCTGCTTAACGACTGCGCCCGTACCTGACAAAGGCGGGACGACTCACGCCTGCGTGTGGCGCACGCACTCGGTGACGACGTCCCGCAGGCTCCCCGTGCGCTCCATCAGTTCGCGCTGCACCTGTGCGCCGTTGCCGTCCCGCAGCAGTTCGTCGCAGGCGACCCGGGCCCGCACGAGGTCACCGGTGTCCGCGAGGGCCTGCCTCGACATGGTCCAGCAGGGCACGGACGACCGCCTCGGCGGGCATGCGCCGCAGGGTCTCGGGGTGCAGCAGCTCGCCCGTCAGGCCGGACCGGGCGGCCTGCCAGTGGGCCAGCCGCAGCAGGCTGACGCTGTGGTCGAGGGGCTCTTGGCCCGCCCGCCACTCGCGTGCGGCGGTCTCGACCAGCCCGCGGACGAGCGTGGCGACCAGCGCGGCCGTGCCGGAGTGCAGGCAGACGTCCGAGACCCGGACCTCCACCGTCGGATACTGCCGGGACAGCCGCGCGTCGAAGTAGATCATCGCGTCGTCGAGGACGGCCCCGGTGGCCACCATCTCCGCGACCAGCCGGTGGTATCGCTCGGCCGAGCCGAAGATCTCGGTCGGACCGGCCGACGGCCAGCGCTGCCACACGCCGGCTGCGGTAGCTGCTGTACCCCGAGTCCGTGACCCTGCCAGAACGGCGAGTTCGCGCTGAGCGCCGCAGCACCGGCAGCCAGGGCCGCACCCGGTCGACGACCGCGACGCCCTCCTCGTCGGACTCCACCGGCACGTGCACATGACAGCCAAGGACGAGCTGCTCCCGGGTGGCGATGCCGTACTGCTCCGCCATCCACTGGTAGCGGCTGGTTGACGCCGATGGCGGGGCTGACCGGCAGCGGGGAGGTGGCGAGCGCCGCCACGGTGCAGCCGATCTCCCCGGCGTGCCGGGCTGCCTCCTTGCGGCAGCGGACGATCTCCGCGCGCAGACTCTCCATGGACGACTGCGGGTGGGTGGCGAACTCCAGCATCTGCTCGTGGAGTTCCTTCTCGAAGACGTCCTGATCCGCGTCGTCCTGCGCGGCCCGGGCGAGCACCGCCGCGGACAGCGCCCGCGGCTCGCCGGTCTCCGGATCGACCAGGAGGAGTTCCTCCTCCACTCCGACGGTGCGCACCTGATGCCCGCCCTTCTGCGGCCCTGCCGTGTCGTAGCACCGGGTTCTCCCGGTGGTACGACCCTCAGTGCCCCTCACAGGCGGGTCGGACACCTGGTGCGCCCGCGAGACTTCACACGAGCGAACGGCGTCAGCCACACCGTGGCCAGCGGAGGCAGCGTGATCCGGACACAACCGTCCTCCGGTTTGACCGGATCACGGGTTGGTGACGCCGCTGCCGCCGTAGCGCGTGGCGTCGGTGTTGAGAGTTCCTGCCAGGCGACGACGTCCTCCGGGACCCAGAGGCCGTAGTCGTGCCGCACGACGGGCGAGAAGTTCGACACCGCCAGCAGCGGGTTGCCCTCGGCGTCGTACCGCAGGAACGCGAAGACGTTGTCGTCGGCCGAGTCCACCGCCACCCACCGGAAACCCTCCGGGTCGGGTGTCGCACTGCCACAGCGCCGGCGTCGCCTGGTACGCGGTGTTCAGGTCGCGGACCAGGTCGCGCACGCCCCGGTGGTCGCCCGCCGAGTGGTAGCCGTCGTCGAGCAGCCACCACTCCGGCCCGTGCTCCACCGACCACTCGGCCCCCTGCGCGAACTCCTGCCCCATGAACAGCAGCTGCTTGCCGGGGTGGCCCCACATGAAGCCGAGATAGGCGCGGGCGGTGGCGCGCCGCTGCCACCAGTCGCCGGGCATCTTCGACACCAGCGCCTGCTTGCCGTGCACGACCTCGTCGTGGGAGATCGGCAGGACGTAGTTCTCGCTGTAGGCGTACACCATCGAGAACGTCATCTCGTGGTGGTGGTACTTGCGGTGCACCGGCTCGTGGGCGATGTACTCCAGCGAGTCGTGCATCCAGCCCATGTTCCACTTCAGCCCGAAACCGAGCCCGCCGGTGTCGGTCGGCCGGGTCACGCCGCCCCAGGCGGTGGACTCCTCCGCGATGGTGACCACGCCGGGAGCACGCCGGTACACGGTCGCGTTCATCTCCTGGAGGAACGCCATGGCCGCCAGGTCCTCCCGGCCGCCGTAGGCGTTGGGCTCCCACTGGCCGTCCTCGCGCGAGTAGTCCAGGTAGAGCATCGAGGCGACCGCGTCCACCCGCAGCCCGTCGATGTGGAACTCCTCGCACCAGTACACCGCGTTCGCCACGAGGAAGTTGCGCACCTCGGTGCGGCCGAAGTCGAACTCGTACGTGCCCCAGTCCGGGTGCTCGGCACGCCGCTCGTCCCCGGGCTCGTACAGCGGGTCCCCGTCGAACCGGGCCAGTGCCCAGTCGTCCTTCGGGAAGTGCGCCGGCACCCAGTCCATGATCACGCCGATGCCCGCCCGGTGACAGGCGTCGACGAAGAACCGGAAGTCGTCCGGCGAGCCCAGCCGCGCGGTCGGCGCGTAGAAACCGGTGACCTGGTAGCCCCACGACGCCGTGGAAGGGGTGCTCGGCGACCGGCATCAGCTCCACGTGCGTGAAGCCCAGGTCCTTGACGTACGCGGGGAGTTCCTCGGCCAGCTGCCGGTAGGTCAGCCCCGGCCGCCAGGACGCCAGATGCACCTCGTACACCGACAAGGGCGCCTCGTGCACCGGGCTGTCGGCGCGGTGTGCCATCCACTCGGCGTCGCCCCACTCGTAGTGCGAGGCCGTCACGATCGACGCCGTGTTCGGCGGCTCCTCGGCACGCGCGGGCCATCGGGTCCGCCTTGAGGAAGCGGTGGCCGTACCGGGAGTGGATCTCGAACTTGTACGGAGTGCCCTCGCCGACGCCCGGCAGGAACAGCTCCCACACCCCGGACGCACCCAGGGACCGCATCGGGAACTGCGTCCCGTCCCAGTGGGTGAAGTCCGTGGCGACCCGCACGCCCTGGGCGTTCGGTGCCCACACGGTGAACCGGGTGCCGGCCACGCCCTCGTGGGTCATGGGCTGTGCGCCGAGCGCCTGCCACAGCTGCTCGTGCCGGCCCTCCCCGATCAGGTGCAGGTCGAGCTCGCCGAGGGCGGGCAGGAAGCGGTACGGGTCGGGCACCTCCTGCTCACCTGCCGTCGTACGCCACGTGCAGCGCGTACTCGGGGATCGTGTCCAGCGGCAGCACGCCCGAGAAGAGGCCGTCGCCCTCCGAGACGAGAACGGTGCGCTTACCGCCGATCACGACGCTCACACACGCGGGCGAAGGGGCGCAGCGCCCGGAACACGATCCCGCCGGGGACCGGATGGGCGCCCAGCAGCGCGTGCGGATCGTGGTGGGCGCCCGCCAGCAGGCGCCCGCGGTCCTCCGGGCTCAGGGCGGGCGCGGTCGCGCTCGGGACCGGGCCTGACGGCTCCGGGATTGAGGTGTCGCGCAGGGCCACGGCTCAGTCTCCTCTCACAGCAAGGCGCTCGATCGCCGCCATCGGTACAGGCAGCCAGTCGGGGCGGTGCCGTGCCTCGTACAGCACCTCGTACACGGCCCGGTCCGTCTCATAAGCGCGGAGCAGTCCGTGTTTCTTGCGCGGGTCCCAGCCGGCGCGGGCGGCATAGCCCGCGCAGTAGGCCTCGCGACAGCGGCGCGCCCACTCCGGGCGCCAGGGGCGGCGCTGCCGGGCGGCGTAGTCGAAGGAGCGCAGCATCCCGGCGATGTCCCGCACGGGCGAGTGAGCGCTGCGCCGTTCGGAGAGCGGCCGGGACGGCTCGCCCTCGAAGTCGATGACGAACCACTCGCGTCCGGCCCGCAGCACCTGACCCAGGTGCAGATCACCGTGGATGCGCTGGGCGGGCGGCCCGGGGTCGCAGGCGGTGAGGGCGGCGAACGCGGTCCGCAGGCCCGGCACGAACGGCTGGAGCGCGGGCACACAGTGCGCGGCGGCGGCCAGCCGTTCGGTCATCGCCGTCGCCGTACGCCCGTTCTCCCCGGGCCCGCCGACCGGGAAGGCCGAGGCCAGCGCCAGGTGGACATCCGCCGTGGCCGCGCCGAGCGCCCGGGCCTGGACCGTGAAGTCGTCCCCGGCTGCCAGCGCGTGCAGCGCCAGCGTCCAGCCGTCTGAGGCGTCCCGCAGATACGGCTGGAGCACGCCGAGCGTGGCCTTGAACGGATGGTCCATCTGGAACCAGGCCACGGGCGCGGGGACACGGTGGCAGCCCTGTCGGGCCAGCGCCCCCGGCACCTCCAGGTCCGGGTTCACGCCCGGCTGGATGCGCCGGAAGATCTTCAGGATGTACTCGTCGCCGTACACCAGCGAGGAGTTGGACTGCTCGGCGTCGAGCAGCCGCGGCACCAGTCCGGCGGGCACCGGCTGGTCCGGGTCGCAGTCGAAGCGCAGAGGGCCGGCGGTGCCGGGGAGCCGCAGCCGGTCCAGGAGCAGCTGGGCCGAACGGGGGTCGTGCAGCGCGTCGTAGACCGTCAGGCCGGCCAGCGGCCCGTCCTGCACCCGCCCGATGAGCGCCCGGCCGAGGCGCGGCGCGGGGTGCTCCCGGACGCCGAGCAGGAGCTGGTAACAGTCGCCCGCCGGGGGAGCACCGCCCGGCGAGGGCACACCCGTGTGCCCGGCGTGCCCGGCGTGGACCAGCAGGTGCAGACAGCCCGGGAACAGCTCGGTCATCGACAGCAGGCCGAGCTCGGTGACGGGCCGGTCCTTGCCCGCGAACCAGCGCTGGCGCGGCAGCCAGTCACGCAGCAGCCCGCCGAGCGACTCCATGGGCTCGGCCAGGCGCGGGAGGCTCGGGCGGAGGGATGCGGTCTTCGGCATGGTCACGCCTCCTTTCGTCGGCGCGTGCTCACGCTCGCCGGCCGATGCGGGATGCGACTCGAGTGAGCCGGAACCAGTAGAAGCCGTGGCCCCCGAGGGTCAGCAGGTACGGCAGTTCACCGATGGCCGGGAAGCGGACCCCGCCGAACAGCTCCACCGGATGGCGCCCGGCGAACTCGCGCAGATCGAGTTCGGTGGGCTGCGCGAACCGCGCGAAGTTGTTCACACACAGCACCAGGTCGTCCTCGTACTCACGCAGGAAGGCCAGCACCGCCGGGTTGGAGGAGGGCAGTTCGGTGTACGAGCCGAGACCGAAGGCAGGGTTCTGCTTGCGGATCTCGATCATGCGGTGGGTCCAGTGCAGCAGCGACGACGGCGAGGACATGGAGGCCTCGACGTTGGTCACCTGGTGGCCGTAGACCGGGTCCATGATCGCCGGCAGGAAGAGGCGGCCAGGGTCGCAGGTGGAGAACCCGGCGTTGCGGTCCGGGGTCCACTGCATGGGGGTCCGGACGGCGTCGCGGTCGCCGAGCCAGATGTTGTCGCCCATGCCGATCTCGTCGCCGTAGTACAGGATCGGCGAGCCGGGGAGGGCCAGCAGCAGGGCGGTGAACAGTTCGATCGAGTGACGGTCGTTGTCCAGCAGCGGGGCGAGCCGCCTGCGGATGCCGATGTTGGCGCGCATGCGGGGGTCCTTGGCGTACTCGGCCCACATGTAGTCGCGCTCTTCGTCGGTGACCATCTCCAGCGTCAGCTCGTCGTGGTTGCGCAGGAAGATGCCCCACTGGCAGTTCGACGGAATCGCAGGGGTCTTGGCCAGGATTTCCGAGACCGGGTAGCGGGACTCGCGTCGTACGGCCATGAAGATGCGGGGCATGACCGGGAAGTGGAAGGCCATGTGGCACTCGTCGCCGCCGCTCGGGTAGTCGCCGAAGTAGTCGACGACGTCCTCGGGCCACTGGTTGGCCTCGGCGAGCAGCACGGTGTCCGGGTACTGCGCGTCGATCTCCTTGCGCACCCGCTTCAGGAAGGTGTGGGTGGCGGGCAGGTTCTCGCAGTTGGTGTCCTCGGACGCGTACAGGTACGGCACCGCGTCCAGCCGGAACCCGTCGATGCCCAGGTCCAGCCAGAACTTCAGCGCGGCCAGGATCTCCTCCTGGACGCGCGGGTTCTCGTAGTTGAGGTCCGGCTGGTGCGAGAAGAAGCGGTGGAAGAAGTACTGGCCGCGCACCGGGTCGAACGTCCAGTTCGACGTCTCCGTGTCGACGAAGATGATCCGGGCGTCCGGATAGCCCTTGTCGTCGTCGGCCCACACGTAGTAGTCGCCGTAGGGCCCGTCGGGGTCCTTCCTCGACTCCTGGAACCACGGGTGCTCATCGCTGGTGTGGTTCATGACGAAGTCGATGATCACGCGCATGCCGCGCTGGTGGGCGGCGTCGACGAACTCCACGAAGTCGGCGAGGTCGCCGAACTCCGGCAGGACCGCCGTGTAGTCGGAGACGTCGTAGCCGCCGTCGCGCAGGGGCGACTTGAAGAACGGCGGCAGCCACAGGCAGTCGACGCCGAGCCACTGGAGGTAGTCGAGCTTGGAGGTCAGGCCCTTCAGGTCACCGACGCCGTCGCCGTTGCTGTCCTGGAACGAGCGGACGAGCACCTCGTAGAATACGGCGCGCTTGAACCACCCCGGGTCCCGGTCCCTGACGGGAGTGTCCTCGAAGGTGTCCAGCACGGGCTCGTTCACGGTCATGACGTTCCTGCCCCTCCGTTCGCTTGCGCGGCGGGCGGTGACAGGACGTGGAAGACGTGCGCGGGAGCCCGCCCCGGCTCGAGACGCACGTAGTTGTTCCTGCCCCAGTGGTAGGTCTCGCCGGTGAGCTCGTCGCGCACCGGCACCGACTCGTGCCAGTCCAGGCCGAGTCGCGGCATGTCCAGCGAGACCGTGGCCTCCTGGGCGTGATGCGGGTCGAGGTTGGCGACCACCAGGACGACGTCGTTTCCGGTGCGCTTGCTGTACGCGAGGAGGGCGTCGTTGTCGGTGTGGTGGAAGCGGAGGTTCGCTGAGCCGGCGCAGCGCCGGGTGTTCCCGCCGGATGGTGTTGAGGCTGGTCAGCAGCGGGGTGATGGTGCGCCCCGTGCGCTCGGCGCTCTCCCAGTCACGGTGCCTGAGCTGGTACTTCTCCGAGTGCAGGTACTCCTCGCTGCCTTCCTTGAGGGGGGTGTTCTCGCACAGTTCGTAGCCGGAGTAGATGCCCCAGGTCGGGGAGAGGGTCGCGGCGAGGACGGCCCGGACCTCGAAGGCGGGCCGGCCGCCGTGCTGGAGGTAGCTGTGCAGGATGTCGGGGGTGTTGGCGAAGAAGTTCGGCCGCATGTAGGACGCGGCCTCGCCGGACAGTTCGGTGAGGTAGTCGGTCAGCTCCTGCTTGGTGTTGCGCCAGGTGAAGTACGTGTAGGACTGCTGGAAGCCGATCTGGGCCAGGGTGGCCATCATCGCCGGGCGGGTGAAGGCCTCGGCCAGGAAGATCACATCCGGGTCGGTGCGGTTGATGTCCGCGATGACCCGCTCCCAGAAGAGCACCGGCTTGGTGTGCGGGTTGTCCACGCGGAAGATCCGCACCCCGCAGTCCATCCAGTGCCGCAGCACCCGCACGGTCTCGGCGATGAGGCCGTCCATGTCGGCGTCGAAGGCGATGGGGTAGATGTCCTGGTACTTCTTGGGCGGGTTCTCCGCATAGGCGATGGTGCCGTCGGGGCGGTGGTGGAACCACTCGGGGTGTTTTTGCACCCAGGGGTGGTCGGGGGAGCACTGCAGGGCGAAGTCCAGCGCGACCTCGAGACCCAGGTCCCGGGCCTGGTCGACGAACCAGGTGAAGTCCTCCAGGGTGCCCAGATCGGGGTGGACGGCGTCGTGGCCGCCTTCGGGTGAGCCGATCGCCCAGGGCACGCCGACGTCGTCGGGGCCGGGGGAGAGGGTGTTGTTCTTCCCCTTGCGGAAGGTGGTGCCGATCGGGTGGATCGGCGGCAGGTAGACCACGTCGAAGCCCATCGCGGCGATGGCCGGCAGCCGGCGGGCCGCCGTGCGGAACGTGCCGTGCGGCCGCTGCGGGGTGCCCTCGGAGCGCGGGAAGAACTCGTACCAGGAGCCGTACAGCGCCCGCTCCCGTTCCACCAGCAGCGGCAACGGCTCGGAGGTGGTGACCAGGTCCCGCAGCGGATGGCGGGCCAGCACCCCGTCCACCTCCGGCGTCAACGCCGCCGCAAGCCGGGCAGCCGCGGGACAGCGAGTCGTCGCGCAGGGCCTGCGCCGCGGCGAGCAGCACGGCGCGGCCCGCCTCCTTCGGCACGCCGGCCGCCGCCCGCTCGTACAGGTCGGCGCCCTCCTCCAGGACCAGGCCCGGGTCGATGCCCGCCGGGACCTTGATGCCCGCCGCGTGGCGCCAGGTGGCCACCGGATCGCTCCAGGCCTCCACCCGGTACGACCAGCGGCCGACGGCGTTCGCTGTGACCGTCGGCGCCCCAGCGGTCGCTGCCCGGGGTCAGCTCCCGCATCGGCGTCCACGGCCCGGGGCGGCCCTCGGGGTC
>CAWCSC010000021.1:0-110396 GCA_963798065.1 uncultured Actinomycetota bacterium | reverse complement strand
CTTCGACATCGTGCCCGGTGAGGCACTGGCGGAGGATACGAGATTCGAACTCGTGAGGGGTTGCCCCCAACACGCTTTCCAAGCGTGCGCCCTAGGCCTCTAGGCGAATCCTCCGCCGCAAACATTACATGACGTGGAGGAGTGCTCGCGAACTCGTTCCCTGCCCCTGACATCAGGTACCCTTGGCGCAGCCCCTCACGCGGCGCTATCTGACTGAACTCCCCCAGGGCCGGAAGGCAGCAAGGGTAGGTTGGCTCTGGCGGGTGCGTGGGGGGCGTTTGCGTTCCCGGGGCGGGGCTGGGCCGTTGTCAGTGGGCGCCTATAACCTCGTATGCGTGTCGTCTCTCGCTCTGTACCGCCGCTACCGCCCGGAGACCTTCGCCGAGGTCATCGGGCAGGAGCACGTCACCGACCCGCTGCAGCAGGCGCTGCGGAACAACCGGGTCAACCACGCGTACCTGTTCAGCGGGCCGCGCGGCTGCGGCAAGACGACCAGTGCGCGGATCCTCGCCCGCTGTCTGAACTGCGAGCAGGGGCCCACGCCCACCCCGTGCGGCGAGTGCCAGTCCTGTCAGGACCTCGCGCGCAACGGCCCCGGTTCCATCGACGTCATCGAGATCGACGCCGCGTCCCACGGTGGTGTGGACGACGCCCGTGACCTGCGCGAGAAGGCCTTCTTCGGGCCCGCGCGGCAGCCGGTACAAGATCTACATCATCGACGAGGCCCACATGGTCACGTCGGCCGGCTTCAACGCGCTGCTGAAGGTCGTCGAGGAGCCGCCGGAGCATCTCAAGTTCATCTTCGCCACCACCGAGCCCGAGAAGGTCATCGGGACGATCCGGTCGCGGACCCACCACTACCCCTTCCGGCTCGTCCCGCCGGGCACCCTGCGGGAGTACCTCGGCGAGGTGTGCCAGAAGGAGAACATCCCGGTCGCGGAGGGCGTGCTCCCGCTCGTCGTGCGCGCCGGCGGCGGCTCCGTGCGTGACTCCATGTCCGTCATGGACCAGCTGCTCGCCGGTGCCGCGGCGGACGGTGTGACGTACGCCATGGCCACCTCCCTGCTCGGGTACACCGACGGCTCCCTCCTCGACTCCGTCGTCGAGGCCTTCGCCACCGGCGACGGCGCCGCGGCCTTCGAGGTCGTGGACCGTGTCATCGAGGGCGGCAACGACCCCCGTCGTTTCGTCGCCGACCTGCTGGAGCGGCTGCGCGACCTGGTGATCCTCGCCGCCGTGCCGGACGCGGCGGAGAAGGGGCTCATCGACGCCCCCGCCGATGTCATCGAGCGCATGCAGGCCCAGGCCGGCACCTTCGGCGCCGCCGAGCTGAGCCGCGCCGCCGACCTCGTCAACGAGGGGCTGACCGAGATGCGCGGCGCCAACTCGCCCCGTCTCCAGCTCGAGCTGATCTGCGCGCGCGTGCTGCTTCCCGCCGCCTACGGCGACGAGCGGTCCGTCATGGCCCGCCTCGACCGGATCGAGCGGGGCGTGAACTTCTCCGCGGCGCCCGCCGGCATGCCCGCCACGGGATACGTGCCCGGGCCCGAGGGCCACGGTGCAGCGGCGGCCGCGGCCGCTCCGGTTCCGCCGGGCGGTGGTCCGGCCGCGGCCCGCGCGGCCGTCCGTGCTTCCGGAGCACCGGCCGGCGGGAACAGCGGCGGTGGCAGCTCCAGTGGCACCAGTGGCACTGGCAACGGCGGTGGCAATGGCGGTGGCGGTGATACGGCGGCCGCGGCCGGGCTGCCCCCGCGCGGCGGGCCAGGACGCGGCGCCATCGGAGCCGGGTACGCCCGCGGGGCACGCCCCCGACACTCCCGCCGTGCCCCAGCCGCCTCCGGCCCCGCCACCAGCGACCACGCCCAGTCGCCCCCATGCCCCAGCCGCCCAGCCCCCCCGCACCGACGACGCCCGCACCCGCATCCGCCCCGGCGGCCCCGGCGCCCGGCGCCTGGCCCACCGCCGCCCCCGCGGGCAGCGGGGCCGTCGCCCCGGCGGCTGGCCCACGGCCGCCCCGGGCGCGCCCACCTCGAACACCTCGGCAGGGAACGCACCGGCAGCGAACACCCCCGCGCCGAGCACCCCCGCCGCCAGCGCCCCACCGGCACCCTCAACGCCCGCTCCGGCCGCTCCGCCGCGCCCGCCTCCACGGGCGGCGGTCTCGACCCCCGCATGCTCTGGCCGAACATCCTGGAGGCGGTCAAGAACCGCCGCCGCTTCACCTGGATCCTGCTCAGCCAGAACGCCCAGGTGGCCGGCTTCGACGGCACGACCCTCCAGCTCGGCTTCGTCAACGCGGGCGCGCGGGACAACTTCCTGAGCAGCGGCAGCGAGGACGTGCTGCGGCAGGCGCTGGGCGAGCAGTTCAACGTGCAGTGGAAGATCGAGGCGATCGTCGACCCCTCCGGGGGCTCCGCGCCCCAGGCCCCGGGCGGCCCATCCGGCTTCGGAGGCGGCCAGGGCGGCCACGGTGGAACCGGCGGCGGCGCCGGTGGCCACAACACCGGCGGTGGCTACAGCTCCGGCGGTGGCGGCGGTTACAGCACCGGCGGCGGCAGCGGCGGTACGGCAACCGCCCAGCGCCCCGCCCCGTCCCAGTCGACCGCCCCGTCCACCCCAGCTCAGCAGTCGAACACACCTTCTCCCGCCGCCACCTCCACCTCTGCCCCCGCATCCTCCGCCCCCGTGCCCCAGCCCTCCGCCCCGAGGCCGCGGTCGGTATCCGTCGAGGACGACATCCCCGAGGACGACGACCCCGACCTCGACGAGTCGGCACTCTCCGGCCAGGAGCTGATCGTCCGGGAGCTGGGGGCGACGGTGGTGGAGGAGTTCTCGAACGAGCCCTAGCGGGCTGGACGGGCCAGGTCGGCCGGGACAAGCCCTGGGCAGCCGGACGAGCCCTGGGCAGTCGGCCAGTTCCCCCCGGTTCGGAGAAACCTCCAACCCAAGATCCCCGCCCCCTTCGGAAGCCCGCACAAGGGAAACCCCGCGCCTCCCGTTAGGCTGACCCCCGTGAAGGTCCTCGTCATCGGCAGCGGCGCCCGCGAACACGCCCTGTGCCACTCCCTGTCCCTCGACCCCGACGTCACCGCGCTGCACTGCGCCCCCGGCAACGCCGGCATCGCCGAGGTCGCCGAGCTCCACCAGGTCGACGCCCTGGACGGCGCCGCCGTGACCGCGCTGGCCACGCAGCTCGGCGCGGACCTCGTGGTCGTCGGCCCCGAGGCGCCCCTGGTCGCCGGTGTCTCCGACGCCGTACGCGAGGCGGGTATCCCGGTCTTCGGTCCGTCCGGCCAGGCCGCGCAGCTCGAGGGCTCCAAGGCCTTCGCCAAGGACGTCATGGCGGCGGCCGAGGTGCCCACGGCACGGTCGTACGTCTGCACCACGGCGGACGAGGTCGACACGGCCCTCGACGCCTTCGGCGCTCCGTACGTCGTCAAGGACGACGGGCTCGCCGCGGGCAAGGGTGTCGTCGTCACCGACGACCTCGAAGCGGCCCGGTCCCACGCCGCCGCCTGCGGGCGCGTGGTCATCGAGGAGTACCTCGACGGCCCCGAGGTCTCCCTGTTCGCCGTCACCGACGGCGAGACGGTCGTGCCGCTCCAGCCCGCCCAGGACTTCAAGCGCGCGCTGGACGGCGACGAGGGCCCGAACACGGGCGGCATGGGCGCGTACTCCCCGCTGCCGTGGGCCGACCCGAAGCTGGTCGACGAGGTGCTGCAGACCGTTCTGCAGCCGACCGTGGACGAGATGAACCGCCGCGGCACGCCGTTCTCCGGCCTGCTCTACGCCGGTCTCGCGATCACCTCCCGCGGTGTTCGCGTGATCGAGTTCAACGCCCGCTTCGGCGACCCCGAGACCCAGGTCGTCCTGGCCCGCCTGAAGACGCCGCTGGCCGGTCTCCTGATGGCCGCCGCCACGGGCAACCTCGCCCACCTGGAGCCGCTGCGCTGGAGCGACGACGCGGCCGTGACCGTGGTCGTCGCCTCGCACAACTACCCCGGCACCCCGCGCACCGGCGACCCGATCACCGGCCTCGACGAGGTCGCCGCCCAGGACGCCCCGCACGCGTACGTCCTGCACGCGGGCACCAGGCAGGACGGCGACGCGATCGTCAGCGCGGGCGGCCGCGTCCTGTCCGTCACGGCCATCGGCAAGGACCTCACCGAGGCCCGCGACCGCGCCTACACGGCCGTCGGCCGCATCCGCCTCGACGGCTCCCAGCACCGCACGGACATCGCCGCGAAGGCGGCAGGCGCGTAGCCGTCACCCGCGCGCTACCGCGCCACACGGACGTGGGAAACCTCCGCGTTCGATGAACCCCGCAGGCCCCGGATCCGTCTCAGGATCCGGGGCCTGAAGTCTTCGGTAGGTGAGGGCCTGATCCTCGCTGTCCGTCATCCAGCTTTCCCCAAAGCCATTCCATCGAGTGACCGATGCCGTATCCAGCTGACGGGGGGCGGAGCCCCAACTAGGGTGCGGCGCAAGCGTTCCGGCACTTGGCCCACCGGCATTGCGATGTCAGTGGCTGGTGCCACAGTGGGGGAGTGAGCAAGGGCAGCGTCAGGTCAACGGGGAGGGGGTGAGGTCGGTCGTGACCGGAATGGGTATGGAAGCAGGCGCGCAGGTCGCGCGGGCACGGGCACTCGTCGTGCTGCGCATTCGCAGCCGCGCGCTGGCCGTCGCCCTGTTGCCCGCGGCCGGCGCCGTGATCCTGCTCGCGGGCGCCCTCACCGGCCGTCTCGTCGGTCCCGGCTGGGACGCCGCCCGCTGGTTCCTGACGCCGGTCGCCGTCCTCGTGCTGCTCGCAGCCGCCGGTATCGCCCTGGTCGTCGCCCGGGCCCGTCCGGCCATGAGCCCGACCGTCCCGGTCGCCGAGGACTCGGCCCCCGACCTGTACCGCATGGTGCGCGACCTCGCCGACCGGCTCGAGGTCCCCGTCCCCTCCGCGATAGCGCTCACCCCGGACTGCGACAGCTGGCTGGAGGACCGCACCCACCCGGCCCACGGACCGCCTCCGGCCGAGGAACACGACGACATAGCGGGCGCGGGGAGACACGCGCACCGCCGTCACCCCGCCGCGCCGGTCCTCGTCATCGGCTCCCCCTTCCTGTGGTGGATGCGAGTCGGCGAGCTGCGCGCGGTCCTCGCCCCGGTCGTCGCCGGTACGGGCCCCTCCGCCCACCCGGACATAGCCGCGGCCCGGCGCTTCGTCCGGGGCCTGGACGCCGCGGTGGCCGTGGCCTCGGCGCCCCGCCGCGATCCGGTGTCACGGGTCGTGCTGCGCTGGTGTCGGCTGGGTGGCCCGGCTGCTGCTGCGCAGCTGCCGCGTCCATGCCGCCGAGCTGGAGCGGGGTGTGGCGGCCGCGGCCGCGGAGCGTGCACAGGCTGTGGATTACGGGCTGCGGATCGTCGCCCAGGAGCAGGTCGGGCCTGGCGTACGCGGGCTGGGACCGGCTGCTGACCCGCGTCGCGCTGCCCGCCTGGCGGATGGGCCGCTGGCCGTCCCGGCTGGACGCCGGCGTCGTCGCGGCACTCACCGAGCTGTCCCGGCGCGACCGCCTGGCCGAGGGCTTCGCCTCCCGTCTCGGTGAGCGGCCCGCCTGCGATCTGCTCGAGGAGCCGGGCGCGGTCGACGAGTCCGCCTCCCTCCTCGCCGCCCGCCTCTTCCACGGCGGCCCCGCCGAGTCCCGGGCCCGACTGGTCGCCGGTGGACTGGAGCGCGTATCCGGAGGAGGTCGTGGACCGCAAGTGGCGCATCGACGCGGCCCGGCTCCACCGCGTCCTGGACACGATGGGCGTCCGCCCCGCCACCGGCCCCGCGGTCCCCGCCACCGGCGGCCCGACCCTGTCCCGCGTCCTGGACCACCTGACCGGCCCGACCGACCCGACCGGCGAAACGTCCTTCAGCCCCGGAACCCAGGACACCTCCAGAACCCCGGACACCACCAGACCCCCGGACACGTCAGAACCCCGGAACCACTCCCCGACGACGAGGAAGACCTCGCCGGCACCACCCCCCGCAGCGCGAACCTCGCCTCCCGCCTCAGCGCTGAACTGGGCCGCGAGGAGGCCGCCGCGACGCCCCGCCCGTCGACCGCCGCCCCCTCGACCGCTGCGTCACAGGCCGACAGCCCCCCGGCCACTCCGGACCCCGTCGCCCTCTGGGACGACCGAGCCCTCCCCCTCTTCCCCCTCCAGCCCCCGCGCACGGCCCGTGAGCTGCTCGCCGACCATCTCACGGCGATGATCTGCTGTGCCGCGATGGACACCGCCGGCGCGACGCCGGGCCTCGACTGGCTGGACGGCCCCACGCTCCTGCACAACGGCGAGCGCACCGCCGATCTCGCGCCCAAGATCCTCATCCTGATCGAGGACGGCGACCCCACCCCGTTGCGGGCCTGGCTGGCCGAGCTGGGGATACGCCCGGAGAAGCCGGTCCGGCTCGTCTGACTGTCGGAGCACCCGCTTCCACTTCTGGCCAATTCGAAACGAACAGTGACGAAGTGCGCGCTTTATGTGATGTGCTTGGACCGTTCGCGCACATGGCAAAGGCTTACGACATACGACAAACACATAAGCGCGACGGCGCCACGCGCACCGCACACAGCACATCAGTACGTACGGCCACGGGGGCGAAGGGGAGGGGAAGCAGCCATGGGTTCGGAGCAGATCCGCCGCTGGGAGTCGGGAGCGCTCGCGCACGCCGTGACGGATCCCTTCGGGCAGGGCCCCGTTCCGTGGCTGCGCGGCGCCGTGACGTACTTCGACGACACCGGCCAGGTCGTCCCCTGGTACGTGGACCACGACGCGCCACCGCACCCCGAGCATGGCCGACCGCTCCGGCGGCCCCCGCGCGGCCGACGACGTCCACCGCCAGATCAAGGGCTTCACCTCCACCGGCGCGGTCGCGCCCGGCGAGGCCATCGACTTCCACATCACGGTCGACCCGCCTCAGGAGTTCGCCGTCGACATCTACCGCATCGGCCACTACGGCGGTGACGGCGCCGCCAAGATCACCACCAGCCCGCGTCTCTCCGGCATCGTGCAGCCCCCGCCGCTCACCGCTGACCGCACGGTCTCCTGCCACCACTGGTGGCTTTCCTGGCGGCTCCAGGTCCCGTCGTACTGGAGCATCGGCGCGTACGTCGCCGTCCTCACCACCGTCGACGGCTACCGCTCCCACGTCCCGTTCACGGTCCGCCACGACCAGCCCGCCGACCTGCTCCTCCTCCTGCCCGACATCACCTGGCAGGCGTACAACCTCTACCCGGAGGACGGCCGCACCGGCGCCAGCCTCTACCACGCCTGGGACGAGAAGGGCCGTCTGCTGGGCGAGTCGGACGCCGCCACGACAGTCTCCTTCGACCGTCCGTACGCGGGCGCGGGCCTGCCCCTGCACGTCGGCCACGCCTACGACTTCATCCGCTGGGCCGAGCGCTACGGCTACGACGTCGCCTACGCCGACGCCCGCGATCTGCACGCGGGCCGCGTCGACCCCACCCACTACCGCGGCCTGGTCTTCCCCGGCCACGACGAGTACTGGTCGGCCGCCATGCGCGGCGACGGTGGAGCTCGCCCGCGATGCCGGGCACCTCGCTCGTCTTTCTCTCCGCCAACTCCATGTACTGGCAGGTGGAGCTGGGCCCCTCCCCGTCCGGCGTCCCGGACCGCCTGCTGACCTGCCGCAAGCGCAGGGGCCCCGGAAAGCCGGTGCTGTGGCGGGAGATCGACCGGGCGGAGCAGCAGCTCCTCGGCATCCAGTACGCGGGGCACGTCCCCGAGCCGCACCCGCTGATCGTGCGCAACGCCGGCCACTGGCTGTGGGAGGCGACCGGGGCGCACGAGGGCGAGGAGATCGAGGGCCTGGTGGCGGGCGAGGCCGATCGCTACTTCCCGCGCACCGCGCTGCCCGAGCATGAGGAGCGCGTGCTGCTCGCCCACTCCCCGTACACCGACGAGGAAGGCGCCCCGCGCCACCAGGAGACGTCCCTCTACCGCGCCCCCTCCGGCGCCTGGGTCTTCGCATCCGGAACGTTCGCCTGGTCCCCGGCCCTGGACCGCCCGGGCCACGTGGACGCCCGTGTCCAGCGCGCCACCGCCAACCTTCTGGACCGCATCTGCAAACGCGACTGACCCACTGTCCGTGATCACCTCCCGCATACGGGAGAATCGATTCCATTGGCCCGCCCGTCTCCCGCCGCCACCCCAGGGGAGCCCTGCGGGCGTCGCCCCTCTTGTTCAGAACCACGGGGAGGAACCGTGTCCGGATTCGTAGAAAAGCCCGAGCCGATCCAGGTTCCGGGCCTGGTGCATCTGCACACCGGCAAGGTGCGCGAGCTGTACCGGAACGAGGCGGGCGACCTCGTGATGGTCGCCAGCGACCGCATGTCCGCGTACGACTGGGTGCTGCCGACCGAGATCCCCGACAAGGGCCGGGTCCTCACCCAGCTCTCCCTGTGGTGGTTCGACCAGCTCGCCGACCTGGTCCCCAACCACGTCCTGAGCACCGAGCTGCCCGCCGGCGCCCCCGCCGACTGGGCGGGCCGCACGCTGGTCTGCAAGTCCCTGCGGATGGTCCCCGTGGAATGCGTGGCCCGCGGCTATCTGACCGGCTCGGGCCTGGTCGAGTACAACGAGTCCCGCACGGTCTGCGGCCTCGCCCTCCCGGAGGGCCTGGTCGACGGCAGCGAACTGCCCGCGCCGATCTTCACCCCGGCCACCAAGGCCGCCGTCGGCGAGCACGACGAGAACGTCTCCTACGAGGAGGTCGCCCGCCAGGTCGGCGCGGACACCGCCGCCCAGCTGCGCCAGTCGACCCTCGCCGTCTACTCCCGCGCCCGGGACATCGCCCGCGAGCGGGGCGTCATCCTCGCGGACACCAAGTTCGAGTTCGGCTTCGACGGTGACGACCTGGTCCTCGCCGACGAGGTCCTCACCCCGGACTCCTCCCGTTTCTGGCCGGCCGACCAGTGGCAGCCGGGCCGCGCGCAGCCGTCGTACGACAAGCAGTTCGTCCGCGACTGGCTGACCTCGGCGGAGTCCGGCTGGGACCGGAAGAGCGAGCAGCCGCCGCCCGCGCTGCCGCAGCAGGTCGTCGACGCGACCCGCGCCAAGTACGTGGAGGCGTACGAGCGCCTGACGGGCATGAGCTGGGCGTAACGACGGAGCGCACGCAGAAGCCCCCCGGCCGAAACCGGGGGGCTTCTCGATGGAGCGAACGACGAGGTTCGAACTCGCGACCTCAACCTTGGCAAGGTTGCGCTCTACCAACTGAGCTACGTTCGCATGCGCCGTGGCGCGAGACCCACTATACCCAACCTCGCTCCCGTGCGAGCCGCACCGCCGCATGCCGGTTCTCCGCCCCGAGCTTCGACGACCGCCGACGACAGGTAGTTCCGTACGGTCCCCTGCGACAGCGCGGCCCGCTCGGCGATCTCCGCCACGGGTGCCCCGTCGGCGGCGAGTTCCAGCACCTCCGCCTCCCGCGCGGTCAGCGGCGAGTTCCCGGCGGCGATCGCGTCGGCGGCCAACTCCGGGTCGACGTAACGGTTACCTGCGTGCACGGTACGGATGAGCTCCGCGAGCCGCTGCGCGCTCACGGTTTTGGGCACGAACCCCCGCACCCCGGCCTCCAGCGCCCGCTTCAGATGCCCGGGCCGCCCGTGGCTGGTGACGATGAGCACCTTGCAGCCGGGCAGTTCGGAGCGCAGGGATGTGGCGACCCTCACACCGTCGGCGCCTGGCATCTGAAGATCCAGTACGGCGACGTCGGGCTGGTGCGCCCGGGCCATCGCCATCGCCTCCGGCCCGGTGGCCGCCTCGGCGACGACCATGAGGTCGTCCTCCAGCGACAACAGCGCGGCGAGCGCCCCACGGATGAGGTGCTCGTCGTCGGCGAGCAGCAGCCGCACGGGCTGCACGGCGGTCACGACGTGACCTCACTCACGGAGCGCGCAGCGGCGGTGGACGCCGGGCCGGACGGGGCGGGGCCGGAAGGGGCTGCCACCGACGGCAGCGGAATCTCCGCCGTCAGCCGGAACAGCCCCCGCTCCGCGGGCCCCGCCTCCAGCGTCCCGTCGACCTCCGCCAGCCGCTCCCGCAGCCCGGCGAGCCCCGACCCCGAGGAGCCGGGCGGGCCGGAGGAGCCGGACGCGCCGCCCCCGCTGCCCGTGCCCGCCCCTTCGCTCACCCCGTCGTTCTCCACGGACAAGCACCACCCCCCCTCCAACACCCGCAGCCGCACCGCACACCGCCGCGCGTCCCCATGCCGCAGGACATTCGTGGCCGCCTCCCGCACCACCCACCCCAGGGCGGACTGCACCGCGACCGGCAGCCCGGCCGCCGTCGCCCCGCTCACCGTGCAGTCGATGCCGGCCGCGGCCAGCACCCCTTGCGCCCCGGCGAGTTCCACTGCGAGGTCGGCCTCCCGGTAGCCGCGTACGACCTCTCGTACCTCGCGCTGCGACTCGTGCGCGAGCCGCTGCACCTCGACCATCTGCTCCACGGCCTCCGGCCGCCCCCGCTGGGCCAGCTGCACGGCCAGTTCGCTCTTGAGCGCGATCACGGCGAGGTTGCGCCCCATGACGTCGTGCAGATCCCGCCCGAACCTGCAGCCGCTCCTCGGCGACGGCGAGCCGGGCCCGGGTCTCGCGCGCCTCGTCGAGCTCGTAGACGATGTTGAGCAGCCATACGGAGATGATGGCCGTGAAGGCGATGACCCCGCCGCCCAGCAACACCATCACCGAGGCGAAGAACGCGGTGTCCACGGGGGTGCCCTGTGCGACCGCCACGATCCAGGCGCCCGCCGTGAAGCCCCCGACGACCGCGACCACGCGCCGCCGCCGGCGGAAGCCGAGCGCGATGATGCCGACGCCGACGATCAGAACGATGCCGAAGGTCCCGCCCGCGGCGGTGTCGACGCTCTCGCGGTCGGGCCCGTGCTCGGCGATGCCGATCGCGGCTGACGGCGAGCAGCGCGGTGACGGCGGCAAGCGTCCACAGCAGCCGGACGGGCTGCGGCCGCCGGCCACGCGTCCAGTCCAGCGCCTGCGACACGGTGACGAGGCAGACCGCGGCATGCACGGCGGCCATCAGCAGCAGCAGGCCGCCGAGCCACTCGGCCCGCCGGTGCGACCGTGAGCCCGACCGTGAGGAACTCGACCACCGCGAAGAAGTGGAACGACCACCGCGTGTACGTCTCGACCTTCTCCGGCGTGGTCTTCTGCCGCCACCACCCGCCCGGCCCGCGCATCAGCCCGTCACTCCCCCTTCGGTCAGCGCCGCGGTTCCCAGCGGAACCACCGCCGTACAGCAAACACCGCGACGACGATCCAGGCCACCGCCGTCGCGACGGCGCCCAGCGCCTCGTACGCCGACAGGTCGCCGGTCCAGCCGCCGCGCACCAGGGTGATCGACGGGCGTCAGCGGCAGCAGTTCGCAGACGGACGCCAGCCGGTCGGGCAGCAGCTCGAGCGGGATGAACATGCCGGAGCCGAGCATCGAGACCATCAACAGCGGCATGGGCGTGACCTGCGCGCTCTCGCCGGTCCGGGTGAACGACTGGCGGTGGCCGCGGCGAGGGCGGCGCACAGCACGAGCCCCAACAGCAGTCCCAGGACGGCCAGATGAGGCGCGGACGGCGCGGACAGGTCGAGCAGCACGGCGCAGCCCACCGCGAGCAGCAGGCACTGCACGAGCCCGGTGACAGCGGCCGGCAGGGCGGAGCCGGCCAGGATCTCGGCGTCCCGCAGCTCGCCGGTGCGCAGCCGCTTGAGGACGAGTTCCTCACGCCGGACGACGAAGACGCCGACGAGCGCCGAGTAGACGGCGAACAGCAGGGAGAAGCCGATCGGCGGCGGGCAGGACCAGGGTGCCGGTGGTCAGACCCGCTCCGGCGAGGTCCATCTCCTTGGCCGCCGACCGCACGCTGACCGGCAGCACCAGCGGCACGAACAGCGCGGCGAACGAGCGCGCCCCTGCTGCGTCCGAGCAGGGTCAGTTCGGCGCGGGCGAGTGCCGTCATGCGGCTCAGCGGCGTGGTGACGGCGGCTTCGGTGCCGAGCGCCGGGCGTGGTGTCGCGTGGCGGTCTCATGCGGCGTACTCCTTGGCCGTCGTCCCTGTGGCCTGCCCCGCGGAGACCTCCTTGGCGATCCCGAGGAACGCCTCCTCGAGGGAGGCCGACCGCACGTCCAGGCGGCGCAGCTCCACCCCGGCCTGCGCGGCCCACATCAGCAGCCCGGTGGCCGCCCGCTGGAGTTCGTGGGTGCGCAGCCGGACGATGCGGCCGTCGGTCTCGTGCCCGGTCGACGCCCAGCTCGCCGAGCGGCGGCAGGTCGCCCGACGAAGTAGCCCGTCGGGCAGCTCGAAGGAGATCCGCGACGGCTCGGCGGCGGTCACCTCGGCCGGGGTGCCGGTGGCGGCGATGCGGCCCTCGTGCATGATCGCGAGCCGGTCGGCGAGGTTCTCGGCCTCCTCCAGGTAGTGCGTGGTCAGCAGCACGGTCGTGCCCGGCGTCGCGCAGCGCGCTCACCAACTCCCAGGTGTCCCGGCGGCCTTCGGCGTCCAGTCCGGTGGTCGGCTCGTCGAGGAAGAGCACCTCGGGCTCGCCGAGCAGCGCGAGCGCCAGGTCCAGCCGACGCCGCTGGCCGCCGGACAGCTGCTTGACCCGGATGCCGGCCTTCGCCGCCAGGCCGACCAGTTCCAGGACCTCCGCCGGCGGCCGGGCCCCGCTCACGCACCCCGCCCACATCCGCGCGGTCTCGGCGACGGTCAGCTCGGACGGGAAGCCGCCCTCCTGGAGCATCACGCCGGTGCGGGGCCGTACGGCGGCCCGCTCGGTGTAGGGGTCGTGCCCGAGGACCCGCACCCGGCCGCCGGCCGGCGCGGCGAGTCCTTCCAGCAGTTCGACGGTCGAGGTCTTGCCCGCGCCGTTGGTGCCCAGCAGGGCGAAGATCTCCCCGCGGTCGCACGGAGAAGCTGATCCCGCGTACCGCCTCGAACCCGCCCCCGTACACACGCCGCAGGTCAGTGACCTCAATCACGTGTTCGTGTCCGTTGGTTTCCATGCCTTCAGCGTTCCGGCCCCAGGCCCCGGAAGCAGTGCGCGCTGTCATCACTCGGCATGACAAATGTCAGAGGAGGTGTCTGCAGCAGGGAACAGAAACACGAAGAAGACCCCGGTCCATGCAGGACCGGGGTCTCATTCCCGAGCGGACGACGAGGCTCGAACTCGCGACCTCAACCTTGGCAAGGTTGCGCTCTACCAACTGAGCTACGTCCGCATTGCTCCCGACCGGCTCTCACCGATCGGTGCGAGCACCAGCCTACCTGATCCACAGGAGTGGTCGGTACGGCTGTGCAGAGCGGGTGACAGGAATCGCACACTGCGCCTTCCCCCTGGAAGGGGGATGTTCTACTACTGAACTACACCCGCATGTTTCCGTGAGCTGGGCCTTTCGGCCTCGCCCCTCGGCGTGCTCCAGACTCTAGCTGATCAGCCGGGGTGCTGCGCAAGTCGGTTGCCGCGAGGGGCGGATGGCCGGCCGTCGGCCGAGGGCTCACCGGGCCGTCATTGCGCGGCGGTGAACGCCTCGTAGACCTTCTTGGGGATGCGCCCGCGCGCGGGGACCTCCATCTTGTTGGCCTGGGCCCAGGCCCGCACGGCCGACGGGTCGGGGGCGACCTCCGTCTGCCGGTACGCCTTGCCCGAGCGGGACCGCTTGCGGCCGGCCTCCACGTAAGGCGCGAGCGCCTTCCGCAGTTTCTTCGGCATTGCCTTCGTTCAGGTCGATCTCGTACGACTTGCCGTCCAGTCCGAAGGCGATCGTTTCCGCCGCTTCCGAGCCGTCGATGTCGTCAAAGAGAGTGACCACGACCTTCTGCGCCACGAATATCGGTCCCTTCGTGCGGCACTCTGCGCTCAGGCCAGACGTGCCGAGTTCGGCTATGCCAATTCATTTGTACAGTGCCCGGCAATGCATTGTGAAGCCCGACTAAATCCTTCCGCGTGTCCGAACGCAATAGGTTTCGGGTGTCGACTCGGAATCTTTCCCGGAAATTTTCGTGTGTGGCACCCGTCGATACCGGATCGTGATGGCCATCACGTAGTTTCCTACAAGTCTACGCGCGTAGAAATTTTGTACGGGTAGTCTGAAGGGACCTGCTCAGCACCACACACCGGGAGTGCCAGTGGCACGCGTCGTAGTCGACGTCATGCTCAAGCCGGAGATCCTCGACCCCCAGGGCCAGGCGGTGCAGCGCGCACTGCCGCGGCTGGGTTTCGACGGGATCTCGGACGTCCGCCAGGGAAAGCGTTTCGAACTGGAAGTTGACGGGCCGGTCGACGAGGCCGCCCTCGCCCGCATTCATGATCTTGCGGAGTCCTTCCTCGCGAACACCGTGATCGAGGACTTCACCGTCAGGGTCGAGGAAGTCGCGGAGGCCGTGAAGTGACCGCTCGTATTGGCGTCGTCACTTTCCCCGGCAGTCTCGACGACCGGGACACGCAGCGCGCGATCCGCCTCGCGGGCGCCGAGCCGGTCGCCCTGTGGCACAAGGACAAGGACCTCAAGCAGGTCGACGCCGTGGTGCTGTGCGGTGGTTTCTCCTACGGCGACTATCTGCGCGCCGGGGCCATCGCCCGTTTCTCGCCGGTCATGGAGACGCTGCTCGAGCAGGCGAAGGCCGGTCTCCCGGTGCTCGGCATCTGCAACGGCTTCCAGATCCTCACCGAGGCCCATCTGCTGCCGGGCACGATGCTCCGCAACGACCACCTGCACTTCATCTGCCGTGACCAGAAGCTGCGGGTGGAGAACGCCGAGACCGCCTGGACCACCGACTACTCGGCCGGCCAGGAGATCCACATCCCGCTGAAGAACAAGGACGGGCAGTACGTCGCCGACGCGTACACGCTCGACAAGCTGGAGGCGGAGGGCCGCGTCGCCTTCCGTTACGTGGACTTCAATCCCAACGGCTCGCCAGCGGACATCGCCGGCATCACCAACGAGGCCGGAAACGTGGTCGGCCTCATGCCGCACCCCGAGCACGCCGTCGAGCCGCTGATCGGTACCGGCCGCACCGACGGCCTCCCGTTCTTCACCTCGATCCTCAAGAAGCTGGTCAACGCATGAGCCGGACGCCTCTGGACACGGTCGAGCACGCGGCCGAGACCCCCGACGTCGAGCTGCCCTGGGCCGAACTCGGCCTGAAGAAGGACGAGTACGAGCGGGTCGTGGAGATCCTCGGCCGCCGGCCCACCGGCGCCGAGCTCGCCATGTACTCGGTGATGTGGTCGGAGCACTGCTCGTACAAGAGCAGCAAGGTGCACCTGCGCCAGTTCGGCGAGAAGGCACCGCCGAGTCCGACGCGCTGCTCGTCGGCATCGGTGAGAACGCCGGTGTCGTGGACGTCGGCCAGGGCTACGCGGTCACCTTCAAGGTCGAGTCGCACAACCACCCCTCCTACGTCGAGCCCTACCAGGGCGCGGCCACGGGCGTCGGCGGCATCGTGCGCGACATCATCGCGATGGGCGCGCGGCCGGTCGCCGTCGTCGACCCGCTGCGCTTCGGCGCGGCCGACCACCCCGACACCAAGCGCGTCCTGCCGGGCGTCGTCGCCGGCATCGGCGGCTACGGCAACTGCCTGGGCCTGCCCAACATCGGCGGCGAGGTCGTCTTCGACTCCTGCTACCAGGGCAACCCGCTGGTCAACGCCGGTGCCATCGGCGTGATGCGGCACGAGGACATCCACCTCGCGAAGGCGTCCGGCGCGGGCAACAAGGTCATCCTGTACGGGGCCCGGACCGGCGGCGACGGCATCGGCGGCGCCTCGATCCTGGCCTCCGAGACCTTCGACGACGCCAAGCCGTCGAAGCGCCCGGCCGTCCAGGTCGGCGACCCCTTCCAGGAGAAGCTGCTCATCGAGTGCACCCTGGAGGCCTTCCAGGAGAAGCTGGTCGTCGGCATCCAGGACCTCGGCGCGGCCGGCCTCTCCTGCGCCACCTCCGAGCTCGCCTCCAACGGCTCCGGCGGCATGCGCGTCACCCTGGACGACGTACCCCTGCGCGACTCGACGCTCTCTCCCGAGGAAATCCTCATGAGCGAGTCGCAGGAACGCATGTGCGCGGTCGTCGAGCCGGAGAAGGTCGACCGCTTCCTGGAGATCTGCGAGAAGTGGGACGTCATCGCCACCGTCATCGGTGAGGTGACCGACGGCGACCGTCTGGAGATCTACTGGCACGGCGGCAAGATCGTCGACGTCGACCCGCGCACCGTCGCCCACGAGGGCCCGGTCTACGAGCGCCCGTACGCCCGCCCGTCCTGGCAGGACGACCCTCCAGGCCGACGACGCGAACAAGCTGCCGCGGCCGTCGTCCGCCGCCGAGCTGAAGGACCAGGTCCTGAAGCTGGTCGGCTCCCCGAACCAGGCGTCCAAGTCCTGGATCACCTCGCAGTACGACCACTTCGTGCAGGGCAACACCGTCCTCGCCCAGCCCGAGGACTCCGGCATGATCCGGATCGACGAGGAGACCGGCCTCGGCGTCGCCCTCGCCACGGACGGCAACGGCCGGTTCGCCAAGCTCGACCCGTACGCGGGCGCGCAGCTCGCGCTGGCGGAGGCGTACCGGAACGTCGCGACGACCGGCGCCAAGCCGCTCGCCGTCTCCGACTGCCTGAACTTCGGTTCGCCCGAGGACCCGGCGGTGATGTGGCAGTTCGCGGAGGCCGTGCGCGGTCTGGCCGACGCCTGTCAGCAGCTGGGCACCCCGGTGACCGGCGGCAACGTCTCGCTCTACAACCAGACGGGCGAGGCCGCCATCCACCCGACCCCGGTGGTCGCGGTCCTCGGCGTCATCGACGACGTGGCCCGCCGCACGCCGGTCGCCTTCCAGGAGGAGGGCCAGCTGCTCTACCTCCTCGGCGACACGCGTGAGGAGTTCGGCGGTTCGGCCTGGTCCCAGGTCGTGCACGACCACCTCGGCGGCCTGCCGCCCCAGGTCGACCTGGAGCGCGAGCGGCTGCTCGCCGAGATCCTGATCTCCGCCTCCCGCGACGGCATGATCGACTCCGCGCACGACCTGTCCGACGGCGGTCTGATCCAGGCGGTCGTCGAGTCGGCGCTGCTCGGCGGCAAGGGCGCCCGTCTGATCGTCCCGGACGGTCTGGACGCCTTCACCTTCCTCTTCTCCGAGTCGGCGGGCCGCGCGATCGTGGCCGTGCCGCGGTCCGAGGAGGTCCGCTTCAACGACATGTGCGGGGCGCGGGGCCTGCCGGCCACCCGCATCGGTGTCGTCGACGGCACCGAGTCCGACTCGAATGCGGTGGTGGACCTCCAGGGCGAGTTCGCGCTCCCCCTGGCCGAGCTGCGCGAGGCGCACGAGGGGACGATCCCGGCGCTGCTGGCGTAAGCCGGCTGCACGCTCACGAGGCCCCCGCCCGGTCCGCCGGGCGGGGGCTTCGTCGTGTTCGGAGCCAGATGCCGCCGCCGCTTGCACGTGATTACGTAGTTCCGTAATCTCGGAGGAGTGGAACTCGAACAACGTGTCGCCGACCTCGAGCGCCGACTGGCGGCACTGGAAGGCGAGCCACCGTGCAGGCCCCGCCTCGACGAGAGCGACTTCTGGGCCCTGAACGGGCTGAAGGAGCAGCTGTCCGAGCTGGGCGCGGCCGACGGAGGCGTCCTGTTACACCGGCTCCGTACGCCTGCCGACGGGCGAGCAGTACGCGTGGCAGATGGCAGCCCTGACCGCAGGGCTGCTGGAAGACGACTGGTCGGCGGCCGCCGAGTCGTTCGCGGCGCTCGGCCACCCGGTCCGGCTCCGGCTGCTCCGCGAGATCCTCGGCGGCCGGCGCACCGCGGCCGAACTCGCCGAGCTGGACGAGGTCGGCACGACCGGCCAGATCTACCACCACCTGCGCCAGCTCACCGGCACCGGCTGGCTGCACACGACCGGCCGGGGCCGCTACGAGGTGCCGCCGGGGCGGGTCGTACCGCTGCTGGTGGCGCTGGCGACGGCCCGCCCGCAATAGCGAATGAACTGAACGAGCAACTGGGGGAACAGGATGTCCGCACGCAAGCTAGGCACAGTGACTTCCCGCGGTCTGCAACTGGCCTTCATAGGCCTGGTGACCGCCCACTCTGCTTCGGCCTGGGGCTATCCGTGGTGGTGGAACTTCCTGCCGCTGGTCCTGGCATACGTCGTCGTCACCGTGGCCAACCGGTGGGGCGGCGCCCCGGACAGCCCTCGGGTCGGCCCGCGAACCCGTCGAGGTCGCCCCGCCCGTCACCGGCCGCTGGTCCGCGCTGAACAGCCCGGCCGACCGCACACCGAGCCACGGCATCCACGCCTACGGGCAGACGTTCGCCATCGACATCCTCGCCGAGCCCGAGCCCGGCGCCCGCCCCGCCTTCCGCCCGCTGTGGCCGATCGCCCGCCGCCCCCAGGACTTCCCGGCCTTCGGCGCCCCGCTCCTCGCGGTCGCCGACGCCACGGTCGTACGAGCCACCGACGGGCAGCGCGACCACCTGAGCCGCAACTCGCTGCCGGGCCTGCTGTACCTGATGCTCATCGAGGGCTCCGTGCGCGAGATGTCCGGCGTCAGCCGCATCCTCGGCAACCACCTCGTCCTCGACCTCGGCAACGGCACCTACGCCGCCTACGCCCACCTGCAGCGCGGCTCCCTCACCGTCCGCGAGGGCGACCGCGTGCACGCCGGACAGGTACTCGCCCGCTGCGGCAACTCCGGCAACTCCTCCGAGCCGCACCTCCACTTCCAGCTGATGGACGGCCCGGACCCGGACGGGGCCCGGGGTGTCCCCTTCACCTGGCAGGGCGTCGGCGTGCCCCGCAACGGCGAGGCCTTCGAGGTCCCCTCCGCGACCGCCGCCGCTAGGCTGACCCTCATGCCCCCGGCCAAGAAGCGCACCCGCAGCTACGACCCCGCCAAGATCCGCGCCGCGGTACTCGCCCAGTTCGGGAACGTGCGGCAGGCCGTCCGCAGCCTCACCCCCGAGCAGCTCGCGCTGCCGACCCGGCTCGGCGACTGGACGGTGCGGGAGCTGGCCGCGCACGTGACGATGGCCGTGGGGACCGTCAGCCGCAACCTCGACCGCGAGGAGCCGGCGAAGCCGGAGCTGACCCTCCTCGACTGGCCCTTCGCCACCGCCGTCCGCGCCGCCGACATCGCCGACGGCACCCGGCGGCTGGCCGAGGCCAACCCCGACCTCGACGCCCTGTACGCCGAGACCGAGGAGCGCCTCGCCAAGAAGCTGGTGGACGCCCCCGGCACCCGTGTCCTGGCCGCGCGCACGGGCGCCATGACCCTCGCCGACTACCTGGTCACACGCACCGTCGAACTCGTCGTCCACACCGACGACCTCAACGCAGCCGTCCCCGGCCTCGACATCCCCTACGACCGTCAGGCCCTCGCCGCCTGCACCCGGCTGCTCGCCGACGCGCTCGCCGCGAAGGCGCCCGGCGGGTCGACGGAGGTACGGGTGCCGCCGTACGCGGTGGTGCAGTGCGTGGAGGGGCCCAGGCACACCCGGGGCACCCCGCCCAACGTCGTCGAGACCGACCCGCTGACCTGGGTCCGGCTGGCGACCGGGCGGCTGGCCTGGGCGCAGGCGCGCCGACGCCAAGGTCAGCGCCAGCGGCGAGCGGGCGGACCTGTCGGCCCACCTGCCGCTGATGGCATGAGGCAGACGGCGGAAGAAGGAATCGGCGCCCTAAGGGGAACCGATCCCCCCGGGTGCCCCGTCGAAGTGGCATGGACAGGCAGAAGCAGCGCATGACTCTGACGGCCGCCGCCATGCTCGTCCCGCTCATGGCGGCCTGCGGCACGAGAAGGCGGACAGCGGCAGCGGTTCGGTCGGTGCGGAGAAACCGGTGACCGGCGTGCGGTGGAGCGTGGACAGCGTCACCGACGGACGGCGCCACCCACCAGGCCCCGGCCGGCGCCCACGTGACCATCGACAAGGGCCGGGCCGAGGGCAGCTTCGGCTGCAACAACTTCGGCGCCGAGGCCACCGTCGACGGCGACCGCATCCGGCTCAGCAAGACCATGGCCACCGAGATGGCCTGCGACGAACAAGCCCATGGCCTTCGAGAAGACCCTCGCGCGCACGCTCTCCGACCGGCCCTCAAGGCCCAGGTCGACGGCGACCGCCTCACCCTCACCACCGACAAGGGCGACACCGTCCGCCTCACCAAGGCCAAGGACGCCGAACTGAGCGGCACCAAGTGGACCGTCACGACCCCGAAGGCCGACGGCCGCGCCCACCTCACCTTCGACGAGAAGAAGGGCACCGTCTCCGGCAGCCTCGGCTGCAACAAGGTGAACGCCAAGGCCACGGTCCGCGACGGCCATATCACCCTCGGCCCCCCGGCCACGACCCGAATGATGTGCGAAGACTCACTCATGGCCGGCGAGAAGACCCTGCTGCGCCTTTTCGACGGGAAGCTGAAGTACGGAGTCGATCACCGAACCCTGACGCTGACCAGCGAAAACGGCACGAGTGTGCGAGCCGTCGCCGAACAGTGATCCACCAAAAAGTCCGGTATCCCCAATTCGGACCAGTGGTCGACCTCGCCTACACTCGGTGGCGTGCCACGTGGTGACGGACGACTCAACCACGACCTGCTCCCCGGTGAGAAGGGCCCCCAGGACGCTTGTGGCGTCTTCGGTGTCTGGGCTCCGGGCGAAGAGGTCGCCAAGCTCACGTACTTCGGGCTCTACGCCCTCCAGCATCGAGGCCAGGAATCCGCGGGAATCGCGGTCAGCAACGGCTCCCAGATCCTCGTCTTCAAGGACATGGGCCTGGTTTCCCAGGTCTTCGACGAAACCTCCCTCGGCTCGCTCCAGGGACACATCGCGGTCGGACACGCCCGCTACTCGACCACCGGTGCCTCCGTGTGGGAGAACGCCCAGCCGACGTTCCGTGCCACCGCGCACGGTTCCATCGCGCTCGGTCACAACGGCAACCTCGTCAACACCGCCCAGCTCGCCGAGATGGTCGCCGACCTGCCCAAGCAGGAGGGCGGCCGCACCCCGCGTGTCGCGGCGACCAACGACACCGACCTGCTCACCGCGCTCCTCGCGGCCCAGGTCGACGAGGACGGCAAGCCGCTGACCATCGAGGAGGCCGCCCTCCAGCGTCCTCCCGCAGGTCAAGGGCGCCTTCTCCCTCGTCTTCATGGACGAGCACACCCTGTACGCGGCCCGCGACCCGCAGGGCATCCGCCCGCTGGTCCTCGGCCGCCTGGAGCGCGGCTGGGTCGTCGCCTCCGAGTCCGCCGCCCTCGACATCTGCGGCGCCAGCTACGTCCGGGAGATCGAGCCGGGCGAGTTCGTCGCCATCGACGAGAACGGCCTGCGCACCTCCCGATTCGCGGAAGCGAAGCCCAAGGGCTGTGTCTTCGAGTACGTGTACCTGGCCCGCCCGGACACCGACATCGCCGGCCGGAACGTCTACCTCTCCCGCGTGGAGATGGGGCGCAAGCTCGCCAAGGAAGCACCTGCCGAGGCCGACCTGGTCATAGCGACCCCGGAGTCCGGCACCCCCGCCGCCATCGGCTACGCGGAGGCGTCCGGCATCCCGTTCGGCGCCGGCCTGGTGAAGAACGCCTACGTCGGCCGTACGTTCATCCAGCCCTCACAGACCATCCGCCAGCTGGGCATCCGCCTGAAGCTGAACCCGCTGAAGGAAGTCATCAAGGGCAAGCGCCTGGTCGTCGTCGACGACTCGATCGTGCGCGGCAACACCCAGCGGGCCCTGGTCCGCATGCTCCGCGAGGCGGGCGCCGCCGAGGTCCACATCCGGATCTCCTCGCCGCCCGTGAAGTGGCCCTGCTTCTTCGGCATCGACTTCGCCACCCGCGCCGAGCTCATCGCCAACGGCATGACCGTCGACGAGATCGGCACCTCGATGGGCGCCGACTCCCTGGCGTACATCTCCATCGACGGCATGATCGAGGCGACCACCATCGCCAAGCCGAATCTCTGCCGCGCCTGCTTCGACGGCGAGTACCCGATGGACCTCCCGGACCCCGAGCTCCTCGGCAAGCAGCTCCTGGAGACCGAGCTGGCCGCCGGCCCGGCCGCCACGGCCGCCGCCGACGCGATCCGCCGCCCGTAGTCAGTCCGTATCACCTGCCGTACGACACGAAAGCTCTCACAGCCATGTCTGAGACCCACAGTGCCGAGGACGGCGCCAGCTACGCAGCCGCGGGCGTCGACATCGAAGCGGGCGACCGCGCCGTCGAGCTGATGAAGGAGTGGGTGAAGAAGGCGCAGCGCCCCGAGGTCCTCGGCGGCCTCGGCGGCTTCGCCGGACTCTTCGACGCCTCCGCCCTGAAGAACTACGAGCGGCCCCTGCTGGCCTCCGCCACGGACGGTGTCGGCACCAAGGTCGACATCGCCCGGCAGCTCGGGATCTACGACACGATCGGCCACGACCTGGTCGCCATGGTCATGGACGACATCGTGGTCTGCGGCGCCGAGCCGCTGTTCATGACCGACTACATCTGTGTCGGCAAGGTCCACCCCGAGCGGGTCGCCGCCATCGTCAAGGGCATCGCCGAAGGCTGTGTGCTGGCCGGCTGCGCCCTGGTCGGCGGCGAGACCGCCGAGCACCCGGGCCTGCTGGGAGCGGACGACTTCGACGTCGCCGGCGCCGGAACGGGCGTCGTGGAGGCCGACCGGCTGCTGGGCGCGGATCGTATCCGTACGGGTGACGCGGTGATCGCCATGGCGTCCTCCGGTCTTCACTCGAACGGGTACTCCCTCGTCCGCCACGTCCTGCTGAAGCAGGCGGGCCTCGCGCTGGACACCCACATCGACGAGCTCGGCCGCACCCTCGGTGAGGAGCTGCTGGAGCCGACGAAGATCTACTCGCTGGACTGCCTGGCCCTGATGCGCACCACCGAGGTGCACGCCTTCAGCCACGTCACCGGCGGCGGACTCGCGGCCAACCTCGCCCGGGTGATCCCGGACGGCCTGCACGCGATCGTCGACCGCTCCACCTGGACCCCGGGCCCGATCTTCGACCTCGTCGGCCGGACGGGCAGCGTCGAGCGCCTGGAGCTGGAGAAGACCCTGAACATGGGCGTCGGCATGATCGCGATCGTGCCGCAGGAGTCCACGGACGTGGCCCTGGCGACCCTGGCCGACCGTGGAGTGGACGCCTGGATCGCAGGCGAGATCACGGACCGGGGCGAGCACACCACTGGTGCCGCCCTGATCGGTGACTACGCGAACTGAGGCACGGGGGTCCCGACCCTGCAGGCAGCACAGAACCCGGTCGGTGACCGGAGTCACCGACCGGGTGAGTGCTCAGTGCAGGGTCAAGCGCCGCGACGGTGTTGTGAGGACTGGTCGTCCTCGTCTTCGTCGTCGTCCTCATAGAGGTCGGCGTACCGTGCGTACAGGTCCTCATCCTGATCATCGTCCTCGACCACCGGCTCGCCGTTAGGCGGCTGCGGATTCGAAGGCGATGCACCCAGCTCCTCGGCCAGGCGTGAGAGGTCAGTCCCACCGCTGTTGTACTTCAGCTGGCGGGCGACCTTCGTCTGCTTGGCCTTGGCCCGGCCGCGCCCCATGGCTCGACCCCCTCAACGACGGGGCTCGACGGCCCCAGAGTCTTGACACGCGTTCATGGTCCGGCACGGACTCTCCGCAGAGAGACCGGTCCGTAGGGCTTCCACGGTACCTGAGCCCGCGCCCATACGGTACGTCGCCCGCATGACGTGCCCGCGCCCAGGACCCTCGAGGCGCCCCGTCCTCGCTGGTCAACCGCGATTTTAACCACTTATCGGCGGTCGACCCGCCGGTAGAAGTGAGAGTTCTCTCCAACTGCCCACCGGCGGGTACCGGCCAAACGTACGAGACTCCTGCGGATCAGTCCCGCATCCGCTCGGGTTCAGCGTGCCCGGCGGGTCACGGCCGCGTCGTGCATCCGCTGCTCGGCGATCCGGTCGGCCGCGGCGGCCGGCGGAATGCCGTCCTCCTTCGCACGTGCGAATATGGCCAGCGTGGTGTCGTAGATCTTCGCCGCCTTCGCCTTGCACCGCTCGAAGTCGAAGCCGTGCAGCTCGTCGGCGACCTGGATGACACCGCCGGCGTTCACCACGTAGTCCGGCGCGTAGAGGATCCCGCGGTCGGCGAGGTCCTTCTCCACGCCCGGGTGGGCGAGCTGGTTGTTGGCGGCGCCGCAGACCACCTCGGCGGTCAGCACCGGCACGGTGTCGTCGTTCAGGGCGCCGCCCAGCGCGCAGGGGGCGTAGATGTCCAGCCCGTCGACCCGGATCAGCGTCGTCGGTGTCCTCGACGGCGATCACGTCCCGGGTGCCGCTCGGTGATCCGCCGCACGGCGTCCTCGCGCACGTCCGTGACGAAGACCTCGGCGCCCTCCTCCACCAGGTGCTCCACCAGGTGGTGGCCGACCTTGCCGACGCCGGCGATGCCGACCCGCTTCGTCGCGCAGCGTCGGGTCGCCCCACAGGTGCTGGGCGGAGGCGCGCATGCCCTGGTAGACGCCGAAGGCGGTGAGGACGGAGGAGTCGCCCGGCGCCGCCGTTCTCGGGGGAGCGGCCGGTGGTCCAGCGGCACTCGCGGGCCACGACGTCCATGTCGGCGACGTACGTACCGACGTCGCAGGCGGTGACGTACCGGCCGCCGAGGGAGGCGACGAAACGGCCGTACGCGAGGAGCAGCTCCTCGCGTCTTGATCCGCTCCGGGTCGCCGATGATCACGGCCTTGCCGCCGCCGTGGTCGAGACCGGCCATGGCGTTCTTGTACGACATCCCGCGCGCGAGGTTCAGCGCGTCGGCGACGGCCTCCGCCTCGTTCGCGTACGGGTAGAAGCGCGTACCGCCGAGCGCGGGGCCCAGGGCGGTGGAGTGGATGGCGATGACGGCCTTGAGGCCGCTGGCGCGGTCCTGGCAGAGCACGACTTGCTCATGACCTCCCTGGTCCGAGTGGAACAGGGTGTGCAGTACATCAGCAGGTGCGCCGGTTACGTCGGTCACTGTGGTGACTCCTGAGTAAGTTGCGGCGGGTGGGGCTGGGCTCCCGTGTGGGTGGCGGAAGCCGTCGAGCATGAGATTAGAGCCTGGTGCGCCCGTCGGCGGCACCGCGCACAGGATCCCCTCCGTGCGGAGTAGGCCCGTGCGACGATTTGCATAGTCTTCCCGTGCGTTTGTGAGTGGGTTCCGCAGGTTTTCGCGACGGAGCGCGGGGGAGGGAGCAGGCGTGCCCAAGGTGTCCTCGGTGATCGTCCCCTACGCGACCTACCTGCGCGTGTACGAACCGCTGGCCGCCTTCCCCGAGCCGGAGCGCAGCCACTGGGCCCGCTATGCCCGTCGAACGGACCGCCCCTCGTACCAGGACGAACTCCGTCGTGCCCTGGCCGACTTGGCGCCCACCCCGCCGGTCCCGGTACCGGTGCACGAGAGCCGGGACGCCTTCGTGCTCGACGTCGACGGCGTCGTCTGCGTCTGCCCCTGGCGCACCCGGCTGCGTGGCTGGCAGGCCCTGGACGAGCTCTTCGAGGAGTTCCCGCCGCCCGTCCTGGACGCGGTCCTGCCGCCAGTCCTGCGGCGCCAGGCCGCCCAGGACTACGAGCGCTGGCTGGCGGACAACCCGGACGCCCGGCCCTGGATCCGTACGGCGACCTGGCAGGTGCCGATCAGCTGGTTCGTGCTGGTCTCCGACGAGGAGCGCGAGTACGACAAGGGCGTCGCGGCGGAGAGCCCGCCCGTGCTGCGCTACCGCACGCCCATGGTCCAGGCCCGGCGCCGCGTGGCCCGGGGCCTGCGGGCTCTGAAGGAGGCCATGGACGAGGGGCCGCTGATCGACGGCCTGGTGGACGTCGGGCGCTGGCTGGAGGAGTTCCACCCGCGCTCGCTCGTGGAGCTGGACTACGGCGGTCTGGTGCACGCCGTGCCGGCCGGAGCGCTGGAGGACGATCACTCGGCGGCGGACGTGGCCGAGGGGATCGCGGCGCTGCGCCGGGGCGACGGGACGGCCGCGGGGGTGGCGTACGGGCGGCTGGTGGAGCGGTGGCGCTCCGTGCGGGATCTGCGGTCGGCGAACTGACCTCTGACCTTGCGTTCCCTACGGACGGCTCGCGGTCGGTCACGAACTGACGTTTGACGAACCGCCCGATTTGAGGTTTTGTCCTCGCACCGAGTTCCTGAAGCGGGCTGTGCGTGTCCTGAGGCTTCGTCAGCAAGGGACGTAGGGCCCGATCCGGGCGTACCTCGCAAGTAGGCCAAGCGTGACGGACTACACGTACGTGGCTCTTGCGCCCCTTGCCCCTCCTCATGCCAAAATAGGACAAGGAGTCCGGGGAGGACTCCTTCCGTCCCGTAGTGCTGCACTATGGGCGGAATCTCAGCATTGCACGCTTTGGGGGGTCTCGTGGCTCCTGATCGCCCTGTGACTGATCGTCACAGCGGTGTGACTGTCCGCTATGGCATGGTCCATCGGCTTCCGTCGCTGATGAACACCTGGAGGGGCAATTCCATCGGTTTGGCCGACGCGGCTGGACAGATGGTGTAGTTGTAGTGCCGAGGACAAGCCGTTCGTCCTATAACCGACTCGACTCGCGTCCGCCATTTCGGGCAACGCGGGTCAAGGTGCAGAATTTAGAGGAAAGAACCGAGAAGGTTCGGTTCTCCCGAGGAGGCCGCTCATGACCGCTCGCACCCCTGATGCCGAGCCGCTGCTGACCCCGGCTGAGGTCGCCACGATGTTCCGCGTCGACCCCAAGACGGTCACGCGGTGGGCGAAGGCCGGCAAGCTCACGTCGATCCGCACGCTCGGCGGGCATCGGCGCTACCGCGAGGCTGAGGTCCGCGCACTGCTCGCGGGCATTCCGCAGCAGCGCAGCGAGGCCTGAACAACTGAATACCGGACAAACCGGCTGGTCCCCCACTGGCCGAGGCGTCCGGAACCATAGCTCCAAGCGACGCGGGTCCTGCCCCAACAGGCCCCACGCCCAAGCCAGTCAGAGCTTTGCAGGCACGTAACAGGGTGCGTCGTAGGTCGCGCTGGACTCCGCCGGGTCCAGCGCGATCTTTTTTGTGCGCCGACTGTCGGTCTCTTGGGCCCGCTGTGAGCGGCCTTGTCGGAGTCTGAGGAGGGGTGTCGGACCTCCTGTGTGCAGCACCCCGGGCGGAGTGCAATTGCACATATTAAATTGACCTGTTGTAGGCGGGGTGTAAATACCGCACTTTCCAAAACCCATGCAGTGACACCCGTCACATACCAAGCGGCTTGTTAGCTCTGACGCCGCTGCGGTAGTGGAGCTTCCGGCTCCAGCACCCCATGCTCGGACGGGTGTTGACGCCGGCCTGGATCATGCGCGCGCCGGGCTCTCGTCCTCGACGGCCTCCTTCGCGACCGGGGCCTGAACGGCATGCGGCGCGGACTCCAATGCCAGCCGCAGCAGGCGGTGACATATCGGACAGTGGCGAGTGAGGTGCCCGTACGACGACGCGGCCGCCAGGTGCGCGCGGAGCAGGGCCCGCGTCTCGTGCCTAGCCGATGCCGCCATACGCCACCTCCAGAGGGCCGCACGGGAAACGGCCCTGGTTTCTGGGTACCGAGGGAACGAGAGCCCGTCAAGACGGCGCGAGGGAGCCCTGGGGGCTCACCCGGAGGTCAGGGCACGCAAAAGAGAGCCCGGATCCGAAGATCCGGGCTCTGACGGGTTGGTGAGGCGGCGTGGTTGCCGGGCATGAGAAAGGGCCCGCGTCCCTTGCGGGATGCGAGCCCTGCTCACTTCACTGCGGTCCTGACGGGATTTGAACCCGCGGCCTCCACCTTGACAGGGTGGCGAGCACTCCAAACTGCTCCACAGGACCAGGTTTCGCGGCGCTGTTGGTGCGTTGCGCTGCGAGAAGAGACTCTACAGGAGGGGCGGGGCCTGGTCGAACTCACCCAACGTGCGTGCGTGGTTACGGAACTTCCGCGTCGATCGCCTTGACGATCCGCTTGTCGGAGACGGGGTACGCCGTACCCAGCGCATGGGCGAAATAGCTGACCCGGAGCTCCTCGATCATCCAGCGGATGTCCAGGACCGACGACGGGACCGGCCGGCCCTGCGGCATCTGCTCCAGCAGCCAGGCGTACTCGTCCTGCATCTCGTGGACCTTCTGCATACGCGTCGTGTCCCGCTGGACGTTCGCCGGCATCTGCTGGAGACGCCGGTCGGCCGCCACCAGGTAGCGCATCAGGTCCGGCTGGCGCCGCAGCCCCGCGTCCGTCACGAAGCCCGGCTTCACGAGGGCGTCCAACTGCTTGCGTACGTCCTGGAGGTTCGGGAGCAGCGCGGGGCTGCGTACGCCCTTCAGGCGGCGCTCACAGGCCTGCCAGGCGGCCAGGACCTGCTGCACCTGGCCCACCGTACGGACCGTCGTGTCGACGATCTCGGCGCGCACCTTGTCGTACAGCTTCCGGTACGACTCCTCGTCCCACGCCGGCCCGCCGAAGTCCGTGATCAGCTTGTCGGCGGCCGCCATCGCGCAGTCGTCGAACAGGGCCTGGATGGAGCCGTGCGGATTCGCGGAAAGCGCCAGCTTCTGCGCGTTCGTCAGCTTCTCTGAGGCGAACTTCGCCGGGTTCACCGGGATGTTGCGCAGGATCAGGCGGCGTGTGCCCTTCCACATGGCCTGTGCCTGTTCCGCCTCCGTGTCGAAGAGGCGTACGGAGACCGTGTCGCCGTCGTCGACCAGCGCCGGATACGCCTTCACCGGCTGGCCGGCCCGCCGGGTCTCGAAGACGCGGGTGAGCGTGCCGATCGTCCAGTCGGTGAGGCCCTCGCGCTCCAGGGACTCACCGCCCTGGCGCTCCGCGGTCGCCGCCGCGGCCTGGGAGAGGGCCTTGCGGGCCTTGGGCCGCAGCCTGAGCTTCAGCGCCTGGAGGTCCTTGTCCTCCGCGAGCCCCCGGCGCCGCTCGTCGACGATCCGGAACGTGACCTTCAGATGGTCGGGGACCTTGGACCAGTCGAAGTCGTCCGCCTCGAAGGGGACGCCGACCATGCGTTTCAGTTCGCGGGCCATGGTCGTCGCGAGGGGCTCCTGGAGGGGAACCGAGTTGTCCAGGAACGCCTTGGCGTAGTTCGGCGCGGGCACGTAGTGGCGGCGGATCGGCTTGGGCAGGGACCGGATGAGCTCCGTGACGACCTCCTCCCGCAGGCCCGGGATCTGCCAGTCGAAGCCCTCGTCCGTGACCTGGTTGAGGACCTGGAGCGGGACGTGGACGGTCACGCCGTCGGCGTCCGCGCCCGGCTCGAACTGGTAGGTGACGCGGAACTTCAGGTTCCCCTGGCGCCAGGAATCCGGATAGGCGTCCTTGGTGACCTCGCCCGCCTTCTCGTTGATGAGCATCTCGCGCTCGAAGTCGAGAAGGTCGGGCTGCTCGTGCCGCTTGTGCTTCCACCAGGAGTCGAAGTGGGCGCCGGAGACGACGTGTTCGGGGAGCCGCTGGTCGTAGAAGTCGAACAGCGTCTCGTCGTCGACCAGGATGTCCCGGCGCCGGGCCCGGTGCTCCAGCTCCTCGACCTCGGTGAGGAGCCTGCGGTTGTCCGAGAAGAACTTGTGGTGCGTGCGCCAGTCGCCCTCGACGAGCGCGTTCCGGATGAACAGCTCGCGGCTTGCCTCCGGGTCGATCCGGCCGTAGTTGACCTTCCGCTGCGCCACGATCGGTACGCCGTACAGCGTGACCTTCTCGTACGCCATCACCGCGGCCTGGTCTTTCTCCCAGTGCGGTTCGCTGTACGTGCGCTTGACGAGGTGGCCGGCGAGGGGTTCGACCCAGTCCGGCTCGATCTTGGCGTTGACGCGGGCCCAGAGGCGTGACGTCTCGACGAGTTCGGCGGACATGACGAAGCGCGGGGGCTTCTTGAAGAGGGCCGAGCCCGGGAAGACCGCGAATTTGGCGTTGCGGGCGCCCAGGTACTCGTTCTTCCCTGTGTTCCTCCCGCCCTCTCCCCCGGCCTCCTTCACGTCCTTCATGCCGATGTGGGAGAGGAGGCCCGCGAGGAGGGAGACGTGGATGCGGTCGGCCGGGGCGTCGTCCTCGTTGAGGTGGATGCCCATCTGCTTCGCGACCGTGCGCAACTGGGAGTAGATGTCCTGCCATTCACGGATGCGAAGGAAGTTGAGGTACTCCTGCTTGCACATCCGGCGGAAGGAGGACGAACCCCGCTCCTTCTGCTGCTCGCGGATGTAGCGCCAGAGGTTCAGGTAGGCCAGGAAGTCGCTGGTCTCGTCCTTGAAACGGGCGTGCTGCTGGTCGGCCTGGGCCTGTTTGTCGACGGGGCGCTCGCGCGGATCCTGGATGGACAGCGCGGCCGCTATGACCATGACCTCGCGGACACAGCCGTTCCGGTCGGCCTCCAGCACCATGCGGGCCAGCCGCGGGTCGACGGGCAGTTGGGCGAGTTTGCGGCCGGTCTGCGTGAGCCGCTTGCGGGGGTCCTTCTGGACGGGGTCGAGGGCGCCGAGCTCCTGGAGGAGCTGCACGCCGTCTCGGATGTTGCGGTGGTCCGGCGGGTCGATGAAGGGGAACTTCTCGATGTCGCCGAGGCCGGCCGCGGTCATCTGCAGGATGACGGAGGCGAGGTTCGTACGGAGGATCTCCGCGTCCGTGAACTCCGGGCGGGCGTCGAAGTCGTCCTCGCTGTAGAGGCGGATGCAGATGCCGTCGGACGTACGGCCGCAGCGGCCCTTGCGCTGGTTGGCGCTGGCCTGGGAGACCGCCTCGATGGGGAGGCGCTGGACCTTGGTGCGGTGGCTGTAGCGGGAGATGCGCGCGAAGCCCGGGTCGATGACGTACTTGATGCCCGGGACGGTGAGGGAGGTCTCGGCGACGTTGGTCGCCAGAACGATCCTGCGGCCGGTGTGCGGCTGGAACACACGGTGCTGCTCGGCGTGCGACAGCCGGGCGTAGAGGGGTAGGACCTCGGTGAATCTGTACTGCTTCTTCGTGAGCGCGTCTGCCGTGTCCCGGATCTCCCGCTCGCCGGAGAGAAAGACGAGGATGTCGCCCTTGCCCTCCGTCTGGAGTTCCTCCACGGCGTCGATGATCGCTGTGATCTGGTCGCGGTCTGCGTCGTCGGAGTCCTCTTCGAGGAGCGGCCGGTAGCGGAGCTCCACGGGGTACGTACGGCCGCTGACCTCGACGATCGGGGCGTCGCCGAAGTGCCGGGAGAAGCGCTCGGGGTCGATGGTGGCCGAGGTGATGACGACCTTGAGGTCGGGCCGCTTCGGCAGCAACTGAGCGAGGTAGCCCAGCAGGAAGTCGATGTTGAGGGACCGCTCGTGGGCCTCGTCGATGATGATCGTGTCGTAGGCGCGCAGCTCGCGGTCGGTCTGGATCTCGGCGAGCAGGATGCCGTCCGTCATCAGCTTGACGAAGGTGGCGTCCGGGTCGACCTGGTCGGTGAAACGGACCTTCCAGCCGACGGCCTCGCCGAGCGGGGTGTCCAGCTCCTCCGCCACGCGTTCGGCGACGGTGCGGGCGGCGATCCTTCTGGGCTGCGTGTGCCCGATCATGCCGCGGACGCCGCGCCCGAGTTCCATGCAGATCTTCGGGATCTGCGTGGTCTTCCCGGAACCGGTCTCGCCGGCGACGATCACGACCTGGTGGTCGCGGATGGCGTCGGCGATCGCGTCCTTCTTCTGGCTGACCGGCAGCTGCTCGGGGTACGTGACCTCGGGCACGCGGGCGCGCCGCCCCGCCATCCGCTCCTCGGCCTTGCCGACCTCCGCCTCGATCTCGGCGAGCACGGCGGCCTGGGCCTCCGGCTTACGGATCTTGCGCGCGCCTTCGAGCCTGCGCCCGAGCCGGTGCGCGTCGCGCAGGGACAGCTCGGTCAGGCGGGGGGCGAGGGCGCCGAGGGTGGGGGCGGAGTGCGTAGACATACGTGGTCCAGGATCTCATCCCGGCGATTTTTGTGGCTAACGCTTTTGTCTCCGGCCGGGTGGCCGGGCACAACAAGAACCCCCGTCGATGAACTCGACGGGGGTTCGTTGTGGCTGGGGCCGGGGTCGAACCGGCGACCTTCCGCTTTTCAGGCGGACGCTCGTACCAACTGAGCTACCCAGCCGTGAGGTTTCACGTGAAACCTCAGCGGTCCTGACGGGATTTGAACCCGCGGCCTCCACCTTGACAGGGTGGCGAGCACTCCAAACTGCTCCACAGGACCAGGCTGCCGTGCGCTTCGTGCTCGCAAGAGTGTCGCACACTGTTTTGTGTGTTTTCCAAGCGATTTACGTGGCGCCGACGTCGCTCAAGAAGCGTATCAGACTCATGACCGTGCCCGGACCGCCCCACCTGCGGGGGAGGGGGGCGATCCAGGTGGCCGCGTGGGTCAGGACGCCGTGGCGGGCTTGACGTCTATACGGCCCATCTGACCCGTCGACGAGTGCGCCAGCTGGTGGCAGTGGTACACGTATTCGCCCGGGTAGTCTCCCCACGTCATGGCGATGCGTACCGTGTCGCCGGGCGCGACGGTGACGGTGTCCTTGAGACCGGCCTCACCGGGCTCGACGGGCACGCCGTTGCGGTCCAGCACCCGGAACTGCACCAGGTGGGTGTGGAACGAGTGATGGATGTGGAAGTTGGGCGGGGGGACCGGCTCGTCGCCGTTCCTGATCGTCCATATCTCGCTGGAGCCCACCGTGGTCGCGACGTCCACCCGGGCCGGGTCGTACTTCTGCCCGTTGATGGTCCAGTCGGGGTTGGAGACGAGGATGAACTCGCGCTCCACCGTGGCCGTGGGGACCGGCGGAAGTGTGGCGAGCCTGGCCGGTACGGAACTGGGGTCCTCCGCGGTCCGGCCGATGTCGAAGCGCAGGACGTCGGCGGTCTCCGTGCTGAGCGCGGCGGTGTTCTGCAGGGTGACCGAGGTGCCGGGCCGGTAGCGGGAGAAGTCGACGACGATCTCGGCGCGCTCGGCTCCCGACAGCGTGATCTCGTTCCTGGTCACCGGTGCGGCCAGCAGGCCGCCGTCGGTGGCTATCTGGGTGAACTCGGCGCCGTCGGCGAATCGCAGCGTCAGGTGACGGTTGACGGAGATGTTGTAGAGCCGGAAGCGGTACCTGCGGGCCGCGACCGCGAAGTAGGGCCGTTCCTTGCCGTTGACCAGCATGTTCGGGCAGTCGGAGGGGCGGGTGTAGCGCAGTGTGCCGTCGGCTTCCACCCGTGCGTCACGGATCAGCAGCGGGACGTCGTACCGCCCCTTGGGCAGCGGGAGGGACCGCTCGTGCGCGTCGCTGACCAGGTAGGCGCCGTGCAGGCCCTTGTAGACGTTCTCCGCCTCCAGGTGGTGGGCGTGGTCGTGGTACCAAAGGGAGGCGGCTACCTGGCGGTTCGGGTAGCGGTACTCGCGCGTCGCGGCCGGGGCGATGACGTCCATGGGCAGGCCGTCGTGGGCGGACGGGACGTGCCCGCCGTGCAGGTGCACCGCGGTGTCCACCGTCAGGCCGTTGGTCTGGCGGACGATGGCCTGCCGTCCGCTGCGCGCCTGGATCGTCGGTCCGGGGAAGCAGCCGCCGAAGGCGCGGACGGTGCTCTTGACGCCCTTGACGATCTCGACCTGGGTCTCCGCCATGCTCAGCCGGTAGACGTCGGCGGTGGCCGTCGACTGCACGGGCTGGAGGACGGGGGGTACGGGCATCGGCTGGGTGAACGGTTCGGCGGCGGCGAGGTCGGCGAGCGCGGCGGCGCTGGCACTGTCCCCTCCCGGGCTGAAGCGGCCCCAGGGGACCAGTGCGGCGGCACCGACGACGGTGCCGGCTTTCAGGAGGTTTCTTCGGTTGAGCATGCCCCTCGTCTTCTTCCTTCGGCTCGGTTTCTTACGGCTCGGTGGGGTGCGGTGGGGTGCGGGGTGTCCGGCTCAGGCCGGGCCCAGGGCAGGCCGGTGCAGACCAGGAGGGCCAGCGCGAGCGGGAAGGCGGTGCGCAGCACGGCCACGGTGTCGGTGAGGCCGGCCGGCCACACCGTGCCGTCGGCCCCGGACAGGGCCGCGGCCAGGACGCCCACCGGGAGGGCGGTAAGGGCGCTCAGCACGGCGGTGACCGCCGCGAACACGGACTGGGCGGTGAAGGTGTCCGCGAGGCGGGGGCTTCGGGCCATGAGCCCGTGGGCCGTGCACGCGGCGGTCGCCAGCGCGGGCAGCAGCAGGTAGACGGCTGCCGTGGTCAGAGCCGGCACGAGGAACAGGGTGGGTATGGTCTGGCCGGGTTCGGTGGGTACGCCGCTGTGCCAGGCGTGTGCCGACGGGTCGACTGCCGCGGTGCCGGGGGCCGCTCGGTCGCGGGTCACCCAGGCGACGGCCGCGGCCTGGGCGAAGGCCAGGACGCCGAGGCTGAGCGGCCGCAGGCGTGTGCCGGTCCCCGGAACGGTCGTGTTGATCATCGAGGTGGGGACTCCGTCCGCGTCTCAGGCCTCGAAGTCGGTCGTCCGGGTGAGGGCGTCCCAGCGTTCCCATTCCGCCAGGCGCTGCCGGTAGACCTGCGGTGCCAGGTCGGCCGCGTTGTTGCCCAGCAGCAAACGGAGGGGAGGCTCGTCGGCGTCCACGAGTCGCAGCAGGGCGAGCCCGGCCTTGTAGGGGTCGCCCGGCTGGAGGTGGGCGTACGCTCCGGACAGGCCGTGCCGCCGTCCGGCGAGGACCTCGTCGTACTCGGGCATGGGGGTGCCGCGCACCATGCTCGCGGCGCTCCACTCGGTGCGGAACTCGCCGGGTTCGACGAGGGTGACGCGGATGCCGAAGCCGGCCACTTCCTGGGCGAGGGTCTCGCCCATCGCCTCCAGGGCCCATTTGCTCGCGCAGTACATGCTGAGGTTGGGGTAGGTGGTGATGCCGGCGATGCTGGACATCTGCAGGATGTGTCCGGCGCCCTGGCGGCGCATGACCGGCAGGACGGCCTGCGTGCACCACAGCGCTCCGAAGAAGTTGACGTCCATCTGGTCGCGGACCTGCTGTTCGTCGACTTCTTCCACGCCGCCGGACAAGCCGTGGCCCGCGTTGTTGAGGAGGACGTCGATGCGGCCGGCGCGGTCGGCGGCGCGGCGTACGGTCTCGTGGACCGCTGCGCGGTCGGTGACGTCCAGGGCGAGCGGGACGACCCGGTCGCCGTGCTTCTCGACGAGGGCGGTCAGTGCCCGCGGGTCGCGTGCCGTGGCCACGACGGTGTGCCCCGCGTCGAGGACCGCCTCGGTGACGGCTCGCCCGAGTCCGCGTGAGGCGCCGGTGACGAGCCAGGTGCGCGTCTCGGCGGCCGTCATGCCGGCTTCCTCTCGGCGTAGTCCTTGGCGTGGCCAAGCGTGGCTGTGCTGTTGGTGCTCAGGGCGTTGCGGACGAAGGTCCTCGCCTCTTCGACGCCGGCGCCCTCGCCGAGGACCCGTGTGATGTTCTCCGGGTTGATGATCACCGTGTGCTGGGAGGTGGCGGTGACACCGGTGGTGTTCTGTTCGAGCCGCCAGTAGCCCGTGTGGAGGGTCATCAGGGCGGGCAGCGTCGTCTGCTTGTACGCGATGAGGCGGTGCGGGAAGCACACACGCACGGACTCGGTGGTGTGGGTGGAACCGTCGCGGGTGCGGGTGTCCATTTCCAGGATCTGCAGGCCCGGGATGGTCTCCTCGCAGCCGGACCCGGGCGACGTGCGGGAGGCGCTCGGACCAGCAGCTGCGGCCTCGTTGAGGAAGTCGTAGACGTCCTTGGCGGAGCCGTCGATCCGCACGGTGTCCTCGAAGGACAGCAGCAGGTCGGCGGAGCTGACGGCGAGCTCCACGTTGGACTTCAGGGCGGCCAGTTCGGCACGGCTGTTGCGGTCCACGGCCTGGTCGATCCAGGCGAGCTTGTCGGGGTCGTCGTCCACGGCGCGGTAGTCGTGCAGCAGCCGGATCCGGCACTCCTGTTCCGCGCTCTGCTCGATGATCCAGGCGCCGCCCATCGCGGCGACCGGGGGCGCGGACACCTCCTGGCGGAAGTCGATGCGCAGGGCTTCGGGGTCGAGGACGCGGCGCGATGTCCAGTTCTTGGGTTCGCCGTTGGCGGTGGCCCAGATGCGGATGCGTTCCTCGTTTCCGGACTGTTCGACGTGGTCGACGTAGACGGTGGGCGGGAAGATGCGGGGCCAGTTCTCCACTTCCGCGATGAGCCGGTACACGGCGGCGGCCGGTGCCCGCACCGTGATCTCGTGTTCCACCTCGCGGGGGCGTTGCGCGTTCATGGTCGTTTCCTCGCTGTCGTGGGTGAGCTCGGGGGCCGCGGTGGCGGGGCGTTCAGAAGTTCCCGAGCCCGCCGCAGACGTTCAGCGCCTGGGAGGTGATCGAGGCGGCGGTGTCGGTGACCAGATAGCCGACCAGGCCCGCGACCTCCTCCGGCGTGGAGTAGCGACCGAGCGGGATCTTGGCCTGGAACTTCTGGAGGATCTCCTCCTCGCCGGTGCCGTACGCGCTCGCGTAGCCCTGCCGTACGCGCTGGGCCATGGGCGTCTCGACGTAGCCGGGGCAGACGGCGTTGACGGTGATCCCGGTGGGTGCCAGTTCGTTGCCGAGGGCCTTGGTGAAGCCGACCACTCCGTGCTTGGAGGCGGAGTACGGCGCGCCGAGGACCACTCCCTGCTTTCCGGCGGTGGAGGCGATGTTGATGATCCGGCCGCGGTTCTTGTCGCGCATGCCGCCGGTGGTGAGGACCTCCCGGGTCATCAGGAAGACGCTGTTGAGGTTGGTGTTGATGACGTCGAACCACAGCTCGTCGGGGATTTCCGCGGTCACTCCGCCCCCGCTGCGCCCGGCGTTGTTCACCAGTACGTCGACCGGGCCGTAGCGGTCCACCGCGGCCCGCACGAACCGGCGGACCTCCTCGGCGGACCGGACGTCGCAGACCGTCCGTCGACGTCGAGGCCCTCGTCCCGCAGTTGCTTGACGGTCGCCGCCACGTCGTCCGCGTTGCGCGCGCACAGGAACACACGGTGTCCCTGGGCGGCCAGCAGCCGGGTGACGGCGAGTCCGATGCCGCTGGTGCCTCCGGTGACGAGAGCGACCCGCTGCTCCTGGTCCGGCATGTTCCCTCCCATGAAGAGTGCTGTCGTCGTGGGCGCCCACCGGTCGCGGTCCGTGTCCGGAAAGGGGTGGCGGGTGAGCCCACGCGAACGTTTCACGGGGGTCTGGAGCACGACCGGGCGCCGGTCTGGAGGGGCGTTCGACGCAGACTCGACGCGGCCTCGGACCGGGTGGGCGGCCGAGTGGCGTCCCAGCGAGGCTCTAACCGTGATCGAGCAGGTGTGCCCAGGATCGGCGTCGGCCCCGCAGACGGACGTTGGAGGGAAGATGATCCACCTGTTCCAGCCCCAGGTCGGCGCTGAGGAACTCGCCGCAGTGGCCGAGGTGTTCGACAGCAAATGGATCGGTCACGGTCCGCGCACAGCGGCTTTCGAGGCGGCTTTCGCCGAGCACCTCGGTGTGGAACCGGCCCAGGTGGTCTTTCTGAACTCCGGTACGGCAGGGCTGTTCCTCGCCATGGAGCTGCTGGATCTGCGGGAGGGCGACGAGGTCGTCCTGCCGTCGCTCAGTTTCGTCGCCGCCGCGAACGCGATCGTGGCGTGCGGGGCGAGGCCGGTGTTCTGCGATGTCGACGCGCGCACCCTGAACCCGACGGTGGAGGACGTCGAGCGGGCCCTCACCCCCCGTACGAAGGCGGTGGTGGTGCTGCACTACGGCGGCTGTCCCGGTGAGGTGGCCGCCATCGCGGAGCTGTGCCGGGCCCGTGGTGTCGCCCTGGTCGAGGACGCGGCCTGTTCGGTGGCCTCGACCGTGGACGGCAGGGCGGTGGGCACCTTCGGCGACATGGCGATGTGGAGCTTCGACGCCATGAAGGTGCTGGTGTGCGGTGACGGCGGAATGCTGTACGCGCGTGATCCGGAGCAAGCCACGCGGGCCCGGCGGCTGGCCTATCACGGGCTGGTGCAGTCGAGCGGTCTCGGGCACGCGCGGGTGTCGGCGCGGTGGTGGGAGCTGGACATCCCGGAGGTCGGGCGCCGGGCCATCGGCAACGACCTGACCGCGGCGATCGGTGCCGTGCAGTTGCGCCGGCTGCCGGAGATGGTGGCACGCCGCCGGGAGATCGTCGCCCTGTACGACCAGGAACTGGCCGGTGTGCCCGGGCTGTCGCTGCCGCCCGCGGTGCCGGCCGGGCACGAGTCGACGCACTACTTCTACTGGGTGCAGATGGCCCCGGGGGTGCGGGACGAGGTGGCGAGCGAGCTGCTCGCGGCCGATATCTACACCACCTTCCGCTATGCGCCGCTGCACAAGGTTCCGGCATACCGTTCCGAGCATCTGGTGCTGCCGCGCTCGGACCATGCTTCCGACCGCACGTTGTGCCTGCCGCTCCATCCGGGGCTGGACGACGCCGATGTGCTCACGGTGGCGGCGGTGCTGCGCAAGGCTGTGGAGTCGCGCCGTGGGGACGACGGGGCGGAAGCGGGCGGCTGAGGCGCGGGCCACCGGACGTCATGGGAAGAACTCCTGTGAGATATAGCCTTCTCGGTTCGTTCGAGATCCTGACGGGCGACGGACAGGCGCACGCGTCGGGCACCTCGAAGATGTCCCAGGTGCTCGCTCTGCTGCTGATGCGACCGGGACGGGTCGTCGGCGTGGACACGCTGGTGGAGGAGTTGTGGGGGGACAAGCCTCCGCGCAGCGCGGTGGCGACCCTGCAGACGTACGTGTACCACAGCCGCAGACTGTTCGAGCAGGCTGGACTTGCCGCCAGTGGCCGGGCCCTGCTGCACACCCAGTCGCCCGGTTACCGCATGGAGGTCGATCCGCGGCAGGTCGACGCGAAGGTCTTCGAGCGGATGGTGCACGAGAGCCGGTCGCTGCTGGACCGCGGGGCCCCGGACGCCGCCCGGCGGCGCCTGCTGGAGGCCGCCGGACTGTGGCGCGGACCGGTGCTCGCGGGAATCACCGCGGGCAGCGTGCTGGCCGGTCACATCGCGCATCTGGAGGAGCTGAAGATCCGGGCGATCGAGATGCGCATCGAGTCCAGCGAGCAACTCGGCTGCCATCGGGAGATCATTCCGGAGCTGCGCTCGCTGGTCGCCGCCTATCCGCTCAATGAGTGGTTCCACGCGCGGTTGATCATCGCACTGGTCAAGTCGGGGCGGCGTGCGGAGGCCTTGCACGCCTATCACGAGCTGCGGCGCACCCTCGGGGCGGAACTGGGGCTGGAACCCGGTCCCGAGCTGAGCCGGATCAAGCAGGAGATCCTCGGCGTTCCCGACGCTCCGGCGACCCTGACGCTCGTGGACGAATCGGGCCGGGTCCGACCGCGCCGCCGGCCGCCGTTCCGGGTCTGACCGACCGCATCCACACAGGGAGTAGGCAGATGGGCAACAGCGCGAACCCGCGAGTCCTCGTCACCGGAGGCGCCGGTTTCATCGGCTCCCACTACGTGCGGGCCATGCTGGCAGGTGAGTACGCCGGGTATGAGGCGGCGCGCATCACCGTCCTCGACAAGCTCACGTATGCGGGCAACACCCACAATCTCCCGCTGGGGCATCCGCGCCTGACCTTCGTGCAGGGCGATGTCTGCTCCGCGGACCTGCTGCGTCACCTGCTGCACGGCCACGACGCGGTGGTGCACTTCGCCGCCGAGTCCCATGTGGACCGGTCGGTGGACGGTGGTGCCGCCTTCGTCCGCAGCAATGTCCTCGGTACGCAGACCCTGCTGGAGGCCTGCCTGCGGGCGGGGGTGGAAACCGTGGTGCACGTGTCGACGGACGAGGTGTACGGCTCCATCGAGCAGGGCGCGTGGACGGAGGACGAGCCGCTGCTGCCGAACTCGCCGTACTCCGCCTCCAAGGCGAGCAGCGATCTGCTGGCCCGGGCGTACCACCGCACGCACGGCCTGGACGTCCGGGTGACGCGCTGCGCCAACAACTACGGCACCCACCAGCACGTGGAGAAGCTGATCCCGCTGTTCGTCACGAATCTGCTGCGGGGGCTGCCCGTTCCGCTGTACGGCGACGGCCGGCAGGTACGCGAGTGGCTCCACGTGTCCGACCACTGCCGTGCCCTGCAACTCGTCCTCACGGGCGGCCGGCCGGGCGAGGTGTACAACATCGGCGGCGGGACGGCCCTCACCAACCGGGAGATGACGGCGCGGCTGCTGGAGCTGTGCGACGCGGACCGGAGCATGGTGGAGCAGGTGCAGGACCGCAAGGGACACGATGTGCGGTACGCCACGGACGACACCAAGATCCGGACGGAGCTGGGGTACGTGCCGCGAATCAGCCTGGACGAGGGGCTGCCGCAGGTCGTCGCCTGGTACCGCGAGAACCCGCAGTGGTGGAAGCCTCTGGTCGCGTAGTGAGCGCAGCTGCCCGGCGGGCGGCGGCGGTCGGCCGCCCGCCGGGCAGGGCCCGCGGCCATGGTCAGAACGCGTAGGGCCGCACGGCCCGCGCCTCCCGCAGAGCCTCCGCCCACCACACCAACTGGTCGATCATCAGCTTGGCCGCGACCGCCGCGCCCTCCGCGTCCCGGGGCTTGCCGCTCTCGTCGAACTGTTCCCGGGCCATGGGAAAGGTCACGCCGTCCCGAATCGTCATGGCGTGCAATTCGACGAACACCTGGCGGAGTTGCTCGACGGCACGCAGACCACCGGAGAATCCGCCGTGGCTGACAAAAGCGACCGGTTTGGCGTTCCACTCGGAATAGACCGAGTCGATGGCATGTTTCAGACCGGCCGGGTATCCCCGGTTGTACTCGGGCGTGATGATGACGAACGCGTCGGCGGCGGCGACACGGGAGGCGAACGCACCGACTTCCGGGGATTCGTAGTCGCCTTCCTTGGGCGGTCCGCCCAACTCGGCGGGGAGCGCGGTGTCGGCCAGGTCGATCACGTCGATGTCGAGGCCCCCATGGTCACGGGCCTGTCCTATGAACCAGTTCGCCACCGTCAGGCCGAGCCGGCCCTTGCGCGTGCTGCCGACGACGACGGCGAGACGGATGGGCTTCTTCGGCATGTCCACGGTTCCTTCCGACAAGACCGGCGCGGCGGATTCCCGCGATGACAAATCTCCGAGGAGTGTGGCGCGTCGAGGTTGAAAGCCACTCGACAACCGCTCGGAAGGCTCTCTCACGAATCTGCGCCTGCCGTTCTTCGAGTAGGTCTCGAGTTCGCTCGGTCAATATCGCGGCGTCTGGTGCGGTGTCTGACGACAGGATTCGGCGAGGAGGAGTCCCATTGCGCGAGGACATGCCTGATAAGCAGGGATCACGTCCGATCAGGTTGTACTGCATCCCACACGCGGGGGCGGGAGTTTCCGCGTTCGGACGTTGGCCGGCTCTCCTGGGACCCCGAGGTGGAGCCGGTGCCGGTCCTTCTGCCGGGACGCGCCGAGCGGCGCCGTGAACGGCGGGTCACGGACCGTCGCACGCTCCTCGTCGACCTGATGCGCGCGATGGGGCCGCCCCCGCCCGGGCCGTACGTGGTCTACGGGCACAGCCTCGGCGGGTTGATCGCCTACACGGCGACCCGTGCGCTGCAGGAGGCCGGCCTCAACACCCCAGCCCTCGTGGTGGTCGGGGCGTGCCCGCCGCCCGACGCCATCGCCGCCCTGACCCAGGAGGCGGACCTGCCGGACGACGAACTGGTCCGGCTGCTGGACCGGTTCGGTGCGGTGCCCGAGGAGGCGGCGCCGGGTGGGGCGTGGGAGCGGACCGCGCTGCCCGTGCTCCGGGACGACCTGCGGCTCGCGCGGGCTCTGCGCGAGGACGCGGACAAGCCCATGGAGACGCCGCTGCTCGTGGTCTCGGGTCGTGACGACCCGCTGGTCCCGCCGCGCTCGATGGCCGACTGGCGGCACTGGTCCTCGGGCCCCGTCGTCGAACGCACGCTGCCCGGAGCGCACTTCTTCGTCCGGGAGAGGAACCTGCCCCGGCTGCTGGGACGTGCCTGCCGTGTCGTGCGGCGCGTCGCGGACCGTGTGCCGGCTCCGTCACCAGCCACCACCAGTGCGACAGCAGGGGAGAAGAACAGCCCATGAACCGGCGCGTCGTCATCACCGGTATCGGTGTGGTCGCCCCCGGCGGGATCGGTACCAAGAACGTTCTGGGACCTGCTCACCGCGGGCCGCACCGCCACCCGGACCATCTCGCTCTTCGACGCCACCGCGTTCCGCTCCCGGATCGCGGCCGAGGCCGACTTCGACCCCGCGTGAGCACGGGCTTCGACGCCACGCGATGCCGCACGGCTGGACCGGGCCGCGCAGTTCGCGCTGGTCAGCGCCCGGGAAGCGATGGCGGACAGCGGTCCTGACGGGAGCTGCGACCCGCTGCGGACCGGCGTCACGCTGGGCAGCGCCGTCGGCTGCACCAGGGCCTGGACCGCGAGTACGCGGTCGTCAGCGACGGCGGCGCCCACTGGGAGGTCGACCACACCCTGGCCGTCGCCCACCTGTTCGACTACTTCGTGCCCAGCTCCATGGCGGCGGAGGTCGCCTGGGCGCTCGGGCGCGCAGGGACCGGTGTCGGTGGTGTCGACCGGCTGCACCTCCGGCCTGGACTCGGTCGGCCACGCCGTGGAGCTGATCCGGGAGGGCAGCGCCGACGTCATGGTCGCCGGCGCGACGGAGGCGCCGATCTCCCCGATCACCGTCGCCTGCTTCGACGCCATCAAGGCCACCTCCCCGCGCAACGACGAACCCGAGCACCGCCTCACGGCCCTTCGACCGCAGCCGCAACGGCTTCGTGCTGGGCGAGGGATCCGCCGTGCTGGTCCTTGAGGAGTGCGAACGGGCCCGGCGGCGGGGCGCCCACGTGCTACGCGGAGATCTCCGGGTTCGCCAGCCGGTGCAACGCGTACCACATGACGGGGCTGCGCCCCGACGGCCGGGAGATGGCCGAGGCGATCCGCATCGCGCTGGACGAGGCCCGGCTCGACGGCACCCGCAGTCGACTACGTCAACGCCCACGGCTCCGGCACCAGGCAGAACGACCGGCACGAGACCGCGGCGTTCAAGCGCAGCCTCGGCGAGCACGCGCACCGAGATCGCCGGTCAGCTCCATCAAGTCGATGATCGGCCACTCCCTCGGCGCCATCGGCTGCCCTGGAGGTCGCCGCCAGCGCCCTCGCGATCGAACACGGCGTCGTGCCGCCCACCGCGAACCTGCACGAGCCCGACCCCGAATGCGACCTCGACTACACCCCGCTGACCGCCCGCGAGCAGCGCATCGACACCGTTCTCAGCGTCGGCAGCGGATTCGGAGGCTTCCAGAGCGCCATGGTCCTCACCCGTCCGCATCTGGGGAGACGCATGACACGACCAGCGCCGTCGAGAAGGCCTCCGCGAGCACGAGCCCGCCCTTCGCGCGGGCCGTCGTCACCGGGATCGGCGTCGCCGCGCCCAACGGGCTCGGCACCGCCGCCTGGTGGCGCGGCCGCCCTGCGACGGCGTGAGCGGGATCCGCCCCGTCAGCCGGTTCGACGCGCACCGCTACCCGGCCCGGCTGGCCGGCGAGGTGCCGGGCTTCGTCCGCCGAGGAACACATCCCCGGCAGGCTGCTGCCGCAGACCGACCACATGACCCGCCTCGCGCTGGCCGTGGCGGACGAGGCGTTCCGGCGACGCGGGCGCCGACGCCTCCGAACTGCCCGAGTACTCCGTCGGCGTCGTCACGGCCGCGTCCGCCGGCGGTTTCGAGTTCGGGCAGCGCGAGCTCGAAGCGCTGTGGAGCAAGGGCGGGCAGCACGTCAGCGCGTACCAGTCCTTCGCCTGGTTCTACGCCGTCAACACGGGCCAGATCTCCATCCGGCACGGCCTGCGCGGTCCCGAGTGGCGTGCTCGTCGCCGAACAGGCCGGAGGCCTGGACGCCCTCGCGCAGGCACGCCGCCAGCTGCGCCAGCGGCATTCAGGCGCTCGCTGACCGGCGGCGTCGACTCGGCCTGTGTCCCGTGGGGCTGGGCCGCGCAGATCGCGGGCGGCAGGCTGAGCACGAGCGACGACCCGAACGCCGGGCCTACCTGCCCTTCTCCGCCGAAGCCCGCGGGCACGTGGTCGGGGAGGGCGGCGCCATGCTGGTCCTGGAGGACGAAGCCGCGGCCAGGCGGCGGGGAGCGCGGATCTACGGGACGATCGCCGGGTACGCCGCCACCTTCGACCCGGCACCGGGCCGGGGCGCGCCACGGCTGGCCGCCGCCGCCGAACTCGCCCTGGCAGACGCGGGTTGGCACCCGGCCGACGTGGACGTCGTCTTCGCCGACGCCGCGGGCGACCGTGAGGCCGACCGCGCCGAGGCCGAGGCGCTGGCCGACGCTCTTCGGCGCGTACGGCGTACCGGTCACCGCGCCCAAGACCATGACCGGGCGGCTCCTCGCCGGCGGGGCCCCGCTGGACGTCGCCGCCGCCCTGCTCGCCCTGCGCGACCAGGTGGTCCCGCCGACCGTGCACGTGGACCGGCCGGCCGACGACTGCCCGGTCGACCTCGTCGTCGGGGCCGCCCGTGAGCTGCCGATGACCACCGCCCTGGTGCTGGCCCGCGGCCGGGGCGGCTTCAACACCGCCGTCGTGGTCCGCGCGGCGCGCTGAGCACCAGGCCGAACGCCACCCGTACCGACCGAGGAACGACCCAGAAAGGCACGCATCATGCCCCGGATGGAACTGAAGGACCTGACCACCCTGCTCCGCGAGTGCGCGGGCGAGGACGAGTCGGTGAACCTGGACGGCGAAGTGCTCGACCTGACCTTCACCGACCTCGGCTACGACTCCCTGGCCGTCCTGCAGACGACCGGCCGGATCGAGCGCGACTACGGCGTGACCTTGGACGAGGACGCGGCAGGCGAGGCGAACACCCCGCGCAAGTTCATCGACCTGGTCAACACGACCCTCGCCACCCAGAAGGGTGCCGCCTGACCGGCGGCCCGACGGCGAAGGCACGGCCCGGCCCGGCGTTTCGGGCCGGGCCGTGCCGCAGGGCCCCGGCACCGCCCCACGAGCAGGAGGACCAGGAAGATGGCACAGGCGCACAACCCGGTGACCACGGCGATTCACGAGGCGGAGGTGGACGCCCCGGCGAAGGCGGTGTACGAGATGCTCGCCGACCTCGACGGCTGGCCCCGGATCTTCCGCCCCTTCGTCCATGTGGAATCCCTCGGCGCGGCCGACGGGTTCGAGCGGGTGGGCATGTGGACGGCGAGCGATGACCGGGTCGAGCACTGGACCGCGCTGCGGCGGCTGGACGAGAGCGCGCTGCGCATCGACTTCCGTCCGGAGCGGCCCGCTCCCCCACTGGCCTCCATGGAACGTTCCTGGAGTGTCCGGCCCCTGTCCCCCGGCACCTGCGCGGTGCGGCTGACCCATGACTACCGGGTGCTCGGCGAAGATCCGGCGGCGCTGCGGTCGGCGCGTGAGCTGATCGACGCGATCGCCGGCGCCGAGACCGCCGCGGTGAAGGCCGCCGCCGAGCAGGAGGCGACCGCGCCGAACTGGTGCTGGTGGTGACCGACGCCGTGGAGGTCGCGGCGGCGCCCGAGGCGGTCTACGAAGCGCTCCACGACGTGCGGCGCTGGCCCGGCTTCCTGGCCCATGTGGAACGCGTGGAGCTGAGCCAGGACTCCGACGGCATGCAGATGGTGGAGATGGACACGCGGGAGAGCAACGGCGGCGTCCTCACCCTGCGGACCGCCCGGGTGGCGCTGCGCCCGCGAGCCCTCGTCTACAAGCAACTGCTGCTGCCGCCGGTCGGCCGCAGTCACCACGTCCGCTGGCACCTCACGCCGTCCGGCACCGGCGGGGGGACGACGGTCACCTCGGAGCAGTCGGTCGTCATCGACCCGGCCGGCGCCTCCCGGATGCTCGGCGAGGGCACGGGGATCGAGGAGGTACGGGCGTTCATCCAGCGGGAACTGAGCGCCAAGGTCCGGCTGCTGCTGGAGGGGACGAAGGCGCACGTCGAGGCGGGATGACCGAGCGAGGGCCGGGGCGGGTGGCGCGACCGCGCCACCCGCCCCGGCCGTGCGGGCCGCCGCCTCGCCTCACGCCGCCGGTGCCGGGAAGGGGGTGATGCCCAGCCCGTCGGCCGGCACTCCGGCTCCGGTGCCGCCCGCTCCCGCCGGGCCGGGCCGGCCGCCGTTGTCCCGGAAGGCCTCGGCGACCGCCATGACGTACCGTCCGTAGCCCGACTTCGCCAGTGCCTCGCCCAGCCGGTGGCACTGGTCGGCGTCGATGAAGCCCATCCTCAAGGCCACCTCCTCGATGCACGCGATCCGCACTCCCTGACGGTGTTCGATGGTCTGGATGTAATGCGACGCCTCCAGCAGTGAGTCGTGCGTTCCGGTGTCCAGCCACGCGAAACCCCGTCCGAGGTCCACCAGACGGGCCTTGCCCCGGCGCAGGTATGCCCGGTTCACATCGGTGATCTCCAGCTCGCCGCGGGCGGACGGGCGCAGTCCCCGGGCGACGGACACCACGTTGTTGTCGTAGAAGTACAGCCCGGTGATGGCGCGGTCGGACCGTGGACGCGCGGGCTTCTCCTCGATCGAGACGAGCCGGCCGTGCTCGTCCGCCTCCCCGACCCCGTAGTGCTCCGGGTCGCGTACCGGATAGCCGAACAGCGCACAGCCGTCGGTGTGCGGCAGTTGGGAGCGCAGCAGCCGCGAGAATCCGGGCCCGTGGAAGACGTTGTCGCCGAGGACCAGGGCCACCGGATCGTCGCCGATGTGGTCGGCTCCGATGAGGAACGCCTCCGCCAGCCCGCGCGGTTCCTGCTGCTCCGCGTACGAGAAGCGGAGCCCGAGTGCCTCACCGTCGCCGAGCAGCCGGCGGAACTGCGGCAGGTCCGCGGGCGAGGAGATGATGAGGATGTCGCGGATGCCGGCCAGCATCAGCACCGAGAGCGGGTAGTAGACCATCGGTTTGTCGTAGACCGGCATGAGCTGCTTCGACACCCCGAGTGTGAGCGGGTGCAGACGCGTCCCGTTGCCGCCGGCCAGGATGATTCCCTTCACGTTGACCCCTCGCACGCCGTGGCGCGCCGTTCCCCGAGGGGGACCGCGCGCCCGCTGATCCACTGGACGGCCCCATGCTGGGCCCCTCCGGTCGAGGGTCCCTCAAACGCCGCTGCACGGGCGCGGCCGCCGCGGAGATCGACTCGGCATCGAGCCGTGCTCAAGGGGGTGTCCCGACGATGAGGCGCAACTTGCCGACCTCGACTGGGCGCTCGGCCGCGCCCCGGCGACGGACCGATGTGGGGTGCTGATGTACGAGAACGATCGCGCTGCCGAGATGTACGACCTGCTGTACCAGGACCGGAAGGACTACCGCGCCGAGGCGGGGCGTGTCGCCCGGCTGGTGCGGGCCCACAAGCCCCGGGCCCGGAGCCTGCTCGACGTCGCCTGCGGCACCGGGGTCCACCTGGCGGCCTTCGCCGACCTCTTCGAGCGGGTGGAGGGCCTCGACCTGGCCGAGCCCATGCTGGAGATCGCGGCCCGCCGGCTGCCCGGAACCGAGCTGCACCACGGCGACATGCGCTCCTTCGGGCTGGACGGCACCTTCGACGCCGTCGTGTGCATGTTCAGCTCCATCGGCTACCTGCGGACCGAGGAGGACCTGAACGCATCCGTGGCGACCATGGCGCGCCACCTCACGCCCGGGGGCGTCGTGGTGGTCGAACCCTGGTACTTCCCGGACACGTTCATCGACGGCTATGTCTCCGGGCACGCCCTGACCCGCGACAACCGCACCATCTCCCGGGTCTCCCGCTCCACCCGCGAGGGCGGCGCGACCCGCATGGAGATCCACTACGTCGTCGCGGACGCCCAGGGCGTGGAGCACCGCAGCGAGGTCGACCTGCTCACGCTCTTCACCCGCGACCAGTACGAGGCCGCCTACAGCCGGGCGGGACTGAAAGTCGACCATGTCGCCTCGGAGAACTCCGGACCCGGTTTCTTCGTCGGCACGGCTTCGTGAGACTCGGGGCGTTCACGTCCCATCGAATGCGAGGAGCACAAGGTCGTGTCGTTCACCGAACTGGAGATCGCGTATCTCGACGAGCAGCCGCTCGGCCGGCTGGCCACCATCAGCCCGAAGGGGCAGCCGCAGGTCAGACCGGTCTCCTTCACGGTCAACAGGGAACTGGGGACCATCGACATCGGCGGCCACACCATGGGCAGCACCCAGAAGTTCCGCAACGTGCGGGCGAATCCGGCCGTGTCCCTGGTCGTCGACGACATCCCCTCGACGGATCCCTGGCGTGTGCGGTGCGTGGAGATCCGCGGCCGGGCCGAGGCGGTCAGCGACCCGTCCGTCACCGGATACGGCAAGGACATCATCCGGATCCATCCCACCCGGATCCTCACCCTCGGCCTGGACGAGAACCAGCCGACCACGCAGGCCCGCGACGTTTCCCCATCCGCCGGCCTCGCCTGACCCCCGGGGCCCCGGCCGGGAGCCGAAGGAGACGAGCCATGCTTCTGTCCGTACTCGACCAATCACCGGTGCCCGAGGGGTCCAGCCCCGCGGACGCCCTGCGGCACAGTCTCGAACTGGCCGTTCTGGCGGACCGGCTCGGTTACCACCGCTACTGGTGCGCCGAGCACCATGCCTCTCCCTTCCAGGCCGGGGCCGCCCCAGCGATCATGATCGGCCAGATTCTGGAACGCACCTGGGGCATCCGGGTCGGCTCCGGCGGCGTACTGCTGCCGTACTACAGCCCGTTCCGGGTCGCCGAGGTGTTCCGGGTTCTGCACGCCCTGTATCCGGGCCGGGTCGACCTCGGCGTGGGCAAGGCGCATCTGTCGAAGGACCCGGTGGTGCGGGCGCTGCGCCGGGACGCCGCGGACCCGCACGGCCGGAACGACTTCCTCGACAAGGTCCGGGAGCTGCGCGCCTTCCTGCTCGGCGGCGGCTTTCCGCCCGGCCACCCCTACGAGGGCCTGCGCCCCTCCCCGGACATGCCCGGAGCCCCCGAGATGTGGGTGCTCGGGTCGAGCGTCTCCAGCGCGGAGGCGACGGCACGCCTGGGACTGCCCTACGCCTACGCCCACTTCCTCGGGCCGGACCACACGGCCCAGGCGGTGGACCGTTACCGGGAGGCGTTCCAACCGCACGTCGTGAACGGCGAGACGACCTCCGAGCCGCGCGTCGTCCTCGGCCTCGGTGTCTACTGCGCCGACACCGAGGCCGAGGCGCGGGAACTGTTCGCCGGCCACCGGCTGTTCCGGCACCGCATGGAGCGCGGCATCCTGCGCCCGGTGCCCTCACCACGGCAGGCGATCGACGAACTCGGCGCGGACGTCGCCCTGGCCCCGGACCCCGGACCCGGTCATCCGGAGCACGACCCGTACGTCCGCAACGCGGTCGGCTCGGTGGAGCAGGTGCACGAGCGCATCTCCACGCTGGCGCGCGACCTGCACGTCGACGAAGTGATCGTCGTCAACTCCATCCATGACCACAAGGCGCGGCTGCGCTGCTACGAACTGCTCGCCGACGCCTTCGACCTGCGGCCGCGCACCGCGCCGGTGCGCCCCACCTCAGAGCGACCCCAGAAAGGAACGTCGTGACCAGTCGAGCCAGATCGCGCCAGAACGGGCCCGCTGCCCTGCGCGCGCGCCGGGCCGGATCCCTCCTCACCGTCACCGCGGCATCCGTCGCCCTGGCGACGAGCCTGTCCGCCTCCGCGTACGCCGCCGGCACCACCGACCTGGGCACTCTGCCCGGCGGTTCCACCAGCTTCGCCTTCGACGTCAGCAACGGCGGCCTGGTCGTGGGCTACTCCGACAACGGCCAGGGTGCCAACCACGCCGTGCTGTGGGACGCCCACGGCCGGGCCACCGGTCTCGCCCCCCTGCCGGGTGACACGGACAGCACGGCCTACACGGTCAACGACCGCGGCACCACGATCGTCGGCCGCTCCCTGATACCGGGGCAGGCCCAGCGCCCAGTGAAGTGGGACCGCGGCGGTGCGGTGACGACGCTGCTCACCCCGCCCGGCACCACCGTCAGCCGGGCCTACGCCGTGAACGACTCGGGGGTCGCGGTGGGCTTCTCCTCCGGTGCCGACGGGGCGTACCACGCGCTGCGCTGGAGCCCGGACAACCGCTTCACTGAGCTGAGCCCGCTGGCCGGGCATCCGGCCGCCGGCGCCGGCTGGATCAGCAACCGCGGTACCGTCGCCGGCTACTCCCGCGATGCCGCAGGCGCGATGCACGCGGTGCTGTGGGCCCCGGACGGCAAGGTCAGGGAGCTTCCCTCCCTGCCCGGCCACGACGCCGACCAGGCGACCGCCGTCGGCGACACCGGCATCGCCGTCGGCAACTCCTTCACCGGGTCGGTCTCGCACGCGGTCCGCTGGAGCAGGACCGGCAGCGTCACCGAGCTGCCGCCGCTGCCGGGCGACACCGCGGCAGCCGCGTACGGCGTCAACGACTCCGGCGTCGTCATCGGCTACTCCAGCACCGCGGACGGTCTGCACCGCGCGGTGAAGTGGAGCCCGGACGGCACGCCCACGCCGCTGCCCGGGGCGACGGACCGCGCCGCGGAGGCGTACGGCGTCAACGACTTCGGCGCTGTCGCCGGCTACTCGGTCAACGGTGACGGAAAGAGCCGCGCGACCCTGTGGAAGGACCGGTGACCCGAGTGAGGACGCCTCTCGCGGCTGCCCCGGCGGCACGCATCCCGCACCGCCTCGGCCGCCTCACCCGCCGCCTCGGGCTGGTGACCGCCGCGGCCACGCTCTCCCTCGCCACGGCCACCGCCTCCCACGCCGCCCCCGCGGTCACCGACCTCGGCACCCTGCCCGGCGGCTCCGACAGCGTGGCCTACGGCGTCAACGACAAGGGCGTCGTGGTGGGTGCCTCCGACAACGCGCGGGGGCAGCGGCACGCCGTGCGCTGGAGCCCCGAAGGACACGTCACCGACCTGGGCACCCTGCCCGGCGACACGGCCAGCGAGGCGTACACCGCCCAGGAGAACGGCACGATCGTCGGGATGTCGGAGATACCCGGCGGACGTGAGCGTGCCGTGAAGTGGAACCGGCACGGCAGGGCGGTGCAGTTGCCCGGCCTGCCCGAAGCCAGGGACACCCGGGCCTACGTCATCAACGACAGCGGCGTCGCCGTCGGCATCTCCAGCACCCCCGAGGGCCTGCACCGCCCCGTGCGCTGGAGCCCGGAGGGCAGGCTGACCACGTACCCGACGCTGCCCGGTGACACCGTGGGCGGCGCCGGCGCCGTCAACGACCGCGGCACGGCGATCGGTTACTCCGGCACCCCCGGCGGCAGGCTGACGGCGATGCGCTGGGGGAGCGACGGTTCGGTGTCCCGGCTCGCCCCGCTGCCGGGTGACGACTCGGCGCACGCCAGCTCCATCAACAACGCCGGCGTCGGCGTCGGGCACTCCTATCCCGCGGGCGCCTCGCCCGTGATCCGCCCGGTGCTGTGGGAGGCGGACGGCACGCCCCGGGCCCTGAAGCTGCTCCCGGGAGACGTCGGCGGCTCGGCATGGGGCGTCAACGACGCGGGCTACAGCACCGGTTACACCTACCGGCCCGGCGGCGAGGCGCAGGCCGTGCTGTGGGCGCCGGACGGCTCGGTGACCCGGCTCGGTGCCGTCTCGCCGGGAGCGAGCGAGGGCTGGAACGTCAACAGCCGTGGCGTGGTGGCGGGTTACGCGACGGTGGACGGTGCCTCGCGCGCCGTGCGCTGGAACGGCTGACGCCCACCGGGCCCGCCCTCCGCAGGCGTCCGCACCCGGAGGGCGGGCCCTCGACCCGCGTCCGGCCGACACCGCGCGCGCAACGAGGAGTTCGGCATGAGAACCAAGCACGACGCGCCGCCGCTGGGCCGCAAGCTGATCGTCCTGGCCGCCGTGCAGATGGTCGGCTCGTTCGCGGCGCTCCTGGACACCACCATCGTCGGCGTCGCGCTCGATCCGGCGGCCCGCGAACTGGGCGCCTCGGAGGCGGCCATCGCCTGGGTGAGCACCGCCTACCTGCTGACCATGGCCCTGGTGACGCCGGTCGTCGGCTGGGCCATGGACCGCTTCGGCGCCACCCGTATGTGGATGTTCGCGCTGACCGTGTTCCTGGTCGGGTCGGTGCTGTGCGGATGCGCCTGGTCGGCCGGGAGCCTCGTGGTCTTCCGGGTGGTGCAGGGCATCGGCGGCGGACTGGTCCTGCCCTTGAACATGGCCGTCCTGGCCCGGGCCGCGGGGCCGGAACGCTTCGGCCGGATCATGAGCCTGGTCGGCATCCCGGGCCAGCTCGCCCCGATCCTGGGGCCGGTGGTCGGCGGCGTCATCGCCGAAGGGCCCGGATGGCGCTGGATCTTCTTCGTCAACGTACCCCTGTGCCTGGCGGCGCTGGTCCTCTCGGCGCGGGTGCTGCCGCGGGGCGAGGAGCGCGGCACGGCACCCCTGGACAAGGTGGGCCTGTTCCTGCTGCCCCCCGGCCTGGTCGCCCTGGTCTACGGTTTCTCCCGCACGGCGGACTCGGGGGGCCTGATCAACCCGGTCACGCTCGGCTGCGCGGCCGCGGGAGCGGTCCTGCTCACCGGGTTCGTCCTGCATGCGCTGCGGGCCCGCGATCCCCTCATCGACCTGCGGATGTTCGCGCACCGCGTCTTCACCGCCTCCTCGGTGATGACGTTCCTGCACGGCGTGTCCGTCTACGGTCCCCTGCTGCTGATCCCTCTCTTCTACGCCCGGGTGCGCGGCTACGACGCGGACACGGTCGGCTGGCTCCTCGCCCCGCAGGGCCTGGGCACGCTGGCGGGCATCGCCGTGGCCGGTTCGCTCGCCGACCGCTACGGGCCGCGCCCGCTCGTGCTGGGCAGCACCGCCCTGACGCTCGTCGGCACCCTGCCCTTCACCCAGCTCGCGTCCGGCCCCTCCGCCGGGCTGCTCAGCGTCGCCCTCGTGGTCCGCGGTTTCGGCGTGGGGCTGCTCGGCGTCGCCATCGCCACCGCCGCCTACCGCGATGTGCCCGAGGACCGGATCTCCCGGGCGACCAGCACCATCAGCGTCGTACAGCGCCTGGGCGCTTCGGGCGGCACCGCCGTACTGGCGATGGTGCTGGCGCTGCAGCTCGACCGCGTCCCGGATCCCTCGTCCGACGCCGCGGCCGCAGCGTACGGCACCGCCTTCTGGTGGGCGCTGGGCTTCACCCTGGTCTCCCTGCTGCCGGCGTTCATCCTGCCGAGGATGCGCCCGCGGGGAGCGGAGGACGACGGGGCCGGGTCCCCACGGGCTCCGGCGGACGACCGTACGGGCGAGGACAGCCCCGCACGGTGAGCCGGTCATGCGCCGCTCAAGGGGCCGTCGAGCCGCCGCCGGAACAGTGGATCAGCCGGCACAACCCTTCTTCGGACTCCACGGATTGAGGTCACGCGATGCGTGTTCTGTTCGCCGTCTCCCCGGGATTCGCCCATCTGTATCCGTCCGCGGGGCTCGCCTGGGCGTTCCGTACCGCAGGTCACCACGTCACCTTCGCCACGTCGGGTGTCTCCACCGAGGCCGCCGCACACTCGGGGTTCGCGGTCCGGGAGGTCTCCCCGGGCGCCGACTTCGCTGCGGTCTTCCGCCGGACGGGGACCGCGGAGGAACGGGCCCGCGCCATGAGCGAACTGGGAACCGCCACCGCGAAGACGCTGCAGACCCCGGACGAGATCCTCGGGAAGTTCGCCCGGGTCAGCGATCTCATGCTGGAGGGCACCCTCCGCTTCGCCGAGGCGTGGCGGCCCGATCTCATCGTCTACTCCAGGCTCCAGGGCGCGGCCCTGGTCACGGCCCGCGCCCTGGGCGTGCCGGCGGTGGAGCACGGGTTCAGCTTCCTGCGCGAGGGCACGCTGCCTCAGCGGTTCCTGCCCCGTCTGACGCCGCTGTACGAGCGGATGGGCGTGCCGGCGGAGCTGCCCTCCATCACCTCGCTGTACTTCGCGCCGGAGTCGATGATGCACGGCGAGGGCGAGGGCTGGACGATGCGTTCCGTGCCGTTCCAGGGGGGCGGCACGCTGCCGGACTGGATGGCCGAGCCGAAGAGGCTGCCCCGCGTCTGCGTCACGCTGGGCACGACGGTACCGCGCGTCTCGGGCGTGGGAAGTCTGGAGAGCGTACTGAGCGCCGCCTCTGATGTGGCGGCGGAGTTCGTCCTGGCGCTGGGCGAGGAACCCGACCTGGACGCCCTGGGCCCCTTGCCGAAGAACGTGCGGGTCGTCGGCTGGATCCCGCTCAGTACCCTGCTGACCACCTGCGACGCGATCATCCATCACGGCGGGGCCGGCACCACGCTGGCCTCCGTGCACGCCGGGGTTCCGCAGCTGGTGATGCCGCACGGCGCGGACAACTGGATCAACGCGGACATGGTGGTGCGCTGCGGACTCGGGCTGAGCCTGGAGCCGGAGAAGGTGGACGCCGGCGTGCTGACGTCCCTGCTGCACGACGAGCGGCTGCGCGACTCGGCACGCGCGGCGGTGGCCGAACTGGCCGCGCAGCCCGGCCCCGACCAGATCGTGTCCAGGCTGGCGGCGCTCACCGCGGCTCGGTGATGCGCGTCACTCGAAATCCGTCTTGACCTCAATTGCGCTTGAGGTTCCAGACTTGCCGCGCAGTGCCTGCTCGCCTGACGTCCCGGTGCGGTCCGTCACCGGGGGAGAACACCCCTCACAAGGAGTTCGACTTGACTGCCAGCAACATCATTCTGGTCATCGGCGCGACCGGGAATCAGGGCGGGGCCACCGCGCGCGAGTTAGTCTCCCGCGGCCGCACGGTTCACGCGCTGGTACGCGACCCCGGCAAGGCCGAGGCCCGTCAGCTCGAGGACCTGGGCGTGGTGCTCGTCAAGGGCGACATGGAAGACGAGGACTCGCTGCGCCGGGCCATGGAGGGCGTGCACGGCGTCTTCAGCGTGCAGCCGCTCGGGTGGGACCCGGAGGCGCTCGCCGCGGAGGTGCGGCAGGGCAAGGCCGTTGCGGACGCCGTCCGGGCGGCCGGGGTGGCCCACCTGGTGTACAGCTCCGTGGGCGGCGCCGAACGGAGCACGGGGATCGACCACTTCGAGACCAAGGCCGAGATCGAGCGGCACATCCTCGACCTCGGACTGCCGACCACCGTCCTGCGCCCGGTCTTCTTCATGAACAACCTGCTGCACTACGCCGACGCCGAGGGCGAGCGGCTGCTGGCGCTCCCCGCGAAGCCGGAGAAGCCGATCCAGCTGATCGCCAGTGACGACATCGGATTCTTCGCCGCGACGGCCTTCGACGAGCCGGACACCTATCTCGGCAGGCAGATCGAACTGGCCGGTGACGAGATCACCTTCCCGGAGATCGCGAAGGTCTACGAGCGGGTCACGGGCGTCCCGACCCGCTTCGAGCCGCAGCCCATCGAGGACCGCATGTTCGAATGGTTCGCCGAGGACGGCTACCAGGCGGACATCCCGGCCCTGCGGGAGGTGCACCCCGGCCTGCTGACCTTCGAGGAGTACCTGACCCGGCGGCTGTCCTCCGCGGACCAGGCCTGAGAGCGGAGAGGAACAACCAGTGCGAGCAGCAGCGACGTCCTCCTTCGGGCCTCCGGAGACGCTCCGGCTGACCGAGGTGGCGGAACCGCTCGTGGGCACCGGCCAGGTCCGGGTCCGGGTCCGGGTCGCGGGAGTGCAGCCCGTCGACGGCAAGGTGCGCGCGGGTGGGACGCCGCTCGCCCGGTCCGTGACGTTCCCGCTGATCCCCGGCAACGAATTCGCCGGAGTGGTCGACGGCGTCGGTGAGGGTGTCACCGACTTCTCCCCCGGGGACGAGGTGCTCGGCTTCGGCCTGTTCGGCTGCTACGCGGAGTACGTCGTCGTCCCCGCCGACCAGATCGTGTCCAAGCCGCCGAGCATGCCGTGGGAGATCGCGGGCGGTTTCTCCGGCAACGGCCAGGGTGCGCACATGGCGCTGCGCGAGATGAAGGTCTGCCCCGGGGACACGGTGCTGGTCAACGCCGCGGCAGGAGGACTCGGGACCTTCGCGGTCCAGCTGGCCCGGGCGTGGGGCGCGGAGCAGGTGATCGGCACCGCCAGCGAGGCCAACCACGACTATCTGCGCGCGCTCGGGGCCGTTCCCGTCACGTACGGCGAGGGACTCGCCGAGCGGATCCGTGCCCTGGCTCCCGAAGGGGTGGACGCCGCCCTCGACGCGGCGGGCGAGGAAGCGCTGCGCGCCTCGGTGGAGGTGACCAAGGACAAGGACCGGGTCGTCACCATGGTGTCGTTCGCGGCGGCCCAGGAACTGGGACTGCGGGACTGGAGCGCCACGCGCTCGGCTGCCCGGCTCGCGGAACTGGTGAAGCTGTACGAGGAGGGCGCGTTGACCCTCCACATCCGCGCCGCCTATCCGCTGGAACGGGCCGCCGACGCACACCGCGACGTCGGCAGCGGCCACGGCCGGGGCAAGGTGGTCATCACGGTCGACTGACCGGCCGGCGCGCGCAGGGGTGGGGAAGAGCGGAGGTCCGCTCTCCCCCACCCCTGCGCGCTGTTTCCGCCGGACCGCGGATCGGTGACCACGGATAGGTGAGCGCGGGACGACCGGGCGTTGAGCGGGCTTCCAGCCGGATTGCCCAGCATCGAGGGACCTGTTCCGTCAGCCGTCCCCGTCCCGTCGGCCGTCCCCTCTGGAGAGCCATGTCCCGTCGACTGTTCACCTCCGAGTCGGTGACCGAAGGTCACCCCGACAAGATCGCCGACCAGATCAGCGACACCGTTCTCGACGCGCTGCTGCGCGAGGACCCGGCCTCCCGGGTCGCCGTGGAAACCCTGATCACCACCGGCCTGGTGCATCTGGCCGGCGAGGTCACCACCAAGGCCGAAGTGGACATCACGACCCTGGTCAGGGGCAAGATCCTGGAGATCGGCTACGACTCCTCCAGGAGGGGCTTCGACGGCGCCTCCTGCGGTGTGTCGGTGTCGATCGGCGCGCAGTCCCCGGACATCGCCCAGGGCGTCGACACCGGCGGCGCCGGGGACCAGGGCCTGATGTTCGGCTACGCGACGGACGAGACGCCGACGCTGATGCCGCTGCCGATCTTCCTGGCGCACCGCTTGTCCAAGCGCCTGTCGGACGTGCGCAAGAACGGCACGATCCCCTACCTGCGCCCGGACGGCAAGACGCAGGTCACCATCGAGTACGACGGCGACAAGGCGGTCCGTCTGGACACCGTCGTCGTCTCCTCCCAGCACGCCTCCGACATCGACCTGGACTCGCTGCTGGCTCCCGACGTCAAGGAGTTCGTCGTCGAGCCGGAGCTGAGGGCGCTGCTCGACGAGGGCATCAAGCTGGAGACGGAGAACTACCGTCTCCTGGTCAACCCCACCGGCCGCTTCGAGATCGGCGGCCCGATGGGTGACGCCGGCCTGACCGGCCGCAAGATCATCATCGACACCTACGGCGGCATGGCCCGCCACGGCGGCGGCGCCTTCTCCGGCAAGGACCCGTCCAAGGTCGACCGCTCCGCGGCGTACGCGATGCGCTGGGTCGCCAAGAACGTGGTCGCGGCCGGCCTCGCCTCCCGCTGCGAGGTCCAGGTCGCCTACGCGATCGGCAAGGCCGAGCCGGTCGGTCTGTTCGTCGAGACCTTCGGCACCGAGAACATCCCCGTCGCCCGCCTCCAGCAGGCGGTCACCGAGGTCTTCGACCTCCGCCCGGCCGCCATCATCCGCGACCTGGACCTGCTCCGTCCGATCTACGCCCGGACCGCGGCCTACGGCCACTTCGGCCGCGAGCTGCCCGACTTCACCTGGGAGCGCACGGACCGCGTCGACGCGCTGCGACAGGCGGGGCGGGGCTGACATGAGCGGTACGGGCACGCGGATCGCCGTCACCGGCTCCATCGCCACGGATCATCTGATGGACTTCCCCGGGCGCTTCGCCGAGCAGTTCGTGGAGGGCCGGCTGGACCGGGTGTCGCTGTCGTTCCTGGCCGACCGGCTGCACATACGCCGGGGAGGCGTCGGCGCGAACATCGCGTTGGGCTTGGGACGACTGGGGCTGCGGCCGGTCCTCGTGGGCGCCGCCGGCGCCGACTTCGCCGAGTACGGCGAGGAGCTGCGGTCGGCCGGCGTGGACACGGCCTCGGTACGGATCAGCGCGACGCTGCACACGGCCCGTTTCGTCTGCACCACGGACACCGACCAGAACCAGATCGCCACGTTCTACGCGGGGGCCATGGCGGAAGCCCGTGCCATCAGCCTCACCGAGGTGTGGCGGCGCTGCGGGGGACTGGATCTCGTCCTGGTCGGTGCCGACGACCCGCAGGCCATGCTGCGGCACACCGCGGAGGCACACCGCCTCGCCGCCGCTCTCGCCGCCGATCCCTCCCAGCAGCTCGCCCGGCTCGACCGTAGCCAGGTGGCGCGCCTGGTGGAGGGGGCGCGCTGGTTGTTCACCAACGAGTACGAGGCGTCACTGCTGTGCGAGCGCACCGGCTGGAGCACCGCCGACGTCCTGGCGCGCGTGGGCACCTGGATCGTCACCCGGGGCGCCGAGGGGGTGTCGCTGCTGTCGGCCGGCGCGCCGCGGATCGACGTGCCCGCCGTGCCCACGGAGCCCGTCGTCGATCCGACCGGGGTGGGGGACGCCTTCCGGGCCGGCTTCCTCGCCGGCCTGTCCTGGCGGCTGCCGCACCGGCAGGCGGCCCAGCTGGGCTGCGCGCTGGCCGGCGTGGTGCTCGAATCGGTGGGCACCCAGGACTACAAGCTGGTGACGGCGGACCTGGTGGCCCGTGTCGAGCGCGGATACGGCAGCACGGCGGCCCGGCAGACGGAGCGGGTGCTGGCGGGGCGGCTGCCCACCTGAACCACGACAGCACCGTGCCCCCGGAGCCCGACCCGGCTCCGGGGGCACGACACCGTTCCCGCCGCGCGGCCTAGTCCGCAAAGTCCCGCCTGCCCTCCGGGCGGACGACGGGACTTTGGGACACGCCTAGGGGGTGTCCTCCTCCGCCTCCGCCAGGGCCCGCAGCACCGCTGTCTGCTTGCGGTCCCGCGCCTGGACCAGTTCCTCGTACGACCGCGCACCGAAGGCCTCCTCGGCCTGTTCGATGAGCATGGCGATGGTCCCGTCGTCCATGGTGGGCCGGCCGAGCAGCTCCCAGCCCTGTTCCAGGTTGGCGCCGAGCGTGGACAGCCACTTGCGCAGACCGCCCGGACCGCCGCCCAGGTGGAACGCCTGGAAGGGGCCCACCGTCGCCCAGCGCAGACCGATCGACGCGGTCACCACCCGGTCCAGCTCCTCCAGCGTGACGACGCCCTCCTTCACCAGGTGAACGCTCTCCCGCAGCAACGCGGACTGCAGCCGGTTGGCGGCGAAGGCGAGGATCGGTCTGCGCAGGACGACCGGCTCCTTGCCCAGGAACCGGTAGAAGCCGACCGCCTGCCGCACCGCCTCCGGGTCGGTCCGCTCACCGCCGACCACCTCCACCAGCGGCACCACGTGCGGCGGGTTGAAGGGGTGCCCCACGACGAGCCGGCCGGAGTCGGCCATGTGCGCGCCCATGGCGTCGGGGGAGAGCGTGGAGGTGGAGGACAGCAGCAGGGTGTGTGGTGCGGCCGCCTTGCCCACGGTCGCGAAGAGCTCCTGCTTCAGCTCCAGGTTCTCCGGGGCGTTCTCCTGGACGAAGTCCGCGCCGTGCACCGCGCGTTCGACGTCCGGCTCGAACTCCAGCCGCGCTGCGGACTCCTCGGGCAGGGCCGAACCCTCCGGCAGGAACGGGGCGTGCAGGCGGAGCGCCTCGCGGACCACCGCCTCCGCGTCCGGTCGCCGGCTGTTGACCCGTACCCGCAGCCCGCGGGCGAGGAACAGGCTGATCCAGCCGAGCCCGATGGTGCCGGCGCCGATGACGGTCACGGTGCGGCCCGTGTACTCGCTCATGTCCGTCTCCTCCTCAACGGCTCGACGTGGACAGCTTGGGGAGCACCTGCTCGGCCAGCAGACGCAGCGTGGTCGCCGCGTCCTGGACCGACAGGTGGCCGGAGTGGATGCCCAGGCTGATGGTGATGTCGTCGCCGAACCAGTCGGCTATCTGCTCCAGTTGCTCCCGCACCTGGTCCGGCGACCCGATCAGGAGCTTGTTGGCGTTGAGCTTCTCGTCGAAGCGGGACTCGCCGATGGAGGCCAGCTTCTCGTAGCCCGGGTAGGCCGTGCTCTTGGTGGTGGCCCACGACGCCACCGCGGCGGAGATCGCCGCCGTGTTGCGCTCGTCGTCGTAGTGGCCCTTGCGGCGGGCCTCCTCGCCGTCCGCCGCGACCACGCACGGGTAGCTGAAGTGGATCCGCGCGGCATCGGCAGGCCGGCCCGAGGCGGTCCACTCGGACCGGTACACGCGCAGCCGTTCCTGCAGTTCCTCGGTCGACATCACGTTGGGCACCGTCTGCAGATGGTGCCCGGCCCGGCCGGCCTCCGCGCAGGACTCGGCGCTGCGGGCGGTCGTCACGAACACGGGGGGATGCGGCTGCTGCGCCGGCCTGGGCAGCAGGGTCACCGGGCCGAACGAGTGGTAGCGGCCCTCCCAGACCACGTCCTCCTCGGACCACAGCCGCTTGATCGCCTCCACGCTCTCCACGAAGCGGCTCTTGCTCTCGTCCATGGGGATGCCGAACGCCTTGAACTCGTCGGGCAGGAAGGCCCGTCCGAACGCGGCGTCCAGCCGGCCGTGGGAGATGTTGTCGAGCATCGCGAGCTTGCCGGCCAGTTTGACCGGGTGCACGAAGGCGGGGATGGTCGCGCTCGTGCCCAGCCGCAGACGCGAGGTGCGTGCCGCCGCGGCGGCCAGGAAGGTCACCGGATCGGGGCTGTAACCGCCGTACGGGAAGAAGTAGTGCTCGACGATCTTCACGTGGTCGTAGCCGAGTTCCTCAGCCATGTCCACCAGTTGCAGGCACTCGTCGAAGTACTGGGGGGCGGGCTTGTCCTTCGGCCCCACCGTTGGAAAGAAGACGATCCCGAACTTCACTGTCACTCCGCTCCGTCGTGCTGGATGTGCCGGTGCTGGACCGCCCAGTGGCCGTCCACGCGCACGAGGTGGTCGTGGCAGACGACGCTGGCGAAGATGTCGAGCGCGCCTGCGCGCGGAGTGCGCATGGCCAGCGCGTAGCTACGGGCGCGCAGGCTGCCGTCCTCCTGCGGCCGGACGTCCAGCATCGCCAGCCAGTGCCTGAAGTCGAGCTTCTCGGCGGCCAGCCGCTCCGCCCGGGCGACGGCGGAGGCACGGATGGCCTCCCGGCCGCGCAGCGGTTCCATCCTGTTCGGCTCATCGAAGACCGCGTCCTGCGTGAACGTCAGCGTCCACTCCTGTGGACGGCCGTCGTCGAGGAGCCCCATCTGCCGGGCGTAGAACTGCTGGATCTGCGTGTACAGCTCCGCGGAGACCGGCTCGTCCGCCAGGGGCTGGGGAGCGGTTGATTTCTTACTCATGCAACTGCCTTTCCTGGTAGGGGGCGCGGGTCGGGAGGTGTCATCCGGCGGCCCCGAGAAGATGGCTTCCGTAGGCTCCGGCCGCGGTGTCGAAGCGGAGCGCGACATGGCTCGCGAGGCAGTGCACGTCCCGCCACGCGCGCTGCAGCCGCTCGCTCTGCGCCTGGCCCCGGCTGCCGACCGTGCGGAAGAGCCGCTCGACCACGGAGACGAGCCGGTCGACGGCCAGCGCGCAGTCCGCCGGGTTGCGCACGGCCTCCTCGGCCGTCGCCGCCGGCTGGTCGGCCACTCGTGCGGCGCGTTCCAGGAGCAGCCCCGCGGCGTCGATCTCACCGGCCGCGCGTGCGGCCGTCAGTGCCTGGGGCGGGGCCGTTCCCCCGGTGCCCGCACCCGCCGCCGCCCACGTCGTCCAGTCGGCGAGGGCTCCTCGGGCCGCCCCCAGGGCCGGAGCGGCGAACAGCAGCCCGCTCAGCAGCCGTAGCGGCGCGGTGTGGCAGCGCGCCGACGAGCCGATGCTGCGGCCGGCCAGCATGTCGGCGCGGGGGAAGCCCCGGTGCCGGGGCACGAACGTGTCGTCGAGGACCAGGGTGTTGCTGGCCGTGCCGCGCATGCCGACGTTGAACCAGGTGTCCCGCACCTGGTACTCCTGCCGGGGAACGGCGAGGAACCATGGCTCCTGTCCCTCGTCCGAGGGCACGAGCGCGCAGGCCAGCGCCCAGTCGGCGTACCCCGCGCCGCTGGTGAAGTCCCACTCGCCGGCCACCCGCCACCCGCCCGGCACGGGGACGGCCTCCCCGCGCGGCATGAGGGCGCCGATCACCCGGGCGTCCGCGCCCTTCGCCCACAGCTCCTGCTGCCCGGCGTCGGGGAGGTAGGAGCCCATCCGGGCCGCACCGGCGAGGACGGACGCGTACCAGGCGGCGGAGGTGCACCCTTCGCCGAGCGTGGCGACGGAATGCAGCAGATCCGTACAGCTGCCGGCGTCCCCGCCCCAGCGAGTCGGCACGAAGTGCCGGGCCACGCCGGCGTCCAGGATCGCGTCGACCACTTCGGGGGCGAGGCCGCGGCGGTCGTCGGCGTCCGCGGCGTGTCGTGCGGCCGTCCGCGCGGCCTCACTGACCGCGTGCGGCAGTCCCGTACGCGGGGACACCCGGTTGGGCATACGTGTCTCCTGTGCTGGGTGGCAGGGGGGTGGAGCGCTGAGGTGCGCCCTCAGCATGGGCGGGGTCTCTCGGGCAGACCTGGAGAGGCGCTCGACGCGGGATGAGCCGGGGGAGGGGGCGGCTCAGGCACGGCAGACGGGCAGTCCGCCGTGCAGCTCCACCATCTGCCCGAAGATCGCGGCCACGTCGAGCCCGGCGCCGGGCGGCGCGCCGTTCACCTCGGCGTACGCCCGGTGCAGGTTGCCCACCAGCCGTTCGGAGTCCAGCAGCCCCGCGAACTCGCCGAGGTCGGTCTTGCCGGCCAGTTCGAGCGGGGTCAGTCCGTCGCGTACGCCCCGGGCGGCGAGCCGCTGCAGCCACCGCAGGTATTCCTCGTTGGCGTCGAAGATCTCGGGCCCGCCGACCGGACCGTGCCCGGTCACGACCGTGCGGGCGCCCAGGGACCGCAGCAGTTCGATGGTGCGCAGGGACCCTTCGACGGAGCCCATCAGACAGAACGGGGTCACCCCGTTCATCACGATGTCACCGGTGAACACCACCGAACGCTCCGGTACCCACACCACGGTGTCGGTGACGGTGTGGGCCGGTCCGGGGTGGAACAGCTCGGCCGTCAGCTCCCCGACGTGCAGTGTCAGGCGGTCGCGGTAGGTGAGGGTGGGCAGCGCCAGCGAGATGCCGCCCCACTCCACGTCCGGCCACAGACCGGTCAGCCCCAGCCCCGCGACGTCCATTTCGGTGCGGGACGCCTCGTGTGCGACGACCACCGCCTCAGAGGCGAAGGCGAAGTTGCCGAAGCTGTGGTCGCCGTGGAAATGCGTGTTGACGACCGTGCGCGGTGTGGCGCAGGTGACCGTGCCGACCGCCGCGCGCAGGGCCAGCGCACGGCGCTCGGTGGCCGCCGTGTCGACGAGCGCCGCCTCCTGCCCGCAGACCAGCACTCCGGCGTTGTTCAGGCACCATCCGCCGTCCGGCTGGACGTAGGCGAAGACACCCTGGGCGACCTCCTCCAGCCGGGGATCGGTCCCGCTCACTCCTCGGCTCCGGCGCGGAAGCCGTCGGCCTCCAGGTGGCGCCGGCGCACCAGCAGGCGGTCGCCGTCCCACACCAGGTGGTCCCGGCAGAGCATGTGCCCGCGCACCCGCAGCGGGCCGCCTCGCGCAGTGGAGAAGGCCAGGGCGTAGTACCGGGTGCGCAGGCCACCGTCGGCCGCCTCCGTGACGTCGATCATGCCGAACCAGTGGCGGAAGTCGACCGGTCCCTCGGCGTGGATGTGCCCGAGCCCCTGCCGCACCGACTCCAGGATGGCGGCGCGCCCGACGTCCGGCTCGCCCTGGAGGGCGGAGCTGAACTCGGCGTCCTCGGTGAAGGTCCGCGACCAGGCCACGGGGTCGGCACCGATGCCGTCGAGCAGGTGCATCTGGCCGGCGTAGAACTGCTGGACCCGGACGTAGATCTCCGCCGGGACGTACGAGTCGGTGGGCCGCTCGGGGGCGGTGGCCGGTGCGTGCTGTGTCATGCGTGGTGCCTTCCGGAGTGGTCGAGGGCGAACTCACGTATGGACTGGGCGATGTAGTCGGTCATGTCGTCGGTGAGGCCCGGATAGACGCCGACCCAGAAGGTGTGCTCGGTGATCAGATCGCTGTTGGCGAGCGTTCCGCTGATCCGGTGCGGCCGGTCCAGGTACGCGGGGTGCCGGGTCAGGTTGCCTGCGAAGAAGCGCCGGGTCCCGATCCTGCGCGATTCCAGGAAGTCCACCAGGGCCTTGCGGGTGTAGGGGGCGTCGGGCCGGACAGTGAGGCAGAAACCGAACCAGCTGGGGTCGCTGTCCGCGGTGGCCTCCGGCAGGATCAGCCCGGGCACGCCCTCAAGGCCGTCGCGGATGCGCCGCCAGTTGCGGCGTCGGGCGGCCCCGAACTCCTCCAGGCGGCGCAGTTGGCTCAGCCCCAGGGCGGCCTGCAGATCGGTGCTCTTCAAGTTGTAGCCGACGTGGGAGAAGACGTACTTGTGGTCGTAGCCGTGCGGCAGGTCACCCAGCTGGTAGTCGAACCGCTTGAAGCAGCGGTTGTCCTCGCCCGGCTCGCACCAGCAGTCGCGGCCCCAGTCGCGGAACGACTCGACGATGCGGGACAGCACCAGGTTGCTGGTCAGAACGCAGCCGCCCTCGCCCATCGCGATGTGGTGGGCGGGGTAGAAGCTGACGGTCGCGATGTCGCCGAAGGAGCCGGTGGACCGGCCGCGGTAGGTGGATCCGACGGCGTCGCAGTTGTCCTCGATCAGGAAGAGACCGTGTTCCTCGGCGAGCCGGGCCACCTCCTCCGCCCGGAACGGGTTGCCCAGGGAGTGGGCGAGGATGATGGCCTTGGTGCGCGGGCCGATGGCCGCCTCGATGCGCTCGGGCGTGGTGTTGTACGTGCCGAGTTCCACGTCGACGAAGACGGGCACGAGTCCGTTCTGCAGGATCGGGTTGACCGTCGTCGGGAAGCCCGCGGCGGCGGTTATCACCTCGTCACCCGGCTGCAGCCGGTGCTCCTCCAGCAGCGGTGAGGTGAGGGCGGAGACCGCCAGCAGGTTCGCCGAGGAACCGGAGTTGGTCAGATGGGCCTTGCGGACCCCGAGCCTCTTGCCGAAAGCCCGCTCGAACTTGCGCGTGCTCACCCCGGCCGCGACCCGCATCTCCAGCGCGGCCTCGACCAGGGCGGCCCGGTCGTGTTCGTCGAAGACGGCCCCGGAGGGCCAGATCGCGGTCTGGCCGGGGACGAACTCCTTGTCGTCCACGGGATGGTACGCGCGGACCTGTTCCAGGATGCTGGCCTTGACGTCCTGCATGCCCTACCTCCTCGCCGGCGGACCGTCGGCCCGGCGGATCGTGTCGATGAGTTCGGCCTGCCGCGAGACGACCGGATACGGACCGGCCTTTTCCTTGACCGTGCGTACGAAGGCGGCGACCGCGGCCGTGCCCTGGTCCTCCGGGGCCAGGACCAGTTCCCGGACGCCCGCCGCCGTCTCGATTCGGACGACGGGCGCGTGGTCGGCGGGCGGGGTGAAGGCGTGGGTCAGCTCGATCCGGCCGGTGCTGCCCAGCACGCTGTACGACGAACGGTAGAAATGCTCCATACCGAACGTGAGATGCGCGGTGACGCCGTCTCCCCGGCTCAGCAGCGCCGCGCCGCCGGTGTCGACGCCGAGGCGCTCGTCATGCCGCAGCCGCGCGCCGGCCACCTCCAGGTCCGTGCCCAGCAGCAGCAGTGCCGCGCGCAGGGGGTAGCCGCCCACGTCGAACAGCGCGCCGCCGCCCAGCTCGCCGCGGTACCGGATGTCGCCGGGCGGCCGCGGCGGGATGGTGAACGCCGCGGAGAACGCCCGGAGTTCGCCGATCACCCCATCGGCCAGCAGCCGGCGGATCCGCTGGTGCTGGCCGTGGTGGAGGAAGAGGTGGTTCTCCACCAGGGCCAGCCGCTCGCGCCGCGCCAGCGCGATCAGGGCGGCCGTCCGCGCCGCGTCGGTGGTGAGCGGTTTCTCGGCCAGGACGTGCTTTCCCGCGTGCAGGGCCCGCTCGATCCATTCGGCGTGCAGCGCCGGCGGGAGGGGCAGGTAGACGGCGTCGACGTCCGGATGCTCCAGGAGCGCGTCGTAGTCCGGCACCGCGTCGGCGCCGTGGGCCCGGGCCACCTCGGCGGCACGGGCCGGCTCGCGGCTCGCCACGGCGACCGTCGCGATCCCCGCGGTGCGGTCCACGGCCGGCAGCATGCGGCGCAGGGCGAAGTCGGCGCAGCCCATCAGGCCCAGCCGGATCACGGGATCAGCCTGAGGGCGGCGAGGAGGTTGCGTGCCTCCACGTTGACCTGCCCGCCCTGCCGCACCAGCGCCATGAGCTGCCGGAGCGTCACCCACATGAACCGGTCGGGCACCTCGGTGGGGAAGTCGTCGTCCTCCACGACGAGGTAGCGGCTCTCCGCGTGGTAGAACCGGCCGCCTTCCTCGGAGTGCACCACATCGACGCGGACCTTGGAGGAGGGGGCGGACAGGACGTGGTCGAGGAACGCCGGCCGTTCCTCGTGCGGCAGATGAGCATGGTTGGCGGGAGCGCACTGGACGGTCGCACCGACCTCCGCCGTGTCCCGGGTCCCCGCCTCGGTGCGGGCCTGGACCAGCAGGTGCAGGACCCCGCCGATCCGTTTCGACACGAAGGCGACGACACCCCGGCTGCTGGGCTGGATCATGGGCTGGGACCAACTGCTGACCTCGCGGCTGTCGGCCTGTACGCCCACACCGATCACGGAGAAGTACCGTCCGGCTTCATGGTGGATCCGGTCCTCGTCGTGGACCCAGCCTTTGACCTGTGTGAGCGGTACGGGGACCCGGTCGAGCCGCCCGTCCGCCCTGATCTCGGTAAGCCAGCTGTACAGGGCGACGTCGTCGTGCAGGCCACGGGCGTCGGGCCGGGCCGAGGCGGCGACGGTGGCACGGAAGGAGTCCGGGTCCGTGCTGCGCGCGGATGTCTCCCACTCGCTCGCCGGCAGCCCGGACAGCACGGTGCGGGAGTCCATGTTGACCAGGTTTTCGAAGCGCATCAGTTCACCGACCTGGTCGATGGTGAGCCAGCAGAAGTGATCGAGGACGGGTACGTCCTCCTCCACCTCGACCACCATGTTGCGGTTGCGCTTGGCGAGGAACCAGGATCCCTGTTCGGACTGCAGTGCGTCGAAAAGCACACGGCCGCGTCGCGGGGCGAGGAAATAGTCGAGGTACGGAACGGAACTGCCGCGATGCACCCTGGTGTAGTTGCTGCGCGTGGCCTGGACGGTGGGGGAGAGCTGCAGGAGGTTGATGTTTCCCGGTTCCATCTTGGCCTGCATCAGCAGATGCGGAACGCCGTCGAACCGTTTCACGAGAATGCCGAGGATCCCGCATTCCGGCTGGCGGATGATGGGCTGTGACCAGGAGGTCTCCCGGGGCTGGCCGACGGTTACCTCCAGGCCCTCCACGGAGAAGAACCGGCCGCTGTGATGACGCAGCGTGCCGGTCTCCCGGTCGGTCTCCCAACCGTCCAGCAGATCCAGGGCGGTACGGGTCACCCGGTAGGTGTGGCGCTGTTGTTGCGCGGAGAACCAGCGCTGGAATTCCGATGTCCGACGGAACATGACAGTCTCCGGTGAGTCGGCCTGGTCCAGGCGGTCGATGAGCTGGGCAGGGGCGGGTCGGCCCCTTCGGGGGCCAGCTTCGCCCGGGGCTCTCGAGGCTCGGACGGTGATCCGCTCGAAGACCGGCTGAGCGGGAGCGGAGACGCCGACGGCAGCGCCCCCCGCTCCGGCCGTGCTGGGCCGGAGCGGGGGGCGTGGGTGGGCTGGGCCTTATGCGTAGACCATGGAGTAGGCCGCGCCGGAAGTCGGGGAGGCGCCGAGTACTTCCTGCTGGAGCTGCTGGATCTCGGGCGACGGATCGAGCCCCAGTTCACTGCCGAGGAACTGTCTGAGGTCCCGGTAGACCTGCAGTGCCTCGGCCCGTCGTCCGGAGCAGCTCAGGGCGCTGATCAGCTGCCCGTAGAACCACTCGTTGAAGGGGTACTCCCTTACCAGCCTTCGGAGTTCGGGGATGAGTTCCCGGTGGCGGCCGAGCCGCTGCTCGGCTTCGACGCGCAGTTCGGCGGAGCGGATGCGTATCTCGGTGAAGTAGGTGGTGTGCGCTTCGAGAAGCGGGCCGACGGTGATGTTGGACAGGGCCGGCCCGCGCCAGGTCTCCAGTGCCTCTTTGAGGAGACGGGACGCGACCTCGGGGTCGTCCGCCTCGAGATGCCGTCTGCCCTGCTGGACGAGCCGCTCGAAATCAGCCACGTCAAGAGCCGATTCATCGACTTCTAAGAGGTAACCGGACGGGCATGTGACGATGGCGGGGCGCTTTTCCTCTGAACCGTTCTCTTTTAAGAAGAGTTTCCGAGCATGATAGATGTACGTCTGCAGGGTGGTAAGCGCACTGCGCGGCGGGCTGTCTCCCCAGAGTTCCCGTATGAAGGATTCCACAGAAACGATCTTGTTGGGGCTGGTCAGTGCGAGAGCGAGTACCTGGCACACTTTCGGTGTCTGTGGTGTGCAGGATCCCCCGTCGTCCTTGAGAATTTCAAACGGGCCAAGCAGGTTGAACCGCATTACTAACCCCCGGTATCCGTGCGGATTCGCGTCTGATGTCGGTGTCGGCGGCGGCGCTGCTGTGCGGGCGAGAACCGGACCTCGGTGGGTCCGGCCTGGATCGTCCCGCGGTCACTGCTGGCTTCTCGCGCCCCGCCTTGGGGGCAGGTGGCCGCACTGCTCGGTGATCACAGCATTTTCCCCCGTTGGACGCGTTCCACTAGCGAAGCGAGCATACAAACCGGCATGCCGGTTTTCAACATATCGTTGATCTTTTAACCATCGTCGTTGCTTCGGGGTGTGTCCGAATCTCGTCGTTTATCTGGCTGGCCGTGCTTTGGCTCCGATGAATTCGACCGATAGGGCGATGTCGTGGTCAGTCGGCCGGTTGGGCGGGCGGGGAGAACGGGTAATTCCGCTTCGGAAAACGGAATCGCATATTCTGGGTTACACGTTTTTACTGGGGTGGGTTGCCGTGTTTACGGAAGGGCAGGTCGGCGTGCTTGCTCTGGAGCATGGCGAGGGAGCGGATGAGGATCTCGCGGGTTTCGGCGGGGTCGATGACGTCGTCGACCAGGCCGCGTTCGGCGGCGTAGTAGGGGTGCATCAGCTCGGACTTGTACTCCTTGACCATGCGGGCCCGCATGGCCTCGGGGTCCTCGGCGTCGGCGATCTGGCGGCGGAAGATGACGTTGGCCGCGCCCTCCGCGCCCATGACGGCGATCTCGTTCGTCGGCCAGGCGTAGGTGAGGTCCGCACCGATGGACTGGCTGTCCATGACGATGTAGGCACCTCCGTAGGCCTTCCTGAGAATCAGCGAGATCCTCGGCACGGTCGCGTTGCAGTAGGCGTAGAGCAGTTTCGCGCCGTGGCGGATGATGCCGCCGTGCTCCTGGTCGACGCCGGGCAGGAAGCCGGGGACGTCCAGCAGCGTGACGATCGGAATGCTGAAGGCGTCGCACATCTGGACGAAGCGGGCCGCCTTCTCGGAGGCTTCGATGTCCAGGACACCGGCGAGCGCCTGTGGCTGGTTGGCGACGATGCCGACGACCTGGCCGTCCATCCGGCCCAGCGCGCAGATGATGTTGCGCGCCCAGCGCTCGTGGACCTCCAGGTACTCGCCGTCGTCGACGATCTCCTCGATGACCCTGGTCATGTCGTACGGCCGGTTGCCCTCCACGGGCACCAGCTCCAGCAGCACCGTACTGCGGCGGTCCACCGCGTCGGTGGACTGGACGCGCGGCGGGTTCTCGCGGTTGTTCTGCGGCAGCATCGACAGCAGGTAGCGCACCTCGGCGAGGCAGGTCTCCTCGTCGTCGTAGGCGAAGTGGCAGACGCCGGACGTCTCGGCGTGCACGTCGGCGCCGCCGAGGCCGTTCTGGGTGATCTCCTCGCCGGTGACCGCCTTGACCACGTCCGGGCCGGTGATGAACATCTGCGAGGTCTCGCGGACCATGAACACGAAGTCGGTGAGGGCGGGGCTGTAGGCCGCGCCGCCCGCGCACGGGCCGAGCATCACCGAGATCTGCGGGATCACCCCGGAGGCCTTGGTGTTGCGCTGGAAGATGCCGCCGTAGCCGGCCAGCGCCGAGACGCCCTCCTGGATACGGGCGCCCGCCCCGTCGTTCAGGGACACCAGGGGAGCCCCGGCCGCGATGGCCATGTCCATGATCTTGTGGATCTTCGTGGCGTGGGCCTCGCCCAGCGCGCCGCCGAAGATCCGGAAGTCATGGGCGTAGACGAAGACCGTCCGGCCCTCCACCGTCCCCCAGCCGGTGATCACACCGTCGGTGTACGGCTTCTTGGCCTCCAGACCGAAGCCCGTGGCCCGGTGCCGGCGCAACTGCTCGACCTCCCGGAAGGAATCCGTATCGAGCAGGAGCTCGATGCGCTCCCTCGCGGTCAGCTTGCCCTTGGCATGCTGCGCCTCGGTCGCCTTCTCACTCGGGCCGGCCAGCGCCCGCGCACGGATCTCGCGCAGCTCGGCCACCCGTCCCCGCGCGTCCACCGGCTCACCCGGCGCCTCATTCCAAACGGACATGTGGCTTCAACTCCCCCTGTGTCCCCCGTGACTGTTTCTCTCCCCGCTGAAAAAGCACTCGGGTGTCGCTGGAGCGAGGGTCGGGGCGAGCGCGGGACCGGGCTCTGTCAGGCGGGATGTCCCGCGACCGGGGACGGGTGGGTGGTGCGCACCAGGTGGGAGCCCGCCACCCGCAGATCCGTGGGCGTGTTCCGGGTCACCAGCTGGGGGAGGACCAGTTGCCAGAACGAGGTCAGCAGCGCGGGCGCGGGCCGGTCGGCCGTGTCGGTCCACGGCTCGGCGCCCTGCGCCTGCAGGGGCAGGTGCGTCGCCATCTCCTTGCCGAACAGCACATGCCTCAGCAACTCGGGGACCGCCGCCGCGGCGGGACGCAGGAGGCCGTCCTCGCGCAGCTGTGAGCCGATGTACTCCAGCACCTGCCGCCAGGAGGTGTGCCAGTCCAGCCGCGGGTCGTACGAGGCGGTTTGGGAGCAGTGCCTGCGCTCCGAGGAGAGCCGGGCGCCCGCCCGTACGAAGACGTTCTCGTCCAGGAGCCGGGCCAGCAGATGGCTGACGTCGATGAACGCCTGCACGGACCCGCGGTTCCCGCACAGCACCGTCTCCAGAGAGTCCAGGGTGACGCGGAGCGCGACGCCCTGTACGGCGTCGGCGAGTTCGGCCTTGTTGCGGAAGTGGAAGGAGAGCCCGCCACGCGAGACTCCCGCGGCGCGGCTGATGGCGACCAGGGAGGCGTGGTCGTAGCCGACGTTGTCGAAAGCGGCAGCCGCGGCTCCGACGAGGCTCTGACGCGTCCGGGCGGCACGCTCTTGGCTGGGCTGCTCGGCCGCGGCGGGACGCTCGATACGGGTGAGAGGCAGGCAACGAGGGCGCGTCATGTGCGGCACCCTGCAACCTGAACCGCGGTTGAGGTCAAGAACCGGGCCCGTCCTGCTGTCTCACACAGGAGAGGAGAGGGGCGGATTCAGCCATCCACGAGGAAGGGAAAGGGGTAAAAGATCAACCACGTACAACAGGCCGTGCGGCGTTCGCCGACACGGCCAAGGAAATATGGTGCCCCCAACGGGATTCGAACCCGTGCTACCGCCTTGAAAGGGCGGCGTCCTAGGCCGCTAGACGATGAGGGCTATCGGCCCGCCTGGGCGCTTCTCAGCGCGTCGGGGACGTGAGAAGCATATGGGATGGCGGGAGGTATCGCCAAAACGGTTTAGGAGCCGGAGGGCGTAGAGGGGGTGGGAGTTCCCGTTCCGCCTGGCGTGGGGGCGCTCGGGGACGAGCTCGCGCCGGGCTGGTTCTCCTCCGGCAGATGGCGGCTGACCTCGGCCGTCGTGAGGCCGAGGCCGCCCAGTTCGATCTCGTCCCAGGCCTGGAGGTGGCGGGTGTCCCGGTCGAAGTACAGGATCGACGCCTCGATGGGGTCCGGGTGCTTGCCCTCGATGGCGCGCAGGCCGCTGCCGCCCGTGGAGCCCTCGATGCGGAGCCGGGTGCCGTACTTCAGGACTTCCGTCTCGTCGTGGTGGAGGTGGCCGGCCAGCACCAGCGGCACTTCGCCGTCCACCTCGCGGGCCGCCGACGGCTCGTGGGCGATGGCGACGTCCACCGGCGTGTCGGCAGCGCGCTGGTCGCGCAGGGCCGTGGCCAGGCGGGCGCCGGCCAGCTCCTGGGACTGCTCGGCGCCGGTCTGCTTCGAGCGGTCCGGGGTGAACTGCGGGTCGCCGATGCCCGCGAAGCGCAGGCCCTTGATCGTCTTCGCCCGTCCGTCGTCCAGGACGTGCACGTTCTTCAGGTCCTCCAGATAGCGCTGGGTGATCATCGAGTCGTGGTTGCCGCGGACCCAGACGTAGGGCGCCCCGAGGTCCTCGACGGGGTCCAGGAAGCCGTTCTCGGCGGCCGTGCCGTGGTCCATCGTGTCGCCCGAGTCGACGATCACGTCCACCTTGTACTGCTCCACGAGCGAGGCGATGATCTTCCAGCTCGCCGGGTTCAGGTGGATGTCGGAGACGTGCAGGACCCGGATGGTGGAGGGGTCGGGCGCGTAGGCGGGCAGGGTCGAGGTGGCGTCGTAGAGCTTGGTCACGTTGGTGACCAGGCGGGCCAACTCCTTCTGGTAGACGTCGAATTCGGTGACGATGCTGCGCGCGTTGCCGACCAGGGAGGGGGCCGAGGTGAGCAGCCCGGAGAACTTGGGTTCCAGGACGGAGTCGGGGCGCCAGGTGGCGTACGCCGTGCCGCCCGAGGCGGCGAGGAGGGTGAGGGCGAGGCCGCCGGCGGCCAGGGCGCGGCGGGGGCGGCGGTAGACCGCGAGGCCGAGGGCGGTGGCGCCGGCGACGACGGCGACGCCCGAGCGGACGGCCAGGTCGAGGGTGCCGCGGCCGACGTCCTCGGTGACCTCGTCCTGGAGGCCGGAGAGGCGTTCGGGGTGGTCGACCAGGGCCTGGGAGCGAACCGGGTCGAGCTGGTCGACGTTCACGTCCAGGCGGACGGGGGCGATGTGGCTGTCCAGCTGCAGGGCGCCAAGGGGGGACACGTTGATCTTGGTGCCGCCGATGAAGGAGGGGCGCAGGGTCATGGTGGTGTTCATGGGACCGACCGGGACCCGTACGTTGCCCACGACCAGCAGGCCCAGCCAGGCACCGAGGAGGACGACGGCCACGAGTCCCACCGCGCGGGCCCACGGGTGCGGCTGCCGTACGAGCTCGATGGCGGGGGGCGCCTGGCGGGAGCGATAGCGGCGGCCCAGGGCGCGCGGGGCCTTGCGGATCGGGTTCAGGACACTCAGGACTGCGGCGGGGACGCGGGCCATTGATCCCGTATGCCCAAGTCCGGTGCTGGATATGCGGCGCCGGATGGCTCTCGTACGGCGGGGTCGTGGCAGACAATGGGCCTGTGCTGGAGATGACGCGCGAGGAGTTCGAGGAGCTGGTCGCCGAGGCGCTCGACCGGATCCCGCCGGAGTTGACCCGACTGATGGACAACGTGGCGGTGTTCGTCGAGGACGATCCGCCGGCGGACGATCCCGAGCTGCTCGGGCTCTACGAGGGGACACCGCTGACCGACCGGGGCGAGTGGTACGCCGGTGTGCTGCCCGACCGGATCACGATCTACCGGAACCCGACCCTGCGGATGTGCGAGTCGCGGGAGGACGTGGTCGCGGAGACGGAGATCACCGTGGTGCACGAGATCGCACACCACTTCGGCATCGACGACGCGCGCCTTCACGCCCTGGGCTACGGCTGAGCGTGATGTGAATGCGGGGCGCGTGTCCTCTTGTGGGCGGCGGGAGTTGGAGGTGTTGACTCCATCACCCTTCCCGGAGGTGGCCCCGTGCGCCCCTTGTACGTACCCGTCCGCCTGGCCGCCACGGTCGTGGCCGTCGCCGCTGCCGCCGGCTGTATGAGCGTCGGCGACGACGACGCGGGCGGGAGCGCCAAGCCGTCGCACTCCGCGGGGCAGCGCGGCGGGGAGGCACCCGACGGCGGGCCGGCGGTGTCGGGCGGCGGTGCCGGGACCGGCAAGGGGGCGGCCGACGGCAAGCGTGGGCGCGGCAAGGGGAAGAAGAAGGGTGGGAAGGGCGAGCGCGGCAGGCCGGGTGGGTCGGCGTCTCCCGAGGCGTCGCCGTCCGCCGCGGTGAGCGCGTCCGCTCCGGGAGGCGGCAAACCGGGGAAGCCGGCCAAGCCGACGCCGAAGCCGCCGGCGCCGCCCACTCCCACCCGGACGGCCGAACCGGAGCCCACTGCGACGCCGCCCGAGCCGACGACGTCGCCGGAGCCGACGCTGAAGCCGGAACCCTCGTCGTCGGCGCATGAGCCGCCGGGGCCGCAGCTGGCCCAGCGGGAGCCGGCACCGGAGGCGGGGTCACCGGCGTAGCCCCGCGGTGAGTGCCGTCGCGGCGGGAACATATGGTGGGGGTGGTTGGTTGACAACCGACGGGAAGTTCTCCGGGCCACCGGCCTACGGAGGGCGTCCCCGCTGTCTCCTGCGGAGTCCGGTTTGCCTTGCGGGGCCCGGAGTGCGTATGGTGGCAGATCGTTTGAACCCATTCTTGCCCGGCGCCACTACAGAGCGCGCCGTGTGGCGCGTACTCTCCCTTGCCGTGGTGGACCGCATTGAGGCGGTCGTATTGCGAATCGCGAATCACGGAGTTGACGGGCGCGTGCCGACGGAGACTCCGGAAGGTTTCGCATTCGCATGTCCATCGCCAGTACTGATCACGTCGTCGTGCCCGAGAACGAGGCCGTCGAAGACAACACCCCCGACATCACCTTCGCCGACCTCGGGCTGCCCGAGGGTGTCGTGCGCAAGCTCGCGCAGAACGGCGTGACCACCCCCTTCCCGATCCAGGCCGCGACCATTCCGGACGCCCTGGCCGGCAAGGACATCCTCGGCCGTGGCCGCACCGGCTCCGGCAAGACCCTCTCCTTCGGTCTGCCGGCCCTGGCCACGCTGGCCGGCGGCCGCACCGAGAAGCACAAGCCGCGCGCCGTCATCCTCACGCCGACCCGTGAGCTCGCCATGCAGGTCGCCGACGCGCTGCAGCCCTACGGCGACGTCCTCGGCCTGAAGATGAAGGTCGTCTGCGGCGGTACGTCGATGGGCAACCAGATCTACGCCCTGGAGCGCGGCGTCGACGTCCTCGTCGCCACCCCGGGCCGGCTGCGCGACATCATCAACCGCGGTGCCTGCTCCCTGGAGAACGTGCAGATCGCCGTCCTCGACGAGGCCGACCAGATGTCGGACCTGGGCTTCCTGCCCGAGGTCACCGAGCTGCTCGACCAGGTCCCGGCGGGCGGCCAGCGCATGCTGTTCTCGGCCACGATGGAGAACGAGATCTCCACGCTGGTCAAGCGCTACCTGAGCAACCCGGTCACGCACGAGGTCGACAGCGCCCAGGGCAACGTCACGACCATGTCGCACCACATCCTCATCGTGAAGCCCAAGGACAAGGCGCCGGTCACCGCCGCGGTCGCCTCCCGTAAGGGCCGCACGATCATCTTCGTCCGCACCCAGCTGGGCGCCGACCGTATCGCCGAGCAGCTCTGCGACTCCGGCGTGAAGGCCGACGCGCTGCACGGCGGTATGACGCAGGGCGCGCGCACCCGCGTGCTCGATGACTTCAAGAAGGGCTACGTCAACGCGCTCGTCGCGACCGACGTCGCCGCCCGCGGCATCCACGTCGACGGCATCGACCTGGTCCTGAACGTGGACCCGGCCGGGGACCACAAGGACTACCTGCACCGGGCGGGCCGTACGGCGCGTGCGGGACGTACGGGCACGGTCGTGTCCCTGTCCCTGCCGCACCAGCGGCGTCAGATCTTCCGGCTGATGGAGGACGCGGGCGTCGACGCCACGCGCCACATCATCCAGGGCGGCGCGGCCTTCGACCCGGAGGTCGCCGAGATCACCGGCGCCCGGTCGATGACCGAGGTCCAGGCCGAGTCCGTGGGCAACTCCGCGCAGCAGGCCGAGCGTGAGGTCGCCCAGCTCGCCAAGGAGCTGGAGCGGGCGCAGCGGCGTGCCAACGAGCTGCGCGAGGAGTCCGACCGGCTGCTGGCGCGGGTCGCGCGCGAGCGCGGCGAGGAGCCCCAGGCGGTTGCCGGTGAGTCCGGCAAGACCGGGGACGCTCCGGCGGGCGTCGAGGTGTCGGTGCCGGAGCAGCCGACCGCGCAGGACGTGGCGCGCGAGGAGCGCGCGGAGTCGGCGGCGCCTTCTGCGTCTGCCCCGTCGTACGAGCGTCGGGAGCGGCGCGAGGAGCGTGGCGGCGGCTTCGGGCGTGACCGGTACGCCGACCGTGACCGTGGTGGTGACCGCGGTGGTCGTTCCTTCGACCGTGACCGTGGTGGCGACCGTGGTGGGCGTTCCTTCGAGCGGCGTGACGAGCGTGGCGGCGGCTTCAACCGTGACCGCGACCGTGACCGCGGTGGCGACCGTGGCGGTGACCGTGGCGGCCGTTCCTTCGACCGCGACCGTGGTGGTTTCCGTCGGGACGACCGTGCCGACCGGGGCGAGCGCGGGGGCTTCCGGCGTGACGACCGCGGCGGTCGTTCCTTCGACCGTGACCGCGGTGGCGACCGCGGCGGCCGGTCCTTCGAGCGGCGTGACGAGCGCGGCGGCGGCTTCAACCGTGACCGTGGTGGCGACCGTGACCGTGGCGGCTTCCGCCGGGACGAGCGCGGTGGGCACCGTGGCAGCGACCGTCCCTTCAACCGTGACCGCCGGGACGACCGTCCGGGCTTCCGCTCCGGCGGGCACGACCGTCCCAACGGCCGTCGTGACGACCACCGCGGCGGCGGCTCCTTCGGCCGCCGCGAGGACAAGCCGCGCTGGAAGCGCAACGGCTGACGCAGACGAGTGACGAGCGCCGCGGTCCCGCCCGACAGGCGGCCGCGGCGCTCTGCTTTCGGTCCCGTACGGTGGTGTGTGACCGTCACCGGGACTCCGGCACGACCGAGATCCGATACCCGATCGGAGACTCGCCGTCGTCCGGCTATGCTCGTGGGGGCAACATCGCCTGGGCCCTTAGCTCAATTGGCAGAGCAGTGGACTTTTAATCCATTGGTTGTGGGTTCGAGTCCCACAGGGCCTACCGAAGAGCCCCAGTTCAGAGAGCGTCTGAACTGGGGCTCGTTTCGTTTTCCGGGCGTCTCAGCCCGTAGTCAGCATCCCCGACCGCAGCCGTGCCACCGTCCGGGAGATCAGCCGGGACACGTGCATCTGGGAGATGCCGAGGCGGCTGCCGATTTCGGCCTGGGTGAGTTCTTCCACGAAGCGCAGGTGGAGGATGAGGCGTTGGCGTTCGTCGAGTTCGGCGACCAGGGGAGCGAGGGCGTGGAAGTCCTCGACCAGTTCCAGGGCCGGGTCCTCCTCGCCGATGAACTCCGAGAGCGTCGCCTCGCTTTCGTCCGCGTCGCCGCCGATCGTCGCGTCGAGGGACGAGGACAGGTAGCCGTTCGCCGCGACTTGGGCCTCGACGACCTGTTCCTCGGTGAGGTTCATCAGGGCCGCCAGTTCGGCGACCCGGGGCGCGCGGCCGAGGCGCGAGGCCAGTTCCTCGGTGGCCTTGGCGAGTTCCGTACGGGCTTCCTGCAGCCGGCGCGGCACGTGCACGGCCCACGACGTGTCGCGGAAGAACCGCTTGATCTCGCCGATGATGTACGGCACCGCGAAGCTGGTGAACTGCACCTCGCGGGAGACCTCGAAGCGGTCGATGGCCTTGATCAGCCCGATGATGCCGACCTGGACGACGTCCTCCATCGCCTGGCCGCTGCCGCGGAACCGGCGGGCCGCGAACCGCACCAGCGACGTGTTCATCTCGATGAGCGTGTTGCGCGCGTACTGGTACTCGGGAGTGCCCTCCTCCAGTATCGCCAGCCGGTCGAGGAACTGTCCGGTCAGCTCGCGCGCGTCCTGCGGGGCGAGCTTCTGCGGTTCGGCGATCTGGGGCAGTTCCGCACCGGCGTCGGTGCCGGAATCCGTCGTCGTGCCGATGTGCGTGGTCGTCGTCACGGGCCCTCCCTCGTAGTTCCGGCCCGCTCTCACCCCCGACAGGCCACCTCCAGCGCCGCTACCCGCAGTCGCCCGGCTCATGCCCCGCATATGCCCCGTCGAGACGTTGACCACAGTCGGTGCAGGTCGGGGCGGTGGCGGGGTACCCGCACCGTCCTGTGACGGTACGGGCAGGAGGGTGGGGCGGTGCGGCGCGGAGGGTGGGGCCACAGGACTCGTGGAGCGGACAGTTGTCGTTCGACAACTATAGACGCGGGGCGACGAGCGGCAGTTCAGGCGGTCCGGGTGCCGGACGCGCGGGAGTCGTCGGAGTCGTCGTGTATCTGGGCCGCCGCCACGTCGCAGAACGCCTCGAGACCCTGCAGCAGCGCGACCCGCTTGGCGGCGGGCATCTGGTCGAGCACCGCGCGCAGCGCCTGCTCCCGGCGTACGCGCAGGTCGGCCAGGAAGGTGCGGCCCCGGCTGCTGAGGCGCAGGCATACCTCGCGCCGGTCCACCGGACTCACCACACGCTCGACGAACCCGGCCGCCTGCAGCCGGTCGCACAGCCGGCTCGTCGAGGGCGGCGTGGAGGCGAGGGAGTCGGCGAGTGTGCGCAGGTTGATGCCCTCGTGGTGTTCGAGCATGAGCAGCACGCGCAACTGTGACGCGGAGGCGGGCGCCGTCGAGGCCCGGCCCCAGAGGACTTCCAGCAACTCCGCGGCCGTGGAGGTCACACGTGCGACCTCTGCTGGCTCAGGGCGGGGTGGGAGGGAAGTCACAGTCACACTCTCGCAGGCACCGGGATGGCCGTCAGCGTACTAGGCGTGCGGGAAGCCAGGGCCGACCCCGGCCCGGGGCCGCGGCTGCCCATCGCGTATTCAGACCAAGGATTGGTGTGTCGACCATCATGACGACGATCGTGAACAGATTCGTGGCCGCCGAGCGCGCCCTGCGCACGGCGGCCCCCCATCAACTGCTGGACGCGGTCCGTCGTGTACTGACCGATCAGTACGCGGCGGACTCCGTCGAGCTTTTCCTGGCCGACTACGGACTGACGGTGCTTCAGCCGGTGTCCGTGCTGCCGCACACCCTCCAGCCGGTGCCCGTGCACAACAGCCCGGCGGGCCGGGCCTTCGGGGCTCAGGAGCCCTGTGTGGAGACCCTTTCGGGTGATTCGGCGGATCGGGTACGTGCGCATCTGCCGGTCACCGTGCGCGGCGACCGGCTCGGCGTGCTGAGCGTGACCCTGCCGGGCGGCGAGCACACCGACGGCTGCCTGGGCGAACTGGCCGAGATCGCCGAGGTGCTCGGGCACGAGGTCGTCGTGGCCGAGCGGGACACCGACCTGTACCTCCAGGCGCGCCGCAGGGACCGGCTCACCCTGGCCGCCGAGATGCAGTGGCAGCTGCTGCCGGGCCGCTCCTGCGCCCGCCCCGAGTACGAGCTGGGCGCGCAGCTGGAACCGGCGTACGCGATCTTCGGTGACAACTTCGACTGGTCCGCCTCGGCCGACCGGCTCAGTCTCTACGTCACCAACGGCATGGGCGAGGGCATAGAGGCCTCCCTGCTGACGAATTTGGCGATCAACGCCCTGCGCAACGCGCGCCGGGCCGGTCTGCCCCTCGCCGACCAGGCCGCCCTGGCCGACCAGGCGGTGTACGCGCACTACCGAGGCCGCTGCTACCTGTCCGTGCTCATGCTCGACTTCGAGCTGGCCACCGGGCGGGTCCGGGCGGTGGACGCCGGGTCCCCGCGGCTGCTGCGGCTGCGCCGGGGTGCGGTGGAGCGGGTGGACTTCGACGCCCAGCTGCCGCTCGGGATGTTCGAGGAGACCGACTACGTGGCCCAGGAGTTTCGGGCCGAGCCCGGCGACCGGCTCGTCTTCGTCAGCGACGGGGTGTACGACGTCGCCTCCCCGGGCGGAGAGGCGTACGGGGACACCGCTCTGGCCCGGGCGATCCGCTCCACCCGGCTGCTCCCCGCCGCCGAGGTGCCCCGGGCCGTCCTGCGCGAACTGAACGGCCACCGCGGCCGGCCCGTCCCGGACGACGACGCCCTGGTGGTGTGTCTGGACTGGCGTGGTCGGTGAGGGACGGGGAAGGCGCAGGTCGGGGGCGGCGGTAGGCAGTTGTTTGGTACAGCCCTGCGTCGACACTAATATTTGTCATACGGCAAGTAACGGCTGAGGCGCCGTAGCGCGACCTCGGTCCGGCCCGTGCAAGGGAGCGATGCGAGTGTCGGAATCGGAAGAGAAAACGGAACAGGAGCCGCCCGCGTACCAGGTGAGCGCCTTCCTCGAACGGCGCCGGGAGCAGGTCGCCCAACGGTGGGCGGACGCCGCGCTGTTCCGCACGGTCTTCACCGTGTCACGGGACGAGGCGGTGGAGGCGGGCCGGTCCGTGGCCGCCGCGCTGGCGGCGGTGGCGGCCACCGGGCGGCTGGAGAATATCCGGGCGTCCGGGTTCGAGGCGGTGCGCGACCAGCTGGGACGGATGGCGGCCTCCCGCGCCCGCACGGGGCTCGACCCGGACGGGGTCGCCGAGGAGGTGGCCGCCCTGCGCGAACCGGTGGCCGAACTGCTGCGCGCCGAGTTCCCGGACCCGTACTCTCCCGAGGCCCAGGAATGCGTGCTGGCGCTGACCGTGCTCATGGGCACGCTGCGTCTGGTCGTGATGGAGACGATGGTCAGCGCGGGCGAGGAAGTGATCGCGAGGCAGCGCGAGCAGCTGCACGAAGTGGCCACCCCGGTGATCAAACTCTGGGAGAGCACCGTCGCCGTACCGCTGATCGGCACGCTGGACAGCGCGCGCAGCCAGGTGGTCATGGAGAGCCTGCTGGACGCGATCGTCGCCGAGCGCGCCCGGTACGCCATCCTCGACATCACGGGCGTGCCCACGGTCGACTCGCTGGTCGCGCAGCACCTGATGAAGACGGTGGCGGCGGCCCGGCTGATGGGCGCCGAGTGCATCGTCTCGGGCATCCGGCCCGCGATCGCGCAGACCATCGTCCACCTGGGCATCGACCTCGGCACGGTGCTCACGCGCTCGAGCCTGGAGGACGCGCTGGCCTACGCGCTCAGCCAACAGGGCGTCGAGATCGCGCCGCTGCGGGCAGCCGTCCCGGCGGCCGGCGCGGGCGCGCGGTGACCGGGTCCGCGGGGAGCGGGCCCACGGGGACCGGGCCGGTGGTGGCCGGGCCCGTGGGCGGGCACGCCTTCACGGTGCCGGTACTCCAGCTCGGCGACACCCTGCTGGTCACCCTCCAGGGAGAGCTGCACGACGGGATGGCCGAGCAGCTCCAGCAGGACATCACGGCCCGTATCGCGCACACCCGGGTGAGCGGGGTGGTCATCGACATCTCCGGTGTGGACATGGTCGACTCCTTCCTGGGGCGGGTCCTCGCCGAGATCGCCGCCGGGGCCAAACTGCTGGCCGCCCGTACGGTGCTGGCCGGGATGCGCCCGGCGGTGGCGATCACCCTGGTCGAGCTGGGGCTCACCCTGCCCGGACTGCGTACGGCCCTGGACGTCGAACGCGCGATGGAGCTGCTCGCCGCCGGTGAGCGTCACAGTGAGGGGAGTCCCTGATGCAGGCCTCCCGCCACGCCGCGCCGGCCAGCATGCCGATCGGCTCGGACGCCGACCTGGCCTGGGTACGACAGCAGGTCCGGCAGGCCGCCGCCGAGCTCGGCTTCGGCCTGGTGCAGCAGACCAAGCTCGTCACCGCGGCCAGCGAACTGGCCCGCAACACCCTCGTCCACGGCGGGGGCGGCCATGTGGAGCTCACCGCGGTGGCCCTCGGGCAGTCGAACGGACTGCGGCTGGCCTTCGTCGACACCGGGCCCGGCATCCGTGACCTGGACCTGGCGATGACCGACGGCTACACCAGCGGCGGCGGGCTCGGTCTCGGCATGAGCGGGGCCAAGCGGCTGGTCCAGGAGTTCGAGGTGGACAGCAGGCCCGGTGAGGGGACCACCGTCACCGTCACCACCTGGGCCACCGCCGTACCCCCGTCCCGGGCGGGGTCGCGATGAGCAGGGTGTGGGACGTGCCGGTGGACGACTCGACCCGGGTTCGGGACGTCCGTGTGGCGGCCGAGGAGGCCAGCGCCTGCGCGGAGCTCCCGCCGCCCCGCACCGCGACCGCCGCGCTCGTGGCGACGGAGCTGGCGACCAACCTGCTGCGGCACGCGGACGGCGGGCGCGTCGTCATCAACCTCGTCGAGCACGGGTACGACGGCACCCCCAAGGCGTCCGTGCAGCTCGTCTCGCTCGACCACGGCCCGGGCATCCCGGACATCGCGGCCGCGATGCGCGACGGCTACACCACCGCGGCCTCCCTGGGCGCCGGCCTCGGCACGTGCCGGCGCATAGCGAACGACTTCGACCTGCACAGCGCCCCGGGGCGGGGCACGGTGGCCGTGGCCCGCATCGGCCATGAGCCGGCCGCCCAGGGATCGCCCCCGCCGGGCCCGCGGGCCGGCGGCGTCAACGTCCCCCTCGGCCGGGACGAGCACTCCGGCGACGCGTGGAGCCGGGTGCGCGGCGGCGATCGCGTGACCCTCCTGCTCGCCGACGGGCTCGGGCACGGTGCCAAGGCCGCCGAGGCGTCCGACGCCGCCGTGGCCGAACTGCGCGGCGTGGCCGAACTGCCGCCCGCCGAGATCCTGCGGCACCTGGGCAGGGCCCTGCGGCCCACCCGGGGCGCGGCCGTCTCCGTCGCCCAACTCGACCTCGTCTCCGGTCAGCTGGCCTTCGCCGGGATCGGCAACGTCGGCGGCCGCCTGCGCACCGACGGCACCTGGAAGCCGCTGCTGTCCCACCCCGGCATCGTGGGCGCGCAGGCTCCGGCGTCCGTGCCCGTGCAGCGGGTTCCGTGGCGGGACGACAGCCTGCTCGTTCTGCACAGCGACGGTCTGCCCAGCCGCTGGACACCGCCCGAGGACGACGTGCTCCTGGGCTGCGACCCGGCGGTGGTGGCCGCGGCGGTGCTGCGGGACGCGGGGAGCGCGGCCCGGCCGGTGCGGGACGACACGTGTGTGGCCGTGCTGGGCGCCGGTGGTGTGAGCCGGTACGGCTCAAGGGCCTGACGAGCACCGAATCAGCGGCGACGAGCACCGAATCAGCGGCGGGGCCGCAGGCCGGGCGGGTCCGGTTCACGGGCGCCGCTTTCTCCGCCCTCACACTCCGTCAGCCCCGTCAGCAGGGGGCACGACGGCGTCCCGCGCCGCGAGAAACCCCAGCAACCCCCGGCTCAGCGCCACCCGTTCCGCCGGTTCCATCGCCGCCAGCGCCGTGGCCAGGGCCTGGGCCCGGCGGTCGGCGACATCGCCCAGGACATGCCGGCCGTGTGGGGTGAGCCACAGTTGCACCTCGCGGCGGGTGCCCGGGTGCGGGGCCCGTTCCAGCAGGCCGGCCGCCGCGAGCCGGTCGCAGAGCCGGCTGGCCGTGGGGAGGCCGATGGCCAGCTCGTCCGCCAAGGCCGTGAGGTTCAGGCCGGGAGCCGCCTCCACGGTGCGCAGCGCCCGCAGCTGGTGCAAGGACAGGCGCAGGGACGCCTCCTGGGCGGCGACCGACCACAGGGCCGCCAGGCTGTCCACGGCATCGGCGATCCGCGATGCGACGGCCTCCGGGCCATCGCCCGGTCCCCTCGCCCGGGGGTCGTCGGGGCCGCCGAGATCGGTCACGAAACGGTCACTTTCCATAAGCTCCGGGTACTGCTGAGGTCGCCCTCTTCCAAAGGCTGTACCCGATGAGCCGAGGAGCAAGCAGCCCCGTTCAGCGCCCGGCCGTCTCGGGCCCCGCTCAGCCGGCGCTGAGCTCCGTCAGCGCGGCGAGCGGCAGGGTGTGCTGGGTCTGGAGGACCTTGGCGCGCAGGTAGCGGACGTTGTGCGCGGTGGTGAAGACGCCCGTGGGGACGCGGTCGCGGACATCGACGCCCAGGGCACGCAACTGGCCGGCCTTGTCCGGGTTGTTGGAGAGCAATTCCAGTTCCTTGATGCCCAGGGCCCGGAGCATCTGGGCCGCCGCCGTGTAGTCACGGGCGTCCTCCGGCAGCCCCAGGGCCGCGTTCGCCTCGTACGTGTCCAGGCCCTCGTCCTGGAGGGCGTACGCGTCGAGCTTGTTGTAGAGGCCGATGCCCCGGCCCTCCTGGCGGAGGTAGAGGAGCACGCCGCCGCGGTCGGCTATGCGCTCGACCGCCTCGCGCAGCTGCGGACCGCAGTCGCAGCGGGCCGAGCCGAACACGTCGCCGGTCAGGCACTCGGAGTGCAGCCGCACCAGCGGGACCGGGCCCGGCTCGCCCAGGACGACGGCCACGTGCTCCTGGCCGTCGGCCAGTCCGTGGAAGGTGACGAGCTCGGCGTCGACCTCGTAGCCGTCGTGGAAGCGCAGTGGTACCCGGACGCGGGAGCGCGGGGTGGCGATGGCGGCGGGGGTGTCGGGCATGCGGGGCCTCCGGGTTCCGTTCCTGTTCGGCTGCACAGCCGTTCTGTTTCAGATTTGAAGCAGATCCACGGTTCGGAACACTACCCTTGCTTTAAATTTGAAGCAATGAGGCCGGGTCTCTTGTGATGTGCCTCACTGACGTACCTCGCCGGCGTGCCTCACGAAGGCGCCGCGCGCAGCCTCAGCCGCAGGCTGTGGAGGACCTCCGGCGCCACGGCACGTCGTCCGACGTCGGCCGTGTCCCGTCCTCCTGGAGCCCCTGCGCGATCGCCGCGGAGATCTCCTCCAGCTGCGTCACCTGCTCCTCGCTGAGTCGGTCGAACACGAAGCTCCGTACGGTCTCGGCGTGCCCGGGCGCCGCGCGCTCCAGCACGGCGAATCCCGCGTCGGTCAGCGCGGCGATACTGCCCCGCTTGTCGTGCCGGCAGGCCTCGCGCCGCACCATGCCGTCCTTCTCCAGCCGCGTCACCGCGTACGTCAGCCGGCTGCGCGTGATCTTCAGCCGCTCGGCGAGATCGGTCATGCGCAGGCGCCGTTCCGGGGACTCCGACAGGACGGACAGGATGGAGTAGTAGAGGTGCGGCATGCCGGCGTCCTGCTGGAGCTGCCGGTCGATCGCGTCCTCCAGGAGCAGTGAGGAGGCGATGTACGCGCGCCAGGCGCGTTGCTCCTCGGGGGTGAGCCAGCGAGTCGTCATGCCGCCAGTGTAGGTTTGTTTCAAACTTGAACCAAGACCCGCTCGGCGGGTTCCGGCCCGCCGGCCCGCCGTCCCACCCGACCGGGGAGCGTCGATGCCTCACCCGTACGTCCTGCTGTCCGCCGCCGTCTCCCTCGACGGCTACCTGGACGACACCGGGCCCGAACGCCTGCTCCTGTCCGGCCCGGCCGACTTCGACCGGGTCGACGAGGTCCGGGCGTCCGTCGACGCGATCCTGGTCGGAGCCGGCACCATCCGGGCCGACAACCCGCGGCTGCTGGTCAACTCGGACGAGCGGCGTGCCGCCCGCACGGACGCCGGCAAACCGGAATACCCCCTCAAGGTCACCGTCAGCGGCTCCGGCGACCTCGACCCGGAGGCGCGGTTCTGGCACACCGGCGGCGAGAAGGTCCTCTACACGACCGACAAGGGCGCCGAGCACGCCCATGCCCTCGGCCTCGCCACCGACGTGGTCCCCCTCGGCACCGACCTCGACTGGCGGCGGCTCCTCACCCACCTGCACGACGTACGGGGCGTACGGCGGCTCATGGTCGAGGGCGGCGGCCTGATCCACACCCAGCTCCTCACCCAGGGCCTCGCCGACGAACTCCACCTGGTCCTCGCCCCGCTCTTCGTGGGTGACCCGAAGGCGCCCCGCCTCTTCGGGCCCGGCGGCTACCAGGGCGGCCGGCTCCGGCTGCTGGAGACGCGGCGGATCGAGGACGTCGTCCTCATGCGCTACGAACCCACAGCCCCGGGCACCGGCCCTCTCCCCGCCGCCGCCGACCACCACTGGCTGGCCCTCGCCTGCGAACTGGCGGACCGGTGCCCTCCGTCGGACACGGCGTTCAGCGTGGGCGCGGTGGTGGTCGCGCCCGACGGTACGGAACTGGCCCGCGGCCACTCCCGCGAGGGCGACGACCCGGTCGTCCACGCCGAGGAGGCGGCCCTGGCGAAGATCGACCCGGCCGACCCGAGGCTCGCCGGCGCGACGGTGTACAGCAGCCTGGAGCCCTGCGCCCGCCGCGCCTCCCGCCCCGCGCCCTGCGCCCGGCTGATCCTCGACGCGGGCGTACGCCGGGTGGTCACGGCCTGGCGCGAGCCGGACACCTTCGTACCGGGGGCCGACGGCAGCGGCGTCCTCGCGGACGGCGGTGCTGAGGTCATCGTCCTCCCGGACCACGAGGACCACGCCAAGACCCCGAACCGCCACCTGCTGTAGGGGCGAGCCCGAACACAGCGCCGGGGGCACGGTCTTGGGTCCCGGTCCCCGGCTTTCGGCTTCCGGCCGTCGGCCCCGGCTTTCGGCTTCCGGCCCCCGGTCCCGCCCCCTCCGGCTCCCGACCCCGCCCGACAAGCCAGTCCGTCTCCGTCCGCAGGGGCGGTCGGTCTCTGTCCGTGGGGCGGTCGGTCTCCGTCCGTGAGGCAGTCGGTCGCCGCCCACGGGGACGACCTGTTCACCGCCTGGGAAACCCTCCCCGCGGCCGCTGAGCATGACGTGGTCACGAGCTGCCCTTCGGATGGCGTACACTTGAATCACAACGACGCGGGGTGGAGCAGCTCGGTAGCTCGCTGGGCTCATAACCCAGAGGTCGCAGGTTCAAATCCTGTCCCCGCTACTGAAGGCCTAGGGCCGGAATCCGAAAGGGTTCCGGCCCTAGGTGTATTTCGGGGTATTTCCAAGCTCCGTCACTACCCGTGAGTGAACCGCCCCGCTCTGCATAACAACTGACGCACCGTCAAAACCCGTGAGTCACTTACGGAGCGGTCAACTCGCCCGATTTAAGCCGGTCATGGCAGTGTAAGTCCCCGTGAAAAACGTTAATGATCAAGTGGAATCGCTGGAATCCACTCCGCGCGTCTATTAACGTTCGATAACGCAGCGCGGTCGTCCCAGCCGTCACAGAAGGCGGCTCCGTGCGCACGCGCCGAATCCCGAAAGGGAACCGGGGAACCACCACTTGGGGTGAATCGGGCGGATATCGCCGTGGAAGCACGGTCGTTATACGCGCGTAGGAGACCTTCCTGCTCCGAACCCGTCAGCTAACCCGGTAGGCGAGAAGGAAGGAAAGGAGTACGCCCACGTGGCGTCCAACCGGCCTGCCCCCGCAGGCCCCGTTCGCGCAGAACCAGCGCGACACCGAGACCTTCGGCTACGGCGGTCACCGCACCGACGAGGGCCCGTTCGAGGAGTGGAACCCCACCGAGGAGTCCATCCGTCCCGTACGCGGCCGGCATCGCGTCAGCAAGCAGCGCGGCGGAGGTCTCGCCCGCAGCTCCACCGTCCTCGGCGTCGGCGTCATAGCCGCCGTCGGCGCGGGCGGCATGGCCAGTGCCCAGACCGGCAAGCCGCCGGTGTCGATCTCCATGCCGGACCTGCCCTCGGTGGGCTCCCTCATCTCGGACGACGACACTCCCGCCGGCTCCTCCACCCCGCTCAGCGGCCTCGGCGTGGCCACGGCGGACACCGAGGAGAACTCCTCCGGCGCCGGCGAGGCGCTGCGCGCCCGGATCATGGCCCAGGTCGAGCACCAGCAGGACCAGATCGACACCAAGGCCGCCGAAGGACGCCGCCGACGCCGCCGAGAAGGCGGCCGCGGAAGCCGTCGCCAAGGCGGAGAAGGAGGCCAAGGCCAAGGCCGCCGAAGCCAAGAGGAAGGCGGAGGAGGAGGCCAAGAAGAAGGCCGAGGCCGAGCGGCTCGCCGCGCTCGCCAAGCAGTTCACGCTGCCGACCTCCTCGTACACCCTCACCTCGGCCTTCGGTCAGGCCGGCGCCTACTGGTCCTCCGGCTACCACACCGGTCTCGACTTCGCCGCCCCCACGGGCACGCCGATCAAGGCGGTGCACAGCGGCACCATCACCGAGGCGGGCTGGAACGGCTCGTACGGCTACAAGACGGTCCTCACCCTCGATGACGGCACGGAGCTCTGGTACGCGCACCAGTCGTCCATCGGCGTCAGCGTCGGCCAGAAGGTCAGCACGGGTGACGTCATCGGCCGCGTGGGTGCCACCGGCAACGTCACCGGGGCCCACCTTCACCTCGAAGTTCACTCCGGTGGTTCCAGCAGTGGAATCGACCCGATGGCGTGGCTGCGGGGCAAGGGACTGAACCCGTAAGCACCACAAACCAGTTGAAGCACCGGCTGCCCTGACGACGCCCCCCTGACGTCAGGGCAGCCGGTTCTCGGTGTGGGCGTTCGCGGTGCGTGCGGAAGCGTTTACAGGACCTTTGCGTCCGCTCCGGAATGAGCCGCTCCGTCACGGCCGTTGACGAGGAGCATGACTTCTCTTCGCAAGCTCGGCTCCTCCGACCTCGAAGTCTTCCCGCTCGCCCTCGGCGGCAACGTCTTCGGCTGGACCGCCGACGAGGACCGGTCCTTCGCCGTTCTCGACGCCTACGCCGCCGCCGGCGGCAACTTCGTCGACACCGCCGACGTCTACTCGGCGTGGGTCGACGGCAACCAGGGCGGCGAGTCCGAGACCGTCCTCGGCAAGTGGCTCGAGGCACGCGGCAACCGCGCCGACATCGTCGTCGCCACCAAGGTCAGCCAGCACCCCGAGTTCCAGGGCCTGTCCGCCGCCAACATCAAGGCCGCCGCCGACGCCTCCCTGCGCCGCCTGCGGCACCGACTACATCGACCTCTACTACACCCACTTCGACCAGCCCGACGTGCCGGTCGAGGAGATCATCGGGGCCCTCGACGAGCTGGTGAAGGCCGGGAAGGTGCGGCACATCGCCGCCTCCAACATCTCGGCGGAGCGGCTGCGGGCATCCCTGGAGTTCTCCGACCGCGAGGGCCTCGCCCGCTACGTCGCGCTCCAGCCCCACTACAACCTGGTCTCCCGCGACACCTACGAGGGCGAGCTCCAGGACCTCGCCGAGCGCGCCGGCCTGGCGGCCGTCCCGTACTACGCGCTCGCGTCCGGCTTCCTCACCGGCAAGTACCGGCCCGGTACGACCGTCGACAGCGCGCGGGCCGGCGGCGCCGCCAAGCACCTGGAGACCGAGCGGGGCCGCCGGGTCCTCGACGCCCTCGACGAGATCGCCGCGGCCCACGACGTCCCCGTCGCCACGGTCGCCCTGGCCTGGCTCGCGGCCCAGCCCACGGTGGCGGCGCCGATCGCGTCCGCGCGGACGGTGGAGCAGCTGCCTGCGCTGGTCGGGGTCGGGGAGCTGACGCTGACGGAGGCGGAGGCCGAGCGGCTGACGCGAGGCTTCGGCCTGAGCGGTCTTCGTGGTCTGCACTGCGTTCGCCTGACGACCGGTACGGGTTGTACGCGGGGTACGGCGTGGCGTCGGATGGCCGTACCCGTACACCCCGTACGACCGGCCAGGGCGGTGCCGACCACCGGTACGGGAGGGGCCGTGATCCGCGCCGCGTGGTCCAGCGCGGGGCGGGCCGCCTCCCGGCGCCGCCACAGCTCCTCCAGCAGCTCCCGCTCCCGCACGGCGAAGTCCGCCCCGGCGCGGCCCCGGCGGCCCCGGTGCCGCAGGAACGCCAGAGAGGTGGCGTACGCCTCGTACTGCGCCACCGCCCGCGCCGCCGGTCTTCCCCGCGTGGCGGCGGGCGTACTGCCGGGCGATCCGCCGGGCCCGCATCGAGCCGAGCGCGTACGGCTCGGCCGGGGTCAGCCACCCGGCGACGGCGTACGCGGGCAGCTCCGCCCGTACCGTCCGCAGCTCCCGCTGCCGCGTCCAGATCACCAGCCAGGTCAGCAGCCCGAAGACGGGCACCATGAACGCCGCGTACACGGCGAAGAACCCGTACTCGCCGAACGCCGACGAGCCGTTCCACATCGCGTGCATGCCCATCGCGAGCAGCAGCCCGGAGAGCGGGAAGAGCGACGCGGCGCATGTGCTGGCGGTCCGCCGAGAGCGCGGCGATGCCGAAGCCGATGCCGGTGAGGACGGTGAAGAGCGGGTGCGCGAACGGCGACATGACGATCGCGCACGAAGAAGGTCGCCGCCGTGACGGAGGCGATGCCGCTGTCGCCCGGTGAGCTGGTCGGTGCCGAAGGCGGTGCCGAGGTAGAGGATGTTCTCGGTGAACGCGAAGCCGGTGGCGGTGACGCCGGCTATCACGACTCCGTCGACGATGCCGGTGAAGTCGCGGCGCCGGAAGAGGAAGACCAGTAGGACGGCCGCCGCCTTGGCCGACTCCTCCACCACCGGCGCTATGACGGTCGCGCCGAGGGTGTCCGCGTTGGACGGGTCCGCGGTCGCCGTCGCTATCCATCTGGTCGCGAAGCTGTTGGCGACGATCGCTATCAGCGCCGCCGCGCAGGCGCCCCAGGCGAAGGAGAACAGCAGGTTCCGCCAGGGGCCGGGCTCGACCCGGTCCAGCCAGCGGAACGCGGCTATGAGCAGGGGTACCGGGCAGCACGGCGAGCCCGAGCCCGACCAGGAACCCCTCCGTGCCGGTCTGCTCGCGGACCAGGGCGAGGATGACCAGGCCGGAGAGCGCGAGCAGCGTGGTCAGCGCGCCGTAGCGCACCCAGGCGCGCTGCCACCAGTGGGCGTGCCGCAGGGGGCCGCCGACAGAGGCGCCGGTCAGGGGCGCGCCGTCGGCGGGACCACTGGGAGGCCGCTGGGGTACGACGGATGTGGGGGACAGGTGGCCACGGCATTGACCCTAACGACGGATGGGCGCTGTCCGCAGGCGGGAGAGGCGCGGGGGCGGTCAGGCGCCGGCGGGGGGTTGGTCCACGTGCTGTACGCGGCGGAAGAGCAGGTCGTTCACCACATGTCCCTTGTCCAGTCCCTGGCCCTCGAAACGGGTCAGCGGCCGGAACGTCGGGACGGGGCGCGAAACCGCCGTCCGCCTGCGGTGTTCTCGAAGTCGGGGTGCGCGGTCAGCACGTCGAGCATCTGTTCGGCGTACGGCTCCCAGTCGGTGGCGCAGTGCACGAGTCCCGCCGGGCTTGAGCCGGGTCGCGGCGAGGCTCAGGAACTCGGGCTGGATGAGCCGCCGCTTGTGGTGCCGCTTCTTCGGCCAGGGGTCGGGGAAGTAGACGCGGAGGCCGTCGAGGGAGCCGGGGGCGAGCATCTCGCGGAGCAGGATGATCGCGTCGCCGTTGCCGACCCGGATGTTGGACAGGCCGTTCTGGTCGGCGAGATTGAGCAGGTTGCCCTGGCCCGGGGTGTGGACGTCGACGGCGAGGATGTTGGTGCCGGGGTCGGCGGCGGCCATCTGGGCGGTCGCCTCGCCCATGCCGAAGCCGATCTCCAGGACGACGGGGTTGTCGTTGCCGAACAGCTCGGCGAGGTCGAGGTCGCGCTGCCCGTCGATGTCCAGCCCCCACTTGGGCCACAGCCGCTGCAGCGCGTCCGCCTGCCCTGCGGTCACCCGGCTGCGCCGCGGCTGGAAGCTCCGGATCCGCCGCTCGAAGTGCGATCCGGCGGGATCGGCCTTCGGCCCGTCCGGGAAAGCGCGGCTCGCCCTTGGCCCGGGTGTGCCGGATGGAAACACCGGGCGCGTGATGGGCGGTGCTCGCTGCCGGGGCTGGCTGGGCTGGGAGGCTTCGGGGGCGTTCACGGAGTCAGACACAGTGAGACCGATTTTACGGCCGTCGCGTGACGGGGTGCGGGGGGCCGAGGCCGCCGATCTGCTCGGGCTGCGGGCAGCCCAGTGCCCAAGGCCCGGGAGGTGCCCCCAGAGCGGCACCCGTCCCACAGACAGCGGCATCCCGATCCGCCGGGTTGCGGACCCACCCGGTCCCGGCACGACACCGGGCATCCGGAAGCCGGTAGCGTCTGGAAAGCCCACCGGCGCCGCACGGTCACATCGCACTCAGCGCCCTGCGCGCCACCTCCCGGCCGATCGGCAACGACGCCGTGGCCGCAGGAGACGGCGCGTTCAGGACATGCACCGCGCGGGGGCCCTCGCGGATCAGGAAGTCGTCCACCAGCGTCCCGTCACGCAGTACGGCCTGTGCCCGCACCCCCGCCGCCGTCGGCACCAGGTCGTCCTCGGACACCCCGGGCAGCAGCCTGCCGCACCGCATCCGTGAACGCCGCCTTGGACAGCGACCGCCGCAGCTCACCCGCCCCGTACCGCCAGTGCCGGCGGGCGATCCGCCAGGATCCGGGCCAGGCCAGCGTCGACCCCAGCTCGCGCGGGCGGATCGTGCCCCACCCGTACCCCTCGCGGGCCAGCGCCGGCACCGCGTTGGGCCCGACGTGGACACCCCCGTCGATGCCGCGTGTGAGATGCACGCCGAGGAACGGGAACGCCGGGTCGGGCACCGGGTACACCAGTGCCCGCACGAGCTCCGGCCGGGCCAGCTCGTAGTACTCGCCCCGGAACGGCACGATCCGCACGTCCGGGTCGTCCCCGGTCAGCCGGGCGATCTCGTCGCAGTACAGGCCCGCGCAGTTCACCAGGACCCGGCCGCGCACCACGTCCCCGGCCGCCGTGAGCGACGGCGACGCCCAGTTCGGGGCGCCGGTCGACGCGGACGACCCGCGTGCCGTAGCGGATCTCCGCACCCGAGCCGTGGGCCAGCTGGCGGGCGACCGCGACGAAGTCGCAGATGCCGGTGGTGCCGACGTGTATCGCGGCGAGACCCCGCACCTCGGGCTCGTACTCCGCGATCTGGGCCGCGCCCAGCTCCCGCACCGGGATGCCGTTCTCCCGGCCGCGCTGCACGAGCGCGTGCAGACGGGGCAGCTCGGCGCGGTCGGTCGCGACGATCAGCTTGCCGGTGACGGAGTGAGGGATGCCGTACTCGGCGCAGAACTTGACCATCTCGGCGGCGCCCCGCACCGCGTACCGCGCCTTGAGGGAGCCGGGGCGGTAGTAGATGCCGCTGTGGATCACGCCGCTGTTGCGGCCGGTCTGGTGCCGGGCCGGGCCCGGTTCCTTCTCCAGCACTGTGACACGTGTGCCCGGTGCGGCGCGTGTGATGGCATACGCCGTCGACAGGCCGACGATTCCGCCGCCGATCACCAGCACGTCACAGTCGTACGCGATCCGCACCCGCACCACCTCCCGGCTTCGATAGTGCACTGCGCCACTGACAATGTGCTCAAACCCAGGAGACGGCGGCAGAACGGCCGGGTCACCGGCAGGCTCAGGCCGGGGCGGCCATCAGCAGGGGCCGGGCGCGCTCGCGCAGCTCGACCACGCGTGGTTCGTCGCCGTACGGCTCCAGCCGGTGCAGGAGGTCCTTGACGTACTCGGTGGTGCGGGCCGAGGAGATGCGCCCGGCGACCTCGACCGCTCGCACGCCCTGCTCGCACGCCGCGTCCAGGTTGCCCGACTCCAGTTCGGCGACCGCCGAGACGACCAGGCGCAGGCCGTGCGAGCGGACGAACTCCTCCGTCGGCTTCGAAAGCGCTTGCTCGGTGAAGCGGCGGACCTGGCGGGGCGCCTTGAGGTCGACGTAGCACTCGGCCGCGTCGGCGGCGAAACGGTCGTAGGAGTAGAAGCCGAGCCAGCTCGGGTCGTTGTCGCCGGGGCGGGCGCGCTCCAGCCAGCTCTCGGCCGCCTTCAGGGCGCCGCCGGCCGCCTGGGCGTCACTCGCGCGTGCGTGCGCGCGGGCCTCGACGAGGCGGAAGAAGCTCATGGTGCGGGCCGTCGCCAGGCCGCGGTTGCGTTCCAGGGCGGCCTGGGCGAGGTCCACGCCCTCGTCGCCGAAGCCGCGGTAGGTGGCCTGGAGGGACATGGAGGCCAGGACGTAGCCCCCGAGGGGGACGTCCGCCGCCGCTCGGGCCAGGCGCAGAGCCTGGATGTAGTAGCGCTGGGCCGCTTCCTGCTGGCCCGTGTCGAAGGCCATCCAGCCCGCGAGCCGGGTGAGTTCCGCGGAGGCGCCGAAGAGAGCCCGGCCGACCTCGTCGGAGTAGGAGCCGAGCAGGAGAGGGGCCGCCTCCACCCTTAAGCACTCGGGGACCATGGACGAACGCCAGTCGCCGCCGCCGTACTTGGAGTCCCAGCGCCGCGCGTCCTCGGCGGCCTCCCGCAGCTTCTGCACATCGCTGTGGCCGACTTTGAGCGGTACGCCGGAGCCCTCGCCGGGGCCCACGTCGCGGGCGACCGAACTGTCGGCCGGGGTTATCAGCCATCGTGAGGCGGGCGTTGCGTACGCGCTCACTGCGAACGATCCGGCCAGCGACTGCCAGATTCCGCCCGATCCGGCCCGGCGCCCGGCGAGGTCGAGGCGGTACAGCTCCGTCGCGGACCTCACCGCCTGGCCCACGTCCCGGGGGAAGGCGAGGCCGACTTCGGGCGCGGGGTCCGCGTCCGCCAGGCCGATCTCGTGGAGCGGCACCGGGCGGCCGAGTTTCTGGCCGATGGCGGCGGCGATGAGGTGCGGCGCCGCACCCTGCGGCACCATGCCCTTCGACACCCAGCGCGCCACCGACGTCTTGTCGTAGCGAAGCGTCAGACCACGCTGGGCGCCAAGGTCGTTGACGCGCCGCGCGAGGCCCGCGTTGCTGATTCCCGCGAGGGCGAGAACGGCGCCGAGTTTTTCGTTCGGCCCGCGTTGCTCCCTGGACATGAGCCACCCCTCGACACAGACGGCTGCCGGCACTGGCATAACCACCCGGCATTCGTAAACCCAGCGTAGTTCGCCGCATCCCAAGCGTTAAGGGGCATTGTTCCGGTTGGCGGGATTGTGGTCCGTACTGAAGTGCGGTTCAGATACGGGCTGTTGTGACGTGCTCCCACTGTGTGGCCGTGCGCCTGTCCGTGCGCTCTTCTCCGGCCATCGCGGGAGCGCTTCCATGGTCGTTGCGTGGGTCGGCCCGCTGTACTGGATCCAGTGGGCTGGGGGACGCCGCCGCCTCCATCCCCGCGGGCGGCGGAAAGGTCCGGGAGGCGTGCTCCGTCTCCCGGACTGCGCGACCGCACGGCGGTGAGCGGAGCCTGTACGGAGAGTGTTCGACGCTGTCCGCGTGACGGCGATTTGGCCGAAAATCGACCCCGCCGGTCAAGGGGTGTCAGGCCTCCGACCACGGCACTTGAGGGCGCGTCAGGCGTATTCAGGGCGCATATCGGGGGCGCATTCGCGTCGCAGTCGTACTGGAGACGTGTCGCTGGCGTGCCTTGCGTCTTGGCCGACTTTTCTTTTCTTCCGTCTCTGCCGCCGTCTCCTCTGCCGTGTCTTCCGCCCGTCTCCTGTGCCCGTCTCTTCTTGTGGCGTGCGGGTGTTCGGAGCGTTCGGGGCGGTGTGGGTGTCTCCGCCGGGGCGCATTCGGCGGAGCGCAAGCGGCGTCGGCACCCTCTGGAGCGCCTCCTTCATGGCAGCATGGTGAACCGGTTCGTACGGTGCACTGGTTGTCCACAGCCTGTGGAGGCGGCGATGCGGTGGTTGGTGGGGTGGAGCAGCACCGCCGCGGGGGCCCTCGCTGCCGGCTCGGCGGGGGCGACCGGGCACGACGGCGAGACGGTGCACCCGGTGGGTTCCCAACTCCTGTGGGGCGATCCCGATCCGCTGTGGGCGGTCGGCGACTGGCGCCCCGACGAGGTGCGGGTCGTGAAGGCCGACGACCGGACCCGCATCGCCGTCCTCGGCATCTGCGGCGCCACCGACGAGCAGCTGCGCGTCGCGCTGTTCGCCGCGCGCGGCGGGGCACTTCGGCATCTGACCGCCTGGCCCGGGAGCTACACCGCGATCGTTCAGGTCGGCAGGAGGCTCACCGTCTGCGGCGATCTCGCGGGCGCGCGGCCGGTGTTCCACACACCCTGGGCCGGCGGTACGGCGTACGCGACTGCCGCGCTGCCGCTGGCCGACCTCATCGAGGCCAACCTCGACTTCGGGCATCTCGCCGCGCTGCTGGCCGCCCCTGACGTGCCCGCCGCGCTCCACGACTCCACGCCGTACGACGGCGTGAAGCGCATTCCGCCGGGTCATGCGCTGATCCTGCGCGCCGGTGCGCGCGAGGTCGCCGGGTACGAGCCCGTCGCCTCGCTGGCGGTGGCGGCGCCTCCGGCCGACCCCGACAGCGCGGTCGACGCCGTACGCGACGCGCTTGTGGAGGCCGTACGCACGCGGCTGTCCGCGCCGCGGCACGTCCCCGGGGCGGACATAGACCCCGGACCCGTGCCCGGCATGGGACCCGCCGAGCGGCGTGCCGCGCGCGGAATGCCCGTTCCCGGGATCGGGGCGGACCTGTCGGGCGGGCCGGCCTCGGGGACGCTGGCGCTGCTGGCCTCGGGGCTGCCCGGGATGCCGGGCACGGTGCTGGGACACGGCACGGGCGCGGGGGAGCGGCTGCTGGCGGTGACGTTCAACGACCTCGCCGTCGGAGGACAGGAATCCGAACTGGAGCGGGCGGGCGCGCTGGCGGCCAACCCGCGCTTGCACCACGTGGTCGTGGCGGGTGGCGAGGAGACCCTTCCGTACGCCGACCTGGACGGTCCGCTGACCGACGAACCCGGGCCGTGCCTGGTGTCGGCGGCTCGGCACCGGGCGCGGCTGGCGTCCGGCAGCGCGGACCACTTCACGGGGTACGGGGCGCGGCAGGTCCTGGACGCGCACCCCGCCCGGCTGGCCGACCTGCTGATGGACCGCCAACGGCGTCATCTCGTGCGGCCGGTCGCCGCGCTGGCCAAGGCGGACGGATCGGTGCTGGTCCCCGCGCGCGTGTACGCGGCGGCGCGGCGGCTGTCCCGTACGCCGTACCGGTCGGGTCTCGAGTCCCTGGCCGAGCGCCTGCTCGACCACCGGTCGGACGACGGCCTCGACGCGCCCGGCGGTGCGGTGGAGGCCTCGCTCGCCGCGCTGACCTGGGGCAGACCCGGGCCGGCGGCGCGCTGGCTGACCGGTGAGGCACTCGCTGAAGTATCGGTTCGTCTTCAGGCGTCGACGCACCGGTCGGAGTTGGTGGGGCCGGGGCAGCGGCCGGGGGACTTCCGCGCGCGTGCGGCGCTGGCGCGGCACGCGGCGGATCTGCGGGTCCTGGAGCAGGCCGCGGAGATCCGGTTCCAGCGGCTGCACGCGCCGTTCCTCGACAACCAGGTCGTGCGCGCGGCCCGGGCGCTGCCCGAGGCGTTGCGGGTGAGGCCGGGGGCACGGGCGGCGATCCTGCGCACGGTGCTGGAGGGGGCCGGGGTGCGGGAGCTGCCGCCCGGATGGGGCGCCCCGACCCAGGCGACCGCGGCGGCCGCGGCCCGTACGGGGCTGAGGGTGGCGGCGGACTCCTTGGTGGCGCTGTTCGACACGCCCCTCCTGGCGGAAGCGGGCCTGGTCGAGGCCCGAGTGGTCCGCAAGGCCCTGCGCTCCGCGGCGGCCGGCGAACCCCTCCCCCTGGACGGCCTCACGGACCTGGTCTCCCTCGAACTCTGGCTCCGCCGTCTGCTGGCCCGCCGCGGCACCTGCTGGACGGGCACACCGGCTCGACAGCGAGCGGTACCGGCGGGGATCGCGCCGCAGCGGGGGGCGTTGGGGGCGGGGGCCGGGGTGCGGCGGGTGTAGCGCCCGGTCCGGCTCAGCTGCGGGCTTCGGCAGCATGATGCAGTCGAGGTTCTGGCCGGCGCCCTCGACGACCGTGACGACGTCCCGGTACGTCCACTCGGTCGTCCAGTCGTTGACGCGCACGACCCTCGTCTTGCCCGTCCAGTCGCCCGCTGCTCCCGTTCAGCTGCGGGCCATCGTCCCCCCCGTGCCTCAAGGCCTGGGAGGCGCCCCCAGGGCGGCGCCCGTCCCGAAGAGAGCGGCACCCCGCAGCGCCGGGTTGCGCGACGCCCCGGCCTCAGCGGCGGCGCCGGGCACTTGAAACCGACCGCCTCACCAACACCCCCGTCCCCGAAAACCCCGTGGCCCAGACCCCCACCCCGGCGACAATGACCCCGTGCGGTACAGAATCCTGGGCGTCACCACGGCAGAAGACGAACACGGCACAGTCGTACCCCTCGGCGGTCCCCGCCTCCGAGCCCTGCTCACCGCCCTCGCCCTACGGCCCTCCCGCCTCACCACCCCCCGGACGCTGATCGACGAGGTCTGGGCGGACGACCCGCCCCAGGACGCCCCCGCCGCCCTCCAGGCCCTCATCGGCCGTCTCCGCCGCGCTCTGGGCAAGGACGCCGTGGCGACCTCCGAAACCGGCGGCTACCGGCTCAGGGCCGCGCAGGACGAGATCGACCTCTTCGTCTTCGAACGGCTCGTCCAGCAGGGCGTCGACGCCCTCGCCGCGCGACGCCCCGGCCCTCGCGGAACGGCACCTCGACGACGCCCTCTCCCTGTGGCGCGGCCCCGCCCTCGCCGACCTCCCCGACCGCTCCGCCGCCGCCCGCCCGGAGGCCACGCGACTGGAGGCGACCCGGGCCCGGGCCGAGGCCCGTCTACGGCTCGGCCGTGCGCTGGACGTCGTACCGGAACTGCGGGAACTGACCGCCGTACACCCGTACGACGAACCCCTGCACGCCCTCCTGATCCGCGCCCTGCGCGACACCGGCCGCGAGGCCGACGCCCTCGCCGCGTACGAGTCCGCCCGCCGCGTCCTCGCCGAGGGCCTCGGTACCGACCCGGGCCCTCAGCTGCGCGTCCTGCACGCCGACCTGCTCGGTGCGGCCGCGCAGAACCGGAATCCCCCGCCCACGGCTCCCGTGCGGCCCGAGCGCACCGGCAACCTCCGTCCCCGTCTGACCTCTTTCGTCGGCCGGGAACCCGAGATCGACGCCATCCGTTCCGACGTGCACAGGGCCCGCCTCGTCACCCTCACCGGACCGGGCGGCTCCGGCAAGACCCGTCTCGCCGAGGAGGCCGCCGCCGGGCTTCCGCAGGCGTGGCTGGCCGAGCTCGCCCCGCTCGACCGGCCGGAGGCGGTGCCGGGAGCGGTGGTCAGTGCGCTCGGTCTGCGCGAGACCGTGCTGATGACCAGCGAGCTGACGGCTGTGCCGGACGACCCCCTCGCCCTGCTCGTCGAGTACTGCGCTCCGCGCAGCCAACTCCTGATCCTCGACAACTGCGAGCATGTCATCGGCGCCGCCGCCCACCTCGCCGAGACCCTGCTGACCCGCTGCCCGGGGCTCACGATCCTCGCCACCAGCCGTGAACCCCTGGGTGTCCCGGGAGAGGTGGTGCGTCCCGTCGAGCCCCTGCGGCCGGAGCAGGCCCGCCGGCTGTTCGCGGAGCGTGCCGCCGCCGTCCGTCCCGACACGGACGCCGTGCTCCATGACGAGCGGGCGGTGGCGGAGATCTGCAGGCGGCTGGACGGGCTGCCGCTCGCGATCGAGCTGGCGGCGGCCCGGCTCCGGCTGCTCACACCCCGGCAGATCGCCGACCGGCTCGACGACCGCTTCCGCCTCCTCACCTCCGGCAGCCGCACGGTCCTGCCCCGCCAGCAGACCCTGCGTGCCGTCGTCGACTGGTCGTGGGACCTGCTCGACGAGGGCGAGCGGACGATGCTGTGCCAGGTGTCCGTGTTCGCGGGCGGCTGGGACCTCGCGGCTGCGGAGGCCGTGTGCACCGGGCCGGCCGCCGAGCTGATCGGAGCGCTCGTCGACAAGTCCCTCGTCGTGGCCGCCCCTGCCGTGGGCGAAGGCTCCGCCGGCATGCGGTACCGGATGCTGGAGACGATCCACGAGTACGCGGTCGAGCGTGCCGCCGAGGTCCCGGGGCGGCGCGCCGCGTGCCGAGCTCCGGCACCGCGCGTGGGTGCGAGCACTGGTCGAGCGGGCAGATCCGCTGCTGCGCTCCGCCGGACAACTGCCGTGGATCTCCCGCCTGGAGACAGAGCTGGACAACATCCGTACGGCCCTCGACCGGAGCCTCGACATCCGAGGACGAGGAGGAGGCCGGTGCCCTCGCCCTGGCCATGGGCTGGTTCTGGTGGCTGCGCAACTACCGGCACGAGGGTCTGGAGTGGCTCGACCGGATCCTGCGCCTGGGCACGGCCCTCGATCGTCGGCGGTCCGGCGACCGTCCGGCCACGACAGCGGAACTGCCCGACCCCGTACGACCACTTCCTCGCCGCGCCGGACGGAGAGAAGGGACATCCGCTGCACGCCCTGCGGATGGACCTGCGCCTGCTGCATCTGTTCTTCAGGTCCGAGGCCGCGCCCATGGACGCGTTCGCCGACGAGCGGCAGCGGCCTACCTGGCGCGGATACAGGCGTACTTCGAGACGGGCGGACCGCCCTCGGCCCGCATCCCGGGCCTCGTCTGGCCGATCGTCTCCTCCTACGTGGGCGATCCGGGGAACGTCCGGGCCATGGACGCCGCCGTCGCCAACTGCCGTGCCCACGGCGGTGACTGGGCGATCGCCGTCGCGCTGATGTTCCGTACGCACATGGTCGTCGACTCCCCCGGCGACCTGGCCGGCGTCGACGCCGACCTCGCGGAGCTGCGGATCCTCAGCCGCCGCGTCGGTGACCGCTGGCTGCGGGCCCAGGTGTGCAGCGCGGCCGGCGAGGCAGCCATGGCACGCAGCCGCTTCGAGGAGGCCGAGGGCGAGTACGAGGAGGCGCTGCGGCTCGCCTACGAGGTGGGCGCGTACGCCGAGTCGCCGTTCCTCATCGCCCGGCTCGCCGAGATCGCCTACCGCGCGGGAGACCGCGCGGCCGCGCAGGCCGCGCTGGACGAGGCGAGCGCCGCCGCCGACCGGTACGGCGTACCGGACTCCGAGGCGTTCGTCCTGCTCCTGCGGGCCCAGATGGCCATGAGGACGGGGACACAGCGCGGGCGCGCGAGCTGTGCGAAGCGGCCCGCGCTGAGTGCCGTGCGGGGCACGCCGCCGCCCCAGTTCATGGTGATGCTGGACCTGCTCGACGCCGTGATCACGGCGAGCGAGTCCGGTCCGGAGACCGCCGCCCTGCCCAAGCTGGCCGAAGCCCTGCGCGAGGCCGTGGACAAGCGGTGCTCCGACATGATCCGTGGCCACGGTCGTGGACGGCGCGGCGGGAGCTGCTGGCCGACCTCGGCGACCTCCCGCGTGCGGCACGGCTGCTCGGCGCCGCGTGACCACTGGCGGGCCGGCCGCCCCCGCCCCATGCCGGAACGCGCCCAAGCGGAACGGGCCGGGGCCGCCGCCCGCGCCGCCCTGGGCAGCGCCCGGTGCGAGTCGGAGCGCGCCCGGGGCGCGGCCCTCACCGCTGACGACGTCCTGCACGAGCTGGACGAGGCGCGCGAGCCTGCGCACGCCGCGGCGCCGTGAGCCCAAAGCCGAGCCGGGCCTAAGCGCAGGTGAACCTCGACTCCGCCCAGTCCGCCAGGCACCACGTTGTCGAGGGCGCCGTGCGGCTCCACCACCAGCCGCACGGTGCTGCGCCCGGCGAGGTTCACATGGACGGGGACCGCCGGGTCACCGCCCTCGACCAGCCCGGACCGCCACAGCCGGACCCCGTCGGCGTAGACGGAGAAGTAGCACCTTGCCGAGCCCCAGCGTCAGGTCGTCCACGCCGACCAGCGCGTCGTAGGACGGAGCAGGAGCGGTTGAGGTCGATGGTGACGGAGGAGCGGCCGTGCACGGTGACGCCGTGCGCGTACCGCTGGTCGCCGATCGACATGCCGTACCGCTGCCACACCCAGCTGCTCGCGCCGATCCGCATCTCGGGCTCGGTGCCGTCGCCGCTGACGTCGTACGACAGTTCGCTCCACTGGTAGACGGCCGGGGCGGGCGGCGGCGCGGCTGGGGGCGGTGTGGGCGTGGGCGCCGGGGGCGGTGTCGGCCTCGGGGACGACGCGGGCGGTCGGCCGGGCGCCGGAGTCCGGGTCGAGGAAGGCGTCGGCCTGGCGGTGGTCCTTGAGGCCGGTGTCGGATGTCGGTGTCGGCGCGGGCGTCTCGGCGCGCGCGGGCACGAGTCGCCGGCGGCCGCGGCGCGGGCTCCTGCTTCGAGGGGCGAGGGCGTCGGGCGCGCCGGGCTCGCACCACCGGCGACGTCGGGGAGGGAGGAGCGGTCTTCGGCCTCCTCCTTGGCGGCTTCTCGTTGCCGGCCAGGGCCAGCACCACCGCGGCCACGACGCCCACGGCGACCACACCGGCCGCGATACCGGCCTTCACCGGCGCGCCCAGCCCCTCGGAGGCCGCCGCACCGCCACCGCCTGCACCGCCACCGCCCGCCGCCGCCGGACGAGCCGCCGCCCGCCGCCGCGGCCGCACCCGCGGCACCGGCCGACGCCCGCGCCGCCGGCGATGAGCCCGGCCGCCTTGGCGTACCCGGCGGCGCCGAACCAGCCGATGACCGCGACCGGCACGACGGCGGGGATACCGCCGGCCACTTCCTCGATCTGGCTCGCGGCCAGCCGGCACTTCGCGCACTCCTCCAAGTGCTTGCGCAGCCCCCGCTCGGCACGGATGCGCAGCCTGCCGCGGGCGTACGTGCCGAGCTGGTCGGCGTAGCGGGCGCACTCCTCGTCGCCGGTGAGGGTGGCGCTGACGTGGGCCTGGAGGTAGGCCTGCTTGAGGCCCTCGCGGGCCCGGCTGGCGAGTACCCGCGTGCCGTTGGCGTCCAGCCCGAAGAGCGTGGCGACCTCGCTGGGCGACTCGTCCTCGACCTCGGTGTGCCACAGCACGGCCTGCCAGCGCTCCGGCAGCGACCGGAAGGCCTGCATGGCCATGGACTGCTCGGCCTCGTGCATCGCCCGTACGTCGGCGCCCAGTTCGAGCGTGTCGTCGTCGGACACCTCGGAGCCGCGCGCGGACTGGGCGGCGAACACCGCGAAGTCGTCGACGAGCTGCTCCCGCCGCGCCGACCTCGTCCAGGACGCGGCGACCCGCCGGACGGAGGTGAGCAGATACGCGCGTACGGCGTGCTCGGGGCCCGAGCCGCCGCGCACCGCCTGGAGCATGCGGGCGAAGACCTCGGCGGTCAGGTCGTCCGCGGTGTGGCGCGTCGCGGCAGCAGGTGCGCGCGTACCGGCGCACCGCCTCCGCGTGGCGCCGGTACAGCTCCTCGTACGCCGTGTCGTCGCCCGAGCGCATCCGCTCGATCAGCTCGGCGTCGGCCGGCGGGAGCTCGCGCGGCGGCGGCAGGGCGCTGTCCTCGCGCGGTCGCGCTGGGCCGGGACGCGAGCCCGTCGGCGGGCTCGGCCGCCCGCCCGGGCGGCGACGCCTCGCGGCGTCCGCCCTGGCTCGGCACCTGCGGCGGGACCGGTGCCGCCGGTCGCCGGCGTCACCGGTCACCGCGTCGACTCGTCCCGCCCGTCAACGCTCATCGCGGAAAGCCCCCGCCAGCCGGCCAACAGTCCAGACCACCGGGTCAGAGTGCCATATTGGCTTTTGGTCAGGACCCTCGGGTTCGGCGATCACTCATCCGTGGGGATTCCACGCACGCAGTACTATCCATCACCCTTCGGGGAAGACTCCCCATTTGCTCCGGGCCCGGCGCGTGCTCGGTCTTGGAAGCCACGCTCGTACCCGGAAGTCCGGCTCGGGCCCGGCACACGCGCCCGGGCCCGAAGGCCGCCTCGCAGCCTCAAGAGCTCACGGGCCGCGACCGCAGCCCCTCCAGCAGGATGTCCAGCAGCCGGGCCGAGGCCGCCGCCTGCTGTGCCGCGTCCGGCAGCGAGGGCGCCGCCGTGGCGATCACCAGCAGTACGTCCGACACCGACACGTCGGTCCGCAGCTCACCCGCCGCACGGGCCCGCTCCACGAGCTGACCCACGACCTCCAGCAGCGCCGCCGCCCCGCGTCGTCCTCCGCGGCGACCACCGGTACCGCGGCGACCGCCAGCGGCTCCTCCGGCACCAGCCGCAGCTCCGCCGGCGCCCGGCTGCGTCCGCTGCTGCGGCACCCGCGGCCTCGACCGGCACGGCGCCGTCCTCCGCGACCGCACGACCCGCAGCACCTGCGGCGGCAGCAGCCGCCCGGCGCCCGAGGCCACCGACGTACGCAGGAAGCGCGACAGCGCCGACCACGGCTCGTCCTCCTGCCCGAGCGCCGCACGCGCCTGGTCGGTCAGCCGGGAGGTCTCCTCCTCGGCTATCCGCCGCACCAGGACGTCCTTGCTCGGGAAGCGCCGGTACACCGTGCCGACACCGACCCGCGCGCGCCGCGCCACGTCCTCCATCGGCGCGCCGTACCCCAGCTCGCCGAAGACCTCGCGCGCCGCACGCAGCACGTGCTCCAGATTGCGCTGTGCGTCCACGCGCAGCGGCGCCGTCCGCGGCCGTCCCCGCGTCCGTTGCCCACCGCCGCGCTCATCGTCACGCCACCGCGCCGTCGACGAGCGGACGCGGACGACCAATGAGAGTCCTGAACATGCATACGCATTCCCCCGGTAATGACGTCTCCCCCCGGAGACTCTCCCCGCCATTCGAAAGCCGGAGCGCGCGGAACAGGCCCGGTCCGCGGGCCCGCCCGTCGCGGACCCGGTGAGCGCATCCCCCTACACCCCGTCGACACACGAACATAGTTGAGCGGGAGTCAATTCAGAAGGGGCACGTTCCGCACGGAGCACCCCCCGATCGGAGTACGGGTCATATACGTCCTGATTGTGCCCCCGCGCGCCCCCGCACCACCCCTCCTGACCTGCGTGATCCCCCGCACTCGCGATTCCGGCCAACTGCGCGCGCCTCCGCGCTCCGGTCACACAAATTGTCGAGGCTGTGGACAAACGCAAGCGCCGGGTGCGTCATGGGATGGTGAAGGAACGTGCGCGCATTCTCGTTGTCGGCGGCGGCTACGTCGGGATGTACACGGCCCTGCGTCTCCAGCGGAAACTGAAACGGGAACTCGGACGGGGCGAAGTCGAGATCACGGTCGTCACCCCCGACCCCTACATGACCTACCAGCCCTTCCTCCCCGAGGCGGCCGCCGGCTCCATCTCCCCGCGCCATGTCGTCGTACCGCTGCGCCGCGTCCTCGACCGGTGCCGCGTCGTCATCGGCGAGGCCACCGCCGTCGACCACGCCGAACGCACCGCCACCATCACCACCCTCGCCACCGAGGAGGAGGGCACGGGCGGCCGAGCGGCTGACCTACGACGAACTCGTCCTCGCCCCCGGCTCCGTCTCGCGCACCCTGCCCGTCCCCGGCCTCGCCGACCACGGCATCGGCTTCAAGACCGTCGAGGAGGCCATCGGCCTGCGCAACCACGTCATCGAGCAGATGGACATCGCCTCCTCCACCCGCGACCCCGCGATCCGCGACGCCGCCCTCACCTTCGTCTTCGTCGGCGGCGGCTACGCCGGTGTCGAGGCGCTCGGCGAACTGGAGGACATGGCCCGCTACGCCGCGCGCTACTACCACAACGTCCAGCCCCGAGGACATGAAGTGGATCCTCGTCGAGGCCTCGGACCGCATCCTGCCCGAGGTCGGCGAGGAGCATGGGCCGCTACACGGTCACCGAACTGCGCCGCCGCAACATCGACGTACGCCTGCGACACCCGCCTGGACTCCTGCGCGGACCGCGTCGCCGTCCTCAGCGACGGCGCCCGCTTCCCCACCCGTACGGTCGTCTGGACGGCCGGCGTCAAACCCCACCCGATGCTCGCCGCCACCGACCTGCCCCTCAACGACCGCGGCCGGCTCACGCTGCACCGCCCGAGCTGACGATCGAGGGCACCACGCACGCGTGGGCCGCGGGAGACGCCGCCGCCGTCCCCGACGTCACCGCCGAGCGAACCCGGCGGCGAGTGCGCCCCCAACGCCCAGCACGCCGTCCGCCAGGCCAAGGTCCTCGGCGACAACATCGTGCACGCCCTGCGCGGCGAACCCCTCGACACGTACGCCCACAAGTACGCCGGTTCGGTCGCCTCCCTCGGCCTGCACAAGGGCGTCGCGCATGTCTACGGACGCAAGCTCAAGGGCTACCCCGCCTGGTTCATGCACCGCGCCTACCACCTCAGCCGCGTGCCCACCTTCAACCGCAAGGCCCGCGTGCTCGCCGAATGGACCCTCGCCGGACTCTTCAAACGGGAGATCGTCTCCCTGGGTTCACTCGAACACCCCCGAGCGGAGTTCGAACTCGCGGCCGGTGGAAAGCCTTCTCAAGACCCCCCGCACAACCCGAAGGGGTCGTCCTGACCGGACCCAGGAACTCCACCGGCCGGCACGGCGTCTGACGGATGTCGGCCCGGTCGGCCACCCTGCCAGACTGGTCCACCACCGCGGGCGTGCCACCGCTCGCCCCGGTGCGGGCCCCCGGGGCCCCGGCCGGCTCCGGTGCCGGCCGCCGACGACTACACGAGGCAAGGATTCGTGAACTTCACGCGCTGGAGCGCCCGGCTCCCCGGAACGCAGCGCCGCGCCGCAGCGCGGACCGAGCACGACGGCCTCCCCGGACCGGCGGGGGGAAGGCTCCGTACCCGCCGCCCGCGCCGAACAACTGACCGACGAGGCCCCGCCGTCCCCGCCGTCGACGAACTGCCGGTGCGCGAGGTCCTCGACCGCGTCCCGGCCCTCGTCGCCCTCGTCCACGGCCCCGACCACCGCCTCGCCTACGTCAACGACGCCTACGTCGACCGCCTTCGGCGTACGCCCCCTGGGCGAACGCGCCCGCGAGGCCCTCCCCGAGCTGGACGAACTGGGCCTGTTCCCCCTCCTGGACCAGGTCCAGCGCAGCGGCAAGCCCCGCACCCTCAAGTCCCGCAAGGCCCCCGACGGCCGCTCCTACACCTTCACCTGCACCCCGGTCGCCGGGCGACGGCGAGCGCGCGACGCCGCGGCGTCCTCGTCTTCGCCACCGACGTCACCGACCACGCCGAAGCCGCCGAACGCCTGCGCGCCAGCGAACGCCGCCAGCGCGAAACCGCCGTCACCCTCCAGCGCTCCCTGCTCCCCCAGGAGCTCGAAGAACCCGACGACCTGCGCGTCGCCGCCACCTACCACCCCGGCGGCACCGAGGCCGCGGTCGGCGGCGACTGGTACGACGTGATCACCCTGGGCGGCGGCCGCACGGCCCTGGTCATCGGCGACGTCATGGGCCGAGGCGTCCGCGCGGCCGCGGTGATGGGCCAGCTCCGCACGGCGGTCCGGGCCTACGCCCGCCTCGACCTCCCCCCGCACGAGGTCCTCCAGCTCCTCGACGGCCTGGCCACCGAGATCGACGCCAACCAGATCGCCACCTGCGTCTACGCCGTCCACGACCCGAACGAGGGCCGGCTGGTCTACGCCTCCGCCGGCCACCTGCCCGATCCTGGTCCGCGACGAGAACGGCGACGGTCCTGCGCGCCGACGAACCCACCGGCCCGCCGCTCGGCACCGGCGGCTGGATGCACGCCTCCGGCTCGATCCCCCTCGGCCCCGGCTCCACGGCCGTCCTCTACACGGACGGCCTGGTGGAACGCCGCGACGAGGACCTGGACGAGGGCATCGCCGCCCTGGAACGCGCCCTGGCCGGCGCCACCGGCACCCCCCAGGTCGTCTGCGACCGCCTGGTCCGCTCGGCGGGCGTCACCGCCGACCACGACGACGACGTGGCCGTCCTGGTCCTCCAGCACCCCGCCCGCACCGGCCCGGACGGCGAGCTCTTCCGCAACGCCGCCCTGGAACTCCTCGGCGGCGTGGAAGCGGCCCCACGCGCGCGTGCCTTCGCCTCCGGCGTCCTGACCAGCTGGCGCTTCCCCGCCGACCTGCACGACCTGGGCGTCCTGGCCACCAGCGAACTGGTCGCCAACTCCCTCCAGCACGGCACCCCACCCATGCGCCTGCGCCTGCGCCGCACCGACCGCCGCCTGATCATCGAGGTCACCGACGGCGACGACCACCTCCCCAGACGCCGCCGCGCGGAACCCGGCGACGAGTCCGGCCGCGGCATCGCCATCGTCGCCACCATCGCCTCGAACTGGGGATCCCGGCGGACACCGGGCGGCGGCAAGGCGGTGTGGTGCGAGTTCGCCCTGCCGCAGCCGTGACGACCGGAGGCGACCTACGGCTCCCGGCCCGGGCAGACGACTCAGACGTCGCGCCGGACAACGGGCGCCCCACCCCGCGCCACGACCCGGCTCTTGCCGAGCCACGGCTGATCCTGCACGTCGGTCAGCTGCCGCCCCAGCCGCACGCGCCAGGACGGTGATCCCCAGCGAGAACAACAGGAACGCCACGATGTACGGCGCGTGCAGCGAGGCCCCCAGCGGCCCGCCCACCGCCGGCCCGACGGCCAGCGCGAGCTGCTTCACCAGGGCGAACGCGGAGTTGTACTGCCCGGCCATCCCCTCCGGCGCGAGATCCGCGACCAGCGGGGCCACGGTCGGCGACAGCATCGCCTCACCCAGCCCGAACAGCGCGTACGTCGAGACGAACGCGGCCGTCGCCATCTCCTGGCTCCCGTGCCCGAGCCCCGCGTACCCGGCCGACGGCCCACGCCACGGCCCAGATCAGCCCCACGGCCGCGATCACCCGCGACCGCCTCCGCCGCTCCACGAACCTCAGCACGGCGAACTGCGCCACGACGATCATCAGCGTGTTCGCCGCCAGCGCCGTCCCCAGCGCGGACGTCGAGATCCCGGCGGCCTCGACCCCGTACGCACTCAGCCCCGACTCGAACTGCCCGTAGCAGGCGAAGAACAGCACGAAGCCCAGCACACACAGCTGCACCATGGCCCGGTTGCCCAGCAGCTGCTTCCAGCTGCCCCGCGCCCGACGCCGGCACGGCGCTTCCTCGATCCGCGGAGCATGCGGCATCCGCACGGTCGCCATCACCACGACCAGCAGCAGGAACATCGCCGCCTCGATCGCGAAGAGCAGGGTGAAGGAGGAGGCGCTGGTCGTGTCGACCAGATGACCGCCGATGAGGCCGCCGACGCCGAGCCCCAGGTTCTGCAGGAAGAACTGCATGGCGAAGGCCCGCGACCGGGTCTCCGCCGTCGAGCAGTCCACGATCATCGTCGCCAGCGCCGGCTGCATCACGGCCTGCCCGGCCCCCAGCAGCGGCAGCCGACACCAGCACGGCCGCCGCGCTGCTCGCGATCCCCAGGCTCAGTGCGCCGAGCGCGGCGGTGACCAGGGCGGCGAGCAGCACCGGCAGCGGGCCACGCCGGACGATGGCCCGCCCGGCGAACGGCAGCACGACCAGCGCGGCCACGGCGAAGACGGCGAGCACGAGCCCCGCCGTCATGGCTCCCAGCCCCCGCACCTGCGCCACATAGACGTACAGGTAGGGGACGGTGAAGCCGAGCCCGAACGCGCTGAGTGCGTTGCCCACGTGGATCCGGCGCATCGCAGCGCCCATCGCCCTGGTCACGTTCACCTCTCTCACAAGTTAGGAGTGAAGACTTCGAAGCTAAAGTTCGAAGGTAAAGAGTACATATCCAAGGACTTCAACGCAAAGAACGCGCCGTGCCATACTGCCGCCATGGGCGACACCCCCGGCCCCAGCGAGCCGACCCTCGAAGAACAGATCGCCGCCTACCAGCGCGAGTTCCAGGACCTCGACCCCCAGGTCGAGCAGATCGTCTCGGCCCTGTCCCGCCTCAACCGCCGCATGAACGTCGCCTACGGCCGCCAGACCGCGAGCCCTCGGCATCAGCAACGCCGAGTGGGAGGTCCTCAAGGCCCTGGTCCTCTCCGGCGCCCCCTACCGGCTGGGCCCCAGCGACCTCGCCAAGCGCCTCGGCCTCACCCCGGCCGCCATGACCCACCGCATCGACCGCATGGTCGACCGAGGGCCTGGTCACCCGGGAGCGAGACGAGTCCAACCGCGTACGAGTCATCGTGGAGCTGACATCCGAGGGGCGCGAGAAGTGGCTGGAGGCGATGCGTCTGGCGACGGTCTTCGAGGAGGACCTGCTCCAGGACCTGGCCCCGGAGGAGCGCACCGCGCTCGGCGAGGTGCTCACCCGCCTCCTGCGCCGGGTGGAGCACGCCCAGCCGGACGCCGGCGGCCGCCTCTCCGACCTGGACTGACGCAAGAGGAAAAGATCTTGACAGAGGCCGCTTGACACCCCCCTGCCGGATCCGTAAAGTTCTTCGGGTTGCCGCGGAGCCGTAACGGTTCTGCGACAGCACCTTCGCCGCTGCAGCGGCACCCAAACCACCAGCACGATCGCTCCCAGCGGGGTTGATTTCGGCATGCCCGAATTCAATTCGAATTGGGACTCGACGGCCTGATCGACTCGACATCGGCTCGATTTGGGAATCGGCGAGAGACCGCGCTAAGGTT
>CAWCSC010000020.1:0-111298 GCA_963798065.1 uncultured Actinomycetota bacterium | reverse complement strand
CCGACCACGCGATGCCGTCGAGGATGTCGTGTTCGCTCACCACGACCTCCTCGGCGCCGATCCGCTCCATGATCGACAGCAGCACGAGGGCCCCCGCCGCGATCACGTCGACCCGGCCCGGGTGCATGGAGGGCACGACCGCGCGCTCGGCATGGGTGGAGCGCAGCAGCCACTCGGTGATCTCGCGGACCCGGTCGCGGGAGACACGGGAGTGGTGGATGGCGGCCGAGTCGTACTCGGGCAGCTCCTGTGCGATCGCCGACACGGTCGTCACGGACCCGGCGAGGCCCACCAGGGTGCGGGCCTCGCGCAGCGGGACCGTCTGCTCGGCGAGGTCGAGGGCGGCCTCGATGTCCGCCCGCATCGCCGCGATCTGCTCCTCGGACGGCGGGTCGCTCACCACGCCGTCCCGCACAAGGTGACGCTCGGTCATGCGGACGCAGCCGATGTCCACCGAGCGCGCCGCGCGCACCTGGTCGTCGCCGACCACGAACTCGGTCGAACCGCCGCCGATGTCCACGACGAGGTAGGGCTTCGCGAGGTGGTCGCGCCCGGCGAGTTCCTTGGTGGCGCCGGTGAAGGAGAACTCGGCCTCCTGGTCCCCTGAGATCACCTCGGGCTCGACGCCCAGGATGTCCAGCACGCCGCGCACGAACTCGTCCCGGTTCTCGGCGTCCCGGGAGGCGGAGGTCGCCACGAACCGCAGCCGCTCCGCCCCGTGCTCCTTGATGATCCCGGCGTACTCGCGGCATGCCGCGAAGGTCCGCTGCAGTGCCTCGGGGGCGAGCCGGCCGGTGCGGTCGACGCCCTGCCCGAGCCGCACGATCGTCATACGGCGGTCCAGGTCGGCCAGCTCACCGGTGGCCCCCGCGCCGGAGGCGCTGTTGGACACCGTGGCGTCGGCGACCAGGAGCCGGATGGAGTTCGTACCGCAGTCCACGGCGGCGACGCGGGTCACTGGGCGTCCTCCTCGGCGGACGTCACACACGGGCCCTTGCGCCACCACGCCGGCAGCATCTCGATCGCCTCGTCCCCGAGCGGGTTCACGCCGGGCCCCGCGGCCAGCGAGTGCGCCACCAGCACGTGCAGGCACTTCACCCGGTCCGGCATGCCGCCGGCGCTCGGGAAGCCCGTCAGCTCCTCGATCTCGTCGCGCCGCCTGATGTAGTCCTCGTGGGCCGCCCGGTACGCCGACGCCAGCTCCGGGTCCGCGGCCAGCCGTTCGGTCATCTCCTTCATCACGCCGTTCGCCTCCAGCGTGCCGATCGCCGAGGCGGCGCGCGGGCACGTCAGGTAGTACAGCGTGGGGAACGGCGTCCCGTCCGGCAGCCGCGGTGCCGTCTCGACGACGTCCGGGTGTCCGCACGGACAGCGGTGCGCGATCGCGCGCAGGCCGCGCGGGGGCCGACCGAGCTGCTGCTTGAAGGCCTCGACGTCCGCGTCGGTGGGCTCGGTGCGCGAAGTGGTCGGCGGGGGCGTTTCCATGACTGTCTTCAGGCTGTCTTTCTCTGGGTCAGGTGACTGACTGGGTTCGGGTTCACTGCTCGGAGGCGTCGGACTTGTCGACGCCGTCCCAGACGTTGGAGTACCAGGCGCGGTCGGCCGTCCCGAGGTCGGCGTGCGACTGCCGTGCCGCATGCGGGTCGACGACGATGAACCCCGTCTCCCCCGGCATGACGTAGTGCAACCGCTGCCGGACCTGCTGCTCCGCGTACGCGTCGTCCTGCCAGCGCGCCTTCTGGTCGCGCAGCCGTTCGACGCGCTGGCGGGCCTGCTGCTGTTCGCGCTGGAGGTCGCCGATCTCGGCACGCTGGGCGACGTACTCCCGCATCGGGTAGGCCAGCGCCACGATCAGCGTGCACATCACCAGGGCGAGCAGCGCGGCCCGGCCGGTCAGCCGGGAGCGGCGGGCCTGACGCCGGGTCTGGGAGCGGTAGACCCTGGCCGCGGTCTGCTCGCCGAGCAGCCGGATCCTGGTCGCGGTGGAGAAACGGTCCCGGTCCTTCACGGCCATGTCTCCCCGCTCTCCCGCTCCACCGTCATACGCGCGTACGTCCCCGGACACGGTACGGGACCGAGTCCGGGGACGTACGTACGACGCTTCCTACGAAGCTGTGCCTCAGCCCTTGAAGCGCGGGAAAGCGCTACGGCCGGCGTAGACCGCCGCGTCGTCGAGGATCTCCTCGATGCGCAGCAGCTGGTTGTACTTGGCGACGCGCTCGGAGCGGGCCGGGGCGCCGGTCTTGATCTGGCCGCAGTTGGTGGCGACGGCCAGGTCGGCGATGGTGACGTCCTCGGTCTCGCCGGAGCGGTGGGACATCATGCACTTGAAGCCGTTGCGCTGGGCCAGCTCGACGGCGTCCAGGGTCTCGGTCAGGGAACCGATCTGGTTGACCTTGACCAGGAGCGCGTTGGCGGCGTTCTCGTCGATGCCGCGGGCCAGACGCTCGGGGTTGGTGACGAACAGGTCGTCGCCGACGAGCTGGACCTTGTCGCCGAGCTTGTCGGTGATGGTCTTCCAGCCGTCCCAGTCGTCCTCGAACAGCGGGTCCTCGATGGAGACGAGCGGGTACGCGTCGACGAGCTCGGCGTAGTACTCGGTCATCTCGGCGGCGGAGCGCGTCTTGCCCTCGAAGGTGTAGGAGCCGTCCTTGTAGAACTCGGACGCGGCCACGTCGAGGGCGAGGGCGATCTGCTCGCCGGGGGTGTAGCCGGCCTCCTTGATCGCCTCGAGGATGAGGTCGAGGGCCTCGCGGTTGGAGCCGAGGTTCGGGGCGAAGCCGCCCTCGTCGCCGAGGCCGGTGGCCAGGCCCTTGCTCTTCAGGACCTTCTTCAGCGTGTGGTAGACCTCGGCGCCCCAGCGCAGGGCCTCGGAGAAGGACTCCGCGCCGATCGGGGCGATCATGAACTCCTGGATGTCCACGTTGGAGTCGGCGTGCGAGCCGCCGTTCAGGATGTTCATCATCGGCACCGGCAGCAGGTGCGCGTTGGGGCCGCCCAGGTAGCGGAACAGCGGCAGGTCGCTGGCCTCGGAGGCGGCGTGGGCGACGGCGAGGGAGACGCCGAGGATGGCGTTGGCGCCGAGGGAGCCCTTGTTGTCGGTGGCGTCCAGGTCGAACATCGCCTGGTCGATCAGGCGCTGCTCGGTGGCGTCGTAGCCGACGAGCTCCGGGCCGATCTGCTCGATGACCGCGAGGACGGCCTTCTCCACACCCTTGCCGAGGTAGCGGTTCGAGTCGCCGTCACGCAGCTCGATGGCCTCGAAAGCGCCCGTGGAGGCGCCGGACGGGACGGCGGCACGACCGGTGCTGCCGTCGTCGAGGCCGACCTCGACCTCGACCGTGGGGTTGCCTCGGGAGTCCAGGATTTCCCGGGCTACGACGACGTCGATGGACGGCACGAGCATCTCCTTCTGATGTGACGCGGGGTACGCGGGTCGCGTGGACCCGGCGAGGTGCGGAGCCGCGGTGGCTCGCGACATGAGCCTAACCGGCTCCGGGCGATCGGCCACCGGGTCGCCCACCCCATGGACAGAACCGAGAGTAAATTGTTTCCGAACGGAACAAAGACGGTTGCGTAAAAGACCGGCAGAAAAAACCCCGCCCCGGCGCGTACGGGGGAACACGCACCGGGGCGGGGAGCACTTGGGAGCCGCTGCTTACTTCAGGTGCAGCTGCTGGCCCGGGTAGATGAGGTTGGCTTCCTCGACGATGTCCTTGTTCAGCTGGAACAGCTTCTCCCAGCCGCCCTCGACCTTCTTGTCCGCCGCGATCGAGCTCAGGGTGTCGCCCTTGACGACCTTGTACTCGCCGTCGCCCTTCTTGACCTTCTCGCCGGTCGGGGTGGTGACGGTCTTCTTGGCGGCCGGGCGCTCGTCGGAGCGGGAGGCCGGCTGCTGCTGGGTCTCGCGGGAGTCGGTGCTCTGCGAGGAGCTGCCGGAGTCGTTCGAGGAGGAGCCGCCGCCGCTGGCGTTCGACAGGCCCTTGCCGCAGACCGGCCAGGCACCCTTGCCCTGGCCCGCGAGGACCTTCTCGCCGATCTCGATCTGCTGCTCCTTGGTGGCCTGGTCGGCGGTGGAGGCGTACTTGGTGCCGCCGTAGCCGGACCAGGTGGAGGCGGAGAACTGCAGACCGCCGTAGTAGCCGTTGCCGGTGTTGATGGACCAGTTGCCGCCGGCCTCGCACTGGGCGACGGCGTCCCACTCGGAGGAGGTGGCGGCGGAAGCGCCGCCGGCCGCCATCAGCGGGGCGGCGACAGCGGCGCCGGTGACACCGGCGACGGCGATGGCGCGAGTGGTCTTGGACGGACGGCGGTGCTTGCCCTTGCTGGAAAACAGCATGGAAGGATCCCCTCACCGACGCCTGCGAGGTGAGCTGTCGGGTTCGGGCCGGTTGAGTTGCCCGGCCGCGCCCCTCCCGGGACACGGCTTCACCCCAAGCCCTTCCGGCGCAACCGGCCGGTCGGGCACTTACCTTGGGTCCCCCGCTCCTGCCTACGGCGCTTGACGCGACGACTGTTCCCGTACGGCCGCTGGCAGGATTCGGCGTTGCGGCAGCCGGGGCTCGTGGTGACGAGCGGTCCCGACCGTAGCCACGCGATCCGCGGAATTTCAAAGACGATCAGGGCTTCTGAGATCTATCTCTCAGCACACCTAAACGGGACATTCAGCATCAAAGGCGACGCGAACTCGCGCGCTTTTGGGGTGACTTCCGCCGTCGTTTCCGCACTGCACCAGCGGTTACCTCTCGTCCGCTTCGGCCCCTACCGTGAGCGTCTGACCGGGGCGGATGAGGTTCGGGTCGATGCCGACGGCCCCCTTGTTCCCGGTGTAGAGCGCGTGCCATCCGCCGCTGAGATCAAGGGAGTCGGCGATGGACGAGAGACTGTCACCGGGACGCACGACATAGGAGCCGTCCGTCGCGTCGCGCGAGGCTCCGCCATCGCGCGAGGCGTGCCGGCCCGGGGACTCTGCCGTGCCTTCACCCCCGGCGTCGGCACCGGGGCCGCGGTGACGGCCGGAGCCGGAGCCGGAGCCGGTCTCGGTGAGCGCCGAAGAGCCGTCGCCCTGCTTCGAGTTCTCCGGCTTGCCACTCTCGGGCGTGGCCGACGGGGAGCTGTCGGGCTCCTGGTCCCGCGAGGTGGCGTCGGACGTGGAGTCGTCGGAATCAGATGACTTGTCGGACTTGGTGGGTTCGTCCTTCGATGTCGACGGCGCGTCAGAGGACGGCGAGTCGGACGATGAAGGGGACGACCCGAGGGAGTCGAGCAACCCGGGCGAGTCCGATGAACCGGATGAGTCAGATGAGTCGGACGAACCCGACTCCTTGTCCTGCTCGAGGCCGGAGAGCAGTCCGCAGGTGCGCCAGGTGCCGACCCCCTGGTCGGCGAGGATTCTCTCGGCCACGGCTATCTGCTGGGAACGGCTGGCCAGGTCGGCACTCGGGGCGTAGTCGAGGCCGCCGTGGCCCTCCCAGTCCTCCTGGGACAGCTGCAGGCCGCCGAAGTATCCGTTGCCGCTGTTCTGGCTCCAGGCGCCGCCGGTCTCGCAGTCCGCGACCCGGTCCCAGGTCGTGCCGTCGGCCGCGCTGGCGCCGGAGGCCCCGAGGAGCGGGATCGCGATGGCGGAGCCGGTCACTCCGGCCGCGACGAGGAGAGCCGGAGCCTGGCGGGGGCGACGGTGCCGACCGTTCCCGGAGAGCATACGGAGACCTTTCACAAGAGGGCAGTGACCGGCGCGGCGCATGATTTCCCAGGCCGCGCTGATGATGGGTGAACGTATAGGCAGACGATCACTTGTCACAAGTTAATGCCGCGTAGATCACGTGAAGATCACAAGCCTGACGGCGTGTCACCTTTGGGCGGGCGTGAACTCCACCGGCAGGGTGCGCAGCCCGCGCATGATCAGGCCGCCGCGCCAGCTCAGCTCGGCCGGATCGGCCGCGAGACGGAGGTCCGGGAGGCGGGTGAGGAGCGTGGCGAGCGCGGTCTGGCCCTCCAGGCGGGCGAGCGGGGCGCCGAGGCAGTAGTGGACGCCGTGGCCGTACCCGAGGTGCTGGTTGTCCCGGCGGGCGAGGTCGAGCACGTCCGGATCGGCGAACCGCTCCGGGTCCCGGTCCGCGGCGGCCAGAACGACGAGGACCGGGTCGCCGGCCTCGATGTGCTGCCCGCCGATGGTGAGCGGCTGCGTGGCGAAGCGCCAGGTGGCGAGCTCGACGGGGCCGTCGTAGCGCAGGAGTTCCTCGACGCCGGTCTCCAGGAGGCCGCTCTCCCCGGCGGCGAGGGACGCCTGGAGCCGCGTGCGCTGCTCGGGGTGGGTGAGCAGGGCGTAGGTGCCGTTGCCGATCAGGTTCACGGTCGTCTCGAAACCGGCGAACAGGAGGATGAAGGCCATGGCTGCGGCCTCGTTCTCGGTGAGGTGCTCGCCGTGGTCGGAGGCGCGGATGAGACCGGAGATGAGGTCCTCGCCGGGGGTGGGTTCGCCGGGGAGCGCCTCCCGCTTGCGGTGGATGAGGTCGGCGAGGTAGCCGCGCATCTTCTTCACGGACCGTGCCACGCCGCCCCGGGGCCCGCCCTGGTGACGGATCATCATGCCCGCCCAGTCCCGGAAGTCGTCCTGGTCCTCGCGGGGGACGCCGAGCAGGTCGCAGATGGCGTAGATGGGGAGCGGGAAGGCGAACTCGTGGATCAGGTCGGCTGACCCCTTGTCGCGCGAACCCGTCGATGAGACCGTCGGTGAGCTCCTGCACCCGCTGCTCGAACTCGGCGACCCGGCGGGGCGTGAACGCCTTGGACACGAGCCGCCGCAGCCGGGTGTGGTCCGGCGGATCGATGTTGAGCAGATGCGTCATCAACTCGGCCTTGCGCTCACCGGGGATACCGGTCTTGCCCTTGGCGTGCGCGGGTTCGTGGTGATGCGCCGGGTTCTTGGAGAGCCGGTTGTCGGCGAGGGTCTGCTTGGCGTCGGCGTACCGCGTGACCAGCCAGGCCTCCACGCCGCTGGGGAGCCGCGTCTTGTGGACGGGGCTGTGGTCACGGAGCCAGGCGTAGGCGGGGTACGGGTCGGTCGCGAACTCCCACGAGAACAGTTCGGGCACGCCGGGCGCTTCATGTTGCATGCGACGACCCTACGCAGTGCCTGCGGCGGCACCGGCCGCCATTGTCAGAGGTCATCACTACTCTGACCGCGTCGAGATCAGGGAGGGCCGGGTGCTCGAAGGTGTGTTGATCGCCGCGCGGCCAGGATCCACGCGGGCGGGCCGAGGGCCGTCGGCAGGCACAGGACCACGCCCGTTCCATCGGGATTCCCGAAGCGCAGCCGGACTGGCAGGACTGACCCGCCGGGCGCCCCGCCACGGCCGTTGCTCTCAGCCCTCGGTCTCCCTGATCGCGTCCCGGTACGCGCGGGCCGCTGCTCTCAGGGCCGCCTCCGGGTCCACCCCCTCCGACTCGGCACGGACCGCCAGGGCCAGGAGGTCGTAGCCGATGCCTTCGACGGGTGGGAGCGGTATGTCCAGGTCGGCCGTGCGTGCCCGGGAGGCCAGCTTGGCGGCGAGGGCCAGGCCGGGCTGGCCGAGGGGGATGCCCTCGGTGATGGAGGTGCGCTGCTTCTCGACCGCCTTGGTGCGCAGCCAGTGCTCCTTGACCTCCTCGGGCGTCGTCGCCGTCTCGTCGCCGAAGACGTGCGGGTGGCGGTGGATCAGCTTGGCGACGATGCCGCCGGCCACGTCGTCGATGGAGAAGGGGGCCTCCAGGTCCTCTTCGGCGATGCGGGCGTGAAAGACGACCTGGAGGAGGACGTCACCGAGCTCCTCGCGCAGCTCGTCGCGGTCACCCTCCTCGATCGCCTCGACGAGTTCGTACGCCTCCTCGATGCCGTATTTCGCCAGGCCTTTGTGGGTCTGCCGGGACGACCACGGGCACTCGGCGCGGATGCGGTCCATGACCTGGACCAGGTCCAGGAGGCGGGCGCCCGGCAGGTCGTAGGAGGCGGGGAGCAGCTCCAGCTCGGGCATGTCGACGCGGCCGGTGCCGGCCAGGCGCGCCAAGCCGTCCGTCAGGGCCGGCTCGCCCTCGCCGGTCGCCACGACGACCACTGTGCGGCCGCCGGCGCAGGCGTCGACCAGCTCCTGGGCGGTCGGGGACGCCTCCTCGACGGTTATCCCCGCCTCGCGCAGGTACGGCAGCTGCGGGTGGGTGCCGTCCGCGCTCAGCACCTGGTCGGCCGCGTGCAGTGCCTGCCAGGCGGGCCAGGACAGCAGGCCGGGGGCGACGCGGTGGCTGGTGGTGAGCAGGACGATGCGGCCGGGGGCTGCGGCCGCGCCGGGGCCGGCCTGCTCGGGGCGCGGGGTGGCTTCGGGACTGTTCGCGTTCACGATTCGAAGCTATCCCACGCCGCCGACAGCCCCGGAAGTTATCCACAGGCCCCGGAGGACGGGTGCGCCCCTACAGCGCCGCTGCAGCGTCCCTACATGCCCTGCTGTGTCTGGGCCGTCGTCACATCCCGCACCCACGGCGTCTTGGCGTCGGCGCGGCTGCTCTTCTGGACGTCCCAGGCGCCGTAGCGCGGGTTGAGGTCGACGTTCAGGTCCTTCGAAGCCTCGGACAGGGCCTTCCAGAACTCGGGACGGCTGGTGTCGGTGCCGAGTTTCTCCGCGAGCTTCTGGGCCTCGAGCTGGAGGCGGAGGTTCTCGTCCAGGCGCTGCGGCGGGATGCCGTACTGCTGGAGCCAGGTCGTCTCCAGCCCCTCGGCACCGCCGGCCTGCTCCTCCAGGCCGGACCGCATCTCCTGGATCTCCCTGCGGGTGACGGTCACACCGGCGTCCTCGGCGGCTCGGTGCAGCACCCGGTCGAGGATCATGGTGTGCAGGGTGTCGCGGGTGAGGGTCCCGGTTCTGGCGATGGCCTGCTGGTACTGGGCGTCGTTCTGCACGGTCGCCCGCTGGGCCGTGCGTACCTCGCCGACCCGCTCCTCCAGCTGGGAGACGGTGATCCGCTGACCGCCGACCACGGCCGCCGCGCCGGGATGCGCGTCGTTTCCGCAGGCGGTGAGAAGCGGCGCCGCTGCGGCGATCGCGGCGGTGAGGACGAGCGCGGTGCGACGGCGGCGGTGCAAGGAGACCTCCCGAGGAGATTGTGCGACGGTGCACAAGGTCTTGCGATGATCGATGGTAGGCAGTGGGCGAGCTCTGGCCAACCCATTCGACCAACGATTCACCGGGACTTCCGGCACCGCCGCGCCGCCCTGGGGGCGCCCCGGCTGCGGCCGGCCCGCCGCGGGGACGTCGGCGTACGTCGGCGTACGGCGGACCGGGGGCCGGAAGGGAGCCGGGTACGGGGGAGCCCCTCACCAGCAACAAGCGCGCCACCACGCGGCACGATGCCGCCTCGGTGGCGATCGGAAGGCGCGCCCTCGGGCACCCGATCCGGCGACGGACGGCACCGCCCCATGAGGGCCGGAGCGATCGTCATGGGCATCGGACCGCCCAGGCCCCACCGGGCACCCAGGGACGTGAGGAAACCCGCCCCCGCGTTCCCGGACCACGGACACGATCCGACGGCGCCGGAAGCGGAGCGAAAGCGGGAAACCAGTGTGCCCAACACCGTCCGGGGCAGGCGGCTGAGCACCAGTTCTGCCAACAGGACTCTCTCCCGCTCAGTCTCTAGAAACGGTGGCGCATCCACACGTTGGGCTCGACGTACACCGCGTAGCCGCGCTCCAACTCGCAGCGCACCGGCACCAGGCCGCCGGGCACCTCGATCTCGCCCTCGGTGTCGAAGGGCAGCCCCGTCCAGCGGCGCCAGTCCGCCAGTGAGGCGGCCACCGTCATGGACGCCGGTGCCACGGAGTCGATGGTGGCGCCGGCCCTGGCGTGGACGCGCAGCCAGGGGTCCTCGGGCAGGCCGTCGGGGCGCACGCGGTGGGCGTACTCCTCGATGGGGGTGTGCTGTTCCAGGTGCTTGGCGTTGGGGCGGACCGGGGCGACGACCTCGCGGAAGCCGCGGGCCCGGGCGTTGTCGCGCATGGCCGAGAGCATCACGGCGGACAGGCCGCGGCCTTGTGCGTGCGGAGCGATGGAGACCGAGATCGCGCTGACGGTGTCGGGGCGGACACCGCGACGCAGGTCGGAGAAGGCCCAGGTGAGGACCATGTCCCAGCCGCCCGCAGGCAGTTCGCCGCGGCCCTTGGCACCCAGCGCGAAGGGCACGCTGAAGGCGCTCGCCACGACCTCGCCCTGCTCGTCCTCGGCGAACAGGACGTACTCGGGGAGTTCGGCGGCGATCCGCGGGTAGTGCGCGGCGCCCACGAGGTCCTGGATCACGAACTCCGGCCAGCTGTCCGCCATCCCGACCACCCGCTCCAGCATGTCCGGGCGGTCGGCGAGGCTCGATGTCTTCGGCTGCATGCGGTCACGTTAGGCGGCGGGTCGCCTGCCCGGAACCGAATTACCTGGTGGGAACCCGTTCCGCTGCCCGGGGTGACCGGGCCCGGCGTGCGGCCACCACCATGACGACGACGGAGGTCAGGGCGATCCCGGCGCCGACGTAGAGCGGTGCGGTGTAGCCGAGGCCCGCGGAGATGGCCAGGCCGCCGAGCCAGGCACCCAGGGCGTTGCCGACGTTGGACGCGGACACGTTGGCACTGGCGGCCAGTGCCGCCCCGTGGGCGAAGTCGGTGACGCGAGTGATCATGCCGGGCACGCTGGCGAACCCGGTCACCCCCATCAGGAACACCAGGACGACGGAGGCGGGGGCGCTGTCCGGCCAGCAGTCCGAACAGGGCCAGGGTGAGGGTGAGCCCGAGCAGGGCGAGCACCAGGGCGCGGTCCCGGTCGCGGTCGGCCGCACGCCCGCCGATCAGGTTCCCGACGACCAAACCGACGCCGTACACCATCAGCAGCCAGGCGACATCCGCCGAGGCGAAGCCGCTGACCTCGGTGAACGTGTACGCGATGTAGCTGAACGCGCCGAACATCCCGCCGTAGCCGAGCGCGGTGGCCGCCAGCGTCAGCCAGACCTGCCAGGACCTGAAGGCCCGGAGCTGGTCCCGCAGGCCGCTGGGCGGTGCCGCGGTCCGCCGGCGCCCGGCTCCCGTCGGCCTCTGCCTTCGGCCGCGGCTGGCCCGCCCGGCCGGGGACGAGCGCGGCGATTCCCGCCAGCGCGAGCACGCCGATCGCGGTGACCGCCCAGAACGCCGCCCGCCAGCCCCAGCGCTCACCGACCAGCGCGCCGAACGGCACGCCCAGCACGTTCGCCAGTGTCAGCCCGGCGAACATGACCGCCACGGCGCTGGGACTTCCTCTCCGGCGCGACCAGAGTCGCGCGCGACCAGCGAGCCGATCCCGAAGAACGAGCCGTGGCACAGCGCCGCCACGATCCGCCCGAGCATCATCACCGGATAGTTCGGCGCGATGGCGGAAGCAGGTTGCCGATGACGAACAGCGCCACCAGGCCCGACCAGGACCTGCTTCCGGGGCAGCCGTGCCGTCGCCGCGGTCAGCGCGATCGCTCCGACCGCGACACTCAGCGCGTACCCGGAGATCAGCCAGCCCGCGGCCGCCTCGGACACCTCGAAACTCGACGCCACCTGCGGCAGCAGCCCGGCGATCAGGAATTCGGTCAGGCCGATACCGAAGCCGCCGAGGGCCAGCGCGATGAGTCCGCTCGGCATCCGTCGCTCGCTCTCCGTTCGCCCCGATCCGTCGCGGAGCATGGGGACTTCGTCCTGCGGCCTCCGCGATCTCCCGGATGTCTCCTCCCCCTACCGCGTCCTCACGAACCGTGCCCGCTCGCCCGCCGGGAGCAGCTCGGTCGCACAGCGCACGGTGATGCGCGGCAGCTCGGCCTGGTGGCGTTCGAGGAACGCCACCATCAGTGGCACGTCCCGGCGGCCGATCTCGCGCAGCATCCAGCCGAGCGCCTTGTGGATCAGCGGTTCCGGATCCCGGCACAACCCGCGCGCCAGGCGGAGCGTCGGCTCGAAACGCCCCTCACGGATCAACGCCAGCGTGGCGACGACGGCGATCCTGCGATCCCACAGCCACGACGACCCGGCCAGTCGGTCCAGGACGTCCAGGGCGTCCGCCGGCCCGTCCACCAGCCACGGCCCGAGCACGACATGCGCGGAAGCGTCCACCAGGTCCCAGTTGTCCACGCAGTCGGTGTGCGCCAGATAGAAGTCGACCAGAACCGCACGGTCCGCACCGCGCGCCGTCCGCATCCGCTCGGCCAGGACGAGGAGCCCGGCCAGCCGCTCCTCGTGGACGCGGCTGCGCAGCAGCACCTCCACGTCCTCGAGCGCCAGGTCCCGGTACGCACGGGCCAGCCGGCGCAGCACGGGCACGCGCACGCCGAGCAGTTCGTCGTCCTGCGGGGGACGGAGCACCCGCAGTTGCTGCACCCTGACCCCCGGCTCCGCCCCGTCCCGAAGCCCGGTCCGCATCGCATCCAGTGAAACGACCGTCATGACCACGGACGCTAGCCGCTTCACCCGCCGCACTGCCGCAGCATCATCTCCTTGTCGGCCGCCGTCACGGGGAGCTCGTACTTCAGCGACACCTGGGCGAAGCGCACCGAGTAGGAGCAGCGGATCCGCTTGTTCGGGGGCAGCCAGGCCGCCGGGCCGGAGTCGCCCTTCGAGCCGTTGGTCGGTCCGTCCACCGGGACGAGGTTGAGCGGGTCGTTGGCTATGGACTCCCGCTTGTCCTTCGTCCAGCGCGAAGCGCCCATCTGCCAGTCGTACGACAGCGGCATCACGTGGTCGATCTGGACCTTCGTCGCGCGGGACTTGGTCCACTCGATGACCTCCCCGGTGTACGGGTCGCGCAGCGTCAGTGACATGACGACGCAGTCCGAGCCCGTCCGGAAACGGAGGTCTTCCCCGTCGCGTTTCAGGAGATCGTTGCGCGAGTCACAGCCGTTGTGCGAGTAGGGGACATCGCGCGGCGCCGAGTCCATCCAGGCGTAGCCGAACTTGTCCCGTTCGTATCCCGTCCTGGGGCCGCGCCCCTTCGTCGCGACCTTCTCGATCAGGGCGCGTGCCCTCGCCCTGTCCCCGGTGGAACTGATCGCCGCCAGGCCCGGCTTGGTGCCGTCCGGGTTGTCCAGTGGGTTCACCGCCCGCCCGTCGCCGGCAGCCGGGACGCCGGAACCGGAGGGCCCGCCGCCGTCCGCGGGCGGGGTCAGGCCCTCACAGCCGACCAGCGTCGAACCGGCGAACATCATCGCGACAGCCAGTGCCGCCCCGCCCCTCAGACGCGTCACCGTGCGCCCCTCCCCTGCTTGCCTGTGCCTGATCCCACGGTAGCGAGGAAGAGGTCCAGACCACATCGGCCCTAAAGGGGCATTACTCGCATGTCGCGCGTATCGTCGATTCTGAGTCACATCCGGAAGGAACTCTGCATGGGCATCTTCGACAAGTTCAAGAGCCAGGCGCGGAACAAGGGCAAGCAAGGCTCCGACACCGCGGAACAGAAGGCCAACGAGAGGACCGGCGGCAAGTACGAGGACCAGGTCGACTCCGGGCAGCAGCGGATCGAGGGCCAGCTCGGCATGGACCGGGACCGCGACCGGCCCGATCAGCAATAAGGCCTCCTACCTCAGAGGCCGTCCGCGGAGACGCAGAGGCACCTCCCGCGGGCGGCTTCCGACGTCTGCGAGCGCTTCCTGCGCGCGCTCGACCTTGCCACCGGCTCAGATGCGCGTCAGGACCCCAGCACCGACGTCAGGAACTCCCCGACCCATCCCAGCAACTCCCGCCCGACCAGCGGCTTCCCGCCGACCTTCGCGGTCTTCGGGCGCGGCACCAGCACCTGGTGCACCGCCGGTTTGATGACCGTCCCGGGGTAGAGCCGCTTGAGCCGCAGTTCCTGCGATTCGCGCAACTCCACCGGGGCGAACCGGATGTTGGTGCCCTGGAGCACGATCTCGCCGACGCCGCACGCCCGCGCGAGCATGCGCAGACCGGCGACGAGCAGCAGGTTCTCCACCGGCTCCGGCAGCTTGCCGTAGCGGTCGACGAGTTCCTCGCGTACGGCCTTGACGTCCTCCTCCGTGTTGGCGGAGGCGATGGCGCGGTAGGCCTGGAGGCGGAGCCGCTCGCCCGGCGCGTAGTCGTGCGGGACGTGCGCGTCGACGGGCAGCTCGATCTTGACCTCGAGCGGCGGCTCCTCCTCGATCTCGCCGGTCTCCAGCTGGCGCCGGTAGTCGGCGACGGCCTCGCCCACCATCCGCACGTACAGGTCGAAGCCGACGCCCGCGATGTGGCCGGACTGCTCGCCGCCGAGGAGGTTGCCCGCGCCGCGGATCTCCAGGTCCTTCATCGCCACGTACATGCCGGCGCCCATCTCCGTGTGCTGCGCGATGGTCGCGAGCCGCTCGTGCGCGGTCTCGGTCAGCGGCTTCTCCGGCGGGTACAGGAAGTACGCGTACCCGCGCTCGCGGCCTCGGCCCACCCGGCCGCGCAGCTGGTGCAGCTGCGAAAGACCGAAGTTGTCGCCGCGCTCCACGATGAGCGTGTTCGCGTTGGAGATGTCGATGCCGGACTCCACGATCGTCGTGGACACCAGCACGTCGAACTTCTTCTCCCAGAAGTCGACGACGACCTGCTCCAGCGCCGACTCCGACATCTGGCCGTGAGCGGTGGCGATGCGCGCCTCGGGGACGATCTCGCGCAGCCGGGCCGCGGCCCGGTCGATCGACTCGACCCGGTTGTGGATGTAGAAGACCTGGCCCTCGCGCAGCAGTTCGCGGCGGATGGCGGCGCCGATCTGCTTCTCCTCGTAGGGGCCGACGAAGGTCAGCACCGGGTGCCGCTCCTCCGGAGGCGTCGTGATCGTGGACATCTCCCTGATGCCGGTCACCGCCATCTCCAGGGTGCGCGGGATGGGGGTGGCGGACATGGTCAGGACGTCGACGTTGGCCCGGAGCTTCTTCAGCTGCTCCTTGTGCTCGACGCCGAAGCGCTGCTCCTCGTCGACGATGACCAGGCCCAGGTCCTTGAACTTCGTCTCCGACGAGAACAGCCGGTGCGTGCCGATGACGATGTCCACCGAGCCCTCGCGCAGGCCCTCCAGGACCGCCTTGGCCTCGGTGTCGGTCTGGAAGCGGGAGAGGGCCTTCACGCTGACCGGGAACTGCGCGTACCGCTCGCTGAAGGTCCCGAAGTGCTGCTGCACCAGCAGCGTCGTGGGCACCAGGACGGCCACCTGCTTGCCGTCCTGGACGGCCTTGAAGGCGGCCCGGACCGCGATCTCGGTCTTGCCGTAGCCGACGTCGCCGCAGATCAGCCGGTCCATCGGGACCGTCTTCTCCATGTCGTCCTTGACCTCGGCGATGGTGGTGAGCTGGTCGGGCGTCTCCGCGTAGGGGAAGGCGTCCTCCAGTTCGCGCTGCCAGGGGGTGTCCGTCCCGAAGGCGTGGCCGGGGGCCGCCATGCGCGCGCTGTACAGCTTGATGAGGTCGGCGGCGATCTCCTTGACGGCCTTCTTCGCGCGGGCCTTCGTCTTCGTCCAGTCGGCGCCGCCCAGACGGTGCAGGGTGGGGGCCTCGCCGCCGACGTACTTGGTGATCTGCTCCAGCTGGTCGGTGGGGATGTAGAGGCGGTCGCCGGGCTGGCCCCGCTTGGCCGGCGCGTACTCGACGACCAGGTACTCGCGGGTCGCGCCCTGCACGGTGCGCTGCACCATCTCGATGTAGCGGCCCACGCCGTGCGCCTCGTGGACGATGTAGTCGCCCGGCTCCAGGGTGAGCGGGTCGATGGTCTTGCGGCGGCGGGCCGGCATCCGGGCGCCGTCGCGGCCCGCGGCCTTCTGGCCCGTCAGGTCCGTCTCGGTCAGTACGGCGAGTCTGAGGGCCGGGTCGACGAAGCCGTGCTCGATCGAGCCGCACGCCACGTGCACGACCGACGGGGAGATCTCGGCGAGGTCCCTCGTCTTCGAATCAGACACAGCCAGGCGGGCCGCGATGCCCTCGCCGCCCAGCACCTCGACCGTACGGGCCGCCGGGCCGTGCGCCTCGGTGACGAACACCGCGCGCCAGCCGTCGGCGAGCCAGCCCTTGGTGTCGGCCAGGGCCTTGGCGGTGTCCCCTCGGTAGGTCTCCGGGGCGTGCATGCCCAGCTTCAGGGTGTCCCCCGCCGCGTCAGCGCCATAGCTCTCCGTGAGCTCCTCGTCCGCGGCGAACGGCGACACCGACCACCACATCATGTCCAGCTCGCGGGCCCGGTCCCGGACGTCCGCGATGGACCGCAGGGAGGCCGCGCCGACGTCGATGGGCGCCTCGCCGCCGCCGGCGGTGGCCGCCCAGGAGGCCTGCAGGAACTCCTGCGACGTGGCCACCAGGTCCGACGCACGCGTGCGCACCCGCTCCGGGTCGCACACGACGGCCATGGCGCCCTTGGGCAGCACGTCGAGCAGCAGCTCCATGTCGTCGACGAGGACCGGCGCGAGGGACTCCATGCCCTCGACCGCGATCCCCTCGGCGATCTTGCCGAGCAGTTCACCGAGCTCGGGGTGCTCCTCGGCCAGGGCACGCGCACGCGCGCGGACGTCCTCGGTGAGCAGCAGTTCGCGGCACGGCGGCGCCCACAGGCCGTGCTCGGCGACTTCGAGGGAACGCTGGTCGGCGACCTTGAAGTAGCGGATCTCCTCGACGTCGTCGCCCCAGAACTCGATGCGCAGGGGGTGTTCCTCGGTGGGCGGGAACACGTCGAGGATGCCGCCGCGTACGGCGAACTCGCCGCGCTTCTCGACCAGCTCCACGCGCGCGTACGCGGCGGCCGCGAGGGCCTCGACGATCTCGCCGAGGTCGGCGCTGTGCCCCGTCTTCAAAGAGACGGGCTCCAGGTCGCCGAGGCCCTTGACCTGCGGCTGGAGCACGGACCGGACGGGCGCCACGACGACGGAGACCGGGCCGGTCTCGGGGTCGTCGGGGCGGGGGTGCGCCAGGCGGCGCAGCACGGCCAGGCGGCGGCCGACCGTGTCGCTGCGGGGGCTGAGCCGCTCGTGCGGAAGGGTCTCCCAGGAGGGGTACTCCACGACCCCCTCCGACGGGAGGAGGGAGCGCAGGGCAGCGGCCAGGTCCTCCGCCTCGCGGCCGGTCGCCGTCACGGCCAGCACCGGGCGGCCGGTGTCGCGGGCCAGGGCGGCGACCGCGAAGGGTCGGGCCGCAGGGGGGCCGACCAGGTCGACGTGCATGCGGTTGCCGTCTGCGGCCGCGCCGATCGCTTCCGCGAGGGCGGCGTCCTTGACTACGGCGTCGAGCAGACCGTGCAGGCTCATTCGGGGCTTTTCCGTCCAGGGGTGGGCAACACGACGGGCCCGACGCGCGCCGCGGGCCGGGGGTCTTCCAGCGTACGACGATGTGCGCCCGCGCGGCGGGCCTGTGGATAACGCCCGTTCTCCCGGTCAAGGGGGAATCAGCCGCGCAACCTTCACAACATCGCCCCCACCCGTCGTTTTCGCCACGGCATGATCGGTCTGGTTTCCCGAACCGTATACCCCCCACCCGTAAGGCACGGCATGCCTGCCCCCACCCTCCAGGTCTCACCGCCCCACATACCGACGCCGGTCACCCCGCTCCCGGCTGACCGGCATCCCCACCACGCGAGACGGGACCCCTGGGCCCTCGCCGCCGCCCTCTTCGCCGCCTACGCCGTCGTCTCCGTCGGCCGCTACCGGCACATGACCACCCTCTCCTGGGACCTGGGCATCTTCGAGCAGGTCGTGCGCGCCTACGCGCATCTGCGGGCGCCGGTGTCCGACCTCAAGGGGCCGGGCTTCGACATCCTGGGTGACCACTTCAGCCCGGTGACCGCCCTGCTGGCGCCGGTGTACCGGCTGTTCCCCTCGCCGGTCACGCTGCTGATCGCCCAGGCCGCCCTGTTCGCGCTGTCCGCCGTACCGGTCACCCGTGCCGCCGCCCGGCTCCTGGGCCGCCGCCGCGGTCTCGCGCTCGGCCTCGCCTACGGACTGTCCTGGGGCATCCAGCGCGCCGTCGACTTCGACTTCCACGAGATCTGCTTCGCCGTCCCGCTGATCGCCTTCTCCCTGGAGGCCCTCCTCGCGCACCGCCCGCGCGCGGCGCTGTGCTGGGCGCTTCCCCTGGTGCTGGTGAAGGAGGACCTGGGGCTGACCCTGGCCGCGATCGCGCTCGTCGTCGCCTGGCGGGCGCGCGACTCGTCGCCCCGGGCGGTTCCCTACGCGCTCGGCGTCGCCGTGTTCGGCGCGGCGGCGACGGTGCTCGTCCTCACCGTGGTCATCCCGTCGTTCAACACCTCCGGGACCTACGACTACTGGAACAAGGTCAGCGAGTCGGGCAGCACCTTCCAGGGCATCGACACCAAGCTGCGCACCCTCGCCTGGCTGCTGATCCCCACCACCGGGCTGCTCGCCCTGCGTTCCCCGCTGCTGCTGGTCGCGCTGCCCACGCTCGGCTGGCGTTTCCTGTCCGGCGACGAGCACTACTGGGGTACCGACTGGCACTACAGCGCGGTCCTGATGCCGGTCGTCGTCCTCGCCCTCGCCGACGCCCTCGGCACCGCGCACCGCAGCCCGCGCCCGTGGCTGCGCTCGTACGCCCTCCAGCTGCCGGCCGCCGTCGCCGCCGCGGCACTGGCGCTGACCACCTCGCTGCCGCTGGCGCAGCTCACGCAGGCCGAGGTCTACCGCAAGCCCGCCGGGGTGTCCGGCGTCGAACGGCTGCTGGCGCGGATTCCCGACGGTGCCACCGTCGAGGCCAACATCGGCCCGATCAGCCGTCTCGTCTCGCGCTGCCGGGTCTTTTGGCTCGGCAACACCCAGGGCATCGCCCCGGAGTACATCGCGCTGGAGAACATCGACAACGGGTACCGCGACCCCGTGGGCTACGCCAGGCAGCTCCACCCCCGTGCCGAGTACGCCGTCGCGGGCAAGGCCGACGGGTACGTGGTCCTCGAGCGGCAGACAACGACCGGCGGCTGACCCTCCCCTGCGGCCCGCAAACGCGCCGGGCCCGCCCCGGAGGCGCAAACCTCCGGAGCGGGCCCATCCCCCGCAACCCCCGTGTGCGGTGGTTCTCGGGCGGCTACTCGGTCGCGATCGCGTTCAGGACGTTCATCCGGCCCGCCCGGAACGCCGGGATCAGTGCCGCGAACAGGCCCACGAACGCCGAGCTGATGAAGACGCCGATGATCGTCGGCCAGGGGATCTCCAGGACCACCAGGCCTTCCAGGGCGAGCAGCTGCTGTGCGGTGGCGCCCCAGCCCATGCCCAGTCCGAGGCCCAGCAGGGCGCCGAAGAGGGCGATGACGACGGACTCCATGCGGATCATGCGGCGCAGCTGGCGGCGGGACAGTCCGATCGCCCGCATCAGGCCGATCTCCCTGGTGCGCTCCACCACCGACAGGGCCAGGGTGTTCACCACGCCCAGGATGGCGACGATGATCGCCAGGGCCAGCAGGCCGTAGATCATGTTGAGCAGCTGGCCTATCTGGTCCTTCAGGGCCTCCTTGTAGTCGGTCTGGTCGCGCACGGTGTACTGCGGGTAGTCGTGCATGGCCGACTTCAGGGACTTGTAGGCGGCGTCCTGCTGCCCGTCCTCGGCGCTGATGAAGAGCAGCGAGTCCAGCGGCATCTTGTCGGCCGGGACGTACTTGGCCATCGTCGAGATGGACGTGTACATCGCACCCGCGTCGATCACGACGTCACTGCTGGTGATCGCCCGGACCGTCAGGTCGGCCGTGGAGCCGTCCTTGAAGGCGACGGAGATCTTGGAGCCGAGGCTGATGCCGTGGTCCTTGGCGAACTTCTCGTGCACGGACATCGAGTCGGGCTTGTAGGCGTCGGGGAGCTTGCCGGCGACCGTCTCGGTGCGCAGGTCGGTCGCGTACGACGGGTCGGCGGCCGTGATCGCCGTGTCCTTGAGCGTCTTGCCGTCGGGGGTGGTGAAGTCGGCCTTGGTCCACTTGTACTCGGTGACCCGCTCCACGTCCGGCGCCGACTTCGCGGAGCTGACCGCCTGCGAGGTGATCAGCTGGCCGCTGTCGGACTGGATGATGAAGTCCGTGCCGACGGTCTTGTCGAGCTGGTCGGTGGCGGACGCCACCATGGAGGAGCCGACCACGGACAGGCACGCCACCAGCGCGAGGCCGATCATCAGCGCGGCGCCGGTCGCGCCGGTGCGGCGCGGGTTGCGCAGGGCGTTGCGCTCGGCCATGCGGCCCACGGGACCGAACATGCGCAGCAGGACGGCGCCGAGGACACGGACCACACCGCCGGCGAGCAGCGGGCCGATGACGACGAAGCCGATCAGCGACAGCACCACGCCGAGGCCGAGCCACATGGACCCGTCCTTGGCCTTGTCGGCCGCCGCCGCGAGGTAGAGGGCGAAGCCGCCGGTGCCGGTGAGGAGGGTGCCGATCGCGGCCCGTATCCAGCCGGCCTTGGCGTCCGCCGGGGCACCCGCGTCGCGCAGTGCGGCCATCGGGGAGATCTTGCCGGCGCGCCGGGCGGGCAGGTAGGCGGCCAGGACGGTGACGATCACGCCGAGGACCAGTCCGACCACCGGGGTCGTCCAGGCCACCGTCAGGTCGTCGGTGGACAGCTCCATGCCCATCTGGCCCATGAGCTTCATCAGGCCGATCGCGAGACCGACGCCCGCGGCCACGCCGAGCACCGATCCGACGACGCCGAGCAGCAGCGCCTCGGCCAGCACGGAGCGGTTGACCTGCTTGCGGGAGGAGCCGATCGCCCGCATCAGGCCGATCTCCCTGGTGCGCTGGGCGACCAGCATGGAGAAGGTGTTGATGATCAGGAAGATGCCGACGAGGAAGGCGATCCCGGCGAAGCCGAGCATCGCGTACTTCATGACGTTCATGAAGCTCGCGACGTCCTTCTGGTTGGCGTCGGCGGTCTCCTTGGCGGTCTTCACCTGGAAGTCGGCGCCCAGCTCGGCCGTGACGTTCTTCTTCAGCTGCGCGTCGCTGACGCCGGAGGCGGCGGTGACGTTGACGTTGGTGTAGACGCCGGTCTCGCCGACCAGGGACTGCTGGGCGGTCTTGGTGTCGAGGTAGAAGATCGCGGCACCGGGGTTGGTGACGGTGAAGTCGGCGATGCCGGAGATCTTCGCGGTGTGGGTGCCGACGGCGCTGATCACGCCGATCCCGTCGCCGAGCTTCAGGCCGTGCTTGTCGGCGGTGTCGGCGTCGACCATGATCTGGCCGGCGCTCTTGGGTGCCGCACCGGAGGTGATCTTCATGGTGCGGGCTTCGTTGGCGTTCCAGCTGCCGACGATGGTCGGGGCGCCGCTGGAGGGCGACAGGTTGTCCTTGTCGGCGTCCACGACGGTCACGGAGGTGGAGAACACCGCGCCCTCGGCGGACTTCACGCCGTCGGTCCCGCGCACCTCGGCGAGCACGGAGGCCGGCATGACCGGCGGCTTGCCGTTGTCGGCGGTCGTCTCACCGCTGCCTGAGGCGCCCTTGGCGCTCACGGTCACGTCCGAGGAGGTGGCCGCGAAGAGCTTGTCGAACGTGGTGGACATGGTGTCCGTGAAGACGAGCGTCCCGCAGACGAAGGCCACCGACAGCAGGACGGCGATCGCCGACAGCGCCATGCGTCCCTTGTGCGCGAGGAAGTTGCGCATCGAGGTCTTCAGGACGGTCATGACGTACGTCCCCGGGCGTCGAAGTCCTTCATGCGGTCGAGGACGGCGTCCGCGGTCGGCTTGTACATCTCGTCGACGATCCGGCCGTCGGCGAGGTACAGCACGCGGTCCGCGTAACTGGCGGCGACCGGGTCGTGGGTGACCATCACGATGGTCTGGCCCAGTTCGTCGACCGAGCGGCGCAGGAAGCCGAGGACCTCGGCGCCCGCGCGCGAGTCGAGGTTTCCGGTCGGCTCGTCCCCGAAGATGATCTCGGGCCGGGCCGCCAGCGCCCGCGCCACGGCGACGCGCTGCTGCTGGCCGCCGGACAGCTGGGTGGGCCGGTGCTTGAGTCGCTCGGCGAGCCCGACGGTCTCCACGACCCGCCCGAGCCACTCCTTGTCCGGCTTGCGGCCGGCGATGTCCATGGGCAGCGTGATGTTCTCTATCGCGTTCAGCGTCGGCAGCAGGTTGAACGCCTGGAAGATGAACCCGATCCGGTCCCGGCGCAGCCGCGTGAGCTTCTTGTCCTTCAGACCGGTGATCTCGGTCTCGTCGAGGTAGATCTGCCCGCTGGTCACGGTGTCGAGCCCGGCGAGGCAGTGCATGAGCGTGGACTTGCCGGACCCCGAGGGGCCCATGATCGCGGTGAACTGGCCGCGTGCGATGTCCACGTCGACGTGATCGAGGGCGACGACACGGGTCTCACCGGATCCGTACGCCTTCACGACCTGCCGCGCCCGCGCGGCAACGGCCGTACGCTCTCCAGTACCCCCGTGCCTGGGAATGGTCACAGCCGATGTCACGGTATGTCTCCTATATCGGTCAGCAGATGGTGAAGGCGGTCGCCTGATCGACAGCCGCTGCGGATGAAGCCCGGACGACGGAACTCGTCCGACGCGTTGCAGTCTCGCCGGCGGGGAGGGGTCCCGCGCCCTGGTGTTCAGCGCAGTCTTTTGCTGTGGAAAACCCCACCCCCGCCGGTGTGCGGCAACCGCCCCCCGGCGGCGTAAAGCCAGGTTAAGGACGGACCCCCGGCGTCTCGTCCTCCGTCGGTACGAACCCTCCCCAGGTCGTAGTACGGAGGTACCCCTAGGGGCAGTCCACCGAAGGGTGGAGGCGGTCTCAGGGTTCACTCCACCCGTCGGCCCGACCAGGCTCCACCCTCCCGCAGCGTGAGGGTCAAGTGGGAAGCTGTCCGCGGCAGGTAGGTGCAAGGGGCAGGCATGACATGAGGGGGAAGACCCGGGTGGGCAGCACCAGTTCCGCGGCACGCGAGACCGCACGTACCGCCGCGACCGGCCGGCGCGGAGCCGTCGTCGCCGCGCTGATGCTCGTCGATGGCGCTGGCGGCGCTCGACTCCACCATCGTCTCGACCGCCGTCCCGCAGATCGTCGGGGACCTCGGCGGTTTCTCCGTCTTCTCCTGGCTGTTCTCCGGCTACCTGCTGGCCGTGACCGTCACCCTGCCCGTCTACGGCAAGCTCTCCGACACCTTCGGCCGCAAACCGGTCCTCGTCGCGGGCTCGGTGGTCTTCCTCCTCGGCTCCCTGCTGTGCGCGCTGGCCTGGAACATGGAGGCGCTCATCGCCTTCCGCATCGTGCAGGGCCTGGGCGGCGGCGCGCTTCAGGGCACGGTGCAGACGCTCGCCGCCGACCTCTACCCGCCTGAAGGACCGCCCCAAGATCCAGTCGAAGCTGTCCACGGTGTGGGCGCGTCTCCGCGGTCGCCGGACCCGGGACTCGGCGGTGTGCTCGCCTCGTACGCGGACTGGCGGTGGATCTTCCTGGTCAACCTGCCGATGGGCGCGGTCGCGCTGTGGCTGATCGTCCGTCACCTCCACGAGCCGGAGCGGGAGACCGGCACACGCGCGCGCGTGGACTGGGCGGGGGCGCTCGCGGTGTTCGCCTGCGGCGGCGTCCTGCTCGACGGCCCTGGTGCAGGGCGGAGTGGCGTGGCCATGGCTGTCGGCGCCCTCGGTCGCCCTGTTCGGTACGGGACTTGCCCTGGTCGCGGTCGTGGTGCTGGTGGAGCGGCGGGCGGCGGAGCCGATCATCCCGGGCTGGGTGTGGCGGCGCCGCACGATCGCCGCGGTCAATCTGGCCCTCGGCGCGCTGGGCCTGCTGATGGTCGCGCCGACGGTGTTCCTGCCCACCTACGCCCAGTCGGTGCTGGGCCTCGCGCCGGTGGCCGCAGGATTCGTGCTCTCCGTATGGACGTTGAGCTGGCCGGTATCGGCGGCGCTCAGCCAGCACGTGTACCGCAGGATCGGCTTCCGCAACACCGCGATGCTGGGTATCGGCGCGGCGGCGGCGATCCTGTTCGCGTTCCCCTTCCTGCCCTACCCCGGGCAGGCCTGGCAGCCGACGCTGCTGATGCTGCTGCTCGGCGCCGCGCTGGGCCTGTTCCAGCTGCCGCTCATCGTCGGTGTGCAGTCGACGGTGGGATGGGCGGAGCGCGGTACGGCGACCGCGTCCGTGCTCTTCTGCCGCCAGACCGGCCAGACGATCGGCGCGGCTCTCTTCGGCGCGGTCGCCAACGGGGTGCTGGCCGCCAGGCTCGGCGGCGCGAGCGACCTCGACTCGGTGACCCGGGCACTCGACTCGGGCACCGCGCCCGAGGCGACCCGGCGGGCGATCGCCGACGCGGTGCACTCGGTCTACCTGGGCGCGTCGTGCGCGGCGGCACTGGCGTTCCTGGTGCTGCTCTTCCTCGCGCCCCGGAAATTCCCGGTACTCAAGGACTGACGGGCCGTATCCTCCCGCCCATGGTGACCTTGGAACCGCTCCGAGCCGATCATGCGGACGCACTGCTGGCCTTCGAGCGGGAGAACCGGGCGTACTTCACCCGCACGGTGCCGGACCGCGGGGACCTCTACTTCACGGCGGCGGGGTTCGCCGAACGCCACCGGGCGCTCCTGGCGGAGCAGCAAGCGGACGTGTGCCGCTTCCACGTCGTCCTCGATGAGGAGGGGAACCTGATAGGGCGGGTGAACCTGATAGATCTGGCGGACGGCAGCGCCGAACTCGGCTACCGCATCGGCGAACAGGCGGCGGGCCGGGGCGTGGCGACGGCGGCCGTCGCCCAGGTGTGCCGCCTGGCCGCCACCGACTACGGGCTGACCTCCCTCACCGCGGTCACCACCCTGGACAACCTGGCTTCCATGAGGGTCCTGGCCCGCAGCGGCTTCACGCAGGTGGGAAGCACGACCGTGGGCGGCCGGCCCGGACTCCGTTATGTACGCCGGAACTTGGCGTTCGCACCACCGGCACCACCGGCGATTTCGGGTTAACGCGGGTAACACCCGAGGTCGGAAAGGTAAGCGCATACCGACCGATCAGTTTGCAGAAACCCTCGCGCAGGCCCCCTACTCCGAAGTAGCGTGCGTGGCTCCCGCCCCCCACCTCCCTGCGGTCCGCCGCACCGGATTCCAAGCCTCGCAAGGAGCACCGGGATGTCCTACGACCCGTCCCCGTCCTACCCGTACCGACCACCCGATCCGCCGTCGTCCTACGACCCGTACACGTACGACACCTACCCCTGGGCACCGCAGGAGGCGCCCGAACCGGCCGGACGGCGTCCCCAGCGCCACGCCGCGCTCGGACACCACAGCGACCTGCGGGTCCTGCGCAGCGCCTACCGCTGGCAGCGGCGCGTGGCCACGCTCACGGCGCTCGGCTACTTCACCCTGTTCCTGATCCTGTCGGCGTTCGCACCGTCGTTCATGACGAGCGACGTCACCGACGGCCTGCCCACCGGCCTGCTGCTCGCGCTCATCCAGGTCCCCGTGACCTGGCTGGCCATCGTCCTGTACGAGCAGACGGCCCGGCGCCGCGTCGACCCGATCGCGGACCGGATTCGCAAGCAGGCCCAACTGGACGTCAAGCGGGAGGGGACACGGTGATCAGCGAGTTCAGCGGCAACGCCCAGGCGGCCTCCCTGGTGGGCTTCACATCGGTGGCCACGATCACCCTGCTCCTGTGCGTGATGACGGGCCCGGACCGGGACGACCTCGACGAGTTCTACACCGGCTACAGCTCCCTGTCCCCCATGCGCAACGGCCTGGCGATCGCCGGCGACTACATCTCCGCCGCGACCGTCCTCGGCACCGGCGGCGTGATCGCCCTCTTCGGCTACGACGGGACCGTGCTGGCCCTGAGTACGGCCCTGTCACTGATGCTGCTGATGTTCCTGCTGGCCGAACCGCTGCGCAACGCGGGCCGGTTCACCATGGGCGACGCGCTGACCCGCCGGATGCCGGGACGCGGTGTGCGGATCGCGGCCTGTGCGGTGACGCTCGCGGCGCTGCTGCCGCTGATGCTGGTGCAGTTGGCGGGGACCGGGCAGCTGATGGCGTTCATCCTCGGCTTCTCCGGCGAGTCGTTGCAGACGGGCTGCATCATCGGCGTGGGCGCGCTGATGATCAGTTACGCGGCGATCGGCGGCATGAAGGGCACCGCCCTCATCCAGATCCTGAAGATCGTGATGCTGCTCGGTTCGGGCATGGTGGTCGCGGGGCTGATCCTGCACCGGTTCGACTGGGATCCCGGGCGCCCTGTTCGACGCGGCCGCCGACAACAGCGGCGTGGGCTCGGCGTTCCTCTCCTCGGGCCTGCAGTTCGCGGGCGGCCCCAGCCCCAGCCTGGACATGATCACCGCGCAACTGACGGTGGTCCTCGGCGGTGGCGTCCTGCCGCACGTCACCATGCGCATGTACACCGCCTCCAGTGCCCGGCAGGTGCGGCGTTCGATGTCCTGGGCGGTGTCGGGCGTGGCCCTGTTCGTGCTAGTCATCACGGTCGTCGGCTTCGGCGCTACCGCGCTGATCGGGCGGGCGGCGATCGCGCAGGTCGACCCGCAGGGCAACACGGCCTACCTGCTGGGCTCGCAGGCGGCGTTCGGCGCGGACGTGTCGACGGCGGAGACCTTCCTGTTCACGACCGTCACCACGGCCGTCTTCCTCACGCTGCTCGCCTCCGTCGCCGGCATGATCCTCGCCTGCGCCAACTCCCTCGCGCACGACGTGTTCGCGGCCCGGGTGCAGGAGATGTCACCGCGCCGCGAGATGACACTGGCCCGGCTCTCGGCGCTGGCGGTGGGCATCCCGGCGATCCTCCTGGCCACGCTGGTCCAGCACCGCAGCCTGCAGCCCCTGGTGACGCTGTCCTTCTGCCTGGGCGCCTCGGCCATCGCGCCCGCGCTGGTCTACAGCCTCTTCTGGCGCCGCTACACCCGGACGGGCCTGCTCAGCACCCTCATCGGCGGCTCGCTGGCCGTCCTGCTGCTGATGCCGGGCACCAACCTGGTCTCCGGCTCGCCCGTCTCCGCCTTCCCCGACGCCGACTTCAACTGGTTCCCGTTCACCACCACGGGCCTGCTCTCCATACCCCTGGGCTTCGCCTGCGGCTGGCTGGGCACGGTGGCCTCCGGCCGTCGGAAGTCGGAGGAACAGCGCCACCAGTACGAGGCGGTGGAGGGCTGGATCCTCGCGGGCGCGGTGCGCAGGGATCGCTGACCGGGCGCGGCACGGCAGGCCGCCGGCCTGCCGTGCCGCGCCGCCGCGCCCTGACTTCGCGCGCACACGCCACCCCATCAGCCCCCAGGCCCCCGACCCCGCACAGGCGCACACGCCACCCCATCAGCCACCGCGCCTCGACCTCGCACGCATACGCCGCCCCGGTCAGCTCCGCGCACGAGCGCCAGACGGAGCGCCACCCGCTCACAGGCAGACGGGACATCACCCGCTGACGGGCAGGCCAGGTAACACCGCTCACGGGCGGACAGGGCATCACCCACTCACGGGCGGACGGGGCATCACCCGCTCACGAACACCCGGGCCATCCCCCCGCCACGGACCGCACCATCGTCCACGCGCGGTGGGCCGATGTCACTCCGCCGGAGTCTGCCCCGCCCAGGCCGTCAGGCTGGTGTGTACGCGGTCGATGTGTGCCCGTACGTCGTCTTCCTGCTCCGCGTGCTCGCGCAGGAGCCGCTCCGTCTCCTGTTCGACGGACTCCGCGTGCGCCCGGGCCTGGGCCACCAGCTCCGTGGCACGCGCCTGCGCCTCTTCCTGCCGGCCTCGGGACGATTCCTCGGCGTCGGCGAAGGCCTGCTCCGCGTCGGCCAAGGCTCGCTCGGCGCGCGCCACCGCCTCCGCGTGGTGCGCCTCCAGCGCCGCGACCCGGGCGGCCTCCTCCCGCTCCACCTCCGCCCACCGCTCGGCGAGCTCCCTCTCCTGCTCGGCGAGCATCCCGGAGGTGCGCAGCCGCATCTCCCGCAACGCGGCCAGCGCCTCACCCCGCTCTTCCTTCGCCTCACGACGGACCGAGGCACGGATCTCGTCGGCCTCGGCGCTCGCCGCGAGCAACAGCTGCCGGGCACGTTCGTCGGCGTCCGCGCGCAGGGCGTCGGCCTGCGCCTGCGCGGACTCGCGCACGTCGGCGGAAGCCGGCCCTCCGTCCCCGAGTTGCCGCGCCTCCTGCCGCGCCCCCTCCCGTACGGCCGCGGCCTCCTCCTGGACGAGTTCCCAGAGCCGCTGTGCCCGCTCCCCGAGCGACTCGTAGTTCTGCGGGGCGAGCTGCGCCACGGCCTCCCGCAGCAGCTCCAGCTCCGCGTCCATCTGCCGGGCGAGCACCGTCAGCCGGGCGGCCCGCTCCCAGGCCGCGTCACGATCCCGGGAGACGGCCTCGGCGTATGCTGTCCACCTGCTCGGGACGGTAGCCGCGCCCCCGCCCGACCACGAAGCCGTGCGGCGACACCGATGCGCTGCTCATCCTGGGACCCCTCTCCACCACGCCGACGCGAAGCCACACAAGAAATGGGATGATTTCGCGCACATCTTGGTAGATCAGGCAGAAGTGTTCATAACGCGACACTCCGCACAGAGGTCACGGGCCCACGGCCGGACCCGTAGGACCGTCAGCCCCACGTGGTGCCGACGGGCTCCTGGATGGTCGTGTTGATGCGGTTGAACATGTTCGTGAGCGAGACGGTGAGGATCAGCCCGGAGAGTTCCTTCTCGTCGAAGTGGTCGGCCACCTCGTCCCACAGCGCGTCCGCAACCGACTCCTCCGAGAGGTCCGCGAGCCGTGTGATCGACTCCGTCAGCTTCAGCGCGGCACGCTCGGCGTCCGAGAAGCAGGGCGCATGACGCCAGGCCGCGACGGCGCTGATCCGCTCCTCGCTCACCCCGGCCTTGCGGAGGTTGACGGTGTGCCCGTGCACGCAGGCGCCGCAGCCGTTGATCTGACTGGCGCGCAGCGCGACGATCTCCGCCAGCTCCTGCCCCAGGCCACTCCCCCCGATCGCCTGGAAGATGCTGCCGATGCCCTTCATCGCGCCGGGAAGGACGTACGCCGGGTTCGTCATCCGTGCCTGCATGATCTCTGCCTCCTGCGTCGGCGGTGAATCGCTGTCACTGCACTGACGGAGCGGCACAGGCAGGTGTGACAGCACTGCGCGAAGAAGTTCGAGGATTCTTCTCCGCACGGGCACGAAGAAGCCGGGCCCGGTCGTACGACCGACCGGACCCGGCTCCTTGCGACACGTCAGCGGCGATGCGTCACAGCAGTCCGTCCCACATCTGCTCCAGCAGCACCGACCACCAGCTCTCCGGCGACCCCAGCGCCGCCGGGTCGAGCGCGGCCAGCTGGGCCTGGAAGTCGACGGTCCAGCGGCCCGCCTGCTCCTGGTTCAGACCGAACCGCAGCCGCCACATCCGGCCCAGCAGCGCCAGGCAGCGCGCGAACTCCGGCAGCCCGGTGTTCACGAACTGCGGCGGCACGGGCGCACCGCCCGGCCCCGCCTCCACCGGCACGGCGACGATGTTGCGCCGTGCCGTACTGCACGCAGATCGCCTTGCCGAAGTCGCTGCCCATCACCAGATAGGAACCCGCGTCCGAGGCCGGCTGCACCCCGCGCTCGGCCGCCAGCTCCGCCAGCGTCGGAACGGGCCGCCCCGGCTGGGCCTGCGCCCAGAAGAACGGGCCCATGTCCATCGGCAGACCGGCCGCCACCAGCGTGTGCGCCACGACCGGCGGCACACCCTGCCGGGACACGGCGGCCTGCTCGAACCGGAACACCCCCGGCCCGAACGCCGCCCGCCAGCTCCTGCGCGACGGCCTCCGGCGGAACCGGCGGCGCCGCCTGCACCGGCGGCAGCGGGGCACGCACCGGCGCCGGACGCGCGGGCCCGTCCGCCACCTGGTGCAACTCGCCCTGATGGGCCAGCAGTTGCTGCATGCCCTGCTGCCGGCTCGCGTGGTCCGTGCCGTACGGCGCGATGCGACGTGATCCGCGCCTGCGGCCACTGCTCCCGGATCATCCGCGCGCAGTACGCACCCGGCAGCTCGCACGACTCCAGCTCGGTGTGCAGCTCCAGCACCTGGTCCGGCGGCACGTTCATGGCCCGCAGCTCGTGGAAGATCTGCCACTCCGGGTGCGGCGTACCCGGCGCCGAACGCCGGATCAGCTGCTGCTCCGAGCCGTCCTGCGCGCGGTAGCGCAGCACGGCCTGGTAGCCGGGACCGACGGTCGGCTGACCGGCGGGCGGCTGCGGATAGCCGTACGCCGGCGGCTGACCCGGCGGGACTCCGGGCTGACCCGGCTGCGGCGGCATCGGCACCCGGGCGGCATCGGGCGGCGCCGGCCGCCGGGCGAACCGGGCGCCGGGCGGCGTACCGGCGGCGGCGACCGGGACGCCGCAGCGGGACCGCCCGGAGCAGCCGGGCGGCGGCGGCTGCGGCGCGCCTGCGGCGGCGGAGGCACACCGGGGCCGCCCACCGGGGGCGCGGCCAGCATGGTCTCCGCGTGGTGCACGGCACCGCGGCGCCGCCCGAGGAACCCGGGCGCGCCAGGAGCACCCGGAGCGCCGGGAGCGCCCGGGGCGCCGAGGCGCGCCGGGGCCACCGGGCGGGCCCGGAGGCGCGGCGCACCGGGAGGCCCGGGGGCGCGGAGGCTGAGGCGCGCCCGGGCCCACCCGGGGCACTCGGCCAGCATCGTGGCGGCGTGGTGGATACCGCCGGGCGGCGTACCCCCGGACGCACCAGGCGGCCCCGGCGCACCGGCGGGTGCGGCGCACCAGGCGGCTGCGGGCCGGCCAGCACAGTGGCGGCATGGTGCACCCCGCCCGGCGCGGCAGGACCGGGCGCGGCTGGCGGCGCCCAGGAGGACTCGGCGCGCCGGGCATGCCAGGGGCACCCAGGGCACCGGGCCGGCTGCGGAGTCCCCGGCCCGGCAGCACCCCAGGGCCCTCGGGACCGAGCGCCGACACCAGCTGCGTCGGCACGTACCCACCCGCCGGAGCACCCGGCGCCCCCGGAGCCGACGACGGCGGAGGCGTGCCGCCCGGCCGCGCACCCGGCGTCACCCGGGGCACCCGGCGGAGGCGGACGTGGCGGCGCCGCCCCGCCCCGGCACGGCGGAGGCGCCGCCTTGCTGGTCGCGGCGTCGGCGATGTCCCCGGCGTTCGGCGCGAGCGGCCGCCGGCCGGCGTCGTGCGGGCACCACCCGGCAGGCCTGCGGCCCGCCGCTGCGGATAGCCGTAGGAGGGCGCGGGCGGCGTGCGTGCGGCACCCGGCGGGCGGCGTACCCGGCGCACCGGCAGCCGCGGCGGATAGCCGTACGAAGGCGGCCCCGGAGGCGGGGTCGGCGTCGGCGTAGCCGGCGTGTGCGGATCGTCCAGCGCCGGCGTCGATCGCCGTCGGCGGAAGCCCGCTGCCGCCCGACATCAGCGCCGTCTTGGCGTCCGGCGCCGCGTGGGCGGGCGTCGTCGTCGCCCGCTCAGCGGCGGCGCGAACACCGTCTCGCGGCAGCGGCACGGAACGGTCCTCACCGCCATCGGCGTTGGTGTCCGTACCGGCCCAGGGCGTCGCCCCGGCGGGCGCACCCGGCGCACCGGGGCGCAGCCGGAGCCGACCGGAAGCGCCCGGCCGCCCCCACCGGCGGCCGGCCACGCCGCACCGCGTCCCAGGCAGCGACGGCCGCCGACCTCGCCAGAGGCAGAGCCGCCGGAGCCAGGAGCGCCGAAGCCGAACCCGACGCCGGCGTCGGCAGTGCCGAACCCGAACCCCGCGCCCCGGCCGCTCCGGAATCCCCAGCTTGTCCGCCGCCTCCTGCAACCACTCCGGCGGAGTCAGCAGGAACGACGTCTGGTTCAGATCCACCCGCGCGGGAGCGCGCCGGCGCCGGCTCGTCGACCGCGTCGGGACGGCCGTACTCCTCCTCGTACCGGCGGATCACCTCACCCACCGGCAGCGCCGGCCACAGCGTGGCCTCCCCGCTGTCCCGGGCGATCACCAGCCGCTGCGCGCCCCCGTCCGAACGCGGCCCGTCCGCACGGTCCTCGGCCCACACCACGAACCCGAGGTCGAACTCCCGCACCCGCACCTCACGGTGCTGGTACGACGGCACGCTCACCGTTGATCCACTCTTCCGCGCGCTCCTGCGCCTGCGCGAACGTCACCATCGCTGAAGCTCACTCCCCCACAGCCGAGGACGCCGGCGACGCCGGCACCGCACGCGCGAACCCGCCGTCCACCATCAGGTTCGCCACCGTCTCCAACTCCGGCGGATAACCGGCCAGCCGCGACAGGAACGCGTCGAAGTCCTCACCGCACGGCAGCAGCAGCCGCTCCACCCGCTCCGCCGGCGGCCACGAGGGATCCACGTCCCGCGCGTCGTCGTACGCGCAGAACCACACCGAACCGAGCCGCTCGCCCTTCACCTTCACGGCGAGCAGCCCGCCCTGGACGAACGCGACACCCAGGTAGTCCTTGGTCAGATGGTCACGCAGGCACTTGTTGACGTACACCAGGTCATTGACCGCCGCCTCGTCCCGCACCGTGAAGAACGGCTGGTCGACCAGCAGCCCCAGCTCCGCGTCCAGCGCCGGCGCCCACCGGCGCGCAGCCGCCCGCCGCCTTCAGGAACGACCGGTACGCGCCCGGCAGCCGGTAGCCGAGGTCCTCCTCGACGCCCTAGCACCTGCGCCTCCGTCACCGCCACACCCGACTTCGGCAGCCCGAAGTGCGCCGGACGCGTCTCCTGCAACGGCCGCGTGCCCCGCTTGTCGTGGTCCACCGCCGACGTCGCCATCGCCGCCGTGATGCCGCAGCAGCGCCTTCACCTCGACCGGAACCAGCTCCAGCCGCCGCGACCCGGCCACGTGGTGCCACGTCCAGCCGTGCGGCGTCGCCACCGCGGGCACCGTGTCCCACAGCTCGTGCCCCGACGCCGACAGCGCCGCGTTCGCCGACACGTAGTCCGTCAGCCGCAACTCGTCGACACCGAAACCCTCCGGCGGCTCCGCGATCTCCGCCGCCGCGCGCGCGTACGGCGAGAAGTCGGGGTAACCATGCTCGTCGACCCGTACCCCTCTCGGGTGACGGGCCGCCCGGACCGGGTCCGGGAAATGCACGACCTGCCCGGCGTAGGCCGCGTTCGGCGGCGCGGCTTGCTGCCCGAGCCGACCTGTCGTCATGGCGGTTGCCCCCTGCGGCACTCTGTACGAACCGTCATTGACCACTCTTGGTGCACTACGACCCGTATCGACTGTCACGTCTGTCTGTCCACTTTCTGCACTTCCGTGCACGTGCGGCCTCGCGGATCACCCTCCGGTTCACTGCATCGATCTCCGAACGGATCACCGCATCGCCCGCGGTGCCGACAGCCTATGCGGTACGACGACACCGGTCACCGGCACCGGTCAGCGGCCCCCTCCGCTTCCGTGACCAGCCGTCACCCCACCGTGACAGCACGCCCAGCCCGGGCGTGTCGCCACGCCCCAGCTTCCGCACCAGCCACGGCATTTGGCACTCTGTGACCCCCGGGGGGATGCACGGGAGGGGAAGACGATCATGAACGCGACGCAGACAGGCCGCACACGCACGCCCACGCCGGCGACCCCCGCATCGGCTGGAGCGCCACCGAAGCCGCCCACGCCCCCGCCCTCCGCCACCGCCGTGACGGCATCCTCCCCACCGTCGCCGCCGCCCTCTCCGTCCGCGGCGCCACCCTCACCGGCACCGCCGCCCGCGGCGACCAGCCCCCGCCCTGCACCACCTCGTCCAGGACTTCCTCGACACCCTCACCAGCGCCCAACGCGACCGCTACACCGGCCGCTGCGCCGAGACCATCCTCATCTCCCGCCACATCGCCGCCGCCGACGCCGCCCGCAGCAAACGCGCCGCACGCAAACCCATGACCAACGGCGAGGCCCGCAAAGCCCTCAAGCAGGCCAAACTCACCGCCCGCCGCATCCGCGAGGACGGCGACCCCCTCCACGGCAGCTTCGCCACCCCCTGCCGCGCCTGCACCGCCCTCAGCGCCCACTTCGGCGTCCGCATCGTCGACCCGGCGTCCCAGAACGGCTGACGCCCGCCCCCGCCACCCACATCCGGAACACCACGCAGCACGGCGGGCACCTCACGCCGTCCCATGACCTCGACGAGACGAAGGGCAGATGCACACCGACCGCACCTCCACCACCCGCTTCCCCGTCCCCGTCGACGCCGCGCTGCGCGCCGCCGGCTGGCAACCCGGACGCTGGGACATCAAGCAGGCCGAGATCTGGGCCGACGCCCTGCGCGACCACGTCTCGCCCGCCGGCCACCGCCACGCCGTCTTCCCCGCCGCCGTCGAGGCCTGGGCCGAGTTCGGCGGACTCCACATCACCCCCACCGGCCCCGGCCGCCAGGTCGCCCCCGCCGCCCTGCACCTCGACCCGCTGCACGGCCTCCACCTGGCCCGCACCCTCGGCGACCTCGGCCGCGCCCTGGGCACCGAGGTCTGCCCCCTCGGCGCCGAAACCGACAGCCAGGCCCTCCTCGCCATCGACACCGACGGCCGCGTCTACACCCTCGACCACACCGGCGACTGGTACCTCGGCCCCGACATCGACCAGGCCCTCGCCACCCTCATCGCCGGCACAGAACCGGCACGCCTTCACCAGCGGCTCTGACCCCGGCACCGGCCACACGATGGCGCGGGCTACGCCGCCGGAATCACCGCCGACACCCGGAAACCCCCCGCGTCCGTCGGCCCCGACACGAACACGCCACCCAGCGCCGCGACCCGCTCCTTCATCCCCACCAGCCCGTTGCCCCCCGACGGCAACCGCGCCGACGACGCCGCCTCCTCGGCGGCGGCTCGTTCTCCACCTGCATCGCGATCTCCGACCCGCGATGCGCCAGCCGCACATAGCGTCTTCGCCCCCGCCGCGTGCTTGTGGACGTTCGTCAACGCCTCCTGCACCACCCGATACGCCGTCTGCTCCACCTCCGGCGCATACGGCCGCGGCTCGCCCTCCACCGACAGATCCACCACCATCCCCGCCGCAGCCGACTGCCCGACCAGCTCCTCCAGCTCCGCCAGACACGGCCCCTCGTCATCCGCGCGGCCCGCGCCGCCCCGACGCCGCCGCCGCCGCAGCCACCCCCACCGCCGCCAGCGGCACCGACGCCGCGCGCTCACGCCGCTCGTCCCCACCACTGCGCAGCACCCCGAGCATCTCCCGCAGCTCGGTCAGCGCCTGGCGCCCCATGTCCCCCACCAGCGCGGCATTCCTCACCGCCTTCTCGGGATCCTTCCGCGCCACCGCCTGCAGCGCGGCGGCGTGCACCACCATCAGACTCACCCGATGCGCGACGACGTCGTGCATCTCCCGCGCGATCCGCGTCCGCTCCTCGTTCCGGGCCCACTCGGCCCGCTCCTCCGCCCGCTCGGCGAGCAACTGAAGCTCCCGCTCCAGACTGTCCGCCCGCTCCCGCAGGCTCTCCATCAGCCGCCGCCGAGCCCCCACGTACAGCCCGAGCAGCAGCGGGCGGCGCCGTCAATCCCAGCGACAGTCGTGATCGCCGCGAACGGCACGAACCAGTCCCCTATGTCCAGAGTCCCGCGCGACATGTCCTGCCGCATCCTCACGAACGTCACGATCAGCGTCCCCACCAGCGACATCCCCGCCAGCGAGGCGATGATCCGCCGCGGCAACTCGGACGCGGCCAGCGTGTACAGGCCGACGATGCCCAGCAGGAAGCCCATCTCGGCGGGCGTGACGGCGATCGCCACCAGCACGACCGCGATCGGCCACCGCCGCCGCACCAGCAGCACGGAACCGGCCAGCACCCCGAACACCACCCCCGCCGCCACCGGGATCCCGGCGTCCCGCGCGAACGGAACCCCTTCCAGCGCGCACTCCAGCGCGGACACCACGCGCCAGACTCGCATCGAGCACGGCGCTGCGCCGCCTGGCCCACCACCACGGCCCTTCCCGGGCCGTCACATGGTCTTCCCCCGTCGTGGTCATGTCCTCCAGCCTACGGGCGCCCGCCGCCGGTTTTCCGGTGAGTTTCCCGGACTGGCCTACACCACACTCCGTGACCGTTCGGCCACGATACGGCCCGATATCCCTCGAACTGCTGAATCGCTCACCGTTCGACCCCGGAAGCGATCATTCCGCCCGGACGGTATGCGTATGGCACATGCACCTGGCAAGTACGCGGACTTCGAGGGACTGCGGGAACGGGCGGTGGCGCTGCGGCGCGCAGGGCTAGCCGCCGGCAGATCCGCGACCGACCTGCACGTCGACAACAACGACATCCTCAACCGCCTGCTGGAGGGCGAACCGCCCCCGCACTGGACGAAGCGCCCGAACGCGAAGGACGACCTGAGGGAGAAGGCGAGGGAACTCCGGCTCCAGGGCTGGACGTACGACCAGATCCAGGTGGAGCTGGGGTGCTCGAAGAGTTCGATCTCGCTGTGGGTACGGGATCTGCCGAAGCCGGAGCGCAAGCGGACCCCCGAGGATGCGTCAGCGATCGCGAGGCGGGGCTGGGAAGCCACCATGCGCCTGCGCGACGAAGAACGGCAGCGCACCAAGGACGACCGCCAAGCAGGCGGTCGGCACACTGTCACCGCGCGAGCTGTTCCTGCTGGGCGTCGGCCTGTACTGGGCCGAGGGCACCAAGGACAAGCCCTACGACCGCCGCGAGAACGTCTGCTTCGTCAACAGCGACCCCGGCATGATCGGGGTCTTCCTGGCCTGGCTCGACCTGCTGGGCGTGGATCGCGAGCGCCTGCGCTTCACGGTGATGATCCACGAGATCGGCCGACGTGGCGGACGCCGAGAGGTACTGGGCCGACCTCGTCGGCGCCGATCGCTCCGCGTTCAACAAGACGACGCTGAAGAGGCACAACCCCAAGACGGTCCGCAAGAACACCGGCGACTCATACCGGGGTTGCCTCGTGATCAAAGTCCACAGGAGCGCCGACCTGTACCGTCGCATCGAAGGCTCTTGGTACGGCATAGTGTTGGGAGCCGCCCAGCCGATCGGCGAGATGTCCGATTAGCCGGGTTTATAGTCCCCTGTGGTGTAATTGGCAACACGGGTCACTTTGGATGCCATCTGTTCCAGGTTCGAGTCCTGGCAGGGGAGCACATACTCGGTTCGGGTCCTGGCTGATGACAACGTCGGTCAGGGCCCGCACCCATGCCCCCCACAAAACCCCCCGGTATCCTGCGGATGTCACCCCACCCCATCCACAGCCGAAGGGCATCCCGTGAGCGCCATCCGCCCGGCAGCCGTCGTCGTTCTCGCAGCGGGTGAGGGCACCCGTATGAAGTCGGCCACACCCAAGGTCCTGCACGAGCTCTGCGGCCGCAGTCTCGTCGGGCATGTGCTCGCCGCCGCGGGCGAGCTGCATCCCGAGAACCTGGTCGTCGTCGTCGGCCACGCCCGCGAGAAGGTCACCGCCCACCTCGGCGAGATCGACCCCGGACGTCCGCACCGCCGTGCAGGCGCGAGCAGAACGGCACCGGGCACGCCGTACGGATGGGCCTCGAGGAGCTCGGCGGCGTCCGTCGACGGGACCGTTGTCGTCGTCTGCGGCGACACCCCGCTGCTGACCGGCGCGACCCTCGCGGGCCCTCGCCGCCACGCACTCCGCCGACGGCAACGCGGTCACCGTGCTGACCGCCGAGGTGCCGGACGCGACGGGCTACGGCCGGATCGTGCGCGACGACGCCTCGGGCGCCGTGACCGCGATCGTCGAGCACAAGGACGCCACCGACGCCCAGCGGGCGATCCGTGAGATCAACTCGGGTGTGTTCGCGTTCGACGGGCAGTTGCTCGCCGACGCGCTGAAGAAGGTGCGGACCGACAACAGCCAGGGCGAGGAGTACCTGACCGACGTTCTCGGGATCCTGCGCGAGGCCGGGCACCGCGTGGGCGCCTCGGTGGCCGGCGACCACCGTGAGATCGCCGGGATCAACAACCGCGTGCAGCTCTCCGAGGCCCGCCGGATTCTCAACGACCGGCTGCTGACCGAGGCCATGCTCGCCGGCGTGACCGTCATCGACCCGGCGACGACCTGGATCGACGTGACCGTCACCTTCGAGCAGGACGCCGTCGTCCACCCGGGCACGCAGCTGCACGGCTCGACGCACCTCGGCGAGGGCGCGGAGGTCGGGCCCAACTCGCCGGCTGACGGACACCCGGGTCGGTGCGGGCGCGCGCGTCGACAACACCGTGGCCGATGGGCGCGGAGGTCGGCCCGGAGGCGACCGTCGGGCCGTACGCGTACCTGCGTCCGGGAACCCGTCTGGGCGCGAAGGGCAAGATCGGTACGTACGTGGAGACGAAGAACGCCTCGATCGGTGAGGGGACGAAGGTGCCGCACCTGTCGTACGTGGGTGACGCGACGATCGGTGAGTACACGAACATCGGTGCCGCGAGCGTCTTCGTGAACTACGACGGGCAGGAGAAACACCACACGACCGTCGGCTCGCACTGCCGCACGGGCTCGGACAACATGTTTGTGGCGCCTGTCACGGTGGGGGACGGTGCGTACACCGCCGCCGGATCCGTGATCACGAAGGACGTGCCGCCCGGTTCGCTGGCCGTGGCCCGTGGTCAGCAGCGGAATATCGAGGGTTGGGTGGCTCGAAAGCGTCCGGGGAGCGCGCCCGCGAAGGCGGCGGAGGCGGCTTCCCGGGAGTCGGCCGAGCGAGGGCTGACCGGAAACCGGTGCCTCAAACACGGCGTACGGTGATAAGTGCACACCCGCACCCCCACCAGCTGAGACGGCCTCCAGCAAGCCGGCTGAGAGGTCTCTCGACACCCCAGCTGCGACACCTCTGAGGAGACAGTGCTGTGACCGGGATCAAGACGACCGGCGAGAAGAAGTTGATGTTCTTCTCCGGCCGCGCCCACCCCGAGCTTGCCGAGGAGGTCGCCCACCAGCTGGGTGTCGGGGTCGTCCCGACGAAGGCCTTCGACTTCGCCAACGGTGAGATCTATGTGCGTTATCAGGAGTCGGCGCGTGGCGCGGACTGCTTTCTGATCCAGAGCCACACGGCTCCGATCAACAAGTGGATCATGGAGCAGTTGATCATGATCGACGCGCTGAAGCGTGCGTCGGCCCGCTCCATCACGGTCATCGTGCCGTTCTACGGTTACGCGCGGCAGGACAAGAAGCACCGTGGACGTGAACCGATTTCGGCGCGTCTGATCGCGGACCTGATGAAGACCGCGGGTGCGGACCGCATTCTGACCGTGGATCTGCACACGGACCAGATCCAGGGCTTCTTCGACGGACCGGTGGACCACCTGTTCGCGCTGCCGCTGCTGGCGGACTACGTGGGCGCGAAGGTCGACCGGGAGCAAGCTGACGGTCGTGTCCCCGGACGCGGGCCGGGTGCGGGTCGCCGACCGCTGGTGCGACCGGCTGGGCGCGCCGCTGGCGATCGTGCACAAGCGGCGGGACAAGGACGTCGCGAACCAGGTCACCGTCCACGAGGTCGTGGGTGAGGTGAAGGGGCGCGTGTGTGTCCTGGTCGACGACATGATCGACACCGGTGGCACGATCTGTGCCGCCGCGGACGCCCTGTTCGCGCACGGTGCGGAGGACGTCATCGTGACGGCGACGCACGGTGTGCTGTCGGGTCCGGCGGCGGACCGGCTGAAGAACTCGCGGGTGAGCGAGTTCGTGTTCACGGACACGCTGCCGACGCCGGGTGAGCTGAGCCGTGATCTGGACAAGATCTCGGTGCTGTCGATCGCGCCGACGATCGCGAGCGCGGTGCGTGAGGTGTTCGAGGACGGTTCGGTGACGAGCCTGTTCGACGAGCAGTAGAGATCCGTTCTGAGATCGTTTTGGGTGCGGCCTCCCTCTCCGAGTAGACTGCTGCAGTTGCTCGGCGAGGGAGGCCGTACCGCTTGTTCCGGGAGTCGTCGGTGGTCCGTTATCGACGCGCTCTTCGTAGCAGGCCGTTCGTGGCCGGGTGACCACGTCCGTACTCTGACTCTACGAGGAGTGACCGTATGTCCGAGGTCAAGATCTCCGCCGAGACGCGCACCGAGTTCGGCAAGGGTGCCGCCCGTCGTATCCGTCGTGAAGACAAGGTTCCGGGTGTCCTGTACGGCCACGGTTCGGACCCGCTGCACCTGACCCTGCCGGGCCACGAGCTGCTGATGGCGCTGCGTACGCCGAACGTCCTGATCGCGCTGGACATCGACGGCAAGACCAACGAGCTGGCGATCCCGAAGGCCGTGCAGCGTGACCCGATCAAGGGCTTCCTGGAGCACGTCGACCTGCTGCTGGTGAAGCGCGGCGAGAAGGTCAACGTCGAGATCTCGGTCCACACCGAGGGCGAGCTGGCCCCGGGCGGCAACCTGCTGGAGCACGTGCTGAACGCGCTGCCGGTCGAGGCCGAGGCCACGCACATCCCGGAGTCGGTCACCGTCTCCGTCGAGGGTCTGGAGGCCGGTGCCTCCATCCTCGCCAAGGACATCACGCTGCCGAAGGGCACGACGCTGGCCGTCGAGGAGGACACCGTCGTCCTGCAGGTCCTGGCCGCGCAGGCCGAGGAGGCCGCCGAGGGCGAGGAGACCGAGGGCGAAGAGGCCGCCGAGGCCTGATCCTCTGTCGTCGGGTCGGTCTTCCGGGTCGGCCGCTGTTCCCGTGCGGAGCAGCGGCCGACGCGTATGCAAGGAGACATGGACGTGACGACCGACGCCGCCGCTCCCTGGCTGATCGTGGGGCTGGGCAATCCGGGGCCGGAGTACGCGGGGAACCGGCACAACGTCGGGCTTCATGGTGGCGGATCTGCTGGCGGAGCGGATCGGGGGGAGGTTCAAGCGGGCCGGCAAGGCGCAGGCGCAGGTGGTCGAGGGCCGGATCGGGCCGCCTGGGCCGTCGAACCGGCGGGTGGTCCTGGCGAAGCCGATGTCGTACATGAATCTGTCGGGTGGGCCGGTGAACGCGCTGCGGGACTTCTACAAGGTGCCGGTGGGCCATGTCGTGGCGGTGCATGACGAGTTGGACATCGACTACGGCGTGCTGCGGCTGAAGCTGGGTGGCGGGGACAACGGGCACAACGGGCTGAAGTCGATGACGAAGGCGATGGGTGCGGAGTATCACCGGGTGCGGTTCGGGATCGGCCGGCCGCCGGGACGGATGCAGGTGGCGGACTTCGTGCTGAAGGACTTCTCGTCGGCGGAGCGCAAGGAGCTGGACTACTTCGTGGACCGGGCGGCGGACGCGGTGGAGTGTCTGGTGATCGAGGGGCTGGAGCGGGCGCAGAGCACGTACAACTCCTGACTTGTCCGACCGCGCTGGCGAGTTGACCGGCCGTACGGGCATGGCCAATGATCCCGGCCATGCCTGCCTCTGCCGCCCTCGTCCCGTCAGGGCGCCTACGCCGTGCTGCGGTTCGGGCGGTTCGCGGCGATGGGTACGGTCGCGGTGCTGATCCTGATCGCGGGTGTGTGGGCGTCGTGGGGTACGGCGCAGCACGTGATGCTGACGAAGGGCCGGGAGCGCGGCACGGTCGAGGTGACGCGGTGCGGCGCGGACACGTGCAGCGGGTCCGTACACGCCGCTGTCGGCGGGTTCGCAGCCGCGGGAGCGCGTCGTCATGGAGAAGTCGGTGGCCGTGGCGCAAGGGGCAGACGTACACGGTTGTGGTGAAGCCCGGCAGTGACGACGCGGTGCGTTCCGGTCCGGCCGGGGTCCTGTACGCGTGGGTGCCGCTGGGCGGTGCGCTGCTGCTGGCGTCGGTGGTCGTGGCGGGCGGGCTGCGGCGGACGCGGGCGGCGTGGGTGATGGCGGTGTCGGGGGTCGCGCTGCTGACGGCGGCGTTCGTCGCCGTGTGAGGCAGATGGCAGGCACCTGTCGCGCAGCTGTCAGGCCATGCAAGGGTGCCCCCGGATTCGTGTGAACCCGGGGGCACCGTCTCGTCGGTGTGGCTCAGCCGGTGTTGCGCAGGCCCGCTGCCACGCCGTTGACGGTGAGGAGCAGGGCGCGGGCGAGCAGCGGGTCGGGCTCTTCGCCGGCGGCGGCCGCGTCGCGCTGGCGCTTGAGCAGGGCGACCTGGAGGTAGGAGATGGGGTCGAGGTAGGCGTCGCGGATGGCGAAGGTCTGCTTCAGGACCGGGCTCGGCGTCGAGGAGTTCCCGTCTCGCCGGTGACGCGCAGCACTTCCCGCACGGTCAGTTCGTGCTCGGCCCTGATGGTGTCGAAGACGTGCTTGAGCTCGTCGGGGACGAGGGTGTCGACGTAGTGCTGGGCGATCCGCAGGTCGGTCTTGGCCAGGGTCATCTCGACGTTGGAGATGAAGTTGCGGAAGAAGTGCCACTGCTGGTGCATCTCGTCGAGGACGGTGTCGAGGCCGGCTTCGCGCAGGGCCTTGAGGCCGGAGCCGACGCCGAACCAGCCGGGGACGATCTGCCGGGACTGGGTCCAGCCGAACACCCACGGGATGGCGCGCAGCCCGTCGAGCGAGACGCCCGAGCCGGGGCGGCGGGAGGGCCGCGAGCCCAGGTGCAGGTCGGCGAGCTGGTCGACCGGCGTGGAGGCGAGGAAGTACGTCGGCAGGTCGGGGTCCTCGACGAGTTCGCGGTAGGCGGCGTGGGCGGCGTCGGAGACGACGTCCATCGCGGCGTCCCAGCGGGCGAGGGCCTCGTCGGACTGGCGGGGGGCGGTGTGCAGGGCGGACGCCTGGAGGGTGGCGGCGACGGTCAGCTCCAGGTTCTCCCTGGCCAGGGAGGGGATGAGGTACTTGTCGGAGATGACCTCGCCCTGCTCGGTCACCTTGATCTCGCCCTCCAGGGTGCCCCAGGGCTGGGCGAGGATGGCGTCGTGGGTGGGGCCGCCGCCACGGCCGACGGTGCCGCCGCGGCCGTGGAAGAGGCGCAGCCGGACGCCGTAGCGGTGGGCCACGTCGCGCAGGCGGCGCTGGGCGCGGTGGATCTCCCACTGGCTGGTGGTGATGCCGCCGAACTTGGAGGAGTCGGAGTAGCCGAGCATGACCTCCTGGACGTCGCCGCGCAGAGCGACGAGACGCCGGTAGGAGGGGTCGGAGAGCATGTCCTCCAGGATGGTGTCGGCGGCCTTGAGCTCGTCGGTGGTCTCCAGCAGCGGCACGATGCCGATCTTCGCCCAGCCGGCGTGCAGGTCGACCAGGCCGGCCTCGCGGGCGAGGACGGCGGCGGCGAAGACGTCGTCGGCGCCCTGGCACATGGAGATGATGTACGACTCGATGACCTCGGGGCCGAAGACCTCCAGGGCCCGCTTGACGGTCTGGAAGACGCCGAGGGTCTTCTCGCCGGGCGCGTCCACGGGCGCCGGGGTGGGCGCGAGGGGCCGGCGGGAGCGCAGCTCCTTGGCGAGCAGCTTGGCGCGGTAGTCGCGGGGCATGTCGGCGTAGCGCCAGGACTCCTCGCCGAGCCGGTCGAAGAGCTGGCCGAGGGCGTGGTGGTGGGCGTCGGCGTGCTCGCGGACGTCCATGGTGGCGAGCTGGAGGCCGAAGGCGGCCAGCGTGCGGATGGTGCGGGCGAGGCGGCCGTCGGCGAAGAGGCCGCCGCGGTGCTCGCGCAGGGAGCGTCTGGATGATCCGCAGGTCGTCGAGCAGCTCGGCGGTGCCGAGGTAGTCGCGGCCCGGCGCGTGCGAGGTGCCCTTGGCGAGGCGCTTCTTGGTGTTCTCCAGCTTCTGCCGGATGCAGGTGGCCTTGAGCCGGTAGGGCTCCTCGGCGTTGAGGCGCTTGTAGCGGGGGCTGATCTCGGGGAGGTTCTCCAGGTCGGTCTGGAGGGAGGTCAGCAGTTCCTCGGTGGCGCCGGCGTAGCGGATGGAGTTGGACAGGAAGCCGCGCAGCTCGTCGATCGTCTCCAGGGCGTCGTTGATGCCGTGCTCGTGCTGGAGGATGAGAACGTCCCAGGTCACCTGGGGCGTGACGTTGGGGTTGCCGTCGCGGTCGCCGCCGATCCAGGTGCCGAAGCGTGAGCGGGCGGGTGTCGTCGGGGAGCTTGACGCCGGCGCGCTCCAGCTCGGCGGTGAGGTCCTCCAGGACGTCGCCGACGGCGCCGGCGTGCAGCTCGTCCAGGTAGTAGATGGCGTTGCGGGCCTCGTCGGCGGGCTCGGGACGGACGACGCGCAGTTCGTCGGTCTGCCAGACGAGGTCGATGTTCTCGGCCAGCCGGATGTCGAGGCGGCGGCGGTCGGACTCGATGACGGGGGTGTCGAGGAGCGCGGCGACGCGCCGGAGCTTGTTGAGGACCGAGCGGCGCGCGGCCTCGGTGGGGTGTGCCGTGAACACGGGCCGAACGTTGAGGTTCCGGACCGTCGCGCGCAGGTGCTCGGGGTCGGCGTCCTTGAGCCGGTCGGCCGTACGGGCGAGCAGTCCGCCCTCGGCGGCGCGCCGGGCGCGCAGCTCGCGGCCGCGGTGGACCTGCTCGGTGACGTTGGCCAGGTGGAAGTAGGTGGAGAAGGCGCGGACCAGCTGGGCCGCGGTCTCCAGTTCCGTGCCGCGCAGCAGCTCGGCGGCGGCCTCGCCGTCCTCACGGGTGAGGCGGCGGACCTTCTCGACGAGCTCCAGGAGCTCGGGGCCCTCCTGCCGGACGAGGGTCTCGCCGAGGAGGTCACCCAGTCGGCGGATGTCGGCACGCAGCTCACTGCTCGTCGTCGTGGTCTGGTCGTCGGCACTGCTCACAGGTGCGGCTCCTTGCAGTGTTGAAGCTCGTCTGGGAGGGGAACCCGGACGGCGTCTCGCGCGGCGGGCGCCGCATACGGGCCGGACATCCGGGAAGAAATCAGAACGGACCGCGCTGTCCGACCGACTCCAGGATAGGTGTCGGCCGGGACGCGCAGGCTCTCGGGCTCTTGCCGCCGGGCGGCGCACTGCCATACTTACGATGCCGTAGGTTACGGAACCGTAGGAAGCACTGCGGGGTTCCCGTGGCCCGGCACCCCCTTCACCCTCCTCATACCCCCCAGGGGACGCGTATGACCAGTAGTTCCGACGTGATCGAGGACGCCCCGAGGGCGCCCGGTCAGGCCACCGACGCCGCAGGCCCCTCCGCCACGCTCGGCGGCGAGCGGAAGCGGTCCATCGAGCAGATCGCCCTCCTCGTCTTCATCACCGTCCCGTTCCTCGCGCTGCTGGCGGCCGTGCCGCTGGCGTGGGGCTGGGGGGTGAGCTGGCTGGACCTCGGTCTGCTGGTCTTCTTCTACTACCTGGGCTGCCACGGCATCACGATCGGCTTCCACCGCCACTTCACGCACGGTTCCTTCAAGGCCAAGCGGCCTTTGAAGATCGCGCTGGCCATCGCGGGTTCCATGGCGGTAGAGGGCCCCCTGGTCCGCTGGGTGGCCGATCACCGCAAGCACCACAAGTTCTCCGACGCGGAGGGCGACCCGCATTCGCCGTGGCGTTTCGGCGAGACCCTTCCGGCCCTGATGAAGGGCCTGTGGTGGGCACACATCGGATGGATGTTCGACGAGGAGCAGACGTCCCAGGAGAAGTACGCCCCGGACCTGATCAATGACAAGACGCTGCGCGCGATCTCCCGCCAGTTCGTCCTGTGGACGGTCCTCTCCCTGGCGCTCCCGCCGCTGATCGGCGGCCTGGTCACGATGTCCTGGTGGGGCGCCTTCACGGCGTTCTTCTGGGGATCGCTCGTCAGGGTGGCCCTGCTGCACCACGTCACGTGGTCGATCAACTCGATCTGCCACGCGGTCGGCAAGCGCCCCTTCAAGTCGCGTGACCGGTCGGGCAACGTGTGGTGGCTGGCCGTGCTGTCCTGCGGCGAGTCCTGGCACAACCTGCACCACGCCGACCCCACCTCCGCACGGCACGGGGTGATGCGCGGCCAGCTGGACTCCTCCGCCCGGCTGATCCGCTGGTTCGAGATGCTCGGCTGGGCGTACGACGTGCGCTGGCCGTCACGCTCGCGTATCGATTCGCGCCGTAACAGCGGGGAAGGCGGCTCCCCGCGCGGGAAGGAACCCGCCGAGGCGGCATGATGGTCGCTGTGGCGACCGACTCGAGCAGCAACCCCAGCAACGACAAGCCGCGGCGAGTGCGTCGCACTCGAATGACCGGTGCCGAGCGCCGCCAACAGCTGCTGGAGATCGGTCGCACGCTCTTCGCCGCGAAGGGGTTCGAGGGCACGTCGGTGGAGGAGATCGCGGCGAAGGCCGGGGTCTCCAAGCCGGTGGTGTACGAGCACTTCGGCGGCAAGGAAGGGCTGTACGCGGTGGTCGTGGACCGCGAGATGCGGCGCCTGCTGGACATGGTGACCAGCTCACTCACGGCCGGTCACCCTCGCGAACTCTGCGAACAGGCGGCCTTCGCCCTCCTGGACTACATCGAGGAGTACACGGACGGTTTCCGCATCCTGGTCCGCGACTCCCCCATCCCTCAGTCGACGGGCTCCTTCGCCTCGCTGATCTCGGACATCGCCACCCAGGTGGAGGACATCCTGGGCCGCGAGTTCAAGAGCCGCGGCTTCGACCCCAAGCTGGCCCCGCTGTACGCCCAGGCCCTGGTCGGCATGGTCGCCCTGACCGGCCAGTGGTGGCTGGACGTACGCAAGCCGAAGAAGTCCGAGGTCGCCGCGCACCTGGTGAATCTGGCGTGGCACGGCCTGGACGGGCTTGAGGCGAAGCCGCATTTGATAGGGCGCCGTAAGGCCTAGGAGGCGTCAACAGTGATCACGAGGCCTGTCCGCGCCCTCCGGACTTGATCATCAGCCCTTCTTCCGGGCCACGGCGAACACCCGGCGGAACGGATAGGGCGTGCCGTGCGAGCGGGCCGGATAGACCTCGCGCAGGGCGGCCCGGTACTCGGCGACGAAGCCCTCCCGGGCCTCGGGGTCATCGGCGAGAGCGGTCAGCACAGGCCGCAGGCCGGTCCCCTTCACCCAGTCCAGCACCGGGTCCTCGCCCTGGAGCAGATGGATGTACGTCGTCTCCCACACGTCGGCGGTGCAGCCGAGGGCGGTGAGACGCTCCAGGTAGGCCTCGGGTGCGAGGACTGCGTCGGTATGGCGCAGGGTGTCGGCGAGCCGGTCGCGCCAGCGCGGGGAGCCGGCGAGCTCGCGCATGAGCCGGTGGCTGGGGGCGTCGAAGTTCCCGGGCACCTGGAAGGCGAAGACGCCGGACGGTTTCAGCCCGCCCACCCAGTCGGCGAACCGCTCGACATGCCCCGGCACCCACTGCAGCGTGGCATTGCTGACGATCAGGTCGTACGGCTCGACCGGCGCCCACGTGCGTACGTCGGCGTGGGTGAACTCGAGGCGCCCGCCACCCGGCGTGGGGCCCTCGTGATCGACGTGGGCCTTGTCGAGCATCTCGGACGAGTTGTCGTAGCCGGTGATACGGGCGGTGGGCCAGCGATCGGCGAGCAGCGTGGTGACGTTGCCGGGGCCGCAGCCGAGGTCGGCGATGCGAGGCGCGCCGCCGGGCATCTCGGGGACGCGGGCGAGGAGGTCGGCGAAGGGGCGGGCACGGTGGCCGGCGTGACGGAGGTACTGGGCGGGGTCCCAGGTGGGGGCGGCTGCGGGCATGGGTCCTCCTGGTGTCCTGGTGGTGACCGTACGGGACGCGCACACAGCGTGACAGCGTTTTTATCTCGACGTCAAGAAAATGGATATCAAGAGACTCTACGTCGACACAACCACTACACTGATGACCATGGAGGACGAGGTCGACCGGCTGGTCGCAGCATGGCGCCGGGAGCGCCCGGACCTCGACGTGGAACCGCTCGAGGTGCTCAGCCGCGTGAGCAGACTGGCCCGGCATCTGGACCGGGCACGCCGCCTGGCCTTCTCGGAGCACGGCCTGGAGCCGTGGGAGTTCGACGTCCTGACGGCCCTGCGTCGCGCGGGCACGCCGTACCAGCTCTCGCCGGGACAACTCCTCACCCAGACCCTGGTCACGTCGGGCACGATGACGAACCGCATCGACCGCCTGGCGAAGAAGAGCCTGGTGGAACGCCTGCCCGACCCCAGCGACCGCCGGGGTGTCCTGGTCCGTCTGACGGACGTGGGCAGGGACCGCGCGGACCAGGCCCTCGCGGGTCTGCTGGACCAGGAGCGCGCGATCCTCGCGGAGCTCTCCCGAGCCCAGCGCGGTGAACTGGCGGGGTTGCTACGCCAGCTGACCGCCCCGTTCGACAACATCCCCGGCTAGGTCGGCGGGCCCGACTCCGGCCCGCCGGGCCAGGGCGACGGCGGCGAGCGTGGAGTGCACGCCCAGCTTGCCGAGGACGTTCTGCATATGGGTCCGCACGGTGTGCGGCGACAGATACAGCCGCTCGGCGACGGCCTTCCTGCCCAGCCCGGCGACCATGCACCGCAGCACTTCCCGCTCCCGCGGCGTCAGCGACTCGACCAGCCGCTCGCTCTCGGTGCGGTGCTTGCGCGCGGCGGTGAGCTCCCGCAGTACGCCGGTCAGCAGGGCGGGCGGCAGATGCGTCTCGTCGCGCAGCACGCCTCGGATGACGGTGAGCAGCCGGGACAGCGAGCAGTCCTTGGCGACCCACCCTGAGGCCCCGGCCTGCAGGGCCAGGGCGGCGCGCCGCGGGTCGTCCTTCTCGGCGAGCACGACGATCCGTACGTTCGGCTGCGCGGACCGCACGCCCGTGACGAGGGAGAGCCCGTCGACGAGCCCGTCCTCGTTTCCCTCCTGCACGGGTACGGCCGGCCGTATGCCCGGCACCATGCAGCCCAGATCGGCGTCCACCAGCAGCACGTCGAAGCGCCGCCCCTCGGCGACCGCCCGCTCCAGGCTGCGCAGCGCGGCCGGGCCGCTGCCCGCCGCGGAGACGTCGACATCGGCCTCGGCGGCCAGGGCGGCTGCGAGTGACTCGGCGAAGATGCGATGGTCGTCGACGACCAGGACTCGGATGCGAACCACGTAACCCCCTCCCCCAGGCTCCTGAGGAGCAGGGGATACCCGTCGGAAGACGACACCGCGCGGGCACGACGCCGGAGTGCCCAGATCTGCCGCGTACGTCCTTGCAGCAGCCTGACCGGGTCGCCGCAGCCGCACGGCCGCCGCCGTGCAGAAACCGCTCCCCCCACCCCGGGCGTCGTACCCGGCTGTCTCGCCCCCTGATCGGCACCGGCCCCCACCGGTGCTGTTCATCAGGGTACGGCCGGGGGCCGGGAGCGGAAGGTTATTTGCAGAACTGACTGCCCAGCGCGTTTATGGTGTGCCGCATGTTCCGTCTTGAGACAGAAGTCGACAAGGCCCGACGTGATCTGCTCCGCACACGCCTGCGGGACACGAACACAACCGCCTCTCCGATCCTGCGAGCGCTGCGCGGAACGCCGGACGAAAGGGACGTCCCATTGCACGTGTGGGCTGTGAACGACTCGGACGACGACCTGGCCGGCGGCCTCGTCGGCTACACCTGGGCGACCTGGCTGCACGTGACGTACTTGTGGGTGGCCGAACGCCACCGCGGGGCGGGCCTCGGGGCCCGGTTGCTTCGAGAGGCGGAACGCATCGCGTCCGAGCAACGCGGGTGCCGCGCGGCCCGCCTGGAGACATGGGAGTTCCAGGCGCCGCGGTTCTACGAGAAGCAGGGGTACGAGGTGGTGTGCGTGATCCCGGACTATCCGCCGGGGATCACGGAGTACGCGTTGACGAAGCGGCTGGGCTGAGCCGCGGGATCAGAGTGCGTCCAGCGCGTCCGACGTGATGTCGATGTTGATGTCGAACGGCACGCCGAGCTTGAGCAGGTCGCGATGGGTGCCGGTCGGCGCGTACGTCTTGGATACGGGGTCGAGTTCGTAGCTCCGCACCACAGGCTGCTGGTTCGCACCGCTCGTCTCGACCAGCCAGAAGTGGAGGATGCCGGCGGCGGCGTACTTGTGGGGCTTGGTGTCCCTGTCGCGGGCTACGGAGTCCGGGGAGACGACTTCGACGGCGAGGAGGACATCCTTGGCCTGGAACCGGGTCTGTTCCCCGCCGGTTACTGCCTGGGCATGCACGACGGCGATGTCCGGCTCAGGACCATTGCGGCTGTCCAGGACGACGGTCATCTCTCGGACGACCTTCACGTCCTTGGGTGCTGTGCAGCGCAGACCGGTCACCAGCAGATCGATCATGGTGCTGTGGAAATACCGCTGCTGACTCACGAAAACCAGGCTCCCGTCGATCAGCTCGGTGTGCGGCGGGAGGTCGGGCAACGTGAGCAGGTCGTCCACGGTGTATCCGTCCCGGGGCGGCACCGGCCAGCGGCAGCCGCGTTCGGCAGTCGGCTCGGCGGTCATAGTTCCTCCCATGGGCGGGATTCTGGGGCCTGCATCCTCACGGTAGCCGCCGGATTCGGCTCACGTCATCACAAAGAGTAATCAGTGGCCCGACCGGGGACCCGGCACCGAAGCATGCAGTGGCGAAGGGTGTCATCGCCTTCGGTGGTGTCGTGATTCGGGCCCCCGGACAGCGTTGGTTCGCTTGAGTTATCCCCCCACATCGTCAAGCTGCGTGGTGACATGAGGAACGTCTTCGAGGACAGGCAGACCGGAGACCCCCAGAAGGACACCATCCTCGCCGACTACACGGACAGCGCGCTGGCAGGCGTCTACAACTACGCGAAGGACAGCATCGCCAGGAAGACCAGTTGGGCCGGCACCCTGCGCTACTTCGATCGTCAGGTGACGGTGTTCGACAAGACGTCAGCGGCGGTGACGGACTGCGTGGACGAGAGCAACGCGAACGTCAAGGACCTCAAACCAGCCGTGACGCGTCGCGTAGCGCTCGCGGTCCCACCTCCGCGCTGTTCATCCTCGGAGTGGACGCAACTGCCGCAAGCCTGCACATCGAACCGGGAACGGAGGACGCGGAGAGCCTGCCGGCGTCCGGCGAGTGCGAGGTCAACGACGACGGTTCGATCGGCGAGCCGTACGCCAGGGGCAAGGCGGAGCTGACCCCTCCGTGCGGTGTGCGGTACCTGCGGTCGTCGGGAGACGGCTCCTACGCTCTCGAGGCGACTCTCACCTGGGAGATCTCCTGGGAAGGCTCGGGCGGCACGGGTGGCGACCTGCCCAACGGCACCTTCGCCACCACCACCGAGGTGCCGGTCCAGGAGTACCAGGCCGTCAACCGCTGAAGTTCCTGAAGACGAGCCGGGCGCCCTCATCGGAGAGGAAGGGCGCCCGATCTTCGTGTGAAGAGGTCAGCGCAGGCGGCGCGCCCCCGCCGAAGGCACCGCCTCGAAGACCCGGGGTGCCGTGAAGCCCGCCGCCGCGAAGGCCTCCGTCACCGTCTTGGTGATCGCGTCGACGTCCGTCTCCTCCGCGAGGACGATCGCCGAGCCGCCGAAGCCGCCGCCGGTCATGCGGGCGCCCAGGGCGCCGGAGGCGAGGGCCGTGTCGACGACCAGGTCGAGTTCGGGGCAGGAGATGCGGAAGTCGTCGCGGAGGGAGGCGTGGCCCTCGACCAGGACCGGGCCGATGGCGCGGGTGTCGTCGCCCGACTCCAGCAGCGACACCACCCGTTCGACCCGCCCGTTCTCCGTGACGATGTGGCGGACCAGGCGGCGGACCTCCTCCTCGTCGCCGAGGCGGGCCAGGGCGGCGTCCAGGTCCTCGTAGGCGACGTCCCGCAGCGCGTTCGACGCCCAGCAGGGCCGCGCCCTTCTCGCAGCCCGCGCGGCGCTTGCCGTACTCGCCCTCGCTGTGGGAGTGCTTGACCTGCGTGTCGACCACGAGGAGGCGCATGCCCTCGGCCGCCAGGTCGAAGGGGATCTGCTTCTGGGAGAGGTCGCGGGTGTCGAGGAAGAGGGCGTGGCCGGCCTCGCAGCAGGCCGACGCCGTCTGGTCCATGATGCCGACCGGGGCGCCGACGTAGACGTTCTCCGCGCGCTGGCAGAGGCGGGCCAGCTGCCAGCCTCGCAGGCCAAGTGCGTACAGGTCGTTCAGCGCCAGCGCGACGACCACCTCCAGCGCCGCCGACGACGACAGGCCCGCGCCCGACGGGACCGTGGAGGACAGGTGGATGTCCGCGCCCGTGACCGCGTGGCCGGCCTCGCGCAGCGCCCAGACCACGCCCGCCGGGTACGCCGTCCAGTTCTTGTCCGACTCGGGGGCCAGGTCGTCGAGCCGCAGCTCGACGACTCCGCCCTCGACGTCCGCCGAGTGCAGGCGCAGGACGCCGTCCGTCGCGGCGTGACACCGCCGCGACCGCGGTGTGCGGCAGGGCGAACGGCATGACGAAGCCGTCGTTGTAGTCGGTGTGCTCGCCGATGAGGTTGACGCGGCCCGGTGCCGCCCATACCCCTTGCGGCTCGGCGCCGTACAGCTCGCTGAACCGTGCGGCGACCGTCTCCGCCACAGCCTCGCTCATGCCCTGACCCCTGACCTTTCGTACCTTCTAGTTGCCGCGCCGCTGCGCGAAGTCCCACGCGTCCGCGACGATCCCCGCGAGGTCCGCGCGGGACGGGTTCCAGCCCAGCTTCTCGCGGGCCGTGGCGGCCGAGGCCACCAGGACCGCCGGGTCGCCGCCCCGGCGGGGGGCGACCACTTCCGGGATCGGGTGGCCGGTCACGCGGCGGACCGTCTCGATGACCTCGCGGACCGAGAAGCCGTTGCCGTTGCCGAGGTTGCAGATGAGGTGCTCGCCGGAGGTGGCCGCCTCCAGGGCCAGCAGGTGGGCCTCGGCGAGGTCCGCGACGTGGATGTAGTCGCGCACGCAGGTGCCGTCCGGCGTCGGGTAGTCGTCGCCGAAGACGGAGATCGCCTCGCGCCTGCCCTGGGCGACCTGGAGGACGAGCGGGATCAGGTGGGACTCGGGGTCGTGGCGCTCGCCGTACTCGCCGTAGGCGCCCGCCACGTTGAAGTAGCGCAGCGAGACCGCGCCCAGGCCGTGCGCCGCCGCCTCGCCGGTGATCATGTGGTCGACCGCGAGCTTCGAGGCGCCGTACGGGTTGGTCGGGGAGGTGGGCGCCGACTCGACGATCGGGACCTGCTCCGGCTCGCCGTACGTCGCCGCCGTGGAGGAGAAGACGAGCTTGGCCACGCCCGCATCGCGCATCGCCGCCAGCAGGGCCATGGTGCCGCCGACGTTGTTGTCCCAGTACTTCTCCGGCTTGACGACCGACTCGCCGACCTGCGAGAACGCGGCGAAGTGCAGCACGCCGTCGAAGGAGGAGTCCAGCCATTTGGCGGCGTCGCGGATGTCGCCCTCGATGAAGCGGGCACCCGCCGGAACGCCCTCACGGAAGCCCGTGGAGAGGTTGTCGAGGACGACGACCTCGTGACCCGCCTCCAGCAGGTGCTGGGCGACCACGCTGCCGACGTAACCCGCGCCACCCGTCACCAGGTACTTCCCGCTCATGAACTCGCTACCTCTCGCAGTCGCTCGGCCGCGCGCTCCGGCGGCACGTCGTTGATGAACACGTTCATGCCGGACTCGGAACCCGCGAGAAACTTCAGCTTGCCGGAAGTGCGGCGGATGGTGAAAAGCTCGAGGTGAAGCGCGAAGTCGCTCACGCACGATCCCGTCGAACTCCTCCAGCGCGCCGAACGGTGCCTGGTGCCAGGCCGCGATGTACGGCGTCGGAGGCTCGCCCTCACCGAAGATCCGGTCGAAGCGCCTCAAGAGTTCCAGATAAACCTTGGGGAACTCTGTGCGCGCGGCCTCGTCCAGGCCGAGCAGGTCGGGCACCCGGCGCTTGGGGTACAGGTGGACCTCGTACGGCCAGTGCGCCGCGTACGGCACGAACGCCACCCAGTTTTCACCCTCCAGGACGACCCGCTCGTCGGCGAGTTCACGCTCCAGGACGGCGTCGAAGAGGTTCTCCCCGCCCGTCATCTCCTTGTGGGCCGCGACGGAGCGGAGCATCAGCGCGGTGCGGGGGGTGGTGAAGGGGTAGGCGTAGATCTGCCCGTGCGGGTGACCGAGGGTCACGCCGATCTCGGCGCCCCGGTTCTCGAAGCAGAAGACCTGCTCCACGGAGGGCAGATGGGACAGCTCCGACGTGCGGTCCGTCCATGCCTCCAGCACCAGGCCGCGCCTGCTCCTCGGTGAGGTCGGCGAAGGACGCGTTGTGGTCGGAGGTGAAGCAGACGACCTCGCAGCGGCCCGAGTCGCCGGCCAGCGAGGGGAAGCGGTTCTCGAAGACGACGACGTCGTACGACGAGTCCGGGATCTCGCTCAGCCGGTCGCCCTCGGAGGGGCACAGGGGGCACTCGTCGGCCGGCGGGTGGTAGGTGCGGCCCTGGCGGTGCGAGGCGATGGCGACGGAGTCGCCGAGCAGGGGGTCGCGGCGGATCTCGGACGTGGTGACCGTGCGGTCCAGCGGGCGGCGGTCGACCGCGTCGCGCACGCTGTCGTCACGCAGGTCGTAGTAGATGAGCTCGCGACCGTCGGCCAGCCGGGTCGAGGTCTTCTTCACGCCGGACTCCTCTGAGCCCCTCTCAAACATAACCCAACATATTAAAACACAACCCTCCACAATCGTCAACATCACAATCAAACAAAGAGCATCAGCAGACGTGTTCAATCACTGAACGCGGAGGCGTAGATTCCGCGCCGTATCGGTTCGCGCAACGAAGCGAGGGCTCATGCAGACCCCCACATATCTGTCAGCCGAGCTGCGACTCCCCACGAACTGGCTCGACTACACGATCCTCGGCATCTACTTCGTCGTCGTCCTCGGCATCGGCTTCGCCGCCCGCCGCTCGGTGAAGACCAGTCTCGACTTCTTCCTCTCCGGCCGTTCCCTGCCCGCCTGGGTCACCGGACTCGCCTTCATCGCCGCCAACCTGGGCGCCACCGAGATCCTGGGCATGGCCGCCAACAGCGCGCAGTACGGCGTCTACACGACCCACTGGTACTGGATCGGCGCCATCCCGGCCATGGTCTTCCTCGGCCTGGTGATGATGCCCTTCTACTACGGCTCCAAGGTCCGCTCGGTCCCCGAGTTCCTGCTCCTGCGCTTCGACAAGGCGGCGCACCTGCTCAGCTCGGTCCTCTTCGCCTGCGCCGCCATCCTCATCGCCGGCGTCAACCTCTACGCCCTGGCCATCGTCGTCGAGGCGCTGCTGGGCTGGCCGCAGTGGGTGGCCATCGTCGTCGCCGGCTTCTTCGTCCTCGCCTACATCACCCTCGGCGGTCTGTCCTCGGCGATCTACAACGAGGTCCTCCAGTTCTTCGTGATCCTGGCCGCGCTCATCCCGATCACCGTCCTCGGCCTGAAGAAGGTCGGCGGCTGGGACGGTCTGTCCGACTCCCTCACCAAGAGCCACGGCGCCGACTTCATGACGTCCTGGGGCGGCACGGGCATCGGCAGCGCCAACCCGCTGGGCGCGAACTGGCTGACGATCGTCCTGGGCCTCGGCTTCGTCCTCTCCTTCGGCTACTGGACGACGAACTTCGCCGAGGTGCAGCGCGCCCTGTCCGCGAAGAACCTCTCGGCGGCCCAGCGCACGCCCGCTGATCGCCGCGTTCCCGAAGATCTTCATCGTGTTCCTGGTGATGATCCCGGGCCTGGTCGCCGCCGTCCTGGTCCCCAGGATCGGCACCTCCGGCTCCGACCTCCAGTACAACGACGCGATCCCGTACCTGATGCAGCAGCTGCTGCCCAACGGCGTGCTGGGCATCGCCGTGACCGGCCTGCTGGCGGCGTTCATGGCGGGCATGGCGGCGAACGTGTCCTCGTTCAACACGGTGTTCACGACCGACATCTGGGCGAAGTACGTCGTCAGGGACCGGGAGGACGAGTACTACGTACGCTTCGGCCGCCTCATCACCGCGATCGGCGTCCTGGCCTCGATCGGCACGGCGTTCCTGGCGTCGTCCTTCTCCAACATCATGAGCTACCTCCAGACGCTGTTCTCCTTCTTCAACGTGCCGATGTTCGTCGTCTTCATCATCGGCATGTTCTGGAAGCGGGCGTCGATGAAGTCGGGCTTCTGGGGCCTGCTCGCGGGCACCACCGCCGCGATGGTCAACTACTTCGTCATCTACAAGCAGGGCATCATCGACATCCCCTCCGACCAGGGCGCCAACTTCGTCTCCGCGATCGCGGGCTTCGTCGCCGGCGCGGTCGTCATGGTGGCCGTGTCGCTCTTCACCGCGCCGAAGCCGGCCGAGGAACTGCAGGGGCTGGTCTACGGCACGACGTCGCCCGGCATGGCCGAGCCGCCGGCGCGCGGGCGACGACGCCTGGTACCGCAAGCCGGCGCTGCTGGGCTGGGGCGCGATCGTCCTGGCCGCGGCCTGCTACATCCCGTTCTCGTTCTGACCGCGGAGAGGAGTTGAAGAGTATGTCCGAGTTCCTACTCCGAGAAGGACGTGCAGCGGGAAGTCACCGAGCTGCAGGGCAAGTCCGGCGACGGCCGCGCGGCTGTTCGACATCCGGCGCATCATCGGCGGGCTGTTCGTGGTCTACGGCGTCATCGTCACGATCGCGGGGTTCACGGCGTCCGACGCCGACATCGACAAGGCGGAGGGCGTCAACATCAACCTCTGGACCGGGCTGGGCATGCTGCTCCTCGGCCTGTTCTTCCTGGCCTGGCTGAAGCTCGGCCCACGGCGCCGCCCCCCCGCCGTGGAGGACGACCGAGGTGACGCCTCTGCCCCGACGCCGGGTGGTCCGGGCCCGGCGTCGAGCTCCGAGGGGGTGACTCGGCCCGGCGTAGCGGGGGCCGTACGCCCACCCGTGCCGCCCCAGCGGCACGATGCCCGCAGCTGAGCGGGACGAGCCGGCTACGGCGAGAAGGGGCCGTGTCGGGGGTGTCCGCCCGCAGCGGTTGGCGCGTCAACACAGGCACTCGGCCGACCGATCGCGCCGTTCCGAGGACGGACACCCCTCGGCGCGGCCCCGACCCACACGCACGCAGGCGCTACCCGCACCCCCACCGGACCGGCCACACCGCCGCCGCACCCCGCTCCGCCGCACGGCCCCGCCCGGTCCAGCAACCCCGTCCGCGCCGCCAGCGCCGCCGCCTCCAGCCGGGAGCCGACGCCCAGTTTCATCAGCACCCGCTGGACATGCGTGCGCGCCGTGGACGGTGCGATGCCCATGCCCGCCGCGATCAGGCGGGTGTCCTCGCCGTCGGCGACGCGGACCAGGACCTCCACCTCCCTCGGCGTGAGCATCTGCAGCAACCGCTGGCCCTCGTCGTCCGGTTGGGCCGCCGGGTTCAGCAGCTCGCTGAACGCGCCCTGCAACAGCTGCGGCGCCACCGCCGCCTCCCCGGCCCGCGCCTTCATGATCGCCCGCTCGACACCCTCTATGCGCTCGTCATGCCGGACGTACCCGGACGCCCCCGCCGCGAACGCCGCCGCGATCCCCCGCGGGCTCGGCACCGGCCCCAGCACCAGCACCGCCACCTGCGGCCGCTCCCGCTTGATCCTCACCACCGGATCGAAGATCCCCGGCTCCGCCGGCGTCGCCGTCCCCAGCAGGCACACCTCCGGCGCCCGCGTGATCACCAGCTCCGCCGCCCCCGCGGCCGGCGCCGCCGCGGCCAGCACCCGGTGCCCCCGCAGCTTCAGCGCCGAGGCCAGCGCCTCGGCCAGCAGTCGGTGGTCGTCGACCACCATGAGCCGCACTCCCATCGAGCAACCCCCCAGTCACCCCAGTCCCCCCGATGGAAGCCCCCCGGCTCCCCCGCCTTCATGCCCCCGGAAGCTACACGCTTGTTCGACGTTGCGCTCCCCTACCGGCGAGAATCGCCCCGGATCGCCGAATTCCTCCCCGATACGAGGTCGACTGAGCCAAACGCGAACGGCCCCGCCCCTGAACAGGGACGGGGCCGAAGAGCACATCAGTCGATCACCGAGACGCATCGAGCAGGCGATCGCCGGACGATCAGCGCCGTACCGAAGGCGACCGCCAGGTACTCCTTCTCGTCGCGCCGCGGACCGCTTGCTCGCGTACACCTTGCGACATGTACAGATGCCCCTGCGGGTAGCAGGAACTCGGAGTAGTCCGGCGACATGCTGGTCTCCACGTCGCGCACCGCGTCCGTCGCCGGGTTCTCCAGCAGCTTCGTCTGCTTGAAGCTGCCCGCCGTCGATGCTGACGATCTGCCCGCCCTTGTCGTACGGCGGCCGCTTGTACGCGATCAGGTTGCCGCCGTCCATGCGCAGCGGCGAGATCGTGTAGCCGTCGCCCGCGTCGGCCCGCTGGCCGGTCTGCTTGCCGGTGGCGAGGTCGAAGGCGACGATCTCGTTGGTCTGGCTGTACTCGCCGGCTGCCGTCGTGCTCCTCGGTCGGCAGGTACAGCCGGTCCTTGCCGACGGCGAGCCGGTTGCAGTCCTCGATCGGGTGATGCCGTCGCAGCGGGCCGCGAACTGCTCGCCCGGCACGGAGATGCGGGTGCGCAGCTTGCCGGTCTTGTTGTCGATGGAGAAGAAGTCCGAGATGCCGCTGCCGTCGCCCGCGGAGTCGCCGACGTCGGCGGCCACGACCAGCGGGTCGGTCGACACGATGCTGGCGTACTCGATGCCCTCGGCCATCTTGTACTCGGAGATCACCTTCCCGGACTTCGGGTCGATGGTCTGGATGTGCAGCTGCGCGCTGGTCGTAGGAGCCGCACTTGCGCACCGCGACCAGCTTCTCGCCGCCGCCGTACCCGGCGTCGTAGCAGGAGTCGCTCGGCTTCGGGCTCCACAGGAGCTTGCCGGAGCGATGTCGAAGGCGGCGCCGCCGCTGGTGCTGCCGACGGCGACGGTGTTCGCCGCTGACGTGACGTTGTCGAAGCTGATCGGCTGGTCACCGGTCTTGACGGTCTTGGTCCACAGCTTCTTGCCGGCGTCGAGGTCGATCAGCGGCGACCTGGCTGCAGCCCGTGCGAGGGCTCGGCCTTGGTCGGCATCGCGGGCTGGTAGACGATCGCCGTCTGGTTGTCGTCGGTGACGTGGCTGGCTGGCCTGGCAGACCGGGCCGGCGAGCGGGATCGTCCACTGCTTGCTGCCCTTGTCGGGGTCGTAGCCGACGATCTCGGCGATGCCGCTCTTGGCGTACGCCTTGTCGGTGAGCCACGAGCCGGAGACGACGACGGTGCTGTCGTTCTTCGACCTCGGGCGCCGGGACCTGGAAGAGGACCTTGGCGCTGGGGTCGGCCGGCACCTTCTCCTTGCCGCCGGAGGCTCGGTGCCGCCGTTCGTCGTCGTCCTTGCCGCCGGTGCCGCCGCTGGAGCTGGCGGTGTCGTCCTTGCCTGCCGCTCGTCGCCGGACGAGGCGTACCAGACGCCGCCGCCGATGATCAGCGCGATCGCCACGACGGCCGCGACGATGATCGGCCAGCTGCGCGTTGAACTTCTTGCCGCCGCCCGGCTCGCCCGGCTGCGGGCTGCGATGCGGCACGGTCTGCTGCGGATAGCCGTAACCGGGCTGCTGCCCGTACCCGGCTGCCCGTACCCCGGCTGACCCGGCTGCTGGCCGTACGGGCCCCGGCTGCCCGACGGCCGCTGCTGACCGGGGTAGCCGTAGCCCGGCGGCTGCGGGCTGCGGCCGGGGTGCTGACCGCGGAGTAGCCTGTAGGCGTCGGCGGGGCCTGCGGCGGTCCCGCCGGCGGGGTCGGCGGAGCCGGCGGGCGCCTGCGGCAGGCGTCTGCGGCGGCGTCTGCGGGGCGCTGCGGATAGCCGTACCCCGGCTGCTGGGGCGGCTGGTCCTGCGGCGGGCCGAGCCGCCCGCCGGCGGCTGGGCGGCTGGTGCGGCGGCGGGGGCGGCGGCTGGGTCATGGCGTGGGTACCTCGGGGAAGGGGACGGACGACGGGGACGGAGCGGAGAGCGCGGCGAGGAAGAGTCACTTGCCGTAGGCGAGCATCAACTTCTCCTTCGACGTCGTCGTTTCCGCTCAGCCGGGTGGTGGAGATGTAGAAGCGCCCGTCGACCCAGTCGATGTCCTTGGAGAAGAAGCCGTTCTCGATGTCCGCGGCGCCCTCGCGGGTTCTGCAGCAGCTTGGCCGGCTGGTGGCTGCTGCCGCCGGTCGGGATGGACACGACCTGGCCGCCCGCGTCGTACGACGGCTGCACGTAGGCGATGAGCTTGCCGCCCTCGACCTTCAGCGGCATCATCGACTCGTCCGCGGGGACTTCACGCGCCACTTCTCCTTGCCGTTGGCGAGGTTGATCGCGACGATCTCGTTGGCGCCGGTGGTGGCCTCGGTCGGCAGGTAGAGCGTGTTGGCGTCGACGGCGACGCCCTGGCAGCCCTGGAGGTCGCGCTCGAGGATGGCCCAGCCGCACTCGGGGGCGAAGTCCTCGTCGACGCCGACCTGCGAGCGGAACTTGCCGCCGGCGGTGAAGGTGGAGATGTTCCAGGCCTTCTTGTCCTCGTTGGTGCTGTAGACGACCAGCGGGTCGACGGAGTAGACGCGCGCGACCCGCCAGCCCTTGTCGAACGGCTGGGTCCACTTGGCCTTGCCGGTCGTCGGGTCGAGCTCCTGGACCTCGTCGTGCTCCTTGTCGCCGCCGGCGCCGCAGGAGGCGACGGGATCAGCTTCTCGCCGCCGGCGAACGCGGCGGGGAAGCAGGCGTCGCCGTACTTCTTCTTGTCGAACAGCTTGTCGCCGCTGGTGACGTCGTACGCCGTGCCGGACTGGGAGCGGCCCACCATCAGCGTCTTGCCGGTGATGGACAGTTCGACGGAGAGCGTGCAGTCGAACAGCGCGCCGTCGGCGACCTCGCTCCTTCCAGCCCTTCTCGCCGGTGTCGAGGTCGATCTCCTGGAGCTGGTTGCACTTGGCGCGGTCGCTGCTGCCGCTCATGTACGCGACGACGATCTTGTCGTCGGCCGTCTTCTGCGGGGTGACCGCGCAGATCTTCTGCGGGAAGGTGATCGGGTCCCAGGTCGGGCTTGCCGTCGCCGACGTTGTAGGCGAAGACCTGCTTGTACGCCGCCTTCACCGCGGTCTTGTCGGTGATCCACATGCCGGGGGCGTCGGCGCCGGAACCGGGGGCGTCGGGCGCCTCCTTGTACCAGAGGACCTTCGACTCGCCGGCCTGGCGGCCCTCGTTGAGGTTCTCCGGGTCCTCGCCGCCGTCGCCGCCGCCGTCGCCGGGGTTGACCGGGGCGGTCGGGAGCCGGAGGCTTGGCGTCGTCGCTCTGCTGGGCGACCGGCTTCTTCGTCGCTTGCCGTCGCCGCCGCCGGTGACCGCCCACACGGTGCCGCCGACGACGAGCAGCGCGGCGACCGCGGCACCGATGATCGAGGGCGGGCTTGCCCTTGAAGGGGTTGCTCGAGCCGCGCCGGGCGGGGTGCCGGGCGCGCCGGGGTACTGCGGCTGCTGCGGGTAGCCGTAGCCGGGCTGGCCGTACGGGCCCGGCTGCTGCGGCTGGCCGTAGGGGCCGGAGTTGTACGGGCCCGGCTGCCCGGTACGGGCCCGGCTGGCTGCGGGCGGCTGCTGCGGGTAGCCGTAGGCGCCGGCTGCGGCGGGCCCTGCGGGGGCGGCGGCGTCTGGGGCGGGCCCTGGGGCGGCGGCGGGGTCTGCGGCGGCCCCGTAGCCACCGCCCTGCGGCGGCTGGTCCTGCGGTGCGCCGAAGCCACCCGTGCGGCGGCTGACTGGGCGGCTGGTCATCAGCGGTTCCCCCGTTCGATCACTGATTTTTAGCCACGCCCTGAGGTACGCGATGACGCCCAGAGTCGGTTCACAGACAGTTCTCAAGACGACTCTTTCTATCACCAGGCACCGACAGCGCACCGGGCCGCATCCCCCCTGTTCCCAAGGGAGACCGGCCCGTGATGCCGCCGTTATGCGCCTTCACGCGCCCTTCACGCGTCCTCGGCGAGTTCCAGCCAGCGCAGCTCCAGCTCCTCGCGCTGACCGGCCAACGTCCGCGCAGCTCGGCGTCGAGTTCGGCCACCTTCGCGAAGTCCGTGGCGTTCTCGGCGATCTGGGCGTGCAGCTTGGTCTCCTTCTCGGAGACCTTGTCGAGCTGCCGCTCGATCTTCTGGAGTTCCTTCTTGGCGGCGCGCTGGTCGGCGGCGCTCTTCTCCGGGGCGGCCGTCTGCGGCGCGCGCGGCGGCGGGCGCCGCGGCGGCGGCGGCCTCCTCCATGCGCTGGCGCCGCTCCAGGTACTCGTCGATGCCGCGCGGCAGCATCCGCAGGGCGCCGTCGCCGAGCAGGGCGAAGACCCGGTCGGTGGTGCGCTCGACGAAGAACCGGTCGTGGGAGATGACGATCATCGAGCCGGGCCAGCCGTCGAGGACGTCCTCCAGCTGGGTCAGGGTCTCGATGTCGAGGTCGTTGGTGGGCTCGTCGAGGAAGAGGACGTTGGGCTCGTCCATGAGCAGGCGCAGCAGCTGGAGCCTGCGGCGCTCACCGCCGGACAGGTCGCCGACCGGCGTCCACTGCTTCTCCTTGGTGAAGCCGAACGTCTCGCACAGCTGCCCGGCGGTCATCTCGCGCCCCTTGCCGAGGTCGACGCGCTCGCGCACCTGCTGCACGGCCTCCAGCACCCGCGTGGCTCGGGTCGAGTTCGGCGACCTCCTGGGAGAGGTAGGCGAGCTTGACGGTCTTGCCGACGCGCGACCCGCCCGCCGACGGGCTGCGCCTCGCCCTCGGTGCGCGCCGCCTCGGCCATGGCCCGCAGCAGGGAGGTCTTGCCGGCGCCGTTGACGCCGACGAGGCCGATCCGGTCGCCGGGGCCGAGCTGCCAGGTGACGTGCTTGAGCAGCACCTTGGGGCCGGCCTGGACGGTGACGTCCTCCAGGTCGAAGACGGTCTTGCCCGAGCCGGGAGGAGGCGAACTTCATCAGCTCGCTGCTGTCGCGGGGCGGCGGCACGTCCTTGATGAGCTCGTTGGCGGCCTCGACGCGGAAGCGCGGCTTGGACGTACGGGCGGGCGCACCGCGCCGCAGCCAGGCCAGCTCCTTGCGGACGAGGTTCTGCCGCTTGACCTCCTCGGTGGCGGCGATGCGCTCGCGCTCGGCGCGGGCGAAGACGTAGTCGGAGTAGCCGCCCTCGTACTCGTAGACGTCGCCGCGCTGGACGTCCCACATGCGGGTGCAGACCTGGTCGAGGAACCACCGGTCGTGGGTGACGCACACGAGCGCGGACCGGCGCTCGCGCAGGTGCCGGGCCAGCCAGGCGATGCCCTCGACGTCGAGGTGGTTGGTGGGCTCGTCGAGGACGAGCAGGTCCTGCTCCTCGATGAGCAGCTTGGCGAGCGCGATCCGGCGCCGCTCGCCGCCGGACAGCGGGCCGATGACGGTGTCGAGGCCCTGCGGGGAACCCCGGCAGGTCGAGCCCGCCGAACAGGCCGGTCAGCACGTCCCTGACCTTGGCGTCGCCGGCCCACTCGTGGTCGGCCATGTCGCCGATGACCTCGTGGCGGACGGTCGCCTCGGGGTCGAGGGAGTCGTGCTGGGTGAGCACGCCGCATGCGCAGCCCGCCGGAGTGCGTGACGCGGCCGGTGTCGGCCTCCTCCTGCTTGGCGAGCATCCGGATCAGGGTGGTCTTGCCGTCGCCGTTGCGGCCGACGACACCGATGCGGTCCCCTTCGGAGACGCCGAGGGAGACGCCGTCGAGCAGGGCGCGGGTGCCGTACACCTTGCTGACGTTCTCGACATTGACCAGATTGACGGCCATTACTCTCCTGCCAAGGGGGATGGATCGACCCTCCAGGGTAGTCGGGCGGCGGGGTCTTCCGGCCGGGGTGTTCAGGAGGGCTCGGCGGCCTCCTGGCGGCGCTGGTACCGCCACACGTCCATCAGCATCTCGTCCTGCCGCAGCTCCTCGTCCACGGGGCCGATCCGGTGCTCGGCCTCCACACAGCGCGGGTCGTCACGCCAGGCCAGGCCGGACACGGCGCAGATGCGGATCCGCTGCGTCTCGTCATGGGTGAGCGCGACCAGCGCGTCCGCCGCCTCCGGCTCGGGCCCCCGGTAGTGCGCGAGCCGGCGGCACACCGCCTCGCGTACGCCGGGGTCCTCGTCGCGGGCCAGGGTGAGCACCGTGGCAAGGCTCTCGGGGCGGGCCGGAGCCCGGCCGTCCTCGGACTGATCCAGGGTCTCCGGCACCAGGGCGCGCACCCTCGGGTCCGGATGTGTGACGTAGGTCAGACCTACGGCCTCGATCTCCGGGGCGCGGTCGTGGGTCATCGCCTGGAGGACGACCGCCAGCACCTCCGGGTCCCGCTCCTGTTCGGCCCAGGGCACGAGCTGCCTGCCCCGGTCCCGGAACGGGTCACCTCCCGTGACGAAGTCCCCGAGGATCAGGACCAGCAGCAGACTCGGCGGCGAGGAGGCGGTGCAGTCGGTCGGGGTGGTTGAGCAGGTCCCTGCTCCACTGCCAGGTCTCCTCGTCCAACCGGCGGCCGAGCGTGAACACGACCTGCGACCAGACGACGTGATCCACAGTCGGGACGGGCGAGGGCACGCGTCGACCAGTTCGTCGAAGGGGGTACGGATCCCGTAGCGCACCTCCAGGGAGGTGAGGATCGCCAGGTGCTCGTCGCGCACGGTCAGCCCGTCGAGCGTCAGCCCTTCACACCACCAGCCGATCTCGCCGTCCTCGACCCGGACCCGCTCGACCGGTCCCGTGCGGCCGGTCCTGCGCCGCAGTTCCGCCTCCGCGCCCTCCTCGGCCAGGCGCCGGGCACGGGCCAGCAGTTCCTCGCGGTCCGGGAGCGGGATGCGGTACGCGGTGCCGCCGAGCGCATCGGTCATCACGCACGAGCCGCCGTCCACCGCCCGCAGCAGCGCAGTGGTCCCGTCGGGCAGCCGGCGCAGCGGGTCGGCGCCACCCTGGAGCAGCGCCTCGGCGACGGGTTCGTCGTACGCCGCCACGGCGAGACAGAGGACCGGCAGGCCGTCGGTTCCGTCGAGGGTGTCGGGGTCGGCCCCGGACTCCAGCAGGGCCCTGACCTCGTCCGCGTCTCCGCGTCGTACGGCCGCGACCAGCTCCTCCACGTGTGTGCTCCCCTGTCGACAACCGGGGGAGCCTAAGCGCCCGGCAGCGACCGGGGCACGCGATTAACGCCCGGCGACCGTCGCCCCAGGAGTCGGCCCCGACGCCGTCCGCACCGTCCGGCAGGTGCCGGACGACACGCAGCGCCTGTGCCACCGCGGCCGCCGACTCCGGGTCGCGGACGAGGAACGCCGTGGTCGGGCCGGAGCCGGAGACCAGCGCGGTCGAGGGCGCCCGCGGCGCGGCCGGCGGCCAGGGTGTCGGCGAGTTCCGGGAAGAGGGAGAGGGCGGCGGGCTGGAGGTCGTTGGAGACGGCGGCGGCGAGCGCGTCCGGGTCGCCCTTGGCGAGGGCGGCGAGGAGTTCCTCGAGGCGACGGGCTCGGGGATGTCCGTGCCCTCGCCGAGCCGGTCGAACTCGCGGAAGACGGCCGGGGTGGACAGGCCCCGCTCGGCCATGGCGAACACCCAGTGGAAGGCGCCGCCGACCTCCAGGGGCGTCAGCTGCTCGCCCCGCCCGATGCCGAGGGCCGCGCCGCCGACCAGGCTGAACGGCACGTCGCTGCCCAACTCGGCGCAGATGTCGAGGAGTTCGTCGCGGGAGGCGCCGGTCCCCCACAGCGCGTCGCAGGCCACCAGCGCGCCGGCGCCGTCCGCGCTGCCGCCCGCCATGCCGCCGGCGACGGGGATGTCCTTGGCGATGTGGAGGTGCACGTCGGGGCTGCGGCCGTAGCGCTCGGCGAGCGCGAGCGCGGCGCGCGCCGCCAGGTTCGTACGGTCCAGGGGGACCTGGTCGGCGTCCGGGCCCTCGCAGGTGACGCGGAGTTCGTCGGCCGGGGTGACGGTGACCTCGTCGTACAGGCCGACCGCGAGGAAGACGTTGGCCAGGTCGTGGAAGCCGTCGGGGCGGGCGGCGCCCACCGCGAGCTGGACGTTGACCTTGGCCGGGACGCGGACCGTGACGCTCACGCTGGGCTCCTTCTCCTGGCTGCCTGGTTCGCCTTGTGCTCGGCGATACGCGCGAACTCTTCGACGGTCAGGGACTCGCCGCGCGCCTGCGGAGAGACCCCGGCGGCGACGAGGGCCGCCTCGGCGGCGGCGGCGGACCCGGCCCAGCCGGCGAGCGCGGCCCGCAGCGTCTTGCGGCGCTGGGCGAAGGCGGCGTCGACGACGGCGAAGACCTCGCGCCGTGGAGGCCGTCGTCTTGAGCGGCTCGGTCCGCCGGACCAGGGAGACCAGACCGCTGTCGACGTTCGGGCGCCGGCCAGAAGACGTTGCGCCCGATGGCGCCCGGCCCGCTTGACCTCGGCGTACCAGTTGGCCTTGACCGAGGGCACGCCGTACACCTTGGAGCCGGGCGGCGGCGGCGAGCCGGTCGGCGACCTCCGACTGCACCATGACGAGGGTGCGTTCGATGCTCGGGAAGGTCTCGAGCATGTGCAGCAGGACCGGGACGGCGACGTTGTAGGGGAGGTTGGCGACCAGCGCGGTCGGCGGCGGGGCCCGGCAGCTCCGTGACGTGCATCGCGTCGGAGTGGACCAGCGCGAACCGGTCGGCGCGCTCCGGCATGCGGGCCGCGATGGTCGCGGGCAGCGCGGCGGCCAGCACGTCGTCGATCTCGACGGCGGTGACCCGGTCGGCGGCCTCCAGCAGCGCGAGCGTGAGCGAGCCGAGTCCCGGGCCGACCTCGACGACCACGTCGTCGGGGCGGACCTCCGCGGTGCGGACGATACGGCGGACGGTGTTCGCGTCGATCACGAAGTTCTGGCCGCGCTGCTTGGTGGGGCGCACGCCGAGGGCTGCCGCGAGCTCGCGGATGTCGGCGGGGCCCAGGAGGGCGTCGGGGGTGGGGCTGCGTCACGGGGACAAGGGTACGGGGCGCCGCCGGGCGCGATCGTACGCCCGTAGCCGACGCTCACCCGTGCAGCCGCTCCCCGCAGTGCGGCCAGGGACTCGCCCCCCGCCGCACGTACAGCTTCTTCGCCCGGTACGTCTGTTCCGCCGCCGGGCGCGTCCTGCGGGCGCCCCTTGCCGCCGAGGTTCTGCCAGGTCTGGGTGTCGAACTGGTAGAGGCCGCCGTAGGTGCCCGACGAGTCGACCGCGTCCGGCCGGCCGCCGGACTCGCAGGCCGCGAGGCCCTGCCAGTTCAGGTGGTCGGCGCCCTGCACGGACGTCGGCAGCGGTTTGGTGCCGACCTTCACCACCTGCGTGCGCGGTTCCCGCACCACCTCGGACCTGATCCGGCGCGGCTTCTGCTTGACGCCGTTGACGGTGCGCAGGGAGTACGTGACCCGCCGCAGGCCGGCCTGCCCGCCCGCTCCACGACCTCCGTGCCCTGGAACAGCGTCGGGATCCTCGATCCGCCGCACCTCGAAGGGGATCGGCTCCTCGCGGACCTCCTTGCCGCCGGTGATCCGCAGCACCGTGACGGTCTGCCCGTCGCGCGGGAAGCTGCCCTGCGGGACGGAGGTGGTGTCCTGGCCGCGCAGGGTGATCCCGGCCTCGCTCGACGGCCTCCCGCACGGTCGCCGCGTTGGTGCGGATGGTGCGGGCGCGGCCGTCCGCCATGATCGTGACCGTGCGCTCGGTCCGCACGTCCAGCGCGAGCCCCTCGCGGCCGATGCGCCGGGAGCGCGAGGTGGAGACGTACGCGCCCTCCTGCCGCACGCCCGAGCTGCCGGAGCGCCCCCTCCACCGTGTGCGCCGTCGTCCACACCTCGCGGCGGTGTCCGTCGAGGGTGAGCCGCACGGGGCGGGCGTAGTGCACGGCGACCTCGTCGCCGCTGGCTGATCTCCGTGCCGGGCCCGGGCGCCACCACGTCGTGGGCGCCGACCTCGACGCCCTCCTCGTCGAGCAGCTCGGTGACGTCGTCGGCGAAGGTGTGCAGCGTGCGCGGCCTTGCCGTCGACGTTCAGCTCGATCGCCTTGTCCTTGGCGACGAACGCCGTGGTGCCGCCCGCGAGGAAGGCGACGACCAGGGCCTGCGGGAGCAGCCGTCGCATGGAGCTGTCCGGGCGCTCGGCGGACCGCGCCTTGCGCCGGCGCGCGGACCTGCGATGCGAGCCGGCGCGCGCCGCGGCGCGCGAACCGGCACGCGCACCGGCCCTCGGACCCCGCGCCCGGAGGTCGCGCGCGACGGCACGCCGGTCGCCGGATCGTCGCTCGCGGGACGCCCTCGTACGGGGCAGCCTCGGGCAGGCGGCGTCGGCACCTCGTAAGCGGGCCGGTAGGTGTCCTCGTAGCGCGATCGGACGTCCCGTACGCGAGCGTCTCGGCGCTGTGCAGATCGGCGCGGTGGCGCGTCGAAGCCGCCGTACACCGGGGCGGCGTAGGCCGGGCCGTACGTCTCGTACGTCTCGTACTGCGCGTTGCTCACGCCGACACGCTCCAGGGGCCGGAGGGGTCCAGGGGGTCCGGATCGGGCCCCCAGAACCTAGCGGAGCGGTCGTCACTCTCCAAAGCGACGCGACTACGCACAGTCGTGCGGTGACGGTCGGCGGCGGGGTCAGTAACCGAAGGCGCGTGCCGTGTTCGCCGCCGAGGGCCGTCGCCAGCGTGTCCTCGTCGATGCCGCGCACGGCGGCCATGGCCCGCACCGTGATCGGCACGAGGTAGGGGGCGTTGGGCCGGCCGCGGTACGGCGCCGGGGTGAGGAAGGGCGCGTCCGTCTCCACCAGGAGCAGCTCCAGCGGGGCCACCGCCACCGCGTCCCGCAGGTTCTGGGCGTTCTTGAAGGTGACGTTGCCGGCGAAGGACATGAAGTAGCCCGCGCTCGCGCAGATCTCCGCCATCTCGGCGTCGCCGGAGTAGCAGTGGAAGACGGTCCGCTCGGGGGCGCCCTCCTCCTTCAGGACGCGCAGGACGTCGGCGTGGGCCTCGCGGTCGTGGATGACCAGGGCCTTGCCGTGCCGCTTGGCGATCTCGATGTGGGCGCGGAAGGACCGCTCCTGCGCCTCCTTGCCCTCGGGCCCGGTGCGGAAGTAGTCGAGGCCCGTCTCACCGACGCCCTTGACCTGCGGCAGCGCGGCCAGCCGGTCGATCTCGGCGAGCGCGTCGTCCAGCGCCGCCGGCCCGCCGGGCTCGCGCGCGCCCTGCCGCGACCAGCCGTCGGGGTCGCCGTGCACGATGCGCGGCGCCTCGTTCGGGTGCAGGGCGACGGTCGCGTGGACGGCGTCGTACGCGCGCCGCCGTCTCGGCCGCCCACCGCGAGCCCTTGAGGTCGCAGCCGACCTGCACGACCGTCGTCACTCCGACCGACGCCGCCTTCGCCAGCGCCTCCTCGACCGTGCCGGACTGCATGTCCAGGTGGGTGTGGGAGTCGGCGACCGGCACCCGGAGGGGCTCCGGGAGGGGCGGGGCCGCGTTCTTGTCCGGCCGGCCGGAGTCGTTCGAAGGCATGCCCCGATCCTACGAAAGGGGCACGCCCTCCCCGAAGGGGGACCGGGCGTCGGCAGGGGAGCCGGACGGTCAGCTCGCCTTGCGCTGGAAGGGGTGCAGCAGGTCGGACAGATGCCAGTGGTGGTGCTCGCTCCCGTTCTGCTCGGCCGCTGCCTGCTCCTCGGCCTCGGCGTCCGCCGTCGGTGCCTCCACCGGCCCGGCGGGCGGCGGCACGCGGTGGGGCCGGTGCGCCGCGTTGCGCGCGGACTCGACCCGCCCGGGCCGCATGATCCGCACGACGTGACCGTCGCAGTTCTGGCAGGTCGGGCTGCTCAGCGGGGAGGGCACGACCTCTGCCGTCCGCGACGTAGAGGACGAACTCGTGGCCCGCGGCGTCCGTGTGGTGCTCTATCTCGTACGACTGCTCCCAGCCGTGCCCGCAGCGCATGCAGGCGAAGGAGTACGACTCGTTGACGACGGCGGTCGCACCGGCGCGGAGCCCGGTCTGCCCTGCGATCTCACTCATGCCAGCTCCTGTTGGTCCGCTGGGCGTGAGGACGATTCCGTCCCCGCACCCCAGTGGACTCCTCCGCCGGACCGACGGCAGCAGACCTGTCGACTGTTGGCGTCGATTTGGGCGTTCCTTGCCCCAGCGAACCCTTCGCTGCTTTGCCCACGCATGGGGCGCACGCTCATTCGACATGCGCCCTGCTCAGAGGGTATCTAGCGCCCCCTTGAGGCGAGCGCCCCTTAGGGGCGCGCGGGCTGTGCTCATATGCGGCACCGCCGCGTGGGCGCGACAAGCCACACACAAGCCGTCACCCGCGTTCTTCGCCGCCACCACCGCGTCGAAAACCTCCCGCTTCGGCACCCCGGCCTCCGCCGCCACCGCCGCGATGGCCTCCTTGCGCCGCTCCCCCGCCTCCTCCCGCACCCGCACCCGCCGCACCAGCTCCTCGGCGTCCGAGCTCCTCGGGCCCCTTCTCCGGCGCGCCCTCGACGACGACGGTGATCTCCCCGCGCACCCCCTCGGCGGCCCACGCGGCCAGCTCCCCCAGCCCGCCGCGCCGGACCTCCTCGTACGTCTTGGTCAGCTCCCGGCACACGGCGGCCCGCCGCTCCGCGCCGAACACCTCGGCCATCGCGGCGAGGGTGTCGTCGAGCCGGTGCGGGGCCTCGAAGTAGACGAGGGTGCGCCGCTCCCCGGCGACCTCCCGCAGCCGCGACAGCCGCTCCCCCGCCTTGCGCGGCAGGAACCCCTCGAAGCAGAACCGGTCGACGGGCAGCCCGGACAGCGCGAGCGCGGTGAGCACGGCGGACGGCCCGGGCACGGCGGTGACCCGTGATGTCCCGCTCGACGGCGGCCGCGACCAGCCGGTACCCGGGGTCGGACACCGACGGCATCCCCGCGTCGGTGACCAGCAGCACCCGCGCGCCGCCGAGCCAGCTCCTCGACCAGCTCGGGCGTGCGGGCGGACTCGTTGCCCTCGAAGTACGACACCACCCGGCCCTTGGGCGTGACGCCCGAGCGCCTGGGTCAGCCGGCGCAGCCGCCGCGTGTCCTCGGCGGCGACGACGTCGGCTCCGGCCAGTTCCTCGGCGAGCCGGGGCGGGGCGTCCGCGACGTCGCCGATGGGGGTACCTGCGAGTACGAGGGTTCCAGTCACGCTCCCATCCTCCCAGGGGCGGACGGGACGAACGCGACGCGTCCAATCGGTACCGCCCATGCACGGGACTCACACAGAACGGTTCCCTACGATGGCGCGGTGACCAGTACCGCGTCCTCCACGGACACCCGGCAGGGCCAGGCGCCGCACGACGCAGCGGCCGTCCTGGCAGCAGCGGCTGCGCCGCTTCGGCTACCAGGGGCAGCCCAGAAGCGACGCCGGCGACGTCCGTGACCGGCTGGTGCCGCCGTACACCGAGCCCGGCCCGCGCCTGTGGGCGGCGCTCGGCGTCCCGCACGCCCTCGCGGAGCGGCTGGTCGCTGGTCGGGCTGGGTCGGTCCGCTGCTGGTGACGCTGCTGGCGGGCATGCTGCGGTTCTGGAACCTGGGCAGCCCCAAGGCGGTGATATTCGACGAGACGTACTACGCCAAGGACGCGTGGGCGCTCGTCCACCGCGGGTTCGAGGTCAACTGGGACAAGAACGCCAACGACCTGCTCCTCTCGTCCGGCGGGCACCTCACGATCCCGACGGACGCGGCGTACGTGGTGCACCCGCCGGTCGGCAAGTACGTCATCGGGCTCGGCGAGCTGATGTTCGGGTTCGACCCGTTCGGCTGGCGGTTCATGACGGCGCTGCTCGGCACGCTGTCGCGTGCTGCTGCTGTGCCGGATCGGCCGCCGCCTGTTCCGCTCCACCTTCCTGGGCTGCCTGGCGGGCGCGCTGATGGCGGTGGACGGCCTGCACTTCGTGATGAGCCGCACGGCGCTGCTCGACGGCGTGCTGATGTTCTTCGTGCTGGCCGCGTTCGGCTGTCTGCTCGTCGACCGGGACAGGACCCGCGAGCGAACTCGCCGCCGCGCTCCCGGTCGGACGCCGGACGGCCGGGTCCGTCCCGACCGGCACACGGCCGAGACGACCCGTCTGGGGTGGCGTCCCTGGCGCTGGGGCGCGGGCCTGATGCTGGGCCTGGCCATCGGCACGAAGTGGAACGGCCTCTACGTCCTGGCCGCGTTCTGCCTGATGGCGGTGCTGTGGGACGTCGGCTCGCGCAGGGTCGCCGGTGCCCGGCACCCGTACTCGGCGGTCCTCAAGCGCGACACGGGCCTCGCGTTCCTCGCCACGGTCCCGGTCGCCGTCGTCACCTACGTCCTGTCCTGGACCGGCTGGATCCTCTCCGCCACCGACGGCTCCGGCGGCTACTTCCGCAACTGGGCCGCGACCGAGCGGCAAGGGCGGCAGCTGGACCTTCCTGCCCGACTGGCTGCGCAGCCTGTGGCACTACGAGCACCAGGTGTACGAGTTCCACGTCGGCCTGTCCTCGCCGCACACGTACCAGTCCAACCCGTGGAGCTGGCTCGTCCTCGGCCGCCCGGTCTCGTACTTCTACGAGTCCCCGGCGCCCGGCAAGGACGGCTGCCCCGCCGACGCGGGCGAGAAGTGCGCCCGCGAGGTCCTCGCCCTCGGTACGCCGCTGCTGTGGTGGGTCGCCTGCTTCGCGCTCCTCTACGTCCTGTGGCGCTGGCTGCTTCCGCCGCGACTGGCGTGCGGGCGCCATCGCCTGCGGCATCGCGGCCGGCTACCTGCCCTGGTTCATGTACCAGGAGCGCACGATCTTCTTCTTCTACGCCGTCGTCTTCCTGCCCTTCCTGTGCCTGGCGGTGGCGATGCTCCTCGGCGCGATCATCGGCCCGCCCCGCTCCACCGACACCCGCCGCGTCGCGGGTGCCACGGGCGCGGGCGTCCTGGTCCTGCTGATCGCCTGGAACTTCATCTACTTCTGGCCGCTGTACACGGGCCAGGCCATCCCGATCGACGACTGGCGGTCGCGGATGTGGCTGGACACCTGGGTCTGACCTCCCGTTTCGGTCAAGAATCGAAAACGCCTGCCCCTGTGGTAACCGCTTCCCCGTAGAGTGCTCCCCGGGATCGAGCTTTCTGAACACGTTCAAAGGAGCGTGTGGAGGCTCAACGGGGAGGGGACGGCCTGATGGCCAAGGGGGTCAAAGTCGCTGTCATAGGCGGCGTGTTCGCGGTGATGGTGGGTGGGGCCGGGTACGGCGCCTACAACCTCGTGAGCGCGCTGAACGGTGACGGGGGCACGAGCGGGGTGGCCGCGGAGAAGAAGTCGGGGCCGCCCGGCAAGGACGAGGTCGAGGAGACCACCGCCAAGTTCTTCGCGGCCTGGGAGAAGGGCGAGGCCGCGACGGCGGCGTCGTACACGAACAACGACACGGCTGCCGGGCAGCTGCTCACCGCCTTCGGCGACGACGCGCACATCACCGACGTGAAGATCACGCCCGGCACGACGACCGGCACCACCGTGCCCTACACGGTGAAGGCGAAGGTGGCCTTCGACGGGAAGTCCGAGCCACTGAGCTACAGCAGCAGGCTGAAGGTCGTGCGCGGGCTCACCACCGGGCGGGCGCTGGTCGACTGGCAACCCGCCGTCGTCCACCCCGAGCTGAAGAAGGACGACACCCTCGTCACGGAGAAGTCGGCCAACCCGCCCATCGAGGCCGTCGGCCGCGACGGCTCGGTGCTGACGAAGGAGAAGTACCCCTCCCTCGGCCCGGTCCTGGACGCCCTGCGCGACAAGTACGGCAAGGAGGCCGGCGGCACCCCCGGCATCGAGCTGGTCATCCGGCACGCCGGTGACGGCGTCGCCGACACCCCGCTGCTCACCCTCGCCGAGGGCAAGCCGGGCAAGCTGACCACCACGATCAGCGCGAGCGCCCAGGCGGCGGCCGAGAAGGCCGTCAAGCGGTTCGCCCAGTCGTCGGTGGTCGCCGTCAAGCCCAGCACCGGCGAGGTCGCTGGCGGTGGCCAACAACCGTACGGACGGTTTCAACGCCGCCTTCGAGGGACAGGTCGCACCCGGCTCCACCATGAAGATCATCACCGCCGCGATGCTCATCGACAACGGCGTGACCTCGATGAACGGACCGGCCCCCTGCCCGCCCACGGCGACCTGGCAGAGCCAGACCTTCAACAACCTCAAGAACATGCGGCCCGACGAGGACGCCACGCTCGCGAACAGCTTCATGCGGTCCTGCAACACCGCCTTCATCAAGCTCATCGACGAGAAGCCGCTCACGGACGCCTCGCTCACCCAGGAGGCCGAGGAGCGCTTCGGGCTCGGGCAGGACAACTGGAAGACCGGCATCGTCTCCTTCGACGGCAGCGTCCCCGCGGTCGGCGGGCCGGACCGGGCGGCCGGCGCCATCGGGCAGGGCCAGGTCCAGATGAGCCCGCTGAACATGGCCTCGGTGACCGCGACCGCGATCACCGGCACCTTCCGCCAGCCCTACCTGGTCTCGGCCGCGAGCTGGACGGCCGGCAGCTGGCCACAGGCCCAGGGGCTGCGGGCGAGCACCGCCGCCCAGCTGCAAGCAGATGATGCGGCTCACCGCCACCCAGGGCACCGCCGCGGAGGCCATGGCCGGGCTCGGCGGCGACATCGGCGCCAAGACCGGCTCCGCCGAGGTCGACGGCAACGCCAAGTCCAACAGCTGGTTCACCGGTTTCCGTAACGACATCGCGGCGGCGGCCATGACCGAGGAGGGCGGTCACGGCGGCGACGCGGCCGGGCCGATTGTCGCAGCCGTGCTACGAACGGGTGGCTGATCTCACCCGCGCCGGACGGGACTCTAGGGTGGTTGCCGTCGTTGGGACAGCTGAGGGCAACGGGGACCCTGGGGATTTCGCGGAGGAACGGACAGCAGTGGGCAACAGAAGGCGCGTCGCCGAGCGACGGAATACGAGACCGGCCGTGATCGGCGGGATGATCGCCGTGGTCGTCGGCGGCGCCGGGTTCGGCGCCTACGCGCTGTACGGCGGCGGCGCGGCCGCCGACGACGGGGGCCGGGCGGCGTCGGACCAGAAGGCCAAGGTGAAGACCGGGCCGCTGTCGGCGACCGAGGTCACCACCACCGCCCGTGCCTTCCTCACCGCCTGGCAGTCCGGGAAGGTCCCGCAGGCCGCCGCGGCCACCGACGAAGCGGCTGCGGCGACGGCCCTGCTCACCGGCTACACCAAGGACGCCCGCATCAAGGACGTCACCCTCACCCCGGGCACGCCCACCGGGTGACAAGGTGCCGTTCTCCGTCAAGGGCACCGTGGCGTACAAGAACACCGAGAAGCCGCTGGCGTACGAGAGCGCGCTGACCGTCGTGCGCCGCACCAGCGACGGAAAGCCGCTGGTCGACTGGCACTCGGCGGTCGTCCACCCGGACCTGAAGGACGGCGACAAGCTGGTCACCGGCGAGGCGGGCACGCCCCCGGTCAAGGCGCTCGACCGGGACGGCGGCGAGCTGACCAAGCAGAAGTACGCCTCGCTCGGCCCCGTGCTGGACGGGCTGCGCGAGAAGTACGGCAAGGAGGCCGGCGGCAAGGCCGGCATCGAGCTGCGGGTCGTGCGCGGGAAGTCCGCCAAGTCGGACGACCTCTCCGACAAGACCCTGCTGGAGCTGAGCGAGGGCACGCCCGGCACGGTGAAGACCACGCTGGACCCCGCCCTCCAGGCGGCGGCCGAGAAGCAGGTCGCGAAGAAGGCCAAGTCGTCGGTGGCCGTCATGCGGGCCTCGACCGGCGAGATCCTGGCCGCCGCCAACGCCTCGCCCGGCTTCAACACCGCCTTCCAGGGCTCGCTCGCGCCCGGCTCCACGATGAAGGTCATCACCTCGTCGCTGCTGCTGGAGAAGGGCCTGGCCTCGGCGGACAAGAAGCACCCGTGCCCGAAGTACTTCACGTACGGCGCACTGGAAGTTCCAGAACGACGACAAGTTCGAGATCAAGAACGGCACGTTCAAGGCGAGCTTCGCCCGCTCCTGCAACACGGCCTTCATCAGCCAGGCGCCGAAGCTGAAGGACGACGACCTGGCCAAGCAGGCCCAGCAGGTCTTCGGCCTGGGGATGAACAACTGGGCGATCGGTGTGCCGTCCTTCGACGGCGCGGTGCCGGTGCAGTCGGCGGCCCAGATGGGGGCCTCGCTGATCGGCCAGGGCGGGGTCCGCATGAACCCGCTGAACATGGCGTCGGTGTCGGCGACGGTCAAGGCCGGCACCTTCCACCAGCCCTACCTGGTCTCCCCGGACGTGGACGGGCGCAAGCTCGCGACGGCCTCGCGCACGATGCCGGCGGGCACGCTGTCCCAGCTGCGTGAGCTGATGTCGTACACGGCCGCGTACGGCACGGCGGCCGAGGCGATGTCCGGGGTCGGCGGCGACGTCGGCGCGAAGACCGGGTCCGCCGAGGTCGACGGGCAGAAGAAGCCGAACGGCTGGTTCACCGCCTACCGCGGCGATCTGGCGGCCGCGGGCGTGGTCCAGCAGGGCGGCCACGGCGGCGAGACGGCCGGGCCGATCGTGGCGGCGCTGCTGAAGACGGGGAGCTGAGCCCCGGGCTCAGTGCGTCACCGGTTCCGCGGCGGCCATGTACGTCCGCCGCAGGAACCGCAGCAGCGCCTGCCGCTCGAACTGCACCACCGACACCCCCTGCGCGGAGTGGAACTCCACCACGGCCTGCACCCGGCCGCACGGCCACACCCGCACCTCACCTCTCCCGGCGGGGGCCCGCAGCCCCTCCTCCAGCAGCTCACGGCGCGAAGGTCCACTCGCGCGCCCCGGCCCGCCGGCAGCCTGATGCCCACCGCACGGGGATCGCGGTCGGGGTCGTACCGCAGAGCGACCGGGACCGCCTCCAGCTCATCGATCAGCGGGACGGCCGCATCCGTGACGATGTGGGCTCGCGTGTACTGCTCGACTACGGACATCGGACAGCCCCTTCACCGTGCGCAACCTGTGTGGAAACTGTGCGTCCACCCCCTCTCCAATGTCGCATATTTTCCTGATTGCACCCTCTGAGGCCGGACATATCGCGTGGTGAGATAAAACAAGCATCACGCTCTTGCAAACCATTCGCATCAAGCCACATCATCGAACGGTGCATGTACCTGACGGATTCATCAACGCGCCCACCTCCGCCGCCACCGGCGTGATCGCCGCGGGCGCCGTCGCCGTGAGCCTGCGCGGCGCACGCCGCGAACTCGACGAGCGCACCGCCCCGCTGGCCGGCCTGGTCGCGGCGTTCATCTTCGCGGTGCAGATGCTGAACTTCCCCGTAGCGGCGGGGACCAGCGGCCATCTGCTCGGCGGCGCGCTGGCCGCGATACTCGTCGGCCCCTACACCGGGCGTGCTGTGCGTCTCCGTCGTCCTGCTCATGCAGGGCATCCTCTTCGCGGACGGCGGCCTGACCGCGCTCGGCGTGAACATCACCAACATGGCGATCGTCACGACGGTCGTCGCCTACGCCGCTCTTCCGCGGCCTGGTGAAGGTGCTGCCCCGCACCCGCCGGTCGATCACCGCGGCCTCCTTCGTCGCCGCCCTCGTCTCCGTCCCGGCCGCCGCCCTCGCCTTCACGCTCATGTACGCCGTCGGCGGCACCACCGACGTGTCGATCGGCAAGGTCGCCACCGCCATGATCGGCGTGCACGTCCTGATCGGCATCGGCGAGGCCGTGATCACCGCGCTGACCGTCGGCTCGGTCATCGCCGTACGCCCTGACCTCGTGTACGGGGCGCGCGGCCTGCACGCAGAAGCTCAAGCTGCGGGTGAACGGCGAACTGGTCGACGCTCCCGGCGCCGAGCCCGAGCCCGCCCCCGTGGCCGCCCGGACCTCGCACCGCAAGGTGTGGGTCGCCGGCCTGGTCACCTCCCTGGTCCTGGCCGGCTTCGTCAGCTTCTACGCCTCCGCCAACCCGGACGGCCTGGAGAAGGTCGCCGCCGACAAGGGCATCGACAAGAAGGCCGAGGAGCACACGCTCGGCCGACTCCCCGCTCGCCGACTACGGCGTCAAGGACGTCGACGACGCCCGCCTGTCCGGGGGTCTCGCGGGCGTCATCGGCGTCGGGTGTCACGGTCGTCGCGGGCAGCGCGGTCTTCTGGGCCGTGCGCCGTCGCCGTACGGACGACGCCTCGCCGTCGGACACGACGAGACGACCGACACCGCGGGCGTCTGACATGGGTGCCGGGCACGCGCACAAGCTCTACCGGCACGGGCACTCGCCCGTGCACGGCCTGCCGCCGCACACCAAGCTCGCCGCCGTGTTCGCCTTCGTGGTCGTCGTGGTGTCGACGCCGCGCGAGGCGATGTGGGCGTTCGGGCTGTACGCCGTGCTGCTGGGCGTCGTCGCGTACGTCGGCGCGCGTGCCCGCCGGGCTTCCTGCTCCGGCGGCTGCTGATCGAGGTGCCGTTCGTCGCGTTCGCGGTGCTCATGCCGTTCGTGGCGGAGGGCGAGCGGGTCGAGGTCCTCGGCATGTCCCTGAGCGTGAACGGCCTGTGGGGCGCCTGGAACGTGCTCGCCAAGGGCACGCTCGGCGTCGCCGCCTCCGTACTGCTGGCCGCCACCACCGAGCTGCGCGAACTGCTCCTCGGCCTCCAGCGGCTGCAGGCTTCCGCCGCTGCTGGTGCAGATCGCGTCCTTCATGATCCGCTACGGCGACGTCATCACGGACGAGATGCGGCGGATGCGGATCGCCCGGGAGTCACGCGGCTTCGAGGCGAAGGGCGTGCGGCACTGGGGCGTGCTCGCCAAGTCGGCGGGCGCGCTGTTCATCCGCTCCTACGAGCGCGGCGAGCGCGTGCACCTGGCCATGGTCAGCCGCGGCTACGCCGGCTCCATGCCGGTCATCGACGAGGTGACCGCGTCCCGCGCGCAGTGGTCGTACGCCCTCGCCCTGCCCTGTGCGGCCCTCTGTCGTCTGTCTGCTGGGATGGGCCCTGTGACTGCTGTACCCCTTCTCTCGACGTCTCCGGCCTCGCCTTCGCCTACCCCGACGGGCACCAGGCCCTCTTCGGCGTCGACTTCTCGATCGCGCGCGGCGAGCGGGTCGCGCTGCTCGGGCCGAACGGCGCCGGGCAAGACGACCCTCGTGCTGCACCTCAACGGCATCCTGACCGGCGGCGCCGGCACGGTGCGGTCGCCGGGCTGCCGGTGGACAAGCGGCACATGGCCGAGATCCGGCGGCGGGTCGGCATCGTCTTCCAGGACCCCGACGACCAGCTCTTCATGCCGACCGTCCGCGAGGACGTGGCGTTCGGGCCGGCGGCGGCCGGGCTGAAGGGGCCGGAGCTGGAGGAGCGCGTGGACCGGGCGCTGGAGCGGGTCGGCATGGCCGGAGTTCAAGGACCGGCCCCCGCACCATCTCTCCTTCGGGCAGCGCCGCCGGGTGGCGGTGGCGACCGTGCTGGCGATGGAGCCGGAGATCCTGGTCCTCGACGAGCCCTCCTCCAACCTCGACCCCGCCTCCCGCCGCGAACTGGCCGACATCCTGCGCTCGCTGGACGTGACCGTCCTGATGGTCACGCACGACCTCCCCTACGCGCTGGAGCTGTGCCCGCGCGCCCTGATCCTCAGCGACGGGCGTGATCGCGGCCGACGGCCCGACCGGCGAGCTGCTCTCCGACGAGGAGCTGATGCGCGCCCACCGGCTGGAGCTGCCGTTCGGCTTCGACCCGCGCCGTCGGTGTCGACGGGCGCGTGAGGATCACCGGCGCTCGAGGAATCGAGGCCGTGCTCCGTGTATCCACTGAGCGCGGGCGACCGGAAAGGGAGTACAGAGCGTGGGCGTGGACGTGCACGGCACAGTGGCCGAGGGCTTCGAGCCGGTCAGGGAAGCGTTCTGCGGGAACTTCGCGACGCTCGGAGAGCGGGGCGCGGCGGTCGCCGTCTACCGGGACGGGCAGCGGGTCGTCGACCTGTGGGCCGGCACCAGGGACGTCGACGGCACGGCCCCCTGGGAGCGCGGCACCGCACAGGTCGTGCGCTCGGCGACGAAGGGCGTCGCCGCCGCCGTACTCCTGCTGCTGCACCAGCGCGGACAGCTGGACCTGGACGCGCCGGTGGGCCACTACTGGCCGGAGTTCAAGGCGCGGGGCAAGGAGCGGGTGCTGGTCAGGCACGTCGCTGAACCACCGGGCCGGCCTGCCGGTCCTCGACCGCCCGCTCACCCCGCAGCAGGCCATCGACCCACTGCGAGGCCCCGAGGCGGTCGCCGCCCAGGCCCCCGCCTGGGAGCCCGGCACCGACCACGGCTACCACGCGCTGACCTACGGCTGGCTGCTCGACGAACTGGTGCGACGCGTGACCGGGCAGGGCACCGGGCGAGTGGCTCGCGGCACGAGATCACCGGCCCGCTGGGCCTGGACCTCTGGCTCGGCCTGCCGGAGTCGGAGGCCGGCCGGGTGGGGCACGTGGGCCGCGTCGAGGGCGCCCGAGCCGACCGGCGGCCTCCGCAGCCGCCCCAAGCGCGTCGTCACCGAGGCCTACGAGGACCCGGGCTCCCTCACCCGCCGGGCCTTCGCCGCGATCACCCCGTTCCCGGACGCAGAACGACCCCGCCTACCGCGCGGCCGCCCTGCCCGCGACCAACGCCATCGCGACGGCGGACGGACTGGCCCGCTTCTACGCGACGCTGATCGGCGACGTGGACGGCGGTGCCGCGCGCCTCTTCACGCCGGAGACGGTGGAGCTGGCCCGGGCCGAGGAGTCGGCGGGACCCGACCGGGTCCTGGTGGTCGGCACCCGCTTCGGCCTCGGCTACATGCTGCACGGCAGCGCCTCGCCGCTTCCTGACCCCGGGCTCCTTCGGCCACCCCGGCCGCGGCGGCGCCCTGGGCTTCGCCGACCCGGAGACCGGCATCGCCTTCGGCTACGTCACGAACGGCTTCCGCAAGACGGTGACGGCGGACCCGCGGGCGCAGGCGCTGGTGCGGGCGATACGGCAGGCCCTGGGCCTCGAGAAGCTCGGCCGGCCGGCCTCTTGGCCTCTTGGCCTCGGCCACTTCTAGACGTGGATCGGGTGGGAGATCCGCCCGGACGCCTGGTCGATCTCCTCGTGGGCCTTGGTCAGCAGCTGCATGGCGAGTTCGTTGAGCGCCCGGGCCCCGGCGATCTCCTCGCCGACCCTGGGCTGATTGGTGTCGGACCGGTGCCGGTTCGCTGCCCGTGCGCCCGTACCTCGGTGCCGTCGGGCAGCCGGACCATCGCGACCGCCCGCGTGTGCTGGTCGTCCTCCATGAACTCCATCTCGACGTGCCATCCCACTCGGGTGTGCATCATGACGATCACCTCCGGAATTCCTAGTTCCAGGGTGCTCCTCGCACCGGCCGGACGCACCCGCCTGACCCGGCCTATCCGGCGTGCAGCATCAGCCCGATCCCGACGACGAGCAGCCCGGCCGCCGCGATCCGCGGTGCGCCGAACCGCTCCTTGAAGAACACGGCCCCGATCGCCGCGCCGACGATGATCGACGACTCCCGCAGGGCGGCGATGGGTGCGATCTCGGCCTTGGTCTGCGCCCAGAGGACAAGGGCGTAGGCGGCGACGGAGAGAGCGGCCCCGATGAGCCCGATCCCCGCGAACGGCCGGAGAACGGCCGCGGTCCGCCCACGCCATCGGCTCACGGCATACGCAGGGATCACGGTCCCTTGCACGGCCATCAGCCAGGCGATGTACCCGAGCGAGGACCCCGACGCACGCACGCCCAGCCCGTCCACGACGGTGTAGACCGCGATCGTCAGCCCGGTCGCAAGGGCCGCCCCGATCGCCGCCCAGTCCGGCCGGCGCCCGCGCAGCCCCCACAGGGCGACCCCCGTCAGCCCCGCGCACGACAGGGCGATACCGGCGGCGGCCCACCCGTCGGGCACCTCGTGCGCGAACAGCGCGGCGAGCAGGGTCACGACGAGGGGCGCGGTACCGCGCGCGATGGGATAGGCCTGCCCGAAGTCGCCCAGCCGGAAGGACTTCATCAGCAGCGCGTAGTAGGCGATGTGTATGACGGCGGAGCCCAGCAGATACGGCCATGCCCGGGCCGCCGGAAACGCCACGAACGGCGCGAGTCCCAGCCCGATGAGCAGCCCGCCGCCCGAGATCAGCGTGAAGCCGGCCAGCTTGTCGGTGATCTTGTGCGCGATGGCGTTCCAGCTGGCATGCGTCACGGCGGCCAGCAGAACGGCGGCAGTGACCAGCGGCGTCACGAGCTGTGATCGCGCACGTCCACCAGGGTGGCGCCGGCATGGGCGACGAGGTCGTGGGGCGCCATGGGAAACACGGTGTACGGCGTCCCGGCCGCCGCCCACACGGTCTCGTGCGCGAGCAGGGACCGGTCGGCGAGCACTCGCGTTTTCGTCCGGTGCCCGAAAGGCGGCACGCCACCGATGGCATAGCCGGTGGTCTCCCGTACGACATCGACCTTGGCCCGCGTGACCATGTCCGCGCCGAGCTCCTTCCGCACGAGCTCGAGGTCGACCCGCGAGGCCCCGTCCATGAGCACCAGCACGGGCACCCGGTCCGCCGCGAAGATCAGCGATTTGCAGATCTGGCTCAACTCACACCCGAGAGCGGCGGCGGCTTCGGAGGCGGTACGGGTGGCTTCCGGGAACCGGCGGACTGAGCGGAGTGACCTCGTCGAGCCCGAGCTCCCGCAGCGCTTCGACGAAACGGGGATGCGCTCCGGGGTTCTCGGCGTCAGTGGCGGCTGTCGTCGTCATGGGGGCACGGTAGCGGTGGGTGTATGGGACACGCGAGCGGGTCGGGGCGGAGCAGATCAGGCAAACCCCTAGGGGGTCCTCGTGTGGAGGATGTCGCGGGCCTGCTCCGCGGCGCGGGCGATGCTCTCGCTGACGAAGTCGAGGAAGCGGGCGATGTTCTCGAGGCGGGCGGCGGCCGGGGTGCCGGGGCCGAGGACGCCGACGCCCTGCCGTGCGGTCTCGGCGAGCTGGGCGTGGACCGGGCGCTGGCGATCATCGACTGGTACCAGATGTCGTCGTCGACGATGTAGCGCTCGCGCCGGCGTTCGTCGCGTTCCCGGCGGACGAGGCCCTGGCTCTCGAGGAACGCGATCGCCTTGGAGACCGACGCCGGGCTGACCTGGAGGCGCTGGACGAGTTCGGACGCGGTGAGGCTGCCGGCGTCGGTGGTGGTGAGGCAGGCCAGCACCCGGGCCATCATCTTGGGCAGGCCCGGCTGCATGAGGACGGTGGTGAACGCCTCCTCGTACTCGCGCACGGCCTCGGCGTCGCGCCCGTGGGCCTGCGGGGGCGCCTCAGTCCCCCGGGGCGCGGCCTGCCTGCGCCGGTGGGCGCGGCGTTCGGTGGCGCGGTGGGCCAGGTCGGCGCGGTAGGCGGTGGGGCCGCCGTTGCGCATCACCTCACGCGTGACCGTCGAGGTCGGACGGTCGAGGCGTCTGGCGATCTCCGCGTAGGCGAGGCCGTCGGCCAGCCCCAGCGCGATCTGCTGACGTTCCTGCTGGGTGAGCCTGCCTCCCGGCATCACGATCTCCTTCGTTCTCCTTGGTGCGTTCAGCATAGCGTTCACCCTCAATTCATTGCAACGAACAGACAGCCTTCGTTGCGTTAAATCGAACACCATTGCAACGATATTTCGACTTCTACCTGCAGCGATGAGGATTACAGCGCAACGAGCATGTTGCCGACCCAGTGAACGCAACGTAGCGTTTCCATCATCGGAAACAACGAGCTCAAGGAGAGCACCATGCAGAAGTTCGACACCCCCGCCCCGATCTCCGCCGTCCTCGACATCCCCGCCGGGACGCGTCCGGTTCATCGCCGCCGACCGGGCCGACACCACGGTCGAGGTCCTGCCGGCCGACGCCTCGAAGAGCCGCGACGTGAAGGCGGCGGAGCAGATCAAGGTCGAGTACGGCGACGGCGTCCTGCGGATCGAGGCGCACCGGCGAAGAACCAGATCCTCGGCAACTCCGGATCCGTCGAGGTGACCGTCCAGCTGCCCGCCGGCTCCCGCGTCGAGGCGAAGGCGGCCAGCCGCCGAGTTCCGCGGCGTCGGACGGCTCGGCGACGTCGCCTTCGAGGGCGCGCAGGGCTCGGTCAAGCTCGACGAGACCGACGGGCGCCCGCCTCACCCTCCACGCCGGCGACGTCTCGGTCGGCCGCCTGGGCGGTCCCGCGGAGATCAGCACCCAGAAGGGCGACATCCGCATCGCCGAGGCCGCTGCCGGCGCGGTCGTGCTGCGCACCGAGCCGGCGACGTCTCGGTCGGCGCCGCCCGCGGGGTCTCCGCCTCCCTGGACGCCGGCACCTCCTACGGCCGGATCCAGAACGCGCTCAGAACACCGACGGCGCCGCCGCCAGCCTGAACATCCGCGCGACCACCGCCTACGGCGACATCACCGCCCGCAGCCTGTAGAGGCGGTGAGCGTGGAAAAGCCGGTGAGGGCACCCCGTCCCCGCGGAGCCCTCACCGGCCGGTTTCTCAGAACTGTCGGAGCGTCAGGCGCGTACCAGCTCCCGGTCCGTGTCGCCCCGGTCGGACTCCGAACGCAAGCCCTCGCCCTTCGACGTCCACGTTGGGCAGCGCCCGGTCCAGCCACTTGGGCAGCCACCAGGCCTTGCGGCCGAGCAGAGCCAGGACGGCCGGGACGATGGCCATGCGGACGACGAACGCGTCGAAGAAGACCGCTATCGCGAGGCCGAAGCCGATCATCTTGACCATCGACTCGGACGAGCCGATGAAGCCGGCGAAGACCGCCATCATGATGACCGCCGCGGCCGTCACCACCCGCGCACCGTGCCTGAAGCCCGTCACGATCGCCTGGCCGGCCTTCTCACCGTGGACGTAGGCCTCCCGCATCCGGGTCACGAGGAACACCTCGTAGTCCATCGCCAGGCCGAACACCACACCGACCATGAAGATCGGCATCATCGACATGACCGGGCCCGTCTGCTCGACCCCCATCAGGCCCGAAAGCCAGCCCCACTGGAAGACCGCGACCACCGCGCCGAGGGCCGCCATCACCGACAGGAGGAAGCCGAAGGCCGCCTTCAGCGGGACCAGGATCGAGCGGAAGACCACGATCAGGAGGAGGAAGGCCAGGCCGACCACCAGGACCAGGTACGGGACCAGCGCGTCGTTCAGCTTCTCGCTGACGTCGATGTTCATCGCCGTGCTGCCGGTGACCAGGACGTTCGCGTCCGTGTCGGTCCTGATGTCCACGCCCGCGTCCCGGATGCCGTGCACCAGGTTCTCCGTCGTCACGGAGGACGGCTGGGAGCCCGGGATCACGGTGATGGTCGCCGTGTCGCCGGCCTTGTTGGGCGCCGGCGGCGTCACGGTGACGACATCCTTGAGGCCCTTGATCTCGTCGCCCACGTCACCGAAGACCGCGTTCGGGTCGTCGCTCTTCTTCGCGTCGACCACGACCATCAGCGGACCGTTGAAGCCCGGCCCGAAGCCCTCGGACAGCAGGTCGTAGGCGCGGCGCTGGGTGGTGGAGGTGGGCTGGGAGCCGTCGTCCGGCAGGCCCAGTTCCAGGCTCGCCGCCGGGACGGCCGCGGCGCCGAGACCGACGACGCCGAGCAGCAGGACCGCGATCGGGCGGCGTACGACAAAGCTCGCCCAGCGCGTGCCCAGATTCGGCTTGGCCGGCTTGTCCGACGGGGCACGGTCCTTCCCGGCACGCCACTTGCCCAGCAGCTTGCCCTTCTCCCCCATCGGCTTCACCCTGCGGCCCGCGTAGCCGAGCAGCGCCGGGATCATGGTGAGTGCGATCAGCACCGCGATGGCCACGGTGCCCGCCGCCGCGACACCCATCTTCGTCAGCATCGGGATGTTGACGACCGACAGCCCCACCAGCGCGATCACGACCGTCAGGCCCGCGAAGACCACCGCCGAGCCCGCCGTGCCGGTGGCCCGGCCCGCCGCCTCCTCGTGGTCGCGCCCCTCGGCCAGTTCGGCGCGGTAACGGGAGACGATGAAGAGGGCGTAGTCGATGCCGACCGCCAGGCCGATCATCATCGCCAGGATGGAGGTCGTCGAGCCCAGGTCCAGGGCGCTGGCCAGCGCCGTGATCGTGGAGACGCCGATGCCCACGCCGATGAGCGCCGTCAGCAGCGGCAGACCGGCCGAGACCAGTGAGCCGAAGGTGATGACGAGGACGACCGCGGCGACCGCGATGCCGATGATCTCGGTGGTGCCGGTGTGCGGGACCGTCTGGAGCGCGTCACCGCCGATCTCGACGGTCAGCCCGGCCTTCCGCGCGTCCTGAGCGCTGTCCTCAAGTGCGTCGCGGGAGGAGTCCTCCAGCTCCATGCCGGAGACCTTGTACGACACCTGCGCGTAAGCGATCGTGCCGTCCTTGCTGACGGCCTTCGCCTGGTACGGGTCGGTGACGCGGGCGACCTCGGAGCCGTCACCGAGTTCCTTGACGGTCTCCTGGACCGCCTCCTTGTTGCCGGGGTCGGTCATCTTCTCGCCGCTCGGCGCCTTGAAGACGACGCGTGCGGTGGCGCCGTCGGCGCTGGCACCGGGGAAGCGCTGTTCCAGCAGGTCGAAGGCCTTCTGGGCCTCCGTGCCGGGGATGGAGAACGAGCTGTTGCCCGCGGTCGGGGCACTGGCCGCGCCGACACCGGCGAGGGTCAGCAGTGCCACCCAGATCAGGGCGACGAAGTGTCGCCGCCGGAACGATAGCCGGCCGAGTTTGTAGAGGAATGTGGCCACGTGGGCGTACTCCCGGTCAGGTCGTGGGGTCTTCAGGGCAGGGGTGATCAGCCCGACGACGTGAGCGGTGGCGTCAGGTGCTGCGGTGGGGATTGCTCAGGCGGTTCGAATGCCGAGGGCGGGGAGGACCACGGCGTCGATGTACGAGATGAGGAAGGCCTGCGTCGGTGGCTGGTCGTCGATCAGCGTGCGGGTGGCGAAGGCGCCCACCAGCATGTGCACGACGTAGTCCAGTGCCGGGCAGTCGGCGCGGACCTCGCCGCGGTCGACAGCTCTTCGCACCACCCGGTCGAACTCCTCCATCTCCGGCTCGATGAGCAGTTCCTTGAAGGCCTGGAGGAGGTCCGGGTTGGCGTGCACCGCCATGAACAGACCCCGCATCAACGCGGCGTTCTGCTGCATGGCGCAGTCGTCCTCACGCGAGGTGAGGGCGTGGAGGTCGCCGCGCAGGGAGCCGGTGTCGACGTCGGCGGTGTTGCCCGGCTTGTTGTGCCGGACCGCCTTCGCCACCAGCTCCGGCTTGCCGCCCCACTGGCGGTAGAGCGTGGCCTTGCTGGACCGGGTGCGCGCCGCCACGGCGTCCATGGTGAGGGCGTCGTAGCCGACTTCCCGGAGCAGGTCGAGCACGGCCGCGTACAGCTCGGCCTCACGCTCGGGGGTGATCCGACTGCGACGCGCGGTGGCGACCTCAGCCATCTCTCTCACCTTCCTGCTCCGAACGACACGGTTTCGTACATGACGAATGTAGCGCAGCTCCAATGAAAACGAAACCGTTTCGTACGTGTGCCGCGCCACCCTGGGGTATTTGTCTGAACTTGCTCCGCTTCGCCCCCGGGCAAAGCATGGGGAGGTGAGCTATCTGCGTCTGCCGCACCTCCATGACGACCTGCTGTGCTTCGTGGCCGAGGACGACCTCTGGCTCGCCCCGCTCGACGATCCCGGCCGCGCCTGGCGGCTCACCGTCGACCGCACCAAGGTGGGCCACCCCCGCTTCTCGCCCGACGGCCGGCACCTCGCGTACACGAGCTGGCGCAGCCTGGTGCCCGAGGTCCATCTCGTCCCGGTGGACGGCGGCCCCGGCCGTCAGCTGAGCCACTGGGGCAGCGCCGACACCCGGGTCTGCGGCTGGACCCCGGAGGGCGAGATCCTCGCCGTGGCCTCGCACGGCGAGCCCTTCTCGTACTTCACCTGGGCCTACAAGGTCCCCCTCGACGGCGAACCGGGCCGCAAACTGCCCTGGGGGCCGGTCGCCGACCTCCAGGTCGCCGACCTGGACGGGGAGCGGAAGACCCTCCTCCTCACCGGCACGCCCCCGCACGAACCGGCCGCCTGGAAGCGCTACCGGGGCGGGGCCATGGGCCGGCTGTGGCTGCACGGCGAACGGCTGCTGGCCGGCCTCGGCGGCCATCTGCACTCCCCCATGTTCGTCGGCGGCCGGATCGCCTTCCTCTCCGACCACGAGGGCGTCGGCAACCTCTACTCCTGCGCCTACGACGGCTCCGGCCTGCGCCGCCACACCGACCACGACGCCTTCTACGCCCGGCACGCCTCCAGCGACGGCACCCGGGTGGTGTACCAGTGCGCGGGTGACCTGTGGCTGGTAGACGACCTGGCCCCGGACTCCGAGCCGCGCCGGCTGGACGTACGGCTGAGCGGGCCGCGCGCGGGGCGGCGCCCGTACCAGGTGGCGGCGGCCCAGCACCTGGACGGGATCTCGGTCGACGAGACCGGGCGGGCCAGTGCCGTCGTCGTACGCGGCAGCCTGTACTGGCTCACCCACCGCGACGGGCCGGCCCGCACCCTGACCGACACCCCGGGCGTCCGGGTGCGGCTGCCGGAGATGCTCGGCGCGAGCGGGCAGGTGGCGTACGTGACGGACGCGGAGGGCGAGGACGCGATCGAGATCGCCTCGCTGCCCCGGGCGTCCGGCGACCGTGGGCCGCGACGGCTGGCCTCGGGCGCGCTGGGCCGGGTGCGCGAGCTGGTCTCGGACCCGGAGGGCGAGCGGCTCGCGGTCGCCTCGCACGACGGTCGGCTGCTGCTCGTGGACGTGAGCGAGGACTCGGACGGCGAGGTCACCGAGCTGATCCGGTCGATCAACGGGCCCGTGCGGGACCTCGCGTTCTCCCCGGACGGGGCGTGGCTGACCTGGTCTCATCCGGGCATCGGGCGGACGCTGCGGCAGATCAAGATGGCCCGGCTCTCCGGAACGCCAGAAGGGGGCCCGTCCGTCATCGACGTCACCAACGGCCGTTTCGAGGACGAGAACCCGGTGTTCACGCGCGACGGCCGCTACCTCGCGTTTCTCTCCTGGCGCGGCTTCGACCCCGTCTACGACGTGCACACCGGCGACCTGTCCTTCCCGCTGGGCTGCCGCCCGTACCTCGTGCCGCTGTCCTCCGCGACGCCCTCCCCTTTCGCGGTGAACCCGGAGGGCCGTCCGGCCGCCGGGGGCCTGGACCCGGTGGAGGACGACGAGAACGGGGACAGCGGGGCCGTGACCGTCGAGGTCGAGGGTCTTGAGAGCCGGGTCACGCCCTTCCCGGTGGCCGCCTCCAAGTACTCGGCGCTGCACCCGGTCGCCGGCGGCGGGCTGGTGTGGCTGCGCTGGCCGATCTCGGGCGCGCTGGGCGAGACGTTCGCCAACCCGGACGACACCAGCGGCCGGCCGACCCTGGAGCACTTCGGCATCACCAAGGCCAAGAAGTCCGAACTCGTCGAGCATCTCGACTGGTTCGCGGTGAGCGGTGACGGCAGCCGGCTGGTCGTGGTCGACGAGGGCGAGCTGCGCGCGGTGCCGGCCACCGAGCCGGGCGACGCCGACTCGACGGTGTGGATCGACGCGCGCCGCATCCTGCACGTGGTCGACCCGGCGGCTCAGTGGCGGCAGGCGTACGAGGAGGCCGGGCGGCTGATCCGGGCGTACTTCTGGGAGCCGGGCATGTGCGGCATCGACTGGGCCGGGGTGCTGCACCAGTACCGTCCGCTGGTCGAACGGGTCGCCTCCCCGGACGAGTTCGCGGACCTGCTGCGCGAGGTGCTGGGCGAGCTGGGCACCTCCCACGCGTACGTCACCGCCTCCCGGCGCAACGAGGGCCCGCCGCACTACCAGCGCCGCCAGGGCCTGCTGGGCGCCAACTTCGTACACCGGGACGGCGGCTGGACGGTCCGGCGGATCCTGTCGGGCGACTCCTCCGATTCCAAGGCCCGTTCCCCGCTGGCCGGCACGGGCATCCGGGAGGGCGCGGTCCTCACTCACGTCGACGGCCGCCCGGTGGATCCGGTCGCGGGCCCCTATCCGCTGCTGGCGGGCGCGGGCGGCACGACGGTGGAGCTGACCTTCACCCCGGCCGAGGACTCGGCCGAGGACACAGCGGAGGGCTCGGCAGAGGGCGCGGGCCCGCCCCGGCGGGTCGCCGTCGTCCCGTTGGTGGACGAGCGGCCGTTGCGCTACCAGGACTGGGTGGCCAAACGCCGGGCGGTGGTACGCGAGTTGAGCGGCGGGCGCTGCGGCTATCTGCACATCCCGGACATGGGCGGTTCGGGCTGGGCGCAGTTCAACCGCGACCTGCGCATGGAGGTGTCCCGGCCGGCGCTGATCGTGGACGTGCGCGGCAACGCCGGCGGCCACATCAGCGAGCTGGTCATCGAGACGCTGAGCCGCACGATCCTGGGGTGGGACCTGACCCGCGACGCCCAGCCGGTGTCGTACACCTCGAACGCGCCGAGGGGCCCGGTGGTGGCCCTGGCGGACGAGGCGACCTCCTCCGACGGCGACATGATCACCGCCGCCTTCAAGCTGCTGAGGCTGGGCCCGGTGGTGGGCCAGCGCACCTGGGGCGGCGTCGTCGGCATGACCGGCCGCCACGAGCTGGGGGACGGCACGGTGATCACGGTGCCGATGAACGCGGCCTGGTTCGACGCGTACGGCTGGTCCGTGGAGAACAGGGGCGTCGCCCCCGACATCGACGTCCTGCGCACCCCGCTGGACTGGGCGGAGGGCCGCCACGCCCAGCTGGCCGACGCGGTGGAGCTGGCCCTCGGACTGCTGGAGACCAACCCGCCCGCGACTCCGCCGACCTACAGCGACGTACCGGACCACTCCCGGCCGAAGCTGCCGCCGCGTACCTGAGGAAGACGAGGACGCGAGGAAGGGGTGCCCCGCGCGAGGCACCCCTTCCGTTCAGCACGCGTCGTCAGGCGTCGAAGTCCTGGTCGAAGCGGTCCTCCTGCTCGCGCTCCCGCTCCCGCTCCCGCTCCCGGTCACGCTGCGGGTTCTGCGGGTTCTGCGGGTTCTGCGGCGAGTCCATGTCCTCGTCCCGCCGGCGGCCGCGGCCCTGCATCTGCTCCCGGGCCTGGTCGGCCTTCTGGCGGGCCTGGTTCTGCCACTGCTCGGACTTCTCCTGGAACTGGTCCTTCATACCCATGTGGGTTCACTCCCGTTGGGGGTGAGGGGATCTGGCTCGATCAGATTCACACGGGCCGTGACCCTGCGCATGTCGATCACTTACGGAGCGTAGTCCGCTGCCGCTCATCAGCCGCTCCACCTGCCCCGACGAGGCCCGTGCCCATGCCCGTCAGCCGGTCCGCGAACCGCCGCATCTCGCGCTGCCCCACCGTCCCGATGAGCGCGGGCAGATATCCGCGCACGCCCTGCATGCCGCGCAGCCACCACTGCCCGTACACATGACTCGACCGGCGCTCGACCCCGGCCACGAGCCGGTCCACCGCCGGGCCCAGCGGATAGGTCTTGTTGGACGGCCAGGGCAGCCGCTGCCGCAACTCCCGCATGACGTCGTCCTGGTCGGCCCCGCGCACCATGTCGGTGTCGGTCCACGACAGGTACCCGACGCCGACCTTCACGCCCCGGTGCCCGACCTCGGCGCGCAGGCTGTGCGCGAACGCCTCCACGCCGGACTTGGACGCGCAGTACGCGGTCATCATCGGCGCCGGGGTGATCGCGGCGAGGGACGCGATCTGCAGCAGATAGCCCCGGCTCTGGATGAGCAGCGGCAGGAAGGCGCGGGCGGTCACCGCCGAGCCGACCAGGTTGACCTCGATCACCCGCCGCCAGGACTCCGGGTCGGAGTCGGCGAAGGGCCCGCCGGTGGCGACACCGGCGTTGGCGACGACGATGTCGACCCTCCCGAAGCGCTCCTTGACCTCGCCGGCGACCCGGGCCATCGCCTCGTGGTCGGTGACGTCGGCGTGCCAGTGGTCGCTGTCGCTGTGCAGCCGCCCGGAGACCTCCTTGAGCGCGTCCGGCTCCAGGCCGACCAGCGCCACCTTCACGCCGCGCGCGGAGAGCTTGCGGGCCAGCAACTCGCCGACTCCGCGCGCCGCCCCGGTCACCACGGCGACCTTCCCCTCGAGGCTCACCCTGCTCATGCGCTCTCCTCGGATGCGACCTGGATGTGTGTCTGGACGAGTTCCCGGATCGTGCCGCCGACCAGCCCCGGCGCCTCGATGGGCGTCATGTGGCCGATGCCGGGCAGTTCGACGATCCCGGTGCAGTGCGGCAGCGCGGCGGCCAGGGCCCGGGCCTGCACCGGCGGCGTCAGCCGGTCCGCCGTACCGACGACGACGGCCGTGGGCACGTACAGCTCCCGCACGCCGTGGTCGAGGTCGAGCAGATCCAGCACCTGCGACCAGGCGTAGCGGACCTTGCGGGGGCAGGCGTGCACGATGCGGGCGCACGCCTCGACCATGTGCGGGGCCGAACCGGCGCCCATCGTCCCGTACTTGAGGATCCGGCGGGCCAGCGGTGTGACCGGACCGAGCGGCGCCCGGGAGCCGAGGATCCGCCGGGTCAGCCAGGTGCGCAGCCGCCCGGCCCGCATGGGTACGACGATGGAGGCCGCGACCAGCTGCGAACTGCCCGTGCTGCACAGCAGGACGGCGGCCGCGTGCTCGCGGAAGGCCGTTCTCCCGGAGGTCGCCATCACGGTCATCCCGCCCATGGAGTGCCCGGCGATCACGGCCTGTTCGCCGGGGGCGAGGGTGGCTTCGAGTACGGCTTCGAGGTCGTCGGCGAGCGCCTCGGTACTGCACGCGGGGCTCGCGGGGCTGCGTCCGTGGCCGCGCTGGTCGTAGGCGATGACCCGGTGGTCGGCAGCCAGGTCGCGGATCTGCGCGGCCCAGAAGGCGGTGGAGCACGTCCAGCCGTGGGCGAGGACGACGGCCGGGGCGCCGTCGGGCCCGTGGATCTCGACGTGCAGGCGGGCGCCGTCCGCGGAGACGGCGGTCAGTTCGCGCGCGGGGGCGGGCGGGGCGTAGGGCCCGGAGTCGACATGCAGGAGGCGGCTCACGCGTCCACCCCGGCCTTCTTGCCGGCCTTCTTCGCCGTCTGCTCCGTCACGGGGGCCCGCAGGACGTCGTACTCCGCGAGATCCACCCGTCGCGTCGCCCGCCGGAACTCGGCTGTCGTACCGGGCCAGATGGTGGAGTTGCGGCCGCTCGCGTCGAGGTACCAGCTGGTGCAGCCGCCGGTGTTCCACACCGTGCGCTTCATGCGCTCCTGCACCCGGTGGTTCCAGTCCTGTACGGCGCTCGGGCGGGCGTCGAGGGCGACCCTCCCGCCGAGTACGTCGAGTTGGCGGACGAAGTCGGCCAGGTAGTTCAGCTGGGACTCGATCATGAGGATCATCGAGGAGTTCCCGAGGCCGGTGTTGGGCCCGATGATCGTCATCCAGTTGGGGAAACCGGCGGCGGAGGCACCGCGCAGCGCCTCCATGCCGCCCTTCCAGCTCTCCGCGAGGGTACGGCCGTCGGCGCCCACGACCCGGTCCGCGATGGGCATGTCGGTGACGTGGAACCCGGTGCCGAACACGATCGCGTCCGCCTCGGCCTCACTGCCGTCGGCGGCCACGAGCGTCGATCCGCGGACCTCGGTCAGCCCGCTCGCGACCACGTCCACATTGGGCCGCGCGAGCGCCGGGTAGTACTCGCTGGACAGCAGGATCCGCTTGCAGCCGATGCGGTAGTCCGGGGTGAGTTTCGCCCGCAGGGCAGGGTCCTTGATGGCGCGGGCCATGTTGCGCCGGGCCAGCTGCTCGACGAACCCGAGCTCGTTCGGGCGCTTGGTGAACGCCTGGACCTGCAGCTCGCGGATGCCCCACAGCAGTCCGCGCCTGAGCTGCGAGGTGAAGGGCAGCTGCCGGTGGACCCACCGCTCGGCGTCGCTGATGGCCCGGTCGATGCGGGGCATGACCCACGGCGGGGTGCGCTGGAAGAGGGTGAGCCGCAAGACGTCGGGCTGGATGGCCGGCACGATCTGGATGGCCGAGGCACCGGTCCCCACCATCGCGACGCGCTTGCCGCGCAGATCGAAGTCGTGGTCCCAGCGGGCGGAGTGGAACACCTTGCCCGGGAAGGAGTCCAGCCCCGGGATGTCCGGCACCTTCGGATCGGACAACGGCCCGGTGGCCGACACCACGACATCCGCCGACAGACTCCCGCTGCTGGTCTCGATGTCCCAGCACAGCCGCTCGCCGTTCCAGCTCATCCGCCTCACCTCCGAGTCGAAGCGGATGTGCGGCCGCAGCCGGAACACGTCCGTCACGTGCTCCAGGTAGGCGCGGATGTGCTCCTGCCCCGAGAAGGTGCGCGGCCACTCGGGATTGGGCGCGAAGGAGAACGAGTACAGATGCGACGGCACGTCACACGCACACCCCGGGTAGCTGTTGTCCCGCCAGGTGCCGCCGACGCTGCTCGCCCGCTCCAGGACGACGAAGTCGGTGACGCCCTCGCGGCGCAGCCGCACGGCGGCCCCCAGCCCGCCGAACCCGGACCCGACCACCGCGACGCGTACATGCTCGCGTTCGTGTTCGCGTTCGCCCATGCCGACACCTCCACACACCACGAGAACCGTGCCAGTGAACACTGGCGCAATGGGAGCGTAGGGCAGCGGCGTACTGATGGGTAGGGGGCGGGGCGAGGAAAGTTACCCGTGGTACGCCTTAAGGTGCCCAGGTGGCCGAGAAGCGTGAATACCGCATGGAAGAGCTGGCCCGCCTGGCCGGGATCACGGTGCGCACCCTGCGCTTCTACCGCGAACGCAAACTGATCCCGCCACCCCGCCGGGAAGGCCGTATCGCCTGGTACGACGACCACCACCTGGCCCGGCTGCGCACGATCACCGCCCTGCTGGAACGCGGCCACACCCTCAGCGGCATCGCCGAACTCGCGGAGGCCTTCGACCACGGCCGGGACGTCGGCGACCTGCTCGGCGTCGCGGGCGCCCCCACCGAGGAGGAACCCGTCCACCTCACCCCCGAGGAACTCGCCGACCACTTCGCCGGCGAGGCCACCCCCGAGAACCTCGCCGCCGCGATGGACCTCGGCTACCTCGGCACCGACGGCGACGAGATCGTCCACATCAGCCGCCGCCTCCTGGACGTCTCCTCGGCCCTCGTCCACGAGGGCATCCCCCTGGCCGATGTCCTCGCGGCGGCCAAGCAGGTCCGCACCCACGCCGACGCCCTGGCCGGACTCTTCACCGCCCTGGTCCTGCGCCACGCCTCCGAGCAGGACCTGCCCCGCCTGCGCCCGCTGGCGCGCAGCGTGGTGGAGGCGGAACTGTCGCTGGCGCTGGACCGCAGAACGCGCCGGCCCTGAGCCCTTACCTGTCGTACACCACGGTCACGGGCGCATGGTCGGACCACCGCTGCTCATGCATGGCGGCCCGCTCCACGAACCCCTTGACCGCCCGCCCGGCAAGCGCGGGCGTGGCCAGGTGGTAGTCGATCCGCCACCCTGAATCATTGTCGAAGGCCCGCCCCCGGTACGACCACCACGAGTACGGCCCCTCCACATCGGGATGCAGCGCCCGCACGACATCGACGTAACCACCGTCGGCCGGATCGAGCACCCGCCCCAGCCACTCCCGCTCCTCCGGCAGGAACCCGGAGTTCTTCTGGTTCCCGCGCCAGTTCTTCAGGTCGGCCTGCTGGTGGGCGATGTTCCAGTCCCCGCAGACCAGCACCTCGCGCCCCTCGGCGGCGGCCCGCTCCCGCAGCCCCTTCAGATAGGCGAGGAACTCGCCCATGAAGCGCTCCTTCTCGTCCTGCCGCTCGGTGCCGACCTCACCGGAGGGCAGATAGAGGGAGGCGACGGTGACCCCCGGCAGGTCCGCCTCCACATACCGCCCGCTGCCGTCGAACTCTTCCGATCCGAACCCGACCTGGACCCGGTCGGGCTCGCGCCGGCTGTACAGGGACACCCCGGCCCGGCCCTTGGCGGCGGCCGGCGCATGCGTCACATGCCACCCCTCGGGCGTCCGCACATGCTCAGGCAACTGCCCCGGCTCGGCACGCACCTCCTGCAGGCACAACACGTCGGCTTCGGTCTCCGCGAGCCACTCCACGAAACCCTTCTTCGCGGCGGCACGCAGCCCGTTCACATTCACAGAGGTCACAGTGAGCACCCCGGCACGATACCGGCACACTGGACGAGGTCCAGTTCCGGATCGAACACACTCCCCACCGCACATGAGCTGACATACGGTACACAGCATGCATATACGCCGGGTCCCCTTCGACCACCCCGACGCCACGAAGCTCAACGACCAGGTCCAGGCCGAGTACCACGTCCGCTACGGCGACGGAGGCGACGCCACGATCATGGCCGCCTCGGACTTCGCACCGCCGAACGGCACCTACCTGATCGCGTACGACGAGTACGACGCCCCCGTCGCCTCGGGCGGCTGGCGCGCCCAGGACGCGAACGACGAGGGCAACCTGGACGGCGACGCCGAGATCAAGCGCATGTACGTGGTCGACGGCATGCGCGGCCGGGGCCTGGCCCGCCGCATCCTGACCGCCCTGGAGGACGACGCCCGCACGGCCGGCCGCACCCGCATGGTCCTGGAGACCGGCACGAAGCAGCCTGAGGCCATAGCCCTGTACACCTCCAGCGGCTACGAGCCCTGCGAGAAGTTCGGCTACTACCGCCACTACGAGGCGAGCCGCTGCTTCGCGAAGGGCCTCTGACACATGTGGTGCTGAACACACGTCAGAGCCCCGGTCGGGATTCCCGACCGGGGCTCTGAGCTGCGTGGACCTGTGGGGATTTGAACCCCAGACCCCCTCGATGCGAACGAGGTGCGCTACCAGACTGCGCCACAGGCCCTTGCAACGAGTGAAACTTTAGCACCCCGATCGGCCTGCTTGGAAATCCGTTCCCGAGGGGCGGTCACCTGCGGGTTCAGGGGCTACTCGTTGGCGGCTCGGGGCCGGTCCCCGTCCTCGTACTGGTCGAACAGCGGCGTGCGGCCGCGCTCCCGTGCCCGCCGTGCGGAGGCCGCCCGGCGGGCGTCACTGCGCCCGCCACCGTCCCCCCTCTCCTGGCTGCGGGAGTCCGGCTCGCCGGGATCCGCGGCGTCGGCCTCGCCCTCCCGGTCCGGGGTGACAGCGCTCGACCGTGCCGAGCTCCAGGTGTCGGGGGCCCCGAGGTCGACATCGCTGGTGGCCCGGGGTGCGACCGGTGCGGTCACGTACGTCGGCAGGGGTACCGGCACCGGCTCCCAGCTGTCGCCCTGCCCGGGGCGCCGCTGCCGCTCGCGCTGCTGGTCGACCCACTCGGCGTGGTCGGTCTGCTCGACGAGTGCGCGCCGGTCCGCCGCGAGGGCCGACAGGCCGGGGTCGGTCGCCGACCCGGGTCCCTCCTCCGGTTCGTCGGCCACCTCGTCGGCACTGGCGCGCCGGCCGGGCTGGCGGTGCCGCTCCCGCAGCCGCCGGGCCGCGTCCTCGGCCCGGCGGCGGTCCATCTGGTACGTGAAACGGCGGCGCTCCTGCGAGCGCAGGTACGCGATGTACACGCTGAGCATGACGGCGGGCACGCCGGGCGCCCACAGGAAGGCGAGGCCTCCGACCGCGGCGACGATCGCGCCGAGGGTGAAGGCGAGGAACAACATGGTGGTGGTGCGCCGACGGCGTGCGAGCACCTTCGAGCGCCGGGCACGCGCCGCGGCCGCCTGGGCCTGCGGCGACGGGCGCCGGGCGGCGGGCACACGGCCCTGGCCGCGGGCGGCGGGCGCCGCGTTCGGTGCGGGCGCCTGGCGGGCCGGCTGGTCCGCGCGGGCCGAGGGCTCCGCGCGGGCCTGACTGCTCCGGGGCCGGCGACGGTACGGGTGCCTGGGTCTGCGGACGGGTCTTGGACACGGCGAAGGCCCGGACGTCCACCGAGTCGGTGACGGCGTCCAGGTCGTCGGCGCCCTGCTCCCCCTCCTCGGTGGAGCGCGCCCGCAGGTCCTTGGCGTACCGGCGCTCCATCCCCGCCCGTCCGGACAGCAGCCGGATGGCGGTGCTGAAGCGTTCCGTCGGACGGGCCTCGTTCAGCTCGTCCTGCCTACGGAGCCACATCGGCACCAAGTAGGCGGCCCAGGCCCCGACAATGACTGCGTAGATGAGGCCGCTGCTGCTCACGTCTCACACCGTAGAGGGGTTTGCATGAGGCCATCTGCCAATTGAGCCGGTGTGTCGCACGATCTGGCTGATATTTCGAACTTTTTTTGTGACCGATGCGATCAGCAGACCACCCAAGCCGCGAATTCATTGCCCCGAGACGGTCACCGGTCGATCATTTTCGAACATGTATTCAATTCCCGGGGTGGCGCCGGATTCCCGGATTACTCTGCGATCGTGCCCGGTGCCAGCGCCTCAGCAACCCGTCCGGCACCTCTTCCGCGGTGAGGGCGAACACGAGGTGGTCGCGCCAGCCTCCGTCGATGTGGAGATAACGGGGCCTGAGCCCTTCCTCACGGAATCCGAGTTTCTCGACGACCCGGCGGCTGGGCCCGTTCTCGGGGCGAATGCAGACCTCGATGCGGTGCAGTCCGACGGAGCGGAAACAGTGGTCCACGACGAGCGCCACCGCGGTCGGCATCACGCCCCGTCCGGCAACCGACTCGTCCACCCAGTAACCGATGTGCCCCGAGCACATGGAGCCCCAGGTGATCCCTGCGACCGTCAACTGCCCCACCAGCCGCCCCTGGTACTCGATGACGAAGGGCAGCATCCGGCCCGCGTTCGCCTCCGACCTCAGGTGCCGCACCATCTGGCGGAAGGTCGGGCGGTGCGCGAGCGGCCCGCCGGGCGCAGGCGGCGGAATGGTCGCCTCCCAGGGGCGCAGCCAGTCGCGGTTGCGCCGGTTGACCTCGCGCCACGCCCGCTGGTCGCGCAGCTTTATCGGCCTCAGGACGACGTCGCCGTCCACCAGCTCGACGGGCCAGGATGCGCTGTTCAGCTCGCACCCCCCGTGCCGGGTCTGGGGTGGTCGCCGCCGCGGAGCTGCTCCACGGCGTGGACCAGCAGGGGCTCCAGGACGGCCAGTCCGTCCTTCACGCCGCCGCTGGAGCCGGGCAGATTGACGATCAGCGTGCGGCCCGCCACCCCGGCCAGGCCCCGGGAGAGCGCCGCGGTCGGCACCTTGTCCCGGCCGTAGGCCCTGATGGCCTCGGCGATACCCGGCACCTCGTGGTCGATCACCCGGCGCGTCGCCTCGGGCGTGCGGTCGGTGGGCGAGATGCCCGTGCCGCCGGTGGTGACGATGACGTCGTAGCCGGTTTCGACACCGGCGCTCAGGGCGACCTCCACGGGGTCTCCGTCGGGGACGACCTGCGGGCCGTCGACCTCGAAGCCGAAGCCCTTCAGGCCGGCGGAGACCAGCGGGCCGCCCTTGTCCTCGTAGATCCCGGCGGCAGCCCGGTTGGAGGCGGTGACGACGAGTGCGCGATACGTCATGCCCGGCTCCAGTCGCCCGACTTGCCGCCTGTCTTCTCCTCCACCCGTACGTCCGTGATGACCGCTCCCTTGTCGACCGCCTTGACCATGTCGATCACGGTGAGCGCGGCGACGGAGACCGCGGTGAGGGCCTCCATCTCGACGCCCGTACGGTCCGTGGTCTTCACGGTGGCCAGGATCTCCACGGCGTCGTCCGCGACCGACAGGTCCAGTTTCACACCGGACACCGACAAGGGGTGACAGAGCGGGATCAGGTCAGGGGTGCGTTTGGCTCCCATGATCCCGGCGATCCGCGCGGTCGCGAGGGCGTCACCCTTGGGGACGCCCTCGCCGCGCAGCAGCTCGATCACGCGGGGCGAGACGAGGACGCGTCCGCTGGCGCGGGCGGTGCGCGCGGTCACGTCCTTCTCCGAGACGTCGACCATGCGGGCGGCGCCCGCGTCGTCGATGTGCGTCAGTCGGTCCTGCGTAGGGGGGTCCTGCGTGCTCATGCTGTGTGGCGCTCCCGGTCCGGGCCTGCTGTGCGCGACACGGTACCCCCAACCAGGGACTCTCAGCCGAGCAGGACCACCTCGACCTCGGTGCCGGGCTCGACGGTCTCGGTGTCCTCGGGGACGACGATCAGCGCGTCCGCGTGGGCGAGGGCCGCGACCAGGTGGGATCCGGCGCCGCCGACCAGGGTCACCCGTCCATCGGTGTGGATGCCGCGCAGGAACTGGCGGCGGCCCTTCGGGGAGGTCAGCGGCTTGTCGGCGGCCAGGGTGGCCCGGGTCGTCGGCCGGTGGACGTCATCGAGGCCCATGAGGGTGCGGATCGCGGGGCGGACGAACAGTTCGAAGGAGACGTACGACGACACCGGGTTGCCGGGCAGGGCCAGCAGCGGGGTGTGGTCGGGGCCGATGGAGCCGAAGCCCTGGGGCTTGCCGGGCTGCATGGCGAGCTTGCGGAAGTCGATGCCGCTGCCCGCCTCGTCCTCGTCGCCCACGTAGGACAGCGCCTCCTTGACCACGTCGTACGCACCGACGCTGACACCGCCCGTGGTGACCATGAGGTCGGCGCGGACCAGCTGGTCCTCGATGGTGGAGCGCAGGGTCTCGGCGTCGTCGGCGACGGCGCCCACGCGGTAGGCGATGGCCCCGGCGTCGCGGGCGGCGGCGGTGAGGGCGAAGCTGTTGGAGTCGTAGATCTGACCGGTGCCCAGTTCCGCGTCCGGCTGGACGAGTTCGCTGCCGGTGGAGAGCACCACCACGCGCGGGCGCGGGCGGACGCGGACGGTGCCACGGCCGATGGCGGCGAGCAGGCCGATCTGGGGCGGGCCGAGGATCGTGCCGGCCTCCAGGGCGCGGTCGCCGGCCTTCACGTCGCTGCCCTGCGCGCGCACATGCGCGCGTGCCTGTGCCGGGCGGTACACGTGCACCTGCCCGGAGGCGCCCTCGGGGCCGAGGCTGCGGGCGCGCATCCCGCGCACCGGGCCCTCGCCGAGCCCGCCGTCGGTCCACTCGACGGGCACGACGGTCTCGGCGCCGGGCGGCATGGGGGCGCCGGTCATGATGCGGGCCGCCTGGCCGGGGCCCACGTGGAGCAGATCGGCCTGGCCCGCCGCGACGTCCCCGACGACCTCCAGGGCCGCCGGGAACTCCTCGCTCGCGCCCGCCACGTCGGCGACCCGTACCGCGTAGCCGTCCATGGAGCTGTTGTCGAACGGCGGCAGGGACACCGGCACCGTGATGTCCTCGACCAGGACGCAGCCCTGGGCGTCGAGCAGGTGCAGCTCGATGGGTTCCAGGGGGCGGACGGTGGCGAGGATGTCCTCCAGGTGCTCGTCCACCGACCAGAGGTGGTCGGGGCCCGAGTGTTCCTGGCCCATGGCACGGGGCGCGGCGCTGCTCAACGTGTTACATCTCCTCGGCTACGTAACTGCGAAGCCAGGTCCGGAAGTCCGGGCCCAGGTCTTCACGTTCGCATGCGAGTCGGACAATGGCACGCAGGTAGTCGCCGCGGTCGCCGGTGTCATAGCGGCGGCCCTTGAAGACGACGCCGTGCACCGGGCCGCCGATCTTCTCGTCGGCCGCCAGCTGCTGGAGGGCGTCCGTCAGCTGGATCTCGCCACCGCGGCCCGGCTCGGTCCGGCGCAGTATGCCGAAGATGTGCGGGTCGAGGACGTAGCGGCCGATGACCGCGTAGTTCGACGGGGCGTCGGAGGGGTCGGGCTTCTCGACGAGGCCGCCGACCCTGACGACGTCGCTGTCCTCGGTGGTCTCGACGGCCGCACAGCCGTAGAGGTGGATCTGCTCGGGGGCGACCTCCATGAGCGCGATGACGCTGCCGCCACGCTGCTCCTGGACCTCGACCATGCGCTGGAGCAGGGGGTCGCGGGGGTCGATGAGGTCGTCACCGAGGAGGACGGCGAAGGGCTCGTCACCCACGTGCGGGGCGGCGCACAGGACGGCGTGGCCGAGGCCCTTGGGGTCGCCCTGGCGGACGTAGTGCATGGTCGCGAGGTCGCTCGACTCCTGGACCTTGGCGAGACGGCCGGCGTCGCCCTTCTTCTGAAGCGCCGACTCCAGCTCGTAGTTGCGGTCGAAGTGGTCCTCGAGGGGGCGCTTGTTGCGGCCCGTCACCATGAGGACGTCGTCGAGACCCGCGCCGACGGCCTCCTCGACCACGTACTGGATCGCCGGCTTGTCGACGACCGGCAGCATCTCCTTGGGAGTGGCTTTGGTGGCCGGCAGGAACCGGGTGCCGAGGCCTGCTGCTGGAATGACAGCCTTGCTGATCCGAGGGTGCGACTGAGTCATGCCCGCCACCATATCCGGTGCCTTTGCGCGGAATCCGCGGCTCCGGTTCATAGGCGCTCATATGAGCGTATTGCGACGGTACGGGAGCAACCCTTGAGTCACATCGGTCGTCCGGACGAGCCTGACAAGCGGATGTTGCGGCGAGAGCTCCTCACGGTGAGGAACAGGTTGACGGCGGATGACCTGCGGGAAACCTCCGCCGCGCTGGCCGGGCGGGCGCTGGAGCTGCCGGAGTTGGCGCGGGCCGGCACGGTGGCGGCGTACGTCTCCGTGGGGAGCGAACCGGGGACGCTCACGCTCCTGGACGCGCTGCGCGCCCGGGGTGTTCGTGTCCTGCTGCCGGCCCTGCTGCCCGACAACGACCTGGACTGGGGCGTGTACGAGGGCGAGGGCTCGCTCGCGCGTGTCCGACACGGCGGCAGGATGGCCCTCTTCGAGCCCGCGGGCGAGCGCCTCGGGCCGGACGCCGTGACCACCGCCGGCGCCGTGCTGCTGCCGGGGCTCGCGGTCGACACGCGCGGGATGCGGCTGGGGCGCGGCGGAGGTTCGTACGACCGTGTCCTCGCGCGGCTGGAGCGGGCGGGTGCGCGTCCCGCGCTGGTGGTGCTGCTGTACGACTCGGAGGTGATCGGGCATGTCCCCGAAGAGGAACACGACCGGCCCGTGCACGCGGTGGTGACGCCGTCGGGGGTGCGGCGGTTCCGGCAGCAGGCCGACTGACGCGAAACGGCCCTCCACGCGCGCGTGGAGGGCCGTTTTCGTTGCGGCGTCAGCGGCTCACGGCTTGAGCACCAGCTTGTCGCTCGTGCCGTCCTCGACCGCCTGGTCCGAGAAGGACCACGGCAGCAGTTCGCCGTCGGCCCACTTGTCCGTCTGGTCGACGTAGTGGGCGCTGTAGGCGTGCCCGGAGGCGCCGGTGAGGTTGATCCACTTCGACTTGTCGAGGTCGCCGAGGTTCACGACCATCCGCATGGACGGCACCCAGACGACGCTGTAGCCGCCGGCGGCGTTCCAGCCGGTCGCGTTGACCGTCGCCTCGCCGCCGCCGAGCTCCCAGGGGCCGCGGTTGAGGGCGTACTGGACGAAACCGGGGCCCTCGGTGCCGAGGGTCTGGTTGTTCAGGAACAGGCGGTGCAGCCGGCCCCAGCTCCAGCTGTCGATGTCCTTGCCAAGCTTGGCGGTCAGCTCCCAGCGGGCGTCGATCATGGCCCGCCTGAACAGCTGGTCGCGGTTGACGGCAAGGGGGCGGGTGCCCGCCTTGGGCGTCTTCCACCAGTCGCTCTTGGGCTGCTCCATCAGCTTGCGGACCACCTCGAACCAGCGGTCGCCGCCGTCCGGCTGCGCCTGGTCGGGGTCGCGCCGGCCGCACTCGCGCACCTTCTCGGCCTCGTCGGCGGGGCCGGTGGTGTTGACCGGCTCGACGTACAGGCACTGCCCCTTGGGCCGCAGTTCCTTGGGCAGCTTGTTGCCGAAGGCGAGCTTGAGGATGTTGCGCCAGACCGCGTTGAAGTAGGCGGCGGCTGCCGAGTCGGCGTCCTGGGTGTAGTCCCAGCCCTCGAGGAGCTTCTGCGCCTCGCGGACGTCCTTGTTCTCGGGGTCGATCTTCAGCAGCGTGGGCACCAGCAGCCGGGCGATCTCGCTGCTGTTGTCCAGCTGCATCTGGCGCATGTCGTCCGTGGAGACCTTGCCGCCGTCCTTGATCTTCGACTGGATCAGGTCGCTGATCCGCTGGCTTCGCGTGCCGTAACCCCAGTCCGTGGTGAGCGTGTAAGGGTACTTGTCCGGGTCGATCACGGCCTGGTTGGCGGTGACGATGTAGCCGCGCTTCGGGTTGTACTCGTAGGGCAGCTCGTCCTGCTTGATGTAGCCGGTCCAGCGGTACTTGGGGTCCCAGCCGGGCGCGGGGATCGAGCCGTCGTCGCCCTGCGGACGCGTGGGGATCTTCCCCGGGAGGGTGTAGCCGATGTTGTCCTGGGTGTCCGCGTAGATCAGGTTCTGCGAGGGCACCTCGAACTGCGCGGCGGCCTTGCGGAAGCCGTTCCAGTCCTTCGCCTTGTCCATGGCGAAGACGGCGTCCATGGTGGTGCCCGGCTGCAGCGCGGTCCAGCGCAGCGCGACGCCGTAGCCGTCGCCTCTGTCGGGTGCGGCGGTGTCGACGCCGGCCTTCTTGCCGACGTTCACGAGCTCCTCGTCACGGTCCGACAGCAGGGGTCCGTTGTTGGTCTCGCGGACGACGATCTTCTTGGGCTCGCCGCCGGCGACCTTGATGGTCTCCTCGCGCGTCTGGAAGGGCTTGACCTTGCCGTCGTACTGGTAGCCGTTGCCGGTGATCTTCTCCAGGTAGAGGTCCGTGACGTCGACGCCGGAGTTGGTCATGCCCCAGGAGATGTCCTGGTTGTGACCGATTATCACGCCGGGCATGCCGGCGAAGGTGTAGCCGGTGACGTCGTACTGGCACGCGCTGGAGACGCTGCGGCAGTGCAGGCCCATCTGGTACCAGACGGAGGGCAGCGAGGGCGACAGGTGCGGATCGTTGGCCAGCAGCGGCTTGCCGGTGATGGTGTGCTTCCCGCCGACGACCCAGGAGTTGGAGCCGATGCCGTCGCCGTTCACGCCGACGGCCGGCGGGAGGTCGTCCAGGACCTTGGTGAGGCCAGTGAGCTGACTCTGGAGGCCCGCGGTGCCGGTGGAGCCGCCCGAGCCGCCCGAGGCGGTGCCCGACGTGCCGGAAGCCGTGCCCCCGGTGCCCGCCGTGCCCGTGGAGCTGCCCGTGCCGCCCGTGCCGCCCTGCTCGAACGTGCCCGTCAGCTCGTTGTACCGGCCCTCCTGGACGATCGCCTTGTTGCGGCCGGACGGGTACTCCGGGTACAGGTCGGCGATCTGCTTCGGTCCGAGGCGGCTGGTCAGCAGGGCGCGGTCGATCTCGTCCTGCATGTTGCCGCGCAGGTCCCAGGCCATCGCCTTCAGCCAGGAGATCGAGTCGACCGGGGTCCAGTTGTGCGGCTTGTAGTCGTTGGTGAAGCCGAGCGCCGCGTACTCCAGGGAGATGTCCTTGCCGTCCTTGCCCTGGAGGTAGGAGTTGACCCCCTTGGAGTACGCCTGGAGGTACTTCTTCGTGCCGGCCGACAGCTTGGTGTCGTACTCCTCCTTGGCGACCCGGTCCCAGCCGAGCGTGCGCAGGAACTCGTCGTTGTCGACCTGGCTCTTGCCGAACATCTCCGACAGCCGCCCTGCGGCCATGTGGCGGCGTACGTCCATCTCGTAGAACCGGTCCTGCGCCTGGACGTAGCCCTGCGCCATGAACAGGTCCGCGTCGGAGGACGCATAGATCTGCGGGATGCCGTAGTTGTCGCGTTTGACCTCGACCGGTCCGGAGAGGCCCTGGAGCTTGAGAGTGCCCTTGGCCTGCGGAAAGGAGGCCCGGACGGTGCTGATGGACCAGTAGGCCCCGAAGGCGACGCCCCCGATGAGGGCCAGCACCAGGACGAGCACGATCAGACGGGCTTTGCGCCCCTTTCTCCTGCCGGACTTGCCGGGCTGCTGACCCGTGGAGGCGGTGGTGTTGGGGGGCATCGCTGTCCTTGCTGTCCTAACGCGAGCGGCAGGTTCGGCTGTGCTTTTAACTGAGCGCTGGAGCAACGATAGGCGCAGGGCCTTGCGCCCCTTGACGCGGAGTCGGGAACCGGCACGGACTGACGTTCGATCCTGCCCTCGGAAGCGTCAAGAAATCGTCAAGAGTTAGGTAAGGTAACGAAGTAGTTGGCGCGATGCGCCACAGCTTCATGTGCGATGTACGTGAGCCCACGCGCGTGTGCGTGCGGGCCAGGGAAGGAATCGGCCGCTGACTGTTCACCACCTCAACCAGCTCTTGCTCGTCTGCTCGCTCGTCCTGCTCGTCGCCGTCGCAGCGGTACGGATCTCCTCGCGCAGCGGGCTCCCCAGCCTGCTCGTTTACCTGGGCATAGGCGTCGCCATGGGCCAGGACGGCGTAGGCGACATCCACTTCGACAACGCCGAACTGACCCAGGTCATCGGATACGCGGCCCTGGTCGTGATCCTGGCCGAAGGCGGTCTGGGCACGAAGTGGAAGGAGATCAAGCCGGCCCTGCCGGCCGCCACGGCACTGGCGCTGGCCGGTGTCGCGGTGAGCGTCGGGGTCACGGCGTCGGCCGCGCACTACCTGATCGGGCTGGAGTGGCGGCAGGCGCTCATCATCGGGGCGGTCGTCTCCTCGACCGACGCGGCGGCCGTGTTCTCCGTGCTGCGCAAACTTCCCCTCCCCGCGCGCGTGACGGGCACGCTGGAGGCGGAGTCCGGCTTCAACGACGCCCCGGTGGTCATCCTCGTGGTCTCCCTGTCCACGGCGGGCCCGGTCGAGCACTGGTACGTGCTGCTGGGCGTGATCCTGCTGGAGCTGGCCATCGGCGCGGCCATCGGGCTCGCGGTGGGCTGGCTGGGCTCCTGGGGGCTGAGGCATGTGGCGCTGCCCGCCTCCGGCCTCTACCCGATCGCCGTCATGGCGATCGCCGTGGTGGCCTACGCGGCGGGTGCGCTGGCCCACGGCAGCGGCTTCCTCGCGGTCTACCTCGCCGCGATGGTGATGGGCAACGCGCGGCTGCCGCACTGGCCGGCCACGCGCGGGTTCGCCGACGGGCTCGGCTGGATGGCCCAGATCGGCATGTTCGTCCTGCTCGGCCTGCTGGTCACCCCGCACGAGCTGGGCGACGACATCGTGCCCGCGCTCGTCATCGGGCTGGTGCTGACCATGGTGGCGCGACCGCTGAGCGTGGTGCTCTCCCTGTGGCCCTTCCGGGTGCCGTGGCGGGAGCAGACCCTGATGTCATGGGCGGGACTGCGCGGGGCCGTGCCCATCATTCTGGCGACCATCCCCATGGTGGAGGGCGTCGACGCCAGCCGCCGGATCTTCAACATCGTCTTCATCCTGGTCGTCGTCTACACCCTGGTACAGGGCCCGACGCTGCCGTGGCTGGGGCGCAAACTGCACCTGGGCGACGGCTCGGAGGCCGCCGACCTCGGCATCGAGTCGGCCCCGCTGGAGCGGCTGCGCGGGCATCTGCTGTCCGTGGCGATCCCCGAGGGATCCAAGATGCACGGCGTGGAGGTGGGCGAGCTGCGGCTGCCGCCCGGCGCCGCCGTGACGCTCGTCGTGCGCGCGAACGAATCATTCGTTCCGCTTCCCGTGACGGTGCTGCAACGCGGGGACGAACTCCTCGTGGTGGCCACGGATCCGGTCCGGGACGCGACGGAGAAGCGGCTGCGGGCGGTGGGCCATGGCGGCAAGCTGGCCGGCTGGCTGGGGACGGACGGGGCGAGTCGTTAAGAGGGGTTTTTGCGTCATTCATTCCCTCGATTTCGCAGGCGGGTGCGCCCACGGTGCTCCGTTTCACAGGCTTGCCACCCTTGATGCCTGTACGATGAAGGCCTCACCCAAGATCGAACCAACTCTGCCTGACGCAGAGCTGGCGCGACCGTATGGCGGTCGGGACGTCCCTCCTCACCGGGCCCCGGCATCTACCGCAGTTCCGCGCAAGAGGACAGCTCTCGGCGCCGCCCGCTGACGGGTCCGCGCTACCAGGCGGCAGAAAGGCACGGGCCGTGGCATCCACGGTCACCTCGAAGGAGTCGAAGAACTCGAGGACCTCGAAGAACTCGAAGAACTCGACGGCTTCCGCACGCCCGGGATACGGGCGGCTGCTGGGCACCCGCGGCGCCTGGACGTTCCTGCTCCCCGGTTTCGCGGCGCGCCAGCCGTTCGCGATGCTGACGATCTCCATCGTGCTGCTGGTGCAGCACACCACCGGCTCGTACGGAGCGGCGGGCGCCGCCGCGGCCGTCACCGGTGTCTCCATGGCCCTGTTCGCCCCCTACAGCGGCCGTCTCGCCGACCGCTACGGCCAGCGTGCCGTGCTGATCCCCGGCGTGCTGCTGCACGCACTGTCCGGGCTGACGCTGACGGCACTCGCACTGCTGGACGCCCCGCTGTGGGCGGTGTTCGTGGCGGCCGTCCCGACCGGTGCCTCGGTGCCGCAGGTCGGGCCCATGGTGCGGGCCCGCTGGGGCGTGAAGCTCAAGGACTCGCCCCTGATGACCACGGCGGCGGCCTTCGAGTCCGTCACGGACGAACTGACCTTCGTCGTCGGACCGCTGCTGGCCACCGCGCTGTGCACGGCCGTCGACCCGGCCGCCGGGCTGGTCACGGAGGCCTCACTGACCCTGATCGGCGGTCTGCTGTTCGCCGCTCAGAAGAGCACCCAGCCCTCGGTCGAAGGCAGCGGGCACGCGCGCGTGGAGCACGTCTCCGCGCTGCGCATCCCCGGCGTGCGCGTGCTGATCGTGACCTTCCTGGGCATCGGTGCCGTCTTCGGCGGCATGCAGGTCTCGCTGGCCGCGTTCACCGAGTCGATCGGCCAACCGGGCCTGAACGGCGTCCTCTACGGCGTCTTCGCCGCGGGCAACATGCTCTCCGGCGTCGTCTGCGGCGCGATCGCCTGGCAGGCCGCCCCGCAGCGGCGCCTGGTCATCGGCTACACGGCGCTCGCCCTCACCGCCTCGGGCCTGTGGGCCGCCCACTCGGTACCGGTCCTGGCCGGTCTCGGCCTCCTGGTCGGCATGTGCATCGCGCCCGCCCTGATCACCGGCTACACCCTGGTCGACGGCCTGGTCCCGGCCGGAGCCCGTACCGAGGCCTTCACCTGGCTGACCGGCGCGGTGGCGCTCGGCCAGGCCGCCGCCGTCACCGTCGCCGGGCAACTGGAGGACCGCTTCTGGGGCGGTGCCGGTTTCCTGGTGCCCATGGGCGGCACCGTGCTCGCCCTGGCGACCCTCCTGGCCCTGCGTTCCCGGCTGGTGGCCCGCACCCAGGGGCGGACCGTGGCACGTGGCGTGGGTCACCGCGTGCCGGTGGCAGTGGACTGAGCGGCCGGAATACGTCACTATGGATCGTCGTTAGCACTCATCGAGTGAGAGTGCCAGGAGGAAGACAGTGCCCACCTACCAGTACCAGTGCACCGAGTGCGGCGAGGGCCTCGAGGCGGTGCAGAAGTTCACCGACGACGCCCTCACCGAGTGCCCGAACTGCGAGGGCCGCCTGAAGAAGGTGTTCTCGGCGGTCGGCATTGTCTTCAAGGGCTCCGGCTTCTACCGGAACGACAGCCGCGGCTCCTCGTCGAGCAGCAGCTCCCCGGCGGCGTCGAAGTCGTCGAGCTCCTCGTCGTCCTCCGACTCCGGTTCGAGCTCTGGTTCGAGTTCCGGTTCGAGTTCGTCATCGAGTTCGTCTTCGAGCTCTTCGTCGGGCACGGGCAGCTCCACCAGCAGCACCACCGCCGCGTAAGGCCTGATTCTTACGGGACCCTGTCGCCTTCGGGCGACGGGGTCCTCGGCGTTTCCGCGTGCGGTTAGGGTGCGGGCATGGCGAACAAGGCGAACGTGGCGAACCAGGCGGGCGCCGGGATCGGCGTCATCGGCGGCTCCGGTTTCTACTCCTTCCTCGACGACGTGACCGAGGTCCAGGTCGACACCCCGTACGGGCCGCCCAGCGACTCCCTCTTCCTCGGTGAGGTCGCCGGCCGGCGGGTCGCCTTCCTGCCCCGGCACGGACGGGGCCACCACCTGCCGCCGCACCGGATCAACTACCGGGCCAACCTGTGGGCCCTGCGGTCGGTCGGCGTGCGCCAGGTACTCGCCCCGTGCGCCGTGGGCGGCCTGCGACCCGAGTACGGGCCGGGCACGCTGCTGGTGCCGGACCAGCTGGTCGACCGCACGAAGTCCCGCGCGAACACGTACTTCGACGGAGAGCCGCTGCCCGACGGCGCGCTGCCGAACGTGGTGCACGTGTCGCTGGCCGACCCCTACTGCTCCGCCGGGCGGGCCGTGGCCCTGAAGGCGGCGCGCGGCCGGGACTGGGAGCCGGTGGACGGCGGCACGCTGGTCGTGGTCGAGGGGCCGCGCTTCTCGACCCGTGCCGAATCGTTGTGGCACCAGGCGCAGGGCTGGTCGGTGGTGGGCATGACCGGCCACCCCGAGGCGGCACTCGCCCGTGAGCTGGAGCTCTGCTACACGTCCCTGACCCTGGTCACCGACCTCGACGCGGGTGCCGAGACCGGGCGAGGGCGTCTCGCACGACGAGGTGCTGCGGGTGTTCGCGGCGAACGTGGACCGGTTGCGGGGGGTGCTGTTCGACGCGGTGGCGGGATTGCCGGGGGAGGACGAGCGGGACTGTTTGTGTGCCGGTGCGTTGGGTGGGATGGATCCGGGGTTCGCGTTGCCCTAGCTGACCGGCCTGTTTCTGGGGGAGGCGGAACTTGCCGTTCGGGTGAGGGAGTTGTCCACAGGCCGCCGGTACGTCCACAGGGCCGAGCGGGCGGCGGCGGACGGCCTCATCGTGGGGAGCGCAAGCCGGTCGCTCGTCACAGGTGGTGGTCTCCGTGTCCTTCGCTCCCTCTCCCTCCGCGCCTCTCTTCCCTTCGACCCCTTCGTCCTCCGCGCCTCTCTTCCCTTCGGCTCCTTCGTCCGCCGCGCCCCCGCCCGGACCCGAGGTGCCCGCGACGCGTGAGGTGCCGCGCTTTGATCCCGTGCGGGTGCGCGGCGGCCGGTGCCGGCCGGGCCGGCTCGGGCGGCACCGGCGGCGGGCCTTGGCGGTCGGGCTCGCGGTCACCGCGACCGCGCTGGTGGCGGCGGGGCCGCGTGCCGCCGACCGGGCCCGTGGCCATCCCCGGGCTCAGCCTCCCGCGCACACGGCATCGGTGCCCGGGGAGCAGTCCGCGCGGACGCGTCGTGCGGCGGGGGCGGTGACGGCCCCGGTCCGGATCGCCGACGCGGCGACCGTACGGCTGCTGCGGCCCGGCGACCGGGTCGATGTCATCGCCGCAGAGGAGACGGTGTCGGGCGGCGATGCCCGTGTGGTCGCGCGCGGGGCCAGGGTGACGAAGGTGCCGGAGCCCCTGGAGGGCGCGACCGACGGCGGGGCGCTGGTCGTGCTCTCGGTGCCGCGTCCGACGGCCGCCCGGCTGGCCGGCGCGAGCGCCACAGCGCGGCTGGCGGTGACGCTGTGGTGATGATGTGCATGATCTTGTCAAGGCCCTCGTTCGAGGGACCCAGGTGCTCAGTTCGGCCCAGCGTTGACGTAGGTTGCGGAGCGTTTTGTTCCACAAGCTGCTCGTGCAAGGAGAGGCCCCGAGGTGAGCGAGAAACAGGACCCGAGCGTCTGGCAGGGCTTCAAGACCTTCCTGATGCGAGGGAACGTCGTCGACCTGGCGGTGGCGGTGGTGATCGGCGCCGCCTTCACCAACATCGTCAATGCCGTGGTGAAGGGGATCATCAACCCGGTCGTCGGGGCCATCGGCACCAAGAACCTCGACCACTACAGCTCGTGCCTGAGCTCGACGTGCCAG
>CAWCSC010000019.1:0-440030 GCA_963798065.1 uncultured Actinomycetota bacterium | reverse complement strand
AGGTGCTCGGCCCGCTGCCCCGGCTGCTCATCCTGGTCGGCAACGCGATCACGCCCGGGCCGCGGCTTCAGCGAGGGACCGTTCGCGTCCGAGGCCGAGCTGCGCGAGCTCGTCGACCTCGCCGAGGCGAGCAGCGTCATCGAGTCCGGCGAGCGCCCAGATGATCCACTCGGTCTTCGAGCTCGGCGACACCCATGGTGCGCGAGGTGATGGTGCCGCGCACCGACGTGGTGTTCATCGAGCGCAACAAGACGCTGCGCCAGGCGATGTCGCTGGCGCTGCGCAGCGGCTACTCAGCCGCATCCCGGTCATCGGCGAGAACCTCGACGACATCGTCGGCGTCGCCTACCTCAAGGACGTCACCAAGCGGGTCTTCGACAACCACGAGGCCGAGACCACCGAGCGCATCGACATCGGTCCTGCGACCGGTCATGTACGTCCCCGACTCCAAGCCGGTCGACGAGCTGCTGCGGGAGATGCAGGCCGAGCGCAAGCACGTCGCCGTCGTCGTCGACGAGTACGGCGGCACGGCGGGCCTCGTGACCATCGAGGACCTGCTCGAGGAGATCGTCGGCGAGATCACCGACGAGTACGACGTCGCGGAGGTCGACGTCGAGCAGCTCGCCAACGGCGCCGTGCGGGTCAGCTCGCGCTACCCCGTCGACGACCTCGAGGAGGTCTGCGGGGTCGCGATCGAGGACGACGACGTCGACACCGTCGGCGGGCTGATGGCCAAGCACCTCGGCCGGGTCCCGATCGCCGGGTCGGTCGTCGAGGCGCACGGCCTGCGCTTCGAGGCCGAGGGCCCGGCGGGTCGCCGCAACCGGATCGGCACCGGTGCTCGTCAGCCAGCTGGAGCCGAGCTCGACGAGCCGGCCGAGACGCGGCGAGGACGAGCCCTACTCTGAGCACCATGCCGCTGACCAGGCACACCGCCGAGCCCACGTTCGACCCCGACGGACGCCGAGGACGCCAAGCTCGTCACGCTGGCCCGGTCCACCCGGGCGCGCACCCGGGCCGCCGAGGGCGCCTGCGTGCGCGACCTCGACGGCCGGACGTACGCCGGCGCCACGGTCGACCTGCCCGTCGCTGCAGCTCTCCGCCGTCGAGGTCGCGGTGGCGATGGCGGTCTCGAGCGGCGCGCGGGGTCTCGAGGCCGTCGCGGTGCTCGGTGACGCCGACCGTCGACGAGGCCGACCTGCCGTGGTCCGCGACCTCGCCGGAGCCGGGCGTCCCGGTCGTCCACCTGCGCCGCCCCGACGGCACCGTCGTCGCCTCCGTCGAGTCCTGATCCCCCAGCCTGGTGTCAGCCGCGCGACCCGCGTGCGATGGTTGCACGGTGCCTGCACGGCTCGCGATATGTTGTCGCCGTGACCGATGTCGTGGGGTGGGACGCGCACGGCGCAGCGGTGCGAGCGGCTGCGAGGCGTCCTACGACGCCATCCCGCCGGACGCCCCGGTCCGGCTCGCGAAGCGCGACCTCCAACCTCTTCCGCGCCCGCGTCGGCCGCGGGACGCCCCGGCCTCGACGTCTCCGGGCTCGGCGGCGTGATCGAGGTCGACGTCGCCGGACGGCCGCACCGCCGACGTGCAGGGCATGTGCACCTACGAGGACCTCGTCGACGCGACCCTGCCGCACGGCCTCATGCCGTTCGTCGTCCCGCAGCTGCGCACGATCACCCTCGGCGGCGCGGTCACCGGGCTCGGCATCGAGTCCACGTCGTTCCGCAACGGGCTGCCGCACGAGTCGGTGCTCGAGATGGACGTGCTCACCGGCGCCGGCGAGGTCGTCACCACGAGCCCGGGCGACGCCCTGTTCGACGCGTTCCCCAACTCCTACGGCTCGCTCGGCTACGCCACCCGGCTGCGGATCGAGCTCGAGCCGGTCCCGGCGTACGTCGACCTGCGGCACGTGCGCTTCGACGACCTCGACGCGCTCGCCAAGACGATCGACGTGATCGTCGAGCAGCGGCGAGCACGACGGCGTGCGCGTCGACGGCCTCGACGGCGTGGCGTTCAGCCCGACGAGTCCTACCTGACGCTGGCGACCTGGACGCGACGAGAGCACCGGGTCGACGACGTCGACTACACGGGCCGCAGCCCTACTTCCGCTCGCTGCAGCAGCGGGAGACCGACACGCTGACGATGTACGACTACCTCTGGCGCTGGGACACCGACTGGTTCTGGTGCTCGGGCGCGTTCGGCCTGCACAACCCGCGCGTCCGCCGGCTCTGGCCGCGACGCTGGCGGCGCAGCGACGTCTACCACAAGCTCGTCGGGCTCGAGAACCGCTTCGGCGTCGTGGCGCGCATCGACCGGCGCCCGCGGCAAGCCCGACCGCGAGCGGGTCATCCAGGACATCGAGGTCCCGGTCGACCGGATCGCCGGAGTTCCTGCGCTGGTTCGACGACGACGTCGGCATGCGCCCGGTGTGGCTGTGCCCGCTGCGTGCGTCGCGCGCCTGGCCGACGTACCCGCTCACGCCGGGGCGACCTACGTCAACGTCGGCTTCTGGGGCACCGTCGCGATCGCGCCCGGCGCCGCCGACGGCGACCTCAACCGGGCGATCGAGGCGGAGGTGACCGCGCTCGGCGGCCACAAGTCGCTCTACTCCGACGCCTACTACGACCGGGAGACCTTCGACCGGCTGTACGGCGCCGCGAACCTGAACGCGGTCAAGCAGCAACACCGACCCCGACCACAGGCTCACCGGGTCTCTACGAGAAGGCGGTGGAACGTCGATGACAGCACTCATGCGACCGTACCGGCACGCAGCTCACGATCGGCCAGGCGCATCACGCCGCCTGATGCCCGACGGCATGCCGTTCCGCTTCACGGCGTACGACGGCAGCGCGGCCGGCCCCGCCGACTCGCCGATCCACCTGCACCTGGCGAACGAGCGCGGCCTGTCCTACCTCGCTCACCGCGCCGGGCGACCTCGGGCATGGCGCGCGCCTACGTCGTCCGGCGACCTGACGCTCGACGGCGTGCACCCCGGCGACCCCTACGACGCGATGCTGCTGCTGCAGCGCGAGTCCGGCATCAAGTCCCCTCGCCCGGCCGAGGCGCTGCGCGATCGTGCGCGGCCTCGGGCTGGAGCACGCCTCAAGCCGCCGCCCCCGCCGCCGCAGGAGGCGCTGCCGCGCTGGCGCCGGCTGCTCGAGGGCTTCCGGCACTCGCAAGACACGCGACGCCGAGGCGATCCAGCACCACTACGACGTCTCCAACCGCTTCTACGAGCTGGTGCTCGGGCCGTCGATGACCTACACCTGCGCGCTGCTTCCCCGACGAGACGCGACGCTCGAGGAGGCGCAGGACGACAAGTACGACCTCGTCGCCCGCAAGCTCGGCCTGCGAGCCGGGGATGCGGCTGCTCGACGTCGGCTGCGGCTGGGGCGGCATGGTCCGGCACGCCGCGAAGCACTACGGCGTGAGGTCGTCGGCGTCACGCTCTCGCGCGAGCAGGCCACCTGGGCGCAGGACGCGATCAAGCGCGACGGTCTCGACGACGTCGCCGAGGTCCGCCACGGCGACTACCGCGACGTGCGCGGACACCGGCTTCGACGCGGTCAGCTCGATCGGCCTGACCGAGCACATCGGCGTGCGCAACTACCCGGCGTACTTCGGCTTCCTGCGCGACAAGCTGGTCCCCGGCGGCCGGCTGCTCAACCACTGCATCACCCGCCCGCACAACCGGCCACGGACACCGGCGCGTTCATCGACCGCTACGTCTTCCCCGACGGCGAGCTGACCGGCTCGGGCCGGATCATCACCGAGATCCAGGACGTCGGTCTCGAGGTGCGCCACGAGGAGAACCTCCGCGAGCACTACGCGCTGACCTGCAAGGGCTGGTGCGCGAACCTCGTCGAGAACTGGGACGAGTGCGTCGCGCGAGGTCGGCGAGGGCACCGCCAAGGTCTGGGGGCTCTACCTGGCCGGCTCGCAGCTGTCCTTCGAGCGCAACGAGATCCAGCTGCACCAGGTGCTCGCGGTCAAGCCGGACAGCGACGGCAACGCGCACTTCCCGCTGCGCCCGACCTGGCTGGGCTGACCAGGCCCTGGGTGCTGACGTGCCGCCTTCCGGAGCGGGTTCGCCTCGTTCGTCGGCCGGCCGAACGCCGGCAAGTCGACGCTGACCAACGCCCTGGTCGGCACCAAGGTGGCGATCACCTCGTCGAAGCCACAGACCACCCGCATCGGTGGTCCGCGGCATCGTGCACCGGCCCGACGCCCAGCTCGTGCTGATGGACACCCCGGGCTGCACCGGCCCGCGCACGCTGCTGGGGGAGCGCCTCAACGACCTGGTGACCTCGACGTGGGCCGAGGTCGACGTGGTCGCGGTGTGCTTCCCTGCGGACGAGAAGATCGGGCCCGGGCGACCGGTTCCTGGTCAACGAGCTCGCGAAGGTACGCCGCACCGACCAAGGTCGCGGTGGCCACCAAGACCGACCTCGCCGCGCCGGAGCGGCTCGGCGAGCACCTGCTCGACATCGCCGCGGCTCGGCGAGGAGACCGGCACCGAGTGGCGCGAGATCGTGCCGGTCTCGGCGACGTCGGGTCACCAGGTCGGGCTGCTCACCGACCTGCTCGTGGCGCAGCTGCCCGAAGGCCCGCCGCTCTACCCCGAGGGCGAGCTCACCGACACCCCCGAGGAGACGATCGTCGCCGAGCTGATCCGCGAGGCCGCCCTCGAGGGGGTGCGCGACGAGCTGCCGCACTCGATCGCCGTCGTCGTCGAGGAGATGGGCCTGCGGGAGGGGCGCCCGGAGAACCTGCCGCTGCTCGACGTGCACGCGAACCTGTTCGTCGAGCGCGCCTCCCAGAAGGGCATCGTCATCGGCCACCGGGGCGCCCGGCTGAGGGCGGTCGGCAGCGCGGCCCGCAAGCAGATCGAGGCGATGCTCGGCACCCCGGTCTACCTCGACCTGCACGTCAAGATCGCCAAGGACTGGCAGCGCGACCCCAAGCAGCTGCGGCGGCTGGGCTTCTAGGGCGGTCCGCAGTGGTCAGTTCCGGCGCGGGGCGGAGGGTGGTCGCTGCGCGACGTGCGGAGCGCTCGTCTGCCAACTCGGCGACCTGCGGACGCGCGGGGCAACGACGCGCCGCCGCGGCGCCTCTGCCCCGGAGGCTTCGAGCCGGCGAGACCTCCTGACGCCGACGTGCCCCCCTGTGCCGGTCTACCGGGTCAGGCGGGCACCCAGCAGTACCCGAAGTGCTGGCCCGCGAGCCACTGGTCGCGGGTCGGCCACTCCCAGCCGTAGCGGAACTTGAGGGGGTCGCCCGCGAGGCCGTGCGCGCGGTCCTCGCAGACGTCGTCGCCGGCGGTGCGCGCCTTCGCGACGCCCGGGTAGCGCTTGCCCGCGAGCCCCACCGTGTCGAAGGCGCGCCAGGAGTGCGGTCGCGCGCAGATCACCCGCTGGAACCCGGGCGTGCCCGGGGCCGCGGTGCCGCACAGCCCGTAGGTCTCGAGGCTCCCGGCGCGGTTGAGCGCGCCCTTGAGACGCGAGCGCCCGGCAGCGGGTAGAGCCGCTGCTCGTCGGCGAAGGCGATCAGGTCGCAGCGGAACCAGCTCGCGCCCCGGTCGGACTGGTCCAGGGTCGGGCTGTACCAGACCACGTTGAACCGGCTCAGGTTCCTCGACTTCGGCGAGCCGCCGACGTACGCCGCCAGCTTGCGCGGGCACGTCGTCGCGAGCTGTTGCTGCACCCGGTCGGAGTCGACGGAGACGGAGTGGCCGTCGACCACGGTGCGCAGCCGGCCGACGAAGATGGTCCGGGCGTTGTGCCGCGCGGTGCACGGGACGGCCCGGGACGCGTTGGTCGGCCGGGTCAGCTGCCGGTTGGAGAGCCGGTAGCACGCGGCCCGCTCCGGAGCCGGCGGTACGACGGGCGCGGTCGACGAGGCGCTCGCAGACGCAGACGTGGTCGCCGAGGGGGAGCCGCTGACCGAGGACCCGTCGGCGCCGCCCGTGCACCCGGACACCAGGAGCGCCAGCGCGGCTGCGGGTGGGACCAGCGGGAGCAGCGCCCGTCGAGCGGTCACTGGTCCGTCTTGGCCCAGCAGATCGAGCGACGGTTGCCGGCCTTCCACTCGGCGGCGTGGAACCACGTGTAGCCGTAGTCGTAGTCGACGGGGTAGTTCATCCACGCCCCCACCGAGTCCGAGCAGTAGTCGCGGGTGCGCACCTCGCTGAGCCGGTCACCGAGGTACGGGTCCTTCGGCTTGCCGAGCACGATCGTGGTCACCGCCCGCCAGTTGTGCGGCTCGCTGCACGGGATCTTCGGCGCGCCGTTCACGCTGTCGCCGTTGACGCAGACCATCCACCGGTCGTCGGGCCGGCCGAGCAGCACGCCCTTCGCCGTGGTCGGCAGGGTGAACAGCGACGTGGACTTGTCGCTGCCTCCGATCACGTCGCAGCGCCAGTTGTGGCCCCCGGCGTCCCACGACGCCTTCGGCGGCCGGAACCACGCCCAGGTCAGGACCGAGCGCAGCGCCAGGCTGTCGTCGGCGCCGAGGAAGCTGCGGAACTTCGACCGGCACCGGTTGAAGACGTAGGCGCCGAGCGCCCCGGAGGACGTGCCCTTGGCGGCGACCGCCTGCCGGGAACGTCCCCACCGCGAACGTCTGGGCCGTGTGCTTCTGCGAGCAGTCCACCGTGGGGGAGTCGTTGCTGGCGTGGTCGATGTCGGCCGGCGTCGAGCAGCCGGCACGCGCCGAGGGTGGGCACCTTCGTGGAGACCGCCACCGGCTTCTCGTCGCTCGTGGCGCTGCCGGTGCACCCCGCGAGGGTCAGCAGAAGCGCGACGACGCAGGCGGTGCGGAGCACGGACGGGGCACCTCACGGTCGAGGACAAGACAACAGGCTGATGGTACCCGCGCTTCCTCAGGCCGATCGCCGGTTGACGAGATAGACGCCGACGATCACGAGGGTCGCGCCGATCAGGACGAAGCCCCCAGCGTCTCGCCGAGCACCAGCCCGCCGATGACCAGGGAGACGATCGGCACGAAGAAGATGTACGACGCCACGCGGCCGGCCTCGCCGGACCCGACCAGCCCGAACCACAGCGACCACGACAGCGCCGTGCCGATCACCGAGCGCGTAGACGAACGCCGGCGACGAACTCCGGCGGACCAGTCGATCGCCGATGCCCTCGACGAGGCCACCGCCCACAGCGTCAGCACGATGCCGCCGACCAGGAAAGGGCAGCGCCACCGCCCACCAGACGTCGACCCGGTCGGCGTACTTCTTGAACGCGATGGTCCCGAGCGACCACACCAGTGCCCCGGAAGACCGCGTAGCCCCACCCCGAGCCCGGACACGTGCCCCTCGAGGGCGCCCGCGCTGACGACGACGATCCCGGAGAAGCCCCACCAGCAGCCCGACGATCTTTGAGCCAGCTCAGCGGCTCACCGAGCAGCGGCGTCGCCAGGACGCCGGTGAGCACCGGCTGCAGGTAGATCAGAACGGCCGCGAGGCCCGACGGCAGCTCCATGATCGCGAGGGTCTGCAGGCTGAAGAACAGCACCACGTTGAGCAGCGTGAGCAGGGCGTAAGACGGGCCAGGTGTCGCGCACCCTCGGGGCGCCGCTGCGCGCGAAGGCCAGCACCACCATCACCGCTCCTCCGAGCACCGACCGCATGCCGGCGAACAGGATCGGCGGGACGCTGTCTAGGCCGATCTTGACCGCAGCGAACGTCGAGCCCCACGCGAGCACGAGCAGGACGACCGCGGCGACCTGCGGTCGTGGAGCGCCGAGTCGTCACCTTGGCATCGTGTCAGGCCCGGGGCGCCGAACCTGCCGGTGGACCTCGATCCTCACCAGGCGTAGGTTCTCCTCGGCGCTGTTCCTCGCGGAGTCGCGCCCCACGAGTGGAGACCTCAAGGGGGAGGCCTGTGCATCCGTACCGAACCACTGTCATCGGCGCCGTGGCTGCCGTGCTGGCGGCCATGCTGAGCGCCCCGGTCGTGTCGTCATCGGCGGCCACCGCGCCCCGCACCTCGTTGGGGCAGCTGGTGAAGGTGAAGACCACGCACTCGCTGCTCGGCACCCACACGTGGTACCGCCAGACCTTCCACGGCCTGCCGGTCCTCGGCGGCTACTACGCCGTGCACGTCGAGAACGGGCACCGCAAGGTCGACGACGGCCGGATCGCCGTCCCGGTGGGCCTGCCGGGTGCCGAAGGTCGCCGCCGACGACGGCGAAGCAGTCCTCCCGGCAGGCTCTCGCGGCCACGGCGAGCCGCCAGCTGCGCTCCTCACGTGACGCGAAGCAGAAGGTCACTCCGGCCGCCGCCGGAGAGCAGCAGTCGAAGCTGTCCGTGGTGGGCGGGTCGCACGCCCGGCTGGTCTGGCGGGTTCTCGGCACGGCGGCGCCGGGGGCACCACCGAGTCCGTCGTGGATGCGCGGTACCGGAGCGGTCATCTCCGCGCACACCCTGGTGAAGAACAAGACCGGGTCGGGGCAGGTGTTCAACCCCAACCCGGTCGTCGCGCTGCGCAACGAGAACCTCACCGACAAGAACGACGCCAACCAGGCCGTCCTGGATCGGGCGTACAAGATCGTCCCGCTGTCCTTCCTGGACAACAGCGGGCTGCTGCACGGCAGCTACGTCGCGGATCCTGAACAACGAACGGCGCCGTCCTCCCCGAGCGGCACGTTCCGCTACCAGCGGAGCAACGACCGCTTCGAGCAGGCCTCGGCCTACTACGACATCACCGAGGCCCAGAAGTACCTCCGCAGCCTCGGGTTCACCGACGTCAACAGCGACGCGCAGAAGGTCCTCACCGACACCATCCCCGACGACAACTCCTTCTACGACCCGGACGTCGACGAGATCACGTTCGGGCGAGGTGGGGTCGACGACGCCGAGGACCAGGAGGTCGTCTGGCACGAGCTCGGGCACGCCATCCAGGACTCGCAGGTGCCCGGCTTCGGCGTCAGCGAGCAGGCCGGCGCCATCGGCGAGGGCTTCGGCGACTACTGGGCCGTCACGATGTCGCAGCCGGTGAGCAAGGGCTTCGACCTGCCGTGCGTCATGGACTGGGACGCCACGTCGTACACGGACGGTCCGCGACACTGCCTGCGCCGCGTCGACGGCACCAAGACGACGCGCGACATCGACGACGAGGTGCACGACGACGGCGAGATCTGGTCGCGTGCGCTGTGGGACATCCACCGCTCGCTCGGCCGTACCAAGGCCGACAAGGTGATCATCGAGTCCCAGTTCGGGTTCACGCCCAACACCTCGTTCTCCAAGGCCGCCCTGCACACGGTGCAGACCACGCGGGTCATGTACGGCAGCGCTGCCGCCGACAAGGTCCGCAAGGCCTTCCAGGCGCGGCTCATCCTGAAGTAGCCCACCAGCCACCTGGTGGCGCGCGGTCCGCGCTGCGTTATGGTGGAACGGTCATGTCGATGCGCAGCCTCCTCCTTCGCTGCCGCAGCGAGGTTCACTGACCCGGACCCCCTCGCTGCGGGGTTCGGCGCTGCTCCGGGACGATCCCCGTCACCAGAGGCAAGCGAGAGACACATGACACTCCACCGGAGCCAGCACCACCAGCAGCCCAGCCCGATGCCCTACCACCGCTACCGCGCGTTCCCCCCGATCGACCTCCCCGACCGCACCTGGCCCCACGCCACCGTCACGCAGGCGCCGCGCTGGCTGTCCACGGACCTCCGCGACGGCAACCAGGCGCTGATCGACCCGATGTCGCCGGCCCGCAAGATGACGATGTTCGACCTCCTGGTCCGGATGGGCTACAAGGAGATCGAGGTCGGCTTCCCCGCCGCGAGCGAGACCGACTTCGACTTCGTCCGCCAGCTCATCGAGAGCGACCGGGTCCCCGACGACGTCACGATCTCGGTGCTGACCCAGGCGCGTGAGGACCTGATCGAGCGCAGCATCCAGTCGCTGGTCGGCGTACCCCGCGCCAACGTCCACCTCTACAACGCCATCGCCCCGCTGTTCCGCCGGGTCGTCTTCCACGCCGGCAAGGACGAGATCAAGGCGATCGCGACCCGCGGCACCGAGATGGTCATGAAGTACGCCGAGAGCTACCTCGACAAGACCGAGATCGGCTACGAGTACTCGCCGGAGATCTTCACCGGCACCGAGATGCCGTTCGCCGTCGAGGTGTGCGAGGCGGTCTCCGACGTCTGGCAGCCCGACGACGGCCGCGAGATCATCCTCAACCTGCCGGCGACCGTCGAGATGTCGACCCCGAACGTCTACGCCGACCAGATCGAGTGGTTCTCCCGGCAGCTGACCCGTCGCGAGAACACCACGATCTCGCTGCACCCGCACAACGACCGGGGCACGGCCGTCGCCGCGACCGAGCTCGCGATGATGGCCGGCGCCGACCGCGTCGAGGGCTGCCTGTTCGGCCACGGCGAGCGCACCGGCAACGTCGACCTGGTGACGCTCGGGATGAACCTGTTCAGCCAGGGCATCGACCCGAAGATCGACTTCTCCGACATCGACGAGATCCGTCGCACGGTGGAGTACTGCACCCAGCTGCCGGTCCACCCGCGCCACCCCTACGCGGGCGACCTGGTCTACACGGCGTTCAGCGGCTCGCACCAGGACGCGATCAAGAAGGGCCTCGAGGCGCTCGACGAGACCGCCGCCGAGACCGGCCGCCCGGTCGGCGGAGCTGCCGTGGGAGGCGCCGTACCTGCCGATCGACCCGCACGACGTCGGCCGCACCTACGAGGCCGTGATCCGGGTCAACAGCCAGTCCGGCAAGGGCGGCGTCGCCTACATCCTGCAAGTCCGAGCACAAGCTCGACCTGCCGCGCCGGCTGCAGATCGAGTTCAGCCGGGCGGTGCAGAAGCACACCGACGACGAGGGCGGCGAGATGTCGCCGGACGCCATCTGGTCGGCGTTCAGCGCGGAGTACCTCGACCGCGAGACCCCGCTGAAGCTGAACTCCGTGCACACGTCCTCGGCGGCGGGGGAGAAGGACGCGCTCACCGTCAACGTGTACGTCGACGGCGAGCTGCGCACGCTGACCGGCACCGGCAACGGCCCGATCGCGGCGTTCGTCAACGCGCTCGACGAGCTCGCCGACGACGAGATGCGCACGGCAGCGTGCTCTTCGACGGATCGCACGACATCCGGGTGCTCGACTACAGCGAGCACGCGCTGTCCTCGGGCGGCGACGCGATCGCCGCGGCCTACGTCGAGTGCGCCGTCGGCGACCAGATCCTCTGGGGCGTCGGCCTCGACGCGAACATCGTCACCGCCTCCCTCAAGGCCGTCATCTCCGGCGTCAACCGCGCCTAGCCAGCGCTGAGGGGTCACTGCTTCACGCGCGTCGGCGGCGTGTCGATGCAGAAGTGACCCCTCGGCGCCGCGCCGTACGGACCGTAGGCTGGCCGGCATGAGCGATCCACGGGACTACCTGGCCGTCGACGAGCTGCTCGGCGACGACGAGCGCGACATCCGCGACACGGTGCGCTCGTTCGCCGAGGCGGAGCTGCTGCCGCACGTCGCGCAGTGGTACGACGAGGGCACGCTGCCCGACGACCTCGGCCCCAAGCTCGGCAAGCTCGGGCTGCTGGGCATGCACCTGGACGGCTACGGGTGCGCCGGCACCAGCGCCACGGCGTACGGCGTGGCGTGCCGTGAGCTCGAGGCCGTCGACTCCGGGCTGCGCAGCTTCGTGTCCGTGCAGGGCTCGCTGGCGATGTTCGCGATCCACCGGTGGGGCAGCGACGACCAGAAGGACGAGTGGCTGCCGCGGATGGCGAGCGGCGAGGTGCTCGGCTGCTTCGGGCTGACCGAGCCCGACGCCGGCAGCGACCCGGGCTCGATGCGGACCCGGGCCGCCGCGACGGCGACGACTGGGTGCTCAACGGCGTCGAAGATGTGGATCACCAACGGCACGCTGGCCGATGTCGCGGTCGTCTGGGCGAAGTGGACGCGATCGGACGAGGCGATCCGCGGGCTTCGTGGTGCCGACGTCGACACCCGGGCTTCACCGCGACGAAGATCGAGCGGAAGCTCTCGCTGCGCGCCTCGGTGACCGCCGAGCTGTCGTTCGACGACGTGCGGCTCCCCGCCGACGCGATGTTCCCGGAGGTGCGTGGTCTCAAGGGTCCGCTGTCGCTGCCTGAACGAGGCCCGCTACGGCATCCTCTGGGGCGCGGTCGGGGCGGCGCGGGCGTGCTTCGAGGAGGCGCTGGCCTACACGCTCGAGCGCGAGCAGTTCGGCAAGCCGCTCGCGTCGTTCCAGCTCACGCAGAAGAAGCTCGCCGAGATGGTCGATCGCGCGTCAACAACGCCTCGCTGGCGGCCGTGCAGATCGGCCGGCTCAAGGACGCCGGGCACGCTGACCCCGGCGCAGGTCAGCTACGGCAAGCTCGGCAACGTGCGCGCGGCCGCTCGAGGTCGCCCGCACCGCGCGCACCATGCTCGGCGGCGCCGGCATCACCCTCGACCACTCCGTCATGCGCCACATGAACAACCTCGAGACCGTCCTGACCTACGAGGGCACCGAGGAGATGCACACGCTGTGCATCGGCGCCGACGCTCACCGGCATCCCCGCCTTCCGCTGAGGCGTGCCGCGCGAAGCGCCAACTCGGCGACCCCACAGTGAAAGATGCGCCGGGTCAGCGACTCCTGACCGACAAGATGCGCCGGGTCAGCGTCACTCGGAGCACAAGATGCGCCGGGTCAGCGGTAGGGGCTAGCCGGACAGGGTGGGCACGAGCGCCAGGACCTCGTCGACCTCGGCGGGCGGGAGGGTGACCCCGAGCTCGGCGAAGCGGTCCCGGAGCTCGCCGTCTGCCAGGGGCCGGTGCTCGGTGGGCTCACCGGGGCGTCGCACGGTCACGGTGGAGGCGGTGACGGTGACGTGCCGGCCGGGGAGGTACCTCGCGAGGATCAGGCTGTTCGTGAAGTGGGAGGTCGGGAACGTGCTCGTGTAGTGGTGGCTCATCACCAGGTCGACCGGCACCACGGGCAGCTCGTCGGTGGCGTGCATGAGCTCCCAGCCGTGCTCGCGCAGCCGGTGCATCTCCCAGAGGGCGCCGGCCCCGTCCGTGTCGACGCGGCGGATCCGGTAGCGCCACCCACCGTCATCGACCTCGGTCCCGTCGGCCAGCGGCACGGGCCGCGTGACGCTCATCCCGAACCCCGGGTCGACGAGGTACCGCTGCCCGTCCAGCGTCACGAAGACCACGGCGTGCGTCCGCGCGACCGTGCGCACGTCGCCGACGCGGCCTAGGTGGCGTCGGGCGTCGTACCCGAGCTTCTCGAGGACCGCGGCGAACAGCGTCACGTGCTCGAAGCAGTAGCCGCCGCGACCGCGGCCCACGAACTTGTCCTGCACGGTCGTCAGCGCGACGCCCGCGTGCCGTTGAGCAGGACGTCGAGGTTCTCGAAGGGGAACGTCCGCATGTGCGCGGCCTGCAGCTCCGTCAGCGCGGCGAGGCTGGGCTCGCGGGCGGGCACCCCGACGGCCGCCAGGTACGACGTCAGGTCGAGCGCGGCCAGGTCCCAGGGATCGTCCATGGCGCCTACCCTGCAACCTCAACCGGGCTCGAGGTCAAGCCTCAGACCGTGACGTTGCCGATCCGCAGGTTGTTGCCGAACGGGTCGCGCAGGCCCATGTCGCGGCCGTAGGGCTGGTCGGTGGGCGGCTGCGTGATCTCGACGCCCTTCTCCACCAGCTCGGCGTGCGCCGCGTCGACATCGTCGACCTGGAACGCGACCCACCCGCCGGCAGCGCCCTTCGACCAGCTCGCGGACCTGCTCGGCGGTCTGCGGGTCGTGGGCGGGTGGCCCCGGCCGCTCCAGGAGGATCTCCCGGTCGTCCCCGGGGGCGCGCACGGTGAGCCAGCGCATGAAGCCGAGGTCGGCATCGGTGCCCACCTCGAGACCGAGCACGCCGACGTAGAAGTCGAGGGCCTGGTCCTGGTCGAGGACGTAGATGGAGGACAGTCGTGGATAGCTGAGCTTCATGCCGCGACGCTAGCCCGTCGCCCGGTCGCCCTGCTTCTCCGAAATCGACGGTCTCGCGGCGCCCGTGGGTGAAGCTGCTCGGCCGCGTCCACGCCATCGTGAAGCAGCCCGGTACGGGGGCAGCGGCCCCTTCGCGGCGTACGACGACGGCGACTCGCCCACGACGAGGAGAACAGCCGGCTGAACGTCCCGAGGCTGGTGAACCCGACCGCGAAGCACACCTCGGTGACGTCGCGATCGGTGCCGCGCAGCAGGAACATCGCCCGCTCGATGCGCCGTCGCTGCAGGTAGCGGTGCGGGGTCTCGCCGAACACCGACCGGAACGTGCGGATCAGGTGGTCGGGCGACAGTGGCGCCACCGGGCCAGCGCCTCGATGTCGAGGTCCTGCTCGTAGTCCCGGTCGATGGTGTCGCGCACCCGCAGCATCGAACGGTTGGTCCGCTCCCGCGACTCGCTCATTCGGTGTAGTGCACGCGCACCGCGTTGACGGCCTCCTCGACGACCTCGTCGATGGGCGGCGTGCACGTCGATGACCGCGCCGGGCTCGTCGTCGCCGAGCTCCTCGAGGGTGTCGAACTGCGACTGCAGCAGCGTCGTCGGCATGAAGTGCTTGGTGCGCAGCTGCATCCGCTCCTCGAGCACCTCGAACGGCGCGTGCAGGTGCACGAAGAACGTCGGCGCCGCGTCGCAGAGCACGTCGCGGTAGCTGCGCTTGAGCGCCGAGCACGTCACCACGGTCGACGTACGCCCTCGTGGTCCTTGACCGCGACCAGCTCGGCGATCGCCTGCAGCCACGGCCAGCGGTCCTCGTCGGTGAGCGGGATGCCCTCGGCATCTTCTCGATGTTGTGCCGCGGGTGCAGCGTCGTCGCCCTCGATGAACTCGCAGCCGAGCTCCTCGGCGAGCTCCTCGGCGACCGTGGTCTTGCCGGTGGCGGAGACCCCCATGACGACGATGTGCATCGGCTGCACGACGAGAACCAGGCATGGCACCACCCAACCACGTAACTCTGCTCAGCCGAACCCCGGAGCGGTACCGGCGACCTCAGCGGAAGGAGTCGCCGTGGCCACTCTCGTGTCGGAGCGTGTCGGGCAGTTCTTCGTCGACGGGCGACCGGCTGGAGTACACCGAGTACGGCGCCGGCGACCGCTGGGTCGTGCTGATCCACGGCCAGCTGATGCCGCGCCGGATGCACCAGCCCCTGGCCCGCGCCATCGCCGGCGAGGGCTTCCACGTCGTGACGCGTGGACCTGCTCGGGCACGGCCGCTCCGACCGGCCGCTGGACCCGCAAGGGCTACTCGATGACCGCCTTCGGCGAGCAGGTCGTCGCGCTGCTCGACCACCTCGGCGCGGACGCAGGCCGTCGTCGGGGGTACCTCGCTCGGCGCCAACGTCTCGCTCGAGGTCGCCGACGCCGCGCCGGACCGGGTGCGCGGGCTGCTCCTGGAGATGCCGGTGCTCGACAACGCGCTGGAGGCCGGGCTGATCGCCTTCGGCCCGCTGATGTTCGCTCGCCCGGTTCGTGCCGCTGTCGATCACGGTGCCGCGCCGGCTGACCAGGCTGGTCCCGCGCGGGCTCGTGCCGTTCTGGGCCGGCGATCGCGCTCGACACCCTCGACCAGCGGCCCGGCCCCGATGGCCGCCGCGATCCACGGCATCTTCTTCGGGCGCATCGCGCCGTCCAGCAAGCGCCGCGCGCACGATCGAGGCGCCCGCGCTGGTGGTCGGCCACCCGCGCGACCCGATCCACCCGGCCGCCGACGCCGCGATGCTCGCCGACGAGATGCCGCAGCGCGGTTCGTCGCGGCCCGCAGCATCCTGGAGTGGCGCTCGCGTCCGGCCCGCCTCGACGCCGAGGCGGTCGAGTTCGTCTCGCAGTGCTGGTCAGCACGCCGACGCCGGCATCCGCCGGGGCTGACGCCGGCCGCCGAGCTGCGGTCGGCGCCTGTCCACCGGCTGGGTCGGCGAGGACAATGGGCGCGTGGGCCTCTACCGTGACGAGGCGATCGTGCTGCGCACCCAGAAGCTGGGTGAGGCCGACCGCATCATCACGCTGCTGACCCGGCGACACGGCCGGGTCCGCGCGGTCGCCAAGGGCGTACGCCGGACCACGCTCACGCTTCGGCGTCGCGGCTCGAGCCGTTCACCCACGTCGACCTGCAGCTCGCCGAGGGCCGCTCGCTCGACGTGGTCACCCAGGCCGAGACGCTCGACGCCGTTCGCGGCGCCGGATGGGCGCCGACTACGAGCGCTACACCGCGGGCACGGTGATGCTCGAGACCGCCGAGCGGCTGGTCGTCGAGGACAAGGAGCCGGCGCTGCAGCAGTTCCTGCTGCTGGTCGGTGCGCTGCGCGCGATGTGCGACGCGGGCCGCCCGCCGGCGCAGGTCCTCGACGCGTTCCTGCTGCGGTCGCTCGCCGGTCGCCGGCTACGCCCCGTCGTTCGAGGCGTGCGCGCGCTGCGGCGCTGGAGGGCCCGCACCGGTCGTTCAGCCCGGCGGCCGGCGGCATGCTCTGCGCGACCTGCCGGGTGCCCGGCTCGGCGAACCCGGTCGGCCGAGACGGTCGTGCTGCTCGGGGCGCTGCTCGCGGGGGACTGGGACGGTGATCGAGGCCAGCGAGCCGCGGCACCGCAGGGAGGCGACCAGGCTGGTCGCGGCGTACCTGCCTGGCACCTCGAGCGCGGGCTGAAGTCGCTCGCGCACGTCCAGCGCTGACCGGCTAGCGCGGCGGGTCAGGCCTCGCTCGAGGAGCGCGGTCGACCGACGCGTTGAACCGCTCGAGCAGCCGGCCGAACTCGGCGAGGTCCGCCGCGGACCAGTCGGCGAGCGCCGCCCGCAGCCGGCTCGCGCCGGTGTGCGCGGGTGCGGTCGAGGACGTCGCGGCCCTCGTCGGTCAGGTCGAGGATCGAGGCCCGCCGGTCGGTCGGCGTCGGTGCTCGCGGGAGGCCAGGCCGATCTCCTCGAGCGCCTGGACCTGCCGGGTGATCGTGGAGGGGTCGAGGCCGAACGCCTGCGCCAGCGCGCCGAGCCGCTGGGCCCCTCGTCGGCGAGCTTGCACATGATGCCGTAGGCGGACCGCTCGAGGTTCACGTCGGCCGAGCTGGTGGACAGGTGGATCCGCTGCACGCGGCGCAGCAGCACCGTGAGCTGCTGCTCGATCTGCACGTCGGACGTGTCCATGTCGCCTGACCTCCGCGGGTCTGGCGGGTCGTGTTGGATGCAGTGTAGGGACTGGGCGGGCGAAGGCACGTGCGGACCGCAGCCCACGGAAGGAGGCTGCGTGGTGCGCAGGAGCACTCGTCGCGAGGTGCGCGCCACCGGACCCCGCACCCCTCCGGTGCGCGGCCGCCGGCGCATCCCGCCGGAGCTGGTGCCGCGGCACGTCGCGATCGTCATGGACGGCAACGGCCGCTGGGCCAAGCAGCGCGGGCTGCCCCGCACCGCCGGCCACGAGCAGGGCGAGCACGCGCTGTTCGACGTCGTCGAGGGCGCGATCGAGATCGGCGTCAAGGCGATCTCGGCGTACGCGTTCTCGACCGAGAACTGGTCGCCGCTCGCCCGACGAGGTGCGCTTCCTGATGGGCTTCAACCGCGACGTGATCCGGCGCCGGCGCGACGAGATGCACGAGCTCGGCGTCCGGGTCCGGTGGGCCGGCCGCGCGCCGCGGCTGTGGCGCTCGGTGATCAAGGAGCTCCAGGTCGCCGAGGAGCTGACCCGCGACAACGACGTGCTGACGCTGACGATGTGCGTCAACTACGGCGGCCGCGCCGAGCTCGCCGACGCGGCGCGGTCCATCGCCCGCGACGTCGCGGCCGGACGGCTCGAACGCCGACCGGGTCGACGAGAAGACGTTCGCGCGGCACCTCTACGTGCCCGAGCTCGCCGACGCCGACCTGGTCTGGCGCACCTCGGGGGAGCAGCGGCTGTCCAACTTCATGCTCTGGCAGGCGGCGTACTCCGAGCTCGTCTTCACCGACGTGCTCTGGCCCGACGTCGACCGCGGCACCTGTGGCGAGGCGATCGACATCTACGCCGCGCCGCGACCGCCGCTACGGCGGCGCCTAGCCCGGTCGTACGTGACGTATTGCAGGTCCGGCAGCTCGCCGACCTGCGATGCGTCACGTCACGCGGCATGGGTCAGCAGGCGGGGCAGGTGCCGAAGATCTCCAGGGTGTGGCTGACGTCGGTGAAGCCGTGCTCGCCGGCGACCGCCGTCGGCCCACCGCTCGACGGCCGGGCCCTCGACCTCGACGGTGCGGCCGCAGGCGCGGCAGACCAGGTGGTGGTGGTGGCTCGCGCTGCAGCGCCGGTAGACCGCCTCGCCGTCCTCGGTGCGCAGCACGTCGACCTCGCCGGCGTCGGCGAGCGCCTGCAGGGTGCGGTAGACCGTCGACAGCCCGACGTTCTCGCCGCTGCGCCGCAGCAGGTCGTGGATGTCCTGGGCGCTGCGGAAGTCGTCGAAGCTCTGCAGGGCCGGCGACGACGGCGCGGCGCTGCCGGGTCGGGCGGGCGCCCTGCGGGCAGCGTCTCGGCTCAGTGCTCGTCATAGTGGCTCCCGTGCGGGGCGTGCCGGTGCCCGTCGTGGACGTAGTCGACGTGGTCGCCGTGCGGCACGGCCGGGTGGCCGCAGTCCGCGCCGTGCTCGTGCGCGTGCGTCCTCGGGCACGACGGTGTGCGGCTTCGCCGAGGTCGAACGCGTCGGCCGGCTCGGGGAACGGCGCGCGCCAGCCGGCGCCGGCGCCGCAGCCAGCACCCCGACCGGCCAGGCCGCGACGAAGCCGGCGAGCGCGAGCAGCACGATCGTCGCGCCCGGGGCGACGTCGACGTACGCCGAGACGCAGCACGCCGCCGACCGACGCGACCATGCCGAGCCCCATCGCGGCGAGCAGCGTCGTCGCGGAACGTCGCGGGTCAGCTGCTGGGCGGTCGCGACCGGCACCACCATCAGCGCGCTGACCAGCAGCAGGCCGACGGTGCGCATCGCCACGGTGACGGTCACGGCGGCCAGCACCGAGACCAGCAGGTTGTAGAACGCGCACGTCGAGCCCGGCGACCCGGGCGAACTCCTGGTCCTGGGCGACCGCGAACAGCTGCGGCGCAGAGCCCGACGGCGAGCGACCACGACGACGACGCGCCAGCGCCGACGATGACCCACACGTCGCGTCGGCGGCGATCGTGGTGATCGAGCCGAACAGGTAGCGTGTTGCAGCGTGGCGGCGCTCTGCCCGGCGAGCCCGGTGAGCAGCACGCCGCCGGCGATGCCGCCGTAGAACAGCAGCGCCAGGGCGACGTCGCCGCTGGTGCGGCCGCGGCTCGCGGATCAGCTCGATGACGCACGGCGCCGATGATCGCGACGACCACCGCGGTGAGCGTCGGGGAGGTGCCGGTCGAGCAGGCCCGAGCGCGACGCCGGTGACGGCGACGTGCCCGATGCCGTCGCCCATCAGCGCCAGCCGGCGCTGCACGAGGTAGGTGCCGACGGCCGGGGCGGCCAGCCCGGTGACCAGGGCCGCGAGCAGCGCCCGCTCATGAAGTCGTAGGCGAGCAGGCTCATCGTCGCCGGCTCCTCCGGTCGGGTCGAGCGGCGCGCGGACGGCGCGGCGCGTGGTCGCGCCGCCGGTCGCGGGTCGCGGTGGTGGTGGTCGTGCGCGTGCGCGTCGGCGTCGGTGAACGCGTCGAGCGGCGGTCCGTCGTACGCGACCCGGCCGTCGCGCATCACCACGCGCGCGGTCGATCAGCGGCGCGAGCGGGCCGAGCTCGTGGGCGACGAGCACGATCGTGGTGCCGCGGCCGACCAGCCGGCGCGAGGACGTCGGCGAACGCCTGCTGGCTGCGGCAGGTCGACCCCGGCGGTCGGCTCGTCGAGGACCAGCAGGTCGGGCTCGCCGGCCAGCGCGCGGGCGATGAGCACCCGCTGCTGCTGGCCGCCGGACAGGGTGGCGACGCCGTCGCGGCGCGGTCGGCCAGGCCGACGGCCTCGATCGCGCTCCGCGACCGCCTCGCGGTCGGCGCGGCGCAGCGGGCAGGAGGCCGGCGGCGGGCGAGCCGGCCGGAGGCCACCACCTCGCGGACCGAGGCGGGCACGCCGGACGCCGGCGGTGACCCGCTGCGGCACGAAGCCGACGCGCTGCCAGTCGCGGAACTCGCGCGAGCGGGGTGCCGAAGAGCGCGCACCTCGCCGCGACGGTCAGCGGCACCAGCCCCAGCATCGCGCGGACCAGCGTCGACTTGCCGGAGCCGTTGGCGCCGAGCACCGCCACGACCTCGCCGGGCGCGACGGCGAGGTCGATGCCGCGCAGGACCGGGCGGCCGCCGAGCTCGACGGCGCCGTCGGCGACCTCGATGACGACGCGTCGGGCTCATCGAGCAGCCGTTCGCCTCCTCGGAGCGCGGCGAGGTTGCTGCCGCATCAGGCGACAGGTAGTCCTCGTCGGCGGTCTCGTCGGTCAGCCCTCGATCGGGTCGAGCACGGCGGTCTCGAGGCCGAGGTCGCCGGCCAGGGTCTCGGCGAGCTCGCGGGCTGGCGAGCGCCTCGGAGAAGACCGTGGTGACGCCGTCGTCGCGGATCAGGTCCTGCAGCTCGGCGGATGTGGCCGGGGACGGCTCGGCGTCGGGGGAGAGGCCGTTGATGCCGACGACGTCGCAGGCCGTAGCGCTGCCCGAGGTAGCCGAACGCGTCGTGGCTGACCACGACCGTGTCGTCCGGCAGTCGGCGAGCCCGCGCGCGTAGCGCCGGTCGAGCGCGTCGAGGTCGTCGTCGCAGCGCCGTCAGCGTTGCGCTGCGTAGTCCTCGGCGTGGTCCGGGTCGGCGTCGGCGAGCTGCTCCTCGACGCGTCGCGGCGACCGTCGCCAGCGCGGGTCGGGTCGAGCCAGAAGTGCGGGTCGTCGCCGTCAGCCCGTCGGCCGTGGCGGCTCGACGGCGTCGACGACGTGCGTCGGGCGTCTGCTCTGCGTCGACGGCCTCGTCGACGGCGGGCTGGAAGCCCGCGCTCGTAGACGACGACGTCGGCGTCGGCGAGCTCGGCGGTCTGCTGGACGTCAGCTCGAGGTCGTGCGGCTCCTGCCCGGGCTGGTCAGGTTGGGACCGTCCGCGTGGTCGCCGCCGACCCGCTCGGCGACGTACTGCAGCGGGTAGAACGACGTGACCACGTCGGCTTGCCGACCCCGTCGGCGCCGCGTCAGCGCCGCCGCAGCGCGGCCAGCAGCGGCGCCAGCGAGCGCGAGCGCGACCGACGACGGCGAGACGGCGGCGGCAACATGACAACGATTCTCAACCGGAATGAGAACCATTGTCAATGACGGTCGAGGCACATCACTCGGGGCGACCTGCTCGCCCGGTACGGGTCGACGCTCGTGATGGTCGTGGTCAACCGGTTCCGGGTCGGCGAGGACGAGCGTCGAGGCGTTCCGCGACGGACGCGCAGGCGCGCTGGCGGCGCTCGCCGCGCAGCCGGGGTACGTCGACGGGCACGGTCGGCCGCAACGTCGACGACCCCGACCTGTGGCTGCTCACCACGACCTGGGGAAGCCGGCAGCTACCGCCGGGCGCTGTCGGCGTACGACGTGAAGGTGACCGCCGTGCCGCCTGCTGTCGCAGGCGATCGACGAGCCGTCGGCCTACGAGACCGTCGAGCCGGGCGGCCGCACCAACGAGCCGAGGCCGCGCGAGCCGACTGAGCGCGACGGATAGGCTGGAGCCTTCGGCCACCTCACCGCCGTCAGCCAGCCGGCGCACGACCAGAAGGACCTGACCCGTGGCCACCAAGCCCGCCTCGACCCTCGACAACGTCGTCTCCCTCTGCAAGCGCCGCGGTTTCGTCTTCCCCTGCGGCGAGATCTACGGCGGCACGCGGTCGGCCTGGGACTACGGGCCGCTCGGCGTCGAGCTGAAGGAGAACATCAAGCGCCAGTGGTGGCGCGCCATGGTCACCGGCCGCGAGGACGTCGTCGGCCTCGACTCCTCGGTGATCCTGCCGCGCGCGACCTGGGAGGCCTCCGGCCACGTCAAGACGTTCACCGACCCGCTGACCGAGTGCCAGTCGTGCCACAAGCGGTTCCGCGCCGACCACCTGCAGGAGGCGCTACGCCGCCAAGAAGGGCATCGACCGACCCCGACGACGTCGACCTCGCCGACGTCGCCTGCCCCAACTGCGGCACCCGCGGCGCGTGGACCGAGCCGCGGCAGTTCAACATGATGCTCAAGACCTACCTCGGCGTCATCGAGGACGAGTCCGGGCTGCACTACCTGCGCCCGGAGACCGCGCAGGGCATCTTCCTCAACTTCGTCAACGTGGTGACCAGCGTCGCGCAGGAAGCCGCCGTTCGGCATCGCCCAGATCGGCAAGAGCTTCCGCAACGAGATCACGCCGGGCAACTTCATCTTCCGCACCCGCGAGTTCGAGCAGATGGAGATGGAGTTCTTCGTCGTGCCGGGCAACGACGAGGAGTGGCACCAGTACTGGATCGACGAGCGCACCGGCTGGTACGTCGACCTCGGCATCAAGCCCGACAACCTGCGCCACTACGAGCACCCGCAGGAGAAGCTGTCGCACTACTCCAAGCGCACCGTCGACATCGAGTACCGCTTCGGCTTCGCCGGCTCCGGAGTGGGGCGAGCTGAGGGCATCGCCAACCGCACCGACTTCGACCTCAGCACAGCAAGTACTCCGGCAGGACCTGTCCTACTTCGACCAGGCGGTCGACGACGATCCCATCGTGATCGTCTCCATGGCCTGCCGCTATCCCGGAGGGGTGAGGCAGCCCGAGGACCTGTGGAGGCTGGTCGCTGAGGGAAGCGAGGCGCTCGGTGACCTGCCCGAGGACCGCGGCTGGGACCTCGATGCCCTGTATGACCCGGACCCGAATGCCCCAGGCAAGATGTACACGCGCAAGGGCGCGTTCCTGTACGACGCCGGCCAGTTCGACGCGGACTTCTTCCGCATGAACCCCCGCGAGGCCCTGGCCACCGACCCCCAGCAGCGTCTCCTCCTCGAAACCGCCTGGGAAGCCTTCGAACACGCAGGCGTAGATCCCACAACTCTCAAGGGCAGCAACACAGGTGTCTTCGCCGGGGTCATCTCCCAGGACTACCTGATGAGGATGCACGGCGCTCCGGATCACCTGGAGGGCTACTTCGCCACAGGCGGCTCCGGCAGCATCGCCTCGGGCCGGGTGGCGTACACGTTCGGGCTGGAGGGCCCGGCGATGACGGTCGACACGGCCTGCTCCTCGTCCCTGGTCGCCCTGCACCTGGCGGCCCAGGCACTGCGCAACGGCGAGTGCGACATGGCGCTGGCCGGCGGTGCCACCATCATGGCCACCCCCGGCACCTTCCAGGTCTTCTCACGCCAGCGTGGACTGGCCCCCGACGGCCGCTGCAAGCCCTTCGCCGACGCAGCCGACGGCACCGGCTGGGGCGAAGGAGTCGGTCTGATCCTGCTGGAGCGGCGGTCGGACGCGCAGCGCAACGGGCATCCGATCCTGGCCGTGGTCCGCGGTTCGGCGGTCAACCAGGACGGTGCGTCCAACGGCCTGACCGCACCCAACGGCCCCTCGCAGGAACGCGTCATCGAACAAGCCCTCGCCAACGCCCGGTTGACCGCCGACCAGATCGACGCCGTCGAGGCGCACGGCACGGGCACGACACTGGGCGACCCGATCGAGGCACAGGCCCTCCTGAACACCTACGGCCAAGCCCACACCCCCGAACACCCGCTCTGGCTCGGCTCCATCAAGTCCAACATCGGCCACACCCAGGCCGCCGCCGGCGTCGCAGGCGTCATCAAGATGGTCGAGGCCATGCGGCACACCATGCTGCCGCCGACCCTGCATGTCGACCGCCCCTCGACCCACGTCGACTGGGAAACCGGCCACATCGCGCTCCTGACGTCGGCCCAGCCCTGGCCCGAGGCCAGTCGGCCTCGCCGTGCCGCGGTCTCCTCCTTCGGCATGAGTGGCACCAACGCGCACCTCATCCTGGAGGCCCCGCCCACCCGAACCGTGCCACTCCTGGAACCGACCGAGGTCGAGCCGGAGGGGCAGTCCGGGCCGGTGCCCGTGGTGTTGTCCGCGCGCACGCCGCAGGCCCTGGCCCAGACCGCGGGCCGGCTGGCCGCGTTCGTCGAAGCCCACCCCGAGGTGGAGGCCGCACCGCTCGCCGCCCGGTTGTGGTCAGGGCGCGCCAAGCTGGAACACCGGGCCGCGATCATCGCCACTGACCGTGCGGAACTACAAGACGCCCTGTCCGCGTTGGCCAACGGCACTGGGCACCCGGCGCCTGGTCGTGGGACCGGGCGTGCAGAAGCGGGCAAGACCGCGTTCGTCTTCCCCGGCCAGGGCTCCCAATGGGCCGGCATGGGACACCGACTCGCCACCGAAGAACCGCTCTTCGCCGCCCACTTGACCGCATGCCAGGAGGAACTGGCCCGCTGGTGCGACTGGAACCTCCTCGACATCCTCGCCGACGATGACGAAAACGCCCTGGCGCGGGTGGATGTGGTCCAGCCCGCCCTGTTCGCGGTCATGACCGGCATCGCCCGCCTGCTGCAGCACTACGGCGTCACCCCCGACGCGGTCATCGGACACTCCCAGGGAGAGATCGCCGCCGCCCACATCGCAGGCGCCCTCACCCTGCCCGACGCGATCGCCGTCGTCACCCTGCGCGCCCAGGCCCTGACACGGCTCGCCGGCACCGGCACCATGGCCTCCCTCCCCCTGCCCGCCGAGGAACTCACCGACCTGCCGGACGGGGTGTATGTAGCAGCCGTCAACAGCCCCAACACCACCGTCCTCGCCGGAGAAACCACCGCCCTGAGCAGGCTCGTGGAGGACTACCAGGAGCGCGGCATCCGGGCCCGGCTGATCCCCGTCGACTACGCCTCCCACACCCCCACCGTCGAAGCCCTACGCGAAACCATCCTCACCGACCTCACCGACCGGGCCCAGATCCAGCCGACCCCACCGGCCATCCCGTTCTACTCGACATACTTCGGCGGACTGCTGCCCCAGGGCCGAACGCTGGACGCGGAGTACTGGGTGGACAACCTCCGCCACCCCGTCCACTTCCACGACACCACACTCAAACTCCTCGACGACGGCCACCACACCCTCATCGAAACCAGCCCCCACCCCGTCCTGGCAGCAGCCCTCACCGACATCCTCAGCACCCACCCCACAACCGGACACCACTACCCCACCCTCACCCGCAACCACGACACCACCACCCGACTACTGACCACCCTCACCACCCTCCACACCCACCACCACACCATCGACCTCACCCCCCACCTCACCCAAGGGCAGACCGACCACCTGGACCTGCCCACCTACCCCTTCCAGCACCAGCCCTACTGGCTCCAAGCACCCACTCAGCTCACCGACGCCACCGACCTCGGCCTGACCACCACCGAACACCCCCTACTCAGCACCGTCACCCAACTCGCCGACACCAACACCACCGTCCTGTCCGGCCGCATCAGCCTGAAGACCCACCCCTGGCTCGCCGACCACGCCGTATCCGGCACCGTCCTGCTGCCCGGCACCGCCCTGGTCGACCTGGCCCTGCACGCCGGAGACCACACCGGCACCACCCACCTCGACGAACTCACCCTCCACACCCCCCTCATCCTGGACGAGACCACCAGCCGCGACCTCCAGCTCACCAGCACCCCCGACGCCGAAGCCGACGTCTGGCGGATCGCGATCCACTCCCGCCCCCACACCGACCACTCGGACGGCGACACCGAGTGGGTCTGCCACGCCACCGGCACCCTCACCACCGCAGACGAGCCGGCCCAACCCCTCACCCAATGGCCGCCCGCCGACACCACTCCGGTCGACACCACCGACCTCTACGAACAACTGGCCGACAACGGCTACGAGTACGGACCCACCTTCCAGGGCGTCACCACGGTCTGGACCCAGCCCGACGGCACCCTCCACGCCGAAATCACCCTCCCGGACAACACCGACCCAGCCGGCCACACCATCCACCCCGCCCTCCTCGACGCCGCCCTCCACCCCCTCGCCACCCAAACCACAACCACCGGCGAAACGCGTCTGCCCTTCGCCTGGACAGGCGTCACCGTCCACGCCACCAACGCCACCCACCTACGCGTCACCCTCACCACCACCGACAACGACATAACCGTCCAAGCCTGGGACCCCACCGGCACACCCGTCGCCACCATCACCACCCTCACCACCCGCCCAGTCGACCCCTCCGCACTGGCCACCACCACACGGAATGCGACCCGCAACAGCCTCTTCCACATAGCCTGGAAGCCCGCCGAAACAGGCACCCACACCGTGGACCTGGACGAGGTCGACCTCTACGCCCCCGACGGGACAAAGACAACGACGGACCGGCAGCCGCGCACACCGCAACCGAGGCCCTCCTCACCCACCTGCAGTCATGGCTGGCCGCGAACGACGCCACCAACCGCCGCCTGGTCATCCTCACCCAGCACGCCACCGCCACCAGCCCAGCCGAAGACATCAACCTCACCCACGCACCACTATGGGGACTGGTACGCACCGCCCAAAACGAAAACCCCGGCCGCATCCACCTCATCGACACCGACCACCCAGCCGACACCCCACACCTCGCCAAAGCCCTCGCCACCGGCGAACCCCAACTCGCCCTGCGTCACGGCCAACTCCTCGCCCCCCGCCTCACCCGCACAACCCCAGCGACCGACAACCACGCCCCCCAACGCCTCGACCCCAACGGCACCATCCTCATCACCGGCGGCACCGGCGGACTCGCCACCCTCACCGCACACCACCTCATCACCCACCACCACACCCAACACCTCCTCCTCGCCTCCCGCACCGCACCCCAACACACACAACTACAGGCAGAACTGAGCGCGCTCGGCGCCCACGTCACCCTCACCGCCTGCGACACCACCAACCCAGACGCAGTGGCAGAGCTGATCGCCTCCATCCCCGAAGAACACCCGCTCACCGCCGTCATCCACACCGCCGGCACACTCGACGACACCACCCTCACCAGCCTCACCCCCGACCGCCTCCACCCCGTCCTCGCACCCAAAATCGACGCCGCCTGGAACCTCCACCACGCCACCCAACACCTCAACCTCACCGCCTTCATCCTCTACTCCTCCGCAGCCGGCACCCTCGGCAACCCCGGACAAGCCAACTACGCCGCCGCCAACACCTACCTCGACGCCCTCGCCCACCACCGCCACCACCACGGACAACCCGCCACCAGCCTCGCCTGGGGCTACTGGAAACACACCACCAACCTCACCCACCACCTCACCCAAAACGAAATCCACAAAGTCACCCACGGCACCCACCCACTGGAGACCGACCACGCCCTCCACCTCCTCGACACCGCCCTGACCACCCCCCACCCCCACCACCTCTGCCTCCCCCTCAACCCCACAACCCTGCGCACCACCCCCCACCTCCCCCCACTCCTACGCGACCTCGTCCCCACAGGCCGACGCACCGCAGCCACAAGCCCGAGCGCCGGCGGCTCCGCGCTGGCCGAGCGGCTGGCCGCGCTGTCGGAGCCCGCTGAGAAGCAGCGGCTCGTTCTCGATCTGGTCTGCACGCACGTCGCAGCAGTCCTGGGTCACGCAAGGCCAGAGACCGTCGACCCGCAGCGGCCCTTCAAGGACCTCGGCTTCGACTCGCTCACGGCCGTGGAACTGCGCAACCGCCTCACCAGTGCGACCACCCTCCGCCTCCCCGCCACCCTGATCTTCGACCACCCCAGTCCCGAGGCCCTGACCAGTCGGATCCTGGAGGAACTGGTTCCGAGTTCCGCCAGTTCCTCGTTGCGGGTGATCGCCGAACTGGACACACTGGAGTCGGAGTTGACGCGGTTGACGCCCGACGACGAGGAGCGGGCGAGGATCACGCTGCGGTTGCAGACACTGCTGTCGAACTGGAACGACGTACGGCCGGCCTCGGACCTGGGAGACCGGATCCAGGAGTCGTCCACGGAAGAGATCTTCGACTTCATCGACCGGCAATTGGGCCGTGCGGACGGCGCTGACGCCCCCTCGTCCACCGGCCACTGAGGCCATAGGAGCCACCGAAGCCCCGGCAGCCACCGAGCCACCGAAGCCACCGAAGCCACCGATCCGGACCAATCCCACGACAGCCCCGGGGCAATCGCCCCGGGGCTGTCCTCCTCCGTCTCCGCGCCTGCCGCACGCGCCAGCACAAAAAGGCCGCCCCGGTGCCGTCATCGGCACCGGGGCGGCCCTTCGAAGGGGTGGATCCCGCCCTTACGACTCCACTAGCGCGCCGCCCTCCGCAGCACCGCCGCCTCCGCCGTCTTCAGCGGAGGCCCGGTCAGCGGCGGCCTCGCGGCCCCTTGCCGCAGGGCCGTCAGGAACTCCGGGGTCTCCAGGCGGGCCAGTGGTGCTGTCAGTGTCGTGACGGCCGTGAGGGCGTCACAGACCTGTTGGTCGACCAGCGAGGCGGTGGTCACGAGGTCGGCGAAGGTCTGCCGCTGGGCGGCCTGGGTGGTCAGGCGTGGGTCGCTGACGTCGGCCCGGTTGTCGGGGTAGCACAGGTCCTGCGAGGCGGAGAGCAGCCATGGTGCGTCGGTGACGGCCGCGATGGACTGCTGGGCGGTTCGGGCGAGGCCCGGTTTGAGGCCGCCGGCGCAGCGGAGGCAGGTCTCCAGGGCGCGGGCCGACTGGGCGGCGACGCTCATGCCGTGGCCGTGGATGGGGTTGAGCGACACCACGCAGTCGCCGAGTGCGACGAGTCCTTCGGGGCGCTGGGCCACGCGGTCGAGGTGCAGCCGACGGTTGAGGGTGCTGCGGGTCGTACGCACCGGTGTCAGGGGCTCGGCCGCGTCGATCAGTTCGGCGATCAGGGGGTGGCGCAGGCCGCGGGCGAACTCGGCGAACCGTTCCTCGTCGGCGGTCGGCTCGCCGCCTCGCGTGCCGGAGAGGGTGATGATCCACCTGCCGTCCTCAATGGGGAGGAGCAGGCCGTTGCGTCCTGGTTGTCCGGTGCGGTGGTCGGCGTAGACGCTGACGACGGGGAAGGGCCGGGGGGCGTGTGCGGGGGCGCGGAACACACGGGTGGCGTAGGTGAGTCCGGTGTCGACGCTTTCCTCGGTGGTGGGCGGCAGGCCCAGGTCGGTCAGCCAGTTCCGCAGGCGGGAGCCTCGGCCTGTGGCGTCCACGACGATGTCGGCGGGGAGGTCGCGTGTGGTGCCGTCCGCCGTGCGGACCCGTGCGCCGGTGACGCGTTCGCGGTCACCGAGCAGGCCGTACGCCTCTGTGCCCTGGAGGATCTCGATGCGCGGGTCGCGCAGTACGGGTTCCCGTACGGTCCGGTCGAGAAGGGGGCGGCTGCAGGTGATGGCGTAGTGGGAGGCGGGGAAGCGGTGCTGCCAGCCGTAGGCGCTGTACAGGACCATGTCCTCTTTGACGCCGATGTGGTGGGCGCCGGCGCTGCGCAGGCGGTCGAGGGTTCCGGGGAGCAGGGCCTCGATGGCCTCGGCGCCGCCGGACCAGAGGATGTGGGCGTGGCGGCCCTGGGGTACGCCCTTGCGGGGTTCCGGCCGGTCGGGGTAGGTGTCGCGTTCGATCACGGTCACCTGGTCGACGTGGTCGCGCAGCGCGCGGGCGGCCAGGACGCCTGCGAGGCCGCCGCCGAGTACGACGCCGTGAACTGCCTCGTGTGTCGCTCGTGTCGCTTCCGCCATCCCCGATCCGCCCTTTCCGTGTGGTCCGGTTCCGGGCGGTTGCCGTATGCCGCCCGGCTCACCATGCGGTGCGCGGCTTGGGGGTGACTTGCCGGTTTCTAAAGCCTTTCGCGGCTTCGTTCCGGGAGGTCGAAGGCCTTACGCTACGGGCCTGTTCAGCAGGTCCGAGTCCGGAAGGATGCCCTGATGCGGGATTCCTCCATGCAGGTCGGAGTCGATGTGAAGAGGTGCGTGGCGTCAGGCATGTGTGCGCTGCTGGCCCCTCGGGTCTTCGACCAGGAGGAGGAGACGGGTCAGGTGGTGCTGGTGGACGAGCACCCGCCGGAGGAGGAGTGGGAGGCGGTGGAGGAGGCGGAGCGTTCCTGCCCCGGGCAGGTCATCCGCTTCCAGGAGGCGGCTGCCGGTCGGGGCGAGGCCTCGTAGCCTCGCAGGTCTTGCGTGCGGACCGGCTTCTGGAGTCTCACCGCCCGAACCTCGCCTTAACCCGAACCTCGCCTTAGCCCGAACCTCGCCTTAAGGGGACCCTAGCCCGCCTTAAGCGCACCCCCGGAGGCTGTGCGCAAAGGCGTGGACCGGCGCTGTCGGCGCCGCCGCTGCGCAGCGGTGCTCCGGCCTCCGGGCGCGGGGTGAGCGCACCACCGTGTCTCGGCACGTACCACCACCGTGCCGTGGCCCGTGCCTCCGTGCGGGCACGACGGGGGTGCCGGCCCTTGCCCCGCGGCGCCGCGTTGGCCGTGTGGCGCGGGCTCGGCGTGCGTGCGCAGGCGTGCCCTGATGCTTTGTCATCTGCCGGTTCCGTCCGCCCGCCGCGCCGGAGTCGCCGGTCGCGGGAGCAGGCCGATGAAGGGAACGCGAGATGACGGACACGCTGTCCACGCCGCCGCGGCGGTTGCCGACCGAGCGCACGCGTCCGCTGGATCCGCCCGAGGAGCTGGGCCGGCTGCGTGAGGAGGAGCCGGTGAGTCCGCTGCTGTATCCGGATGGACACGTGGGCTGGCTGGTGACGAGTCATGCCGCGGCTCGGAAGGTTCTCAGCGATCAGCGGTTCAGTGCCCGCGGTGATCTGAAGAAGGTGCCGTTCGAACTGCCGTCGGGGGGCCGGCCGTGGGAGACGGTGCCGCCCGGGTTCTTCATGCACATGGATCCGCCGGACCACACGAAGTACCGGCGTCTGCTCACCGGTCAGTTCACCGTGCGGCGGATGAAGTCGCTGGAGCCGCGTATCGCGCAGGTCACGGAGGAGCATCTGGACGCGATGGAGCGGCAGGGGCCGCCGACGGATCTGGTGCCGTCGTTCGCCTTGCCGATTCCGTCGCTGGTCATCTGTGAGCTGCTGGGTGTTCCGTACAGCGAGCGGCCGCGGTTCCAGGACCACTCGACGACGGTCATGCGGATCGGGTCGTCCCACGAGGAGGTGGCGGCGGCCTTCGCCACGATCTACGGGCTGATCCACGAGCTGGTGCAGCTCAAGCACAAGGAGCCCGCGGACGATCTGCTGAGCGGACTGATCGCCACGGGGGAGCTGAACGACGCGGAGCTGACCGGGGTCGGGATGCTGCTGTTGATGGCGGGGCACGAGACGACGGCGAGCATGCTGTCGCTGGGTACGTACGCGCTGCTGCGCCATCCGGATCAGCTGGCGCGGCTGCGGGAGGACCCGGAGCTGTTCGGCAATGCCGTCGAGGAGCTGATGCGGTATCTGACCATCGCTCAGTTCGGGGTGCCGCGTACGGCGCTGGAGGATGTCGAGCTGGAGGGGAAGCTGATCAAAGCGGGTGACGGGGTGACGGTGTCGCTCGCGGCGGTCAACCGTGATCCGGGGCGTTTCGAGGATGCGGACCGGCTGGATGTGGGGCGTTCCACGTCCGGGCACATGGCTTTCAGCTACGGCATCCACCAGTGCCTGGGCCAGCAGTTGGCGCGGGTGGAGATGCGGATCGCCTACGCGGCGTTGTTCCGGAGGTTCCCGGGGCTGCGGCTGGCGGTGGACGTGGACGAGGTGCCGCTGCGTTCGGAGGCCACGATGTATGCCGCGCAGCGGCTTCCGGTGACGTGGTGAGGCGGTCGGTGCGCCGTCCGGTGCGCCCTGGCGGTCCGGTGCGTCCGGTGCGTTCGGTGTGCCGGCCGGGGCTGTGGCCCGGCGTGGCCGTTCGGCGGCGAGGAGGTGCGTCGAGGTGCTGGTTCTGAACGGAAGTCCGGTGCTGCGGGTGGCGTCGGTGGGCACGGCTGCGCCGGGTCCGCGGATCGACAATGCGACGCTGGGGCGTCGTATGGGTCTGGGGCCGGCGTGGGAGCAGTGGGCCGAGGCGTTCATCGGCACGAGGTTCCGGCATCTCGCGGTGGATCTGGAGTCGGGTGATCCGCGGTTCTCGCTGGCCGATCTGGGGGAGACCGCGGGTCGGCGGGCGCTGGCGGCGGCGAGTCTGGAGCCGTCGGATGTCGATGTGATGGTGATGGGCACCGCCATGCCCGACATGCTGATGCCGACCACGGTGAATGTGATCGCCGACCGGCTGGGTATCGACCAGGTGCCCACGTACCAGTTGCAGTCGGGGTGTTCGGGCGCGGTGCAGGCGTTGTCGCTCGCGGCGTCGCTGCTGCTGTCGGGTGGCCATCGCACCGCGCTGGTGCTGGGCGGTGACGTCTCGGCCAAGCTGGTCGATCCGGACATGGACGTGGCGGCGCTGCCGCCGGCGCAGTTGGTGAACCTGGTGCTGTTCGGGGACGGGGCGGGTGCGCTGGTGCTGACCAGGGAGCCGTCGCCGGGCCCGATGCTGCGGGCGGTGTTCACGCGCCTGGTCGGTCTGGGGCGGGAGCCGGGGCAGACGCTGGACTGGTACGGCGCGAGCCGGAGGTTCGACGGCCCTCCGGTGACCGAGGACTACAAGGCGATCGAGGAGGCGGTTCCCGCGCTGGCCGCCGAGTCGGCCGAGGAGCTGCTGGACGGGCTGGAGTGGAAGCCCGGCGATCCGGCGTATGTGCTGCCGCCTCAGCTGTCGGGCCGGATGACGGCGCGGATCCGGGAGCGGATGGGGATGCCGGAGGCGCAGGAGGTCTCCTGCGTCGACGAGACCGGCAACAACGGCAACGCGCTGGTCTTCTTCCAGTTGGAGCGGCTGATGTCGCGGCTGGCGCCCGGGGACCGGGCGGTCGGGGTCGCGATCGAGTCGAGCAAGTGGATCAAGTCCGGCTTCGCGTTGGAGGCGGGCTGAGGTTTCCCCGTCCGGTTTCTGTTTCCGTTTCGTGCGCCGGCGCCGTGGTTCCCTTCGGGGGGCGCGGCGCCGGCGCACTCGTCGTAGGCATCCGCAGACGTCGCCCGGTGATATATGGTTTTCATGAAACAGTGAACGAAAGTTCCGGTGCGTTCGTCCATCTCCCAGGCGTACGGCACATCGGTACACACGACGCGGAGGGATGCGCGGATGGCCGTCGCCCCGGACAGCACTCGAGAAGGCTCCGACCAGGAGCTGGCGGTGAGCCGCTTCATCGAGCAGTTCGCCCTCAGCATGTCCGGACTCGGATTTCCACGGATGGCCGCGCGGGTGTTCGTGGCCGTGCTCATCTCGAAGGACGGGCTGACCGCCGTCGAGCTGGCGTCACAGTTGCAGATCAGCCGGGCCGCGGTCTCGCAGGCGGTGCGGTATCTGATGCAGCTGGGGCTGGTCGAGCGGCATCGGGAGCCGGGGCAGCGCCATGATCAGTACCGGGTCATGGACGGCATGTGGTACGAGATGTTCGCCCGCCGCGACGAGGTCTTCCTGCGGCTGGAGGACAATCTGGCCGACGGGATCGCGGCGCTCGGCAGTGAGAACCCGGGGGCGGCGCGACTGGACGAGACGCGACGGTTCTTCGAGTTCATCCGGGCCGAGGTGCCCAAGCTCATGACGCGGTGGCGCGAGTCGCAGGGCGCGGAGCCGGACGCCGACTCCTGACGGGCGTCTCTTCCGGGCGCGAGGCGCCCGGGGGCCTGTCGGCTCCGGATCTCGCCGGCGGGTCGCTTTAGGTACCGGCAAGACCCCGCCAAGCCTGTGCGGTGAGCCTGATGGCGCCCGCCCGAGCGCAGTGCCGCGTACCGGGGTGGGTCGCCGCGAAGCCTCGCCTGGAGGTGTGAGATCCGTGTCCTCGCCCCCCGCTCCCCCGCCCGCCGCCGATCCCGTGGCGGACCTTCACCGGTCCGGACGTCTGGCCGCTGAGTACCCGCGGCTGCCCGCGCTGCTGCGCGGGCTCGGTGACGAGGAACTGCAGCGTGCGGGGCGTTTGTTGACGCGCCTGTCCCCCGACGAGGTGCTCGCTGGGCATCCTGGCGTGCCCACGGTGTCGGTCGCGGTGACGGGGCATGGCACGGTGGCCGGGCTCGTCCCGCCGCTCACCGTTCAACTGGCCCGGCACGGGCTGTTGCTGCGCCCGCATGTGGCCGATTTCGGCAGTTGGCTGTTCGACCTCGCCGATCCGGCGAGCGAGGTGTACGCGGCGGGCAGCGACATGGTGGTGTGCCTGCTGGACGCCGGTGTGGTGTTCGACGAGGTGCCCCCGCCGTGGCGTGCGGAGGACGTGGAGCGGGTGCTGGCCGAGAAGGTACGGCTGCTGGACAAGCTGGCCGCAGTCCATGCGTCGGCGGGTTCAGGCACCCTGGTGTTCACGACGCTGCCGCTGCCCCGGGAGTACACGGCACAGCTCGTGGACCACCGCTCTCGGGCCCGGTTGGGTGCGGTGTGGCGGGAGGGGAACGCGTGTCTGCTGGGGTTGATGGAGGAGCATCCGGGTCTGGTCGTGCTCGACCTGGACCAGTTGCTCACCGGCCCGGCCGCGCTGGGCGACGCCCGTCTGGAGGCGTACACCGGGACGCCGTTCACGCCCGAGCTGACCGCCGCTGTCGCCCGTGAGCTGGCCCATCTGGTACGGGGCCGGTCCGGGCGGGCGAAGAAGGTACTGGCCGTGGACCTGGACGGCACGCTGTGGGGCGGGGTGCTGGGTGACGACGGGCCGGAGGGCATCGAGGTGGCCGGAGGCCGCCGGGGCCAAGCCTTTCGGCAGCTGCAGCGGGTGGTCAAGCAGCTCGCGTCGCGCGGGGTGCTGGTGGCCGCGGTCAGCAAGAACGATGTGGAACCGGTGCGTCAGGTGTTGCGTGAACACCCGGAAATGACGCTGCGCGAGGACGATTTCGTGCGGGTGGTGGCCAACTGGGAGCCCAAGCACGGGAATCTGCGGGAGCTGGCCGAGGACCTCAATCTCGGCCTGGACAGCGTCGTCTTCGCCGACGACAGCGCCTACGAGTGCGGGCTGGTCGCCCGCGAACTGCCGGAGGTGACCGTGCTGCACCTGGACGGCGATCCGGCGCTGCACGCCGAACGGCTGCTCGCCGACGGCTGGTTCGATGTGCGTGACCTCACCGAGGACGACGTACGGCGCCCGGATCGCTACCGCGAGGAGCTGGTCCGCAGGGACTTCCTCGACTCCTTCTCCTCGCTGGAGGACTATCTGCGGGAGCTGGAGGTGCGGGTCGAACTGGCCGCGGCGGGCGAGGCCGACACCGCGCGCCTGGCCCAGCTCACCCAGCGCACCAACCAGTTCAACCTGACCACGCACCGGCTGCAGCAGGACGAGGTCCGCGCCCTGGCCGGCGCGCCCGGGTATCTGGTCCTCGCCATCAGGTCCGGGGACCGTTTCGGGGACAACGGGCTGGTCGGCGCGGTGTTCGTGCGGACCGGTGGGCCGGTGTGGCACATCGACAACTTCCTGCTCAGCTGCCGGGTCTTCGCCCGTGGTATCGAGCAGGGTTGTCTGGCCGCGCTGCTGGAGCGGGCCCGTGTCGAGGGCGTGGAGGCTGTGGAGGCGCGCTTTGTGCCGTCCCCGAAGAACGGCAAGGTCGAGGACTTCTATCAGCGCAACGGCTTCGACGCGCACGGGCACGCCGAGGGCGGCGGGTCCGCCCTGTTCCGTCACGAGCTGCGGCGGATCACGGCGGCGCCCGGGCATCTGAGCCTGACCGTGCGCTGGGAGCGGGAGGGAACACGATGAACGACGTCGCCGAGCTCAAGGAGTTCGTGCTCGTCCATGCCCGGGCGCTGCAACTGCCCACCGAACTCTACGAGGGAGTGCTGGACCGCGTCACCAATGACGAGGACGGTGCGCCGGGTTCGTGGGCGGTGGAGTGGTCAGCGACGGCGACCGCGCTGGCCGGGGCCGGTCAGCTGTTGCCGGCCTGTCTGTGCTCGGCCATGGCCCGCTTCCCGTTCGTCGACGGTCCGGCGCGGCGCTCGGCGTACGAGCACGCGTTGTCGGTGTTCGACCGCTGGCGGGGGGAGCAGCCGGGCGTCGAGCCGGTGCGGGTGAAGCTGTCCGGTGGTGAACTGGTCTGCTGGGCGGGTGGTCTGTCGGCGGACGAGCCGAAGCCGCTGCTGGTGGTGACGGGCGGGATCGTCAGCATCAAGGAGCAGTGGGCTCCGGTGGTGCTCCAGGCGGCTCAGCTGGGCATGGCCATCGTGGTGACCGAGCTGCCGGGCGTGGGCGAGAACACCCTCGCCTACGACCGGGAGAGCTGGCGGATGTTGCCTGCCGTACTGGACGCGGTCGCGGACCGTGCGGACGTCTCCCGTACGTACGCCCTCGCGAACAGCTTCGGCGGGCATCTGGCGCTGCGCTGGGCCGGGCACGACGCCAGGCTGCGCGGGGTGGTGACGTCCGGGGCGCCGGTCAGTGTCTTCTTCACGGACCGTTCCTGGCAGCGTCGGCTGCCCCGCGTCACCCGGGACACGCTGGCCCGGCTGACCGGCACGGAGCCGGGCGACGACGTGGCGCTGGGCGAGGTGCTCGCCGGCTGGGCGCTGTCGCCGCGCGAACTCAACGCGCTGGACATCCCGGTCTGCTACTCGGCCAGCCTGCGGGACGAGATCGTCCCCGGCGGGGATCCGGCGTTTCTGCGGCAGCACGTGCGGCGGCTGACCCTGAACGAGTTCGACGACGTGCACGGCGCGCCGGGGCATGTTCAGCAGACCGTGGAGTGGACGTTCGGTTCGCTGCTGGCCATGCGCGACGGCACCCTGTCCGTCTGACCGGGGCGCCGCACGAAGGAAGCCGTCACCGGGGCCGCGTCGGGGGATTTCCGCGGTCCCGGTGACGGCTGTGTGCCGTCGCCGGCCGGGCTCTCAGCCGGGGGATGTCACTGGAGGGCCAGGTCGCGACGGCGGAACAGGGCGGTGCCCGCGGCGGTGAGGACCGCCGTGATCACCAGCAGTACCAGCAGGGGGCCCGCGGTGAAGTCGCCGCCGGGCAGTCCGGGCACATGGTTGAACGGCGAGATGTCCATGACCGCCTGCGGCAGATCCAGCGTCGAGCCGATCTGGCTGATCAGCAGGCACAGGGCGAACGCGGCCCAGGGCAGGCCGATGGCGAGCCGGGGCAGGGATCCGAAGGCGAGCACGGCGAAGGCCGCCAGCACCAGCACGGCCGGCAGACGCACGAGCGCGGCCGCGACGAGGGAGCCGAACTCCGCTCCCATGTCGCCGGTGGCCAGGCCGTAGCCGACGGCGGCGCTGATCCCGGTGACCAGCATGAGCACGACGACACCGGCGAGGGTGACGACCAGATGGCCCGTCATCCAGCTGAACCTGCTGGTGGAGGTGGACAGCACGGTCTCCAGCCCGCCGCTGGTCTCCTCGTGGCGCATCCGGTTCAGGGACTGCACGGCGAATCCGGCGACCGCGAGCCCCATCAGGCCGATGGTGGCGGAGAGATAGGCGTCCAGCAGCGAGCCGGTGCCGCCGAGTTGCTGGATGATCTCGGCGGTGCGCTCGCTGTCGCCGATCAGGTCGTTGATCTCGTCGCCGACGACTCCGAAGGCGAAGCTCATCACCGCCACCCCGACGGCCCAGCCGGCCAGCGACGATCGGTGCAGGTACCAGGCCAGTCCGGTCGGGCTGAGGAGCGCGGGAGCGGCCTCGGGCGGGCGGGGCTGCACCGCGCGCATCCCCATGCCGACGTCGCGGATACGGGTCAGCGCGAACGCCCCTGCCACCTGGAGGGCGAAGGCGGCGAGCGGAAGGGCCAGGACCCACCACTGGTCCTGGTCGTAGGGGCGGATCTGCTGGCCCCAGCCGATCGGTGACACCCAGGAGGGCCAGGCGCTCTCGACGCGCAGGCCCCCCTCGGTGGTCCGGCCGGCCACGTCGCCGACGGCACGCAGCATGAACGCCACGCCCAGCGCGGCCGCCGCGGCGCCGTTGGCGGCCCGGGAGCTCTCCCAGATCTGGGCGGTGATCGCGGCGACACCGGCGAAGGAGACACCCACCGCACCGATCGCGGCCCCGGCCGCGAAGGAGGAGCCCGGCGGCAGCCCCGCCGAGGCCAGTCCGAGGGCGCTGGTGACGGCGAGCACCACATTGGCCAGGACGGCGAGCAGCAGTCCGGCGGTGAGGGCCGCATGCCGGCCGACGGCGGTCGAGCCGATCAGCTCGGAGCGCCCCAGTTCTTCGTTCTGCCGGGTGTGGCGGACGACGGCGAGGGTGCTCATCAGGGCCGCACCCGCCAGCACGAGCAGCAGCGACTGCGTCATGGCCGTGGCGCCCTCGCTGGCGCCGGAGACCAGGCCGCTGAACACCAGTGAGGCCGGGTTGTCGGCGGCGCTGGTCTGCGCGGCGATCCGGTCCTTCTCGGTTTCGTACAGTCCGCTGATGCTGGAGGCCGTCGCGGTCTGCACCAGCGTCAGACCGATGACCCAAAGCGGGAGTTGGATACGGTCCCGGCGCAGGGCGAGCCGCAGCAGATCGCCGGTTCCTACGAAGTAGCGGCTCACCGTTGCACTCCGGCCGTCTCGCGCTGGGCGGGCACATCTTCGCCGTAGTGCCGCATGAACAGCTCCTCCAGCGTGGGCGGGGTGCTGGTCAGGGACACGATGCCGAAGTCGGCCGCGTGGCTGATCACGGCGCCGACCTTGCCGCTGTCGACGGTGAGACTGAGGCCCTCGGCGTCGGAGCGCACGTCGTGGACGCCTTCGAACCGGTCCAGGCCGGTCAGTTCGCGCTCGGTCTGGACCGAGATCGAGACACGGGTGAGGTGGCGGAGTTCCTTCATCGATCCCGACTCCACGGTGCGGCCCTCACGGATGATGCTGACGCGGTCGCACAGGGCCTCCGCCTCGGCCAGAATGTGGCTGGAGAGCAGGACCGTCGCGCCGGCCCGCTTCAGGTCGAGGACGCAGCTCTGGAAGACCGACTCCATCAGGGGGTCGAGGCCGGAGGTGGGCTCGTCGAAGATGTACAGCTCCACATCCGAGGCGAGCGCGGCGACCAGGGCCACCTTCTGCCGGTTGCCCTTGGAGTAGGTGCGGAACTTCTTCGTCGGGTCGAGTTTGAACCGCTCCAGCAGCTCGTCGCGGCGCTGCTTGTCGATGCCGCCGCGCAGCCTGCCGATCAGGTCGATCGACTCGCCGCCGGAGAGATTGGGCCAGAGGTTCACGTCGCCTGGGACGTAGGCGAGCCGGCGGTGGAGGCCCACGGCCTCGTGCCACGGGTCTCCGTCGAGCATCCGCACCTCTCCGGCGTCGGCCCGTAGTAAGCCGAGCAGGACCCGGATGGTTGTGGACTTGCCGGCGCCGTTGGGCCCGAGAAGCCCGTGCACCTCGCCCTGCCTGACCGTCAGGTCGAAGCCATCGAGGGCCCGCACCTGGCCGAACGTCTTCACTAAGCCTGCCACGGCAATAGAGTTCGTCACTGTCACAACGTATCAAACTTCCATGACTTTGTGAAATCTGCAAAATCTCAGCTCGCCGGAGCGGAACGACGGGTTCTTCCGGCTCTTCAGTCCGGACAGGGCGTGTTCCACGGCAGGCACGGTCGACGCCGGATTCCGTGAGCGCCCGGCAGGCGCAGCGGCTGCCGGGTGGCGGGGTAGGCCGACGGCCACGACCGGGCGGCGGTCGCCGCCACAACACCGGGCCGAAGCGACCAGGCTGGCGAACCACGCCTCGTCGGCCCGGAGAACGGCTCGACCCACCTCGGCTCATCTACTGAGATCACCCCACCCCGTGCCCGGCCGACGCGTCGGCACCACATCGGTCACGAGACAATATTTAGGGGACTTTTAGGGGTGGGTAGGGGCTTCAGGCGCCCTCCGCTTTCTCTTAGCCTACAAAGGCCTACCCAGCCAGAGGAACAGGCAATCGAACCCCGCGGGAGGCCCACTGGGAATCCTTCACCACTGCTTCACCGGATGAACGGGAAACTGACGCAGCGTATTGTCAACGGGGGTTGAGTTAGTGCAATACGAAATACTCGGACCGGTTCGGGTGACCGACAACAGGGGCAGCAGGTTCGTCAGCGCCAGAAAGATGCAGGTGCTGCTGGTCCTTCTGCTCATCCGCGCCCGACAGGTGGTCTCGATCGACGAGGCCATAGCCGAGATCTGGGGGGACAAGCCCCCGCGCCGGGCAACAGCGGGCATTCACGTGTACATCTCGCAGCTCCGCAAGTTTCTCGGGCAACCCGGAAGCTTGCCCAATCCGATTCTGACCAGGCCACCCGGATATCTGTTCCATCTGGGCAGCGACGAGTACGACGTCGACCGGTTCCAGGAGCTGCTCCACCAGGGACGGCGGCACCTCAAGGAAGGGCGGCCCGAGAGCGCCGTCGCGGCCTTCGAGGCCGGCCTCTCCCTCTGGCGCGGTCCGGCCCTGGGCGACCTGTGCGACGGGCCGGTCACCGAGGGCTTCGCCACCTGGCTGGAGGAGACGCGGCTGGAGTGTGTCGAGTCGCTGATCGAGGCACAGCTGAGTCTCGGGCTGCACCGCGAACTCGTGGGCCGCCTCTACTCCCTGACCGCCGAGCACCCGCTCCGGGAGACCTTCTACCGTCAGCTCATGCTGGCGCTGTGCCGCTCGGAGCGGCAGGCCGACGCACTGCGCACCTACCAGCAGGCCAGGAACCGCCTCAACGAGGAGCTGGGCCTCGAACCCTGCCGTGCGCTGCGCGACCTGCAGCAGGCCATCCTGATCGCCGACGAGCGGCTGGAACTGCCCACCGCGGTGTGATGCGCGATCCCGAGCCCCGGGCGGGCGGAGCCACCGGCTCCGCCCGCCCGTTGTGTTGACGTCCGCGCCCTCGTCTCAGCGCCCCCGAATCGTCCCCGGCGTACGCAACCGCTCGGTCAGCTCCCTCAGGAGCCGCGTCCCGCTCTGGTCGCCGTGGACGAAGTAATGGTCACCGGGCATGACCAGCAGCTCGAACTCCGCGGTCGTCAGCGTCTGCCAGGCCCTGGCGTCCGCCTCGGACACGACGGGGTCGGCGGAGCCTTGGAACGCGGTCACCGGAACGCCCAGCGGCGGCTCGGTCAGGTCGTGGCGGTAGCTCTCCACGATCCGCAGATCCGCGTAGCCCGCGCCGTCCAGGGCCACTTCGGCCATGTCCGCCAGATGGGCACCCAGTTCCGTGCGCAGCGCGTTGGTGTAGCGCTCCGGCTCGGTCCGGCGCAGCCGCATCAGGTCCTCGTGCTCGGGCATCCCCTCGAAGCCCAGGCTGCGGGTGACCGACCGCAGCCGCGCGCCGAGCGGGTTCTCCTTGCCGGTCGGCGCGCTGAAGGCGCTGACGTACAGGTGCCGCAGCAGTTCCCCGTATTTGGGGCCCAGCCGGTGCGCCAGCCGGAAGGCGAGCAGCGCGCCCATGCTGTGCCCGTAGAGGGCGAAGGGCCGGTCGAGGTAGGGCTCGATGGCGCGCGCGACCGCGTCCACCGCCTCCTCGACCTCGTCGACGGGCCGCTCGTCCACGCGTTCCTCCCGGCCCGGCAGCTGCACCGGGCACACGTCGATCGCGGGGTTCGCGGCGGCCGACCAGTCCCGGTACAGCGAGGCGCCACGGCCGCCGTACGGCAGACAGAACAGGCGCACGACACAGTCGTCCCGCGGGGTGACCGGGAGCCAGCGGGCACCGTCCAGGTCGAAGGGGCGTGCCGCCGAGGCGTCGGTGTCTCCCTCGACGGACGTGGCGATGCGTCGCAGTACGTCGTCGAGTGTGGGCCCGGCGACGAGCAGGTCGACCGGGAGATCGACCGCGGTCTCCGCCTCTACGCGCCGGCGCAGTTCGAGGGCGGCCAGCGAGTCGAGGCCGGTCTCCGACAGCGGCTCGGTGAACGGGACGTCGCTGTCCGGCAGTTGCAGCAGTTCCCCGACCATTTTCGCGAGCCGGGCCCGCAGTGCCGCGCGGCCGGCCTCGCCGCGCCACCGTGCCCGTGTCGCGTCGGCCGCCGCGTCGGTGGGCGGGGTGTCGGGGGACGGGTCACCGGAGCTGATGACCCGGAGCTCGGTGCCGCGGGCCCAGCCGACCGTCCTGCCGTCCTCGTCGCACAGCACATGGTCGCCGACCAGGCTGTGGCGTGTGACGGGAGCGGTCAGCCGTACATGGCACCACAGGGGGCCGCCCGCGCGGGCCGCGAAGCCCACCTCGCCCAGCCCCGCGACCATGAACAGGTCGCGTTCACCGAGGTCACGCTCTCCCGCGACGGCGTAGAGCGGGGCGACGGCGTCGAGCACCCCCGGCGCCACCGGGAGTTCGGGTGCGGGCCGGCCCGCACCGCCGTGCGCCTCCTCGGCGGCCGGGGCACGGAGCCTGGCCAGGATCTCGCCCTCGCCGACCCACGCCTCGGTGACCCATTCGACCGAAGGGCCGTACGGAACACCGCGCTTGCTCAGCAGGCGGTAGAACTCTGCGCCGTCCATCCGCACGGCACACCGCTCCCTGATCTCCGCCCGCGTCTCCTCGCCCAGCGAACGGACGTCGGCGGCCGGGGCCTCGGCGCCGGGGCCGGGGCGCACGCGGCCGCCCGCGTGCCTGCGCCAGCCTGCCGCCTCGCGCTGCGCTGAGGGCGATTCGTCCGCGGCCCGGCTGTGCACCGAGAACTCGGACCAGCCGTCACCGTCCGGCGGATCGATCACGAGGTGCACGGCGCGTTCCTGAGCCCCGGGCAGCGCCAGCGCCTGCTCGAAGGTGACGCCGGACAGCCGCAGTCCGTCCTCGGTGCGGGCCGCCGAGGCCAGCATCTCCTGGTAGTAGCCGACGTGCACGACCCCGGCGGTGTCGGCGACCTCGGGCAGCAGCGCACGGCTGACGGTGGTCGTGAACTGCCGTTGCTCCAGCGGGGAGGGCAGCGCTCGCAGCCCCAGGGTGCCGACGGGCACCCCGGTGCCGGGGGCAGCCGCCGGGGCGTCCTGCTCCACGGTGGTGGTGCGGTGCTCGCGGCGCCGGAACACCTGGCCCGGCAGGTCCAGCCGGGTTCGGTCGTAGCCCTCGTCGAAGGCGGACCAGTCGACCTCGTCGCCGGCCAGATAGCGACGGGCCAGTCCGTCGAGGAGTTCGCGCCAGATGTCGTCACCGGGCAGCCGCCACACACCGCTCGCGTCGGCCGGTGCCAGATCGCCGCCGAGGTGGATCAGGGTCTCGTAGCCGTGCGCGGCGAGTGCCCCGGCCGCCGTCCGCGGTGCGGCGCCGGTCTCGGCCCGGGTCCAGAACGCCGGGTCGGCGGCCTGGTCGGCGCTCACCTCGGTGGCGTGCGGTCCGTGCAGCAGGCGCAGCGACAGGGTGCGCCGGGGCAGGGCGGCGGGGGTGGGGACGGTGGCGTGCCGGGCGCCGAGCAGGCTGCCCGCGGCCGCGGCGTCGAGCGCGCCGCTGAGCCAGGCGGCGGCGAGGTCGCCGGGCGCGCTCCCGCCGACGACGGCACCGGGGGCGAGGCCCCAGTCCGCGAGCGTGCGTACCAGCGCGACCTGGCAGGCGGCGGTCCGTACGTCCATGGCGAGAGGGGAGCCGGTGTGCCCGGGGGCAGGTGGCTGAGCACCGGCGGCCGTCCCCAGGTCGGCGGCGCAGCGGTCGTAGTGGGCGCGGAAACCCGGATGGGTGGGGTGCAACGCCTCGATGACGCGGGCCGCCCCGTCGGCGGTGGCGTCGAGCAGGAAGGCGACCGGGCGGGCCGGGGCCCGGTCGCGGGCGCCGACCGCGTCGGCCGCGGACGGCTGCCGGCCGCCGGTACGCACCTCGGGGCCGGCGCCCGCGGCGAGCGCTGTCAGCCAGTCGGTCAGTTCGCCGCGCGAGGCGGTCACGAGGGCCGCGCGGTGCGCGAAGTGCGCGCGGCGGGCGGTCGTGGTGTGGCAGACGTCCGCGAGGGGTGCCTCGGGATGCCGTGCCAGCCAGTCGTGGAGGCGGGCGGCCACGCCGCGCAGGCCCTGGGGGTCGCGTGCCGACACGGCCAGCACGTGGGCGGGGCGCTCGGGGCCGGTCGCGCGCGAAGGCTCGGGGGGCGGCTCGGTCAGGACGACGTGCACATTGGTGCCACTGAAACCGAACGAGCTGACGCCCGCGGTGCGCGGCCGGCCGTCGGCATGGTCGGGCCAGGCGCTCGTACGGTCGTTCAGGACCACCGGCAGCCGCTCGACGCCCAGCCGCGGGTTGGGGGTCTTCAGGTGCAGGTTGCCGGGGATCTCGGCATGCCGCAGCGCGAGGACCGTCTTGATCAGGCCCGCCACTCCGGCCGCCGCCTCCAAGTGCCCCACGTTGGACTTGACGGCACCGATGCGCAGGGGTGTCCCGGGGGGCCGGCCGGCGCACAGGACGTCGGCGGCGGCACGGACCTCGATCGGATCGCCCAGCGGGGTGCCGGTGCCGTGCGCCTCCAGGTAGTCCACATCGTCGGGACTGATCCGGGCCGACTTCAGGGCCTGGCCGATGAGTTCGCGCTGCGCCCGGCCGTTGGGGACGGTCAGGCCGCTGGTCCGACCGTCATGGTTCACCGCCGATCCCCTGATCAGGGCGAGGACGGGGGCGCGTACGGCCGCGGCGTCCTCGGCGCGCATGAGGGCGACCATGCCGCAGCCCTCGGCGCGGGCGTAGCCATCGGCCGCGGCGTCGAAGACCTTGCACCGGCCGTCCGCGGCCAGGGCCTCCATGCTGCTCAGGGCGACCATGACGGCAGGTGACATCATCGCGCTCACCCCGCCGGCCAGGGCCGCCGTGCACTCGCCGCGGCGCAGGCTCTCCACCGCCAGATGGATCGCGAGCAGCGACGAGGAGCAGGCCGTGTCCACCGCGAGGGCGGGGCCGCGCAGTCCCAGGGTGTGCGCCACCCGGCCCGCCGCGACGCTGATGGCCGAGCCGGTTGCGGTGTAGGGCCCGGTGGCCTGCTGCGGCCGGGGCAGCAGGGAGTTCTCGGAGCCGGAGATGCCGACGAAGACACCGATGTGCCGTTCGGCCCGGGTGCCGGAGAGCAGGCCGGCGTGTTCGAGCGCCTGCCAGCTCGCCTCCAGCAGCAGCCGGTGCTGCGGGTCCATCTCGCGGGCCTCGGCGTCCGGGACCCCGAAGAACGCCGCGTCGAACGCGTGGGCGCCCTCGGCGAGGAAGCCGCCGCGCCGGGTGTAGGCGGTGCCGGGGGTGTTCCGGTCGGGCGAGTACCAGCGGTCGGAGGGCCAGCGGTCGGAGGGGACGTCCACGATGCCGTCGCGGCCCTCGCGCAACAGGTCCCAGAACCGTTCGGGACCGTCCGCGCCGCCTGGGAAGCGGCAGCCCAGGCCGACCACGGCGATGGGTTCCTCGGTCCGGGCGCGCAGCCGCTCGACCTGCTCGCGCAGGGTGCGTACGGCGTCCAGGGAACGCCTCAGCAGGGCGTCATCGGTCATGGCCGTTCCTCTCCCCCTGTGGTTCGCCGGGCACCCGCACGGTTCTCCGTGGCGGGGGCCAGGCACACGTGCTCACACTTCACGCCCTACAGCTCCAGTTCCGCCAGGACGTGCTCGAGTTCGGCCGCCACCGCCGACATGCCGTCGTCGTGCACCGGCCCGGGCAGGGCGGTGCCGGCCGGCGCTTCGATGCGCAACAGCCGCTCCAGCTTGGCCCGTTCGGCGTGCACGACGCCGAACTCGGGCCGCGCGTGGTGCAGCGCCGCGTCGAACGCGGCCACGCCGACCGCGTTCTCCAGCGGAGTCAGGCCAAGCCGGCGGCGTACGAAGCCCTCGGTGGCCGCGTCCACACGCATGCCGCCGTCGCGCCAGAACGGCCACACCACGGCGATGCTCGCGCCGGTCCGCTCCCCCGCTGCCCGCTTCTCCTCGCGGCGGCGGCTGAAGGCGTTCAGGAAACGACTGGCGAAGGCGTAGTCGGCCTGGCCCGGGTTTCCCGCCAACGCCGCCAGCGAGGAGAACACCATGAAGAAGTCGAGGTCGTCGCCGCTGGTGGCCTCGTCGAGGTGCACGGCCCCGTCGACCTTGCCGGCCAGCACGGTGTCGATCTCGTCGGCGGTCTTGTTCGGCAGCAGCCCGTCGCGCAGCACCCCGGCGGAGTGGATGACGCCGTGCACGGCCCCCCACCGTTCACGGGCGAGGGTGAACAGCCGGTCCACGTCGGTGCGGTCGGCGATATCGGCCCGTTCGTAGCGGACGTCGCTGCCGAGCGCACGGATGCGTTCCAGTTCCGCCCGACGGTCGGCGGTCAGTTCCGAGCGGCCGACGAGCAGCAGGTTCGTCCGTGCGCGGCGGGCCAGGTGCTCGGCGAAGAGCAGGCCGAGACCGCCGGCCCCACCGGTGATCACACAGGTGGCGCCGTCGCGGACGGTGACACCTGCCGGGGTCGCAGGGTGCGTGGGCAGCTCGCGAAGCCTGCGCACCCAACGTCCCTCGTCGTCGTGGCGGACTTCGGCCTCGGTGCGGGTGTCGGCGGCCAGTTCGGCGGTGCAGGCCCGCAGCAGGGCGTCCGCCGGCTGGCCGCCGGTGGTGCTCACGGCCACGGCCTGCTGGACGAGCCGGGGATTCTCGTGCTCGACGGAGCGGGCGAAACCGCCGAAGGCTTCCGCGAGTTCGTCGGCCGGTCCGCCGGTGCTGGTGTGCAGGCGCAGCAGCCGTACGGGCTGTCGCAGTCCGCCCTTCAGCAGGGCCTGGCTGAGGTGGAACACGGACGTCAGGGCGGTGCGTGGATCGCTCCAGGCGTGCAGGACGGTGGCGGGCGGGGTGTCGAGGCCGGCGAGGAGCGCGGCGTGGTCCTCGGGCGACGCCGCCCGGACCGTCCGCTCGGCGCCGGACTCCGTGTACCGCTCGCCGGTGCGTACGCCGATCACCAGGGCGGCGTCGGTGTGGAGTCGTCGCACGCGCTCGGTGAGGGCCCCGTCGCTGTCGAAGACGAGCGCCGGGCGGGTGAGCCAGGAGGCGGGACCGTCGGCGGCGTCGGCCCGCTCCCAGTCCGCGGTGTAGTGCACGACCTGCGGTGCCGCGCCGTCCGGTGTGGCCTCGGCTGTCGCCGCGGAATCCGACGGCGGGCTGTCCTGGGCCGCCGGTCCGGGCTCGTCGAGGCTCAGTTGGTCCAGCAGGTGGCCGGCGAGGTCGTCGATGCACGGGTAGTCGAAGACGACACCCGCGTAGAGGACCAGGCCCAGCGACTCCTCCAGCAGATTGCCGAGGCGGACGGCCATCACCGAGTCCATGCCCAGCTCGAAGAAGCCGCGCTGCCGGTCCGGCGGGCTGTCCGGCGGGAACTCCAGCAGGGCCCCGAGTTCCCGCTGCATGTGCGTGGCCAGGGCGGTGTGCCGTTCGCTTGGGGGCACGGCGGCGAGCAGGGCCCTCAGGTCCGTCGCGCCGGGTACGTCGGCGGGCGGCTCGCTCACGGGGCCGGGGCGCGCCGGGGCCGTGCCGGTCGGCTCGAGCCAGTAGCGCTCGCGGGAGAAGGGGTACGTCGGCAGTGACACCCGGTGTCCGCCGGTGGGTGATGCCGCCCAGTCGATCTCGGCGCCCTCGACCCACACGGCGGCCGTCTGATCGGGCGTGGCGTTCGCCGGTGCGGCCGGTGCCGTGCCGGACCGTTCCGGTCTGCGGCCGATGCGCACGCCTCCGGCGGCGGCCCGGCCTGCCGCCACGCGGTCGAAGCCGTCGATCGCCTCGGCGAGGGTGCGGGCGGTGAACGCGGCCCGGTGCTCCATGGCTTCCCTGCCCTGCTGGAGCGTGTGCGCGACGTCGGCCGGCCGTGCTTCCGTCTCGCCGGCGCCGGACGGATCCGGGTCGAGTGTGCGCAGGAACACCGCCATCCGGGACGCGTAGGAGCGCAGGTTCTCGGGCGTACGGGCGGACAGTGGGAACACCAGCGGGCGGCCGGGGCCGACGGCGGGCGGCCGAGGCCGTGGCGGGGCCTCTTCCAAGATGAGGTGGACGTTGACCCCGCCCGCGCCGAACGAGCTGATCCCCGCCCGGCGAGGGCCGGTCGTCCCACCGTCGGGACCGGGCAGCAGCGGTCGTTCCCAGGCGGCGGTCTCGCGCTGTACGCGGAACGGCGTGCTGTCGAGGTCGAGATGCGGGTTCAGGTTCGGCGAGTGCAGCAGCGACGGCACGAGGGTGCCGTGCCGCATCTGGAGCACCACCTTGGTGACCTGGGCGATGCCGGCCGCCGCCTCGGCGTGGCCGATGACCGACTTCACCGAGCCGATGGCGCACGGCGGTCGCCCGTCACGGCGGTGCGGGACGGCCGCGTCCCGGTAGGCCTCGGTGAGACCGCTGACCTCGATCGGGTCGCCGAGGCTGGTGCCGGTCCCGTGCGCCTCGACGTAGCCGACGGTGCCGGCGTCCACTCCCGCGTCGCGCAGCGCGGCACGGACCAGTTCGGCCTGCGCGACCGGGTTGGGCACGCCGTAGCCGTAGGTACGGCCGTCGCTGTTGACCGCGGAGCCCTTGATGACCGCGTGGACCTGGTCGCCGTCGGCCACTGCCCGCTCCAGCGGCTTGAGCAGGACCGCGCCGACCGCCTCGGCCGGGACGTACCCGGTGCCGCCCTCGCCGAAGGCGCGGCAGCGGCCGTCCTGCGCGAGGAACCCGGCTTCGGCGAGCATCACGTACTTGCTCGGGTGCAGTGAGAGGTTCACCCCGCCCGCCAGTGCCATGGCGCACTCTCCGCGGCGGATGGCGGCGCAGGCCAGGTGGATCGCGTAGAGGGACGATGAGCAGGCGGTGTCCAGACTCAGGCTGGGGCCGCCCAGGTTGAGCAGATGGGAGATCCGGTTGGCGACGGAGAACGTCTGGGAGGTGACCATGCGCCAGACGCCTTGGTCCAGGTCGTTCCCGGCGAACATCTGGTAGTTGTTGTAGGTCACTCCCGCGAAGACGCCCACCGATCCGCGCTGGTCGCCCAGTCGGGAATCGGCCAGGGTCGCCGGGGTGTATCCGGCGTCCTCGATGGTCTCCCAAGCGGTGGTGAGGAACAGCCGCTCCTGCGGGTCGAGGAGCCGGGCGTCGCGCGGCGAGATGTGGAAGAACTGCGCGTCGAACGCGTCGACGTCATCCAGGAAGCCGCCCCAGCGGGGCCATGCGTCACCGAAGCGCTCACGCGCGAGCTCCGCGTAGCGCCGGTAGCCGGGCCGCTCGAGCGGTATCTCGCCGACGCAGTCGCGGCCGTGCCTGAGTTGCTCCCAGAAGTCGGCCAGGGTGGGGGCCTTGGGGTAGCGGCCGCTGATACCGATGACCGCGATGTCGGCGGGTGCCTGAAGAACGGGGTCGGGTGCCGCGGGCCGGGGTTGTGGTGCGAGGCGCGGCCGCGTTGTGTCCGGGCGGATCTGCCGGGGCGGCGACGGCTGCGGCGGGCGGTTCCACCGGAGTGGCGGCGGCGGATGGGGCAGGCGGTTTCACCGACGTGGCGCCGGATGGGGCGGCTGGTTCGGCCTGGGCGGCCCCGGGGAGGGCAGGCGGTTCCGCCTGCGCGGCGGCCACGGGCGGCGTGGGTGTCACGCGCGCCCTGTCGGCCACGTGGCGGGCCAGCGCGTCCAGGCTCTTGTACGTGAACAGCGTGGTGCTGTCGAACGACCCGTAGTGCTCCTCCAGCCGCCGGCGCAGCTTCTCCACGAGGAGGGAGTTGAGGCCGAGGTTTTCGAAGCGCGCGGCGGGGTCGATCTCCTCCGGCCGCCACTTCAGGGTCTCGGCGAACAGCTGGACGAGGTGGCCGCGGATCCCGTCCTGCGAGGTGGTTCCCGCCGGGCCGGGAGGTGCCGGGGCCGCGGCGGCGTCCGCCATGGGGTCGCGGCCCGGGTGCGCCGGCCCGTGGGGCCTGAGGTCCTCCGGCCGGCAGCGCCGGCGTTCGAACGGGTACGTCGGCAGTGGCGTCCGGCGCACCGGCCGCTCGCCGCGCAGCACAGCCCAGTCGAAGTCGGCGCCGGCCGCCCAGAGCCGGGCCAGGGTGCCGGTCTTCCCGGCGGCGACGAGGGCGGTGAGATAGGCCTCGCCCTCGGGTCCGCCGAGCAGGGCCCGGGACAGGTCGGCGGTGCCGGTGGTGCGCCCGGTGCACCAGGTGTCGCCCTGTTCCTCGCCGCGCAGGAAGCAGACCAGCGCGTCGTACAGGTCGTCGACGTCCGCCGCGACCACCGCGAGCCGCTCCTCCATCGGCTCCCGGCCGAGCTGGAGGGTGTCGCCGAGGGAGGTCAGCGTGAAGTCCGGGACACCCTCGGCCGGTGCGTGCCGGTCGAGGTGCCGGACCAGTTCCCGGGCGTAGGCCCGCAGCGCCTCGGGAGTGCGGGCGGACAGCGGTATCAGGAGCGGGTCGGCAGGCGGGGCCGCGGCGGCCCGGTCGCTGACGTACTCCTCCAGCACCACATGCGCGTTGGTGCCGCCGAAGCCGAACGAGCTGACGCCGCAGCGGCGCGGGACCGGCGTGCCGTCCGCGGTGGCCGGCCGGGCCCAGGGCGCGACGCGGTCACCGATGCGGAACGGGCTGCCGTCCAGGCGGATGTACGGGTTGAGTTCGTCGAAGTGGCGCAGGGCGGGCAGCTGCCCATGGCGCAGGGCCTGCACCATGGTGACCAGCCCGGCCAGACCGGCCGCCGCCTCCAGGTGCCCGATGGAGGTCTTCACCGATCCCAGGGTGCAGTGCGGCTCGGCGGGGACGGGGTGTCCCCAGTCGCGGTAGAGCCGGGCGAAGGCCTGCTTGAGGCCCTCGATCTCGATGGGGTCGCCGAGGCTGGTGCCGGTGCCGTGGGTCTCGATGTGCGTCGCGGTGGCCGGGTCGAGCCGCGTGCTGCGCCAGGCATCGACGATGACGTCCGCCTGCGCTTCCGGGCTGGGGGCGGTGAGCGAGGCGCTGCGGCCCGAGTGGCCGACGGCGCTGCCCCGGATCACGGCGTGGATGTGGTCGCCGTCGGCCTCTGCGGCGGCCAGTGGCTTGAGCAGGACCGCGACCACGCCCTCGCCGCGCACGTATCCGTTCGCGGACCGGTCGAAGGTCTTGCAGCGGCCGTCCGGGGCGAGCATGCCGGCCAAGTCGAAGCACTCGAACGGCGTGGGGCTGAGCAGCAGGTTCACTCCGCCGGCGACGGCCAGGTCGCATTCGCCCGAGCGCAGGCTGCGCACCGCGTGGTGGACGGCGACCAGGGAGGACGAGCAGGCGGTGTCGATGGCCTCGCTGGGCCCGCGCAGATCGAGCTGGTACGACACCCGGTTGGGCAGGACGGCGTGCGCCAGCCCGGTGGCGGTGTGCGCCTGGGGCCCGGCCGCGCTGTGGCCCAGTACCTCCAGGTAGTCCATCGAGCTGAGCCCTACGAACAGGCCGGTGCGGCTCCCGGCCAGGTCGCCGGGGCGTCGTCCGGAGTCCTCGACGGCCTTCCACACGGTCTGCAGGAACAGCCGCTGGTGCGGGTCCATCAGCTCCGCTTCCTGCGGCGAGACACCGAAGAAGGAGCAGTCGAAGGTGTCGACGTCGTCGAGGAAGGCGCCGTGCGCGCGGCGGGCCCGTTCCGGCCCGGCCCAGTCGTGCCAGCGCTCCTGCGGTACTCCGGTGACGAGTTCGTCCCCGGCTAGCAGGCGCTGCCAGAACTGGTCCAGGTCCGCCGAGCCGGGCAGCAGCGCGCTGGTGCCGACCACGGCGACCAGGTAGGGGGCGTCGTCGTCCCTGGCCGTACCGGTCGCTTCGGGGCCTGGCATCGGGTCGAGGGTCGTGTCCCGCTCGGTGTCCTCGTGTTCCGCGTTCGGATAGCGGGCCGCCACCAGGTCGCGGTGCTCGGCCAGCAGATGGCGTGCGAACGCCTCCAGGGTGAAGTGCTCGAAGAACACCGACGGGGTGAGGTCGACCCCGAGGTCCTGGCGGAGCCGGTCGGCGAACTCGATCAGCCGGATCGAGTCGAAGCCGAGGGTGCTGAGTTCCGCCTCGGCCCGGACCACGGACGGCTCCACCTTCAAGACCTGGGCGACGGTGGTGCGCAGGTCGCGCAGCAGGGTGTCCCGCAGTGGCTCACGGGGGGCGTCGGCGGGGCGCGCCGCACGCTGCCGTCCTGGCCGCCGCAACCGCAGTTCCCCTTCGCCGGGGGTGCCGGCGGGCGACGCCTGTGTCTGCTCCTCGGCCGTCTGCGGGGGCCGTCGTTCCCCGTCCCGCCGGGTCGCCTGGATCAGCCCGCGCAGGGCCCTGCCCGGTCCGAGGGGTTCGATGTCGGCCACGCCCTGCCCGACCAGGTAGCGGACGGTGTCCGTCCACCGCACCGGGTGGTCGAGCTGGCGTATCAGCGCGCCGGCGACGTCGTCGTCGTAGGGGCGCGCGGTCACGTTGGATATGACGGGGATGCCGGGCGGGCGGAGGTCGAAGGACCGCACGAAGTCCTCGAACTCCTCGCGAAGGCCCGACATGTACGGAGAGTGGAAGGCGCCGCTGACCCGCAGCACCGTGTACAGGCCCGCGCCCGCGTCCTCGAAGACGGAGCGGGCGCGCTCGACGTCTTCCCGGGGGCCGGCGACCACGATCTGGGTCGGGTTGTTGTAGTTGGCGATCGACAGGTTGCCCAGGCCCGGGGAGTCCAGGACCTCGCCGACCTGCTCGGCCGTCAGGCCCACGACGGCGGCCATGCCTCCGTCGGCCACCCTTGCCATCAGTTCGCCGCGCTTGGCCACAAGGCGCAGTCCGGTGGCGAAGTCGAAGGTGCCGGCGGCGTGCAGCGCGTTGTACTCGCCCAGGCTGTGCCCCGCCACGTAGTCGGGCTCGCGCCGGCCCTCCCCGCGATGCGCCAGCAGGCTCAGCGCGTTCACGACGTACAGAGCGGGCTGGGTGAACTCCGTGTTCTGGAGCAGCCCGTCGGTGTCGTCGACGCAGAGTGCCTCGACGGAATAGCCGAGGATGTCGTCGGCCTGTGCCACCAGCTCCGGAAATGCGGCGAAGAGCGGCGCACCCATCCCTTTGTGCTGCGAACCCTGGCCGGGGAAAACGAGCGCGAACACGGCGTGTTGTTCCTTCAGTTTGCGTCGGAAAACCGATCCGGGATCTTTCGGCTGCGGGATCGAGAGAATGCGCAGCATTATTCAGCCGATCCATCATGACCGCGCTGACTAAGGATGCTCTTGAGGCCCTCTAAAGCGGCCTAATCGCCAATTTCCGCACTTGACTTCGCCGTTGCATGATGCACATCATACGCTCGCATTCACCATGCCATTTTCAGCCGCTCCGCGGTGGTCAATTCGGGGGTATGAAATGACACTTGCCGTTTCGACTGAGGAAGTACACACGGACCGCAGGGGATTCGAGCCGGACGAACATCCGGCGCCGGCGTCCCTGAGCACCGCGGCCACGATCGGCGCGGCTCTGCTGGACCTCGCCGAACGTGATCCCGACCGTCCGTTGTGCTACGTCGAGGGCTCCGGGCAGCCGGTGCGGCTGACGGCGGCCGAACTCGCCGAGCGTGCGGGGGCCGCGGCGACGGCCCTGGCTGAGCACGGGGTACGACCGGGTGACCGGGTCGGTGTCTGCATGGACACCGGCGTCGACGCCTACGCCGCGCTGCACGGCTGCTTCCTGCTGGGTGCCGTCCCCTTCGTCTGTGAACCGCCCCTGGCCACCATGCGCCGGCAGCGCTGGGAGGACCGGCTGCGGCTGCTGATCAGCCGGGCGGAGCCGCGTGCCGTGGTGGCCTCCCCGGAGTTCCGGGACGCCGTGTCGGCACCGTGTGCACAGGCCGGGGTGGAGATCGTGGAGCCGCCCTTCGAAGGCGGTCTGCTGCCGGGATCGGTCCGTGCGCGGGCCGGCGACCTCGCGCTGATCCAGTTCACCTCGGGCACCACCGGCGACAGCCGGGGCGTCACCCTCACCCACGAGGCCGTGTTCGCCAACGCCGCCGCCATCGGTGACCGCGCCTACCGCCAGGGCGATCTGATCGTCAGCTGGCTGCCGCTCCACCACGACATGGGGCTGATCGGGCTGAACCTCGCTCCCCTGCTGCACGGTCTGCCGGTGGCGAGCATGCCGCCGTTGTCCTTCGCGCTGCGCCCGGAGCGGTGGCTGTGGGCGATGCACCGCTACCGGGGCACCTTCACCTCGGCGCCGAACTTCGCGTACCGGCTGTGCGCGACGAACGTGCCGGACGCCAAACTGGAGGGGCTCGACCTCAGCGCCTGGCGACTGGCCGGCAACGGCGCCGAGGTGGTCCAGGCCGGCACGCTGCGGGCGTTCGCCGAGCGCATGGCCCCGTACGGCTACCGGGAGCGGGCTATGACGCCCTGCTACGGCATGGCGGAGATCACCCTGGCGGCGACGATGTGCGTGCCCGGTGACCCGCTGATCACGCTTCCCGTCCGCCGTGACCGGCTGGCCGCCGACGGCGAGGTCGTCGAGGCGCTCCCGGACGATACCGACCGTCAGGAGCTGGTCTCCTCGGGCGGTGCGCTGAAGGGGATCGAGATCCGGGTGGTGGACGAGAAGGGCGCGGACCTGCCGGACCGCAGGCAGGGGACGATCCTGCTGCGCTGCCCCTCCATGATGTCGGGCTACTACCGCCAGCCCGAGGAGACCGCCAAGGTCCTCGACGACGACTGGCTGGACACCGGCGACCAGGGATTCCTGGACGACGGACAGTTGTACGTCACCGGCCGGATCAAGGACGTCGTGATCATCGCGGGGTCCAACTACCACCCGTACGCCTTCGAGGCGGCGGCCGCCACCGTGGACGGCCTGCGGGCGGACGCGGTGGCCGCCGTGGGCTGCCCGGATCCGGAGCGCAGCACGGAGGCGCTGGTGGTGGTGGTGGAGTCGCGCAGCCATGCCGACGCCGCGCACGTGGCGGAGATTCGCTCGTCCGTGATCGGGGCGGTGTCCGCGGAGACGGGACTGCGCCCCGACCGGGTGGAGGTGGTGCCGCGGGGTGCCCTGCCGAAGACCCCGAGCGGCAAGCTCCAGCGGCGCAAGGTGGTGGAGGCGCTCGTCAACGGAACGCTTTCCGCGCGCCGTTGAGCGTGTCACGGGACGGGCGGTGAGCCCAGCCGACCGAGCAGCATGGCGTCGGCGTACGGTCCGTAGAGGTCCACGACGGTGTCCAGGTCCATGTCGGCGAGCGGGCCGATGGGCACCACATAGCGGCCCGTGACCAGTCCGACCAGCAGGGACGCCACGAGGACGGCGCGCAGTTCGGGGTCCGGGGCCGGGATCCGGCGGGCGATCGGCACCAGCAGTTCACCGCCGGCGACCTCCCGGAACAGCTGCGACGCCTCGGGGTGTTCCATCGCCGACCGGAATACCATGAGGAGCGAGGAGCGTGACGCGGCGTCCTCCCAGCGGGTGAGGAAGCCGCGGACCAGCCGGCTGCCGGGCCCGCGCTGTGTGGCGTCGTCTCCTTGGGCGCCCGGGAGTTCGTCGAGGAGCTCGGGCAGTTCGGGCAGCAGCTCCTCGGCGCGCATCGCCTCCCGGATCACCACGGAGAACACCTTCTCCTTGCTGCCGTAGTGGTACATCACCAGGGCCGGGTCCACGCCGGCCCGTTCGGCGATGGCCCGGACGGTGGTGCCGCGGTAGCCGTGCCGTGCGAACAGCTCGACCGCCGCGAGCCGGATCAGCTCGCGGCGCTTCTCCGGCGCCCTGTCCGGGCCGCTCGGTTCCGCGGGCACAGTGGGGCCGCTCGGCTCGGCCGCCATCAGGCCGTCCGGGTTTCGGCGGCCGTCCGGGACTCGGTGGCGGGCGCGGTTCCGTTCAGTGCGGAGGCGGGTACGACGACCACGACCGGGCGGAACGGCCGGAAGCGTTCCACGACCACCGTGACGAGCCAGGCGACGGCGGCCCACAGGGCCAGGGTGAGCAGCGGTCCGCCGACGGCGTTGCCGTCGAAGTAGAAGACACGGCGCAGCAGGGACACGGTGCTGCCCATGGGCAGGTACTCCGAGACGGCCGAGTAGAAGGCGGGCTGGAAGTGCGGGTTGACGACACCGCCGGACGACGAGACGCCGAGCGGCAGCACCAGCAGCGCTCCGACGACGATGCCGAGCGCACGCAGGACGGCCTGGCAGGCCGCCACCACGCCGACGACGGCCAGCGACAGCAGGACCGCGATCCCCAGCAGTTCCGCGAAGTGGCCCGACAGGGCGCCGGTGACCGGTCCCGCGAGCAGGGCACCGATCAGGCCGGCGACCACCGCGTAGGCGACGGAGGCCAGCCGGCGCGCGGAGGCCCGCTCACCTCCGGCGGCCAGGCTCAGCCCCACCTGGAACAGCAGCCCGCCCACGGACAGGGCAACGCACAGCAGTACCGCGCTCACCCCTCGGGAGTCGTGTTCGGGCAGAGGGGCGATGTCCTGCACCCGCGGCGGCGTTCCGAGTTGCTCGGTCAGCCGCTCGTAGGCCGCTGTCGCGGCACGGGTCGGCGCGTCGCCCGCGGCGCTCGCGGTGATCAGTCCGGGCGCGCCCTGGGGACCGATGACGATCGCGCCCAGGATCTCCTGGTCGCGCAGGGCCGCACGGGCTTCGTTCTCGCTCGCGTACGCGGTGACGTCGAAGGCGCCCGGTGCGCCCGCCTCCAGCTGCTTGCCGAGACGCTCGACGGCCGGAGCCGGTCCGGACACCCCGAGGGGCATGTCGTGCGGGGCGGGGTTGCGCAGCCCCGGGATCATCAGCCCGGCGAAGGCGATGACCAGGAAGAGCCCCAGCAGCGACGGGCCGAGCAGAACACGGTAGTTGGGCGGAGAAGGCATCGTTCCACTCCCAGAGGCTGACAAACAGTGCGAATTATGCTCAACAAGCGTTGAGGACCAGTCTGGCGTGTGCCACGCCGTCGCCACAACTCCCCCTGCGGGGTCTTTTTTTGGCCTGAATTTAGGCGGGCGCGCCAACCTGAGGATGCGTGACAGATCCCGGTCGACGTATCAGGAGGCATTGCCATGTCGGACTTCGAAGTGCTGCTGGTCGGCGGCCCGTCCGCCATTCCGGGCGAGGAACGCGTCCAGCTCTCCCCGTCACTGACGGAGAAGGTCAAGTACCGGTTCGGTGCCCATTACGAACACTTCGTCCATGAAGGGGAGTTCGGAGCCGTGGGCGAGAAGCGGCTGCCCATCTACCGGTGGACGATGCGCACCGCCATCGCCGAATGAGTGAGGACGCGCGGGGACGGGTGGCCGAGCTGCGCGAGATCCGTGCGCGGGCGCTGGCCGGCCCGAGTGAGAAGGCGACCGAGGCGCAGCATGCCAAGGGCAAGCTGACCGCGAGGGAGCGCATCGAGCTCCTGCTCGATACGGATTCCTTCCGGGAGGTCGAGCAGTTGCGCCGGCACCGGGCCACGGGCTTCGGTCTGGAGGCCAAGAAGCCGTACACCGACGGTGTGATCACCGGCTGGGGGACGGTGGAGGGCCGGACGGTCTTCGTCTACGCCCATGACTTCCGGATCTTCGGCGGCGCGCTGGGCGAGGCCCACGCCACGAAGATCCACAAGATCATGGACATGGCCATCGCGGCCGGGGCTCCCCTGGTGTCCCTGAACGACGGGGCGGGCGCCCGTATCCAGGAGGGCGTCTCGGCGCTGGCCGGCTACGGCGGCATCTTCCAGCGCAACACCAAGGCCTCCGGGGTGATCCCGCAGATCTCGGTGATGCTCGGCCCGTGCGCGGGCGGCGCGGCCTACAGCCCCGCCCTCACCGACTTCGTGTTCATGGTCCGCGAGACCTCGCAGATGTTCATCACCGGCCCGGACGTGGTCAAGGCGGTCACCGGCGAGGAGATCACCCAGAACGGCCTCGGCGGCGCCGACGTGCACGCCGAGACGTCCGGCGTCTGCCACTTCGCCTACGACGACGAGGAGACCTGCCTCGCCGAGGTGCGCTACCTGCTGTCGATGCTGCCGCAGAACAACCGCGAGAACCCGCCGCGCGTCCAGTCCACCGACGCGGTGGACCGCCGCAGTACGGTGCTGCTGGAGCTGGTGCCCGCGGAGGGCAACCGGCCGTACGACATGACCAGGGTCATCGAGGAGATCGTCGACGACGGCGAGTACCTGGAGGTCCACGAGCGCTGGGCGCGCAACATCATCTGCGCGCTGGGCCGGATGGACGGCCAGGTCGTCGGCATCGTCGCCAACCAGCCACAGGCGCTCGCCGGTGTCCTGGACATCGAAGCCTCCGAGAAGGCGGCCCGCTTCGTCCAGATGTGCGACGCCTTCAGCATTCCGATCGTCACGCTGCTGGACGTCCCCGGCTTCCTGCCCGGCGTCGACCAGGAGCACGGCGGCATCATCCGCCACGGCGCGAAGCTTCTCTACGCCTACTGCAACGCGACCGTGCCGCGGATCTCGCTGATCCTCCGGAAGGCCTACGGAGGCGCCTACATCGTCATGGACAGCCAGTCCATCGGCGCGGACCTCACCTACGCCTGGCCGACGAACGAGATCGCCGTCATGGGCGCGGAGGGCGCGGCCAACGTCATCTTCCGCCGCCAGATCGCCGACGCCGAGGACCCCGAGGCCATGCGGGCCCGCATGGTCAAGGAGTACAAGTCCGAGCTGATGCACCCCTACTACGCGGCGGAGCGTGGACTGGTCGACGACGTCATCGACCCCGCCGAGACCCGCGAGGTGCTGATCAAGTCCCTCGCGATGCTCCAGAGCAAGCACGCCGACCTGCCCTTCCGTAAACACGGCAACCCACCCCAGTGACACGGCGAACCTGAGCGCAGGACGACGCCTTCCGCACGTCGGCGGCTGTCAGCAACGCGGCCGGGGTGGCGCGCCGGAGGTCTGCAGGGCGAAGGGCCGCCCGGCCGTGGACTCGCACGCGACCGTCGATTGCAAGTATGCGTAGGGCTCTATGAGTTGGGCCACGCGGACACACTGCGAGAGCTTGCGACTGAACCGCCCGCCCACGGGGGTCATGACGGAGGACAGAACATCGCGCGCGCAGAGGGTCTATTCGATTGCGGACCCAGCCGATGGCTTGGCAATGTTCGAGGCACCGTTCCGCGTGTGGATCGTGAGCTGAGGAGGCGCCCCGTGGCTGTCGTTCAGGAGCATCGTCTGGCCCTTCTCGGGGGCGGCTTCTCCACCGACGACGATGGCCTGCTGGACAACTGGGTGCTCGGTCACGTGGGCGCACCTCGGCCCAAGGTTTGCTTCGTCCCCACAGCCAGTGGCGACGCCCCCGCCTACGTCGAGAGATTCCTCGCCGCGTACCGGTCGCGGACCTGTGAGCCCAGTGTCTTGCCGTTGTTCCGGCGGGAACTGGATGACGACGCCCTGCGAACGTTCCTGCTTTCTCAAGATGTCGTATATGTAGGCGGGGGCAACACCGCGAACCTGCTGGCGGTCTGGCGTGCGCACGGCGTGGACCGACTCCTGCGCGAGGCCTACGATCGCGGAACCTTGCTGTGCGGTATCAGCGCTGGTGCCAACTGCTGGGCCGAGGGCTCGCATACCGACTCCTTCGGACCTCTGACTCATCTGTCTGACGGGTTGGGGCTGCTGTCCGGCTCGGTCTGCCCCCACTACGACAGTGAGCCGGGTCGTCGCTCGTCCTATCAGGTGGCCGTAGCAACCCGAGCACTTCCGGCCGGTTGGGCCGTGGAGGACGGCGTCGGTGCCCTCTTCACGGACGGGTCGTTGACCGACGCGGTGACTCGCACTTCGCAGGCCCTTCTGTATCGCGTAGAGCCGGACGCGGACAGCGGAGTCAGGGAGCATGCCCTGCCATGTCGCGTGCTACGGAATGCCCGGTGAATCGTGCATGCGCGTATCCCTCCTCGTCCGTGCGCGGCATAGTGTGATCAACATGATCGGACGCCTGTTCTCTCTCGTCATTGACTGTCCCGCCCCATCTGAGCTCGCGGGCTTCTACGAGAGCCTGCTGTCGCTGCCGCGGGTGGAGGACTCGTCTGACTATGTGGTGCTCGCGAACACGACGGGCACGGAGATCGTGACCTTTCAGCGTGTCGGCGGTTTCCGGCCGCCCCAGTGGCCCGATCCCGATCGTCCGGCCCAGATGCATGTTGATGTGATGGTCGATGACCTGGATGTGGCAGAGGCGAAGGTACTCGCCCTGGGCGCCACGTTGCTTGAAGGATCGGACAAGCCGATCGGCTACCGCGTGTACGCCGATCCAGTTGGACACCCCTTCTGCCTCATCACACGCGAAAGTGTGACGCCCGGCAAGTAGCAGCGGCGACCACGCGGCGTCCGGCCGCCGAAGAACGGGCCAGAGGCTGCTCGTGCGTGCAGTGGGACGACTTCGCCGGTCTCCCGGCGCCTGTAGAAGACCAGGGCGATGCGTGCGGCGTTGCCGACCTCTTTGTTGCACCAAACCACCGAGACCGTTGGGGAAGTCCTCCACGATCGCGAGGTCGGCCGGGTAGTGGGCGTGCTCGCGGTCGACCAGGTGAACCTCGGGAACTCGCAGGCCCAGACCCTCGGCGTGGACGGCTCTCGCTGTGCCCAAACCCGGATGCCACCCAGAGCGTGTTGCTCGTAGGCTCTCGTCGAAGGGCCACGGCGCAGCCCAGCTCCTGTTTCTCTGGTGGGCACGCTGGGCGACGACGAGGTGGAACTGCGGAGGATGAGAGATCACGATGACGAAACGGGACAGCGCGATCGGCGTCCTCCTGCCCCGCGACATTCCGGCGCGGGACATCATCACCTTCGCCCGACGGGCGGAGGAACACGGCTTCGACGAGTTGTGGGTGGTGGAGGACCTCGGCTATCGGGGAGGACTGGTGCAGGCAGCCACCGTCCTCGCGGCCACGACGCGGATCCGCGTCGGCGTCGGACTGCTGCCGGCCGCCGCCCGCAACGTGGCCTTCGCCGCCATGGAGATCGCCGGCCTCGTCCAACTGCATCCCGATCGCGTCGACATCGCCGTCGGCCACGGCATGCCCTCGTGGATGCGCAGCGTCGGAGCATGGCCCAAGAGCCCACTCACGCTGCTGAGCGAGTACATCACCGTCCTGAAATCGGTGCTGGGCGGCCAGCCCGTGCACCACGACGGGCGGTATGTCCGCATCGACGGCATGCAACTGCACGAGACAGCGACACCGGCCGCGGCCCCCGTCGTCCTGGCCGGCGTGCGCGGACCCAAGTCCCTGGCCGTGTCCGGTGACGTGGCCGACGGCACTCTCCTGGCAGAACCTGTGTCACCCGCCTACGCACGAGAGGCCCTCAAGCACATCGCCCCCACCCGCCCGCACCGTCTGGTCGCCTACAACATCGCGGCGATCGACGACGACCCCGCCGTCGCTCTGGCAGCGGTCCGCCCCGCCCTCGAAGTGGTCGGAGAACCGGACTGGCGGCCCCACATCGCCCCGCTTCCCTTCTACGAGGAGCTCGTCGCCCTGCGCTCACGCTGCGAGAGCCCGCGGGACTTCGCCCGCGCCCTGCCGGACGAATGGGTGGGGCAGCTCGCCGTGGCGGGCACGCCAGGGCAGGCACGGTCCAGGGTGGCGGACCTGTTCGACGCCGGTGTCACCAGCGTTGTCCTCACCCCGGTGGGCAACGACTGTCTGGCGTCGCTGGATTCGCTCGCGGCAATCCTGTGAGCAGTCCACCGACCCACATGAAAGAGCATGGCATTTGATGGACCTGGCCACCCGCCGCCGCCGAGCGGCACTGTTCCTCTTCTTCCTCATACCCGGCCTGTCGATTTCCTCGTGGGTGACCCGGACACCCGATATCCGAGACCAACTCGACGTTTCCACGGCGCAGATGGGCATCGTCCTGTTCGGACTGTCCGTCGGCTCCATGATCGGCATTCTCAGTTCCGGAACGCTCGTGGCCAAGTTCGGCACCCGACCCGTCATGGGCGTCGCGACGCTGTTGGTCATTCTCAGCATGGCGGTCATCGGCAGCGGGACGATGCTCGCCTCCGCCCCCGCAGCCACCGCCGGTCTGTTCCTCTTCGGCGCCGGAATGGGCGGTGGAGAGGTGGCGATCAACATCGATGGCGCCGACGTCGAACGGATCACGGGGCGGACGGTACTGCCCACCCTCCATGGCTTCTTCAGCCTGGGTACCGTCGTAGGGGCCGCGTTCGGCATCCTGTGCACCGCTGTCTCCTGGCCGGTGCAGTGGCACCTGACCGCCATGGCCGCCGTCACAGCGGCCATGTTCGTCCATGCCTTCCGGGCCATCCCCCACGCGGTGGGCAAAACCCGGGACGACGACTCGCGGGCCGACACCGGCACGACGCCGGCCGGGGTGCCGGTCTGGAAGGACCCGCGGCTGCTGCTGATCGGCGGCGTCATCCTGGCCATGGCACTGGCCGAGGGGTCCGCCAACGACTGGCTGCCCCTGCTCATGGTCGACGGCCACGGTGTGGACCCCGCCCTGGGGTCAGCCGTCTACACGGGCTTCGCCGCCGCCATGACCATCGGCCGTTTCGCCGGCGGATTCCTCATCGACCGTGTCGGCCGCTCCCCCGTCGTCCGAGCCAGCGCCGTCTGCGCGTCCCTCGGAATCGCCGTTGTGGTCTTCTCCGACTCGGCCGTCCTCGCGGGGGCCGCCGTTCTCCTCTGGGGCCTGGGAGCCTCGCTCGGCTTCCCTGTCACCCTCTCGGCGGCCGGTGACTCCGGGCCCGACTCGGCCGCGCGTGTCAGCCTTGTGGCAATGATCGGCTACGTCGCCTTCCTCGTCGGGCCCCCCTGTCTCGGCTTCCTCGGCGATCACTATGGCCTTCGCGTCGCCATGATCGTCGTCCTCGCCTTCACGACGGTCGCGATCATCCTCGCTCCTGCTGTCGGCACGCGCTCCGCTCCGTCCTCACCCGCCACCGAGTCGGCCGCCCGGCCGTGAGGGGTGGTGTTCAGCGAACGCTCCAGTCCCACGCGGGTGAGCTGCAGTGCTGCCCGCGTTGCCTCCGGCGCTGCCGGACGGCAGCGTACGCGGTCTGCCGGCGCGCGGCGGATTCGAAGTGGACCTGGAGCGGGGCGAGAACGCGTTGCTGACCGGCCGCCTATGGTCCCGCTCCGGCAACCGGGACGATCGTCCGGTCCGCGACGGACCTGAAGGTGATCGCCCAGGGCCGCCCGGTCCGAGTACGGCGTCCGGAGCCGGGGTTGATCGGGTTCAAGGAGGCGGGATGGCGGACCGCCTGAGCGGCGCCCGCTCGACAGATCCCGAGTAATCCGACGTGAAGCGGCTGCTCGCGGCCTGGCACAGAGGGGCAGCCAACCAGCAGTCCGACCTGCGCTTCAGCGGTTCCGGAGGGCTGAAACCATTGTGAAACCGCGCTGAATGCGCCCTGCCGCAGGCTCTGCGGCATGACGACAACGACATCGAGCTCTCTCGCCATCGCGGCCAAGGGGCTGCGCAAGGCTTACGGGGACAAGACAGTCCTCGACGGCATCGACCTGGCGGTGCCGGCCGGCACGGTCTTTTCCCTGCTCGGTCCGAACGGCGCCGGCAAGACCACCGCCGTCAAGATCCTCTCCACTCTCATCACCGCGGACGCCGGCGACCTGCGCGTCGGCGGCCACGACCTGGCCGCCGACGCGCAGGCCGTGCGGGCCGCGATCGGCGTCACGGGTCAGTTCTCCGCCGTCGACGGGCTGATCACCGGCGAGGAGAACATGCTCCTCATGGCGGATCTGCACCACCTGTCCAAGCCCGAGGGGCGGCGGGTCGCCGCCGAGCTGCTGGAGCGCTTCGACCTGGTGGAGGCCGCGACGAAGCCTGTCTCCACCTACTCCGGCGGCATGAAGCGCCGTCTCGACATCGCCATGACGCTGGTCGGCGATCCGCGGATCATCTTCCTCGACGAGCCGACCACGGGCCTCGACCCGCGCAGCCGCCACAACATGTGGGGGATCATCCGCGGACTGGTCTTGGGTGGTGTCACCGTCTTCCTCACCACCCAGTACCTGGAGGAGGCCGACGAGCTCGCCGACCGCATCGCCGTGCTGAGCGATGGCAAGATCGCCGCCGAGGGCACCGCCGAGGAGCTGAAGCGGATCGTCCCGGGCGGGCACGTCCGGCTGCGGTTCGCCGACCCGTCCGCGTACCAGTCCGCCGCCGTCGCCCTGCGCGAGGTCACGCGCGACGACGAGGCGCTGTCGCTGCAGATCGCCAGCGACGGCAGCCAGCGCGAGCTGCGCGCCATCCTCGACTGGCTGGACTCGGCCGGCGTCGAGGCGGACGAGCTGACCGTGCACACCCCGGACCTCGACGACGTGTTCTTCGCCCTGACCGGCGGCACCAACGTTCCCAACCAGCCCAAGGAGACTGTCCGATGAGCGCCCTCTCCCTCGCCGTACGCGACTCGAACACGATGCTGCGCCGCAACCTCCTGCACGCCCGGCGCTACCCGTCCCTGACCCTGAACCTGCTGCTCACACCGATCATGCTGCTGTTGCTCTTCGTCTACATCTTCGGCGACGTGATGAGCGCGGGCATCGGTGGCGGCGGCGCCGACCGCTCCGACTACATCGCCTATCTCGTCCCGGGCCTGCTGATGATGACCATCGGCAGCACCGTGATCGGGGCCGCGGTGTCCGTGTCCATGGACATGACCCAGGGCCTCATCGCCCGCTTCCGCACGATGGCGGTCTACCGCGGGTCGCTGCTCGTCGGGCACGTCGTCGGCAGCGTGCTGCAGGTGCTCGCCAGCCTGGTCCTCGTCGGCGCCGTCGCCGTGGCCATCGGGTTCCGTTCCACGGACGCCACGGCCCTGGAGTGGCTGGCGGCGTTCGGGCTTCTCACGCTGTTCACCCTGGCGCTCACCTGGATCGCGGTCGGCATGGGCATGGCCAGCCCGAACCCCGAGGCGGCCAGCAACATGGCCATGCCGCTGATCCTCCTGCCGCTCATCTCCAGCGCCTTCATCCCGGCCGACACGATGCCGGGCTGGTTCCAGCCGATCGCCGAGTACCAGCCGTTCACTCCGGCCATCGAGACCCTGCGCGGCCTGTTGCTCGGCACCGAGATCGGCAACAACGGCTGGATCGCGATCGCCTGGTGCGTCGGCCTGATCGCGCTCGGCTACCGCTGGTCGACCTCGCTGTTCAACCGCGACCCGAAGTAACCGCCATGACAGCGCGGGCCGCCTCCCGCAGCTCGTCCCGCTCCAGGGCGGCGTACTCCGACACCGCGTCGGCGTACGCCGCCCTGGCCGCGTTCCCGGCGGCCCCGACCGCCTTCCGGGCGCGGTCCGCCGACATCGTCGGCTGGAAGTCGCGCAGCACACGCAGCCGTTCGGCCAGGGCGATCATCCGCACGGCGCCGGGGTCGGGACGGCCGGACGCGAGCCCCGCCATGCCGAGCGCGTACAGCACCGTCCCGAACACGGGGAACTCCATGGGCGAGAGGGACGGGCCGGACAGCAGGGTCCGCAGCCGCTGCCGCAGCCGGTCGACCAGCCCTGCGACCAGTTCGAGACGGCCGGCGTGCGCATGCGCCGTCACCGCCGCCGACTGGAGTTGCAGCGCCCACCGGTCGTGGAAGGGGTCGGTGCTGTGCTCCGGGCCGGCCCCGGGCAGCCATTCCACAGCGCCGCGCCACAGGCCGAGTCCGACCTCCGTCAGTCCGCGGGCGAGCGCGATCTCGGCGCGGCTGCTGCCGAGGTCGAGGCTCGAGACGGCGTCCTGCTGCGGGGCGCTGTAGCCCTCTGCCTGCCGCAGCCAGTACTCGGCCTCGTCGGGGTCGCCGCGATGCAGGCAGGCAAGGACGAGGCCCCAGCGGACGCCGATGGAGTCCTGCTCGTCGCCGAGTCGCGGCAGCACCTCGAGCGCCGCCTTGAGGTGCCCGTACGCGGCCTCGCCCTGCTCCGTCTGCAAGCACAGCTCGCTCAGCCGGGCGTGGCCCATGACCTGCAGGAACGGGTTGTCGACCGGTGCCAGTGCGGCGATCATCCGGCGAGCGGAGGCGAGCGCGCGGTCGATGTCGTGCTCGGACTCCCACACGAAGGTGGCGACGCACTCCGCGATGCCGGCGAGCAACGGCTGCTCACTGTCGCAGAGTTTCCGCAGCGCGTCGTAGCCGGGAGGCCGCATCTTTGGGACCGCGCTCAGCACGACCCCGATGGCCCGCGGCAGCGTATCCGGCGGGGCCGGGGGCAGCCGCCGGAGGGTGACGAGGTGGCGTCCGGCGCGCGGGCCGTAGCCCATGAACAGGCTCGCCGTGCACAACACCGCGGCGGCGCGGGCGACTTCGACGTACTCGGGCTCGGGGTGGTAGTGCGACAGCGGCGGGCCGGTGTCCGTGGCGAGGGCGGCGAGACGGGGGTAGTTGGAGCCGGTGGACCACAGGGCGGCGAGGACGGCGGTGAGAGCGGCGATGGTGGGGCAGTCGTCGCGGGCCAGGGCGTGCCGCAGGGCCAGCACGAGGTTGTCCTGTTCGGCCCTGATCCGCTCCCAGGCGGCCAGCGGTTCCGAGCCGAAGAACCAGTCGTGGTAGGCGGCCCCGAAGTCCCGCGCCCAGGCGAGGAACCGGCCGATGGCCTCCTCTTCCTCGCCCGCCTCCGTGCGCCGGGCCGCGCAGAACTCCCGGACGGTCTCCAGCATCCGGAACCGCACCCCGGCCGGGGTGTCGGCTACGGTGAGCAGCGACTGACCGGCCAGCTGCTCCAGCACGAGCAGCGCATCCTCGTCCAGCACCCGCTCCGCCGCCTCGCCGCAGAAGCCGCCGGGGAAGACGGACAGCGTGCGCAGCGCCGCCCGGGCGTCCTGAGCGAGCAGGTTCCAGCTCCAGTCCACGACCGCGTGCAGCGTGCGGTGGCGCTCCGGCACGTCCCGCGCACCGCCGCGCAGCAGCGCGAACCGGTCGCCGAGGCGGCGGGCGATCTCCGGCACCGAAAGCACCCGCACCCGCGCCGCGGCCAGCTCCACGGCGAGCGGCAGACCGTCGAGGTGACGGCACAGCTCGGCCACCGCGTCCGGCGGCAGCTCCACGCCGGGCCGGGCGGCCCGGGCCCGCTGCGTGAACAGCTCGACCGAGGTGCCGGGACCGAGCTCGGGCAGCGCGTACACGGCCTCCGATGTCAGGCCCAGCGGGCCTCGGCTGGTGGCGAGCACCCGCAGGTCCTTCGAGGACGAGACCAGGGCCTGTACGAGGTCGGCGGCGCCCCGGATGACCTGCTCGCAGTTGTCCAGCACCAGCAGCGCGGGCCCGGAGCCGAGCACGCCGAGGATGCCGGACACCGGGTCGGCCGGGGCATGGCCGCTGACGGCGCCGTGCCGGCCCTCGCCGGCGCCGAGCGCGGAGGCCACCTCCGCGGTCACGTCCTCGTCCGCGGTGACGCCGGCGAGCGGCACGAAGTACACCACGCGCTGCTCGGCCCGGCGGCTGACGGCGTGCGCGAGCCGGGTCTTGCCGAGGCCGCCGGGGCCGACGACGGTGACGGCGCGGGAGGCGCGCAGCAGCCGCTCCACCGCCGCGATGTCCTCGTCCCGGCCCAGCAGCGGGTTGGGCTCGTGCGGCACGCCGTGTCGTACCGCCGGCGCCTCGCCGAGCAGCAGCTCCCGCTGTACGGCCTTGAGCCCGGCGCCCGGGTCCGTGCCGAGTTCGTCGCGCAGCTCACGGCGGTACTCCTCGTACCGTGTCAGCGCGGCGGACGGGCCGGCCGTCGCCGCCTCGCCGCGCAGCAGTTCGGCGAGCACTTCCTCGTCGCGCGGATGCTCCGCGGCGGCCATGGCCAGCGGCCCGGCCGCCTCCCCGTGCCGTCCGAGGCGGGCGAGCGCGAGTGCCTGCGCGCGGACGAGCGTGCCGCGAACGGGGGCGCGCTCGGCGCGCAACGCGGCTACGGGGTCGTCGGTGTCGCCGGTCTCGACAGGGGTGCCTTCCCACAGCGCGAGCCCGGCCTCGGCCGCCGCCAGCGCTCCCGCGTGGTCCCCGGCCCTGGCCCGGTCCGCGCCGGCGGCGGCGTGCAGCAGCAGGGCGGAGCTGTCGACCTGATCCTCTGCGAGGGCGAGCCGGTACCCGGTCGGCGTGCTGGCGATGACGTCGGCGCCCAGTTGCGCCCGCGCCCTGGACACGAGGACCTGCACCGCCTTTCCCGGCCGCTCCGGCAACTCGTCCGGCCACAGCCCCGCCACGAGCCGGTCGGTGCTGCGGCCCGTGCGCAGGTCACCCGCGAGCAGCGCGAGGAGGTTGCGGAGCCGGGGCGCGGTGACCTCCTGTCCGCGGTAGGCGACACGCGGCAGCAGGGTCAGGTCGGTGGTCACCCGTGCAGATTAGCCAAGGTCCGCCTGCCGGAACTCCCGCCGCGAAGCGAACTCCCGCCGCGCGAGCGGCTGCCGCAGCCGTGCCAGCCCTTCTCGCCAAGGCGTACCGGGCGGCTTCCCCGCCACGTCAAGAGGGCCTGCACGGAGCGCCCGGCGTCGCACGCGCAGGGTGCTACGCCGCCCGGTCCGTCGCGCAGGAGGCGAGCAGGGCGCGCACGGCCTGGACGGCGGCCTCGGTCAGGGAGGGGTCGGAGCCTCGTCGTGCCAGGGCGCCGAGCCGGACCGGTGGAACGGCGGGGAGCCCACGGTACGGAATGAGCCCGTCGGGGTGCTGCCCGCCGGGGACGGCGAGCAGTGCGGCGCCGAGCCCGGCTCGGGCGGAGTCCAGGACGCCCGCGAGGTATCCGGCCTCGGCGACCACGGTGGCCGGCATACGACGGGCGGCCAGTTCGGTGAGGGCCCGGCGGCGGATGACGCACGGCGCGTTGACTGCGACCAGCGGCAGCGTCCCGGTGGCGGGCGGCCGCCAGCCCGGGGCGGCGTACCAGCGCAGCGGAAGGTCGCCCACAGAGGTGCCCTCGGTGGCGGTCGCTTCGGTGACGTAGACGGCGAGGTCGAGCTCACCGCGTTCGACCGCCTCGGTCAGCCGCGCCGAACGGTCGATCCGCACCCGCACCTCTGCGTCCGGCCGGACTTCGCGGACGGCGTCGGTGAGCGCCGGGAGGATCTGGTCGGCGCCGTGTTCGGTGGCGCCGATGACGACGGTTGCGGCTGTGGCCCCCTCCTCGCCCAGGAGTCGTCGGACGGCGGCGTCATGTGCCCCGAGGATCAGCCTTGCCTCTTCCAGCAGTTGGACGCCGTGTGCGGTGAACCGGGTCTTGCGCCCGTCGCGCTCCACGACGGGCAGTCCGAGGGCCTTCTCCAGGCGTCGTACGTGCTGACTGACCGCGGACTGGCTGAGCGCGAGCGCCGCGGCAGCCCGGTGGAAGCCGCCGTAGTCGGCGACGGCGATGAGGCTGCGCAGTGCCACGATGTCCAGAACCGGCCGCATGTCCGCAGGCTAGCACCCATCGATGACGAATCCTGATCGGTCTTTGATGGCGAATCGTCGTTGGACGCCGGACTCTTGTCTCGTGCATGCTGAGCGCATGCTGCGTACAGCCATCGTGACGGCCCGCCGGCCGCGCGCCCACCGCATCGGACCCTGGCCGTCGGCCACCGGGTCGGCGGCGCGCTGCGGCGCGGGCGCCTGGCTGACGCAGCGGCGCGTGGTCGACTTCGGCCGCAGCGGCGCCATGCGCTGTCGCTGACCCCTTCACCCCCTCGCGCCCTTCCAGCGCGCCCCACTTCGCCGTTCCGAACGATGCCGCGGATGCCGCGCGGGCTCCGGAACCGCCTTGCGCTGCTTCTCCACTCCTGCCCCAGCCGGTCGGCACGCCCTGCCCGGCGTCGCCGCTTTCGATGAATCGAGTCGCCATGAGCTCCTCTCAGCCTGTCCACTCCTGGGACGAACCAGAAGGAATCGCCCCGCGCGGCACCCTCGTCCTCCTCCCCGGCCGGGGTGAACACGGCGGTGTGTACGAGCGGTTCGGCCGCCGCATCGCCGCGGACGGGTACCGCGTACGGGCTCTCGGGGACGCCTCCCTGGACCCCACGGCCGTCATCGACGCCGCGGCCAAGCTGCTGCGCGACGAAACGCTGCCCGGTCCGCGGGTGCTGGTCGGTTCCGACACCGGCGCGTCGTCCGCGGCGACGCTGGCCGCCCGCGACACCCCCGGTCTGGACGCGCTGGTCCTCGCCGGGCTGCCGACCGGTTCCCACTCCGCCGGTACCGGCGTCGGCACCACGCCCCCTGACTGGGACGGCGAACTGGAGCAGCGCACCGCCTGCCCCACGCACCGGGGCCGGCTGACCTCCGACAGCGCCTTCCGGCGTGGTGCTCTTCAGGAGGCCCCGGCTCAGGAACCGTCCGCGCTGGACCGGATCGCCCTCCCGGTGCTGGCTCTGCACGGCGCCGACGACGGCATCAGCCCCCTCGAAGAGGCCCGTAGCGCCTACAGCGCGCTTCCGGGAGCGGAACTGGTGAGCCTGGCCGGGACCCGGCACGACGTCCTCAACGACGTCACCCACCGCACCGCCGCCGCCACCGTCGTGCTCTTCCTGGAGCGGCTGCGGCTCTCCCCCGAACTGACGCCCATCGCCGTCGCCGAGGACATCGCATGACCGCGTTCGAGACCCTCCCTGTGCTGACCACCGCCGTCGAACTGGATCTCCTGCTGCGCACCGGTGCTCCGGCCCCCGTCGTCCTCGACGTGCGGTGGCGGCTCGGCGATCCGCACGGCCGCGAGCACTTCCTCAAGGAGCACATTCCCGGCGCCCTCTACGTCGACCTCGACACCGAGCTCGCCGCTCCCGCGACACCGGCGGGCGGCCGTCATCCGCTGCCGGACCCGGGGTCACTGCAGGCCGCGGCGCGCCGCTGGGGGCTCTCCGCAGGCCGCCCGGTGGTGGTCTACGACGACAACGGCAACACCGCCGCGGCCCGCGCCTGGTGGCTGCTGCGCTGGGCCGGGGTCGAGCAGGTGCTCCTGCTGGACGGGGCGCTGGACGCCTGGCGTGCCGCCGGGCTGCCGACGGCGTCCGGCGAGCCGGAGGCGCCCGCGCCCGGCGACATCGTGCTCAGCCCGGGGCAGCTGCCCGTCCTGGACGCCGACGCGGCGGCCGAAGTCGCCCGTGGCGGCGTGCTGCTGGACGCCCGGGCCGCCGAGCGGTACCGGGGCGAGGACGAGCCGGTCGACCCGCGCGCCGGACACGTCCCCGGTGCCCGTTCCGCCCCGACCGGCGACAACCTGGCGGCGGACGGCACCTTCCGTCCGGCCGAGGACCTCGCGCTGCGCTTCACCGCGCTCGGGGCCGACGACGCGACCGACGTCGGTGTCTACTGCGGCTCCGGCGTCACGGCCACCCACACCATCGCGGCCCTGGCCCACGCCGGCATTCCGGCAGCGCTCTACGCAGGCTCCTGGTCCGCCTGGTCCACCGACCCCGCACGCCCCGCGGCACAGGGAGAACAGCCGGGCTGACCCCCTGCCCCGCCTCCTGCCCCGTCCCCGACCGAGAGGCCGCCTCATGCCCTCCCCGTACTCCGCCGTGTCCGAACCCCCGTTGCCCACACACGGCTCCGCACCCCCGACGCCCCCCACCGCACAAGAGGCCGCGGCGCCCACCGGGCCGGCCGCTGGCCCGGCGAAGCCTCTTCGCCCCACCGCCGGGAAGAACTCCCGCCCCGGCGCCAGCCGCAAGCGGTCCCGCTTCCAGGTACCGCGCGGCGTGCGACGGGCCTCCGGGCCCCTCGGGTTGCTGCTGGTCTGGTTCCTGGCGAGCAGCACGGGCGTACTGCCCGAGTCCGTACTGGCCTCCCCCGTCGATGTCGTCCAGCGGGCGGTCGACCTGATCGGCACCGGGGAACTGCCGCAGGCCATCGCCGCTTCGGGCCGCCGCGCGGCGACCGGGTTCCTCATCGGTGCGACCGTAGCGCTCGCGCTGTCGCTCGCCGCCGGGCTGTTCCGGCTGGGCGAGGACGTCATCGACGCGTCGATGGGCATGTTCCGGGCCATCCCCTGGGTGGGTCTGATCCCGCTGTTCATCGTCTGGTTCGGCATCGACGAGACCCCGAAGATCGCGCTCGTCGCACTGGGCGTCACCTACCCGCTGTACTTCAACATCTACGGCGGCATCCGCTCCGCCGACGCCCAACTCATCGAGGCCGGGCGGATGGCGGGGCTCGGCCGCATCGGTCTGGTCCGGTACGTGATCCTGCCGTCCGCGCTGCCCGGCGCCCTGGTCGGCCTGCGCTACGCCCTGTCCACCGCCTGGCTCGCACTGGTCTTCGCCGAGCAGGTCAACGCGGACGCCGGCATCGGCTACCTGATGAGCAACGCCCAGCAGTACTTCCAGACCGATGTCATCGTCCTGTGCCTCGCCGTCTACGCGGTCCTCGGGCTGCTGTGCGACTTCGCGGTACGGCTGCTGTCGCGGCGGCTGCTGGCCTGGCGGGCCTCGTTCGACGGCGAAGGAGCGTGAGGCAGCGATGAGCACGACTGTGAGCACACAGATAGAGGTGCGCGGGCTGAGCCGCGCCTTCGACGACAAGACCGTCATCGACGGGCTCGATCTCACCATCCGCCAGGGCGAGTTCGTCGCTCTGCTCGGGCACAGCGGCTGCGGAAAGTCGACCCTGCTGAAGATCCTCGCCGGGCTCGACAGCGAGACCGAGGGCGAGGTGACCGTGCCCGAGCGCCGCTCGGTGGCCTTCCAGTCGCCGCGGCTGATGCCCTGGCTGCGGGTGTGGCGCAACGTGGTGCTCGGCCTGCCCGGCTCCCCGGACCGGGCGCTCGCCGAGCGCTACCTGGCCGAGGTCGGCATCGAGGAGTACGCGGGCAGCTGGCCCAAGACGCTCTCCGGCGGCCAGGCGCAGCGCGTCTCGCTGGCACGGGCGCTGGTCCGCGAGCCCGAACTGCTCCTGCTGGACGAGCCGTTCGGTGCCTTGGACGCCCTCACCCGCGGTCGGGCGCAGCGGCTGGTGTCCGACCTGTGGCAGCGGCACGGCTGCTCGGTGCTGCTGGTCACGCACGACGTGGAGGAGGCGCTGCTGCTGGCCGACCGGGTCCTGGTGATGGACGAAGGGCGGATCGCCTACGAGGCCGAGGTCGGCCTGGGGCGGCCCCGCGACCTCGGTTCCCCCGACTTCGTACGGCTGCGCGGCGAACTGCTGCACCGGCTGGGCGTCCACGACGCCTCCGCGCCTCGCGAAGAGACCACGAAAGAAACGGCACCCACCTCATGACCCGCACGACCACGCGCCGCACCCTCGGGGCCGCGCTCTCCCTGACCGCCCTGCTCGCCACCACCGCCTGCGGCGGCAGCAGTGACGCCGCCTCCGACGGGAGCGGCTCACAGGTGACGCTCACCATCGGCGACCAGGCCAAGAACCTGCAGACCCTGTTCGACGCCTCCGGCACCCTCAAGGGAACGTCGTACAAGGTGAAATGGGCCGAGTTCGAGGGTGCCGCGCCGCTCTTCCAGGCCGTGCAGGCCGGGGCCGCGGACACCTCGTACGCCGCGGACCTGCCCACCCTCCAGGCACTGTCCGGCGGTGTGCCGGTCAAGGCGGTGGGCGCGCTGCGCAACGACGGCACGCACACCGGGATCGTGGTCCGCGGGAACTCGTCGGTGAGGAGCGTCAAGGACCTCAAGGGGAAGAAGGTCGTGGTCTCCTCGGCCAAGGGGTCCATCGCCGAGTACCTGCTCGCGCACGTACTGGAGCAGGCCGGGCTGAAGTACTCCGACGTCAAGGTGCAGTACCTGCTGCCGACCGACGCCCAGGCCGCGTTCACCTCCGGCAAGATCGAGGCCTGGGCGACCTTCGGGGTCTACAAGGCCGTCGCCGAGCAGCAGGGAGGCCGCCTCCTGGTCAACGGCGCCGACGGCCGTGTGAGCGGCTACGGCTTCATCGGCGCCTCCGAGAAGGCACTGGCCGACAAGGGCAAGAAGGCCGCCATCGCCGACTACCTCCGTCGCCTGGACAAGGCCCTGGCCTGGTCGCGGAAGCACCCGGACGACTACGCCAAGGCGATCCAGCAGAACAACGGGGCCTCCCCCGCGATCGCCAAGACGCTGGTCAGCCAGGCCAACGGCGAGCTGCTGCCGGTGAATTCACAGGTAGTAGACGCCGTGCAGAAGGTCGGCGACACGATGCACGGCATCGGCGTCCTCACCCCGGACCCGACCGTCGCCGACCACGTCGACTCCAGCCTCGTCAAGGAATGAGCCCGGCCATGCCCGTCGAATTCATCAGCGCCGTCCACCCGAACCCCGCCACCGAGGGCGACCCCACCGCGGGCACGGGCATCGACGTCGACTACGCCCGCCGCTACGCCCGCGCCCTGGACGACGGCGGCTTCGACTACACCCTCGTCACCTACCACTCGGCCTCGCCCGACGCGCTGCAACTGGCGCAGTTCGTGGCGAACCACACCGAACGCATCAAGCCCTTCCTCGCCCACCGCCCCGGCGTGATCTTCCCGACCCACGCGGCCCGCGCCCTGGCCACACTGGACCGGATCAGCAAGGGCCGCCTGGCGGTGCACATCATCTCCGGCGGCAACGACGAGGAGCAGCGCCGCGAGGGCGACTACCTGAGCAAGAGCGAGCGGTACGCGCGCTCCGACGAGTACATCCGGATCCTGCGTGAGGTCTGGGCTGCCGACGGGCCCGTCTCGCACGAGGGCCCGTACTACCGCTTCGAGGGCTTCCGCTCCGATGTCACCCCTCATCAGGGCACCATCCCGATCTCGGTGGGCGGCTCCTCGGAGGACGCGTACCGGGTGGGCGGGCAGCAGGGCGACATCTTCGGGCTGTGGGGCGAGCCGCTGAAGGAGACCGCCGAGCAGATCGCGGCGGTCAACACGTACGCGGACGCCGCCGGCCGGCCCCGCCCGCGCATCTGGGTCTCCTTCCGCCCGATCATCGCGCCCACCGACGAGCTGGCCTGGGAGAAGGCGCACCGCACCCTCGGCACGATCGAGGCCAACCACCAACAGCGGGCCAAACGGCGCCACTATCCGGCGGTCGGCCAGGGCACTCCGGCCAACGTCGGTTCGCAGCGGCTGCTGGCCGTCGCGGAACGCGGCGAGGTACATGACCGCTGCCTGTGGACCGCGCCCGCGACCGCCACCAACGCCGCCGGCGCCTCCACCGCGCTGGTCGGCTCCCCCGAGACGGTCGCCAAGGCGCTGCTCGACTACGTCGACATCGGCTGCGAGCTGCTGTCCATCCGTGGCTACGACCCGCTCAACGACGCGATCGACTACGCCCGTCACGTTCTTCCGCTGGTCCGTCAGGAGCTGAAGCACCGCGCCGCTTCGGGAGCGGCCGCGTGAGGCGGGCGGGGCGAGCGTTCGCTCTCGCCACCGTCCTCCTGACGGGTGCGGCACTGACCGGCTGCGGGGGCTCGGCGGGAGCCGAGGGCAACGGAGAGGACTCTTCCGTCACCCTGCGCGTCGGTGCGACGGGCTGGAAGAGTGAGGAGGCTCTGCTGAAGCTCGCCGGCCTGGACGACACGCCGTACGAGGTGGAGTGGAGCCTGTTCCAGGGCGGCGACAAGCAGTTGGAGGCCGTACGCGCGGGGGCGTTGGACGTAGCGAGTTCGAGCGAGATCCCGCCGGTCTTCGCGGCGGCCGACGGGAAGCCGAACTTCGAGGTCGTCGCCGTGCAGCGCGGCAACACCCTCAACCAGGAGGTCGTGGCTCCCAAGGGATCCGAGGTCACCTCGATCGGGCAGCTGAAGGGGAAGAAGGTCGGCTACGTCAAGAACACCACCTCCCACTACTTCCTCTACGAACTGCTGAAGCGGGCCGGACTCGGCTGGGACGACATCACCGCCGCCCCGCTGGAGCCGGACAAGGCGCTCGCCGCGCTGGGCGGCGGTTCCGTCGATGCCTTCGCCGGGTACGGCAACGCGATCATCACCGCCCGCCAACAGGGCGCTCACACGATCGGCTCCGGCAAGGACATCCTCTCGGGCAACTTCCTGTGGACCGCCTCCGACGACACCCTCGGCAACGCGGCCGAACGCCGGGCGCTGGCCGATCTGCTCGCCCGGCTCGACAAGGCGTACGCCTACGTCCGCGACGGGCACGAGAAGGAGTACGCGAAGGTCGTCGCCGCCGCCACCCACCAGCCGGTGGACCAGGCACTGGAGGAGTACAGCGAGGGGCAGGCGCAGCGCAAGACCGAGGTACGGCCGGTGAGCGCCCGGGCCACCGCCTCCCAGCAGGAGGTCGCCGACGCCTTCCTGGACCTCGGAGCGCTCAAGCAGGGGCTGAAGGTGAGCGGATTCTGGAGCGACGGGCTGAACTCCCCGCTGCGCAAGGCGCTCGCCTCATGACCACGGGTCTCCTGCTCCGCGCCCCCGACCTGGGGGCCCTGCCCGAGGTCACACAACGGCTCGCCGCCACCGCCGCCGCTCACGATCGCAGCGGCGCCTTCCCTGCCGAGGGGATCCGCGCCGCGCACGAGGCAGGGCTGCTCACCGCCACCGTCGGCACGCGGTACGGCGGGCCAGGTCTCGGGGTCCCTGCCACCGCCCGGATCCTGCACGCGCTCGGCGAGGGCGACCCGTCCGTGGCCCTGATCGCCGCGATGAGCCTCACCATCCACCACCGCCAGGCCGTACGGCCGCACTGGCCGGAGGAGTTGTACGGGAAGGTGCTGTCCGACGCCGCGCAGCGCCCCGTGCTCCTCAACCACGTACGGGTGGAACCCGAGCTCGGCTCGCCCGCACGCGGCGGGCTGCCCGCGACGGTGGCCCGGCGCACGGCCACCGGCTGGTCCCTCACCGGCCGCAAGCGTTTCGCCACCGGTGTGGAGGGACTGGACTGGCTGCTGGTCTGGGCCACCACGGACGAACCCGCCCCGCGCGTGGGCACGTTCGCCGTGCCCCAGGCCGCCCCCGGCATCGAGATCACCCACCGCTGGGACCATCTGGGGCTGCGGGCGAGCGGCAGCCACGACATCGCCCTGCACGACGTCGAGATCCCGGCGGGGAATGTGGTGGAGATCGCCGCGCACGGCGCGGGCGCGGAGCAGGACAACCGCGCCGGCGCCGCCCTCCACCTCCCGCTCGCCGCCCTCTACCTGGGCGTGGCCCGGGCCGCGCAGAAGTACTTCCACCAGTTCGCGCACGACCGGGTCCCCGCCAATCTCGGCCACCCGGTGGCCGGCACTGAACGCTTCCGGCGCACGGCGGGCGAGATCGCGCTGCGCCTCGACTCGGCCGAGCGTCTGGTGTTCTGCGGCGCGGAACGAGTGGAAGCCGCCGACGACACGTACACGCCCGAACAGGCTCTGGGCGCCCGCGTCCTGGCCGACCGGCACGCCACGGAGGCCGTCGCGCTGGCCGTGCGGCTGCTGGGCAACCCGGGCCTGACCCGCGACAACCCCCTCGAACGCCACTTCAGGGATGTCCAGTGCGCCCCGGTGCACGCCCCGCAGGAGGACACGGCGCTGCTCGCCATCGGCACGCGGGCACTGGAGGCGGGCCGGTCCGGCCACTCCTAGGCACCCTCACCTCGTACGCAGAAAGACGGTTTCATGCCCTTCCCACATCCCAGTCCGTCGGCCGCCGAGCTCCTCGCCGTGCTCCGACGCGAGCTGCCCGAGGGCGCGCTCGGTGTCGGCCCCGAGGCCACCGCGCCGTACGCCGCCGACCGTTCCGGCAGTCGCCCGGACGGGGAGCCGCTGGCGGTCGTGCACGCCACCCGCGCCGACCATGTGCAGACCACGCTGCGGCACGCGCACGACCTGCGGGTGCCGGTCGTGGCGCGTGGGGCGGGCACGGGGCTGTCCGGCGGTGCGAACGCGGGGGCGGACAGTGTCGTCGTCGACCTGTCGCAGATGGACCGGATCCTCCAGGTGAGCCCCGAGGAGCAGATCGCCGTCGTGGAACCGGGCGTCATCACCGCCGAACTGGACCGTGCCGCAGCTGAGTTCGGGCTGCGTTACGCACCTGATCCGGCGAGCGCTGCGATCTCCACGGTGGGCGGCAACATCGCGACCAACGCGGGCGGGCTGCGGTGCGCGAAGTACGGGGTGACCCGGGACGCGGTGCTCGGACTCGACGCGGTGCTCGCTGACGGAAGCCTGATCCGGACCGGCCGGCGCACCGTCAAGGGCGTCACCGGATACGACCTGACGGCGCTGCTCACCGGCTCCGAGGGCACCCTGGGGGTGATCACCGCCGCGACGGTGCGGCTGCGCCCGGTACCGGAGTCGACCGTCACCGTCGCCGCGTACTTCGACACCTTCGACGAGGGCGCCGAGGCCGTGTCCGCGCTCATCGCCGCCCGCGTCGAGCCCGCCATGGCCGAGCTGCTGGACGGGCCGGTACTGACAGCCGTGGACGAGGCGCAGGGCACGGACCTGCGCTCGCTGGGCGGTGCGCTGCTGCTCCTGCAGTGTGACGGCCGGTCCGCGGCGGCGGAGGCGGAGTCGGCGGTGCGGCTGCTGAGGAAGAGTGCGGCGTCGGTCGAGACCACGGCGGACCCGAGGGAGGCGGACCGGCTCCTCACCGCCCGCAGGCTCGTCCTGCCCTCCCTGGAACGCATGGGCCGTGTGCTGATCGAGGACATCGCGGTCCCCAGGACGCGACTGGCCGCAGCGGTCCGGGAGATCGCCGCCATCGCCGAGCGCCACGGCGTACGGATCTTCACCTTCGCCCACGCCGCAGACGGCAATCTCCACCCCATCCTCGTCCTCGACCCCGCTTCCCCCGACGTCCCGGACGAGGCATGGCAGGCGGCGAGCGACATCTTCACCACCGCGCTGCGCCTGGGCGGCACGCTCACCGGCGAGCACGGAGTGGGCACGCTGAAGCGCCGCTGGCTCGCCGAGGAACTCGGCCCCGAGCAGCACGCGCTGCAGCGACGCGTCAAGGCGGCCTTCGACCCGCACCACATCCTCAACCCGGGCAAGGCGCTCTGAGAGGTCGCGCTGCGCGGCCGTGCCGTGCCGTTCTCCTTCAGTACCTTCACGAGGAACAAGTGGTTCTGCGGGATCTGGCCGATGCCGCCGTCGGCCGCCGACACCAGCCGGACGACCTCGCCGAGGGGGTCGGCGGCCGGTCAGGCCGCGACGGCGACCGCCTCGGCGTCGTCGGCGATCACCTGCGTCATCGTGGGGAGCCCGCGCCGGCGAAGGGGACCTGTGCCGTGGCCGCGACCTGCGGGAAGGGGTGCTGCCACAGGCCCTGCGCCTGGAGCCTCGGCAGGACGCCCTCGCCGAACCAGTAGGCCTCCTCCAGGTGCGGATAGCCGGAGAGGACGAACTCCTCGATGCCCAGGGCCGCGTACTCCTTGATCCGTTCGGCGACCTCGTCATGGCTGCCGACCAGAGCCGTGCCCGCCCCGCCGCGCACCAGGCCGATGCCGGCCCACAGGTTGGGGTGGATCTCCAGGGCGTCCCGGTTCCCGCCGCCGTGCAGGGCGAGCATGCGCTGCTGCCCCGCGGACTCGCTGCGGGCGAGCCCGGCCTGCACGGACGCCACGGTATCCGGGTCGAATCCGTCCAGCAGCCGGTTCGCCTCCGCCCACGCCTGCTCGGAGCTGTCGCGGGTGATGACGTGCAGCCGGATACCGAACCGGACGCTGCGTCCCTGCTCGGCGGCCAGCTTCCTGATCCAGGCGATCTTCTCGGCGACCTGCGCCGGGGGTTCGCCCCAGGTGAGGTACACGTCCACGTGCTGGGCGGCGATCTCTCCGGCGATCGGCGAGGAGCCTCCGAAGTAAACCTCGGGGACGGGGTCGGGCACGCGCGCCAGCGTCGCGTCCGCCACCTGGAGGTGCTCGCCGTGCAAGTCGACGGTCTTGCCCTCCCACAGCTCCCGCACGACCTGCAGGAACTCGCCGGTACGGCGGTACCGCGCGTCCTTGTCGAGGAAGTCGCCGTAGGCGCGCTGCTCGTGGCTCTCGCCGCCGGTGACGACGTTGAGCAGCAGCCGGCCGCCGCTCTGCCGCTGGAAGGTGGAGGCCATCTGCGCGGCGAGCGTGGGAGAGACGAAGCCGGGCCGGAAGGCCACCAGGAACTTCAGCCGCTCGGTGTTCTGGCTGACCATCGCCGTCGTCAGCCACGCGTCCTCGCACCAGGCGCCGGTGGGGGTGAGCGCGCCGACGAAACCGAGGTCCTCGGCGGCGCGGGCGATCTGGCTGAGGTAGGCGACCGTCGGCGGCCGGTCCCGGCCGAATGCGGTGGCCGGAGTGCCGTGGCCGCCGCCGACGACATGGCGGCTGTCGCCGTTGGTGGGCAGGAACCAGTGGAAGGTGAGGGACATGAGGGGCTCCGATCGTGGGGGTGGGTCAGAGCAGCCCGTGCCGGGGCGGCCGGGTGCCGTTGAGGACATAGCGGCCGATGTGCTGGACCTTCCAGCGGGCCGGGTCGTGCAGGGTGTGGGTGCGGGCGTCGCGCCAGTGGCGGTGCAGGCCCAGGGAGTCGAGCGCCGAGCGGGTGCCGGCGACCTCGAAGAGCGCGCTGCCGACCTCGACGGCGGTCTCCGCCGCGGTCACCTTGGCCGTGGCCACCGCGATCGAGGCCTCGGCGGCCGAGTCGTCGGTCAGGTCGTCCCGGGCGGCGTCGACCGCCCGGGCGGCCTCGCGCAGCAGGGCCTCGGCCGCCCGGACCCGGATCGTGAGTTCGCCGAAGCGCTGGATGAGCAGCGGGTCCTCCGCGGCCGTCTCCAGCCCGCTCTCGAACCAGGGCCGGCTCTTCGTACGGACGAATTCCACGGCCTCCGCCAGCGCGCCGGAGGCGATCCCCGCGTCGATGGCGGCGTGCAGCAACTGGGCTACGGCGCCGTGGAGTTGGGGCCCCTGGAAGGTGAGGTGGTGGGGCACGACCCGGTCGGCGGCAACGGGCACCCGCTCCAGGCGGACGGTTCCGCTGGCGGTGGTGCGCTGCCCCATGCCGTCCCAGTCGTCGACGACCGTCAGGCCGGGGGCGTCGCGCGGGACGTACGCCACGTGCAGGGTGTCGTCGTCGGCGCGGGCGAGGACGGGGATCCAGTGGGCGAACAGCGCGCCCGTGGAGTAGTGCTTGACGCCGTCCAGGACGTACGAGCCGTCGGGGCGCCGCGCGAGCCTGGTGCGGATGTCCTGCACATGCTTGGTGCCCGCCTCGGACTGGGCGTTGCCGAACCGCCTGCCCCGCAGCACCTCGCCGAAGAAGAACTCCTGCTGGGCGTGCGTCCCCTGGCGGCGCAGCACGTTGACGTAGACGAAGTGGCTCTGCGGGATCTGGGCGAGGCTGGCGTCGGCGGCGGCCAGCAGCCGGAAGATCTCGGCGAGCGTCTCGGTACGGACGTCCGCGCCGCCGAACTCCGCGGGAACCGTCACCCCGAGCAGCCCGGAGGCGGACAGCCGCTCCAGTTCCGCGTGCGGAAGCCGGCGCCCTGCGTCCCGCTCGGCGGCGTCCTTGCGGAAGTCCGCGGCCAGCTCGCCGGCGACGCCGAGGGCCTCGGCGTCGCCGGCGAGCACGGGCACGGCGGTCATCCGGTGGCCGCCAGCAGGGTCGGGCGGCCGCCGAGGGCGAGCGAGAACTGGTCGGTGACCTGGGCCAGCGCCTCGGCGGTGCCGGGCGCGACGGTCAGGGTGCCGTCGTCGCCCACGGCGATGTCCTTGTCGAGAGTGAACCAGCCCGGCGTGATGTGGGCGGGGCCCATGGAGTTCAGTACGGGACGCAGGGCGTAGTCGATGGCCAGGACGTGGGCGGTGGAACCGCCGGTGGCCAGCGGGAGGACGGTCTTGCCGGCGAGCGCGTACTGCGGGAGCAGGTCGAGCAGCGATTTCAGCAGGCCGGAGTAGGCGGCCTTGTAGACGGGGGTGCCGATGACGATGCCGTCCGCGCGCTCGACAAGGGCGGCGGCGTCGACGATCGCCGGGTGCCGGAAGTCGGCGTAGAGCAGGGCCTCGGGCGGGAGGGCGCGGACGTCGAACGGGATGACCTCGTGGCCCTGGGCGGCGAGCCGGTCGTCCAGGTGGCGCAGCAGCCGGGCGGTGCGGGAGGTGGCGGAGGGGCTGCCGGAGACGGAGAGGATGGTGGCCATGGGAGGACCTTTCAGGAGTACCAGGTGGGCTGCGGCAGTTCGCCGGTGAGGACGTGGCGGCCGATCTCACGGCGCTTGTAGGCCACCGGGTCGTGGAGGGTGTGGGTGCGGACGTTGCGCCAGAAGCGGTCGAGGCCCTCGGCGGAGGCGGTGGCGCGGGCGCCGGTCACCTCGAAGATCCGGTTGGTGACCTCCAGGGCCACGTCGGTCGCGCGGGCCTTCACGGCCGCCACCCGCACCTCGAACTCACCGCGGGCCTGTTCGGTGACCGCGTCGGGGTCGTCGTGCAGCTTCTGGCCCTCGGCGGCGACGGCGTCGGCCAGTGCTTCGGCGGCCCACAGCTTGGCGGTGAGGTCGCCGTAGGTGTCGATGACGTAGGGCTCGTCGACGGCGTGCTCGTGGCCGCCGTGCAGCCAGGCGCGGGCCTTCGTCCGGGTGTAGGTGGCGGCGGTCTCCAGGGCGCCTGTGGCGATGCCGAGGTAGAAGTTGACGAAGACGAGCTGGATGGTCGGCACATTGAGGGTGTTGTAGACACGCGGCCGGAACCGCTTGTCCACGTAGCCCGCCGCGGCCGACCAGGGGACGCGTACGGCGTCGAGGGTGACGCCGCCGCTCTCGGTGAGGCGCTGGCCGATGTTGTCCCAGTCGTCGTGGAAGGTCAGGCCCTCGCTGTCGGACGGGACGATGGCGAAGACGTGGTCGTCGGTGCCTTCCAGGACGCCTTCGAGCACGGTGACGTCGGAGACCTTGCTGCCGGTGGAGAAGGACTTGCGGCCGGTGAAGGTGAGGGTGTCGCCCTCGTCCTTCACCACCACGTCCTTGTCGCGGGGGTTGACCGCACCGCCGAAGAACCACTGGTTGCGGGCGGCCTCGGCCTCCACGTGCTCCCACTGCTCGCGGGTGGCGACCAGCCGGGCGGCCCAGTTCCACAGGTAGTGATAGCCGAGCAGCTGGCCGATGGAGCCGTCCGCCTTGGCGACCTCGCGGACGACGCGGTAGGCGGTGGGCCAGTCCTGGCCCGCGCCGCCGTGCTCGACGGGGCCGAGGAGGGTGACCAGGCCGGAGTCCTTCAGCAACTGGACCTCGGCGTACGGGGTGGCGGCTGCCTTGTCGCGGGCGGCGGCGTCGGCGGCAAGGACGGCGGCGACCTCGGCGGCGCGGGCGAGCCAGCCCTCTGTGTCCTTCGGGGCGGTGGCGGTCTTCCAGTCGGCCGGTGCGGCGGTGCTCATGGTGGGAACCCCTTCACTCTCGGATGCGGGTCAGGTGCGGGTCGGGCGGTCAGGAGCGGCCGGCGACGAAGGGCTCCGGCTGGGCTTGCTGGGCCTCCAGTTCGCGTACGAGGGGCAGCACCCGCTTGCCGAAGTACTCGACCTCCTCGTGGTAGTGCAGGAAGCCGAGGAGGAAGAGGTCGACGCCGAGCCGCTTGTAGGCGACGATCCGTTCGGCGATCTGCTCGGGAGTGCCGATGAGTCCCGTACGGAAGCCGTCGTTGTACTGGATGAGGTCCTCGAAGCCGGAGTCCTGCCACATGCCCTTGCCGTCGGCGGTGGACTGTCCGGCCTGCTGGACGGCGTCCCGGAAGCCGTGCACGGCATCGGAGTCGGCGTGGGCGACTATCTCGCGGAGCGTCTGACGGGCCTCGGCCTCGGTGTCGCGGGCGATGAGGAAGCCGTTGAGACCGAACTTCGGGGGTGTGCGGCCTGCTCGGTCGGCGGCGGCTCGTACGTCGTCGATCTGCTCGATGACGCCGTCGAAGTCCTTGCCGTTGCTGAAGTACCAGTCGGAGACGCGGCCGGCCATGGCGCGGGCGGCGGTGGAGTTGCCGCCCTGGAAGATCTCGGGGTGCGGGCGCTCGGGGGTGTTCAGGGGCTTGGGCTTGAGGGAGAAGTCGCGCACCCGGTAGAAGTCACCGGCGAGTTCGGCGTGGTCCTCGGTCCAGATGGTGCGCAGGGCGGTGATGAACTCCTCGGCGCGCCGGTAGCGTTCGTCGTGCTCCAGCCACGGCTCGCCGAGGGCGGTGAACTCGCCCTTGAACCAGCCGCTGACGACGTTGACAGCGAACCGGCCGCCCGACAAGTGGTCGGCGGTGGCGCCGAGTTTGGCGAGGACGCCCGGGTGCCACAGACCGGGGTGGACCGCGGCGATGACCTTGAGCCGCTGGGTGGCGAGCAGCAGGGCGAGGCTGAAGCTGGTCGACTCGTGCTGGTACTCGGCGCCGTAGCTGGCCATGTAGCGGACCTGGCTGAGGGCGTAGTCGAAGCCGTTGTTCTCGGCGAGGACGGCGAGTTCGCGGTTGTAGTCGTAGCCCCAGTCGGTGCGCTGCTCGACGGTGCTGGTGACCAGACCGCCGCTGACGTTCGGCACCCAGTAGGCGAAGCGGGCGGGGTCGGATGCGGGCGGTACGGGCATGGGGGGACTCCTGGGGAGGACAGAAGGGCGCACGAGAAACGCAGGCGCCGGCACAGAAGGTGCTCGCCAAGCGGAGTTCAGGCGCGCTGGAACAGCGGTCCCGGAAAAGCCGTCAGCACGACGGAAAACGATCAGGACCGGAAATCATGAGGAGAGACGGCGCAGAAAGCGCGTGGGAGGGTTTCCCTCGGGTGCGCTGCGCTCAGACGCGGCAGCGACAGCAGGCGCTGGAGACACGCGCGAGATCGACGTGGCGTCGCTGCGTGAGGTCCTGTCGCTTCATGTCAACGATCCAATCAAGCATGAGTCCGGCCGGTCAAGAAGACCCGGTGGTGATTCCACATGGTGAGAGTCGGTATTCACGAGGTTGTGACAGGGATTCCCTTGAACCGGGCTCGCGGGGGGACGCAGTCTCCTGTCGTGCGAATAGAACAGCTGGAATACATCGCCGCCGTCACCCGGTTCGGTTCGCTGCGGCGGGCCGCCGAGGAACTGCATCTGTCCCAGCCCGCGCTGAGCGAGACCGTGCGCAATCTGGAGCGGGAGCTCGGCGTGGACCTGCTGGAGCGCAAGCGGTCGGGAGCGAAGGTCAGTGACGAGGGCCGGGAGCTGCTGCCGCACATCATGACGGTGCTCGACGCGGTGGACCGGCTGCGCGGCGCGGCCGGCGACCAGCACCGCGTCAGCCGCATGGTGCGGCTCGGCACGGTCAACACGGCCACCGTCCCGCTGCTCATCCCGACCGTGCGCGAGTTCCGCTCCGCGCACCCGGCCACCCAGGTCGAGGTGGTCGGCGCCCAGCAGGCCGACATCCACCGCGGGCTGCTGGAGGGGGCCTTCGACCTGGGGCTGGTGAACTACCTCCACGGCGACGACATACCACCCGGCTTCGAGACGACCGAGCTGCTGCGCGGACGGCCGGTGGTGTGCGTACGCCCGGACAGTGCGCTGGCGGCCCTGGACACGGTGGACGTGGACAGCCTGCTCGCCGAGCCCCTCATCGTGATGCGGTCCGGCTACGTCATGCACCGCTTCGTCCACCGTCTCCTGCGCGGCCGGACACCGTCCTTCTCGTACTCCACCGACGGCGCCGAGATGGGCAAGCTGATGGTCGCCGAGGGGCTGGGGGCCACGGTGCTGCCCGACTTCAGTGTCCTCGGCGATCCCCTGGAGCGGCGGGGCACCATCACCGTACGGCCACTCGCGGGGGACGAGACCGATGTGCTGCTGGTGCTGCAGCGCCGCCATGCCGTCTCCCTCCCCCGGGCGGTGCGCGATCTGCACGCGCTGTTCGTACGCAATGCCCGGGCGCACCGAACGCCGTGACGCACTGACCGGGGACAGGGTCGCCCTGGCCCGAACGGGTGGTTCACCCACTCCGACAGCGTATGAGGACGCCTCTCGCTGGGCGGCCGGGCCTTGTCACGCCGGAAGCTCCTGGGAGATGAGCGACAAGGCACCGGTCTGTCTCCCTCAGCCCCGCACAGCCCCACGGCCCGGGAGTCATCATGCTCCGTACGAACCCTCCTCGCGTCAGCGTGATCATCCCCGCGTACAACTCGATGCCGGAACTGACGAAGTGCGTCACGTCCGTCATGGAGCAGACGCTCGGCCTGGACAAGATCGAGATCATCGCGGTCGACGACGGCTCGACCGACGGCACCGCGGACGAGCTGGACCGGCTCGCACATCTCTGCTCACGCCTGCGTGTCGTCCACCAGCCCAACAGCGGAGGGGCCGGCGGCCCGCGCAACACCGGTCTGGACAGGGCCGGCGGTGACTACGTCTTCTTCCTCGACTCCGACGACTATCTGGGCCCGGACGCCCTGCGCCGCATGGTCGCGATGGCGGACGAGAACCGTACCGACGTGGTCCTCGGCAAGATGGTGTCCGTGGGCGGACGTGCCGTGCCGACGGCCGTCTTCTCACACAACCAGCCCCGGACCGATGTCTTCTCCTCCGCCGCATACCGCACCCTGGGCTGCTGGAAGCTGTTTCGACGCTCGTTGATCGAGCGGCTGGGCCTGAGGTTCCCGCCGTACCGCAACTGCGAGGACAAGCCGTTCACCGCCGCGGCCTACCTCAACGCCGACGGCATCTCCGTGGTCGCCGACTACGACTGCTACTACTCACGCAACCGCCAGAACGGCAACAACCTCACCCTCACCGCCGCGGACCTCGTCCACCGCATGGACGGCACCCGGCTGTGCTTCGAGACGGTCGCCCGCTACCTGGAACCCGGCCCGCGCCGGGACCGGATCATGCGCCGCCACGTGGAGTGGGAATTGTGCGGGCCGTTGCGCGCCCTGCTGCCCCGGGAAAGCGAACAGCAAGCGCGGGAGCGCTTCTACCCGCAGTTCCGGGACTGGGCACTGAGCTACGTGACCGATGGCGTCTTCCAGCAGATCGCCCCGCCGGACCGGCTGATCGTCCATCTCCTGCGCGCGGACCGGTACGAGGACCTCATGGCCGTGGCCCGGCACGCCAAGGAGGACGCGGCGCGCGGCAACATCGTCGACAAAGGCCGCGTCTACTGGTGCCACCCCTTCTTCCGGGACCCTGTGAAGGCGGTCCCGGACTCCTGCTTCGACGTCACGGACCGGCTCCCTGTCCACCATGAACTGACCGAAGCGGCATGGACGGGCGACGGCGGTGTGCTCCGGCTCACCGGTCACGCCCGTATCGAGACCCTGGGCGCCCTCGACCCCGCCACCCGGCTGATCCTGCGCCCACGCGGCCTCCCGCACCCGGACATCCGCGTGCCCGTGACCGTCCGCGCCGCCCCGCACCGGCCCGACGGACACACAGAAGGCAGGGGCGAGGGCAGAGACGAGGCAGTCGGCTTCAGCGTCGATCTGGATCTGGGCACCGTGGACGCGGGCGCCCCGCTCGGCGTCGGGGTGTGGGACCTCTACCTGGACGTACGCGCCAAGGAAGTCAGCCGGACCGTCAGGCTGCGACAGGCCCGGACGGACACGAACGGCAGGAGGACCGCCCCGCCGCGGCGAGAGGTGGCAACCGGTTCCCGGCCCGGGTACGAGCCCACCACCGCACGTCCCTTCTTCACTCCGCACGGGAACTTCTCCCTGGACACCCGGCGCACCGAGGACGAGCCGGGATGCCGGGTGACGGGCATCGCCTGGGACCCCTGCGCACCCGCCACGCTCCTCGTCAGCGGACGTCTGACCGACGAAGCCGCACGCCGCCCCAAGCCCACGGCCCTGCGCGCCGATGACGACTCGGGCTCGGCGCGCGAGGTGCCCCTGCTGTACGCACCGGACGGCGGCCACACCGGCTTCACCGCCCGCCTGCCGGTCAGGAAGCTGACCCCGGGACGGTGGAGGCTGACCCTCCGCACAAACGAGCCGAGCAACTGGATTCCCGTCCCTCCCGCGAAGGGACTGACCGGCACACACTGGTTCCGCGCCTCCAGGCTCGGCCGCCCCTACTACGCCAAGCCCCTCCCACGCGCCTCGAGAGGGGCCTTGGTGCTGCGCGTGGCGCCGGTCAAACTCGCGGCGGGCCTTCGCCGGCGGCTCGGTTGACGCAGATCCGGGTCACGCCCGTGGTGTGAACCGATTCCCCGTCAGTAGGTCATCTGTCCCGGACTCTTGACTCGTACGGCGGTAGTGGTCATCCTCGTCACACCTTGGGCGAGGTCATGACAATCGGGCTGTCGCTCCCCGGCCCTCGGGCCCCGGACGGCCCGATACGTCGACCGCGCCCTCCCGCCGACCGAGGGACATGGGCTGTGACCAGTGCCGGACGCCCGTACCGCAGACGCAAGAACGTCACCGTGGTGTCGCTCCTCCTGCTCGTGCTGTCCATCGCCCTCGGTCCCACACCGAGTTCGGCGGCCGGATCCGACTGGTGGAAGCCGACCGCACGGCCCGCGCCTGACTCCGGGATCAACGTCACGGGTGAGCCCTTCACCGGCACCGACGCCAAGGGCGAGGTGCGCGGCTTCGTCGACGCGCACGACCACATTTTCTCCAACGAGGCCTTCGGCGGCCGTCTGATCTGCGGAAAGCCGTTCTCCGAGCAGGGCGTCGCGGACGCGCTCAAGGACTGCCCCGAGCACTACCCGGACGGCTCGCTCGCGATCTTCGACTTCATCACCAAAGGGGGTGACGGCAAGCACGACCCGAACGGCTGGCCCACCTTCAAGGACTGGCCGGCCCACGACTCGCTCACCCACCAGCAGAACTACTACGCCTGGGTGGAGCGGGCCTGGCGCGGCGGCCAGCGGGTGCTGGTCAACGACCTCGTCACCAACGGCGTCATCTGCTCCGTGTACTTCTTCAAGGACCGCGGCTGCGACGAGATGACGTCCATCCGGCTCCAGGCCAAGCTGTCGTACGACATGCAGTCCTTCGTCGACAAGATGTACGGCGGGCCCGGGAAGGGCTGGTTCCGGATCGTCACCGACAGCGCGCAGGCCCGTGAGGTCATCGAGCAGGGCAAGCTGGCGGTCGTCCTCGGCGTCGAGACCTCCGAACCCTTCGGCTGCAAGCAGATCCTCGACATCGCGCAATGCAGCAAGGCGGACATCGACAAGGGCCTGGACGAGCTGTATTCGCTGGGCGTGCGCAGCATGTTCCTGTGCCACAAGTTCGACAACGCGCTGTGCGGTGTCCGCTACGACTCGGGCACGCTCGGAACGGCCATCAACGTCGGCCAGTTCCTGTCGACCGGCACCTACTGGAAGACGGAGAAGTGCGCCGGGCCCGCAGCACGACAACCCCATCGGCAACGCCTCGGCGCCCGAAGCCGAGAAGAAGCTCCCGGCGGGCGAGGAGGTCCCCTCGTACAGCGCTGACGCCCAGTGCAACGTCAGAGGGCTCACCGCACTCGGCGAGTACGCCGTCCGCGGCATGATGCAACGCGGGATGATGCTGGAGATCGACCACATGAGCGTCAAGGCCACCGGCCGGGTGCTCGACATCTTCGAGTCCGAGTCCTACCCCGGCGTGCTCTCCTCGCACAGCTGGATGGACATGGACTGGACCGAACGGGTCTACGGCCTCGGCGGCTTCATCGCCCAGTACATGCACGGCTCCGAGGGCTTCATCGCGGAGGCGAAGCGCACCGAGGCGGCTGCGCGACAAGTACGGCGTGGGCTACGGCTACGGCACCGACATGAACGGCGTCGGCGGCTGGCCGGGCCCGCGCGGCGCGGACGCCCCCGACAAGGTGACGTACCCCTTCAAGAGCGTCGACGGCGGCTCCGTCATCGACCGGCAGACCACCGGCGAGCGCACCTGGGACCTGAACACCGACGGAGCCGCCCACTACGGCCTCGTCCCGGACTGGATCGAGGACATCCGCCGGGTCGGCGGCCAGGACGTGGTGGACGACCTCTTCCGCGGCGCGGAATCCTACCTCGGCACCTGGGGGGCCTCCGAGAAGCCACAAGGCCGGCGTCAACCTCGCGACCGGCGCCACCACGTCGGCCAGTTCCTCGGAGTGGAGCCTGTTCACGAGCTACCAGCCGCACCGGGCCGTCGACGGCGACGGCGCCGGACCCGCTGGGCCGAGCGACTGGAGCGACGACCAGTGGTACCAGCTCGACCTCGGGTCCGCGCGGCTCGTCAAGCGGGTCACCCTCGACTGGGAGCGCGCGTACGCGAAGTCGTACCGCGATCGAGCTGTCCACCGACGGAGTGAACTGGCGGACCGCCTGGTCCACGACGGCCGGTGACGGCGGCCTGGACACCGCGAGATTCGCCGGCACAGCGGCCAGATACGTACGCGTCCAGGGGCTGGAGCGCGGCACCGACTGGGGCTACTCCCTCTCACGAGGTCGGCGTCCACAGCAGCTGACACCCACGAGAGGGGCTCCATGGCACGGTTGCCGTCCGCCGAGCGGCGGCGACAGCTCACCGAAGCGGCGATCAGGGCGATGGCCCGGGACGGCGTCCCCAGGACGACGACCCGGTCCATCGCCGCCGAGGCGGGCGTCTCGCTGAGCGTCTTCCACTACTGCTTCGACTCCAAGCAGGAGCTGATCGAGTCCGTCATCACCACCATCACCGGGCACTACGTGACGGTGGTGAAGGAGGCCATACGGCCCAGGGCCACCCTCGAGGAGACCGTCCGGGCCGGCTTCCAGGCGTACTGGGACCACGTCCGCGCCCACCCCGACGAGCACATGCTCACCTACGAGCTCACGCAGTACGCCCTGCGCCAGCCCGGCTTCGAGCATCTGGCACGGCGCCAGTACGAGCTGTACGCCGAGACGTACATCGAGCTCATCGACCAGCTGCGGCAGACCATGGGCCTGCGCCTGCGCGTACCCGTCCCCGTCCTGGCCCGCTACCTGGCCGCCATGACCGACGGCCTGACCCTCAACTACCTCGTGCTCGGCGACGACGACGGCCTGGACGGGCATCCTCGACACGATCACCGCGCACATCGCCGGACTGGTGCGCGAGCCCTGACGGGGACGCCACCGCGGTCTGTCCCGCCGCCATCGCACTCACCGAAGGGTGAACTCTCTCGGGCGTAGGAGCCGCGCAGGTCGTCGGTCATTGAGCGAGCAGGACCCGCCCCGATGCGGATGGTGGGCGGGCCCTGCTCGTGCGGACCATTGTCAGGATCGGGGTTCGGCCGGGCCACGAGTGAGATCCGCCGATGTGCGCGCGGCGCGCACACCCCGTGCGCGTGGCCCCCTTCCCACGCCCCCGGACTGCCGCAGGGCGCTGTCGGGTGCCACACAGCGCTGCCGCGTGATCACATGAGAGCGCTCAGCGGGGGTACGCGGTGTGTGACCCCGGGTTATCCCGGTCGGCCTGCGGCGACGATACTGGCAGGCGCCCCTGCCCCCGGCTCACAGATGGACCCATGCCGATCTCCTCCACCGTCCGCCCCATGACGCCCGCCACGGTGTGGCTGGCGCGCGGCCGCCATGCCTCCGGCGCCGCGGAAGACGTTCTCCGGCGCTCGCTCCAGGAGCACAAGGACCGTCAGGACATCGACGACTTCCTGGAGCTGCCCGAGGCCGAGTCCGCCCCGTCGGAGCGGGTCTTCCAGGCCCGCTGGCAGGTCGGCGACGGGGTGGCCGTGCGTGCCCGGCTGAGCGTGACACCCGGTCCGGGCGACGGGCAGGAGTGGATCCTGGTCGCGGAGGCCGAGCAGCCGTGGAGCGACGACTGGCCGTCGCCGACCGGCCTGTTCTGGCCGCAGGAGCCGGAGACCGCCTGGGACCAGGACACCGCCGCGGATCTGTCCCTGCGGGAGATCAATCCGCTCCCCCAGGACGACAAGGAGACGCGGCGCCTGCTCAGGAACGCGGTGCGCGGCGGGTGGCACATCCACGTCGTCGTCCACGAGGCGATGACCGCGGACGAGCGAGGCCGCATGCCGGTGGCGCGGTGGCTCCCGCCGGGCCTGCGGCACCGTGTGGTGGAGCACCGCGCCGTCCCGCAGCAGCTGCGGGGGCTCGAACTGGGCCCTGCGGGACTCCGGCGTCCAGGTGCCGCGCGGCGGTGCCGTGGTACTGCCCGGCACCCCGGCACCGGAGGGCTACGACGCCGAGGACTTCTCCGTCCGCGCGGTCTTCCTCGACGGCTCGGAGCCGGCGGACCTCGTCAAGGCGGTGACGCGGTTCGCCGCGCTGCCGAGGCCCCTGCCCGACGGCGCCGAGGCCCCCCTCACGGCGCTGCGGGAGGAGTGGCACCTGCTGACTCTCCAGGAGGAGCTGGACCGCCAGCGCGGCTTGGTGGCCATGTACGCCGAGGCGCTGGAGGCCATGACGAAGTCCCGTGACCTGTACCGGGAGGCGGCCGAACGCGCCCACGAGGCCCTGACCGCCTTCCAGGAGTCCGCCGAGACCGCGCCGGCGAGGCAGCAGCCCTCCGGACCTCCCGCCGCCTCCCCGCTGCAGCAGCTCACACGGACGTTCGAACGCCTCAAGAACAGGTCGTCGTAGCCCGCACGTGTCAGTCGTGGCCAGGTGGATACGCGGTCCGTACGGCAGTACGGCCCGCCCGGGAAGGTCCTCCACGACATGGGCAACGACCAGCACCACTCGGAGACGACGCTCCGCGTCAACGGCAAACCCCACACGCTCACCGTCGACCACCGGCGGGTCCTGCTGGACCTCCTGCGGGAGGATCTCGACCTCACGGGCGCCAAGAAGGGCTGCGACCACGGTCAGTGCGGCGCCTGTACGGTCCTGGTGGACGGTCGGCGCGTCAACAGCTGCCTGCTGTTCGCGGTCGCCCTGGACGGCTGTGAGGTCACCACCATCGAGGGCCTGTCCGGCGACGGCGAGGGACCGCACCCGCTGCAACGGGCCTTCCTGGAGCGCGACGCCTTCCAGTGCGGCTACTGCACCCCCGGCCAGATCTGCTCCGCGGCCGGCGTGCTCGCCGAGGCGGCGGCCGCGCATCCCTCGCACGTCACCGACCCGGCGACGCCCTCGGGGGAGCCGGTGCCGCTGAGCCGGGAGGAGATCCGGGAGCGGCTGAGCGGCAACCTGTGCCGGTGCGGTGCGTATCCGCGGATCGCCGAGGCGGTGGAGGACGTGATCCGGTGAAGGAGTTCGCCTACGTCCGTGCCGGGAGCGTCGAGGAAGCGACCTCCGCGTACGCCTCCCACGCCGGCGCCCGCTATCTCGGCGGCGGCACCAACCTCGTCGATCTGATGAAGCTCGGCGTCGAGCGGCCCGCCGCCCTCATCGACGTCACCCGACTGCCGCTGGACGCGGTGGAGGAACTGCCGGACGGAGCGCTGCGGATCGGGGCGATGGTCCGCAACAGCGACCTCGCCGCTCATCCCCTCGTCCGCGACCGGTACCCGGCGCTGTCGCAGGCGGTGCTCGCGGGCGCCTCGGGGCAGTTGCGCAACGCGGCGACGACCGGCGGCAACCTGCTGCAGCGCACCCGGTGCCCGTACTTCCAGGACCTGTCGAAGCCGTGCAACAAGCGCGAGCCGGGCAGCGGCTGCGGCGCGCGGGACGGTGTCCACCGCGATCACGCGGTGCTCGGGCACTCCGCGCACTGCATCGCCACCCATCCGTCGGACATGGCGGTGGCGCTGGCCGCTCTCGACGGGCGTGTCGAGCTGTACGGGCCAGAGGGCGCCCGGAGTGTCGCGGCGGCGGACTTCCACCGGCTGCCCGGGGACCGTCCCGAGCAGGACACCGAGATCCGCCCCGGCGAACTGATCACCGGTGTGGTGCTGCCGGCTGCCACGGCCGGGCTGCCGTCGGCGTACCGCAAGGCCCGCGACCGGGCCTCGTACGCCTTCGCGCTCGCGTCCGTCGCGGTCGTGCTGCGGGTGTCGGACGGTGTGGTCGCCCACGCCGGGCTGGCCTTCGGGGCGCTGGCCCACCGGCCCTGGCGGGCCCGGCGGGCGGAGGAGGCGCTGCGGGGCGCGGCTCCGACCGCCGCCGCGTTCGAGCACGCCGTCGACCTCGAACTGTCCGCCGCGCAGCCCCTGCGGGACAACGCCTTCAAGGTGCCGCTGGCCCGCAACCTCGCCGTGGACGTGCTGTCCCGGCTCGCGGACCCGTCGCTCACGAGGAGGACTCCATGACCGGCACCGTGGGCGCTCCCGCCGAGCGCCGGGAGGGGCGGGAGAAGGTCAGCGGCACCGCCCGCTACGCCGCCGAGTACCACTCCCCCGGCCGGGCCCAGGCCTGGCCCGTGCCGGCGGCTGTCGCCCGGGGCCGGGTCATCGGCGTCGACACGGCGGCGGCCCTGGCCGTGCCCGGCGTGCTCGCCGTCCTCACCCACGAGAACGCGCCGCGGCTCGCCGAGCCGGACGATCCCACGCTCGCCGTGCTGCAGGGCCCTCGGGTTCCGCACCGGGGCTGGTTCGTCGCCCTGGTGGTGGCCGAGACCCTGGAGGCGGCCCGGGCCGGTGCCGCCGCGGTCCGTGTCGCCTACGACGCCGAAGAGCACGACGTGCAGCTCACCGCCTCGCACCCGGGCGTGTACGTGCCCGAGGAGGCCAACGGCGGTCATCCGGCCGTCCGGGAACAGGGCGACCCCGACGCGCGCCTTCGGATCCTCGGCCGCCCGGGTCGACGTCGCGTACCGGGTGCCGCCGCTGCACAACCACCCCATGGAGCCGCACACCAGCACCGCCCGCTGGGACGACGGCCGGCTGACCGTGCACACCTCCAGCCAGGGGGCCGGCGCCGTGCAGGCCGTGCTCGCCGGGCTCTTCGGCATCCCGAAGGAGCGGATCGTCGTCACCGCCGAGCACGTCGGCGGCGGCTTCGGGTCCAAGGGCATGCCACGGCCCGACGTGGTGCTCGCCGCGATGGCGGCACGGCAGACCGGGAGGGCGGTCACGGTGGCGCTGCCCCGCCGGTACCTGCCCGCCGTCGTCGGGCACCGTGCTCCCGACGCTGCACCGGCTGCGGCTCGGTGCCGCCGCGGACGGCCGCCTCACATCCGTCGTGCACGAGGTCACCACCCACACCTCCCGCATCAAGGAGTTCGTGGAGCAGGCGGCGGTGCCCGCGCGCGTGATGTACGCCGCGCCGCACAGCCGTACGGTGCACCGGGTCGCCGCGCTGGACGTGCCCTCGCCGTCGTGGATGCGGGCGCCGGGCGAGGCTCCGGGCATGTACGCGCTGGAGTCCGCCATGGACGAGCTGGCCGACGAGACTCGGCCTCGACCCGGTCGAGCTGCGCGTCCGCAACGAGCCGGACGTCGAACCCGACAGCGGCAAGCCGTTCAGCAGCAGGCATCTGGTCGAGTGTCTGCGCGAAGGCGCCCGGCGCTTCGGGTGGGACGGGCGCGATCCCCGGCCGCGCCACCGCAGGGACGGGCTCCCTGCTGCTGGGGACCGGGGTGGCCGCGGCGACGTATCCCGTCATGGTGTGGCCCTCCTCGGCGGCGGCCCGCGCGCTGCCCGACGGGACGTTCCTGGTGCGGATCAACGCCACCGACATCGGTACGGGGGCCCGGACCGTGCTCGCGCAGGTCGGCGCCGACGCCCTCGGGGTGCCGCTGGAGCGGGTACGGATCGAGGTCGGCAGCACCGAGCTCCCGTCGGCGTCGCTGGCCGGCGGCTCCTCGGGCACCGCCTCCTGGGGCTGGGCGGTGCACGAGGCCTGCGCCCGGCTGGCGCGGCGGCTGGCCGAGCACTCGGGGCCGCTGCCCGAGCAGGGTCTCGACGTCCGTGCCGACACCGAGGGGCACGGCGGACGCCGAGAGCGCCTGCGCGCGGCACGCCTTCGGGGCGCACTTCGCCGAGGTCGCGGTGGACACGGTCACCGGCGAGGTCCGGGTCGGCCGGCTGCTGGGGGTGTACGCCGCGGGGCGCATCCTCAACGCCCGCACGGCACGTTCCCAGTTCGTCGGCGGCATGACGATGGGCCTGGGCATGGCGCTGACCGAGGGCAGCACGATGGACGCCGCGTTCGGGGACTTCACCGAGTCGGATCTGGCCTCGTACCACGTGCCCGTGCACGCCGACGTCGCCGAGATCGAGGCGCACTGGGTCGACGAGGACGACCCCCGCCTCAACCCCATGGGCAGCAAGGGGATCGGGGAGATCGGCATCGTCGGGACGGCCGCGGCGATCGGCAACGCCGTGCACCACGCCACCGGCGTCCGCTTCCGTGAACTCCCGCTCACACCGGACCGGGTGCTGGCCGGGCTGCTCGACCACCGGGCGACGAACGACGTCCGGACCGGGCCCGCTGCGAGCGGATCCGGTCCGGTGCGGCACTCGTAGGCGTCACTCCGCCATACCGCGTGCCTCGGGCGCCCACTGCCTGCCCGCCAGGGGCGCCAGCAACCGGAAGACCAGCGCGACGAGGGCCAGCAACGCCGTGCACACGGCGGCACCGGTGGCGAGCCACGGCGGGGCGAGCGCGAGATCCACGGCCCGGGTCAGGGATGCCGACGGGAAGGAACTCCCGTACGCCTGGGCCCCGGCGAGCACCGTGGGCACCACCACCGCCCCGACCAGTACCGGCGCGACGGGACGCAGGGCCAGCAGCAGCGCCAGCAACGTGCACAGGACCGACAGGCCGAGGGCTACGGCGTGCAGGTCCAGGGACGCTCCGCCGCGTTGCAGCGGGAAGTGGGCCACCGCGCACACGGCGAGGCCCAGGGCCGCCAGCCAACTCGACCACGACATGGACCTGGTGAGCCGCTCCGTCGCACGGTCGCGGTCCGTGGGCGAGGAGTCGAGTGTCCGGTGGGTCTCGCGGCGCCTGGCCGGCCGGGCGGACATCTCGGGCTCGGTCTCGGCGTGGGGACGGGAAGTGCCGGTCGGCAGGCGGCCGTTACGGTCCAGCCGTTCCAGGCCGAGGCGGTCGATCAGCTCGACCAGCTCCCCGACGGACCGGCCGGTGGCGGCCGCGCGGAGTGCCTCCTCGCGGACGTGGGGCACCTGCGGCTCCTTGTGCAGCAGGGTCACCAGCCGGGTCACTTCCTCCACCGACCGGTGGGCGGCCGCGGCCCGGATCGCCTCGTCCGCGCTGTCGGGGTGGCGCGGGGGCTTCGTCAGCAGGGCGATCATCTGGCTGACGTCCTCCACGGGCCGCTCCACGCCGGCCGTGCGGAGTGCGTCGACCATCGCTTCCGCGTGGTCGGGCGACCGCTCCAGCGAGGTGATGAGGGCGACGACCTCGTCCAGGGGCCGGTCGGCCACGGCGGCGTGCACCAAGTCGCTGACCGCGTCACCGTACGGCGCGGGGGCCGGCCCCGTGCCGGGCCGGAGTTCCACCGCATTGTCGTCCAGCGAGCGGATCACGAACGGCCGCGCACTCGGCTGATCCGCCTCACCCGAGCCGGACGCTTCGGCCTGGGCGGTCTCGCCCGCTGCCTGGTCCACCCGGTCCAGGGAGGGAACGACATGCTGTGCGTCCGCCCGGTCCGTCCCGTCCGGGCCGGGGGCAGCGGGCCGCGCTGAGGGCGGGTCCGCCTGGTCCGGGCCGGGGGCGGCGGGCGCGGCGGACGGCTGCTCCTCCAGGCCGGGGGCGGCAGACCGCTCGGTCGCCACGCCCGAAGCGGGGGCGGCGGGCCGGGCGAAGGCCAGGTCCGCCTCGTCCGAGCCAGGGGCAGCGGGCCGCGTGGACACCTGATCCGCACCGTTCAAGACAGGATCAGCAGACCGCGCAAAGGACGGATCCGCCTCCCCCACACCAGAGGCACCAGACCGCGCCGACACCTGATCCGCACCGTTCAAGACAGGATCAGCAGACCGCGCAAAGGACGGATCCGCCTCCCCCACACCAGAGGCACCAGAGCGCGCAGAAAGACAGGATAAACCGCGCAGGGCGGCCCTCGCTCGCCTCAGGGGCAGCCGGCCGCGTCGGCGTCTGGTTCTTCGGGTCCGGGCCGGGGGCGGCGGGCGGCGCTCCCTCGCCGGTCGCCGGGTGGGAGCCGAGGGCGACCGGCTCCGTGCCCGGCGGGCCGGCCTGGTGAGAGGCGGCGGGAGGCTCGGGGCCCGCCCGGTACGTTTCGTGCGACCCGGTGTCCGGCTGCGTGCTCGTCTGTTCCACCTGGTACGCACCGGTGGCGACGGTTGTCTCGGCGGACGGCTGAGCGGACCCGTTCGGCTCGCTGTGTATGGCGGGTTCGTTCGAGCGGGGTGATGAAGAGCAGGTGGTCATACTCGCCTCCATGGGAAGAGTGCGGCCGCTCCTGCGCCCCCCGTCGTGTGACGAGCGACGTTACGCTGACCATTACTAGGCGCCCCCCTCACCCCGTGCCACCCGGGTGAGCCACCGGGATGACCACCCCGGTGGGAAAATCCGCCGACTCGCCGACATGTCGGGCCCCGGCCGCAATACAGCCGCCGGAAACGGGAATCCAGGTAAGGACACCCTGTGTCGCGGCACGCCAGGAGGAGGGCAACCCGTGGATACGACCACAACGGTGATCACCCTGGCCGCGGTTCTCGCGGCCGTCGTCCTCGTCCTCGCCGTCGGCATCCTCGTACGGCTGGTCCGGACCCGGCGCGATCTGCGGCGCGCGGGACTGCCCACGGGCCCGCGCTGGGTCTTCTGGGGCGCGGTTCTCTATTTCGTACTGCCTGCCGACGTGCTGCCCGACCCGGTGTACCTGGACGACATCGGCGTCCTGCTGCTCGCTCTGCGCACCGTCCGCGGCTCCCTCGGCGAGCGGGAGCGCAGGACGACCCGTCGGCCGCCGGACCACGAACCGGCCCGGTGACTACGGAAAGTAAGGAAACCAACCACCCGTTCGATTCGTATAAGTCTCTGGAAGCCGAATCGAGTCGGCGGACCGGGCGGCCACGCCCCTGGACCACCGCTTGATCGGCGCAGTGCCGACGAGGGAGAGACGATGCAACCGTTCGCGCTCAGCTACGCGCGCCCGGCAGTGGAGTTGGAAGCTGCTATTCCGTATGTGTACGACGCCGGACAGCAGTTGAACGTGCTCCTCGACGGCCGAATCGCGGCCTGCGACTTCGCTCTGTTGAGAGAGGTGGGCACGACCACGTCCACCGCCGGCTCCAAGACACACTTCGACGACTGACCGCGGGCCGCCGAAGATGACCGTACTGATCCTCACCTGTGAGGAGGACGTGACCGCGGACATGGTGGTCGTACACCTGAACGCGACGGGGGTTCCGGTGGTCCGCGTCGATCCCGCCGACCTGACCGGTGGTGTCGCGCTGTCGGGTGAGTACGTCCACGGCCGTTTCCGCGGCCATCTGTCCGCCGGGGGGCGGCTGGTGAGCATCGCGGGACTGCGGTCGGTCTGGGTGCGCCGGCCCGGCACTCCCGCCGGGCGGGCGGCCCAGCCGTCCGCGTGGCTGACCGAGGAGGCCGCTCAGGCGCTCTACGGCATGCTGCGGGGCTCGGACGCGCGCTGGATGAACCACCCCGACGCGGCACGCCGCGCCCGGCACAAGCCGTGGCAGCTGCGTCTCGCCCAGCGGTGCGGCCTGCCCGTGCCTGCGACGCTGATCACGACCTTCCCGCGGGCCGCCCGCGAGTTCGCCGAGCGCTACCCGGACCTGGTGGTCAAGCCGGTGTCGGGCGCGCATCCGCAGGACCCGCCCCGGGCGGTGCCGACCAGCCGGGTCGCGCCGGACACGGACTTCTCCGCCGTCGCGTTCGGGCCGACGCTGTTCCAGCGGCGGATCGCCAAACGGGCCGACATCCGGCTCACCGTCGTGGGTGAGCGGATGCATGCGGCTCGCAAGGCGACCGCCGCGGACGCGGGCCCGGACGAGGTCGACGTGCGGTTCGCCGCGCCCGGCCCGCCGTGGCGCGCCACCGACGTGCCTTCGTGCATCGCGACGGGAGTCCGCGCGTATCTGCGTGAGGCCGAACTTGCCTACGGAGCCTTCGACTTCGTGGAGGACGCGGACGGGACCTGGTGGTTTCTGGAGTGCAACCAGTCGGGGCAGTTCGGGTTCATCGAGGTGGAGACGGGTCAGCCGATCGCGCGCACCATCGCCGAGTGGCTGGCCCGCCCGATCCCCGCGCAGTCGTCGCAGGTCAACGGCTCGAACACCACGGTCCGTTGAGCGCCGGGTCCGGCACTGCGCCGGTCCCGGGCTGTTTCATGGCCACTGCCCCTGGGTTCACTGCGGCCGCGGGCCGGGGAGCATGGCCGTGCGCTGCCAGCCCGTGCCCGGCGAGTGCGGGCGGTCGTAGCCGGGGGACTGGTAGGGCCGCATGGCCAGCTCCAGTTCCCTGCTCACGCGTTCGGCCTCGCGGCGGACCTGTGCGGGCACATCGCCGCACTCCGCGATGAGTCGGTCGTAGATGGGGGAATCCTGGAACACCCGTCAACGTGCCTTTCTGCTCGTCGTCCCCGTGCGGGGGCGAGAGTGACGAGTCTAGGCGGCCCGGTATCCCGGAGTGTGAATTTCCTGGGATGACTTGACGCAGAACGGACATCCGTGCCAAGCGGACGGGCGGGGACTTTCAGGCTCCTGTGCTGGAGCCCGGCCGGACGATCATGAGGACGGTGACCGTCGCCCACAGGAGGTTGAAGATTCCGGTGAACATGGCGAGTTGAACGGTGTTCTGGTGATCGACGGCCTGTTCGCCGTTGAGCCGGCCGAGGAGTTCCTCCTGGCGGGGCAGGACGAAGGCGACCAGGATGCCGGCGGCAGCGGCGGTCAGCGCGATGGAGGTGACGAGCCATCCGCTGCCCAGGACGCCCATCGCGGCACCGGTGGCGAACCCGAGGACCGGGACGGTCAGTCCGACACCGGAGTACACGCGGCAGATGCGGTGCAGCAGCGCGACCGTGCCGATCGCCGACGGGTCGGGGGCGTGGCCGCCCGCGGGAGCCGCGCGGCGTGCCGCCGGCGGGAACATGCTGGCGGCGACGGTCACGGGACCGATGGCGACGATGGCGGCCAGGACATGGAGGGACAGCAGGATCTTGGTCACCAGGACTCTTTCCATGATGCGATCAACGATGCCGGGCTCACGTTAGGGAGCCGGGGCGTGATCGCCCATGGGCTGAAACGACAGCTTCCAACGGATTCTCGCCAACTCGTGTGACCTGCCATCTTGTGCCGCGGGCCGCCAGACGGGCGGTTCGTGGGCCTGGCGGGAAGGTGCCTAGGGTGACGGTCATGCACTCCGTGGCGATCCTGGTTCTCGATCAAGTGGTGCCGTTCGACATGGCGGCACCCCAGCAGACGTTCGCCTGGACCCATATGCCGGACGGGCGGCCCGCCTACCGGGTCCGGCTGTGCGCGGAGACACCGGAGGTGCGCGCGGACGGTGGTTTCACCCTGCGCATCGACCAGGGCCTCGAGGCGCTGGCGGAGGCCGACACCATCATCGTGCCGGGCTGCTCCCCCGACGCCGCGCCGCCGTCCGCCCGGGTGCTGGCGGCCCTGCGGCAGGCGGGTGAGGCCGGTACCCGGATCGCGTCCGTGTGCGTGGGCGCCTTCGTGCTGGCGGAGGCAGGGCTGCTGGACGGGCTGCGCGCCACCACACACTGGGTGGCCGCCGGCGAACTGGCCCGACGGTTCCCGCACGTCGAGGTGCAGCCGGACGTGCTGTACGTCGACAACGGGCAGATCCTCACCTCGGCCGGTGCTGCGGCGGCGCTGGACCTGTGCCTGCACATGATCCGGCGGGACCTGGGGTCGGCCGTCGCGGCGAACATCGCCCGGATGTCGGTGATGCCGCTGGAACGGGAGGGCGGACAGGCCCAGTTCATCGTGCACGAACACCCGCCCGTGCCCCGGGGGTCGGCGTTCGAGCCGCTGCTGGAGTGGATCGAGGACAACCTCGCGCACGAGGTGACGCTGGGCACCCTGGCGGCGCGCGCGGGGATGAGCGAGCGGACGTTCAGCCGCCGTTTCCGCGAACAGACCGGCACCACGCCGTTGCAGTGGCTGCTGCGGGCGCGGGTGCGGCGCGCCCAGTACCTGCTGGAGAACACCGACCACTCCGTCGAACGGATCGCGCGCCAGGCGGGGTTCGGCTCACCGACGGCGTTCCGGGAGCGGTTCCGGAAAGTGGTGGGCACCACGCCGTACGCGTACCGCGCGGCGTTCCACGGAAAGAGCAGTGCCTCGGCGCCCTCTTCTGAGGCCGCCGAGGCAGCACCCGGTCTGCGCCGGGTCCCTCAGGATGTCAGCCGACCAGCGTCAAGCCGTTCTCCCCGTCCGCGTCCGCGGATTCGGACCGCCCCTTGGTGAGCAGCAGAGTGTCCGCCTTGGCGATGGCGTCGTGAATGCCGGACGTCCCCATCATCACGCACAGCGTGTAGCTGACGTCCTCCAGCTCGCGTGACGTCGTCGGCACGCGCCTCTCCGCCTGAGCGATCCTCAGCGACGCGTATCGCGTCAGCAACTCTCTGACAACCTTCCGGTCCGGTACGAGCACGTAGCGCCCCTCTCTCTGTTTTCGCTGCGTATGCCCGAACCACGCGGAAACATTCACATGTTTTACTCATCCGGGATGGAAATGACGGGAACTGATCGGCCCGCTGACCGCTTGTCAGGGCGAGCTGGCCGCTGTGCAGGGCCGCGTACGCCCCGCCCCGGCGCAGGAGTTCCTCGTGCGTGCCGACCTCCTGGATCCGGCCGTCGCCCATCACCACGATCCGGTCGGCGCCCTGGACGGTGGACAGCCGGTGCGCCACGACGAACGTGGTACGCCCGCGCAGCAGCCGGGCCAGCGCCTGCTGGACGTGCGGCGGCGGGCACGACGACGAGGAAGACGGGGAGGAACGGTGACAGGAATGGCAAGCGCTTTTCCCCCCCTTGTGGGGCAGGAGGACGCCAGGCGGAGCGAGGTGGCGCCGGGAGTGTCCGCGGCATGAGGCCGGGGGCCGGCGCACGTCCGTCCCCCGCTCCCTTGGTCTGCTCAGGCGGCGTCCAGCTCCGCCCGTTCCCCGGGCGTCAGGACGAGGTCCGGGGCGGTTGCCGAGTCGCGGATGGTGTCCGGACGGCTCGCGCCCGGGATCGGTACGACGACCGGTGACTTGGCGAGCATCCAGGCCAGGCACACGCGCTGCGGGCTCACCCCGTGCGACTCGGCGATGCGCGCGAACGGGGCGTGCGACGAGCCCAGTTCACCCGCGCGGGAGATTCCCCCGAGCGGGCTCCAGGGCAGGAAGGCGATGCCGAGTTCGTCGCACAGGCGCAGCTCCGGCTCGCTGGAGCGGAAGGCCGGGGAGAACTGGTTCTGGACGGAGACCAGGCGGCCGCCGAGGATGTCGTGGGCCAGCCGGATCTGCTCCGGGTCGGCGTTCGAGATGCCGGCCATGCGGATCTTGCCCTCGTCCAGGAGGTCCCGGACCGCGCCGACGGACTCGGCGTAGGGGACCCTCGGGTCGGGGCGGTGGAACTGGTAGAGCCCGATGGCCTCCACGCCGAGCCGGCGCAGGGACGCCTCGCAGGCCTCCTTGAGGTGGCGGGGGCTGCCGTCCAGCGTCCAGCTGCCGTCCCCGGGGCGCAGATGGCCGCCCTTGGTGGCGACCAGCACGTCGCCGCCGCGGTCGTGGGAGGCGAGGGCCCTGGCTATCAGGGTCTCGTTGTGGCCGACCTCGTCGGCGTCCCGGTGGTAGGCGTCCGCGGTGTCGATCAGGGTCACACCGGCGTCGAGCGCGGCGTGGATGGTGGCGAGGGAGCGTTCTTCGTCCGGTCGTCCCTCGATGGACATGGGCATCGCGCCCAGGCCGATCGCGCTGATCTCGACGTCACCGATGCGGCGGGTGTGCATGTGCTCGTGACCTCTTCCGGCTGTTGTTCCGGCTGTCGGGCGATGGTGCGATCCAGCCTGGATGCCGTGCGGCCCTAGGTCCAATAGAAGAAGGAGAACGCATTCAGCACTGGGGCAACTGAATCGCGCCCGGACCGCGGCGGCCGGTCCGGCGGTCCCTTGTCACGCGGGGATGAAACCCCGCGCCGGAGGACTCAACTCCCCCACACAGAACAGCGATCTTCCCGGTGCCTGCCCGCCTCACTGCCATATTCGAGAACCACTTCGGAGGTGGTTGTGAGCGCAGAGGTGACAGCATCCGATCCGGGGGAGACGTCGACGCGTGTATCCGGGAGCACCGCTGAACGTGTCGCCGGCCTGGAGTCCCGCAGGGACCATGCGGTGGCCCCGGGCGGGCCGCGCAGACGCGGGGAGTTCTCGGCCCGGGAGCGGATCGAACGGCTCGTGGACAAGGGCTCCTTCACCGAGACCGGTCTGTTCGTGCGGGCCCGGCCCGCCGGGCAGGACGCCCGCCGCCCCTGCGGCGACGGGGTGGTCACCGGGTACGGCACGGTCGACGGCCGCCCGGTGTGCGTGTTCGCCCAGGACTCCACGGTCTTCGGCGGCAGCATGGGCGAGGCCTTCGGGGAGAAGACCGTCGCTCTGATGGATCTCGCCCTGAAGACCGGCTGCCCGGTGATCGGCCTGAACGATTCCGGCGGGGCCCGCATCCAGGAGGGCGTCGCCGCCCTCGCCCTCTATGCCGAACTGGTACGCCGCAACGTCAAGGCGTCCGGGGTGATCCCGCAGATCTCGGTCGTCCTGGGGCCGTGCGCGGGCGGGGCCGCCTACTCGCCGGCGATCACCGACTTCACGGTGATGGTGGACGGCGCCTCGCACATGTTCGTCACCGGCCCCGACGTCATCGAGACGGTCACCGGCGAACGCACCACCGCCGAGGAACTGGGCGGCGCCCGCACCAGCAACACCGTCAACGGCAACGCCCACTTCCTGGCCGCCGACGAGGAGGACGCCCTCGACACCGTGCGCGACCTGCTGTCGTACCTCCCGGCCAACAACCTGGAACGGCCCCCGGAGTACGCCCCCGGGCACACTCCGCCCGGGGCCGGGCTCGACGAGGTCGTCCCGGACCGGCTCGGCGAGGCCTACGACATGCGGGACATCCTGCACGCCGTCGTCGACGACGGTGAACTGCTCCAGGTGCAGGAGCTGTTCGCGCCGAACATCATCTGCGCCCTGGCCCGGGTCGAGGGCCGCTCGGTGGGCGTCGTCGCCAACCAGCCGCTGTGTTTCGCCGGGGTCCTCGACATCGACGCCTCGGAGAAGGCGGCGCGGTTCGTGCGGTTCTGCGACGCGTTCGGTATCCCGCTGCTGACCTTCGCCGACGTGCCCGGGTATCTGTCCGGCGTACGGCAGGAGCAGGCCGGGATCATCCGGCGCGGAGCGAAACTGCTGTACGCCTACGCCGAGGCGACGGTGCCCAAGGTCACGGTGGTGGTGCGCAAGGCGTACGGCGGCGGGTACGCGGTGATGGGTTCCAAGCATCTGGGCGCCGACGTGAACCTCGCCTGGCCCACCGCCCGTATCGCCGTGATGGGCGCCGAGGGGGCCGTGGGTGTTCTGCACCGGCGCGAACTCGCCACGGCCGACGACCCCGAGGCGCTGCGCACCCGCCTCCTCGCCGCGTACGAGAGCACCCACGGCACTCCGTATCTCGCCGCCGAGCGCGGCTATGTCGACGCCGTCATCGCGCCGCGCGAGACCCGGGAGCAGGTCTGCCGCGCCCTGCGCGCACTACGCGGCAAACGCGCGCCGATGCCGGAACGCCGGCACGGCAACATCCCGCTCTAGACGCCCCGTTCCAGCCACCCAGTCAGCGATTCGCAAGCCGATCCGCGCCGTGAGGAGCCCCGCCTGATGAACAGCCGCCGCCCCCCGCTCGCGCCCGCGTGTTCCACGCTGCCGGAGTACGTGCGGCACTGGGCCGAAACCGCCCCGGACCGCCGGGCGTTCACCTTCGTCGCGCATCCGGCCCCGCACTCGCGCGGCGTCCACCGCACCCTGACCTGGCGTCGCCTGGACATGCGGGTGCGGGCGCTGGCCGCGCGCCTCGCCGAGGAGGCCCGGCCCGGGGACCGGGTCGCGCTGCTGTGTCCACAGGGCACGGAGTACGTGACCGCCTTCCTCGCGGCCCTGGCCGCCGGGCTGGTCGCCGTACCGCTGTATCCGCCTGGCCTGCCCGGCCACGCGGACCGGTTGGCGGGTGTCCTGGCCGACGCGCGTCCCTCGGTCGTCGTGACCACGAGCCGGGCCCGCGACGAGGTGCGGGACTTCCTCGGTTCCGAGGGGCCGCAGATCGTGGTGGCGGACGAGGTGCCCGAGGCCGCCGGCCGCGACTGGCGGCCCGTCCCGCCGGACGCCGAGGCGACCGCCTATCTCCAGTACACCTCCGGTTCGACCCGTGCCCCGGCGGGCGTGGAGATCAGCCACGGCAACGTCGTCGCCAACGCCCACCAGGCACTGACCGCCTACAGTGCCGACACGCGCCCGCTGACCTGCGTGGGCTGGCTGCCGCTCTACCACGACATGGGGCTGGTGCTCAGCGTCGCGGCCCCGGTGGCGCGCGGGCTGCTGTCGGTGCTCATGGACCCGGCGGCGTTCCTGCACGAGCCGGTGCGCTGGCTGCGGCTGCTCGCCGCGCATCCGAACGTGGTGAGCGCCGCGCCCAACTTCGCCTACGACTACTGCGCCGCGACCGTCACCGCGGACCAGAAGGAGGGACTGCGGCTGGACGGGGTGACCGCGCTGATCAACGGCAGCGAGCCGGTGCGCCCGGGCACGGCCGACCGTTTCCACGCGGCGTTCGCGGGACAGGGCCTGGCGCCGGGGACGCACTGCCCGTCGTACGGGCTGGCCGAGGCCACCGTGTTCGTGTGCGCGGCCCGGCCGGGTGAGCCGCTCAGCAGGTTCGCGCTCGACCGGGACGCCCTGGCGGCCGGGAAGGCCCTGTCCACGAGGCCGGACGATCCCCGGGCCGTGCTGCTGGCGGGCTGTGGCACCCCGGCGGGCCAGCGGGTCCGGGTCGCCGACCCGGTGACGCGGGCCCTGCTGGCGGAGGGTGAGGTCGGCGAGATCTGGGTGCAGGGGCCGAACGTGGGCCGCGGCTACTGGAACCGGGAGTCCAAGGACGTGTTCGGCGCCGAGTTCGCGGACACCGCGGCCGGTCCGGGCGGCTGGCTGCGCACGGGCGATCTGGGGACGCTGCTGGAGGGGCAGCTGGTCGTCACCGGGCGGCTGAAGGACCTGATCATCGTCGACGGCCGCAACCACTACCCGCAGGACGTCGAGGCGACGGCCCAGGACGCGGATCCGGCGGTGCGCCGGGACCGGCTCGCCGCGTTCGCCGTGCCGGGCGGCGCCGGTGAGGGGGTGGTGGTCGTGGCGGAGCACGCGCGGACCGCGCGCCTCACCGAGCTCGACGTGCCGGCCGTGGTGCGTGCCGTGCGCGGTGCCGTATCCGCCCGGCACGGGTTGCGGCTCGCCGACGTGGTCCTGGTGCCGCCGGGCACGGTGCCGCGTACCTCCAGCGGAAAGGTGTCACGGGCGCTGACCCGGACCCGGTATCTGGAGGGTGTGTACGGCGGGCGGGCCCGGACGGCGACGGCGGGTGCCGCGGGATGAGGCCCGTCGACGAGGGAGCGCTGCGCCGGCTCATCGCCGAGCGGGTGGCCGCCTGGTACGGCACCTCCCCCGAGGACGTCCCGATGGACCGGCCGCTGGCGGACCTCGGCATGTCCTCGCGGGACGCGGTCGCGCTGGCCGGTGAGCTGTCCCGGGCCACGGGACAGGAACTGCCGACGACGCTGCTGTGGGAGACACCCACCGGTGAGGCCCTGGTGGCGCGGCTGCGCGGCACGGGAGCCTCGGGAGCCGAGGCCGCTTCGGTGCCGCGTGCCGGGGTGCCGGGCGGGACGGCCGAGCCGGTCGCGGTCGTCGGGGTCGGCTGCCGGCTGCCCGGCGGGGTGCACGGCCCGGACGGCTACTGGCGGCTGCTCAGCGAGGGCGTCGACGCGATCCGGCGCGTCCCGGAGGACCGCTGGCGCGACTTCACCGCCTTCCCGCCGGCCGACGCGCACCCGTACGGCGGGTATCTCGACGACATCGCCGGGTTCGACGCGGACTTCTTCCGCATCACCCCGCGCGAGGCCGCGGTGATGGACCCGCAGCAGCGCATCCTGCTGGAGGTCGTCCACGAGGCCCTCGACCACGCCGCCCTACCGGCCGGGTCCCTGGCGGGCACCGCCACCGGCGTGTTCGTCGGCATCTCCGCCCCTGAGTACGGGCAGCTCACCGGCGCCGACCCGGCCGCCGTCGATCCCTGGGCGCCGGCCGGGGGCGCCCTGAGCGTCGCCGCCGGGCGGCTCGCCTACGTCCTGGACACCCGGGGGCCGAGCATGGCCGTCGACACCGCCTGCTCGTCCTCGCTGGTCGCCGTGCACCACGCCTGTGTCAGCCTGCGCACGGGCGAGAGCGACACGGCGATCGCCGCCGGGGTCAACCTGTTGCTGTCGCCGGCCGTCACGGTCGCCTTCCGGCGAGCGGGGGCCCTCGCACCGGACGGGCGGTGCAAGCCGTTCTCCGCGTCGGCGGACGGCATCGGGCGCGGCGAGGGCTGTGCGGCCGTGATCCTCAAGCGGCTGTCCGACGCGGAGCGGGACGGCGACCGTGTCCTGGCCGTCGTCCGCGCCACCGCCGTCAACTCCGACGGCCGCTCGAACGGCCTCATGGCGCCCAACCCGGCCGCCCAGCAGGCGTTGCTGGAGAGCGCGTACGCGCGGGCGGGGCTGGCCGCGGCGCACGTCGACTACGTGGAGGCGCACGGCACCGGCACTCCGCTGGGCGACCCGATCGAGGCGGGCGCGCTCGGCGCGGTGCTCGGTGCGGGCCGTGACCCGGACCAGCCGCTGCTGCTGGGTTCCGTCAAGGGCAACCTCGGTCATCTGGAGTCCGCCGCGGGCATCGCCGGCCTGGTGAAGACCGTGCTGGCCCTGCACCACGACAGCATCCCGCCGTCCCTGCACTGCTCGGAGGGCAGTTCGCTCGCCGATGACCGGCTGCGGGTGGTGACCGAGCCGGAGCCCTGGCCCCGCTACGGCGGTACCGCGATCGCGGGGGTCTCCGGGTTCGGCTTCGGCGGCACCAACGCCCATGTGGTGCTGGAGGAGGGGCCGCCCGGCCTGGTCCCGGCCCGCCCGGCCGAGGAACCCGCCGCCCGCCTGCATCTGCTCTGCGACCTCGACGCCGAGCGCGTCCGCGACACGGCGGGCAGACTCGCCGACTGGCTGCGCGGGAGCGCCGCGCACCCCGCCGACGTCGCCCGGACCCTGGCGGGGCGCGCGGGCCGAGGTCCCCTACGCACCGCCGTGGTCGCCCGGGACCGAGCCGAGCTGGCCGATGTTCTGGGCTTGTTGGCGACCGGGCATCCGGATGCGCGGGTGATGACCGGTGACCGCGACCGCGTCGGGCGCGGCACCGTGTGGGTCTTCTCCGGCTACGGCAGCCAGTGGCCCGGGATGGGGCGCCGGCTGCTGTCCGAGGAACCCGCGTTCGCCGCCGCCGTCGAGAAGATCGACCCGCAGCTCGCCCCGGAGTGCGGACTGTCCCTGTACGACCACCTGTCCTCCGGGGCCGGCCTGGACCGTCTGGAGGTCGCCCAACCCGTGCTGTTCGGCCTTCAGCTGGCGCTCGCCGAGCTGTGGCGTTCGTACGGGGCCGAGCCCGCCGCGGTGATCGGCCACTCCATGGGCGAGGTGGCGGCGGCCGTGTGCGCGGGCGCGCTGGACGTGGCGGACGGGGCGCGGGTCATCGCCGTACGGGCCCGGCTGCTGAGCGGGCTGCGCGGCGGCGCGATGGCCGTGGTGGATCTGGAGGACGCCGAACTGGAGTCTCTGGAGCGGGACTTCCCGGGTGTGCACGTCGCCGTGCACTCCTCCCCCCGGCAGAAGGTCGTCACGGGAGAGGAGGCGGCGGTGGCCGGGCTCGTGCGCCGGCTGGAGGGGCAGGGCCGGGCGGCACGGGCCATGCGGGTCGTCGGTGCCGGGCACTCGCCCCAGGTGGACGGGCTGCTGCCGGAGCTCGTCGACGCGCTGTCCGGCATTCGAGCGCGGCGGCCAAGCGTCCCCGTCCACTCCACCGTCCTCGACGACCCGCGCGGCGACTGCGTGTTCGACGCGGCCCACTGGGCTGCCAACCTGCGGCGGCCCGTGCGCCTGGACCGGGCGCTCGCGTCGGCCGCGGCCGACGGCCACACGGCGTTCGTCGAGATCTCGCCCCACCCGGTCCTGACGGGGGCCGTCGCCGACACCGTCCCCGGCGCCCTCGCCCTGGCCACGCTGCGCCGGGACGCCGACGGGGCGGAGGCGTTCGCCGGGCAGCTCGGCGCCCTGTACGTCGCCGGCCAACGGCTGCCCGTGCCGCCCGGCCGGGTCGTCGACCTGCCCGTGCCCCGGTGGAAGCACGTACGGCACTGGTGGACGGACGGCCGGGCCGCACCGAGCCGGTCGCGGAGGAACCTCCCGCCGAAGTGGCGGAACCCTCCTCGGTCCTGGCCAGAGTGACCCACCACATCGCCGCCGTCACCGGGCACCCGCCCACGCGTCTCACCCCGGGCACCGCCCTGGCCGACCTGGGCCTGGACTCGCTGATGGCAGTCCGCGTCCGTACCGCGGTGGAGCGTGAGTTCGGCATCGAACTGCCCCTGCGCGACCTGTTCGCCGCCGCCACCGTCGAGGACGCCGCCGGCCGGATCCAGCACGCCCTCCCCCGCGAGGACACCCCGCTGCGTCCGCTGCGAGCCAGTGGTTCGCGGCCTCCGCTCTTCCTCGTCCATGCCGCCGGCGGCCCGGTCACCGTCTACCGGACGCTCACCGAACGGCTCGGGGACGACCAGCCGGTGTACGGGCTGGAGCGGATCGAGGAGGCCCGGACCGTGCCGGAGAAGGCGAGGATCTACGCCGAGGCGATCAACGCCGCTCGCCCCGACGGTCCCTGTGTGCTGGGCGGTTGGTCCTTCGGCGGCTTCGTCGCCCAGGAGACCGCACGGCACCTGACCGCCGCCGGGCGGGACGTGCGGCTGGTCGTGCTCATCGACTCCGTGCGCCCTCTCCCCCGGCCGGGGCTGACGCGGGCCGATCGGATCCGGGCGCATTTCGAGGGCTTCGCCGACCACGTCGCCGACACCTTCGGTGTGCGGCTGCAGTTGCCGTACGACGAGCTGGTGGCCGTGGACGACGACGAGACCCGCATCGACACCGTGCTGCGGGCGCTGCGCGAGGCCGCCGACGTGCCACCCGCCGCGCTGGAGCACCAGCGGGCTTCCTACCTGGACCTGGGCATCGGAGAGTCGCACCGGCCGGGCGGCTACGACGGGCCGGTCATCCTCTACCGGGCCACCGAGCCCGCGCCGCACACCGTGCGCGACCCGGCGTACGAGCGGGACGACGAGGCGCTGGGCTGGGACGAGGTGTGCCCGCGCCTGGAGGCCGTGCCGGTGCCCGGTCACCATCTGTCACTGCTCGACCCGCCGCACGTCGACGAGATCGCCGCCCACCTGAGCCGGATGCTCGCCGAGCCGAGCCCCCTGAACCAAAACCCGAGGAGCCGCCATGCCCGACCTGCCGGAGCCGGCCCACACGCCGATGCCCACCCCTGGAGTGTCCCGGCGCACCGTCGCCAGGGCGACGGCCGCCGCCGGCCTCGCCCTCCTGTTCGGGGCCGCGAGCGGCACGGCCCGTGCCGGTGCGGCCACCCGGCCCGGGCCGCGCACGCTGGACGTGTCCGTGCCCTCCGCCGCACTCGGCCGCAGCGCGCCCGTCCGGCTGATCCTGCCGTCGGACTTCGGTACGCGGCCGGAGCGGCGGTATCCCGTGCTGTACCTGCTGCACGGCGCCCACGACGACTACACGTCCTGGACCCGCGAGACGGACATCGAGGCCTTCACCGAGGGCCGCGACCTGATCGTGGCGATGCCGGACGCGGGCCCCACCGGCATCCCCAGCCTCTGGCGCGGCGGTCCCGACTACGAGACCTTCCAGGTGAAGGAGGTGCCTGCGCTGCTCGCCCGGGACTACCGGGCCTCCGGCGTACGGGCGGTCGCCGGGGTCTCCACCGGCGGTTACGGGGCGATGTCCCACGCCGCCCGCCACCCCGGGGCGTTCAACGCGGCGGCCTCCTACAGCGGCGTCCTCGACACCACCGCCCCCGGTGTTCCCGCCATCATGGACGCGATCGTGGCCCGCGAGAACCTGCCGGCCGCGTCGCTCTGGGGTAATCCGGTGTTCAACCTCCTGACCTGGCGGGACTTCAACCCGCGCGCCCGCGCCACCGGGCTGCGCGGCACCGCCCTGTACGTCTCGCAGGGCAGCGGAGTGGGCGGCGGCGGTGATCCACTGCCCGGGATCCTGGAGAGCGCCCTGTGGCCCTCGGCCCAGGGCTTCGCCCGCACGCTGGCCCTCATGGGTGTCCCGGCCACCACGCACTTCTACGGAGGCGGCGGACACGACTGGGCCCACTGGAAGCCGGAGTTCACAGCCTCGTGGCCTATGCTCGCCCGTGCGCTGGGCGTGCCCGAGTGACGGGGGTGTCGTCGGGGCACGGAACGGAGCGCAGGGGTCGTCCGTCCAACACAGGACTCCCCACTCGCCCCGCATGGGCATCAGCCCGCGGGTGAGCCGCTTCCGGTCGAAAGGAGTGTCCGTGATGGCTGTGCCCACCCCGCACGGCGTGCCGGACCGCCCCGGCATGCCGCAGATGCCGCCGAGCTGGCGAAGCTGCTGCGCGCCCAGCTGGCCTCCGTCGCCGACGTGGTGGAGGAAGAGGTCCGCCGGCAGGTTCCCGAGTACGCGCGGCCCGGCTGACGGGACCTTCCGCGAGACCCTGCGGTCGGGGGTGGTGCAGGCACTCACCCTGTTCGTCGACCACATCGCCGACCCGCGCGACGACGGGGGCGCGATCGCGGCGACGTACTACGAACTCGGGCGCGGCGAGGCCCTGGAGGGCCGCAGCCTGGACGCGTTGCAGTCCGCGCTGCGGGTGGGCGGGCTGCACGCCTGGCGGCTGATGGGCTCCACGGCGGAGGAACTCGGCCTCGACTCCACGGTCGTCGCGGCGCTCGGTGAGCTGGCGTTCCGGACCGTGCACGAGGTCGCCCAGGCGGCAGCGGCCGGCTACGCGGAGGCCCAGCTGCGCAGCACCGACGAGCTGGAGCGGCGCCGCAGGCGGCTGCTCGACCTGCTGCTGGAGGAGGGGCCGGTGGCGCTGGAGGCCGTGCAGGATCTGGCGCACGCCGCGCGCTGGCCGGTGCCCCGGACGGTCGCCGTCGTGGCGCTCGCGGCGGCGCCGGACCGGCGGGAGGAGGACCGGCCGCTCGCGGCGGCGGGCGCGCTGGTGGACATGGAGTCCCGGCCGCCGCGCATGCTGGTGCCCGACCCGGACGGCTCCGGCCGCTCCGGCCGGGCGTTCACGCTCGCCCTGCGCGGCCGGCCCGCCGCGATCGGCCCGACGGTCGCGGTCACGCAGGCCGCTCAGTCGCTGCGCCTGGCCACCCGGGCGCTCGGGCTGATGGGGCGTGGCATCCTGCCACGCCAGGGCGTGGAGCGGTGCTACGACCATCTGTCGACCCTGCTGCTGTACGGCGACGAGCCGCTGCTGGAACGGCTCCAGGAGCGGGTCCTCGCGCCGCTCGACACGGTCTCGGCGGGGCAGCGCGACCGGCTCGCCGAGACCCTGCTGGCCTGGCTGCTCAGCGGCAGCAATGTGCCGGACGTCGCCGCACGGCTGCACATCCACCCGCAGACGGTCCGCTACCGCCTGCGCCAGCTGGAGAAGCTCTTCGGCGACGCCCTGCACGATCCGGACGACGCGCCTCGATCTCATTCTCGCGTTGCGCGCGGAATCCCTGCACGCACGGACAGAACTGACACTCCGCATTCAGCGGCGTACTCAATCGGCGACAAAAAACCGCGGGGTTTCCATAATCCCGTCCATAACAGCTCGGCATGGGAAAGCCCATACGTTCGGGCCGTCCTTTTTCGCAGGCGCTCGACGCGCCTTTCCCACGCGGAGGATCCCCCATGCGTATTCGTTTGTGCCTCGCCGCTCTCTCGCTGGTCGGCGGGGCCGGGCTTGCCACCCTCTCGGCCCCTTCGGCCATGGCCGCGGCCTGCTCGGACGTCGAAGTCGTCGCGGCGCGCGGCACCTTCGAGCCGGGCACGCTCGGCTTCATCGTCGGCGACCCGGTGCTTTCCGCGCTGCAGAAGAAAGCGGCAGGTAAAAGCCTCTCCAGCTACAAGGTGAACTACCCCGCCGACCTCTCCCCCACTTCCGCGGCGCAGGGCAACATGGACCTGGTGAACCACGTGAAGAGCCAGGCCGCCGCCTGTCCGAACCAGAAGTTCGTTCTCGTCGGCTATTCGCAGGGCGCGAACGTCGTCGACAACTCGATAGGCATCAGCAGCGCGGGCGCGGTGGTCGGCAGCCCCATCGTGGCCACGCTGCCCGCCGCGGTCGAGCCGAAGGTCTCCGCCGTGCTGCTGTTCGGCAACCCGATCCGGGCCCTCGGCAAGAGTGTCACCGGCACCTACCAGAGCCGCACCCTGGACATCTGCGCCAAGGGCGACCCCGTCTGCGAGAGCGGCGGAGGTGACGTCGGGGCGCACCTGAGCTACCGCGACGACGCCGACACGGCGGCCACGTTCGCCGCGGGCAGGCTCTGAGCTTCACCGGCACGCTGAAGGGCCCGGGAGGATCTCCTCCCGGGCCCCTTTGCGCGCGTACGGGGAGGGTCAGCGCGGCGACCGCGCGAAGCCGGCGAGGCTGGTGGAGACGATCTCGGGCCTGCCGTTGTTCTGCGTGGGCGCGGCGGTCAGCACGTCGAGGTGCTGGTAGCCGTCGGCGACCACGGGATGCAGCTCGGGCGGCACCCGGCCGGCGAGCAGTCCCTCACCGGCGAGGACGGTGAGCACCGGGTTGGCGGTGAGCCCGCCCGGATGGACGACGAGCCTCTTCACCTGCGGCGAGGTGGCCAGCTGGATGTCCGTGACCAGCTTGGTCGGGAAGTACTGCTCGGTGAAGTCCAGCGGCTGCTCGGCCAGGCTGCGGGCCAGTTGCCGCACGTCGGTGACCTCCTTGCCCGCGCCGGTGAACGGGGTGCCGTCGGCCGACCGGTAGCCGGGGTCGTCGGGCGTCGCCGACGCGGTCGTAGTTGCGCCAGGTGTAGAGCGGGCCCTGCGGCTGGTCCGGGATGGCCTTGTACGCGGTGCCGTACAGACCGCCGGTCGCTGGCTCACCGCCGTTGGCCACGGGGAAGCTCTTGTCGGCGATCGGGCCGCCGTCGAAGAAGCCGACGCTGGTCTGCAGGAACGCCAGCGGTACGGAGTTGTCGTCCAGCAGCGCCCCGAGCATCGCCGCGTTGGTGAGCCGGAAGTCCTTCACCGTCGGCGAGCCGCTGAGGAAGGCGGCGGTGTCCTTGGAGAACAGGAACCGGTTCGTGGCCTCGATGTTGAGGCCGGATGGCAGATAGCGGGGCAGGTCGGCCTCGGCGTCCGGGGCCTTGAGGGCGCCCATGCCCGCGATGCCGAGCAGCTTCATGGTCTCGGGGTTGAGCAGCACCGGCGCGGACAGCGTGCGTGGCAGCAGCCCGCTGTCCAGTCCGGCCTGGACCACGCCGTATCCGAGGCCGATGTCGGGCAGGTTGGTGTCGTCGGGCATGCTGCCGCTGAGGTCGGCCAGCGAGGTGGAGACGGTGGTGTCGAGGGCGAAGTAGCCGGCGCACTGGTTGTACCCGGCGTCCGCCGTGGTGGCGCGGTCGCCGTCGAAGTCCGCGCGCGGCGAAGAACCCGGTGATGACACCGCCCAGCGAGTGCCCGCCGCACAGCACCTTCCGCTTGCGCAGCGCCTGGTCGGGCAACTCGGCGGTGAGCAGGTCGTACTGGTCGCGTACGGTCTGCTCGATCCCGAGCTTCGCCATCCAGCCCAGCTGTGCGTTGCCGGCGTAGCCGTCGAAGGTGCGGCCGTCGACCCGCTTGCCGCGGTAGTAGTAGTCGACGGCGAGTGTGCTGGTCGCCGGAGGCGATGCCGGTGCGGTCCTCCAGGCAGTTGGAGCGCCGGTCCAGCGCCCAGAACTCGATGTGCGCGCCCTGTTCGGCGGCCCTGGTGACGGTGTTGCGGGCGACGCTGTCGAACGCCCCCGCCCCTTCCAGGATGCCGGGCTGGGCGATGAGGATCCGGTCCGCGTCGGCCGACGCGGACGGACCGTCGGCCGAGCGGAACCGCAGGTACGACAGCCAGTCGCACGCGGCCGGACGCGGCCCGGCCGACGCCGGCAGCGGCACCTTCACCCGCACGACCGACTCGGTCACCCCGGCGACCGGCGACGTCGACGCCACGGGCGTCTCGGTCCGCGACCCGTCGGCCCGGGCGCCCGGGGCGACGGCTGTGAGCGTCCCGGCGGTCAGCAGTACCGCCAGCGTGGCGCCGCGCCACTTTCCTCTACTCCTACGGTTCATGTCCATGCCACGGACGCTAGGGCTGCGGCGGGAGAGGCCTCAGGGGGTGCTGACGAGAATTCAGTTTCCCGGTCGTGCCTTGTCACCGGCGCACAGGGCCCCCGGCGCCCGGGGCTCGGGACCGGCGCGCCGTACCGGCTCGTCCCGCTTATGGTCCCGGCCGAGCTGCGAACCGGCGGTTTCCGTCGCATGGTGGGGCTATGGACGGTCAACCCCCTGTGGTCGTGCAGCCGCCCGCGTCGGACGGCGGACGGCTGGTGACCATCCACGGCGAGCGCATGGGCGTCGCCTACAGCCTGTTCGACGTACTGGACCTCCTGCACCGCGAGGGCCTGCCCACCACCGACACGGCGGTCGACGACACCGAGCTGATCGAGTGGCGCGGCGGAGGCCCGTACGACTGGAGCAACGGGTCGTCCGACGAGGCATGAGCCTCCGTGCGACGCCCGGTGGCCCTGCACTCGGTCCGCCCCGGACGCGGCCCGTGTCCCGAGCACCAGACGAGGCGCGCGCCCCTCACCACGACACCCGAAGGTCCCACCCGGCCCGCCCCGGATACGCCCCCTGATCCTCAGACACCCGACGAGGCGCGCGCCCCTCGCTACGACGCCCCTGGACTCTGCCTACTCCGCCGTTGATTCGGCCCCTACCCCCTCGGCCAGCCGGTCGAGGCGGTCGCGCTGGGCGGGGGTCAGATCGAGGTCCGCAGCGGCGAGGTTCTCCTCCAGGTGCTCGATCCGAGCCGTGCCCGGGATGGGCAGGACGACCGGTGCACGGCCGAGGAGCCAGGCGAGCGCGACCTGCGTGGGCGTGGCCCCGAGGTCGGCCGCCACAGCGGCGATCTCGGCCTCGGCCCCCGCCTCCCCCCACGCGACGGGCCGCCACGGCAGAAAGGCGATACCGGACGCCGCACACGCCGCGAGCACCGGCTCGTGCTCGCGGTCGAGCAGGTTGTAGCGGTTCTGCACGCTCACGACATCGATGATCTCCCGGGCCTGAGCCAGCTCGGCGACGGTGACCTCCGAAAGACCGATCCGCCCGACCAGGCCCCCGGTCTGAAGCTCCCGCAGCGTGCCGAGCTGGTCGGCGAGCGGCGTCTGCGGATCGATACGGTGCAACTGGAGCAGTTCGATCCGCTCGACCCGCAGCCGGCGCAGGGCCTGCTCGACCTGGTCGCGCAGGATCTCGGGCCGTCCGTCGAGCTTCCACTCACCTCCCGGGCCAGTACGCGCGACACCGACCTTGGTGGTGATCAGCAGGCCCTCCGGGTAGGGGTGCAGCGCCTCGGCGAGGAGCTCCTCGTTGGCTCCCCCGCCGTACAGGTGGGCCGTGTCGATCAGCGTGACGCCCAGTTCCACGGCCCGCCGGGCGACCGCGAGGGCGTTCTCCCGGTCGGGCCCGGGCTCGGTCGGCAGATGCATGGCTCCGAAACCGAGCCGGAGTACGTCCAGATCCCCGCCGATGCGGAAGGTGGTCGATGTCATGAGCTGTCTTCATCCCCCTCTGCTCAAGGGGCGACGCTAACAGGGCAGTTGGTCACCACTCAGGCCTTCCGGCCCCGCCTCGCGGCCACTCCCCCGCTCCCGGTGCGCGGCGCGCTCGACGAGCCGTTGTCAGGGCCCGGCGCTACGCTGCGCGCAAATGCCCCTTTTGCCCCTCCGGGAGGTTCTCATGGTCTCGCGTCTCAACCCGTACCTCACCTTCAACGGCGACGCCCGGCCGGCGATGGAGTTCTACAAGGAGGTCTTCGGCGGCGACCTGACCCTCAACAGCTACGGCGAATTCGGCCAGGCGGACGCCCCGAACGCCGACAAGATCATGCACGGCATGCTGGAAACCACCAGCGGCTTCACCCTGATGGGCGCCGACAACCCGCCGGGCATGGAGTCCGCGCCCGGCAACCCCTTCTCCGTGAGCCTGAGCGGCGACGACGACGCCGACCTGCGCGGCTACTGGGAGAAGCTGTCCGAGAACGGCTCGGTGTCGGTGCCGCTGGAGGAGCAGATGTGGGGAGACGTGTTCGGCATGTGCACGGACCGCTTCGGCGTCCCGTGGATGGTCAACATCGTCCAGCCGAAGAGCTGAGCAGGACCGACCGGGACGGTCCGGGACCGTCCGCCCGAGGCCGCCCGTACACGCCGCCCCCCTGCCGGCGCGCACGGGCGGCTCTGCTGTGCCGGGAGCCGCACGGGTCTTCGCGTACGCGCCACCTTCGTTTTGTTGGTACGTCCTGACAAAGCTGTTGACATCGCCAGAAGGCGCCCGCATAGTACCTGCCACTAGAGCGCGCTAGTGACGCGCTCCAGTCATCCCGCACGTACGCAGGGGTCCGCACCCATGACCGCCGCGGACCCGTTATCGCCGCCGCCCAGGGCACCCACCCTCCGCCCGCCTCCCCGGACCGGGCGCGGCTCCCTCTCCCCGCACAGTGAGGTGCACCCGACATGCGCAGACACCACAGACCCGCCGCCCTGACCACCGCCGTCCTCGTGGGCGCGCTGCTCGTCGCCGGCTGCTCCAGCGGCTCCGGCGGGAAACAGTCCGAGACCGGTGGCACCGACGCCGCCGCGGGCAAGGCCACCACCCCGCGGATGACCGTCGCCCTGGTCACCCACGCGGCGCCCGGCGACACCTTCTGGGACCTGATCCGCAAGGGCGCCCAGGCCGCTGCCGCGAAGGACAACATCAAGCTCGTCTACTCCAGCGACCCCGTCGCCGGAAACCAGGCCAACCTGGTACAGAACGCCATCGACCAGAAGGTCGACGGCATCGCGCTCACGGCCGCCAAGCCCGACGCCATGAAGGGAGTGGTGGCCAAGGCCAAGGCGGCCGGCATACCCGTCGTCGGCTTCAACTCCGGCCTGGACGACTGGAAAGAACTCGGCATGATCGAGTACTTCGGCCAGGACGAGAACATCGCCGGCCAGGCCTTCGGCGAGCGCCTCGACCAGATGGGCGCCAAGCACGCCGTCTGCGTGATCCAGGAGCAGGGCCAGGTCGCGCTGGAGGCCCGCTGCGCCGGCCTGAAGAAGGGCTTCAAGGGCACGACGGAGAACCTGTACGTCAACGGCACCGACATGCCCTCCGTGAAGTCGACGCTGACCGCCAAGCTCCAGAAGGACCCCAGCATCGACCAGGTGGTCACGCTCGGCGCCCCGATCGCCCTGACCGCCGTGCAGTCGGTGCGGGACGCGGGCAGCAAGGCCGAGGTCGCCACCTTCGACCTCAACAAGGACCTCGTCCGCTCCATCCAGAGCGGCGACATCCAGTTCGCCGTCGACCAGCAGCCCTACCTCCAGGGCTACCTCGCCGTCGACGCACTGTGGCTGTACAGGACGAACGGCAACTTCAGCGGCGGCGGAACGGCTCCCGTACTCACCGGGCCGGCCTTCGTCACGAAGGACAACGTCGGCAGCGTCGCGGAGTACGCGAAGAAGGGGACGCGCTGACCTCGCCCCCCTTGGCCGGCTCACGCCGGTGGGTGCGCGTCCTGGTGAACGACGGTGATGCGCTGCCGGCGGCCGGGACTCTCGAGTTCGTCGACCACGGCGACGGCCAGATCCTCCGCGCTGATCCACGACCGGCCGTCGGCGGCGGTGAGCAGGGTGTCGGAGCCACGCCGGTAGCGGCCGGTGCGTACACCGGGTTCGAGCAGGGCCGGCGGGCTCAGGTACACCCAGTCGGCGTCCGCGTGGGCCTCGCAGGCCCGCAACTGGGCGACCCCGGCGACGGCCACGGCCCGGTACTCGGCGGGCACATACGTGGGGTTGTCGGCGACCAGCAGACCTCGGTCGCCGGGGCTGCGCAGGGCTCCGGCACCACCGACCACGAGGACGCGTATCCCGCGCCGGGCGGCGATGTCCAGCACGGCACGGGTGGCGCCGACCAGGAATTCCTGGTCGGCCGGAAAGGTCCGGACGCTCACCACGACGGCGTCCGGAACGGCGCCGTGAGCTGCCGAGCCGGCCAGCACCTCGCGCAGCGCATGCGGATCGTTCGCATCGAGCGCGACCGGCGTCACGTTCAGGTCTTCGCGCGCGGCCTTCCGGGACAGTGCGAGCATCCGGTGCCCGCGCACGGCGGCCTCGTCGATCACCCGACTGCCCACCATGCCGGTCGCACCGAGCACGGCGATCGTCCTGCGGGTCGTCATCGAATCCGCTCCTCTCGGAGGTGGTCTCCCGCGGGCCTGCCACGCACCATGTCGCGGCGCAGGTTCGAAGGATTGAACTGCGCGGCGAGCAACGCGGCCAGGGCGAGGACGAAACCGGCGGTCTGCGGCAGGCTCAGCGACTCGCCCAGCCCGATACCGACGACGGTCGCGACCAACGGAGACAGCAGGACCAGCGGTGCGGACGCACCGACCGGCAGCCGCCCGATGCCGCGGAACCACAACGTGTACGCGATCAGCCCGCCCATGCTGCCGAGCCACAGGTAGCCGCCGCCCGCCGCGGCGTCGATCCGCTGCGGGACTCCTTCGATCGCGAGGGTGATCGGGAGCAACAGCAGTCCGCCGGCCGTCAGTTGCCAGCCCGCGAAGGTCAGGGGACCCACCGCCGCGGGGCGGCCCCAGCGTTTGGTGAGGACGACACCTCCGGCCATCGTGGCCGTACCACCGAGTCCGGCGAGGACCCCGACGGCGTCCAGCCGTGCCTCCGGTCCGAGCACGACGAGTCCGACCCCGAGCACGCCGAGCACACCCCAGGCCCACCGCCAGGCGGTCGGCCGGTCGTGAAGCACCACGATGGCCAGCCCGGCGACCAGCAGCGGCTGGGTGGCGCCGAGGGTGGCGGCGACACCGCCGGGGAGCCGTTCGGCGGCCACGAACAGCAGGGGGAACAGCACTCCGATGTTGAGTACGCCGAGGACTGCGGCCTTCCACCACCAGTCCCCACGCGGGAGGACGCGGGTGATCGCCAGTCCGGCCAGCCCGGCGGGCAGGGCGCGCATCAGCCCCGCGAACAGCGGATGCCCGGGCGGGAGCAGTTCCGTGGTCACGGCGTACGTGGTGCCCCAGGACGCCGGTGCGAGCGCGGTCAGGGCGACGGTCGCCACCTGCTGCGTGGACATGGTTCGCGGCGAGCCTGGTGGCCGCTCGGTCAGGGTCTGCATGTGAGGAAGTCTCGGCATCGCTGGCCATGAATCCAATGCATGCTTGCCATGGCACCTATGAACCATGACGATGATTGTGTGGATCTCCAGCAGATGCGATACGTCGTCGCCGTCGCCGAAACCCGCAACTTCACGCGCGCCGCGGAGCTCTGCTCCGTGGTGCAGTCGTCACTCAGCCACCGGATCGCCGGTCTGGAACGGGAGCTCGGAGTCAAGCTGTTCTCCCGGTCCAGCCGCCGTGTCGAACTGACCAGCGCCGGAGCGGCGTTCGTGGCCGGCGCCCGCGAGAGCCTGGCCGCCGCCGACCGCGCGGTCGCCGACGCCGCCGCGGCGACCGGCGTGGTGCGCGGCCGACTCGCTGTCGGCGTGATCGTGACCGCGGCCGCCGTCGACGTACCCGAGCTGCTCCAGCGGTACCGCGCCCGGTACCCGGACGTCCGCGTCTTCCTCCGTTCGGGACGCAGCGACGAAATGGCTGCGGCGATCCGAAGCGGCGACCTGGACATCGCCTTCCTCGGCCTGCCGGAGGGTGAACGTCCTTCCGGGGTGGAGACCATCGCCCTCGATCACGACCGGCACGCACTGGTGGTGCCGACCGGGCACCGGCTCGCGGGCGCGCCCAGGGTCACACTGCAGGAGATCGCCGAGGAGACGTTCGTGGACTTCGTGGCCGGGACACCTGCCCGGGCCCAGTCCGACCAGGCGTTCACCGACGCCGGCCTGGTCCGCGATGTCGCGTACGAGGTCGGCGTCGTGGAGCTGATGACCCGGCTGATCGTGCGAGGGCTCGGCATCGCGCTGATGCCGTCGGCGTTCGTTTGCCCGCTGGCCGCCGGTGATCCGGATCTGGCGCTGGTCCCGGTGGTCGACGGCCCGCGTCGAGTGGAGTATCTGGCCTGGAGCCGATTCAATCCCAGCCCGGCGACCCAGGCCATGCTCGGCGTCCTCGGGGTCAGGTCACCGGAATAGCGCGGGCCCAGCGCCGGCACGACCCACGTCGGCACCTTCTCCGCCGACCTCACACAGCACCCTGGATCTCGTGACCCACGACGATCGCCGCCGTGCCGGCTACTCCGCCGGTGCCGGCCCGCTCGTCCCCCGTACCACCAGCTTCGGATCCAGCACCGCCTCACGCGGCGGCAGTTCCCCGTTCTCCAACCGCTCGACGGCGAAGCGGACGGCGTGCTCGGCCATCAGGACCGCGTCCTGGCGGACCGTGGTCAGGCCGACCGGCATCAGGTGGGAGAGGTGGCTGTCGTCGTAGCCGACGACGGACAGGTCGCGCGGGACCTCGACGCCCGCCCGGGTGAGCGCCATCAGCAGACCCATCGCGCAACGGTCGTTGCCGGCGAGAACGGCTGTCGGCAACGGCCGCCCGCTGTCGCGCTCGGCCAGGAGCAGGCGGCCGGTCTCGATACCCGACTCCTCGGTGTGATGGCCGGGGATCACCCGCGCCCGGGCCTCCAGCCCGTGGCGGCGCATGGCGGCACGGTAGGCACGCCGCCGCTCCGCCGAACCGGGACCGCGTCCGCCGTCGATGTGCACGATCCGGCGGTGCCCCAGCTCCACCAGGTAGTCCATGGCCTGCCGGACGCCCTTGCCCTCGGCGGAATGCACGAAGTCGACATGGGTCCGGGGTACGCGGCGGCTGACCGAGACGGCGACCGTGCGCTGCCCGAGCTCGTCGAGGTAGCCGGGCTGGGCGTCCGGGCCGAGCAGGATCACCGCCTCGCAGCGGTGGCTGAGCAGTGCCTCGACCGCCTTGGCCTCGCTTCGCCCCTGGGTGGCACCGGAGAGCAGGACGTCGTATCCGAGCCGCTCGGCCTCGGGATAGATCCCGGTGATGAGATCCGTGTGGAAGGTCTGGTGCACGGTGAACATCACGCCGAGCGTGCGACTGCGGCCACGGGCCAGCAGCCGGGCCGCGCTGTCGGGCCGGTAACCGATCTCGTCGGCCACACGCAGGACTCGCTCCCGCGTCTCCCGGCCGGCTCCCGCCTGGTTACGGAAGATGATCGAGACGAGCGCACGGGACACGCCCGCCTTCTCGGCGACGTCCGACATCGTGGGCCGCTGCCTGCCCGATGCATCCACCTGTGAACCCACCCTCCGACGCCGCCCACTTTACGGGGTGTCCCGCGCGAGGATCCGCGAAGAGACCCTGCAATCTCCCGGCGACAACCTATTGACATGACATTTGAACCGGGGTCATCGTACTCGGACTAGAGCGCGCTAGTAGAGCGCGTCAGATGTCTTTCCACACCCTCCCTCTCCCCGAAGGACACTCACCATGGCAACGGCGCCAGGCCCTCTCCGTACCACCGTCGGCAACCTGTGCCTCGGTTCCGCCCCCGACTCCTGGGGTGTGTGGTTCCCCGAGGACGAGCACCAGGTGTCGTACACCCGTTTCCTCGACGAGCTGGTCCAGGCCGGATACGAGTGGCTGGAGCTCGGCCCGTACGGCTGTCTGCCCACCGACCCGCAGCGGCTGAAGGCCGAGCTGGACGCCCGGGGGCTGAAGCGCGGGGTGTGCGTGTCACCGCCGGCCGGGGTGCCCAGGCCTGCCGATGTGGTGGGTGAACTGGCGGAGCTCGATGCCGAGTTGTTCGTGATCGTCGAGCAGGACCTGTACCCGTGTGCTCCCCAGGTGCCGCTGCCGATCGCGGTCAGCACCCGCGAGCACCTGGCCGGCTGCGGTCTTTCGGGTACCCGCCGCCCGGCCATCGACAGGTAAGGAGCGGCCATGGACGTCAGGGACGACACAACACCAGCCTCCGACCCGGCCCCGGCCGCCGGCGTCGCGGACGAGACCCCTCCGGCGGTCTCCCGGCGGCTGCGGATGATCACCATCATCGCCACGTTCGGTGGTCTGCTCTTCGGCTACGACACGGGCGTCATCAACGGCGCCCTGCCCTACATGACCGACGACCTCGGCCTGACCCCGGTCACCGAGGGCATGGTCACCAGCTCGTTGCTGCTGGGTGCCGCGCTGGGCGCGGTGACCGGCGGCCGGCTGTCGGACGCGCGCGGAAGGCGGCGCAACATCCTGCTGCTGGCCGTGCTGTTCTTCGTCGGCGCGCTCGGCTGCACGCTCGCCCCGACGACCGAGGTGATGATCGTGGCGCGCTTCGTGCTCGGTCTCGCGGTCGGCGGTGCCTCGGTGACCGTTCCGGTCTATCTCGCTGAGGTGTCGCCCGCCGAGCGGCGCGGTGCTCTCGTCACCCGGAACGAACTGATGATCGTCTCGCGGTCAGCTGCTGGCGTTCACGTCCAACGCGATCATCGCGCAGGTCGGCGGCGAGTCCGGCGGTGTGTGGCGCTGGATGCTGGTCATCGCCACGCTGCCGGCGGTGGTGCTCTGGTTCGGCATGCTGGTGATGCCGGAGAGCCCGCGCTGGCTGGCCTCCCGGAGCCGCTTCGGCGAGGCCCTCGAAGTCCTCAAGCAGGTGCGGTCGCAGGCCCGGGCCGAGGCCGAGTTGAAGGAGGTCTCCGCGCTCGCCGTCAAGGACGAACAGGAGAAGCTCGGCGGCTGGCAGGACATCAAGAACACACCGTGGGTGCGGAAGCTGATGTTCGTCGGCTTCGGCATCGCGATCGTGCAGCAGATCACCGGCGTCAACACGATCATGTACTACGGCACGCAGATCCTCACCGACGCCGGTTTCGCCGCCGACAGCGCGCTGACCGCGAACATCGCCAACGGTGTGATCTCCGTGCTCGCCACCTTCGTCGGCATCTGGCTGCTCGGCCGGGTCAACCGCCGGCCGATGCTGATGACCGGCCAGCTCGGCACGACCGTGGCCCTCTTGCTGATCGGCGTGTTCTCCCTGGTGCTGCCGTCCGGTGATCCCCGGGCGTTCGCGGTGCTCGCGATGACGGTCACGTTCCTCGCCTTCCAGCAGGGCGCGATCTCGCCGGTGACCTGGCTGATGCTGTCGGAGATCTTCCCGATGCGGATGCGCGGCTTCGGCATGGGCGTCGCGGCCGTGGTGCTGTGGCTGACCAACTTCGTGATCGGACTGGTCTTCCCGTCCCTGGTCTCCGGGATCGGGATCTCCAACACCTTCTTCCTGTTCGTGGTGGCGGGCCTGCTGTCCCTCACCTTCGTGAAGCTGTACGTCCCCGAGACCAAGGGCCGCACCCTCGAGACCCTCGAGGCCGAGCTCCGGGCGCGCTTTTCCTGACCTCTTCCAAGGAGTTCACCATGACCGTACGTGTAGGCGTCATCGGCGCCGGGATGATCGGCCAGGACCACATCCGGCGGCTCACCGAGGTCGTCACCGGGGCCACTGTCACGGCGGTGGCCGACGTCGACACCCAGCGCGCCGCCGAGGTGGCGGCCCGGCTCGGTGCCACCGCTCTGCCCACCGGCGCGGATCTGGTCGCCTCCCCCGACGTGGACGCCGTTATCGTCACCTCCTGGGGGCCGACACACGCCGAGCACGTCCTGAACGCGATCTCCGCCGGCAAGCCGGTGTTCTGCGAGAAACCGCTGGCCACGACCGCTCAGGACTGTCTGCGGATCGTCGAGGCCGAGCGGGCGCACGGCCGCCGGCTGGTGCAGGTCGGCTTCATGCGCCGCTTCGACCCCGGCTACCGCCAGATGAAGGAGGTCCTGTCGACCGGTTCGCTCGGTGCTCCGCTGATCGTGCACTGCGCCCACCGCAACCCGACCGTCCCGGAGTCGTACCACTCCGCGATGGCCGCCCAGGACACGGCCGTGCACGAGATAGACGTGCTGCGCTGGCTGCTCGACGACGAGATCGTCTCCGCCCAGGTGGTCACTCCGCGTGCCACGAGCAAGCGGTTCGGCCACCTGAAGGACCCGCAGATCATGGTCTTCGAGACGAGCGAGGGCGTCCGTATCGACCTGGAGGTCTTCGTCAACTGCCAGTACGGCTACGACATCCAGTGCGAGGTCGTGGGCGAGGACGGCCTGGTCCGGCTGCCCGACCCGGCGGCCGTCGGGATCCGCACCGCGGCCCGGCACGGTACGGGTGTGCTGCAGGACTGGAAGGACCGGTTCGCGGAGGCCTTCGACACCGAGTTCCGCGAATGGATCGCCACCGTGGCGGCCGGCACCGAGCCCATCGGCCCCTCCGCCTGGGACGGTTACGCCGCCACCGTCATCTGCGACGCCGCCGTCCGGTCCCTGGAGACCCGCGGCGGAGAGATCGTCACCGTCGACATGAAGCCCCGCCCCGCGTTCTACGGAGGAACCACGTGAAGATCGCCCTCGACCCGTACATGCTCCGTACCCTGCCGATCGACGAGATGGTGCGCACGGTCGCCGAACTCGGCTACGAATACATCGAGTTGTCGCCGCGCGCGGACTTCATGCCGTTCTTCGTGCACCCGCGGGCGGACGACGCGCGGGTGGCGGAGCTGAAGCAGGCGCTGCGCAGGTACGGTGTGCGGCTGTCCTCGGTACTGCCGCTGTACAAATGGTCCTCGCCGGACGAGACCGAGCGGCAGACGGCCGTCCGCTACTGGAAGCGGATGATCGAGATCACCGCGGATCTCGAATGCCCGCTGATGAACTCGGAGTTCAACGGCCGCCCCGAGCACGCCGCCGAGAGCGAGTCCGCGTTCTGGCGCTCGCTGGAGGAGCTGCTGCCGGTCTTCGAGCGGGAGGGCATCGCCCTGAACCTGGAGGCCCACCCGGACGACTTCTGCGAGGAGAACACCCCGGCGGTCGATCTCGTCCGCGCGATCAACAAGCCGTGGGTGAACTACCTGTACTGCGCCCCGCACACCTTCCACCTCTCGGGCTCCGACCCGACGGCGGACATCGCGGCGATGATGCGCTACGCAGGCGACAAGCTCCAGCACGTGCACGTGGCGGACTCCTTCAACCACAAGGGCTCCAGTGGTCTGCGCTACATCCTCAACCCGCCGGGCACGGCGGCCCGGATCCACCAGCATCTCGACATCGGTCAGGGCGAGGTCGACTGGGACGTCTTCTTCGGCACGCTGCGCGAGCTGGGCTTCGACGGCGTCGCCACGGCCTGCGTCTTCGCCTGGGAGGAGCGGGCCCGGGAGTCGTCGGCCTTCATGCTGGACCGTATCCGCAAGGAGCTCGCCGCGTAGGACTCGGGCGTGCCCCGGGGACCACAGTGCGGTCCCCGGGGCGCGGTCGCGTCAGGAGCTGGTGAGGACGACGAGTTGCCGGGTCGCCCGGGTCATCGCGACGTAGCGGTCGACCGCTCCCTCGATGCCGGTGCCGAAGTCCTCGGGGTCGACGAGGACGACGAGGTCGAACTCCAGCCCCTTCGACAGCTCCGGAGTCAGCGACCGGACGCGGGGCGCGGCCGGTCGGAAGGTGGGATCGCCGATGACACAGGCGATCCCGTCGGCATTGTCGGCCAGCCAGGTGTCGAGGATCGAGCTCAGCTCCGCGGCGGATCCGTGGACGACGGGGACGCCGCCGCTGCGGATGGAGGTCGGTACGTTGGCGTCCGGGATCACGGTCCGGATGACCGGCTCGGCCTCCGCCATGATCTCCTCGGGCGTCCGGTAGTTGATGCTCAGGGACGCGAGGTCGACGCGGCCGAACCCGACCCGTTCGAGCCGTTCCTGCCACGACTCCGTGAACCCGTGCCGGGCCTGGGCACGGTCCCCGACGATGGTGAAGCTCCGGGACGGGCAACGGAGCAGCAGCATCTGCCACTGCGCGTCGGTCAGTTCCTGGGCCTCGTCCACGACGATGTGGGCGAAGGGGCCGGCGAGCACGTCCGGTTCGACGGTGGCCAGTTCGGACTCGTTGACCAGGCTGACCTGGGCGTCCTCGCCGCGCAGCATGGACACCAGGCCCTCGCCTTCGTCACCGTCGGCGCCCGAGTTGGCCGTGGCCTCGATCAGGGTGTCGACGACGCGCGCCATGTGCTGGCGCTGGTCGGCGAGAATGGCCTTGTTCCGGCGCTTGCGCCGGGCCGCCGCCGGGTCGCCGAGCCGCTGCCGTGCGGCGTCCAGGATCGGTAGATCGGACTCGGTCCAGGCCTGAGCGTCCGCGCGCTGCAACTTGCGGACCTCGTCCCGGCTGAGCCAGGGAGCACACATCCGCAGGTAGGCGGGCACCGACCACAGGTCCGAAACGAGGTCGCTCGCTTCGAGCAGCGGCCACGCGCGGTTGAAGGCCGCGAGCAGTTCCCTGTTCTGTGTCAGCGATCTGCGGAGCAGGTCGGCCGACACGTCGCCGTCGTGCTTGTCCTGAAGGATCGTGAGCAGTTCCTCCCAGACCTGCTCGCGTGCCTCGTTGTGCGGCGTGCCGGGTTCCGCCGCTTCGAAGGCCACGGCCCAGTCCTGGGCGCTCAGGTGGATGTCGGACCAGTGGGTCGTGACCGTCATCTTCTCGGCGGGCGGCTCCTCGTAGAACCTGACGGCCTTCTCGATCGCCCTCACCATGTCCGCGGACGACTTCAGGCGCGCCACGTCCGCGTCGGCCTCGGCCCCCGCCGTGGCTCCCTCGGCGACGAGGTCCCGCAGGATGCAGGTCTGTACGCCTTCCTCGCCGAGGCTGGGCAGGACGTCGGAGACGTAGGACAGGTAGGGCCGGTGCGGGCCGACGAACAGCACGCCGCCCTTGCGGTGGCCGAGGCGGGGGTCGGAGTAGAGGAGGTAGGCGGAGCGGTGCAGGGCGACGACGGTCTTGCCCGTGCCCGGGCCGCCGTCGACGACCAGGGCGCCACGGGAACCCGCGCGGATGATGGCGTCCTGGTCGGCCTGGATGGTGCCGAGCACGTCCCGCATCCGGGGCGAGCGGTTGGTGCCCAGGCTGGCGATGAAGGCGGACTGGTCGTCGAGCGCGGCGTGCCCGGAGATGCCGTCGGCGGTGAACATCTCGTCCCAGTAGTCGCTGATCCGGCCGCCGGTCCAGCGGTACCTGCGGCGGCTCGCCAGGCCCATCGGGTTGGCGTGGGTGGCTCCGAAGAACGGCTCGGCGGCGGGGGAACGCCAGTCGACCAGCAGGCGGCGCCCCTCGCTGTCCGTGAGACCGAGTCGTCCCACGTACACGGGCTCGGAGTCGTCGGCACCGACCATGTGCCCGAGGCACAGGTCCAGGCCGAAGCGGCGCAGGGCGCGCAGCCGGGCGGTCAGCCGGTGGATCTCCGCGTCCCGGTCCATCGCCTGCCGGCCTGTGCCGCCCGGCGCCTTGCGCTCGGCCTCCAGACGGGTGGACAGTTCGGCGATCGACTGCTCGAGGCACTCGGCGATGGCCGCGAAGTGCTGCTCGTCGCCGGCGATCAGCACAGCGTCGGCCTTGTGGGAGAGGCGGTCGGGAAGATCGAACACGCTGGTGGTCAGGGGGGTCAACGTCATGCTCCCGTTTCCGCAGGTCCTAGGCTTAGGCCCGACAGTCTGCGGCACCATGGGGGCCTTGCCGCAAGGCCCCCTGTGCGCTATAAGTTGAGAGTGGCAAGGAGAGGTCTCCTTGCCTTTCTTGTTTTCCGCTCGTGTTGTGCCGTCGACCGCTGCTCAGGCTCCCCGGTGGCCGGTTCCGTATGACACTCTCTACGCCGGACGGCCGGTGCTGCACCGGCCGCCTGCAGGTTTCGGCATCGTGGAGAGGCGGCGGCATGCGGATAGGACTGCTGGGCACCGGCCCGTGGGCGCAGATGGCCCACGCGCCCGCACTGAGCGGGCACGAGGAGCTGGACTTCGCCGGCGTGTGGGGCCGCCGCCCCGAGGCCGCGAAGGAACTGGCCGAGCGGCACGGCGTACGGACGTACGACGATGTCGACGAGCTGTTCGCCGACGTGGACGCGGTCGCCGTGGCGCTGCCTCCCGACGTACAGGCCGGGCTCGCCGCGCGTGCGGCGCGGGCCGGGTGCCATCTGCTGCTCGACAAGCCTCTCGCGCCGACCGTGGAGCAGGGGCGGGCCGTGGTCGAGGCCGTCGCGGAGACCGGTGTCGCCTCGGTCGTGTTCTTCACGACCCGCTTCCAGCCCGAGCCGGAGGCGTGGATCACCGAGCAGGCGGGGGCGCGGGGCTGGTTCACGGCCCACGCGCAGTGGCTGGGGGCGGTGTTCTCCAGCGAGAGCCCCTTCGCTACGCCGTGGCGGCGGGAGAAGGGAGCCCTGTGGGACGTCGGGCCGCACGCCCTGTCCGTGCTGCTGCCGGTGCTCGGCGACGTGCGGCGTGTGACGGCGGCCGCGTACGGTCCCGGGGACACGGTGCATGTCGTCCTCGACCACGCCGGCGGTGCGTCGAGCACCCTGACCCTGAGCCTGACGGCACCGCCCGCCGCGACCGGTGCCGCACTGGAGCTGCGGGGAGAGGCCGGGGTCGCGGTCCTGCCGGAGAGCTCCGACGGAGCGGTCCCCGCCCTGATGCGGGCCGCGGACGCCCTGGGCGCCGCGGCCCGGACCGGCCGCCCGCACGCGTGCGACGCGGCGTTCGGCCTGCGTGTCACGGAGATCCTCACGGCGGCCGACGACCTGCTGAACGGCGGCGCACGCTAGTGCCGCGACAGGCAACGTTCGCCCCGTCGCGACGCCCGGCACGCTCCCCCACTGCCTGAAGGGCGTGGGAGGTACCCCCCGCACCGGCCGAAAGCCCAAGTACATCCAGTACGAGGACTTCCGGCCGGCACTCCCCCAGCCCCCGGCCGGGGAGACCCCCAGAGCACGCACCCAACGCCGCTCCTTGACAGGCAAACGTTGCCTGCCGCGGCACTAGTTCACGTCGTCGCCGAAAGGCTCGTCGCTCCAGCGGAACCAGGCCCGGTCGCCCTGGATGTGCAGCAGGAACTCGGGGACGCGACCGTTCGGGGAGGAGAGGGAGACGCGTAATCCGATCTCGGCGTAGACCCGCTCCCACTCCTCCCAGTGACCCTCGTCGTCCCGTTCGGCCAGGGCGAGTTCGCGGGCGAACAGGTCCCGGACGGCGGCGAATCCGGGTCCCGCGGTGAAGCGGCCCGAAAGCCAGGGGAAGTCGGCGTCGTCGATCAGGATCTCCCCGACCGGTTCTCCCGCGCCGTGCACGCGCCAGACCTCGCCCTCGAACCCCACGGCCCCTCCGTCTCCCGTCGCCGGTCACTGTCCCCGGACAGCCTGCCACCCCGGCCGGGGACGTCCCGGCCGCTGCACCGGTGCGGTTACTGCACCGGGTGGAAGTTGAGCCGTTCCTTGACCACCGGGAAACCGGCCTTGGCGAAGTTCGCTGCCATGGGGAAGTTGCCCTGGTCCGTGGCGGCGGCGACGAACTCCGCGCCCTGTTCGACCAGGAAGTGGGTGCACTCGGCCAGGAGGTCGTAGGCGTAGCCGTGGCCTCGATGGCCCGGCAGAACGCCGATGAAGCCGATGCACGGGCCCGACGGGTTGTGGGCCGGGATGTGGATGCCGACGGGCTCGCCCTGCGGTGTGTACGCGACCTGCCACCACTCGCGTGGCGAGGGGCACCAGCGGAAGAAGTCGAGTTCCTCCTGGGCCGCCCGGTCGAGTCCGCCCTCCTCGATGGCCTTGAGCGCGTGGGCGTCCAGGGTGACGGAATGGATACGGCGCAGCGCGTCGAAGAACACGGCGTCGTCCCCTTCGGCGCGGAACACCAGGCGCCCGGGCCGTTCGGGCAGGCCGCGCTCGGGGGTCCACCGGTACAGGAAGCGTTCGACCAGGAGGTCGTAGCCGGCCTTCCGGGCGGCGGTGAAGCGGGTCTCGGCGGCGGCGCGCAGGGCCGGGGCGTCGCGCCAGCCGGGGGGCAGGTTCAGTTCGAGTTCCACCTGCCAGGGGGCGGAGCGCAGGAGTGCGGCGCCCGCTTCCTCCTCGCCTTCCGCCACGTCGAACCAGTTGAGGTTGACGGGCTCGGTGTCGTCGGGGCCGCCCCACCAGGCGCCGCGGGCGACGACCCTGCCGTCGCGCAGGGCCACCCGTTTCCAGTCGGGGCGGTGCCGGGTCAGCCGGTGGCCCTCACGGGCGCCCAGCGGGTCGGGCAGGGTGTCGAAGAGATCGGCGTCGCTCGTGTCGAGCGCGCGGATGACCACATCGGTCATGGGGGAATTCCTCCGGGAGGCATACTGCGCAGAGCGCTCCCGGTCAGGTCAGTCGAAGCACGCCGGGACGATGGGCAGGGAGCGCTGGAACGGTGTGAACTGCACGGCTCCGCCCTCCTTCCAGGGTTTCGGGGCGTGGCGCGCCACAGGCTACGGGATCACCGACGGACCGTCCATCGAATTGGCGGCTCGGCTCAAGTGGCCCTCAAGAGCCGGTCGAGCGATGGCCGATGCCCCCAAGTGGCCTCTTGGGCAAGGGATTTCTGTATGACGGACGGGTTGGCGGGGGTGCTGCCCGTCCGTAGCATCCGTGACACGGATCGGTTTGAGAGCGCTCTCAGACTCTCGAACCGACCACCCCGCCCCTACACCAGGAGACCCCCCACATGACTCCTCGTCACCAACGCGCCCTCCCCCGCCGCACCCTCCTCGCCGGCCTCGGCGGCGCGGTGCTCGCCGCACCCGCCGTCGCCGCTCTCGCCCCCCACGCGCTCGCGGAGACGACCGCGAGCGTCCCCGAGGCAGCCCTTTCCCTCACCCTCGTCAACAACAGCGGATCCTTCGGCAACGCGAGCGTCCACGTCTACGTCGTCGGCAACGTGGACGGCCGTCAGGTGCGTCTCACTCCCGACGGCGCCCTGGCCCCGGTGGCGCTGTCGGACAACGGCCCCGACGGCTTCACCGACTACGCGATCGGCCTGGCCGGCAGTGGCGAGACCCGGTTGTCCCTGCCTTACATGTCGGGCCGGATCTATGTGTCGCTGGGCGCGAAGCTCAAGTTCAAGGCCGTCACGGACGGGGCCGGCAGCCCGGCCCTGCAGTACCCCGCGGGCTGGGTGGCCTCGGACCCCAACTACGGGGTTGTGCACGACTGTGCCGAGTTCACGTACAACTCCGCGGGGATGTTCTGCAACACGACCATGGTCGACATGTTCAGTGTGCCGCTGAGCATCCGGCTGACCGGCGCGAAGGACCAGACGACGGGGACGCTGCGCGACGCGGGGCGTGCCGCCGCGTTCGCCGCCGTGCGGCAGGTCCCGGAGTTCGCGCGGCTCGTGGTGGACGACACGCGGATCATCGCCCCCGGCCACGGCCTGGACGCCGGCCTGTTCGCCGAGGACTACTTCGCGCCCCACATCGACGAGGTGTGGAGCACGTACACCGGCAGAGACCTCAAAGTGACCACCAACGCCGGTACGTTCACCGGACGGGTGCGCGGCGAGCGGCTGTCCTTCACCGGGCCCGCCGAGGTCTCCTTCGGCAAGCCGTCCACCCGGGACGTGCTGTTCTGCGACGGTGCGCTCGCCGCCCCCAACGACGGGACGACCGGGCCGGTCGCCGCCGTACTGGGCGCCGGATTCAACCGCTCGACACTGGTGAGCTCCGCCGCCCAGCCGACGACCGACGCCGCGGCCTTCTACCGGGCCGGCCTCACCAACCACTACGCCAAGGCCATGCACGCGGCCACCCAGGACGGCAAGGCGTACGGCTTCGCCTTCGACGACGTGGCCGACTTCGCCTCGTACATCCAGGACACGGCCCCCACGGGCTTCCGGCTGACGCTCACGCCCTTCTAGCCGGTTCACGGGCCGCCCGGCGTGCGGCGCCCGGTCGGGCGTAGCAGCGTGGTGGTGTGAGCAGTGTGCGCGGCCGGCTGCCGCGCCGGGACCGGGACCGGCGCGGCTGGCTGCGCGGCGCACCCCCGCCGGGCTGGGCGCGGGTGCTGCCGTCCGCGCTGCTGGCGGGCGTGTGCGCGGCGGAGCTGATCAGTCCGGAGCCGCTCGACATCGGTTTCCTGCTGGGCGCCATCCCGCCGCTGGCCGTGCTCGCACACGGACCGGTGGCGACGGCGGTGCTCGGCGCGCTGGCGGTGGTCGTGCTGAGCGTCCCGGTCTTCAGCCTCAACGACCCCGGCAGCACCGATTTACTGACCGTGTGCTTCGTCGCGGTGCTGAGCGTGCTGCTTTCGTTCGTCCGCAGCAGGCGTGACGCCCAGCTGGTCACCGAACGGGCCGTCGCCGAGGCCGCACAGCGGGCCGTCGTGCCGCCGCTGCGGGAGCGGGTCGGGCCGGTGCGGTGCGCGGGGCTGTACCGGGCCGCGCAGAGCGGGACGCTGGTCGGGGGCGACTTCTTCGACGTACGGGCGGGCCCCTACGGCGTACGGGCTGTCATGGGCGATGTTCAGGGACACGGTCTTTCGGCCGTCGCCACGGTCGCGTCGCTGCTGGGGGCCTTCCGCGAGGCGGTGCTGGACCAGCCGGACCCGGAGGCGGTGGCGGCCCGGCTCGACCGGAGGCTGGTGGTGGACTCGGCGGGCGAGCCGCACGCCGAGTTGTTCGCGACGGCGGTGCTGCTCGACTTCTCCGCCGACGCCCGTGTGGTGCGGATCGTGGCGTGCGGGCAGTCCGGCCCGCTGCTGCTGCGTGACGGGCGTGCCGTCGAGCTGGACATCGAGCCGTGCACCCCCCTCGGTCTGGGCCTCGCCGAAGCCACCGCGCCCCGGGTCGTCTCGGTGCGGCTGCGCGCCGGTGACCGGCTCTTCCTGGCGTCCGACGGCGTCACCGAGGCCAGGGACGCCGACGGGGTCTTCTACCCGCTGGCCGAGCGACTGCCGGGCCTCGCCGGGGAGGACCCGGCCGCCCTGGCCGAGCGGGTGTGGGCCGACCTCGTCCGGCACTGCCCGGACGTACGGGACGACGTCACGATGCTCGTGCTCGCGCCCCGTCCGCAGGGCGGGCCCTGACGGCGGCCGACGGCGGCCCGCGATGCTTCGCGGACCGCCGCCGGCGGGGCCGTACGACCGGTGCGTCAGTCCTTGATCGAGCACCTGTTGCCGATCGCGGGGTTGAACGCGCCGATGAAGTTGACCGAGTTGCCGCAGATATTGGCATCGATGTCGATGGGGATCTGTACGACGTTGCCGGAGAGGAAGCCGGGGCTGCCGACGGCGATGGCTTCGGCCTCCGCGTCGGCGCTCGCCGTACCGGCACAGGCCAGGAGGGCGGCGCAGGCCAGGCCGAACGCGGCGGTCACACGTGTGCGCATGGGAAAGCTCCTGTCGGTTGCGGGGACACGTGGCTCCACCGTCACCCGGGGTACGGCGACGCGACATCGGTGAGCGTCCGAACGGGGTGCCCGGGTCTTCCCGGCCCACGTCTGCGCTCTCCGGATGCACGCCGCGCTTGTGCGGTGAATGGTGATAGCGGACCCGTTTTTCAGCACCGGGGCCGCACCAGCGATCCGGACCCTAGGAGCAGAGAACATGTCGACGTCAGAGCCCCACGCGTCCCGGCCGCCCGAGGACCGCGCCACCCCGGACCGCCTGCTCCACGCCCGTACCGGCACCGACGTGTCACCGGAGGACCTCGTCCTTGCCTCGGGCAAGGACCTCACCCCGCACAACCTCGAATGGGCCAGGCGCAAGCTGGCGGCTGAGGGACCGGCCGCGCTCGAGAAGCTGCTGCCGTAGCCGACACACCCCTCGGACGCGAGGTCACCGGCCCGGCGCGGGTGCGCGCCGGGCCGGTGACCTCGCGTCCGAGGGCGTGAACCTCCCGGCGGGGCGGTTCACGCCCCGTCGTCGTCCTCGGGCAGCGTGCCGTCGTCCTCCACGACGTGCACGGCGGCCTCCTCCGCGCCGGCCGCTCCGCCGTCGATGCCGATGTCGGCCGCGACGGTCTCCTTCGTGGTGTCGGGGTGGGCTCCCTCGTCCGGGGCGACCAGGCGGCCGGCGCGGGCGGTGCCCGCCTCGGGGTCCACCGGTTCGCCGTCGCTGTCGGGGCTGTCGCCCACGCCGTCCCCGGCGGGCCCGGCTGACACGTCGGGCACCTCCTGGGACAGCCGCTCGTCGAGGCTCTCTCCCTCGTGCTGCTCGGCGGCGGTGGTGCCGCTCTTGGTGACGCCGAGGGGCTTCTCCGGCGGGGAGTAGCCCTCGTCGAGAGTGTCGTCGTAGGTCCGTTCGTCGACGGCGTCCTGCAGATCCAGCGGCGCGGCGTCCGCCTGCTCCTCGTTGGTACCGGTGGGCTGGTACGCGTCGTCCGCCATCGGTTCGGGGCGCATCGGTTCCGTGCCCATCACTTCTGCCTCCCTGTCGCGCTGCGTCGACTCGTTCGTCTCATGTGCCCGTTCCGCGTTTCCCGTTACGCGGGCTCTAACCTCGACGGATGCCGTCGGCCGGACGTCCCGGCGGGCCGTTCGCCCGGGAGCGGCTCAACGTGCCCCGGACCAACAGGAGTTAAAACCGGCGGCGGTTTGCGAGATTACCCACCAGTTAATCTTGAAACCTCAATGAGTGTGGCTATTATCACTCGCATACACGGTGTGACCGACTGCCGACGCGGCGGCAGCACGGTATCCGCCGCCCCTCCCGTCTCACCTCACTCCCCCCAAGCCGTCGGGTCGGCCTGCCCGCTCCCGGTCGTGCACAACCGAAAGCAGCGCATCCATGAGCAACAGCAGGGGCAGAGGGCTGCAGGCCAATGCCCTCGGCACGTTCGACACCGTCGTGATGGCGGTCGCGGGCAGCGCTCCGGCGTACTCCTTGGCGGCGACCACCGCCGTCCTGGTCGGCGCGGTGGGACTGGCCAGTCCGGCCGCCCTGCTGTACTGCGCGATCCCCATGCTGGGCATCGCGCTCGCCTTCAGCTACCTCGGCCGGATCGACGTGAACGCGGGCGCCAGCTACTCATGGGTGGGGCGCACGCTCCATCCCTTCCTGGGTTTCATCAGCGGCTGGGCGCTGGTGATCTCGACGACGATCTTCATGGTGGCCGGTTCGCTGCCCGCCGGGTCGATGACGCTCGCGCTCTTCGACGAGAAGCTTGCCGAGAACACCGCGTTGTCCACGGTGGTCGGTGCGGCCTGGTTCCTCCTGATGCTGTTCGTGGTGCTCGGCGGTGCCCGGCTCACCGCCCGGGCGCAGCTGATCATGTCGGGTGTCGAGCTCGTCATCCTGGCGCTCTTCGCGGTGCTCGCCTTCTTCCACACCGGCAACGCCCGGGCCTTCGACTGGTCCTGGCTCGGCTTCGGTCATTTCGACGGCATGGCGGGCTTCGCGTCGGGCGCGCTCATCGCCGCGTTCTACTACTGGGGCTGGGACGTCACCAGCAACCTCAGCGAGGAGACCCGCAACAGCCGCCGCACGACGGGCCTCGCGGGCCTGATCGGGGTGGGCATCGTCTTCCTGCTGTTCGAGGTGTTCACCATCGCGGTGAACGTGATCCTCTCCTCGAAGCAGATCGAGGAGAACGACGCGAACGTGCTGGCGGTGCTCGGCGAGGAGATCTGGCCGGGCTGGGGCGGCAAGCTGCTGATCGCGGCCGTGATGCTGTCCACCATCGCCACGCTGGAGACGACGCTGATCCAGGTCACGCGCTCGCTGTTCGCGATGGGCCGGGACCGTACGATGCCCTCCGCGCTGGGCCGGGTGCACCGCAGGTGGAACACGCCCTGGGTGGCGATCGTGGTGGTCGGGGCGGTGGCGCTGATGATGCTCATCGCCTCCAACGCCCTGGGCTCGGTGGGCGACATCCTCTCCGACGCCATCTCCGCGATCGGACTGCAGATCGCGGTCTACTACGGGCTGGCGGGACTCGCGGTGGTCGTCGCCTATCGGAAGATGCTGCTGAAGTCCCCGGCCAACTTCGTCTTCGGCGGGCTGTGGCCGCTGCTCGGCGCGCTGTTCATGTTCTGGGTCTTCGTCGAGTCGCTGGGCGAGCTGAGCAGCGCCGCGATCGCGATCGGCATCGGCGGGCTCGCCGTCGGGCTGATCCCGATGCTCTGGTACTGGAGGCAGGGCAGCGACTACTACCGGCCAGCGAAACTGGACGCCTCGCGCGCGGTCGAGACGGACTACGTCCCCGACGAACAGGCGGCCGCCGCCCGTGTCCACGAGGGTCTCTCCACCGACTTCTGAGGGGAACTTCCGATGGCGCGAGGCAACGGACGCGGTTTCACTCCCGACTTCGACCCCGACTGGGGGGACACCGAGCTCACCTGCGCCCGCCAGGACATCGTGATCGGCCGCTGGCAGGGGCTGCGGGACCTGCTGGGCGCCACCGGTCGCGACTGGCCCGCCCGGGGGCACCGGATCAGGCTGCTCGCGCAGGCCTGTGCGAGCAGCTCGACGGTGGAGTCCTGGCTGGCCGCGGAGGCCAGAGGTGCCGACGCCCTGGTGCTGCGGGCGGCGACGGAGACGGCCCGGGCGTTCAACCTGGCCATCGCCGCGGGGCGGGGCGTGCCGATCGACCTCCACCGCGTCGACGCCGCGGTGCTGGCCTGCCTGACGGCCGCGGAGGCCTACCCGGAGGATCCCACGCCGTGGGTGTCGCTGGTCTCGGTGGCGCGGCTGTATCCGTCGGGGGTACGCAGGCAGGAACTGGCGCGCTGGTGGGACGAGTTGCTCCGGCGCGACCCGTACAGCGTCGAGGGGCACCTCCAGGTGCTGCACTACTACTCGGCACGCTGGCACGGCAGCCACGGGCTGATGTACGACTTCGCCCGTGACGCGGCCGGAGTGGCACCGCCGGGCTGCGCGCTGCCGGTGCTGGTGCAGTACGCCCGGGTCGAGGAGTACCGCTCCGCCCTGGACGCGGCCGAGGGCAGGCACTCCGCCGTGGGGCTCTCGCAGCACTGGAACCACGACGGTGCCGTGAGCGACGTACGGCGGACCTGGCAGCGCTGGGTCATGAGCCGGACGCAGAGCGGGATCGCGCCGGGTGAACTCCGCGACTTCAACTACCTGGCGCACGCGGCCTGTTCCGCCGGTGTCACGGACATCGCGGGCGTGCTCCTGGGCATGCTGGGCCCGCGCGCGACCCGCGCGCCCTGGTCGTACACGGGGGACACGGAGAAGCAGATCACCAAGTGGCGCAAGGAGCTGCGGCTGGGGGCGTGAGGCCTTTCAGCGAGCGGTCCGGTCCGCCGAGCCGGTGAGCAGGGCCACGGTGACGAACAGACCGGTGATTGTGGGGTTGCAGTAGACCTTGCGCACCGCCTTGGAGAAGGCCCAGCCGATCACGTGCAGGGACAGGATGAACGCGGCCATCCCCCCGACCCTGATCCACTCCTGCCGCGTCATGGAGGTACGGACGCGGTGCCGGGCCGTGCGCTGGGCGAAGGCCGGGGCGGGGAGGGGCGGAGTGGGCTCAGGGGCGGCCGTCATCGGGGGGAGGGTATTTCCTTCGGCTGAACGGCTGCACTGCACAGCCTTGTGCCATCCTCCGGTACTTGCAACTGACGTGCAGTAAAGCCCGCGACAGGTCTTGTCCATGGAACCGGAAACTCCGCAGATGCCGGACCTGCGGCTGCTGTCACACCGAGGCGTTCGGTCCGTCCGGCCGACTGCGGCGCTGCTCGACCATCTCCCGGCTGAGCTCCTCCGTCTCCGCCTCGGCCAACCGCTCGAAACCGTCCTCGGTGATGACGGACACGATGGGGTAGATGCGGCGGGTGATGTCGGGGCCACCGGTCGCCGAGTCGTCGTCCGCCGCGTCGTACAGCGCCTGCAAGGCGGCCAGGACCGCCTCACGCCGTGGCATGCCGGGGCGGAACAGTTTCTTCAACGCGCCCCGGGCGTACGGCGAGCCTGATCCCTCGGCGTGGAAGCCGAACTTCTCGTAGCGGCCGCCCGCGACGTCGAAGCCGAAGATGCGGCCCCGGCCGCCCTCGGGGGCCGCGGGATCGTAGCCGGCGAGCAGCGGGACGACGGCGAGGCCCTGCATGGCCTGGCCCAGGTTGTTCCGGATCATGGTGGCCAGCCGGGTCGCCTTCGCGGCGAGGGTCATGGGGACGCCCTCGACCTTCTCGAAGTGCGTCAACTCGACCTGGTAGAGCTTCACGAGGTCAAGCGCGAGCCCGACGGTACCGGCGAAGGCCACCGCGGTGAGGTCGTCGGCGGGGTGTACCTTCTCCAGGTCCCGCTGGGCGATCAGATGGCCCATCGTCGCCCGCCGGTCGCCCGCGATCAGCACGCCGTCGCGGTAGGTGAGCGCCAGCACGGTCGTGCCGTGCGGGGCGCCCTCGACGCGAACGCCGTCCGGGAGGATCCGGCGGGTGCTCAGCAGTCCGGGGCGGTGGGCCCCCAGGAACTCGGTGAAGGACGAGGAGCCCGGAGTGAAGAACTCCTCTCCCAGTCGCCCCTCGTGATCGCCCGTCACCATGCGGCTTCCCCCCCCATCGTCCGTGGCCGTCAATCGACTCCTACCTGAACGGGGCTTACGGGAAACGCGAGTTGGGACAGGAGCGCCCGTGCGGTGTCAGGGGCCGTGCGGCCGCGGGGGCGGCGCGACGCGGACGTCAAGGTCCGAGATCCGGTGGACGGGCCAGGTGCGGGCGTAGCGGGGCGCAGTGCCGTCGGCCGGTGCGAGGTGGGCGACCGGGAGACGGTCCGCGGTGCGCAGGACGTCCCCCGGGGTGGTGTTCTCGTTGTTGCCGGACGTCGCGCCCGAGGCACAGCCGGTGTAGTAGCCGATCGGGATGGACTCGTGACCGGTGAGCAGGCAGGGCGGGCGGACGCCGAGCCGGTGCAGTGCGCCGGCGGTGCGGTCCCAGTCGCGGCGGCTCTCGGTGTTGCGGGCCACGGTGCCCTCCAGGACGGCGATCTGCGCCGCCAGATGACCGGCCAGGCCGAGTGCGACCAGCGCGGCGCCCACCGGCCGCCACTTCCCACCGGGCTTCCTGACCAGGTGCCACAGGGCGTCGGCGACCGGGATCGCGAGCAGCGCGTAGGCCGGCTGCAGGAAGCGGGGCGCGGCGTAGCCGATCATGAACAGGTACGGCAGTGCGGCCGTGGCGGCGCAGGCCAGCGGAACCAGGGTCCCTACCGGGCGCCGGGCCCGGCCCGCGACGACCAGCCCGAGGCCGGCCAGTACGGGCAAGGCGAACCACCAGACGACGACCAGGGGGTTGGGCATCGACCCGGTGCACGGCCGGCACAGGGCCCGGCCGCCCAGGCTGCGCAGCTGGTCGTCGACGGCGATGTGCCAGCCCAGCCCGCCCTGGATGCGCGAGGCTTCCGACAGCCGCTGCCCCAGGCCGCCGTGGCCGACATACGCCTCGATCACCCACGGCACCGCGCCCGCCGCGAGACCTGCCGCGAGCACGAGGAGAAGGCGCCGGTGGCGGCGCGCCAGCCCGAGCACGAGCAGCGGCACGGTCACGTAGACCGCGTCGGTGGGCCGCATCCACGCCATCAGCGCGGCACCCGCCGCGACACCCCACACAGCCGCCCGGGCGGAACGTGTCTCCCGGGCCCGCAGGAAGCAGCCCACGCAGATCAGGGCGCCGATCGCGACCCAGTAGTTGGGCATGGCCTGCGGACCGTAGAAGAGGGTCACCCACAGGGAGGCGAAGAAGGCGCCGCCCACGACCAGGACACGCATCGGGAACAGACCCCGCCAGGCGCGCAGGGCCAGGTAGAGGGCGAGGCCGGACAGCACGGCGAGGTAGACGCGCAGCAGCGGAACGGACGACGACCAGGACGCCACGGGCGCCACGAGCAGCGAGACGCCTCGGGAGCGCGGTGCGCTGAAGAAGGCCGCCGGGGTGTGCGGGGTGACCTGGCTGACGTAGACGATCTCGTCCCAGCCGAGGCCCAGGACCGGCCGGACGAGGACGAGCTGCGCGAGGGTGAAGACCACGGCCACCGCGACGAGCGGCCGGTTGCCGAGCGCCCCGCGGGTCGTGCCCGACCCGGCCGTCGGTTCGCGTCTTCGCCTGCGAACGAGGATGGCGTTGCCGCCGTCGGCCATGTTCCGCCCCTTACCCTGATGATCGGAAAACCCGATCAAGCTAACCCGTGGAGCGGGGGTGCGCAGGGCGGGATACGGCCATGTGCCTGACGCGGTGTGAGCGTCAGCGGGCGTTCGGGGCGCGGTGCGGGGGCTGGCTCGGGGCCGCTCGCTGTTTCTGCGGAGGGACGGTGCGGGTTACCGGGGCTTCGTCGCTCACCGTCAGCTCGGTGCCGTGGTGACGGAACGTCAAGGGCGGGCCGGAGCGCAGGGTGTAGGTCGCACGGTCGGCCGTCAGCTCCACGCGCAGGCACCGGCCGAGGAACCCCACCGTGAAGGCCAGCCGGCTGAACCTCTGGGGCAGGCGCGGCGCGAACCGCAGGGCGCCGTCGGCGCACCGCATGCCGCCGAACCCGGCGACCAGCGCCATCCAGGTGCCGGCGAGTGAGGCGATGTGCAGTCCGTCGCGGGTGTTGTGCTCCAGGTCCCCCAGGTCCATCAGCGCGGCCTCGGCCGTGTAGGCGTAGGCCAGGTCGCAGGTGACCCGCCCGGGCGGCCATGACGGCCTGGACGCAGGCCGACAGGGAGGAGTCCCGCACGGTCAGCGGCTCGTAGTAGGCGAAGTTCCGGGCGATCTGCTCCTCGTCGCGGCTGTCGAAGGACCCCTCGAAGAAGCTCTCGCACATGTACATCGCCAGCACCAGGTCCGCCTGCTTGATCACCTGTTTGCGGTACAGGTCGAAGTACGGGAAATGGAGCATCAGCGGGTACTGGTCCGCTCCCGTGCGGTCGAAGTCCCAGCGCTGGTAGCGGGTGAAGCCGGCGTGCTGTTCGTGCACGCCGAGTTCGTCGTTGTAGGGGACGTGCATGGCCTCGGCGGCGTCCCGCCAGGCGGCGCTCTCCTCCTCGTCGGCGCCGAGCCGGGACGCCTCGTCGGGGTGGCGTTTGCAGGCGTCGGCGGCGGCCAGCAGGTTCGCCCGGGCCATGAGGTTGGTGTACGTGTTGTCGTCGGCGATCGCGCTGTACTCGTCCGGTCCGGTGACGCCGTCGATGTGGAAGGCGCCCCGGTCGTCGTGGTGGCCGAGGGAGCGCCACAGGCGGGCGGTCTCCACCAGCAGCTCCACGCCGACCTCGCGTTCGAACTCCTCGTCGCCGGTGGCCGCCACGTAGCGCACGACGGCGTCCGCGATGTCGGCGCCCACATGGAAGGCGGCCGTGCCGGCCGGCCAGTACGCGGAGCCTTCCGAGCCTTCGATGGTGCGCCAGGGGAACGCGGCGCCGTTCAGGCCGAGCTGGGCCGCGCGCTCCCGGGCGGCGGGCAGGGTGTCGAGTCGCCAGCGCAGCTCCTCGGCGGCGGCTTTCGGCGCGGTGTAGGTCAGCAGCGGCAGGACGAACACCTCGGTGTCCCAGAAGGCGTGGCCGTCGTAGCCCGAGCCGGTGAGTCCCTTGGCGGGGATGGCGCGCTGTTCGGCGCGGGCGCCGGCCTGGAGGACATGGAAGAGGGCGAAGCGGACGGCCTGCTGGATCTCCTCGTCGCCGTCGATCTCGACGTCGGCGCGCCCCCAGAAGTCGTCGAGGTAGGCACGCTGCTCTTTCAGGAGCCCGCACCAGCCGCTGTGCGCGGCCGCCGCCAGCGCCGCCTCGACCTGGTCGCTCATCGCGGGCCGGGAGCGGACGCCGGACCAGCCGTGCGCGACCAGCTTCTCCACGCGCAGCCGCTCCCCCGGTTCCAGGACGGAGGTGACGGTCAGCCGGGACACGTCCACGTTGCTCTCGCTGCTCGTCGTGGTCCGTTCGGGGCCCGTGACGACGTGGTCTGCGGCCACGGCGACCCTGAGGCCGCTGCGGCGGGTGCGGTGGACCAGGCGCAGCCGGCTGCCCGAGGCGAGGTCCTCCTCCGGTTCCAGCGGCGACTTCAGCGCCCGGGCCGCGCGCGGGTCGCCGTCCGGCTCGGGCAGGCTCTCGTTGGCCACCAGCTCCGACTGGACGACGACGCGCGTTCGGCTGTCGACGGGCTCCACCTCGTACGCCACGGCGGCGATCGCCCGCTGGGTCAGGGACACCAGCCGCGTGGAGCGCACGCGGATGGTCGAGCCGGCCGGGGAGGTCCACTCGCAGACCCGTTCCAGCACACCCCGCCGCAGGTCCAGGGTCCGCTCGTGGGTGACGAGCCGCCCGTAGCGCAGGTCGAACGGCTCGTCGTCGACCAGGAGGCGCAGGACCTTGCCGTTGGTGACGTTGATGGACGTCTGGCCGGACTCCGGGTAGCCGTACCCGGCCTCGGCGTACGGCAGCGGGTGCAGTTCGTGGACGCCGTTGAGGTAGGAGCCGGGCAGGCCGTGGGGTTCGCCCTCGTCGAGGTTGCCGCGCCAGCCGACGTGGCCGTTGGACAGGGCGAACACGGACTCGCTCTGTGCCAGGACGTCGAGGTTGAGTTCCGTCTCGCGCACGGTCCACGGTTCGACGGCGTACGCCCGCTGCTCGATCACTCCTGGCCTCCCAGCTCGTCGAGGTCGTTGACCACGACGTCGGCGCCGTGCGCGTACAGTGCGTCGGTCTGTCCGACGCGGTCGACGCCGACGACGTATCCGAACCGGCCCGCACGGCCCGCGTCCATGCCGGCCAGGGCGTCCTCGAAGACGGCGGCTTCGGCCGGTTCGACGCCCAGGTCCTCGGCGGCGGCCAGGAACGTGTCGGGGCGCGGTTTGCCGGGCAGCTTGCGCTCGGCGGCAACCACGCCGTCGATCCGTACGTCGAAGAAGTGCTCGGCGCCGATCGCTCGCAGCACGTCCCGGCAGTTGGCGCTGGAGGAGACGATCGCGGTGCTCAGGCCGTGGGCGCGGACCGCCTCCAGATAGCGCAGGGTGCCCTCGTAGGCCTCGACGCCGTCGGTGCGGATCTTCTCCAGGACCAGCTCGTTCTTGCGGTTGCCGAGCCCGTGGACGGTCCGGTCGCCCGGTGGGTCGTCCGGGTCGCCGTCGGGCAGGTCGATGCCCCGTGAGGCGAGAAAGGTGCGCACACCGTCGGCGCGGGGTCGGCCGTCGACGTACTCGTCGTAGTCGGTCGCCGCGTCGAACGGCCGGAAGTCCTCACCGTCGCGCTCGCGCAGGAAGGCGTCGAACATCTCCTTCCAGGCGGCCGCGTGCACGACGGCCGTCCTGGTGACGACGCCGTCGAGGTCGAAGAGGCAGGCGTGGATGTCTTCGGGAAGACCGAGCTGCGTCATACAGGACCGGTTCCCCGCCCGGAGATCCCCAGTGAGTGGCGCACGCCACACTCACGGGGCGCGAGGGGGTCAGTGGAGCGGGAGGGTCTCGAAGCCCGCGCTCCGGACGGTCCGGGCGCGGAGTGGCACACTCTGCTGTGTGCCGCTCACCTTCGACGACCTCGTCCACCGCGCCCGCGCCCTCCCCGGGGACGGCCGGCGCGCGATCCTCGGCATCGCGGGCAGCCCCGGCGCGGGCAAGTCGACGCTCGCCGAGTACCTGGTCCGGGAACTGAACGGATCCGTCGAACCCTGGGTCGCGCATGTCCCCATGGACGGCTTCCACCTCGCCGACGCCGAACTGGAACGGCTCGGCCGCAGGGACCGCAAGGGCGCGCCCGACACGTTCGACGCGGCCGGGTACGCGGCGTTGCTGCGGCGGCTGCGCGAGGAGACCCGACGACGACATCGTGTACGCGCCCGGGCTTCGAGCGCGTCCTTGAGCAGCCGATCGCGGGGGCCATCCCGGTGCCGCCGACGGCCCGGCTCGTCGTGACGGAGGGCAACTACCTCCTGCTGGACACCGGCGCCTGGGCCCGGGTCCGCCACCGGCTCGACGAGGTGTGGTTCTGCGAGCTCCCCGAGCGCGGAGCGCGTCCGCCGACTGGTCGCCCGGCACGAGGAGTTCGGCAAGAGCAACGAGGAGGCGGTGGCGTGGGTCCGGCGCTCGGACCAGCCCAACGCCGAGCTGGTCGCCGCGACCCGGGACCGGGCAGACCTGGTGGTGCCGGAGTCCGCGCTGCCGCGCGTGGAAGCCTGAACAACGCGGGAGGTGCCTCGGAACTCGCCGGCCGGCCGTACCTGCCCCACCGCACGTGCTGCCGGGCCCTGCCCCGATGAGGCATGATCGGCCGCATGATCAGGTCCGCCACCGTGAACGACATTCCCGATATCCGGTCGATGATCCGCGAACTCGCCGCGTACGAACGGGCCGTCGAGCAGGCCCGGGCCACCGAGGAGCAGCTGCGCGAGGCGTTGTTCGGCGAGCATCCGGCCGCCTTCGCGCTGATCGCGCAGGACGACGACACGGGCGGGGCCGTGGGCTACGCCCTGTGGTTTCCGCGCTTCTCGACCTGGACGGGCACGCGCGGCATGCACCTGGAGGATCTGTACGTACGCCCGCAGGCCCGGGGCGCGGGGCACGGCAAGGCTCTGCTCGCGGCCCTCGCCGCGACCTGCCGGCGCAGCGGGTACGACCGCTTCGAGTGGTGGGTGCTGGCCTGGAACACTCCGACGATCGACTTCTACAAGTCGCTCGGGGTGGAGCTTCTCGACGAGTGGAAGGTGTGCCGGCTCAGCGGTGATCCGCTCGGCGAACTCGCCGCCCAGGCACCTGCCGTCGTGAACCCGGCCGCCGAGGCGTAGGAGAGACTCGTGCGACCTCCCGTGACCGAGGTGATCGAGGCCCACCGTGTGCTGGCACGTCTGGTGGCCCCGCTCGACGACGCGCAGGTCCGTGCGGCGTCCGCCCTTCCGGGCTGGTCGCGCGGACACGTCCTGGCTCATCTCACCGACAACGCCCGGATGTTCGCCCGCCTCGCGGAACACGCCCTGCGCGGGGAGCTCGTGCCCGGCTACGACGGTGGCGTGGACGAGCGCAACGCGATCATCGACGCCGACGCGGGCCGCAGTGCCGCTGCGCACCGCGCCGAACTCGTCGCCCGCACGGCCGAGTTGGAGGAGGTCTGGGAGCGCGTCGGCCACACCGACTGGAGCCGTCCCGTGACATTTCGCAACGCGGACATCTCGGCGACCGTCTTCGCCCGCTGGCGCGAGGCCTGGATCCACATGGTCGACCTGGACCTCGGTGTGCGGCCGGAGGACTGGCCCGAGGAACTGGCCTGCCACGCCGTCGACTTCCTGCTCTGCAGGCTGCCGTCAGGCACGAGCGTGCGCGCCGAGGACCTGCCCCGGGAATGGCTCACCGGCGACCGGACCGGCACGGTGGTCACCGGACGGGTGCGCGACCTGGCCGCCTGGATGGCCGGCCGCACACCCGCCGTCCTGCCCCTGGCGGCGGAGGGGCTGCCCGGCCTCGGGCCGTGGCCGCCCCATCCGCCGCAAGGCCGTGGGTGACAGGTACGGCAGGCCGCCTCACGCGGACAGGGTCAGCTCCGGTTCCCCGGCGGCGTCGCCCGCCGCGTCTCCGATCACGGCCGTGAACGCCTCGGTGCGGACCCTGAGGCCCGGCCCGGCGCACTCGAAGGTGGGGGTGAACGCGTCGTCGTCCGGGCCGTAGCGCACGGCGAAGACATGCAGGTCCTCGGGTGCGCCGGCGACCGGTTCGGCTTCCAGGGCGGTCGAGTTGAGCAGGTGGCGCCAGCCCTCGTCGGGGTTGCCGTAGCCGCGGGGGTCGGCGGCCAGGGCGAAGGCGGCCTGCTCCTGGGTGATGTCCGTGCGGGCGTCGAAGTGGTGGGGGTCGCCCGGGGCCGGGTGGGTCAGCCGTAGCGCGCCCGCCGCCGTCGCCCGGGGCTCGGCGGTCCTGCGGACCCGGTCGCCGTCGTCGGCGGCGTAGGGCAGTCCGGCGAGCAGATACGGCGTGCCAGGGAGCCGTTCCACGGCGACCGTCGTCCACAGACTCGTGCCGTCGGTGACGTACAGGGACCGGACATGGCGCAGGACGTGGTCGCGGCCGACGACCGGCTTGGTGACCAGCTTGGCCGTCAGTCCGTCGGCGGTGAGGTCGCGGACACGGACCTCGCCCATCGGGCGGCACATCAGGAAGCCGTCGGTCACCGGGCCGAAACCGTGCTGACGGCCCACGGCCGCCGACAGGTAGTAGGTGCCCGCGGCCTCGACCAGTGAGGGGGTCATGCGGTCGTCGAAGGCCACCGACACCGTGCCGGCGCGCAGATGGTGACGGGCCGCAGTCGTCGACGGGGTGCGGTGCCAGCGCGTGGGGTCCTGGATCTGCCAGACCAGCATCCACGCGAAGTGTCCGTCGACCTCACCGTCCGCCTTGCACGCGTGCCGGGCCCAGCGGCTGTCGCCCCGGTAGCGGCCGAGGTCGGAGCCGATGCGGGCGCTGAAGTAACGCAGGCCCAGCACCGACTCGAAGGCGGAGTGCTGCTCGCTGTAGCGCGGGCCGCCGTTGTCGAAGCCGCCGTTCGTCAGGCGGGCGTCGAGGTAGCGGGCGAACGCGTCGCCGTCCTCGGCGAAGATCTCCTCGCCGCTGACCCGGTGGGCCTGGGCGAGGAAGGAAAGGGAGATCGGGCCGTAGTTGTTGTCGTAGGCGCCGCCGTGCTCGGGCGGCAGGAGCGCGCCCCGGTCGCGGACCCGGTGGGCGCGGATCTCGTCCTCGTACAGCCGCATCGCCTGTCGCCGCACCGACTCGCCGTCCTGCGGGGACGGCAGGTGACGGGCCAGCATCAGGCCGCCGACGACGCAGCCGATCGCCTGGTTGCCGGCCTCCTGCGGGTTGAAGAACGTCGCCTCCGTCAGCCAGCGCCAGTAGCCGTGCGCCACCTCGATGAGCCGGGCACGCTGTCCGTCGTCGACGAGGCCGTCCGCCGCGTCCAGGACGTCGACCGCCTGGAGCAGGGCCCACACCGTGCTCGGCCAGTCGCCGATGGGGTGTGCGCCGGCCGCCAGGGTGTAGCGGGCGTACGGGAGGCCGGTGTCGCGGGCCCGCAGGTTGGGGTAGCCCGGGTTGTCCTCGGTGTACACCCGCTCGTCCAGGTGGAAGGCGAGGCTGCGGCGTACCGCCTCCGGCAGGCGGGGGTCCTTGCTCCGCTGCCAGGCGAGGGCCAGCAGGGAGGTGATTCCGAGCGAAGTGTCGCCGATGTCGTCGACGCAGTCGGGGTGTTCGAGGTTGCCCTCCGGCGTCATGCGGGCCAGGGCCTGCTCGGTGACGTCGGCGAGCACGGCGTCGTACGCCTCCGGGGTGTCCGGGAGGTCGTGCAACGGGCCGCGCTGGTGAGGGAGGTGCACGGGTGGATCAGCCCTTCATGCCTGAGGTGGCCATGCCGTGGGCACGGTCAGTCCTTCAGTCCGGCATTGATGTCGGCGCCCATGACGTAGCGCTGGAAGACCAGGAAGATGGCGATCAGAGGGATCATGGAGATGACCGATGCGCCGAGCAGTACCGACCAGTTGATGTTCTGCGCGCCGACGATGCTCTGGATGCCGATCTGCACGGTGAACTTGTTGGGGTCGTTGAGCATCAGCAGCGGCCAGATGTAGTCGTTCCACCGCCACTGGAAGGACAGGATGGCGAGGGTCAGCATGATGGGCCGGGAGAGCGGCACCATGATCCGCAGGAAGATCGACAGTTCACGGGCGCCGTCGATGCGGGCGGCTTCCACGAGCTCGTCGGGAACCGTCAGGAAGAACTGGCGGAACATGAAGCATCCGGTCGCGGTGAGCACGGCCGGGAGGATGATGCCGGCGAACGAGTTGTAGAGGCCGAGGTCGCGGACGACCAGGAACTCCGGGGCGAGCATGACCTCGGACGGCAGCATCGTGGTGGCCAGGATGCAGAGGAAGAAGACCTTGAGCCACTTGTTGTCGTACTTGGCCAGCGCGTACCCGGTGCAGCAGCTGACGCCCACCGTGAGGATCGTCGTGATCACGCACACGATGGTCGTGTTGATGAAGTACTGGGAGAAGTTGGCGCTGTCCCACGCTGCCTTGAAACCCGACAGGGTGGGGTTGTGCGGAACCAGCGTCAGCGGATAGGAGAACAGGTCGCTGGCCGGCTTGAGGGAGCTGAGGATGAACCACAGCACCGGCAGCCCGTAGAGGCACGCCAGGAGCCACAGCAGTGTCGTCGCGGACACCGCCTGCCGGAGCCCACCGGTGGCCGCTCCGCGGGGCCGCTTCTTGGAGACGGCCCGTCCGCCGGCGTCGGCCGGGCGTGGCATGTCTGTGGTTGTCATCGGTTCTCCACCCGCCGGTTGACGATCAGCTGGATGATCGCGACGGCCATCAGGATGAGCATGAGCACGAATGACGCGGCGCTCGCGTAGCCGATCTGGCCCCGCTTGAAGCCGGTCTCGTAGATGTACTGGACCAGCAGGTTGTTCGACGTTCCGGGTCCGCCGTTGTTGAGGGCGACGAACACCGGGTATTCCTTCATCGCGTTGATCGTGTTGAGCAGGATGACGATGAACGAGGTGGGCGCGATGCTCGGCAGCGTGATGTGGAAGAACTGGCGCCACGGGCCGGCGCCGTCGAGCGAGGCCGCCTCGTAGTACGACACCGGTACGTTCTTGATCGCCGCGATGAACAGCAGCATCGAGAAGCCCGTCCAGGCCCAGGACGCCGCCATGACCACCACGCAGCAGCGACAGGTCCGCGTTCGACTGCCACGGAACGGCGTGCCCGCCGAGCTCGTCGATGAGGTAGTTGACCAGTCCGAAGTTCTCACCGAACAGCCACCGCCACAGGACACCCACGACGATGGGCGACAGCAGCCACGGGATGAAGAAGATGACGCGGGCGACCGACGCGCCCTTGGCATGCTTGCTCACCACCACGTTGGCGATGAGCAGCGAGAACACGAAGTTCAGCGGCACGAAGAGCACGGCGTACAGCAGCGTCCGGGTCAGCGCGTCGTAGAAGGTGGAGTCCCCGAAGAGGTTCTGGTAGTTGTCCAGTCCGACGAACTGGAACACCCCTACGCCCGTGTAGTTCGTGAAGGAGTAGACGAGCCCGATCACCGCCGGCCAGACGAAGAACAGCGCGAAGAGCACGACGTTGGCCGCGATGAGAACGAGCGGCGCAAGGGTGTACTTACTGCGTCTCCTGGGCGGGCTCGCGGACACGTCCGAGGCGCGTTTGGTCATCTTCCTGACTCCGTGCTGGTGGAATGGGTTCCTGTGGGCTCAGGCCATGAGCCCGGCATCACGTGGGCGCCCGAGGCCGGGCGGCGGTGTCTCGACCCCGCCGCCCGGGCCTGCCGGCCTGCGCTCAGCCGCCGACCTGCTGGTTGTAGACGTCCACGATGTTCTGCAGGGCCTTGTCGGACGACTGCTGGCCGTTGATCGCCTTGCCGAGCTCCGTCTTGGTCGGGTCCTCGGGGAGGCTCTTGCCCTTCAGCACCCACTTCGTCTGCGCGCTGTTGAAGTAGCCGGAGATGGGGGCGTAGAGCGGGATCGACTCGTTGTACAGCTTGAACGCCGCCTGCGCCGCCTCGGACTTGAAGGGGTACTTCGGGTTCAGACCGCTCTCGACCGGCAGGAACCCGGACGTCTCACACAGCGTCCTGGTAGTGGGCCGGCTCGTACAGCCAGGACAGGAACTTCGTCGCGGCGTCGGCCGCGGCGGCGTTGTTGTTGAAGCCCACCGTCATGCCGCCGCTGTTGACGTCGCTGGCCTGCACCGGCTGGGCGGGGGTCGGGACGCTCGCCCACTCGAACTTCTTGATGCTCTCCGCGAAGGCGGGGACCTGCCACACGCCGGACCAGTAGGCGACCACGTCACCGCTCTGGAACATGGCCGACGGGTCGGCGCCGCTGGTCCACACCGACTTCGGCATGGTCTTGTCGTCGTTCCATCCGACGAAGGTCTTCACGGCCTTCTTGGTCGCCGCGTCGACCGAGAACTTGCCGGAGGAGTCCGCGTGGACGTACTTCCCGCCCTTCTCGTACACCATGGCGCGCAGCCGGGACGGCGACTGGTCGAACGTGAGGGAGTACTTGGCGCCGGTCTTCTCGCGGACCTTGTCCGCCGCCTTGATGAAGTCGGTCCAGGTCCAGGTCTTCTGGGGCGAGGCCGGGAAGGAGACGCCGGCCTTCTTGAACAGCGTCTTGTTGATGAACATGCCGGACGCGGTGACGTCCGAGGGGATGGACAGCACCTTCCCGGACGAGTCCTTGGCGAGGAAGTTGGCGTTGATCTTGTTGCTCTTCTTGTTGGCGATGGACCTGAGGTCGATCAGCTTGTTCGCCCAGATCGGGTCCAGCGCCGGCACGGCCGCCACGTCGGGCAGGGAGTTCGCCTGCGCGGCGTTGTGCAGCTTCGTCGGGTAACCGTCGTAGGGGATGTTGACGAGCTTGACCTTGACGCCGGTTTCCTTCTTGTACTGCGCCACCATCTTCTTCCAGCCCGCGTCCTGCCCGGGAACCGTGGAGATCCAGAAGGTCAGCGACTTGGCGTTCCCGCCCGAGTCGGACCCCGACCCGCAGGCGGAGAGCAGAAGGGCACCTGCCGTGGCCACGGCAGCGAGGGGAACAACGCGGCGTATGCCGCCGCGGCCGAGCCGGCGGGAGCGCCGCACACCCAGACTGGTCATCTTCAATCCCTTTTCGTCGTAGCGGAAGAAGCACGGCGCCAGCCGAGGCGGCACGGGTGCATTTTGCAGGAAATTTCGCTTTCCGGGGGCACGGCCTCGCCCGGCCGCGTCGCCTTGACGGGTGGGGTCCCCGGCCATGACGGCCGACGTCGCACAAGCACGCCCTCGTGCGACTGCCGTACTTCGTGTACGGGCGGGAGGCTCACCCGGAGTCGGCGTCCCGGCCGACTCAGAAAGCGCTTGTCCGGACATTGGCAGACCGATGGCGCAGCCGTCAATGCTTCGCCTGCACCGCTCCGGTCACGGTTTGAATTCCATGGGCGACCGCCAGCCTGCTGGCACCCGCCACCGTGCCGGTGTCCCCCACCACGCTGCTGACCACCTCGGTGGGCCAGCTCAGCCGGGCCAGCTCGGCCCGCACACCGGGCAGGAGCTGCGGATCCGCGCCGGTGCCGCCGCCCAGCACGATCAGCCCGGGGTCCAGCACGGCGGCACGGCGGCGGCGAGTCGGCCCACGTCCGCGGCGTGCGAGGCGAGGACGGCACGGGCCGTGGCATGCCCCTGCCCGGCGAGGGCGAGGAGCCGCTCCGCGGTGCGCGGGCGGGGGCCGTCGGCGTCCTGCCAGGTCTCGGCAGCCCGGCGGAGCAGGGTGCGCGATCCCGATGCGCTGCTCCAGGCCCTCGTGATGCGGGGCGCGGCTCTCGTCCCAGGGGTAGGGCAGCCGGGCCACCTCACCGGCGGCGCCGTTCGCACCGCGCAGCACCCGGCCTCCGATGACGACGGCGAGACCGATGCCGACGCCGATGCGCAGGTAGCCGAAGGTCTCGCGGCCGACGGCGGCGCCCTCGTGCAGTTCGGCGAGCGCGGCGCAGTTGACGTTGTTCTCCAGGTGGACGGGCACGCCCTCGGGCAGGGCGACGGCCATGGCGTCGAAGACGGGGCGGGCCTTGGCGGTCGCCGGGCGTTCCCCGGTGCCCTCCCCGTCGCGTGTGGTGACGTCACCGACGGCGACGACGACGGCTCGCAGCGGGGCTCCGCCGGGCAACGCGTCGAGGACCTCACGGACGGTACTCGGCCGCGTCCGCGCGGGAGCCGGTGCCCTCGGCGAGCAGGGTGCCGTCCAGGGCGCAGCCACGCACCCGGGTCCTGGCGGGCCCGAGGTCGACCGCGAGCACGGCGCCCGCGGCGGGGCCGAGCCGGTAGACGGCGGCGCTGCGGCCGGTGCCGCCGGAGGCCCGCCCGGAGTGGGCGGCGAGCTCGACGGCCTCCAGTTCGGCCACGGCGGAGGAGACGGTCGGCTTGGAAAGGCCGCGCACCAGCCGCCGAGCTGGGGGCGGGTGGCCGTGCCCGCCCCGGCCAGTACGTCGAACACCACACGTGCACTCTCACTCAGGTGCATGGTCTCCCCAGGTCGTGCTCGCGGCCGTGCCGGACGGTCCGCAGGGTCGCGCGGCATCGGGAATTCCGTGCCTCTTGACGCACCCTACTTCGTTAGTTAACTTCCTAACGAACTTCACGGTACTCGCCTGCCGTGATCCGCAGAAGCCCGTCCCGGGGCTTCCCTACCTCTTCAACTGCCGTGGTCCGACGCGCGGTTCGCCTGCCGTCGCCGTGACCTGCGCAACGACGAAAGAGGACCCGTGCAGGACTCCACGCCTTACGCGGTCGGTATCGACGTGGGCGGCACCAAGACGCATCTGCGCGCCCTCACGGGCGGCGGGATCGTCGTCGACCGTGTCCGCAGCAGTACGCGGCTGGCGGCCGCACGACCCCGGGCCCGCCGCCGACTGGCTGGCCGCTCTGGTCGCACGACGCCCTGCCGGCCGGCACGCGCCCGTCCGCCGTCGCCGTGGGCGGTCACGCCTGCGAGACACCACGCCAGTGCGAAGGGATCCGGGCCGCGCTTCAGGACGCGGCTGGGGGTGCCCGCGCTGGTCGTGGGCGATGCCGAGCTGCTCGTCCCGGCCGCGGGGCTGGAGAAGGGCGTCGGTCTGGTCGCCGGCACCGGTTCGGTCGCGGTGGGGCGATTGCCCGGCGGCGACCCGGTCCAGGTCGGCGGCTGGGGTGCGGCACTCGGCGACGAGGGCGGCGCGGCCGGCCTCGTCCGCGAGGCCGCGCGGGCCGTCTGGGCGGCCCATGACCGCGGCGAGGATCCCGACGCGCTGGCAGCCGGGCTGGTCGCCGCGTTCGGTGTGGCCGAGGTGCCCGCGCTCGGCGCGGCGCTGGAGGCCGCCACGGACGTCTCCGCCGAGTGGGGCCGGCACTCCCCCGTGGTGTTCGCCGCCGCCGAGGCGGGCTCGCCGCTCGCCCGGGCCGTGATCACCGAGGGCGGCCGTGCGCTCGCCGCGCTCGTCGCACGGCTCGCCCGCGCGCGGGGTCGCCGTGGACGACGTGGTGGTGGCGGGCGGCACGGTGCTCGCCCAGCCCGCGCTGTACGAGGCATTCACCTCCGCTCTCGCCGAAGCCCTGCCCGGAGCCCGGCCGCAGCCGCTGCGGGTGCCGCCGGTCGAGGGCGCGGTGGCGCTGGCCCGTTCGCTCCTGTGAGCCGGGCGGCCGCCGTTCACGTTCCGGACACCGGCCCGTGGCCGTTCCCTCTCCGAAGGGTCACAGCACGGCCGTAGATCTTCGCTCGTACGCAACAGGTGCCACAGAAGTCGCCAAAGGCACCCTGAGTCACACACGCTGCATCACCCCCGGCCGTCAGCGGCCGAACGCACCCGTCGTAGAACTCAAGAGAGGCGCACCATGCCGTCATCAGCCGGGCACCGCACCACCGCGACCGTCGACAGGCGAGGGCTTCCTCAAGACCTCCCTCGGGGCCTCGGCGGGCCTGCTCGCCGCGCCGGCCTTCGCCACGCTGGCTCACCGCCGCGGACGCGAAGGCCGCCACCGGTCCCGTCGCGTTCGTCGACGACTACAAGTCGAACGTCACCGCGAACCAGACCCCCGAGACCAACGCGGTCGTCCGGATCCTGGGCGGCATGGCGAAGGTGTGGAAGACCGGCGGCGCCTGGGACACCGGCCGGGCTCTGGACCGCGAGGTGCTGCGCGCCAACATGCGCTACTGCGCCCGGATCACCGACGGCCCGCACCGAGGCACAGGCGAAGGAGGCCTTCCTCTATCGACCGCCAGCACCAGAGCTACGCCATGATCGCCGCTCTCGGCCCGCTCGCCGACCTGTACAAGACCGGCGCCAAGGCGGTCACGTCGATCACCAGCGCCCCGGACGGCACACCCGCCGGCAAGATCAACGACGCAGTGCCCGCCGATGCCCCGGCCGGATCCGCGCTCGGCGCGGGCTCCTACGACTCGGAGCTCGGCAAGGTGGCCAAGCTGGTCGACACCGTGCGCGGGCCGTTCGCCTCGGGCAACCCGGCCAAGTTCGCCTTCCAGTACCCGCGTCCGTGGCGGATGAACGAGAACAACGAGGTCGTCGACACCGGTACGAAGGACGCCCTCGGCTACCCGGTGTACGACTCGGAGGTGATCGTCGCCGCGCAGCTGCTGCGCCAGCGCTGCGAGGACCCCAAGGAGGACGGCGGTTTCCCCAGCGGCCACACCAACGCCTTCCACCTGGCCGGACTCGCCTACGCGTACGCGGTGCCCGAGCGGTTCCAGGAGCTCGTGACGCGTGCGCTTCGAACTGAGCCACACCCGGATCATGTCGGGCATGCACTCCACCGTCGACGTCCTCGGCGGCCGGATCATGGCCACCGCCCTGGCCGCCGCCGACGCTGGCCGACCCGGCGAACGCGGAGCTCAAGGCGGCGGCACGCGCCCAGGCGCTGGCGTACTTCACGCAGAAGACGGGCACGACGGCCGGACACGCTGTACGACTTACGCGCACTCGCGGACGCCGGCGACCCGTACGCCGACCGGGACGCCAACGCGCGTGCGATCGAGCCCAAGCTGACCTACGTCCTGCCCCGCCGCGGCCGCAAGGACCCCCTGACCGTGCCGAAGGGCGCGGAGGTACTGCTGGAGACACGGCTGCCTTACCTGGACGCGGCCCAGCGGCGCGAGGTGCTGCGGACGACCGCGCTGCCCTCCGGGTACGTCCTGCTGGACGGCTTCGAGCAGTGGGGCCGGCTGAACCTGTTCGCGGCTGCGGACGGCTACGGCGCCTTCGACCGCGACGTCACCGTGGCACTGGACGCGGCGGCGGGCGGCTTCCACGCGGCCGACAGCTGGCGCAACGACATAGAGCGGCGACGGCGGGCTGACCAAGCGGGGCAGCGGCACGCTCACCCTCACGGGTCACAACCGCTACCACGGCGGGACCGTGGTGGAGGACGGCGTGCTGGTCGCCGCGTCGCCGGGCGCCCTGGGAGAGGGCGACGTCCGGGTCGCGGGCGGCACGCTCCGCGCGGACGAGGTCCTGCGGGTGCGCGGGTCCTACGTCCAGGAGGGCGAGTCGACGCTGGAGCTGCTGCTCCGCAAGAACCACGGCCCGGCGCTGACGGTGAACCGACGGGTGGTGCTGGGCCGGGGCAGCGTGCTGTCGCTGCGGCTCGACACCGAGCGCCCGCCGGTGGCGGGGCACGATCGTCCCGGTGCTGTCCACTCCGGCGCTGCGGGGCGGGTTCGACCGCGTCGAGCTGGATTCCGACACGCTGCGGGCCGTGCCCGTGCACACGTCGGAGGGTCTGTCGGTACGACTCGTGCGGCGATAACGCCGTGCGCGGCGGGGGCTGATGCAGAGTGGGTCCATGAGGGACCTCTGGACCGCTCCCGCCGTCCCGCGGCCACTGTCGCTCCCGCCCCCGTCGACGGCGGGGGCGACGCGACGGCCCGGCAGACGGTGGCCGGTGCCGCTCCTGGTGGTCGTGCTGCTCGCACAGATGGCCTTCGCGATGGTCACGACCGCCGTGCAGCAGACCCCGACGATCGACGAACCGGTGTATGTGGGCGCGGCCGCCGAGTACGTGCACGAGCACCGGCTGCGCCACAACCCCGAGCATCCGCCGCTCGGCAAGCTGGTCATCGGCGCCGGGGTGGCCCTCGCGGATCCGCACGTCGACCCGGGCTTCACCTCAGACCAGGGCAGGCTGGGGCGGCACCTGCTCTACGAGTCGGGCAACGACCCGTGGCGGCTGATGCTGTGGGCCCGCCTCCCCGTGATCGCGCTGACGCTGCTGTTCGGACTGGTCGTGTTCGCCTTCGCCCGTGAACTGGCCGGGGCAGCGGGGGCGTTGGCCGCACTTGCGTTGTACTGCTTCTCCCCCGATGTCATCGCACACGGCTCGCTCGCCACACTCGACGTGCCGGCCGCCGGGTTCGTGCTGACCTCGGCGTGGCTGCTGTGGCGGGCCCGCAGCCGACCCCGGCCGTACGTGCCGCTCGCCGGGTTGGCGCTCGGGATGGCCCTGGCCACGAAGATGAGCACACTCCCTGCCGTACCGGTTCTCATGGCACTGGCCGCTGTGTCGGTGTGGCACGCGTCGGCAGGCAGCCGGGGCCGGGTTCTGGTGCGGGCGGTCGCGGGCGCGGGTGTGGTGGCCCTGGCCGCTGTCGCGGTCGTGTGGGCCACGTATGTGGTGGTCGATCCGAGGCTGCGCTGGGTGCCGGAGCAGCATGTGCCGACCGTGCGGGGCCTGCGCGGGCTGCTGGTCGAGATGCTGCCGTTCCCGGAGGCGTACCGGGACGGTATGCGCGTCCAGTTCGGCCTGGAGAACCGGCCGTGGCAGGGCTTTCTCTTCGGCCGGTTGTACTCGGGCCCGCTCTGGTATTACCTGCCTGCCGCGCTGCTGGTGAAGACACCGCTCGGGATGCTCGCGCTGTGGGGCGCCGGGGCCGTCGTTGTGCTCGCGGCAGGCCGACTGCGCCCGGCCGCGCCCTATGTGCTCGCCGCACCCCTGGTGCTCCTGGCGGCGGCCATGGAGGCGGCTCGGGACTTCGGCACGCGGTACGCCCTCTTCCTGCCGCTGTTTCTCGCGGTGGCGGCGGGCTGCGTTCTTGTCGTGCGGCGGCGGTGGGTGTCCGTCGCGGTGGGGGTGCTGGTGACGTTCGTCGCGGTCAGTTCGCTGCGTACGTACCCCTATTACCTGCCCTACTCCAACGAGGCGTTCGGCGGGCCGGGCAGGACCCGGGAGCGGTTGCACGACTCCAACGTGGACTGGGGGCAGGACCTCGGGCGGCTCTCCGAGCGGCTGCGGGAGCGGTATCCGGGTGAGCGGGTGTGGCTGGTGTACAAGGGCAGTGGGGTGCCGGTGGCCTACGGCGTCGAGGCCGCCGATCCACGTGGGGTGCCGGTCGGTGACGTGCGGGGGTTGCTGGTCGTGTCGGACTCCGCGGCTGCGAAAGCGACGGGGCGGCTGGCCGAGTTGATCGACAGCAGCCGCCCCGTTGACGACGTCGGGCACTCGATCACGATCTATCGCCGTTGAGCGTTCGTTCAGTGTCGTGTGCGATTGCGTCGTGGCTGGTCGCGCCCACGCGGTGGAGCCGCGCATCGAATCGGCCCCGCGCCCCTGAAGACGCGCTTCTCAATGCGCCGCGTCGAAGAAGCCGTCGACGCTCACGTGCTGCATGACTCGGCTGGCCACGCGATAGCGCCCGTTGGGGACCTCGGGGCACCGCGCCACGTGCACCGCGAGCGGGCCCGCGAACTCGTAGCCCCTGCGTTCCGCGTGGCGGGCCAGGCCGTCGGTGAGGGCCTGGCACACGTGCGTGCTGTGGCTGGCCAGTTGGTCGTGTACCTCGTCGGCGAGTTCCACGTCGTAGGCGTTGGGGACCATGACGCGGCCCTCGCGGCACACCACGGCGTTGTCGTCGCACTCACGTCGCAGGGCGTCGAGGACCTCGACCGGTTCCTTGTCGAGGACCCGTGCCCACAGGGCCTCCCATCGGTTCTCCAGTGTCTCTTCCAGCGCACTCAGTGCGCCCATGCGGTCTCACCTGCCGGAGCGTCGTCGGTTCGGTCGGGGCGGCCGGGGGTGCGTCCTACCGTTCGTCGTAGTCGTCGGGGCGCACCTCGGCCTCCTCCAGGGCCTCGCGCAGCGTGCGTCCGGTCGCGCCCGGCGGTCGGGACCGGTTCTCGTCCTGGTGTTCCAGGATCTCCTCCGTGGTCTGCGTCTTCGGCCGGTTCTCCTCGGGGACGGTCATGACGGTGGCTCCTCTCGGGATCTTGTGCGACGGCGGGTTCCCGCCCGGCGCCCGGGTATCCACGCTCCGGGCACCTCATGTGCTGTTCGAGGAAGCCCTGGTCACCTCGGTGCGTGGGCTATGTTGAACGTTCGTGGGAGACGAAGGAGGCGCACCGGTGCCATCGCCGCAGCAGACACGCGCACAGGCATCCGCGATCACCTCGGGGAAGGCCGCACCCGAAGCGGAGGTCTCCCCGTCCTCCCAGCTGCGGACGCTCTTCGACCGGCCCCGGCTGTCCCCTGGCCAGCGGCGCATCGCCCAGTACCTGATCGAGCACATCACCGAGGCGGCGTTCCTGTCGATCACGGATCTCGCCGACCGGGTCGGCGTGAGCCAGCCCTCGGTGACGCGGTTCGCCTCGGCGGTCGGCTTCAGCGGTTACCCGGCGCTGCGGGAGAAGCTCCAGTCGATCGCGCTCGGCACCCTCGCGGGCGGCCCGGCCGAGGAGAACCGGGGCAACGAGCTGCAGGCGGCGGTCGACGCCGAGATCGAGAACCTGGAGAACCTGCGGCGGGACCTCGCCGACCCGGACCTGGTGATCGACATCGGCCGCAAGCTGTCGTCGTCGGCACCGCTGACCATCCTCGGCCTGCGCATCTCCGTCTCGCTCGCCGAGTACTTCGCCTACGCGGCCCGCCGGATCCACCCGGACGTACGGCTGGTGACACGGGGCGGCAGCGTCGCCTACGACGCGCTGCTGCAGTCGCGCGAGGCGGGCGGCACCTGGGTGCTCGCGTTCTCCATGCCCCGGCACGCGCAGGAGACCCTGACGGCCGTGCGAGTGGCGCGGGGCGCCGGGCTCAAGGTCGCCCTGATCACCGACCTGGCGCTCGGGCCGCTCGCGGACGAGGCCGACGTCGCCTTCGCCACCGGGACCGGATCGCGCCTGGTATTCGACTCCTACGCAGCCCCGGGCGTGATGTGCTCGGCGCTCCTGCAGGCCATGACGGACGCGGATCCGGAGCGGACGCAGGCCCGGCTGGAGGAGTACGAACAGGTCGCCGACCAGCATCATTTCTTCCTCAGGGACTGAGCGGCGGGGTTCCAGGACCACACAAGGGGACCATCCACAACAAAGCTCGCATGAATGTTTTCATGCGGCTTGAAAACCGGATGGCATATATAAATACTGCTCACGGATCGCGACCCGGCCGTGCCGGATCGGTTCCGCACCCGAGGAGTCCGGGTCCTACCCGCTCCGGCGCCCCGGGTGTCCGTGGCGGCCCCGGTCATCCCCTGGTCCGGGGCCGCCACGACCCGTCGTCCACCCTCACGACGCCGCACACCCGGAAGCGATGATCATGCCCCTGACGTCCACGCGCATCAGCCCGGACTGGCCCTGCCAGGTCAAGACCCCCGGGAGCTACGACTGGGAGCGCTCGGCGGCCAAGTGGCTGCGCGAGCTGGTGCCCACGCGCTACGCCGGCTACCCCGTGTTCGATCCGCCACCCCGTCCTCCTCGCCCGGCACGCCCAGATCCAGGTCCAGCAAGAGATCCGGGTGGCCCGCACCGCCCTGCAGACCGCCCGCGCCGACCTGCCCGGGCTCGGCCTGCACGAGGGCGTCATCGAGCACACGATCAAGCTGTACGCGGCCGAGGTCATGCAGTTGCAGCACATCGCGCGCAGCGTCCGGGCGGTCACCCGGGCGCTGGTCGAGGCGAACCGCCGGCCGTGACCCGGGGGCATGACCCGCGCCGTACGTGGCACACGTGGGGGAATGAGCACCACCGAAGTCCGGCGCGGCGATCCGGTGACCACGGTCCTGACCTGGCAGGTGCGCCCCGGCCATGAGCGGCAGTTCGAGGAGTGGACGCACGGCATCACCCGCTGCGCCAGACAGTTCCAGGGCAACGAGGGCGTCTCCTGGCTGACACCGGAGGACGGCCACCGCTACCACGCGGTGCTGCGCTGGTCCGACCCGCACCGGCTCGCCGCCTGGCTGGAGTCCGAGGAGCGGGCGCACTGGCACCGGCGGATCGAGGACATCGCCACCGAGGTCAGCAGCGAGCGCCAGTCGACGACCGGGATGGAGACCTGGTTCAGCCTGCCGGGCACCACCGTTCAGTCTCCACCCCGGTGGAAGATGGTCCTCACGACGTTCCTCGGCGCCTATCCGTGCACCCTGCTCATCCAGTGGCTGGTGGCGCCGCACACCACCGGCTGGCCGCTGCCGCTGCGGGCCGCTGTGTTCCCGCTGGTGCTGCTGCCGGTGCTGACGTATCTGGTGATGCCGCGGCTCAGCCGGCTGCTGCGGCTGTGGCTGTATCCGCGCGACGGCCACTGACCGGCCCGAAGGGGCGGATGTGACGGGCGGGACGCCGCGGGGATCATCTGGTGATCCGTGCGCACAAGGCGGTCTTCGAACAGGCCGGCGTGTGCGATGCTCAACACGTGACGAGCGAGCCCGTGACACCGGCGGAGCCCGGTGCCGCACCGGACCTGGTCGAACTGGCCAAGATCGTTGCCCGGCAACGCGCCGAGCTGGACCGGCTGCGCGACCAGGCGGCAATGTCGGCTGTCGTGGAGCGGGCCAAGGGCGCGGAGATGGCGCTGACCGGTTGTTCTGCGGACACGGCGGGTGAGCAGCTGCTCCAGCGGGCCAAAGCGGCCCGGCACACCCTGCTCGAGGAATGCTGGATCACGCTCGGGAGTCTGGCGCCGACCGTGCCCGACCCGGGCGAGCCGGCCGTCGGCATCGACACTCCCGGCTCCGGTGTCCTCCTGGAGGAGACGGCCGCGCCGGACGACGTGGCCGCCGCTCTGGCCCGCCTCGGCCAGGCCCTCGTTCGGGTGATGACACCGCACGACCTCGCCCGGTGTCTGCTGGAACATCTCGCACCGGACATGGCTGCGGACGCCGTCATGATCTTCGCCCGCAGGCCGGACGGCGGCATCGAACTGATCGGGCACGCCGGCATCGAGGACAAGCTGGCCGCCCAGTGGAGCCAGGTGCCGCCGCTGAGCGGGATCGCGGCGCTGGACGCGCTGCGGGCGGGCGAGCCCCGCTGGCTGGAGGACTTCGCCTCGGACGATCGGCGGTACCTGCTGATCGGGGACCCTCCCGAGCAGTGGCGCTCGCGTGCCTGGCTGCCCGTGCTCACCGCCGGCTCGGCCGAGGTCTGCATCGGCGTACTGCGCGGCCGCGCCGGGTCCTTCACGCCCCGCGACCGCGCTCACCTGCGGGGCCTCACCGGGCTGTGCGCCGGCCGGCTGCGCGCCTTCGACACACCGCCCGAGCGGTCCGCCGACGCGGCCACGGACGCGGTGCAGGCGCTGTTCGACGCGCTGCCGCTCGCGGCGATGCTGCTCACGCCGTTGAGCGCCGCGTCGGGCGAGACCGAGGACTTCCGTGTGGAGGCCGCGACCACTCAGGCCGGCGACCTGCTGGGCCGTCCCGGTGAGGAGCTGGCCGGGCGGCGGTTGCTGGAGTTCCGGCCGGCCCTGGCGGGTGAGCCGCTGTGGTGGGGGTGCCTGCACACGCTGACCACCGGGGATCCCTACGAGAGCGAGCCGTTCGCGCACGAGGAGGTCGTGGGGGGAATCGCGGCGCTGTCCACCTACTCGGCGCGGGTTGCGCAGCTGGGCGACGCGCTGGTCGTCAGCTGGATCCGGCACGGCTCCTCCGACCGCCAGGAGCAGCGACTGGCGGATCTCCAGCGGCTGGGCAACCTCGGCTGGGCGAACTGGAACCTGGCGACGCTGGAGGCCTCCTGGTCGACCCAGGTGTTCGCCATCTTCGGCCGGGACCCCGCGCACGGCCCGGTGGGTCTCGCCGGTCTTCCGGAGCTCGCGCTGCCCGAGGACGCGCCCGCGCTGACCCGCGCCGTCCGTGCACTCGTCCAAGGCGGGCGGGCGTTCGATCTGCCGTTCCGCATCAGGACGAACGGCGTCATCCGGCACCTGCGCCTGGTGGCCGAGGCCATCGCCGACATGCACGGCACACCCGTCGAAGTACACGGTGTCGTGCAGGACATGACGGCCCGGCGGCGGGCGGAGCTGGCCCTGGTCGAGAGCGAACAGGCGATCCTCACGCAGAACGATGTGCTCCAGGCCGAGCGGACGCTGGCCTCCCGGCTCCAGCACGCGCTGTTGCCGCTGGCCAACCGGCCGGTGCAACTGGCGGGGCTGCGCGTCGAGGTCGCCTATCTGCCCGCCCAGTCGGGTGTGCATGTCGGGGGCGACTGGTTCAGCGCCGTGGAACTGCCGGACGGGGGCGCGCTGCTGGTGGTCGGTGACGTCGCCGGGCACGGCGTCGACGCCGTCGCCACCATGGCGCAGCTCCGCTTCACCGCGAAGGGCATGGTCATCACCGGCTCGTCGCTGACCGGCGCACTCGCCCGGCTGAACACGCTGCTGCTGCACTCCCGCGACTCCCACGCGACGGCCACGATGGTGCTGGCCCGCTACCACCCCCGGCAGCGGCGCCTGGTCTGGGCCCAGGCCGGGCATCCCCCGCCCCTGCTGCTGCGGGACGGCAAGGTGCGGTATCTGCCCCGGCCCCGCGGCATGCTGCTCGGTGCGACCTCCATGCCCGTCTTCGAGGAGGGGGAGTGCCGCCTCGCCCCGGGCGACCGGCTCATCCTCTTCACCGACGGTCTGGTCGAGCACCCTCCGGAGAGCATCGACCGGGGGCTGGAGCGGCTCGCCGAGGCCGTGGCGGCTCCGCACACCGACGGGCCCGGGTCGCTCGGGCCGTTGCTCGCGCAGATGCTGCCGGGCGAACGGCGGGACGACGTGTGCGTCGTGGACGTCCGGGTGCCGAGGGTTCAGGAGCGGTAGCCGGTTCAGGAGCGGTAGCGGGTTCACGAGCGGTAGCGGGTTCACGAGCGGTAGCGGGTTCACGAGCGGTAGCGGTTCAGGAGCGGCAGGGGTCGGCTGCCGCCGGTCACGAGTCACCGCGGTGTCGCCAGTACCACCACAGGCCCACGAGCAGGGCCAGCAGGAACAGGGTGGGCAGCACCAGGCCGGGAATGCGGGAGCCGTTCATGGGCGTGGCCTTCGTTCGCGGCGGACGGGGCACCTCGCGGGTCGTCCCGGCCTCAGGGTGACGCCCGGCGGCCCGGCCGTCCCGCCCCTTTTCCGAGCCGTTGCCCGGCGTTCGATGAGCGGGCCGCGAGATCAGTCGACCGGGTGACCGGGCGCGATGGTGTGGGTGTCGGAGAGGCGCAACAGCGGACCGTCGTGCGTCTCCCGTCCGCCCCATTCGACCGGGTCGAGGACGAAGCCGATGTGGTCACCGCCGCCGGCACGCGTCACGATCCGGCCGACGAACCAGGCCGGGGCGTCCTCCAGGACGACGGCCCCGCCGTACGCCTCCCGCAGCCGCAGCCCCTGGAACTTGTCCGTCCGGTCGCCCGTCCGCCCGCCGAACAGCTCGGCGAGGTGACGCTGTTCGCGGTCGAGCAGATGCACAGCCAGCGCCTCGGCGCGCCGGGCCACCCGGAAGGTGTGGTTGAGCTCGGACAGCCACACCACGAACCGCACGGGCCGGATCGAGCACTGCGAGGCGAACCCGACCAGACAGCCCGCCCGTTCACCTCCCGATGCGGCGGTGACCACGCACATGTCGGGATCCAGCCGCCCGATGAACGCGTCCCTGCCCGCCATGCCCGCACCACTCCTCCGCCGTCGTGACTGACGCACCTCGGCATCACCTCACCATGTCGGGGGTGCGGGTGCCATCCCGGGGCGATGCCGTGGTAGGAAGCCGCTGCCATCTGACGGCCCGCACGATCCGACGAGCGGCGCCCGCCAGGCCGGCGGCGCCGTGAGGCCAGCGCACGGCCGGTGAGCGGCGCCGTCAGACCAGCGGCCCGGCACCGAGGTTGCCGACCGGCGGGCGAACGCCATCCGTCGGGCGGTGCCGCCCGGGGCGAGGCTGTCCGGCGAACGCCCCAGCCGGCGGGCGGACCACCGGACGGGCAACGCCCACCAGCACGCGGCCAACCGACCGGCAGACCCCAGGGACGACGCCACCCGCCGGGCGATGCCATCCGCCAAGCGGCCTGTCCTGCCGGCCCACAATCGCGCGGCAGGGCCGTCCAGGCGGGCCAACCAATCAACGGGCCACAGGAGACGACGCCACCGGCCGAGCCATGCCATCCGCCAAGCGGCCTCTCCAGCTGGCGGTGGCCCCGGGCCTGCACCCCTTCAGGTCCTCGGGCACCCCAACCGCGGCGAGCACCCCACCCGGCGACGAACCCCCCACGGCCAACACCGACCAGCACGCGACCAACCCACCAGCAGGCCCAAAGGGACGGCGCCACCCGCCGGGCCACGGCATCCGCCGAGCGGCCACTCCAACCGGCGGTGGCGCCGGGGCTGCGGCCCGTTCGTCCGGCGGGCAGTGCCCGTCAGCTCGTGCTCGGTGGGGTGCGGGACTCCAGCGCGGTGCGCGTGTCGTTGCCGTAGACGCCCGTTTCGTCGCCGCGGATGCCGTACCAGAGTTGGAAGCGGGCGACTGCCGCGGTCAGGGTGGGGTCGTAGCTGCCGCTGGTGGAGCCGTCCCGGTAGACGTCCGGGATGCGCAGGAGGCGTTCCTGGAGTTCGGTCACCTCGGGGCCGGTGGCGCCCTCGCGGAGGGTGCCGGGGCCGTCGGGGTCGGCCGGAGCCGCGGCGGGTGGGGCCGGCGTGGGGGCGGACGCGGTCACGGTCGGGCGGGGTTCGGGGGCCGCAGTGTCCTCGGTTTTCTCGCCGCGGAGCAGAAGCGCACCGCCGAAGCCGATCACCGCCGCCGCGACGACGGCCACCGCGACAGCGAGGCGGCGCAGTCCTGAGCCGGGGCGTACGGCACGGCCGCCTTCGTAGGCGCGGGCGACCGGCGGGAGTTCCTGCGTCAGGGCCTCGGAGCCGGGCGGCGGTCCCGGCAGTACGACGGATTCGTAGCCGCCGGACTCGTGGCCGGCGGATGCGGCGCCGGTCTCCTCGCGGAACTCCCGCATGAGTTGTTCGAGCGCGTCGGTGCGGCGAGGCCGCAGGACGCGGATGGGTTCGAGGGCCGGGCCGTCGTGCGGCGGCCGGGGCTCGGACGGTGTCGACACGTTGCTCTCCTTCCGTCCGGGCTCCGGGGCGCCCGTCTTCGGGGATCGTCCTGCCGCTAGATACGCGGCTGCCGCGGCAGCGGTTCAGAAAGCACTCAGTTCCTCCCCATGAGCGCACTGAGTGCCATTCGTCGCCCTCCGGGTGCTACGTTCCAGCCCATGAGCTCCGAGACAGCCGACGCGGGGAACGGAAAGCCGCCCATGCGGGACGCCCTCGTGGCGGCGGCCTTCCAACTGTTCCTCGAGCGGGGCTACGAGCAGACCACCGTCGACGACATCGTGGCGCTCGCCGGCGTCGGACGGCGCTCGTTCTTCCGCTACTTCCCCTCCAAGGAGGACGTGGTCTTCCCGGACCACGAGCGGTGCCTCGCCGACATGACGGCCTTCCTCGCGGAGGGTGCCGACGACGACGAGCCCGTGCAGCGGGTCTGCGACGCGGCCCGGCTCGTGCTGCGGATGTACGCCGAGAACCCGACGTTCTCCGTGCAGCGCTACCGCCTCACCAAGCAGGTTCCCGGGCTGCGCGCCTACGAACTGTCGGTGGTCTGGCGCTACGAGCGCGCCCTCGCCGAGTACCTGCGACGGCGCTTCGCGGACCGCCGGGACGGGACCCTGCAGGCCGACGTGATCGCGGCGGCGGTGGTCGCGGCGCACAACAACGCCCTGCGCTCCTGGCTGCGTTCGGACGGGCAGGACGAGGCGGGCGCCGCGGTGGACCACGCGCTGGGGTACGTGCAGTCCGCGTTCGGCGGCGCACCGGTCGCCCGAGGCGGAAGCACAGCCCGAGGACGTGGTGGTCGTCGTCTCGCGGCGCGGAGCTCCCCTGTGGCGGGTCGTGCAGGAGATCGAGTCGACCCTGGGGCGGGCCTGAAGGCCACCACATTGAGGGTACGGAGTGCCTTTACGAGTGGCACTGAGTGCCATACGCTGTGCTGCGTGCACGGTGGCACGGCGAACCGGGCACGCGTGTGCGCGGGTGACCGCGCACGCGGGATCCGGCCGAGTGCAGGGAGTTGACCAGCGTGTACCACCACTCAGGAAGCGTCGCTCAGCAGGCAGCCGGCTCCGCGACAGGTCTGCTCGACCCGAGGGGCCAGGACACGGATGCCATCCTCTTCCAGTGCTGCACCTGGTGCGGCACCGCCATGTACCACCGGCTGCTCTGTCCGGTCTGCCGGGGCAGCGACCTGCGGACGGAGCGCAGCGAGGGCACGGGCACGGTGCGCCACTCCACGGTGGTGCACCGCAACACCCCCGCGGCGCGCAACGTGTCCCTGATCGAGATGTCCGAGGGGTTCGTCGTGCGCGGCCGGGTGATGGGCCCGCCCGATCGGCATCCACAGCGGGGACCGGGTACGGCTGTCCACGGCCAAGGACCCGGTACGGGGCGAGCCGGTCTTCCAGCTGCTGGACGAGCCGTACCGGGCCTGGAGCTGACCGCCCTTCAGTCCACGATTGCGACGTCCCTTCAGTCCGCGACTCCGACGTCCCTTCGGTCTGCGATCAGCTCGTCGGTGCGCACCGGCCGTCCCGTCTCGAAGCTCCGGTTGGCCGCCAGACCGACCGCCAAGGCGAGCGCCCCGTCGCGTTCGGTGGCCGTCGGATGGGCCGCCACGGCGGTGTCCGCCGGGCGGGTGGGGTCGGCGGGGCCGAACAGCGCGTCGAGCATGCGCGGGTCGCCGCCGCCGTGGGCCTCGTGGGCGACCGCGAGCGGCACGTCCACCGGGGGCTGCCACAGCGGGCGCAGCGTGAGGCGGGCGCCGCCCGCGTGCTCCGCCGCCGTGTCCCCGTGCACGGCTCCGGCGGCCGACGCGACCCGGGTCAGGGGCTGCTGCCAGCGGCTCTCCTCGACCTCCAGCTCCAGCCGGCCCGCGCTGCCGTTGAACATCACCCGGTAGCCCTCCCACGGGGAGTAGGCGCTCAGGTGGTACGTCATCGTCGCGCCGCGCGAGTAGCGCACGAGGACGGACATGTCGTCCTCGATGGTGATCGGCCCGTCGAAGACGTTCCGGTCGCGCAGATAGCCGTCGTCCCGCTCGGCGTCCAGGTAGAGGGCGCGCAGGGTGTCGTTGGCCGCGAGGTCCAGGGCGAAGGGGTCGTCGGCGGCCCCGTCGGCGCCGTGGGCACGGTCGTACTCCCGGCGCAGCCCGTGCCGCTCCCCCGCCGCACGGCCGTAGAAGCCGAGCCGCCCGTAGCCGAAGGCCTCCCGGGGTTCGTCGGCGAGCCACCAGTTCACCAGGTCGAAGTGGTGCGAGGACTTGTGCACCATCAGACCGCCGCTGTTGCCGTTTCTCGCGGTGCCAGCGGCGGAAGTAGTCCGCGCCGTGCCGTACGTCGAGCAGCCACTCGAAGTGGACCGACAGCACCTCGCCGACCGCGCCCTCGGCGAGCAGGGCGCGGACCTTCTCGTGCACGGGGTTGAAGCGGTAGTTGAAGGCCACGGTCAGGGAGTTGCCCGTCGTGCGGACGGTGTCGAGGATGCGGGCGCAGCGCTCGGCGTCGACGGTCATCGGTTTCTCGGTGACGACCCGGCAGCCCGCCTTCAGGGCCGGGACGATGTAGCGGTCGTGCTCGGCGTCGACGGTGGTGACGACGACCTCGTCGATGCCCTCCTTGGCCAGCAGGTCGGTGAAGCGGTCGGGCTCCCACGGGGCGGCGGCCGGTTGCCCGGCTTCGGTCAGCAGGCGGTTGTGAAAGGCCATCCGGGTCGGGCTGGGGTCGCACAGCGCGGCCACGAGGTGGCCGGGGCGTTCGGCGAGGCCCCGGGTGAACAACTGGGCCCGGTGGCCGGTGCCGACGACGGCTGCGCGCAGGACGGAGGTTCGGCTCATGGCAGGTGGCCTTTCCCGGGGACGGGCCGTCCACTCCCCCGGCGCCAAAAGCGCTTGCTGAAGCCGGGGCAGCGAGTGAAGCCGGGGTCAGCGAGTGAGGGTGACGCGGATGCCCACGGTGCCGTCCAGGCCCCGGCGCAGCCGGCTGCCGAGCAGGGTGAGCCGGCCCGTGAGGCCGTACTTGCGGGCGATCAGCTGCCGGTAGCGGGCGGTGGTGGCCGGGTCGCAGATCTCCGCCGTCGCGGGCACCTGCTCGCCGGTGGGGTTGCCGCGCAGGTCGCAGGGGCCGACCAGGACGTCGGCGCGGTTGCGGATCCGCTTGACCTTCCAGGAGTCGGCGGGCGTCCAGACGCCGAGCGCGTCCCCGTCGCGTACCACCCAGACCGGGGTGGCGACCGGCGTGCCGTTCTTGCGGTAGGTGGTGATCAGCAGGTACTTGCCCGCGCCGAGGTCGTCCAGCGCACTGTCGTCCATGGCGGGAAGTGTACGAGCGCGACCTGCGCGGCGCGCGCCCCGGGGTCAGCGCAGCGCCGCCGCCATTCTCCGTACCGCCCTCCGTGATCACCTCGGCCGACGTCGCCAGGTTGAGGCGGACGTGCCCGGCGCCGCCGGTGCCGAAGGGGAGGCCGGAGTTGAGTGCCACCCGGCCGCGGTGCAGGAAGACGTCCGCCGGGTCGTCGCCGAGACCGAGCGCGCGGCAGTCGAGCCAGGCGAGGTAGGTGGCGTCGCCCGGGCGGTAGCGGATCGCGGGCAGGTGCTCGGCCAGCAGGTCCGCGAGCAGCCGCCGGTTGGTCGTCGAGGCCGGCCAGCAGGGCGTCCAGCCAGGCGACGCCGTCGCGCAGGGCGGCGGTGTGGGCGATGACGCCGACGTGGCTCGGGCCGTGCCCGACCTCCTCGGGCATCCGCGCCAGGTCGTCGGCTGCCCCGGGCCCGGCGATCGCGAGGGCGGCCTTGAGTCCGGCGCAGGTTCCAGGCCTTCGAGGCCGACATCAGCGACAGGCCGCGCTCGGCGCCCGGCACGCTCAGGTACGGCACGAAGTCCGTGTCGCCGACCACGAGCGGCGCGTGGATCTCGTCGGCGACGACCCGCACGCCGTACCGCTCGGCGAGCGCGGCGACGGCGGACAGTTCCTCGGCGGTGTGGACGGCGCCGGTCGGGTTGTGGGGGCTGCACAGCAGGTGGGCGGCCCGGCCCCCGTCCGCGACAGCCTGCCGGAACGTCTCCTCCAGGACAGCGAGGTCGAGGCGCCCGTCCGCCCCGAGCGGCGCCTCGACGACGCGCCGGTCCATGTGCTCGACGAACTGGTAGAACGGCGGATAAACCGGCGGGTTCACGACCACCGCGTCGCCCGGCCCGGTGACCAGTTTGAGCATCTCGACGACGCCCAGCATGACGTCGGGCACGATCGCGGTGCGCTCCACGGCGAGCCCGTCCCAGTCCCACCGCTTCTCGGCGAAGGCGGCCAGGGCCTCGCGCGTAGGCGGTGCCGGCGGGGTAGCCGGTGTCGCCGAGGTCGAGCGCGTCGGTGACGGCGCGCACGACGGGCTCGGCCAGCGGCACGTCCATCTCGGCCACCCACAGCGGCAGCACGTCCTCGGGGTAGGTGCGCCACTTCATGCTGGTGCGGCGGCGGAGGCGCTCGAGAGTGAGGGCTTGCAGGGGATTCGGTTCACCGGACGTCTCGTGCGGGATCCTGGTCATGGGCACACGATAGGGGGCTGTGCGGTGAGCGCGAATCTTGCGGACGGGGAGCGCAGAGGGGCGGCGGAACCGTTCCTGGAGATCGCCTGCGACGAGTCCGGATCGGACGGCGAGAACCTCACCGGCGGGAACACGGACGTGTTCGCGCACGCCGGCGTCTCGCTGTCCGTGGCGTCGGCCACGGCGGCCGTGCGTGAGATCCGGGACCGGATCCGCTCGCCGGCGGAGGAGTACAAGGCGAACCACCTGCTGCGGGAGAAGCACCGCGCGGTGCTGGAGTGGCTGCTCGGGCCCCAGGGGCCGATGCACGGGCAGGCGCGGGTGCATCTCATGGAGAAGACGTTCTTCGTGGTGGACCGGGCCGTGGGCCTGCTGCTGGGCGACCCGGCCGCGGCCGTGGTCCTGTTCCGCGAGGGGCGCCGGACTTTCGGGGAGGAGGGCTGGCGGGCGTTCCTGGAGGCAGCCAACCAGTTGCTGAGGGTCCGCAACAACGGGGATCCTGGCGCCCCCGTGGAGGGGTTCTACGACATGGTCGACGCCCTGCGGCACGCGCATCCGCGTACCGACGCGGGGCGGGTCCTCGCCCGGCTCGGGGCGACTCGGTCCCGCGCGGTGTCCTATCGGGCGGATTTCCTGGACGGACCGCCCCTGATCCCGGTGCTCGACCCGCTGCTCCCGGCGATCGTGCGGACGGCCGCGCTCTGGAGCGGGGACGGACGGGCGGTCCTTCTGGTGCACGACCGGCAGAACATGCTGACGCCGGACCGCATCGCGTGGATCGAGGAGGCGGCCCGGCGGGCGGGGGTCGGGCTGGCCGGGCTGCGGCTCGCCGTCGCGCGCGAGGACGCGCGGGTGCAGGTGGCGGACTTCCTCGCCGGGATCGCCCGCAAGATCGCCTCCGACGAACTGAACGGACGCGGGGACCCCGCGCTCACCGCCCTGCTGCGGCCCTACGTCGATCCGGCCTCGGTGTGGGGCGACGTCCGCAGCCTGGCCCTGCTCGCCGCTCCGCAGGCTCCGGTCGCCGGCCGGCGGTGAAGAGATCACGCGCGCACTGAACACGGCACGGCTCCGCTCCGTATGGAGAACAGGGCGCTCAACTCAATGAGGGCCCCGCGGTGTTCGACACCGCGATGTTCGGGTTCGGGAGCGCATGCATGAGGCACGCACGACGACGGGTCGTCCGGCGAGTGACACGGCTGGCGGCCGTCGGCGGACTCCTCCTCGGAGGAGCGATGGTCACCACGCGCCGTGGCGAGCGAGCCCCCAGACCCATCCGTCGGCGTCCCGCTACTCCGCGCGTGCCGGCCACGGGCACGGGCACCGACCTGGTGTCCCGGCTCGGGACCTCCCGCACGGCGGGCAGCTGGGTCGACGCGGCCGGGCGGCCGGTCGTCGCGGTCACCGACGAGAAGGCGGCCACCGAGGTCGAGCGCGCCGGCGCGCAGGCGAAGATGGTGCGCCACAGCATGAGCGACCTCAAGTCGGCCACGTCGACGCTGCGTTCGGCGCCCCGGGTGTCCGGGACCTCCTGGGCGCTGGACTACCAGACGCAACGAGATCGTGGTACGGGGCGACAGCACCGTCTCCGCCTCCGACTGGTCCCGGCTGACCGCGGTCGCGGAGCGCATCGGCGGCTTCGTGCGGATGGAGCGCACCGAGGGTACGTTCACGACGCGGATCAACGGCGCGGAGCCGATCCTGTCGACCGCCGGGCGCTGTTCGGCGGGCTTCAACGTGACCGACGGGACGACCGACTTCATCCTCACGGCCGGGCACTGCGGGCCCGACGGTTCCATCTGGTTCTGCCGACGACCGTGGCCGGGACCAGGTCGGCACGTCGCTCAAGGGGAGCTTTCCCGGCGACGACTTCTCCCTGGTGAAGTACGACGCCGGCCGGGCGGGCAAGGGCGCGGACGTCGTGGCGGTCGGCGACGGCGAGGGTGTGCGGATCACGGGCGTCGGCCGATGCCGAGGTCGGGCAGAGGATCTTCCGCAGCGGCAGCACCAGCGGGTTGCGCGAGGGCGAGGTGACCGCGCTGAACGCGACGGTCAACTACCCCGAGGGCACGGTGACCGGTCTCATCGAGACGAACGTGTGCGCCGAACCCGGCGACAGCGGCGGCCCGATGTTCGCCGACGGCGTCGCGCTCGGCGTGACGTCGGGCGGCAGCGGGGACTGCACGGCGGGCGGTACGACGTTCTTCCAGCCGGTGACGAAGGCCCTGACCGAGCTCGGAGTCAAACTGATCGTGGCCAAGCAGGCCGGTGGCGCCGCGCCCGCGCCGTCGGCCGTCGACAGGGCGCCGCCTCGCCCGGCTCGTCGGCGCCGGTGACGGGCGAGGACGTGTCGACGCCTGCTGACCCGGCTCACCGACCCGCGCAACGTCGGCCCCGGCATGCTGGTCATCGCGGGCAGCCTCCTCGCCCTGGTGGCGACCCGCTGGATCCGCGCGGAGCAGGACCGCAAGGCGTATCGCCAGTACTACTCGGCCACTTGGGGGTGACCCCGACATGCGGGGTGGACGCCGGAGGGTGTCCCCTTCAGCCCAGCGTGAGCAGCACTGTCGCAACTCCCGCCCCCAGCAGCCCCATCGCCTGGCGGCGACTGATCCGCTCGTGCAGGAGGGCCACGCCGAGGATGACGGGCAGGGCCGGGTAGAGGGAGGCGAGGACGACGGCGACGGCCAGCAACTGCCGCTGGGCAGCGAGCAGATACAGCACCAGGCCGAGGGCCGCCCCGGCCCCGATGAGGAGGGCCTGCACGCAGCGGACAGGCGGCAGCTTCAGCCGGCGGGCATGGCGTGCGGCGTCCGGCAGGAGGACGAGGACTGCGGCGACACGGCCCGCGGCGACGGGCCACAGCCCGCTTCCCGGGCCGGCCTGTCCCAGGGCGAGGTACTGCACGGCCACGCCCGCACTGGCGAGCAGTCCGTCCGCCGCCCCCTTTCCCGCACCGGCCGCGCCTCCGCTGACGAACCACAGCGCGGGTGCCGTCACGGCGATGCCGAGCCAGGCCAGGGCGCCCGGGCGGTCACCGAGGACGAGCACCCCGCACAGCACCGACAGCGCGACGCCGGTGACGGCGCTCACGGGCACCACGACACTCATCGCACCGCGGCTCAGCCCGCGGTTGAGGAAGCGCATGGCGACGCCGCTGCCGACGCCGGACAGCGCACCCCACAGCAGGTCGGCGGAGTGGACCGCGTCGGCAGGCATGAGGAGCGCGGCGGCACAGGCGAGCAGCAGCCCGCCCGCCTGGCCGAAGAAGGTGACGGCGGTGTGGTGGATGTGCCGGGACAGCAAGCCGCCGGCGATGGGGGCACCGCCCTGCTCGAGCGAAGCCGAGAGCTTGGGGGACGACGATGCCATAGCAGACGGCCGAGGCAAGTGCGAGAAGGGCACCCATTCGATCAGGGGTGCCCCGGGACGAGGGTCCGATGCGTCAGCGGACCTGGAAGACGCTCAGGCCGCCGGCGCCGGCTGCGGGACCGCGGCGGCCCACTCCAGGACGAGCCGCCGGTACTCCTCACGCTGCTCGCCGCTCAGTGTCCCGCCCGACCGGCGCCACAGGGCCCGGATCTCCTCGTTGACCTCGTCAGCCGATCGCTCGGAAGAGGATTCAACAGTGGTGGACATGCTGTGAAGCATACGGCCCCGAAGGTGAAGGCGATGTGAGTAATCACGAGCCAAACGGACATACCGGACAGTGTTACTGATCACGTCCATCTCCCGGTAAACGTGAGGCTGTTCACGCTTCGGCGGACCCCAGGACCAGCACCTTGATGGCCAGCACGGCCGCGCCGCGCGCCCAGTCGTGAAAGTCGGACACCTTCGTCTCCAGGTCGACCGGGGCGGCCAGGGGGTGCCGGTTGTCGCGGACGGCCTCCTCGACCGTCTTGCCCGCCACGTCCATCAGACCGACCCCCTCCCCCGCGAGCAGGATCTTCTGCGGCATCACGAAGTTGGCGATCTGGGCGACCAGCGTGCCCAGGGCGCGCGCGGCCTCGTCGACGACCCGGGCGGGCATCGGGTCCCCGGCGGCGGCCAGCGCGAGGATCTCCTCGTACGTCCGGTCGCGGCCGGTGGCGGCCTGGATCTGGTAGCGGATGTTGGGGATGGTCAGCAGCGAGACGGCGCTGCCGCGCCGGCCGTCCGGGGTGAGCGGGCCGCCCGGGTCGACGATCCAGTGACGGCCGAAGCCGCGGTCCTCCTCGGCGTAGGGCACCCGCTTGCCGCCCAGGACGAGCCCGTAGCCGATGCCGGCGCCGATGGTGAGGACGACGAAGCGGTCCAGGCCGCGCCCGGCACCGAACCAGGTCTCGGCCTCCACCAGGGCGGCGACGTCGTTCTCGACGACCACCGGCAGTCCGGTGCGCTCCTCGACGAGGTCGGCGAGCGGGACGTCCCGCCACAGCAGGAAGGGGGACTCGCCGACCACGGCACGGTCCTCGACGAGACCGCCGACTCCGATGCCGATCCCGGCGAGCCGGGGGTGCTCGCGCGGCCAGTTCGGCGGTCATCCGCGCCGAGCACGTCGGCCACTTCGGCGGGTTCGTGGGTGGTGAGCGGACGGTCGTAGCGGGCGACGATCTGACTGCGGAGCGTGGTGACGACGCCGTAGACCGTGTCCTCGGTGATCTTGAAGCCGAGGAAGGAGCCGGAGTCGGCGACGACGTCCAGCGGCTGCGAGGGGCGGCCCTGACGCGCCTCCGTCGGCGCTCCGGCCTCGGGCACCTCGACCAGCAGACCCGACTCGATCAGCGGCTTGGTCAGCCGGGTGAGACTGCCGGCCGACAGGCCCAGCCGCCGGGCGAGCTCGGTGCGCGACAGCGGGCCGTGGACGAGCACCTCGATCGCCACGGAGCGCTCCCCCGCGCTCAGCGGCAGCCAGCCGGCGGTACCTGCGGTCATGTGCGTCCGACTCCCCTCAGCCTTTTTTTCGCACCGAAACCAACATGACCACTCTAAGGCCGGTGATGGCTCCTGTGAAAAGATGTTTGCAGCGCCTCTTGACGTAGCAATTGTTTCGCGCCAAAAGTAAGTCCCGCCAGAGGACGAGCCGCCGCTTGCGAGGGAGTCTCCCGATGACCATCGCCTCCAGCAGTCCTCCGTCGCGCCTGCCCACGGGCGGCGCCGCGGAGGCCCGCAGCAAACCCAGGACACGACGGACCGACATGGGGGAGAACCGGGGAGACGGACGGCTCGCCGCGGTGTTCATCGCGCCGGCCCTGCTCGGCTTCCTGGTCTTCCTGCTCTGGCCGACGCTGCGGGGCGTCTATCTGAGCTTCACCCGCTTCAACCTGCTGACACCGGCGGAGTGGGTGGGCCTGGACAACTACGTCCGCATGGTCAACGACCCCATCTTCTGGGACTCGCTGTGGGTCACCGTCGAGTACGTCCTCATCAACATCGGCGTGCAGACGGTCGCGGCGCTCGCCATCGCCGTCCTGCTCCAGCGGCTGACCCAGTCGGCGATGCTGCGCGGCATCGTGCTCACGCCGTACCTGATGTCGAACGTCGTCGCCGGCCTCGTCTGGCTGTGGATCCTCGACACCCAGCTCGGCATCGGCAACGAGATCATCAGCGCCCTCGGCGCCGACCGCATCCCGTTCCTCGCCGACGAGACCTGGGCGATCCCGACGATCGCGCTCATCAACGTATGGCGGCACGTCGGGTACACCGCTCTGCTGCTGTTCGCCGGTCTCCAGGCCATCCCGAACGACATGTACGAGGCGGCCAGGGTGGACGGCGCGAGCGAGTGGCGGATGTTCTGGCGGATCACCATGCCGCTGCTGCGGCCGGTGCTCGCGGTCGTACTGATCATGACGGTGATCGGGTCGTTCCAGGTGTTCGACACCGTCGCCGTGACCACCGCGGGCGGTCCGGCGAACGCGACCAACGTGCTCCAGTACTACATCTACGGCTCCGCCTTCGGCCGCTTCCAGTTCGGCTACGCCTCGGCCATGTCCGTCGCCCTGCTGGTCGTGCTGAGCGCGATCACCGTCCTCCAGTACCGGCTCACCCGGGCCGGCCGGACCGACCTCGGCTGACGGGAAGGGAGACACCGACATGGCTGCCGTGACGACGACCGACGCCCGACCGGCCCTGCGACCGGTCCGGCGCAGGTTCCCCTTCGGGCGGGCCGCCGCCTGGACCGTGATGGGCCTGATCGTCCTCATCACCCTGCTGCCGTTCTACTGGATCCTGCGCACCGCGCTCTCCACCAACGCGGGCCTGAGCGCCGACCCGACCAACCCGCTGCCGGTCGACCTCACCACCAGCGGCTTCCAGCGCGCCCTCGGGCTGCAGTCGGCCGAGGAGGCCGTCGCGCAGGGCGGCGCGGGCGGCGGGCTCGACTTCTGGCGCTACCTGCTCAACTCGGTGCTCGTCTCGACCCTGATCACCGGCTGCCAGATCTTCTTCTCCGCGATGGCCGCGTACGCCTTCTCGCGGCTGCGCTGGCGGGGCCGGGACAAGGTCTTCGGCCTGTTCCTGGCCGGGATGATGGTGCCGGCCATCTTCACGCTGCTGCCGAACTTCGTGCTCATCAAGCAACTGCACCTGGTCGACACGCTCCTGGGTATCGCGCTGCCCACCATGTTCATGACGCCGTTCGCGGTGTTCTTCCTGCGGCAGTTCTTCATGAACATCCCCCGGGAGGTCGAGGAGGCCGCGCTGCTCGACGGCGCCGGGAAGGTCAAGGTCTTCTTCCGGGTCGTCCTGCCGATGGCGTCCACGCCGATCATCACGCTGGGCGTGCTGACGTACATCACCTCCTGGAACGACTACTTCTGGCCGCTGATGGTCTCCTACAGCGACAGCTCGCGCGTGCTGACCGTGGCGCTGGCGGTCTTCCGGGCGCAGACCCCGGCGACCGGCGTCGACTGGTCCGGGCTCATGGCGGCGACGCTGATCGCCGCGCTGCCGATGCTGGTGCTGTTCGCCTGCTTCGCCCGCCGCATCGTCAGCTCCATCGGCTTCACCGGGATCAAGTAAGGGGACTGTGCATGCGAATTCGTACGCTCGTACGCGCGCGACCGGAGCGCTGGCGCTGTCCCTGGTCAGCGGATGCGCGCAGGGCGGCGCCACCGGGTCCTCCGCGAACACGGTCACGTACTGGCTGTGGGACGCCAACCAGCTGCCCGCCTACCAGGCCTGCGCCAAGGGGTTCGAGAAGGAGAACCCCGGACTGAAGGTGAAGATCACGCAGTTGGGCTGGAGCGACTACTGGACCAAGCTCACCGCCGGGTTCATCGCGGGCACCGCGCCGGACGTGTTCACCGACCACATCCAGAACTTCGGCCAGTTCGCCGATCTGAAGGTCCTCGAACCGCTCGACGACCTCGGCATCGAGGACTCCGACTACCAGCCGGGCCTCGCCGCCAACTGGGTCGGCCAGGACGGCCACCGGTACGGCGCTCCCAAGGACTGGGACACGGTCGCGCTGTTCTACAACCAGAAGATGGCCAAGGACGCCGGGCTCACCGCCGAGCAGCTGGACGACCTGTCCTGGAACCCGAAGGACGGCGGCACCTTCGAGAAGGCCATCGCCCACCTGACCGTCGACAGGAACGGCAAGCGGGGCGACGAGCCGGGCTTCGACAAGAACAACGTCAAGGTGTACGGCCTGGCCACAGGCGGCGGCGGCTTCGGCGACGGCCAGACGCAGTGGAGCACCTTCGCCGCCTCCGCCGGGTGGAGCTACCTGGACAAGCCGCGCTGGGGCACGAAGTACCAGTACGACAGCAAGACCTTCCAGTCCGTCGTCAAGTGGTACTTCGGGCTGGCGAAGAAGGGCTACATGCCCCCGCTGTCCGACTACAACGTCCAGTCCAACCAGGCGAACACGCAGGTCGCGGCGGGGAAGGCGGCCACCGCGTTCGACGGGGCCTGGATGATCTCCACCTACGCGGGCTTCAAGGGCCTGGACATCAAGACCGCGCGTGACGCCGATCGGCCCGACCGGCAAGCGCGCCACCATGATGAACGGCCTCGCCGACTCCATCACCAAGGCCTCCAAGAACAAGGCGGGCGCCCGCAAGTGGGTGGCGTATCTGGCCTCGGACGAGTGCCAGACCGTGGTCGGCAAGTACGGGGTCGTCTTCCCCGCCACTCCGGCCGGGACCGAGGCCGCCGTCGCCGCGTACCGGAAGAAGGGCATCGACGTCTCGGCCTTCACCGAACCCGTGGCCGACAAGAAGCGCTTCCGGACCTTCTCGTATCCGATCGCCAGCTACTCGGCGGACATGACGGCGCTCATGGCAGCCCGCGATGGAGGACATCTACGGCAACGGAAAGCCCGTGAGCAGCCTCGACCAGACCAACGACCAGATCAATCTCATCCTCGGTCCCAGTGAAGGGCACGCGCTCCATGACGTTCTCCATCGGCATCGTCGGCGCCGGACAGTTCTCCGGCCAGTTCGCCACGCTGTTCCAGGCCCACCCCGGCGTCAGCGACGTCTACGTCACCGACCTGCTGCCCGAGCGGGCCGAGCAGCTCGCCGCCGCGCAGGGCCTGGCCGGCACCTTCCCGTCGTACGAGGCCATGCTGGAGTCGGAGGACGTCGACGCGGTCGCGATCTTCACCCAGCGCTGGACGCACGGCCCGCTGGTGCTCCAGGGCCTGCAACGCCGGCAAGCACGTGTACTCCGCGGTCCCCATGGCGATCACCACGGAGGAGATCGCGGCGATCATCGACGCGGTCAAGGCCACCGGGCTGACCTACATGATGGGCGAGACCAGCGAGTACAACCCGGCGACCGTCCACGCCCGCAACCAGATCGCCGAGGGCGCCTTCGGGCGGCTCTTCTACGCCGAGGGCGACTACGTCCACGACATGGACCTGGGCTTCTACGAGGCCTACCAGTACAGCGGCGGCGAGAACTGGAAGGCGACCGCCAGCTATCCCCCGCTGCTGTACCCGACGCACGCGGTGGGCGGGGTGCTGGGCGCCTGGCAGACGCACGCGGTGAGCGTGTCGGCGATCGGTGTCGTCGACGACCGGGGCGACGGCGTCTTCGACAAGGAGGTCAGCCAGTTCGGCAACGACTTCTCCAACGCCACCGCGCTGTTCGAGGTGGCGGGCGGCGGCTCGTTCCGTACGAACGAGTTCCGGCGGGTCGGCTACCCCTCGCACATACGGGAGTCGCGGTTCCGCTTCTTCGGCACCGAGGCGAGCATGGAGCAGCTCGCGACCGTCGCCCTGTGGCAGGACAAGGAGGGAGTGAAGGACATCAGCGAACTGCTGGAGCCCAAGCCCACCATGGCTCCCGACGACCCGTCGCTGCAGCACATCGCGCCGGAGCTGCGGGCGGCCTTCACCTCCGGGTCGGCGCCCGTGCACGACCGTGCGCGGCTGCCGAGGGAGTTCGACAACCTCCACAACGGCCACGAGGGCAGCCACCACTTCCTGGTGGACGACTTCGTGACCGCCGTCAACACGCCGCACCCTGCCGTCGGTGAACGCGTGGGTGGCCGCCCGCTACACGCTGCCGGGCATCATCGCGCACGAGTCCGCGCGGCAGGGCGGGGTGCGGCTGGAGATCCCGGACTTCGGGGACGCCCCCCGCTAGCGGCCCCTGCGCGAGCCGGGTGCCTGGGATCAGGTGCCCGGCTTGCGGCCGTACACGAAGACGTCGTCGCCCTTCTTCAGCAGCGACCAGTACTTCTTGGCGTCGGTCTTGGTCATGTTGACGCAGCCGTGCGAGCCCGGCGGGTTCCACATGCTGATGCCGACCGAGTGGAAGGCCTGGCCGCCGTCGAAGAACTGGCTGTAGGGCATCGGCACGTCGTAGATGCGACGAGACGTGGTCGATGTGGCGCCAGTAGATCTTCTTCAGGCCGGTGCGGGTCTCGTACCCGTCGCGGCCGGTGCGGACCGGGACGGGGCCGTAGACGAGCTTCTTGCCGTCCTGGATCCAGCTCAGCTGGAGGCGTCAGGTTCACGCAGGCGATCCGGCCCTTGTTCACCGGGCACTTGCCGTCCTTGTTCGGGTTCTTCCCGACGGCCTTCTGCTTCTGCATCAGGTCCATCACGCCCCAGGTGACGGGTCCGGCGTAGCCGATGTTCGGGGAGATGCCGTGCTTGGTCTGGAAGGCGCGGATCGCCTTGCAGTCGGTGGCGGACTGCTTGCCGTCGACCGGACGGCCGAGGAACTTCTCCACCTGCTTCTGGTACGGGCCGGTCTGCGTGCTGCAGCTCGCGGCCTGTGCCGGCGTGGCGCCGAGCGCGAGCGTGAGCGGTGCCACCAGTGCGGTGATCCCGAGTGCGACGGCTCCCCGTCTGCGTACGTCCCCCATGGCTGGTCATCCCTTTCGGAATAAGGGTCGCGGGGACGTCTGCCAGCTAGACGGACGGATACGCGGTTCCAGGCTGTGCGGCCTCTAGACCGCGCTGGGCCGGAAAGTGACATTCCTCATGAGCGGCCCGAGAGCGGGCGAAGCAGTGGACAGGCGAAACCCATGCCGTAAGTTGCGCGTACAGGTGTACAACGTAAGCCGGCCGCCGCTGCGCGGCCCCGTCGTCTGCCAGGTGTCCGCGGAATCGCGGGCGATGGGGACGACCCCAGGAGCCGGACCCCGCGTCCGGCTCGTCCTGCAGGCCCACCGGAGCCCGTCCGCCTCAGCGGTATCCGTTGTGTCCGCCGGCTTCCCCGCGTCCTGGACCTCGACGAGGTAACGCCAGGCGTCGGGGCGGCTGCCGTCGAGGTCGGTGAAGCCGTACACCTGGGCGAGGCCGCCGCTGGAGAGGGACTGGCCGTTCCAGCGCGCCACGTCCGGGTCGGCGGCGAGGGCGGCCACGGCCCGGCCGACGTAGCGCGGGGTCTCCGAGATGGCGAAGTGCGGGACGCGCTCCAGGGCGTCGCGCCAGTTCTCCTCCCGTACGCCGAAGTCGTCGAGCATGATCTCCGAGCGCAGCCAGCCGGGGGTGAGGGCGACGGCGGTGGCGCCGCGCGGACCGAGTTCGTGGCCGAGGGCGAAGGCCATGCGCAGGACGGACGTCTTGGCGAGGTCGTAGAAGAAGGAGTCACGCGGTAGTTGTCGCGGTTGTAGTCGGCGGTGCCGTCGGTGACCTCGACGACCAGGCCGCCGGGGTGGCGCAGCAGCAGGGGCAGGGCGTGGTGGCTGGTGATCGCGTGCGTCTCGACGGCGAGCCGCAGCAGGCGCAGGCCGTTGTCGAGGTCGTGCTCCCAGACCGGGGCTGTCCCACTCGAAGAGCTTCTCGCCGCCCCAGATGTCGTTGACGAGGACGTCGAGGCGGCCCTGCTCGCCGGCGATCCGGTCGACGAGGGTGCGGACCTGCGCCGGGTCGAGGTGGTCGGTGGGTACGGCGATGCCCGTGTCCGCCGGCCTCGGTGACCAGGTCGGCGGTGTCCTCGATGGTCTCGGGCCGGTCGTACTCCGAGCGCCGGGTGCGCGTGCTGCGGCCGGTGACGTAGACGGTGGCGCCGGCCGCGCCGAGTTCCACGGCGATGCCCCGTCCGGCGCCCCGGGTCGCCCCGGCGACCAGTGCGACCTTGCCCTTCAGCGGAGCTGACATGTCCGACCTCCCGTTGCCTGTGAATGCGTGTCGCTTCGAGGGTGCACGGGTAAGCCGGACATCTTCTGTCGTCTTTTCCCGCGGGTGTGTCCTGGCGGCACGCGGTCAGTGGCCGCGGGCGATCCACTCCTGCAGGTGCGGGGCCTCCGCGCCGATGGTCGTGGCGTCGCCGTGGCCGGTGAGGACCTTCGTCTCGGGCGGCAGCTCGAGCAGCCGGTCGCGGATCGAGTCGATGATCGTCGGGAAGTGCGAGAAGGACCGGCCGGTGGCGCCGGGGCCGCCCTGGAAGAGGGTGTCGCCGGTGAAGACGGTGCCCAGCCCGGGGTCGTACAGGCAGACCGCGCCGGGCGCGTGCCCGGGGGTGTGCAGGACCGTCAGGTCGGCGCCGCGCGGCCTCGATCGATCTGGCCGTCGACCAGCCAGGCGTCGGGCTCCCGGTCCGGGTGGGTCTGCTTCCACAGCGGCAGGTCGTCGTGGTGCAGCCAGATCGTGGCACCGGTGCGCTCGGCGAGGGCGGGGGCGGCGTCGATGTGGTCGTTGTGGGCGTGTGTGCACACGATGGCGGTGAGCCGGCGGTCGCCGACGGCCTCGGCGATGGCGTCGGCGTCGTGGGCGGCGTCGATGACGATCGCCTCGTGGTCGTCGCCGACGATCCACACGTTGTTGTCGACGTCCCAGGTGCCGCCGTCGAGGCTGAACTGGCCGGAGGTGACGAGGTGTTCGATGCGCGTGGTCATCAGAGCACCACCACCGAGCGCAGCACGTCGCCGTGGTGCATCCGCTCGAACGCCTTCTCCACCTCGTCCAGCTGGATGGTCTCGGTGACGAACGCGTCCGAGGTCCAGGCGCCCCTGCAGGTGCAGGTCGATCAGCATGGGGAAGTCGCGGGAGGGCAGACAGTCGCCGTACCAGCTCGACTTCAGCGATCCGCCGCGGCCGAAGACGTCGAGCAGCGGCAGTTCGAGCTTCATCTCCGGGGTGGGCACGCCGACGAGGACGACCGTGCCGGCCAGGTCGCGGGCGTAGAAGGCCTGCTTGTACGTCTCCGGGCGGCCGACCGCCTCGATGACGACGTCGGCGCCGAACCCGCCGGTGAGCTCGCGGATCGCCTCGACCGGGTCGGTCTCGCGCGAGTTGACGGTGTGGGTGGCGCCCATGGAGCGGGCGGTCTCCAGCTTGCGGTCGTCGATGTCGACGGCGATGATCTTCGCCGCTCCGGCCAGCTGCGACCCGGCGATGGCCGCGTCGCCGACGCCGCCGCAGCCGATGACGGCGACCGTGTCGCCCCGGCCCGACGTTGCCGGTGTTGATCGCGGCGCCGATGCCCGCCATCACGCCGCAGCCCAGCAGCCCGGCCACCTGCGGGGCGACGGACGGGTCGACCTTGGTGCACTGCCCGGCCGCGACCAGCGTCTTCTCGGCGAAGGCGCCGATGCCGAGGGCCGGGGAGAGTTCCTGGCCGGTCGAGGCGAGGGTCATCTTCTGCTCGGCGTTGTGGGTGTCGAAGCAGTACCAGGGCCGCCCGCGCAGACAGGCGCGGCACTTCCCGCACACGGCACGCCAGTTGAGGATCACGAAGTCACCGGGCTCGACGTCGGTGACGCCGTCGCCGACCGCCTCGACCACGCCCGCGGCCTCGTGGCCGAGCAGGAAGGGGAAGTCGTCGCTGATGCCGCCCTGCTTGTAGTGCAGGTCGGTGTGGCACACCCCGCAGGCCTGGACCTGCACGACGGCCTCGCCCGGGCCGGGATCGGGCACCACGATCGTCTCGATCCGCACCGGCTCGTCCTTGCCTGGTGCGATCACGCCGCGTACTTCCTGCGCCATGCTGCTGACTCCTTCGTCGGCCGGGGTCCGTCCCCTCCGACCCTACGCGCGACTGATCGGTAAGGGGCACGGATCGGCCACCTCAGACGCATGATCACGAGTTCGCCCACCGTCGAAAAGCCGGGCACCGTACGAGGCCCGCGCCGTAGCCTGAACGCTCCGCCCGACGCCGAAGGAGCCCCGTGAGCATCGCAGAGACCGAAACCGCCCCGCCCCCCTGGCGGCTGCTCCTGCGGCTACGTACGCCCGCACCGCTGGACCCTGTTCGCGGGTGCCGTGCTCTCGCTGGTCACGGGCGCCACCGGGCTGCTGCTGCCGCTGGTGGCGACGGGAGCTGATCGACGACCTGGCGCACGACCGGGCCATCACCGGAGCGCTGCTGGCGATGTCGGCGCTGGTCGTGGCCAACGCGGCGCTCGGGCGCGCTGGGTTCGTACGTGCTGCGGCGCACCGCCGAGTCGGTGGTGCTCGGCGCGCGGCGCGCCCTGTCGTCGTATCTGCTGCGGCTGCGCGATCACGGCCGTGGACCGCAGCGAGCCCGGGGACCTGATGGCCCGCATCACCTCCGACACCACCCTGCTGCGCGAGGTCACCACCGACTCGCTGGTCGGCCTGGGCACCGGCGGGCTCACGCTCGTCGCGACGGTGGTGATGATGGGCCTGGTGGATCCGGTGCTGCTGGGCGTCACCCTGGCCGTGATCCTGGGCGCCGGGCGTGATCCTCGGCGTGATCGTGCCGCGCATCAACCGGGCGAGCCGGCAGGCGCAGGACGCGGTCGGGGTGATGGGTGCCTCGCTGGAGCGGATCCTCGGCGCGCTGCGCACGGTGAAGGCGTCCGGTGCCGAGCACCGCGAGGAGAAGCACGCTGCACGAGGCCGCCGAGGAGTCGTGGCGGCAGAGCGTGCGGGCCGCCAAGTGGTCGGCCGCCGCGGGCAACACGGCGGGGCTGGCCATGCAGATCGCCTTCATCACGGTGCTCGCGGTGGGCGGGGCGCGGGTCGCGACCGGCGCGATCGACGTCGGCACGCTGGTCGCGTTCCTGCTGTACGTCTTCTATCTGATGTCGCCGATACAGCAGGTCGTCGGCGCGATCACGCAGTACCAGACGGGCGCCGGCGGCGCTCGCCCGCGATCCAGGAGGCGCTGCGCCTGCCCGCCGAGCCGGCCGCCGCGCCCGCGCCGCTGCCCTCGCCCGGCGCGGAGCCCGCCGCCGTCGCCTTCGACGACGTCCGCTTCCGGTACGCCGACGACCTGCCGTACGTCCACCACGGGGTGACCTTCGCCGTGCCGGCGCCAGGGCATGACGGCGTTCGTCGGCCCGTCCGGCGCGGGCAAGACCACCGTCTTCTCCCTCATCGAGCGGTTCTACGACCCCGGGTCCGGGTGATCACGCTCGACGGCCGGGACCTGGCGGACTGGGAGCTGTCCGCGGCTGCGCGCCTCGATCGGCTACGTGGAGCAGGACGCCCCGGTCCTGTCCGGTTCGCTGCGGGACAACCTGCTGCTGGGCAATCCGGACGCGGACGACGACGCCCTCGCGCGCGGTGCTGAAGACGACCCGCCTCGACGGCCTGGTCGCCCGGCTGCCCGGCGGTCTGGACACGCTCGTCGGGCACCGCGGCACCAAGCTGTCCGGCGGGGAGCGCCAGCGCGTCGCCATCGCCCGCGCCCTGCTGCGCCGCCCCCGGCTGCTGCTGCTCGACGAGGCCACCTCGCAGCTGGACGCGGTGAACGAGGCGGCGCTGCGCGACACCGTCGCCGACGTGGCCCGTACGACCACGGTCCTGGTCGTCGCGCACCGGCTGTCCACGGTGACGATGGCCGACCGGATCGTGGTGATGGACGCGGGCCGGGTCCGCGCGGTCGGCACGCACCGCGAACTCGTGACCGCCGACCCGCTCTACGCGGAGCTGGCGGCGACCCAGTTCCTGGCGACGGCGGACTGAGTCACGGCGTACGGAGCCGCGTGCGGGCCGGTGCCGCGGCTGCGCTTGCCGAGGCCGTCGGGCGGGAGGAGGCTCGGGAGAGAGGCTTCTCGCGGCCCGCTCCCTGTCGGGCCGCGGCCCTTTGAAGGAGGTCATCATGGCAACCGCGGCAGACCCCGCCTTCGACAGAGACACTCTGCGCCGGGGCGTGGAAGGACAGACCCCGGACACTCTGCTCGCCCTCTACGCCGACGACGCGGAGCTCCGCATCGTGGACCACACGACCCAGCCCAGCCACCCCAAGGTCCTGCACGGCCGGGACGAGATCGGCCGGATGCTGGAGGACGTCTACAGCCGCGACATGACGCACAAGCTGGAGCAGTGCATCGTCCAGGGCGACGAGGCCGCCTACAGCGAGAGCTGCGAGTACGCGGACGGCGTGCGCGTCCTGTCCGAGTCCATGATCTCGCTGCGGGGCGGCAAGATCACCGAGCAGACCCTGATCCAGGCCTGGGACGAGTAGGAGGAGCGACACGGTTAGGGTGGGGGCCGGGCCGTGACTGGCGCTGAGGTGGAGCACCACCGGGGAGCGGCCCCGCAAAGTCGGATGCCGTGCGCCTGGGCGAAGCAGCACACCAGCCCAGGAGTGGATCATGCCTCAGGCACGGCTCATGGACGGCACCTCGCTCGCCCGGCAAACAGTGGAGCAGGCCGGCAAGCGCGCGGCCGGCCTCACCGAGCGGACGGGCACGGCACCGTGTCTCGCGACGGTGCTCGTCGGCGAGGACCCCGCGTCCGTCACCTACGTCCGCATGAAGCAGAACCGCTGCCGCAAGGCCGGTATCACCTCGCGCCACGTGACGCTGCCCGCCGCCACGACCACCGAGGAGCTCGTCGGCACGCTCGAGGCGCTCTCCGCCGACCCCGGGGTGCACGGGATTCTCCTCCAGCACCCGGTGGGCGAACACATCGACGAGCGGGCCGCGTTCGAGGCGATCGCGCCAGAGAAGGACGTCGACGGCGTCACCTTCGCCTCCTTCGCGACGATGAGCTTCGGCCTGCCGGGCTTCGTGTCCTGCACACCCGGCGGAATCATGCGGCTTCTCGACGAGTACGGCGTCGACCCGGCCGGCAAGCGGGCCGTGGTCGTGGGCCGCAGCGCGATCCTCGGCAAGCCGGTCGGCATGCTGCTGCTCGCCCGGGACGCGACGGTCACCTACTGCCACTCGCGCACCCGGGACCTGTCCGCGGCCGTGTCCGAGGCGGACATCGTGGTGGCCGCGGTGGGACGGCCCCGGCTGATCCACGGCCGGGACATCAAGCCCGGCGCCGTCGTGATCGACGCCGGGTACAACGCCGGCAACGTGGGCGATGTCGACTTCGACTCCGCCGTGGAGCGGGCCTCGCTGATCACGCCGGTGCCGGGCGGCGTCGGCCCGATGACGATCGCCACGCTGCTGGAGCAGACCGTGGACGCCGCGGCCCGGCAGCTCGGTCTGCCCGGGGTGTGATCAGCGCATCCAGGCGCTGTACGACATGACGTCGCCCTTCTTGACGCCGTACTCCGGTTCGGCGGCGGTGAAGGTGCTCTCCAGGCCGAGGACGGCACCGGTGACCGGGTCCATGATCAGCATGTGGCGGAGGCCGGAGCCGTCGTACACGTACGCCTGGCCGCGCCGGCCGAGCCGGTCGGTCACCTGGCCGACCGGACGCAGCCCCTCGGCGCCCGCCAGCAGCCGGGCGAGCGCCGCGCTCTGACGCGCGCCGAGGGTCCAGTGGTCCAGCAACAGCTCTGTGGCGTCCAGCAGGTCGCGGGTGGTCGGCGGGGCGTCGAGGTGCTGAGCCTCCGTCAGGTACGCGCGGAGCCGGGCGGGGTCGTGGGGCGGGGGCGACTCGGGCGGGGCGTCGCTCCAGCTCGGCGGGTAGGTCTGGTCGCGGATGACGTGCCCGTCGTCGACGAGGCGTGGTTCGCCGTCCGCGTCGGAGAGGACCGGGCGGCCCGGGAGTCTCGGGTCGGTGGCGACGAGGAGCTCCGTGTGGCTGCCGTCGGCCTGCCAGCGCACGATGCGCTCCTCGGGCAGGGTGATCGGGGGTTTGTCGTCCGACATGCCCATGCTCCAGGACTGCACGTGGGTGCCCTTGCGCAGGCGGGGTGAGCCGTCGGTCGCGGCCTCGGCCCGCTCGGCCAGTCGGCCCAGGGGGACGGGCGTGGAGCCCGTCTCGACCACCAGCGGGCGGGGAGCGGCGACGGCGGGTGTGGTGTCCGGGCCGCTCAGCACGAGGGTGAGGGTCAGGGCGGCGACGACGGCCGTGGCCACGAGCCCCCAGGCCAGCCGGGGCCGGCCGGGGCCTGGCAGCAGCCGGTCCCGCAGGCGGCCGGAGGGCCGCTCCCGCAACAGACGCTCGAGCCGACGTTCGGCGCCATAATCCAGGGGGCCGTCGCCGAAGTTGGGGCCGTCCTGCGGCACCGGGTTGGCGCTGCGCAGCAGTTCGAGTTCGTCAGCCATGGCCGTGTTCCTTCGGGGCGGTCACGTGGGCGGCGGGCAGGGGGCACGGGGCGCGGACGTCACCCGCTGCGGGGGCCCTGGTCATGGAGGAGGCGTGGGCGGCGCAGCCGCAACGTGGGACACGCCGACGGCCACCCGGCACGACGTCCGGCGCGGCAGCTCCATCAGCCGTCGGCGACGACGGACACAAGGCACCGGGCCGGACCTCAGCGGCCGTCACATCCCCGCTCCCCAAGCAAACGCGGGCGGCGCGAGCGCGACGCGGGCCACGCCGACCGCCACTCAGCACGACCTCCGACGCACCACACCCGTCAGCCGTCGCCGCACTCCTTCGCCCGCGTGACGCCGACAGCAGCGGATCCGCGGCACCAGGCCGGATCCCACCGGCCGTCACATCCCCGCTCCCCAAGCCGGCGTGGGCGGTGCGAGCGCGGCATGGAAGGCGTGGGGCTTCGGTCGTCGTCGTAGACGCGTCAGTCATCGTCCTGCCTTCCCACGGAGTGCGCGTCGGCCCTGGCGGGCTCGGGACACATGCGGTCGATCTCGGTTCTCAGTCGGCGGCGGGCCCGGTGCAACCGCATGGCGGCGGCCCGGCTGCCGCAGCCGAGGGCCACGGCCACCTCGTCGATGCCGAGTTCCTCCCAGGCCGTCAGGCGCAGCACTTCCTGGTCGGCCGCGGACAGGCGGGACAGGGCCTCGTGCACCCAGGCGCCGGGTGTGTCGGCCTCGGGGCCCACCGCGATGTGCCGGCCGTGGGCCGTGTCGTCGTTGCCGAGCCGGTCGACGAGCCGGCGGCGGCGTCCGTGTCCGCGTACCGCGTTGGCCAGACAGTTGCGTGCCACGCCGTACAGCCAGGGCAGCGGGGAGGGCGGCAGGTCGGCGCGGCGACGCCAGGCGACCGTGAACACCTCCGCCACCACTTCCTCCGCCTCGCCGGCCCGCCCGTCCAGTCGCCGTGCGACATAGCGACTGACCGCCCAGTAGTGCTCGCGGTAGGCAGCGGCGAAGATCTCGTCGTTGCTCATGTCCCGTTCGTGTCCGGCACCTTCTCGATCGTCACACCCGTTTTCGTGATTCTCGTCGCGTCGGTGAAGTGTGACGTCCTGACGGGGCGCGGACACAGGCGGGGCATGAGGCACCTGAAGTGGCTGACGACCACGGATCACAAGACGATCGGCACGCTGTACCTGCTCACGTCGTTCGCGTTCTTCGTCATCGGTGGCGTGATGGCGCTGTTCATGCGCGCCGAGCTGGCCCGGCCGGGTCTGCAGATCATGTCGAACGAGCAGTTCAACCAGGCGTTCACGATGCACGGCACGATCATGCTGCTGATGTTCGCGACGCCGCTGTTCGCCGGCTTCGCGAACTGGATCATGCCGCTGCAGATCGGCGCGCCGGACGTGGCCTTCCCCCGGCTGAACATGTTCGCCTACTGGCTGTACCTGTTCGGCTCGCTCATCGCGGTGGGCGGCTTCCTGACGCCGCAGGGCGCGGCCGACTTCGGCTGGTTCGCCTACAGCCCGCTGTCGGACGCGGTCCGCTCCCCGGGCATCGGCGCCGACATGTGGATCATGGGTCTGGCCTTCTCCGGCTTCGGCACCATCCTCGGCTCGGTCAACTTCATCACCACGATCATCTGCATGCGCGCGCCCGGCATGACCATGTTCCGCATGCCGATCTTCGTGTGGAACGTGCTGCTGACCGGTGTTCTGGTCCTGCTCGCCTTCCCGGTCCTCGCGGCCGCGCTGTTCGCCCTGGAGGCGGACCGCAAGTTCGGGGCGCAGATCTTCGACTCCGCCAACGGCGGGGCGTTGTTGTGGCAGCACCTCTTCTGGTTCTTCGGCCATCCAGAGGTGTACATCATCGCGTTGCCGTTCTTCGGCATCATCTCCGAGGTCATTCCGGTCTTCTCCCGTAAGCCGATGTTCGGTTACACGGGTCTGATCAGCGCGACCATCGCGATCGCGGGTCTGTCCGTGACGGTGTGGGCGCACCACATGTACGTCACCGGCGGTGTGCTGCTGCCGTTCTTCTCCTTCATGACCTTCCTGATCGCGGTACCGACCGGTGTGAAGTTCTTCAACTGGCTCGGCACCATGTGGCGGGGAAGCCTCTCGTTCGAGACGCCCATGCTGTGGGCGACGGGCTTCCTCATCACGTTCGTGTTCGGCGGGCTCACGGGTGTCCTGCTGGCCTCGCCGCCGATCGACTTCCATGTCTCCGACTCGTACTTCGTGGTCGCGCACTTCCACTACGTCATCTTCGGGACGGTCGTGTTCGCGATGTTCTCCGGCTTCCACTTCTGGTGGCCGAAGTTCACCGGAAAGATGCTGGACGAGCGCCTCGGCAAGATCACCTTCTGGACGCTGTTCATCGGCTTCCACGGCACGTTCCTGGTCCAGCACTGGCTGGGTGCCGAGGGCATGCAACGGCGGATCCCCGACTATCTGGCGGTGGAAGGCCTGACGACGCTCAACACGGTGTCGAGCGTCTTCTCGTTCCTGCTCGGCATGTCGATGCTGCCGTTCTTCTACAACGTGTGGAAGACAGCGAAGTACGGTGAGCAGGTCACAGCCGACGACCCGTGGGGCTACGGCCGTTCCCTGGAGTGGGCCACCTCCTGCCCGCCGCCCCGCCACAACTTCGTCGCCCTCCCCCGGATCCGCAGCGAGTCCCCGGCGTTCGACCTGCACCATGCGGACGTCGCTGCGGCCGAGAGGGAGCTGACGCTCCGGTGACGGCGATGGAGGGCCTCCCCCTGGACATGCGGGCGTTCCACCACGAGGTCGAGGGTCATCTGCTCGCCGCCGCCGCGCATGAGGAGGCCCGTACGGCCGCCGTGCGCTTCACCGCCGGGCTCGACTGGCTGCCGGAGACCCAACGCCGGGAGGTGGAGCGGCTGTTCGCGGCGGAACACCTCGCCCTCACCCGGGCCTCGTGGCAGCGGACGGCACAGCGCGGGCAGGAACTGCGGGGCGAGTACGAGACGGTGTACCGCGGGCTCCGCGCCCGGCTGCTGGCCGGCGCGCTGCTGGGGTTCGCGCTCGTGGTGGCGACGAACCTCGTGGTGCTGGTGTCGGTCTAGCCGGTGTCAGGCCTTGCTGTCGGGGCGGTTCCGCATCACCTCGATCAGACTGGCGTAACTGTCCGATCCGTGGCCCGCAGCGCCGGCCTTCTCCATGGCCGTCTTCAGGAGCTCGGGCAGCGCGTTGTCGATGCCCCGGGCCGCCGCCGCGTGGATGAGGTGGTCGATGGCCGCGATCTGCACGTCGACGGTGGCGTCGTCGCCCGGGTAGCGGCCGGCGTCCACCTGGGGCGCGTACGTGGTGAGGAAGCCCGCCACCGCGGTCAGCCAGCGGGTCGCGACGGGGGTGAAGTCGGTGGCGGGGGTCCCCTCGGCACCGACCAGCGCCGTTCCGTGCAGCCAGCCGGTCATGGTGGACCACATCAGGCCGAGCAGCGCGGCGTCGTAGAGGGAGGCGAGGCCGGGGTCAGCGCCCAGGTACAGGGGGTCGCCGAGGGCCGCCAGCGTGGGGCGGCGGGCTTCGAAGACCTGCTGGGAGCCGCTGTACAGGAACATCATGGCGGGGTTGCCGACGCCGGGCGGGGTGGTCATGATGGCGCCGTCGAGGTAGTCGGCCCCATGGGACCGGGCCCACTTGACGGCCTCCTGGGCCTGCTCGGGAGAGCCGGAGGTGAGATTGACCAGGGTTTTGCCCGCGAGGTCGCCGGCGGCCGGGTCGAGGACGGTGTGCAGTGCCTCGTAGTCCAGGACGCAGGCGATGATCAGTGGGGAGGCGGTGACCGCCTCCTGGGGCGTGGCGGCCAGGTGGGCGCCGCGCTCGACCGAGGGCCGGGCCTTGTCGGGGGACCGGTTCCAGACGGTGGTCGGGTGGCCCCGGTCCAGCAGCGCGGCAGCCAGTGCCGAGCCCATCGAGCCCAGTCCGATGACGGTGACGGCCTGGTGTTCTGCGTTCATGCCCAACTCCTCGTGAAACGTTCGTAGGTGATGCGGAATCACGTACGGTCACGTTCGCAGGGCGCGAAGGCCGGAGACAGTGACAGTGGTGACGGCGTCCACCAAATTCCTGCCATACCCTTCGGGGCATGGGTGCTGGATCTGTCGCCGTGGTCGTGACCGAGGAGATCGGGGTCCCGTCGTGGGATCTGTACGAACTGAGCATCCCTTGCACCGTGTTCGGCAAGCCGCAGCCGGATCTGGCCGATCCCTGGTACGACCTGCGGCTCTGCGGGACGGGAGCGGGAGCGGGGGCGCAGGATGGTGCGGAGGGCCACGGGCTGTCGCTGCGGACCCGCTACGGACTCGACGACCTGGCGGATGCCGACACGGTCATCGTGCCCTCGGTGCCCGACCCCTGTGTCGACGAAGGCAAGCCGTTGCCGCAGGAGTTGGTCGCGGCTCTGCGCCGCGCCCATGACGCGGGGGCCCGCATGGTGTCCCTGTGCACCGGCGCCTTCGCGCTCGCCGAGGCGGGGCTGCTCGACGGACGCCGCGCTACCGCCCACTGGATGCACACCGCCCAACTGGCCGAGCGGTACCCGAAGGTGCACGTCGACGAGTCGGTGCTGTATGTGGACGACGGCGATGTCCTCACCAGCGCCGGGCTCACCGCCGGCCTCGACCTGTGCCTGCATCTGGTGCGGCGCGATCTGGGCGCGCACGTCGCCAACCAGTTGGCGCGCCGCATGGTGGTGCCCGCCCACCGGCCGGGCGGGCAGGCGCAGTTCATCGAGTTGTCCGTGCCGCCGAGCGACGACGAGGGGCTGGCTCCCGTCCTGGAGTGGGCGCGGGCCAACCTGGACCGGCCGCTGACCGTCGCGGACCTGGCCCGGCGGGCTTTGATGAGTCCGCGTACGTTTTATCGGCGTCTCCAGGCGGCCACCGGGACGACTCCTCTTCAGTGGCTCCTCGACCAGCGGCTCGGGCGCGCCCGGTCACTGCTGGAGTCGACGGACCTGCCGATCGAGAAGGTCGGGGAACTGAGCGGTCTCGGCACGGCCAACAACCTCCGTCACCACTTCCTCAGACACCTCGGGGTGTCGCCGAGCGACTACCGGCGGGCCTTCCCCGGGGCCCACCCCGCGTCACGTGCCACGGCCTGAGAGAGCGGGCCCGCCCGCCCTCACCCCGCCGGACTCCATCCCGGCGGCCGCAGGATCCCCAGCAACTGCCCGACCAGTTCCTCGACCACGTCGTCCAGGGTCGCGTCCACCCACCCCGCACTCCAGTCGTGCAGCAGGCCGTTGACGCTGCCGATGAAGCCCGCCGCGGCGAGGCGGTAGTCGCGGGGTGCGGCCTCCCCGCGCGCGGCGGCCGCGTCGGCCTCGGCGCAGATGAGGTCGACCCAGCCTGCCCGGCGGGCGAGCCGCTGTTCCTCCAGGCGCGGGCTGACGCCGATGATCTCGACGAAGGTGATGCGGATCCGGCGCGGGTCGGCGGCGACGTTCCCGGCGTAGGCGCGGAAGATCGCGCCGGCGCGCTCGACGAGCGGCAGGTCCGCCGCACCGGCGGCCGCCTCCAGGACCGCCGCCTCGGCCCAGCCGTTGACCTGGAGATGCAGCGCGGCGAGCACGTCCTCGAGGGCGCGGAACTCCTCGTAGAACTGGCGGGTGGACAATCCGGCCGCCTCGCTGAGCGCCGCGACAGTGGTGGAGCGGAAGCCGGGGGTGTCGCCGAACAGGTGGAGCGCGGCGTCGAGGAACCGGCGGCGGCGTTCGGCCTGCCGCTCCTCGGCCGTCTTGCCGCCGTAGCGGCCGGTCGGCGCTCTGAGTCTGCCCGGCACCGGCTCTCCCTTCGTCGTTCGAACACCGATTTTGTCGTGCTCGCGGTCTTGTGGAGAAGGCCACCCCTTCCTTACTTTGCAGTAAGTTCATTCTGAAAGCACGCGTGTTCAGATTCCACACACTCAGCTTTGGCATGCCCCACTCACAAACACCCCGCTGCATCGCAGAGGAGGGAGCAGTCATGCCCGTCTTCCGACGACGGCACCTGTGCTCCGTAGCCACCGCCCTCGCCCTGACCTTCGCCGTCCCCGCGACCACCGCCCACGCGGACGCCCCCGACGCCTCCGCCGCGCTGCGCGAGGTGCTGTTCGTGGGCAACAACTGGGAGGGCACGGCCGAAGTCATCAAGTCCACGGGCGACTTCGCGAGGATCGGCCGGATCGACGTCGTCCCCGACAAGGACGAGCGGATGGCGGAGATCAACGCCGATCCGATCAGATGGATCGCCTTCATGACGATCCGCAACAGCGTCGGCGAGGGCCACGACCAGTTCGTCGACGACATGTACTCCACGCCGGACGGGAAGTCGGTGGTGGTCTCCCGGCCGAGCTTCGCCGACGTCGTCTCCATCGACCTCGCCTCCGGGCGGATCAACTGGCGCTTCCCGGTGTCCGGTTACCGCGCCGACCACATGGCGGTCTCCCCCGACGGCAAGCGGGTCGCGGTGTCCGCGTCGACCGGCAACACCGTGCACGTGCTGGACATCGAGACCGGCAAGCAGCTCGGCAAGGCGGCCACCGGCGACAAACCGCACGAGAACATCTTCACCAAGGACGGCAAGTACATCTACAACATGTCGATCGGCGACGTGAACACGCAGACCGACGCCCCCTGGCTGGACTGGACCAAGGGCGACCGGCGCATCACGGTCATCGACGCGACCACGTACGAGCAGGTCAAGGTCATCGACATGCGCCAGCGCCTGGACGCGATCGGCCTCAAGGACTACTCCGACGCGGTCCGGCCGGCCGTGTTCTCGCCGGACGAGTCGAAGCTGTACTTCCAGGTGTCGTTCTTCAACGGCTTCTTCGAGTACGACCTGGCCACCGACAAGATCACCCGCACGAAGACCCTGCCGAAGAACCCGGCGACCAGCGACGACCGCACCACGTTCGTCAACGACTCCCGCCACCACGGCCTCTCGATGAGCCCGGACGGCCGCAAGCTGTGCGTCGCGGGCACGATGGACGACTACGCCACCGTCGTCGACCGCGCCACCCTCAAGGAGGGCCCGCTCGTCACCGCCTCCAAGCCCTACTGGGCCACGGTCAGCGGTGACGGCAAGTCCTGCGTGGTCTCCGAGAGCGGCACCGACCAGGTCACGGCCATCGACTTCGCCACCGGCAAGAAGGTCGTGTCCGTGCCGGTCGGCGACCACCCGCAGCGCGTCCGGCTCGGCCATGTGGCGGCCGACTGGACGAGCCCGGCTGCTGGGGGCGTTCGTTCGGATCGGGTGGACCAGAGGAAGACGCCCGCGAGGTGAAGTCCGGCAAGGTGGACGGCGGCGGCCTTCTCGTGGCGAGTGACGATGCCGCGTCGCTACTCGAGATGGTTGACGCACCGCTCGACCGTGTCGCGCCGCTTGTATCTCGTGGTCGAAGGCTGGTGGCCTGCCGCCCCGACTTCCGCGTCGCAGCCGGTGCCGCTCCGCCGGGACGGGCATCACCGCGCGGATGCCACGCTCGCGCACCTGGTCGCGGACGCACGGGGCGGGTGGCCTTTTCCGCCAGGACCGCGTCCGGCCTGGCGCGTGGCCGGCCGCGTCGTCGGGGTACGCGCCGGCGTGCCATGACGCCGGGGGCGGCAGGTGCGGGTCTCAGGCCCGTCCGGCAGTGAGGACGAACGCCAGGGACCGGCAGTGGGCATCGGCGGCGGGATGGATACTCGTCGACGGAGAGGTGGATGACTTCACCCTGCGGCAGGTGCCGCCGACGGCGCCCGAGGCGTTGCTCGCGAAGACTGGCTGGGAGCCGCGCGAGTCCCACGCCGCGTACGCGTTCTTCCGGGTACGTCCACACGCGATGCGGGCGTGGTGCGCGCCGCAGGGCTGCCCCGGCGGCACCTCATGCGGGACGGGGCCTGGCCGGTCCGAGGACCTGACCGGCGTGAGCGGTCAGGCAGCGGACGGCGACGGCGAGCCATACGACCGCCGCGGCCCGGATCACCGGGGTCACGACGGCCAACGGCACGACGTCGCTGTGCAGGGCGGCGAGTTGGGCGGTCGCCGTGGCGTACATGCCCAACGGGAAGACGACGCACCACAGGGCCGGTTCGTAGCCGAGGGGCACGCGGTGGCGCAGGTGGCGCCAGACGCCCGCGGCCAGCAGCACCGGGATCAGGGCGGTGGCCCAAACCCACAGCGTGACGACCGTGTCGGCGACCGGGAGCCGGGCCAGGACCGGCAGGAGCTTCTCGTACCGCAGCAGGAGCGCGCCGGTGAGGGTGGAGATCGCCGCCGCGCCCATGGTGACCCAGTAGGCGGGGGCGAGTCGGGCCGGCTGCGGCGGATCACGCAGCAGCCGCAGGACCACCGCGGTGAGGGTCGCACCGTACAGCAGAAGGCCGGTCCCCCAGAGCAGGACGGCGACGGCGAGGACGGTGGGGCCGGTACCAAGCCCGAGGAGGGTGAGCACGAGGGCTTGGAGGCCCACTGTGGCCAGGAACCAGGTGCCGTCGGCCTGCCTGAGCAGCCTGCGCGCGCCGGACCGTGCGGCGGCGAACGCCGCGACGGTCAAGGCCGTCCAGACGACCGCCGCCGCGGCGAACTGGACCTCGGCCGCGATGCGTGCGGGCCCGTGGCCGAGTCGGGTGGCCAGGACACCGGTGGCCGCGACAAAGGTGAAGTGGCCGAACAGGCGCGTGGGATCGCGGAGTTCGGTTCTGAGCAGGTTCGCACGACGGACCACCTCGGCAAGGCCGGCCGCGAGCAGCGTGAGATAGGCCGTCACCGCGACACCGAACAGCAGCGTGGACGGCAGCGCGGCACCGCTGTGTGCGAGGGCCCGGGAGACGATGCCGGTCGCCATCACAGGGGCGAAGCACGCCGGGGTCAGCCGACCGCACCGGTCGAGGATCGCCGTGCGTCTCACCGGCGGACACCCGCGCGCGGTGACGGCCGGGCGCCCGCGCGCGGTGACGGCCGGGCGCCCGGCCACGGTGGCTCCGGAGCGCGGCGTGCGCCGCGGGAGCGGTAGACGACGTAGGGGCGGACCAGGTAGCCGAGCGGTGCGGTGAACGCGTGGACGAGGCGGCTGAAGGGCCAGAGGGCGAACAGGGCCATGGCGAGCAGCGCGTGGATCTGGTACGCGACCGGTGCGTGGGCCATGGCCGGCACGTTCGGGTCGAGGGTGAACAGGGAACGGAACCACACCGAGACGCCGAGCCGGTAGTCGTAGGAGTGGGGTCGCACCGTGGTGGCCGTCGCGACGAGTCCGGCCAGCAGCACACAGGTCAGGACCGGATAGACGGCTCGGTCGCTGCGGCTGGTGGCGGCCCGGACGGCGGGTACGCGCAGCCGCCGGTACAACAGGAGGGCCAGGCCGGTCAGGGTGGCCAGGCCCGAAAGGCCGCCGACGGTGAGCGCGTTGGCGTGGTAGAGCCATTCGTGGACGTGGGCGCGCTCGGTGAACGACTCGGGGACGAGGAGACCGATGACGTGCCCGGCCGCCACGAAGAGGAGCCCGTAGTGGAACAGCGGGCCCCCGATGCTCAGCAGGCGGTGTTCGTGCAGCTGGCTGGAGCGGGTGGTGAAGCCGAACCGGTCGTAGCGGTAGCGCCAGGCGGTGCCCGCGACCAGAGTGACGGCGACGACGTAGGGCAGGACTCCCCACAGAGTGATGTGCAGATGGGTCACCGGTGGGTCTCCTCCACGTGGGGCGGGCGGTGCGGGAAGGGGAGCAGTCCGACGGTCTCGGCGGGCGGCCCGGTCCGTGCCAGGCGCAGGGCGGCGGCGCGGTCGGCGGGTGAGGCGCCGGGCAGGGTGTGGCAGACCGCTTCCAGGACGTCGGCGTACGGGCTGCGGTGGTCGCGCAGCGCCAGGCGCAGGAGTTCCAGGGCGGCGCGGTGGTCGTGCAGGGCCCGGCGGCCGGGTTCGGGGCAGCGGGCGGCGAACTCCAGGGCCAGCGGCAGGAAGTCGGGCAGTTCGTCCGCGGGCGGCTGCCAGCCGTGTGCCCGGTACAGCCGCCGCCACGTCAGCAGCGACTGTCCGCGGCGGCGGGTGTCGCCGTCGGTGTAGTAGGTCAGGTGCAGTGTGCGGCGCCGGCTGCGGTCGAACGTGGCGACGTAGCGGGCCGACAGCTCCAGGGCGGGGACGCCGTCGACGGCGGCACGGAACCGTGTCAGGCACCCGGCCGCCGGGCCGGTCGCGGTGTCGAGGGCGTCGGTGACCAGGTGCAGGCGCTCGGGCCAGTCCGGGCCGGGGTGCAGCAGGAGCAGCGAGGCCGCCTGGTGGATCAGGGCCGTGGTCACGCCTGCCGCTCCTCGCCCGTGGGGAACAGGCCGTCGGGACGCCCGCGGCCGTTCCAGTTCAGCAGGTTCACCCGGCCCCGCAGGGACTGGCCCCCGTGCTCCGGTTCCGGCTCGCCGGACAGCGGTGCGTGGAACATGTCAGGTGCGTACATGCCAGGGCCGCCCTGGCCGTCGAGGCTGCACCCCGCCTGCTCGGAGGCCGCGGCGGGGTCGGCGGTGTAGCTGGTGGGGATGACGTACCGCTCGTCGTACTTGGCCAGGGCGAGCAGGCGGTACAGGGCCTGGATGCCGTCGGCGTCCATCCCGACCGCGCGGGCGATGGCCGGGTCCTGCTCCTCCCCGAGGTTGATCCGGCGCATGTGGCTGCGCATCGCGGCCAGCCTGCACAGCGCCGCCTCGACGGGGGCCGGGTCGCCGGCGGTGAACAGCCCGGCGAGGTAGGCCAGGGGGATGCGCAGGGAGTCGATGGCCGCGAAGAGCTTGGCGGGGTCCTCGCCGTCGTGACCGGTGGCGGTCAGGGACTCGACGACCGGCGACAGCGGCGGGATGTACCAGACCATGGGCATGGTCCGGTACTCGGGATGCAGGGGAAGCGCCACCTTGTAGCGGCTGATGAGCGCGTGCACGGGCGAGTTGCGGGCCGCGGTGATCCAGTCGTGCGGGATGCCGGCCTCCTCGGCGGCCCGCCGCACCCGGGGGTCCTCCGGATCGAGGAAGCATCCCAGCTGCGCCTCGTACAGGTCCTGTTCGTCGGGGGTGGCGGCCGCCTCGCCGACCTTGTCGGCGTCGTAGAGGACGACGCCCAGGTAGCGCAGGCGCCCGACGCAGGTCTCGGAGCACACGGTGGGCTGACCGGCCTCGATGCGCGGGTAGCACAGGGTGCACTTCTCGGCCTTGCCGGTCCGGTGGTTGAAGTAGACCTTCTTGTACGGGCATCCGGTCACGCACATCCGCCAGCCCCGGCAGCGGTCCTGGTCGACCAGGACGATGCCGTCCTCGATCCGCTTGTACAGCGCGCCCGAGGGGCACACGGCCACGCACGACGGGTTGAGGCAGTGCTCGCAGATCCTCGGCAGGTGGAACATGAACGCCTGTTCGTACTCCAGCCGCACCTGCTCGTTCATCTTCTTCAGCACCGGGTCGCCCGCCAGGTGCGCGGGCCCGCCGCCCAGGTCGTCGTCCCAGTTCGGTCCCCACGTCACCTCGGTGGGCCGGCCGTCGACCAGGGAGCGGGGTGCGGCGGTGGGGACGTCGTCGCCGAGCGGTGCGCTGGTCAGGTTCTCGTAGTCGTACGTCCACGGCTCGTAGTAGTCGGCGAGCGAGGGCAGGTGGGGGTTGGCGAACAGGCGGGCCAGGCGCCGGGCCCGGCCGCCGCTGCGCGGTACCAGGCGGCCGTGCTTGAGCCGCCAGCCGCCCTGCCACCGGTCCTGGTCCTCGTGGCCGCGGGGATAGCCCTGGCCGGGCCGGGTCTCGACGTTGTTGAACCACATGTACTCGGCGCCCGACCGGTTCGTCCAGGTCTGTTTGCAAGTGACCGAGCAGGTGTGGCAGCCGATGCACTTGTCGAGGTTCATCACCATGGCCACTTGGGCCATCACGCGTCCGACGGGGGCTTCGCCGCGGGTCATCAGTAGTCAACCTCCTGGGAGCGGCGGCGGATGACGGTGACCGCGTCGCGTTGGTTGCCGGTGGGTCCGTAGTAGTTGGGGGCGAAGGACAGCTGCGCGTGTCCGCCGATCAGGTGGGTCGGTTTGATCAGCAGCCGGGTGAGGGCGTTGTGGACGCCGCCGCGCCGACCGGTGGTCTCGGACTTGGGGACGTTCACCAGGCGTTCCTGGACGTGGTACATGAACACGGTGCCGGGCGGCATGCGGTGCGACACCACCGCCCGGGCCACGACGACGCCGTTGGCGTTGAGCGCCTCGATCCAGTCGTTGTCGGCCACGCCGATCGCGTCGGCGTCGGCGACGCTGATCCACACGACCGGACCGCCGCGGGCCAGGGTCTGCATCAGGAGGTTCTCCTGGTACTCGGAGTGGATGGACCACTTCGAGTGCGGCGTCAGGTACCGCACGGTCACCGAACGTCCGCCCGCTTCACCGTCCACGCCCCGTTCACCGAGCGCGCTCAGGTCCAGCGGCGGCCTGTACACCGGCAGTTGTTCGCCGAACTCGGCGATCCACGGGTGGTCGAGGTAGAAGTGCTGGCGGCCGGTGAGGGTGTGCCAGGGCTTGAAATGCTCGGTGTTGATGGTGAACGGGGCGTAGCGGCGGTCCGGGGCCTCCTTGCCCGACCATTCGAAACTCGCCGACACCTGCACCGGCCGTGCCTGCGTGTCGGAAAACACCACGCGCCGCTCGGCCACCGAGGCGGCCAGTTCCGCCAGGCCCGAGTCGGGGCCGCAGCGCTCGGCGAGCCGTTCGAAGCCCTCGGCGGCGAGCCGGCCGTTGGTCGTGCCCGACAGGGCCAGGATCGCCTCGCACAGTTTGACGTCCGTGTCCAGCAGGGGCCGTCCGCGCACCGGTGCGTCGGTGGCGGTGCCGCAGCGTGCGGCGAGCCAGCCGGACTCCCGTTCCGGCACGACGGTGACGCCCTTGACCGTCATGCCCTGTTCCTCCGCCAGCGGCCCGAGTGCGGCGATCTTCGCGCCGATCGCGGTGTAGTCCCGTTCCACGACGGTGAAGCGGGGCTCGGTGGGGCCGTCGGGCGGTGCCTCGCCGGGGGTGTCGTGCTGGAGTGCCGTGGCGACCAGGTCGTACGCCGTGTCCAGGCGTCCCTCGGCCAGGCGGCTGACCTCGGCGGCGAGGGAGTGGAAGATCTCGAAGTCCGTGCGCGCCTGCCACGGGGGGTCGATCGCCGGGGAGAAGGCATGCACGTAGGGGTGCATGTCCGTGCTGGACAGGTCGTGCTTCTCGTACCAGGTCGCCGCGGGCAGCACGAGATCGGCGAACAGGGTCGTGGACGTCATACGGAAGTCCAGCGCCAGCAGCAGGTCGAGCTTGCCGCGTGGCGCCTCGTCCCGCCAGAGCACATCCCTGGGCCGGGCGTCCGGCGGGGCCTCCTCGGCGCTCGCGTTGTCCGAGGCGCCCAGCAGATGCCGCAGGAAGAACTCGTTGCCCTTGGCAGAGGAGCCGATCAGGTTGGCCCGCCACACGGTGAGCACACGGGGCCAGTTGGCCGGATCGTCCGGGTCCTCGCAGGCGTAGCCCAGACGGCCCGCGTCCCTCTCCCCGGCCACCCAGCGCGCCGGGTCCGCGCCCGACTCGTGCACCCGGCGCCCGAGGTCGAGGGGGTTGGCGGCGAACGTGGGACACGACGGCATCCACCCCTGCCGGGCGGAGCGGGCGACGAGGTCCGCGGTGTGCAGCCCGCTCAGAGCCGCCGGAGGCGGTCGGTGCCGCCAGGTCGTCCGCGGTGAACCGCTCGTAGCGCCACTGGTCGGTGTGCAGGTACCAGTACGGCGTCCCCGCCATCTGCCGTGACGGGCGCACCCAGTCCGCGGCCGTCGCCAGCTGCTGCCAGCCCGCGTAGGGACGTACCTTCTCCTGCCCCACGTAGTGTGCCCAGCCGCCCCCGTTGACGCCCTGACAGCCGGTGAGGAGCAGCAGGGACAAGAAGGACCGGTAGATCGTGTCGGAGTGGAACCAGTGGTTGGTGCCCGCGCCCATCACGATCATGCAGCGGCCCCGGGTCTGCTCCGCGGTCCTCGCGAACTCCCGCGCCGCCCGCACCACCGCGCCCGCGGGCACCGACGTGATCGCCTCCTGCCAGGCGGGAGTGCACGGTGTGGCGGCGTCCTCGTAGGACTGCGGCCAGGTGCCGCCGAGGTCTTCGCGCCGCACCCCGTACTGGGTGAGCATCAGGTCGAAGACGGTCGTCACCAGCCGGTCACCGAGTCGGTACGCCGGTACGGAGCGGTGTACCACCCCGCCTTCCTCGTCGAACCGGGGCAGGGCCACCTCGGCCCGGGTCGCGCCGGGGTGGCCGAGAAAGGTGAGCAGGGGGGAGACGTCGCCCAGGTTCAGATTCCAGCGCCCCTCGCTGGCCTTGCCCCAGCGGTCGCCCAGTGTTCCGTTCGGCACCACCGGGGCGTCGGAGACCGTGTCGTACAGGGCCGGCATCCAGCGTCGCGCCTCGGTTTCGGCGTCTCGGGCGAGATCCAGGTCCCTGGCCGTCACGAAGACGCCCGGCGTGTACGAGCCCGTCCCGCGGTCGTCCAGGGCCACCAGGAACGGCAGGTCGGTGAAGCGCTTGACGTAGTCGGTGAAGTACGGCACCTGCCGTTCGACGAAGCACTCGCGCAGGATCACGTGGCCCATGGCCATGGCGAGCGCCCCGTCGGTGCCCGGATGGGGGTGCAGCCACTCGTCGGCGAACTTGGTCGCGTCCGCGTAGTCCGGGGAGACCACCACGACCTTCTGACCGCGGTAGCGGGCCTCGGTCATCCAGTGCGCGTCGGGGGTCCGGGTGACCGGAACGTTGGAGCCCCACAGCATCAGGTAGGCCGCGTCCCACCAGTCGCCCGACTCGGGCACGTCCGTCTGGTCGCCGAACACCTGCGGCGAGGCGACCGGCAGGTCCGCGTACCAGTCGTAGAACGACAGCATCGGCGCGCCGATCAGTGAGTGGAAGCGTGCCCCGACCGCGTGCGAGGCCATCGACATGGCCGGGATGGGCGAGAAGCCGGCGATCCGGTCCGGCCCGTACTCCCGCAGCGTGTGCACGTGCGCGGCGGCGGCGATTTCCAGTGCCTCGTCCCAGTCGATCCGCACCAGGCCACCCCTGCCGCGCGCCGCCTGGTATCGGTGCCGCTTTTCCGGATCTGAGGTGATCTCCGCCCATGCCAGGACCGGATCTCCGCCGAGCCGGCGTTTGGCGTCCCGGAACATTTCCACGAGCACACCCCGCGCATGCGGGTAGCGCACCCGCGTGGGCGAGTACGTGTACCAGGAGAACGAGGCACCACGCGGACAGCCACGTGGCTCGTAGTCCGGCCGGTCCGGGCCCGCCGAGGGGTAGTCCGTCGCCTGCGTCTCCCAGGTGATCAGACCGTCCTTGACGTACACCTGCCACGAACACGATCCGGTGCAGTTGACTCCGTGGGTGGAGCGTACGACCCGGTCGTGTGCCCAACGTTCCCTGTACGGTTGGTCGTTGACTGTCTGGTCGGTCCGGAACACCGCCCGGCCGTCCGGGGTGGCCGGTGCCTTCCGCAGCAGCCGTCCGGCCGCGAGGAGCCGTTCGGCCGCGTCCGACGCGACCCGCTCCACCCTGTTCCTTCCACGCCCCACGCCTTCGGACTCCCCTCGTGAACCGGCGCGCGGGAATGGTCGTCCGGTTGCGCACCGTCGGCTGACGAGGGTGATGCTGCACCAGATCCATTTGCAATGGGGATCGCTTTTTAGCCAGTTGATTGCATCTAGAAGTTACTTTCCCGGCGCTTTACCGAGATCACCGCGTAGATTCGGACAACTGAATCCGTGGAGAAGAATTGTCCGAATTCTCGGTGGCGGCCTTTCCGGGCTCGACTTCGACGTGCTCACGGAGCAGGATCCGCGCCGCTGAACGGATCGTCCGGTCCGCGTCGCCGGGTGAGCGCCCTCCCGCGGCCGGCCAGGAACACGCGTTCCGCCGGATTCCCGGCGAGCGCGGCAGCCTTCTCGTAGGCCTGAACGGCCTCGGCGTCTCGGCCCAGGCGGCGCAGCGGGTCGGCGCGGACCGCGTGGAAGACGTGGTAGCCGTCCAGGCCGAGGGCGTCCACCAGGGCGAGGGCCGGTCCCGGTCCGTCGGTCTCGGCCACGGCGACAGCCCGGTTCAACGCCACGACCGGGCTGGGGGCGATCGCCATGAGCTGGTCGCACAGCTGCCGGATCTGGGCCCAGTCGGTCGCTTCCGCGCCGGGCGCGTCGCTGTGCACGGCCTGGATGGCGGCCTGGCACTGGTAGGGCCCGGGCCGGTTCCGGCGCAGGCAGCGGCGGACGAGTGCCTGTCCCTCGGCGATCAGGTCGCGGTCCCAGCGGGTCCGGTCCTGCTCGGGCAGCGGCACCAGTGTCGCCCCGGCTCGCTCTCGCGGGCGGCACGGCGTGACTCGACCAGGAGCATCAGCGTGAGCAGGCCGATGACCTCGGGCTCGTCCGGCATGAGTTCGGCCAGCAGCCGGCCGAGCCACGGTGCCTCCGCGCGCAGCTCGGGCGAGCCAACCTCGTACCCCTGGTTGAAGATCAGGTAGACGACGGCCAGTACTCCGCGAGCCGGTCGGGCAGGTCGGCGTCGCGGGGCATCCGGTGGGGAATGCCGGCGTCGCGGATCTTCGCCTTCTCCCGGACCAGCCGCTGCGCCATCGTCGGTTCCGGCACCAGGAAGGCACGGGCGATCTGCTCCGGTGGCGAGGCCGCCGAGGAGTCTGAGGGTCAGGGCGACCCGGGTCCGGAGGGCGAGCGCGGGGTGGCAGCAGGTGAAGATCGGGCGGAGACGGTCGTCACGCACGGGGCCCTCCTCGGACGGTGCGCCGGCGGCGTGCAGCAGGGCCGCCTCGGCGTGTCGGGCGGGCCTGGACGACTCCCGGCGCAGGCGGTCGACGGCCCGGTTGCGGGCGGTGGTGGTGATCCACCCGGCCGGGCTCGGCGGGACGCCGGTCTCCGGCCAGCGCCGCACGGCCGTGGTGAAGGCGTCCTGGACCGCTTCCTCGGCGAGGTCGATGTCGCCGAGGAAGCGGACCAGGACGGCGACCGCGCGGCCGTACTCCGCGCGAAAGACCGCCTCGACCTCCACAACCATCAGTCGGCGTCCCCCAGGAAGGGGCGCACCTCGATCGGCAGGGTGGTGGCCAGGGCAGCCTTGCGCCCCCACTCCAGAGCGGCGTCCAGGTCAGGCGCCTTGACCAGGCAGACGCCTCCGAGCATCTCCTTGCCCTCGGCGTACGGGCCGTCGGTGATCAGGACGTCGGCGTCGCCGGGCCGCAGCACGGTGGCGGACTCCGGAGCGTGCAGCCCTCCGGCGAAGACCCACGCGCCCGCCTCCCGCAGTTCCCGGTGGAAGGCCTCCAGGTTGTCTCCGATCTCTTTGAGGACCTCGGGGGCGGGCGGATCGCCGACCGGCTGCATCACGCTGAGCAGGTAGTACTTCATGACAGGCCTCCTCGGCCTCTGGTCATCCGCGTGTCCTTGCACCTCTTGCACGAACGCCACACCCCCGGATCGACAACCCGCGCCGAGCGACCGCGAAAATCCCGAGAAGGCCGCCACCTGCGCCGCTTCCTGCGCCGGGGCACCGCCTGGCTCGCCGGCCAGGGCGTCACCCGTCAGATAACGCGTGCTGATCGACACCGCCTGGGCCCGCACCAAGAACACCTGGCGCCAGAGCTGCCGCGGCGTGGGCATCAGCCCCTGCCGGACCCGCCCCGTGCGGCCGCAGACCATCGGCAAGGTCGACCCCTTCCACCGCACCCTGCTCGGCGAACGGGCCTACCAGCAGCCCTGCGCCTCAGACACCGAACGACCTCTCCGGACAGCACACCTAAGTGACCGCCCTCGCCGCCCATGCCGCCAGCTCGGAGCGGGCCGCGGCGAGCAGATCCGCCGAGGGAGCCGTCGCCCCGTTGGTCACCAGCGCGTAGTGCAGGACGCCCGAGTCCGGCGCGGTGAGCAGCAGGCGGCGGCTTCCCGTGCCACCGGGCTCCTGCGCCACGCCGACCGGTGTCGTCGAGGTGTACGCCGGCGGGGCGTGGACCGCGCCCAGGTCGGAGACGACCGTGGTGGACGAGGTCGGGAAGCTCGCCGGCAGGTGCAGTTCGGTGGGCGCCGAGCCGCCGTCCGAGCGCCACAGCAGCAGCCCGTACTGCCCCGATCCCACGAGCCGCTGCACATGAGGCAGCGCACTTGGCACCGGGTTCCAGGTCAGCGTCGTCGAACCGTCCCGGGAGCGGTCCTCGTAGGTGAAGCCGACGGTCCGGCCGGCCGTGGCGCTGGGGTAGACGCGGTCCAGGAGCCGGGCGTCCTGGCGCAGCGCGGGCTTGCCCGAGTCGTCGAGGCGTACGGCGGACAGGTCCTCGTCGTTCCAGGCGTCACCGCCGGTGAGCACCTTGTCGGGATTGCCGTTCATCAATTCTCGATGGCGGCCGTTGTAGATGTCCCACTGCCACTGGGAGCCGGAGAGGACGGGCCCCGACGCGGCCGGGTCGGACCACCAGTCGGCGCCCTTCAGTCGCGAGTCGAGGGCCTGGTACATCCCCTTGAGGACGGTCGGCGCCTTGTCGGAGACGTTGCCCGCCAGCGGGTGCCCGAACTCGCTGACGACGGCGGCAGTCTGCGCGGAGGCCGCCCGGTCGCGGACGGTGCGGAAGTCATTCGCGTACTGGCCGTCGGCGGCCTTGCCCCACATGAAGACGCCGGAGATGGCCTTCTGGTCGTAGAAGTGGGTGTTGAAGACGTAGCGCGGCCCGAGTTTACCGGCGTCGAGCAGGCCGCCCTCCTGCTTCTGGAAGTCGATGTTGGCGTTCCAGAAGAGGTTCGGCTCGACGAAGGCGGGCTTGTCGCGCCAGCCGGCCGCGTCCATGCGGGCCCGGAACTTCTCGTAGAACGGCCAGAGCACGTCCTTCTCCCAGGCGCGGCTGGTCTGCCCCGAGTCGTACACGCCCGCGTGCGGCTCGTTGTAGGGGTCGAATCCGACGACGCCCTTGAACTGATCGGCGCTCAGGTGCTGTTGGACGTAGGCCATGGTCTTCTGGGCGGTGGTGAGGAAGGCGTCCTGCAGGCCGTGCGCGTTGTGCCAGAAGTCGTACGTGGCACGTGTCACCGCCTGATTCTGGGTGATGTTCTGCCCCCAGAAGAGGCAGATCCCGCAGGACTCGTCCGGGTAGTTCCCGGCGTCCACCGCCCACTTGGGCGCGCCGTCGCCGGTGTACCAGCTGTCGGTGTCGAAGAGGTGCCGGGAGTAGAGGTCCTGGTGGAAGTCGGGGTAGACGCGGATGCCGGCGTCGAGGAAGGCCCGCATCTGGTCGGTGGCGGCGGCCAGATAGGCCGTGTCCACCTTGCCGCGCTCGGGCTCGGCGTAGGCCCAGGAGAGCAGGAAACGGACCGTGTTGCCGCCGCCGAGGGCGCGCAGGGCGGTCGCCGACTTCTTCGCGTCGGCGACCGAGGCGAAGGGCAGGCCGCCGTTCTCCTCCAGTTTGGTCTCGCCGGAGACGTTGTAGCCGCGGAGCACGATCTCGCGGCCGGACGCGTCGGTGAACCGGCCGTTGTGCACGGTCACGGTCGGGTCGTCGAACCAGAGGGAGTCGGGAGGGGGCGCGGCGGTGGCGGGCGGGACGCCCGCCACCGTCACGGAGCCGAAGAGGACAGCCAGGACAACCAGCAGACGTACCCGGATCGTTGGCATGTCCACTACAGTCCGACGATATCAGGACACCGTCAACACCCCTGACTCTGGAGTAAGTTCCCTCTCGGCCAGCTCGCACACCTCATCCGCCCACTCTTCGTGTCACATTCAACAAGTACTCCTTCCTGTTCAGCGGGTTGTGGTCGGTGCGCGGGCGCCGCGGAACCACGCCGTGCGCGACTGGCGCATAGTGATCGAAGGTGCTCTCCAGCTCGCCCTCGCCGCGGGTCAGCCCGGGCAGCCGCTGCTCCAGTTCGTGCACCCGGGCCGCGGGCAGCGTCCCCGCCAGGACGCAGGTGCTGCCCCGGGTCTCGGTCGTCTGCGGTACGGCCGTGAGCGCGGCCAGCACCGGCAGCACCGCGCCGAGGGTGTCCGCCGGGGCCTCGATGCGAAAGCGGTGCATCGGCTCGTGGACCCGGGTCCCGGCCCGCCGCAGCGCTTCCAGGAGGACCAGCGGGGTCAGACCCCGGAAGTCGGCGCCTGTGCTCGACATGCTCTTGTCGAAGCCCTGGTGGGCGTGGCTCTGGCGGGGCGAGTAGCCGCAATGGGTCATGGTGACCGTGCAGTCGGGGACCTGCCAGCCGTGCGGGCCCTGGCCGAGAGTCTCGCGCACGGTGTCCTCGACGGCCTTGAAGAAGGCGTACGGCATGGAACCGAGCTCCACCTCCAGCCGGAAGCCGACGCCGGAACCGACCGGTGCGGGGTCGACGCGCAGGCCGACCGTCGCGAGGAACGGGTTGGCGTCCTTCTTGTTGTACTCCACCGCCTGCCCCGTGCCGGTGAGCCGTTCGACGCACAGGGGCGTGGTCTCGCGGAAGGTGACGTCGAGCCCGTACTCGTCGGCGAGGGTGGCCTGGATGACCTCCTTCTGCACCTCGCCGTAGAGGGACACGGAGGTCTCCTGCCTCCGTTCGTCGTGGCGCAGGCCGATCAGCGGGTCCTGTTCGGCGAGCTGGGTGAGCGCGAGGTGGAGTGCGCCCCTGTTCACGTCCGGGCCCGGAACGACGACGGTCTCCAGGGTGGGCGGGGCGAAGAAGTGCTCGTACGCCTTGCGGGGTTCGCCGATCGCGTCGCCGATCCTGACGTCGCCGAGGCCCCAGAGCCTGGCGATCTGTCCGGCGACGACGGTCTCGCCGCGGGTGTCCGTGCCCTGGCCGAAGACGCTGATCCCGGTGATCCGGCCTTCGGCGCCGTCCGTTCCGAAGGGGATACGGTCGCGGGTGCGCAGGGTGCCGGAGAACAGCCGGGCGTAGGCGACCTTCTCCCCCGCCGGGCCCCGCTCGACCTTGAACACGGTCCCGGAGACCGGCCCGTCCACGCCCCCGTCGGCCACCGGCAGCAGTTCCTCGATGCCCGCCAGGAGCGCGTCCACGCCGGCACCCGTGGCGGCGGAGCCGAAGAAGACGGGGTGGACCAGTGCCTCCCGGGTCCGAGCGACGAGGGAGGCGTGCAGGAGGGCGTCGGTGACGGTGTTCTCGACGTACGCGGACAGCAGCGTGTCGTCGTGGCCGGCGAGGACGTCGAGGGCGGCCGGGCCGTGACCGGGCGTGAAGCGAGCCTCACGGGTGCCGAGGCCGCTGGCCGTCCCCATCGGCACGATCGCGGGTGTCAGACGGGCCGAGATCGCCCGCAGCACCTCCTGGTACCCCGCCCCACGCCGGTCGATCTTGTTGACGAAGAGCAGGGTCGGGATGCGCAGCCGCTGAAGCGTCCGCATCAGCACCCGCGTCTGCGCCTGCACCCCTTCGACGGCGGAGACGACGAGCACGACGCCGTCCAGCACGCCGAGCACACGCTCCACCTCGGCGATGAAGTCCGGGTGACCGGGGGTGTCGATGAGGTTGACCGTCACACCGTCGAGAGGGAACGAGACGACGGCGGACTTGATCGTGATGCCACGCTGCCGCTCCAGCGCGAGGGTGTCGGTACGGGTGTTCCCGTCGTCGACGCTGCCGATGGCGTCGATCACCCCGGCCGAATGGAGCAGCCGCTCGGTCAGGCTGGTCTTACCGGCGTCGACATGGGCGAGGATTCCAAGGTTGAGCAAGCGCACGAAGCGTCATGTCCTTCGCAGAGAGGTCCGTTCCTGGCTTGGGGGACATGAACGCGGTGCGCATCTGAAGCTCCTCGGGACTCGTGACGTCGCTGTCCCGTGCAGTGCAGCAGACCGGCCCGACGGGCCACAACGGAATTAACGCCGGCGGGGTACCCGTCCCGGCCGGGTGGTGGGTGCGTGGAAGGAGCGGATCGTGCGTGACATCCTCCCGGTGCTCGGCCACTGGTACGCGGCCCGTGACCCGTTCGGCCTCGCGACGGTCGTCGAGGTCAGCCGCAGCGCGCCGCGCGACCCGGGTGCGGCGATGGCGGTGGGCCCGGACGAGGAGGTCGTGGGCAGCGTGTCCGGGGGCTGTGTCGAAGGGGCGGTGTTCGAACTGGCGCGGGACGTCGTGGTGAGCGGCGAGGCGCGGCTGGAGACCTTCGGCTACAGCGACGCGGACGCCTTCGCCGTCGGCCTGACCTGCGGCGGCGAGATCACGCTGCTCGTGCGCGCCGTGACGCCCGAGCTCGATCCGGCCTTCGGCGCGGTCGCCGACTCGGTCGCGGCGGGTGAGCCGGTCACTGTCGCCACGGTGACCGACGGCCCGGCGAAGCGCGGGGCGACGCTCGGCGTCTGGCCGGACCGGGTGCTCGGCACGCTGGGCGCGAGCGGCCTGGACGCGGCCGTCACCGCCGATGCCCGCGGCGAGCTGGCCCTGGGCGCCACCGGCCTGCGTCACTACGGGCCGCGGGGACAGCGCCGTGAGGACTCCGTCAGTGTGTTCCTGCAGTCCTTCGCACCGCCGCCGCGGATGCTGGTCTTCGGCGCGATCGACTACGCCGCGGCCGTGGCCCGCATCGGGGACTTCCTCGGCTACCGGGTCACCGTCTGCGACGCCCGCCCCGTCTTCGCCACGCCCCGGCGCTTCCCCGAGGGCGTCGAGGTGGTCGTCCAGTGGCCGCACCGCTATCTGCGCGACACGGACACCGACGAGCGCACGGTGATCTGCGTACTCACGCACGACCCCAAGTTCGACGTGCCGCTGCTCCAGGAGGCGCTGCGCCGGCCCGCCGCGTACATCGGGGCGATGGGCAGCCGCCGCACCCACGCCGACCGGGCGGAACGGCTGGCCGAGGCCGGGCTCACGGAGCGCGAGCTGTCCCGGCTGCGCTCGCCCGTCGGACTCGATCTCGGGGCCCGTACGCCCGAGGAGGTGGCGGTGTCCGTCGCCGCCGAGATCGTCGCGCTGCGCTGGGGCGGCAGCGGCGCCCCGCTGACCGTCACGGAGGGAGCGGTGCATCCGCGCCGATCCCCCTGATCCCCCTGCCACCGGGCGGGCCGGCGCTCCCTGGACGGCCGGACGACGGCAGGTCCTTCTGTACGCCGACGGCACGTCGGTCCTCCGGTCGTGACGATCCGTCCGCCATTGCCGCGACGTGTCCGGTGTCCTGGAGTCCACAGGCGGGTACCGGCAAGCCCGGTTCGTACGATCGTGTCGCCGTCAGCCCCGTCTCCCGCCGGCGCGGCCTGAGCGCAAGCACAGCCCGCCTGCCCCAACAGCGAAGGGAATCCCATGATCTTCATCACCGCCAAGTTCCGGGTCCGTCCCGAGGACGCCGACCACTGGCCCGAGATCACCGCTGACTTCACCCGGGCGACGCGCGCCGAGTCCGGCTGCCTGTGGTTCGACTGGTCGCGCAGCGTGGACGAGCCGACGACGTACGTCCTGGTCGAGGCCTTCCGCGACGACGAGGCCGGGGCCGCACATGTGCAGTCCGCGCACTTCAAGGCCGCGCAGCAGACGCTGCCTCCGCATCTGGCCGAGACGCCGCGGATCGTGAACGCGAACGTCCCTCAGGACGACTGGTCGCTCCTCGGGGAGATGGCGGTCCCGGGACAGGAGTAACTCCCCGCCCAGGCGTCAGCGATCAGTGCGCTCACCGGCATGACCGCCGCGGCTGCCCGCTCCGTCCGCGGGCCGGGGCCGGCCACCCCACATGAGCCGAAGGTCGCAACGGATCCGCTCTTGCCTCGGACGGCACGGCACCCGTACGCTCACCGCCGTACCGACTGGACGGTATGCCTCCCTGAAGAGCATCGGTACGTGGCAGCGGCAGCCCGCCGGCCGTACCGGCCGCCGAAACCGACACCGACGTCGAAGGAGCCGCCTGAGATGATCACCATCAACCGCCAGATACGCCTGGCCGCACGTCCCGTGGGAGAGCCGCGCCCCACCGACTGGGAGCACGTCGAGGAGCCGGCCGGGCAGCCGGGCGACGGGGAGTTCCTGGTGCAGGTGCTCTGTCTGTCGATCGACCCGGCGATGCGCGGCTGGATGAACGCGGGCCGGTCCTACATCCGCCCGGTGGAGATCGGCGAGGTGATGCGTGCCGGCGCGGTGGGAAGGGTGATCGCCTCCCGGCACTCCGGGTTCGCGGTCGGCGACCATGTGTCGGGCACGTTCGGCGTGCAGGAGTACTGCGTGTCGGACGGGCGTGACGTGACCAAGGTCGACCCGGCGGCCGCTCCCCTGCCGACCTATCTCGGCACCCTCGGCATGCCGGGCCTGACGGCCTACTTCGGTCTGATCGACACCGGACGTCCCGAGCCTGGCCAGACCGTCGTCGTCTCCGGAGCGGCCGGGGCCGTCGGCAGCGTCGTCGGGCAGATCGCCAAGATCCTCGGCTGCCGGGTCATCGGCATCGCCGGCGGCGAGACCAAGTGCCGGATGGTGGTGGACGAGTTCGGGTTCGACGCCGCGATCGACTACCAGAACGAGGACGTCCGCAAGGCCCTGCGCGAGCACGCCCCCGACGGAGTCGACGTGTACTTCGACAACGTCGGCGGCGACATTCTGGACGCCGTGCTGCTGCGGCTGGCGCGCGGTGCCCGCGTGGTCGTCTGCGGCGCGATCTCCCAGTACAACAGCACCAAGCCGCAAGGACCCGCCAACTACCTGTCGCTCCTGGTGAACCGCGCCTCCATGACGGGCATCGTGGTGTTCGACTACGCCGAACGGTACGCGGAGGGCATCGCGCGCATGGCCACGTGGCGGGCGGAGGGCCGGCTGAAGTCCCTGGAGGATGTGGTGTCCGGCGGAGTCGCGGCGTTCCCCGAAACCCTGATGCGGCTCTTCCGCGGTGACAACCACGGCAAGCTCGTGCTGAAGATCGCGGACTGACCGGGCCGAGGGGAGGGAGGAATCCAATGAAGGCACTGACCTACCACGGCCGTCACGACATCCGCTACGGGGACGTCCCCGACCCTGCCGTCACCAGCCCCACCGACGCGGTGGTGCGGGTGACCGCGGCCGGCATCTGCGGCAGCGACCTGCACATCTACCACGGCAACGCGTTCAGCCCGGAACTGGGCTACACACCGGGACACGAGTGCGTCGGCGTGGTGGCCGACACCGGCGGCCAGGTCACCCGGTTCAAACCCGGCGACCGGGTTCTGGTGCCCGCCTCTGCCGGCTGTGCGCACTGCCGGTCGTGCGCGGCCGGATTCACCGCCCGGTGCGAGCACGCCACGTCCAGCACGGAACTCTGCTACGGGGTGAGCCCGAAGCTCCCGGGCAGCCAGGCCCAGGCCCTCGCGGTGCCGTACGCCGATGTCAATCTGGTGCACTTGCCCGAGGGCATCTCCGACGAGGCCGCGGTCGTCCTGACGGACAACGCCCCCACCGCCTGGTACGGCTGCCGTCGTGCCCGCATCCAGCCCGGCGAGACCGTCCTGGTCATCGGCCTCGGCCCGGTCGGCCTCATGGCCGCCCAGTCCGCCTTCGCGATGGGCGCGGCGCGGGTGCTGGGCGTGGACCTGGTCGCGGAGCGCCGCGCCTTCGCCGCCGGCCTGGGTGTCGAGCCGGTCGAGAGCGATGACGCGCGGCCGGCCATCCGGGACCTGACCGGTGGACGCGGGCCGGACGCCGTGGTGGAGGCCGTGGGCTCCGACGCCACCATCGAGCTCGCTCTCAAGGCCGTCCGGCAGGCCGGCCGGGTCAGCGTCATCGGGGTCAGCCAGAGCAAGGCGTTCCCGTTCCACATGGGACTGGCGCAGGTCAAGGAACTGGAGTTCGCCATCGGGCTGTGCTCGGTGCACTACGAACTCCCTGCCTTGATCGCCCTCACCCGTGCCGGCCGGATCAAGCCCGAGGCCGTGGTCTCCCACCGCGTCGCCCTCTCCGAAGGCCCGGCGGCGTACGAACTGTTCGCAGGCCGTTCCGACGGCGTCCGCAAGATCCTTCTCGACCCGACCCACTGACGCTTCCGTACACGTTCACTCACCGAGCGTTCCGCCGGTCTCCTAGGGTGAGCCCCTCGGACACTGGAGGTCGCCATGTCACAGCGCCACGAAGCCGCCCCGCAGACCAGTCCGCGGCTGACGCCGCTGCCCGAAGACCAGTGGGACGCACGGACCCGGGAACTGCTGGCCATCGCACCCCACGATCCCGGGGGCCGGATCCCGAACATCTTCACCACGCTCGTGCGCCATCCCGCTCTCTACGAGCAGTTCATGCCTTTCGGCGGTCAGTTGCTTTTCCAGGGCCGACTGCCGGAAGGGCTGCGCGAGTTGCTGATCCTGCGCACCGCATGGAACACCGGCTCACGGTACGAGTGGGGACGGCACGTCCCCTTGGCCAGGGCCGTGGGCGTCACGGACGCGGACATCGACCGCGTCACCGAGGGGCCGGAAGCACCCGGCTGGACGGACCTCCAGAGGCACCTGATCCGGGCGGCGGACGAGCTGAACCACGATGCGACGATGTCCGACGCGACCTGGGAGGTTCTGGCCGAGCACTTCGGCGACGCCGAGCTGATCGAGATCGTCATGCTGGTGGGGCAGTACCACATGGTGGCCTTCTTCCTGAACGCCACCGGTGTGGAACTGGACCCCGGCTTCGACGGCGCCGGCTTCGCGGACGGGGAAAGGGACCACGGGTGAGGGGCACCTGGAACAACCGGCCCGCCACCTGACCGGCCGCAAGGTCCTGGTGGTGGGCGCGAGAACCCGCCCGACGCCCCCTGCATCAGGGCTGCGATCCGTCGCCCACCGGCCTTCGGCCCCAGGCCGAGATCATCGGTGAGGTGGCGAGGTCGAGGCGCCCCGCCGCGATGTTGGCGAGGTGCTGCTCGATCTCCTCGTCCGTGGCCAGACCCTCGGCGACGAGCTTGGCGCGCACCTGCTGGACGGTGGCCGTCTCGAGGACATCGCACGCGGGCGAGGTGATCGGGAAGTAGGCGTCGGCCTCGACGTCGGCGAGGCCGGCCTCGCGCAGCAGCCGCGGCAGCCTGCGTCCGTAGGCGAGGTCGGCACCACGCTGCCGCAGCAGCCGGCGGAAGCCGGTACGGAGCCGGTTGGCCAGCTCCTGCTCGGGGCCGTACTCGTCGGGGCAGATCAGCGGTTGCAGCGCGGGGTCGGCGTCCTCGACCAGCAGCCACCCACCGGGGCGCAGCGCCCGGACCATGGTGCGCAGCGCGGCCTCGCGCTCGGCCACATGGACCAGGACGAGGCGGGCGTGGACCAGGTCGAAGGGGCCGGCCGGGGGCTCGTCGCGGGCGACGTCGTGGCGGAGCACCTCGACTCCCCTGGTGGCGGCGGTCTCGGCCCAGGAGACGTCGATGTCGGTGGCGAGCACGCGCCCGTCCGGCCCGACGCGTTCGTGGAGCCACGCGGCGACGCTCGGCCCGCCGGCCCCGACCTCCCAGCACCGCCATGCCCGGCCGATCCCGACCGTCTCGAAGTGCCGGAACGTCGAGGCGTCGAAGAGGGCCGCCAGAGCGTCGAAGCGGGTGCCGGCCTCGACCTGCCGGTTGTCCAGGAGGTATCCCTCGTCCTGACCCATGCGCCGATCATGTCACGGCCGTTCCCACCACGGTCAGGCCAGGTGGGGACACCCCCTAGCGCGGTGCGCGCGGCGGCAGCCGGTGCAGTTCCACGTCGGCGAGCCTGCCGTCGGTGACCGTGGCGGTCATGTACGTGCAGTGGGGCTGGCGGCGGCGGTCCGTCGGGGAGCCCGGATTGAGCAGGCGCAGGCCGGTGGGCGCCGTGGTGTCCCAGGGGATGTGGCTGTGGCCGAAGACCAGCACGTCGAGATCGGGGAAGCGTGCCGCGCAGCGCTTCTCCCGGCCCTGGGCGGGGCCCGTCTCGTGGATCGCCCCGAAGCGCAGCCCGCCCAGTTCCGCGTACGCCACCTCGGGCAGCCGGGCCCGCAGGTCAGGCCCGTCGTTGTTTCCGTACACGCCGACGAGCGTGCGGCAGCGGCTCTCCAGCAGGTCGAGGGTGGCAGTGTCGACCCAGTCCCCGGCGTGGAACACGACGTCGGCGCGCGGAAGTTCGGCGAGCAGCGGCGCGGGCAGTTGCCTGGCCCGCTTCGGCAGGTGGGTGTCGGACACGAGGAGCAGACGCACGCCCTCAGCCTAGTGGCCGCGGCCCGCTCCACCCCGGAACCGGCTTGACCGCGAACAGACAGACAACGCAGCTCAGTTGCCTTGTCGACGGAGATGATCACGGCCAGGTCTCGAAAGGTGAGGCAGCGTTCCCGACCGGGTTAGCATCGGGCAACACGCAGTAAGACAGGACGTCTACGGCAAGCGACCCGAAGGGGCCCGGAAACCCGATGCCGGTCAAGGTCAGCGTCATCGTCCCCGTATACAACCCGGGGATCTACATCGAGGACTGCATCACCTCGCTGCAGAGGCAGTCCCTGCCTCCCGACGAGTACGAGGTGATCTTCGTCGACGACGGCTCCACCGACGCCACCCCGGCCCGGCTCGACGCCCTCGCCGCCGAGGACCCCCGGATGAAGGTCATCCACCAGGAGAACTCCGGCTGGTCGGGCAAGCCACGCAACGTCGGCATCGCCGCCTCCCGGGGCGAGTTCGTCATGTTCGTCGACAACGACGACTACCTGGGCGACGAGGCCCTGGAGCGGATGTACGACTACGGCGTGGCCAACGGTGCCGATGTCGTCGTGGGCAAGATGGCCGGCAAGGGCCGCGGCGTGCCGGTGGAGCTGTTCCGCCGCAACCACCCGCGTGCCACCGTCGACAACGCCCCGCTCATCGACAGCCTCACCCCGCACAAGATGGTCCGCCGTGCCTTCCTCGACCGCATCGGCCTGCGCTTTCCCGAGGGCAGACGGCGCCTGGAGGACCATGTCTTCATCGCCGAGGCGTATCTGCGCGCGGAGAACGTCTCCGTGCTCAGCGACTACGTCTGCTACTACCACCTCCGGCGCGACGACGGCTCCAACGCCGGCTTCGAACGCTTCGATCCCGTCGGGTACTTCGCGAACCTCCGCGAGGCCCTCGACGTCGTCGAGCAGTACACCGAGCCCGGCCCGGTGCGTGACAAGCTCTTCCGCCGGTGGCTGCGCGTGGAGATGGTCGAGCGGCTGCGGGCCCGGCGCTTCCTGAAGCTGCCGGACGACTACCGCAGGGAACTGTTCGGAGAGATCCACGAGGTCGTCGTCGAGCGGTTCGGTCCCGGTGTCGCCGCCGGTCTGCAGCCGACGCAGCAGGTCGTCGCCGCGCTGACCGCGGCCGACCGGTACGACGACGTCGTGTCCTTCGCGGAATGGGAGGCCGGCGTCGCGCCCAGGGCGGAACCCGGGCACGTGGAGTGGCGGGAGGGCTCCCTCAGCATCGGCTTCACGGCCGAGTACACGTCCGACGGCGAGCCGATGGCCTTCCCCGCCGTCGCCGAGGCGACCCCGCTGAACGACACGCCCAAGGACGTGTCCGAGGCGGTGGCGTGGGTGGCCTCGGAGACCGCCGCCCGCTTCGGGCAGGCCACGGCCGATCTGCTGCTGCGAGAGCGCTCCAGCGCCGCGCAGTACTTCCAGCCCGTTCGGTTCACGCGCGAGGCCGTGCCCGCCGGGGACGGCGAGGAGGTCCGGCTGGTGCTGCGGGCGACCGCCACCGTCGATCCGGCCGACCTGCCGGGTGACGGTGTCTGGGACGCGGTCGTGCGGGTCAAGCTGGGCGGCTGGACCAAGGAGTGCCGGCTGGGCCCGGCCCCGCGGGCGACCCGGCCCACGCCGGACGTGGGAGTCGTCGGCGACCGTCCCGTTCTGCCGTACTGGACGGAGCCGCACGGCAACCTCTCCCTTGAGCTCGGCACGCGGGGCAAGCGGCTCGGTCTGGACCGCTTGCGGCAGGCCGACGTCACCGTCTCCGGGGACCGTTTCCGTGCTCCGCTTCCGCTGCACGTCGCGGGCGACACCGAGGTGGGGTTGAGGCTGGTCTCCTCGAACCGGATCGTCGACGCGCCCGGCACGCTCTCCCCTGCCCCGGACGGGCGCGGGGCGGTGCTGGAGGCGGCCCTGCCCGCCGAGGACCTCGCCCGCGACACCTGGCGGGTGGCTCTGTGCCTGGCCCCGGGCGCCGGCCGGCCCCCCTTCACCGGGCTGCCGTTCGCGCTGCGCGCCGCCGGCGGCCAGGTGCTGGTCGTGCCGGTGCCGGGGCCCGGCGTCGCACTGCGGCTGGCACGGCGGGCGCGGCGCGTGGTCGGTGCCGCGCGTCGGAAGGTGGTTTCACGTATCAGGACCGGAGGGCAGTGACAGCATGCGACCACTGGGGATAGAGGGCGCCTGGATTCTGGAGCCCAAGGTTTTCCCGGACGACCGGGGCAGCTTCAACGAGTGGTACCGCGGCGAGGAGTTCCGCGAGGCCACGGGCTACGACCTGGCCCTGGCCCAGGCCAACTGCTCGGTCTCCCGGCGGGGCGTGCTGCGTGGTGTGCACTTCGCCGATGTGCCGCCCAGCCAGGCCAAGTACATCACCTGTGTGCGCGGTGCCGTCCTGGACGTGGTGATCGACATCCGCGTGGGCTCCCCCACCTACGGCCACTGGGAGGCCGAACGACTCGACGAGGACACCCGGCACGCGGTGTTCCTCTCCGAGGGACTGGGGCACGCCTTCATGGCTCTGACCGACGAAGCCACGGTGGTCTACCTGTGCTCCACCGGCTACGCCCCGGAACGCGAACACGGCATCCACCCCCTCGACCCGGCCCTGGGCATCGCCTGGCCGCAGGACATCCCCCCTCTCCTCTCCCCGAAGGACGAACAGGCCCCGACCCTGGCCGAGGCGGAACGCCAAGGGCTGCTCCCGTCGTACGAGAGCTGCCGTGCGTACTACGAGGAACTGCGGGCTGGGCGGGGAGAGGGCTGACACCTGCGCATGTGGCGCGGGTACCGGGCGGGTCGGCCCTGGGCGCGGCGCGCGCAACGCCCAAGGCCGACACTCGCGAGTCACGGGGGCACGCTGCCGAACCGGGCCTGCGGTGCCGAGGTGAGACCCGCGGCTGGACCGAGACGGCCGACCTGCGGTGCTAGAGGTAAGACCCGCGGGTGGACGGAGAAGGCCGACCTGCGGTTGCCCGAAGTGAGACCCCGCGGCTGGGCGCAGACGGCCGGCCGGCGGTGCCCGAGGTGAGACCCGCGGCTGGACGGAAAAGGCCGGCCTGCGGCTCCGTGGGGGGCGTCGCGGTCCGCGCAGCGGGTGCGCCGCGGTTGGCCCCGCGGGCCCATGCGGTCAGCGGCCCGAGACCGGTACTCGACGCACACCGAGGGCTCTGCCCCGCGACACCCGGCCCCGGCCGCACTCAGCGGACCGAGATCAATCGCGCGACACGCGGGACACGCCGCGGGGCCGGGCACGCGCAGTGCCCGCGGCGCACGGAAGGCCGGCCCCCGGCCGCACCAGGGCACTCCGCCAGCCCAGCCCAGCTCCCCGGCAACTCGAACAAGGCCGATGGCGCCGGTCGCCCCCACGCGGCGCCGGCGCCGGTGGGGTCAGCGGCTGACGCCCACCTGTTCCAGGGCCTTGCGCAGGGGCTCCCAGCCGATGGAGCGGGGCAGGCCACGGTTGCGGGCCTGGGTGAGGGGGCGCCAGAAGCCTGCTTCCACGAGGGCCTCGGGTCGCACCGCGCCGGCCCGTTCGAGGATCGCCTCGGGGACCTTCTGCGGGTCGGGCACCTTGTACTCGGCCATGATCTCGTCGTACTTGTCGTGCAGGACCCGGTTGTTCGGGTCGGCGCCGAAGACGACCAGCTGGCCGGTGGGCGCGGTGTCCACCTGGATCGTGACCAGGTCGGGGCGGTAGCGCGCCAGCACCTCGGTGATCTTGTAGACGTCGCCGGTCCAGGCGTTGGTGTGCCGGTCCCGGGCCGCCTCGTCCACGCTGCGCGGCAGCATGTCGTCGAAGACGATCACGCTGGACCAGTCGGAGTGCTTCTCGACGTTCATGAAGTCGCGCAGGGCGTACTCGAAGATGTGCATGCCGTCGATGAACGAGAGATCCAGCGTGGTGCGGCGCCAGTAGCCGATGGGGCTGCGGCCGCGACGCAGGTTGCGCAGCGGGTGACGGCCGCCCTTGAGGTGCTGGAGGGGGTTGTCACGGGCGAAGAAGTCGTCGCTGGTGGCCTTCACCAGGTGGACGTCGCACTTCAGCTCCGAGACCACCTTGAAGGCGGGGTCGATCGCGATGCTGGGGACGCGGGACAGGCGCAGGCTGCGGCCGTCGTTGACGCCGATCTCCAGGTAGTTGCGATTGGCGCTGACCTTGTGCAGTTCCCGGAGGAACTCATGGCGTTTCACGAAGGGGACCTTCCTTGCGGATGCGGGGCAGTGCTTCGTGCAGGGCGGAGCGCCACTCGCGCGGCAGCGGCAGGCCGATCTCCTGCCACCTGCGGTGTGCGAGCGCGCTGTACGCCGGGCGGGGCGCGGGCCGGGGGAAGGCCGCGCTGCTGGTGGGGCGCACCCGGTCCGGGTCGGCGCCGATGAGGGAGAACACCTCGCGGGCCAACTCGTACCAGGTGGCCTCGCCGGAGTTGGTGGCGTGGAAGACGCCGTGCGCGTCGGGACCGAGCCGGGGTCCGAGGTCGGCGATGCGCTCGGCGACGTCCGCGCTCCAGGTGGGCTGCCCGCGCTGGTCGTCGACGACGTCGAGGGTGTCGCGGCGGGCTTCGAGCCCGATCATGGTCCGCACGAAGTTGCGCGCCGTGGACGCCGTAGAGCCAAGCCGTGCGCACGACCGCGCTCGCCCCGGGCAGTTCGCTCCAGCACGGCCCGCTCCCCGGCGAGCTTGGTGCGGCCGTAGGCGGTGCGCGGGCCGGTCGGATGATCCTCCGGGTAGGGGGCGGTACGGGCCTCGCCGGAGAAGACGTAGTCGGTGGAGACGTGGATCAGGCGGGCCTCGTGCGCCGCGCAGGCCCGGGCCAGCAGGCGCGGTCCCTGGCCGTTGATCGCCAGGGCGCGGGCCTCGTCGCTCTCGGCGTCGTCGACGGCCGTGTACGCGGCGCAGTTCACGACGAGGTCGGGGCGGTGCTCCCGCACCGCCGTGTCGACGGCCTCGGGGCGCGTGATGTCCAGGGCGGAGCGGTCGAGGCCCACCACCTCCTCGCCGCGCCGCGTGAGCTCCTCGACGACGTCATGGCCGAGCATGCCGCCCGCGCCGGTGACCAGCCACCTCATGCGCGCTCCTGGGCGACGCGCCGCTTCAGGGGCTCCCACCAGGCACGGTTGTCGCGGTACCAGGCGACGGTCTCGGCCAGGCCGGTGGTGAACTCGTGGGCAGGGCGGTAGCCGAGTTCGTCGCGGGCCTTGCTCCAGTCGACGGAGTAGCGCAGGTCGTGGCCCTTGCGGTCCTCGACGTACTCCACCCGGTCCCAGTCCGCGCCGCAGGCCTCGAGCAGCAGGCCGGTGAGTTCCCTGTTGGTCAGCTCGGTGCCGCCGCCGATGTTGTAGACCTCGCCGGGCCGGCCCTTGGTCCGGACGAGCTCGATGCCCTGGCAGTGGTCGTCGACGTGCAGCCAGTCGCGGACGTTGCGGCCGTCGCCGTACAGCGGCACCTTCCGGCCGTCGAGGAGGTTGGTGACGAACAGCGGGATGACCTTCTCGGGGAACTGGTGCGGGCCGTAGTTGTTGGAGCAGCGGGTGACACGCACGTCCAGGCCGTGGGTGCGGTGGTAGGCGAGGGCGAGCAGGTCGGAGGAGGCCTTGGAGGCCGAGTACGGCGAGTTCGGCTGCAGCGGGTGGTCCTCGGGCCACGAGCCGGTCTCGATGGAGCCGTAGACCTCGTCGGTGGAGACGTGCACGAAGGGCCCCACGCCGTAGCGCAGGGCGGCGTCCAGCAGGGTCTGGGTGCCGAGCACGTTGGTGCGGACGAAGTCGGCGGCGCCGGCGATCGAGCGGTCCACGTGCGACTCGGCGGCGAAGTGCACGACCTGGTCGGCGCCGGCCATCAGCTTGTCGACGAGCTCGGCGTCGCAGATGTCGCCCTGGACGAACTCCAGCCGGGGGTGGGTCAGTTCGAGGTTGTCGAGGGTGCCGGCGTAGGTGAGCTTGTCCAGCACGGTGATGCGCGGCGCGTCGGGCGCGTCCGAGGCGAGCAGCGCACGGACGTAGCGGGAGCCGATGAACCCGGCGGCACCGGTGACGAGGAGGTTCATGAAGTGATCTGCACCTTGCTGTGGTCTCCGAGAACGAAGCGGTGGGCGCTGGGGACGCTGGGGGCCGGGGTCACCTCGACGTGCCGGCCGATCAGCGACGCCTCGATCCGGCCTACGCCCTGGATCGAGGAGTCCCGCAGCACGATCGAGAACTCCACTTCACTGTCGGTGATCCGGCAGTTCTCCGCGATGGAGGTGAAGGGACCGACATAGGAGTCGCTGACGAAGCTTCCCGCGCCGATGACGACGGGCCCGACGATGCGGGAGTTGACGATCCGGGCGCCCTCTTCCACGACCACCCGCCCGATGGTCTCCGAGGCGTCGTCCACATCGCCGTCGATGCGGCGCTCCATGACTTCGAGGACCGTACGGTTCACCTCGAGCATGTCGCCGACGTTGCCCGTGTCCTTCCAGTAGCCCTTGATGACCGTGCTGCGCACGTCGGCGCGGGAGTCGATCAGGTGCTGGATGGCGTGAGTGATCTCCAGCTCGCCGCGCCAGGACGGTTCGATGGCGCGCACGGCCTCGTGGATCACGGGCGTGAACAGGTAGACGCCGACCAGGGCGAAATCGCTTTTGGGCTCGTCGGGTTTCTCCTCCAGGCCGATCACCTGGCCGGACGGGTCGAGTTCGGCGACGCCGAAGGCACGTGGGTCTGCCACGCGGGTGAGCAGGATCTGGGCGTCGGGCCGGTTGCCGCGGAACTCGTCGACCAGGCCGGTGATGCCGCCGACGATGAAGTTGTCACCGAGGTACATCACGAAGTCGTCGTCGCCGAGGTAGTCCCGGGCGATCAGGACCGCGTGGGCCAGTCCGAGGGGCCGCTCCTGGGGGATGTAGGTGATCTTCAGGCCGAACTGCGACCCGTCACCGACCGCTTCCTCGATCTCGGCGGCCGTGTCCCCGACGATCATGCCCACGTCGGTGATGCCGGCCTCGGCGATCGACTCCAACCCGTAGAAGAGCACGGCCTTGTTGGCCACTGGCACCAGTTGCTTGGCCGACGTGTGTGTGATCGGCCTCAGTCTTGTTCCTGCGCCGCCGGACAGCACGAGAGCCTTCATTCGGTTCACCTTAGTCGCGATCCGGCGGATGTGAACATCACTTCTTTTAGTTGTCGATGCGCGGAGTTGCTCGGATCGTCACCGCGCGGCCTCCGGGGAGCGGTCAGTCCTCGCCCCTGACGATGTTCCACTCCGCGCCGGAGGGCGCGGTTCCGGGAGTGGCCCGGTCCTCGACGGCGGGGAGGCAGGTCCGCAGCGCGGCCTTCTCGCGCAGGCGGCGTGCCGTCGACCAGCCGGTCTCGGGGCGACGGACGACGGGCTTCTCACTGGTGTCCATGGGCGTCACGACTCATCATCTTCCTTCTGCATCCGCTGTTGTTCGAGTAACCAACGAGAAACCGAACAAACGCGTGTCGTGACGCCTGGACCGAGGTGCTCAACTCACCTGCGGGTGAAAGCTGTTCACACCTGTCACGTGTTGGGACGCGCGGCGCTGATGTCGCCCAGCGCGGACTCCGGGTCGCGCTCCATGGCCATGTCGCCCAGGGAGACGATGCCCACGGGGTGTCCGTGGTCGACGACCGGTATGCGGCGCACGGAGTGCTCGCGCATCAGCTGCACCGCGTGGCCCAGGTCCTCGTCGGGGCCGATGGTGACCAGGTCGTCGCTGCACGCGCCGGCCACGGTGGTCCGCTCCGGATCGCCGCCCTCGCTGACCGACCGGATCACCAGGTCACGGTCGGTGACCACGCCTCGCAGATCGTCGCCGTCCGTCACCAGGACGACTCCGAGGTCTTCGTCGCGCATGATCCGGGCCACCTGGGCGACGGAGGTCTGCGGCTCGACCGTGGCCGGATCGCTGGTCATGATGTCGCGGACGTGCTGAGCCATGACGTTCCTCTTTCCTCTTTCCTCGGCTCCTGGCGGTTTCTGAATCTTGCGTCGCTCCGGGTACCCGGTGGACCCGCCCCGTCACCAGGTGTGTCCGCCTCCAGCAGGCGGTCGCGGACGAGGGTCACGTGCGGGTTGCTCCGAGGTGCCCGGCCGCTGGACGAGGAAGCCGGTGTTGATCGGCGCGTCCTCGGGGGCGTCGAGGAGGCACCAGGGCGCCGGACGCCAGTTCCCCGGCGCACAGGTAGCGCGGCAGCACGCTGTCGCCGGCACCGGCCGTGACCAGCGCGAGGACGGCCCTCAGGTCCGGGACCGAGACGGCGGCGCGGCAGTTCGGAGCGCAGGCCGAAGACGGTGCCGCCAGTAGCGGCGCACGATGGGCAGGTCCTCGGCGTACGTGATCAGCGGGATGTCGTGCAGCGCCGGCGGGTCCGTCGGCGGCCAGGCGGCGCGCGACGCGGTCGGCCCAGGCGGGGGCGGCGACCAGGACGAACTCCTCGTCGGTCAGCGGCACCGCGGACAGGGTGCGGCCGCGCGGGCCGGGTGGTGGCGATCGACCAGGTCGTAGCAGGCCGGCGCGCAGTTCGTCGAGCAGGGGCTCGGTCAGCCCCATGGTCACGCGCAGCCGTACGCCCTCGGTGACGAGCGGGGCGAGGGCGGGCAGGGCCCGGGTGGACAGCAGCTCGGCGGGCCCGGCCAGGTGGACGGGCTCGGCGCGCGAGCGCTCGCCGGGGGCCGTGGCCCGTGGCCTCCGCGAGCGCGTCGAGGGGGGCCGCGACGCGGGCGGCCAGTTCGTCGGCCACGGCGGTCGGGGCCACGCCGCGCGGCAGCCGTTCGAACAGCTCCCGGCGGGTGCTGCCGCTCCAGGGAGCGGATCTGCGTGGTGACGGTCGGCTGGGACAGGCCCAGCAGCTGCGCGGCCGCCGTGAAGGAGCCGGACCGGTAGACGGCCAGGAAGGTGCGCAGCAGGTTGAGGTCGGGCTGCGCGGCGTACCGGATGCGCTCAGGGATCGATGGGCCTCACACAGATCCGACCCTACTGCGCTGCGCCATTGGAATCCCTATGGCTGCCATTGGCTCTGCCATTGGATAACCGGCGGTCCAGGGGCCTACGTCGTCATCGTCCGAGTCATCGCCGCGCTGTCCGACCGCGGCCCGTCCTCACGGAGATGCATCCACCATGTCGAAGATCCTCTTCGTCGTCACCGGCGCCGACACCTGGACCCTGGCCGACGGCGCCGCGCACCCCACCGGCTTCTGGGCCGAGGAGGCCGTCGCCCCGTACGAGGCCTTCCGGGCCGCCGGGCCACGAGGTCGTCGTGGCCACGCCCGGCGGGTCGAGCCCACCGTCGACCGGGCCTCCCTCGCCGCCGAGGTCAACGGAGGCCAGGAGAACGCCGACCGGATCGCCAAGGCGCTGGAGTCCTTCACCGAGCTGCGCCACCCCGTCCGTCTCGAGGCGTCGGGCGACGACTACGCGGCCGTCTTCTACCCCGGCGGCCACGGCCCGATGGAGGACCTCGCCGTGAACGCCGACTCCGGCCGGCTGCTCGCCCGGGCCCTGGAGTCGGGCAGGCCGCTCGGGTCGTCTGCCACGGGCAGGCCGCGCTGCTGGCCGCTGTCGGGGCCGACGGCACCAACGTCTTCGCCGGCTACGAGGTCGCGGCGTTCACCAACGCCGAGGAGATCCAGGGCGGTCTCGCCGACCGCGCGAAGTGGCTGCTCCAGGACCGCCTCACCGAGGCCGGTGTGACCGTGCGGGCCGGTGAGCCGTGGGCGCCGCACGTGGTCACCGACCGCAATCTGGTCACGGGCCAGAACCCGGCGTCGTCGGCCCCGCTGGCACAGGAGCTGCTGAAGCGGCTGGGCTGAGCTGGTGCGGGCCCGTCGGCCGGTCAGCGCCCCAGCACCAGCTCCGCCCACACCTGCTTGCCGCCGCTGACCGGCAGGTGCCCCACGTCGCGGCGAGGGCCTCGACGAGGAGGATGCCCCGGCCGCCGGTGGCCTCCCAGCCGATGCTGGTCGGTCTGACCGGTGAGCGGGGTGAGGCGTCGGCGATGGCGATGCGCAGGCGGTTGTTGACGAGGGTGAGGTCCATCCGGACCTGGCCGTCGGTGTGGACGAGGGCGTTGGTGACGAGTTCGGAGACGACGAGGAGCGCGGCGTCGAAGTCCTCGGTGACGCCCCAGGAGCGCAGGGTGCGCCGGGCGAAGCGGCGGGCGTGCCCGACCGCCTGCGGGCACCCGCCAGACCGTCCAGCTCTCCCGCAGCGGGCGCAGTTCCATCCCGTCGTAGCGCAGGAGGAGCACGGCCACGTCGTCGCTGCGCGGGCGTTGCCGAGGAGGGCGTCGGCGACGAGCCCCAGGTGGAGCGGGGTCGGCTTCGGCGAGCTGGTCGGCCAGGCGGTCCATGCCCTCGTCGATGTCGAGCGTCGGCGGTCTCGACGAGCCCGTCCGTGGCCAGGGCGATCAGCGGTGCCGGGCTGGAGCCGGAGCGGGCTCATGGGGAAGTCGGCCTGGGCGACCACCCCGAGCGGCGGGCCGCCCTCGGCCTCCGCGATCTCGGTCGTGCCGTCCGGGTAGCGCAGCACCGGCGGCAGGTGCCCGGCGCGCACGCACCAGGCGGAGCCCTCCTCCAGGTCGACGTCGACGTAGCAGCAGGTGGCGAAGAGGTCGCTCTCCATGTCCGACGAGCAGCCGGTTGGCGTGGGAGACCACCACGTCCGGCGGGTGCCCCTCGACGGCGTAGGCGCGCAGGGCGGTGCGCATCTGGCCCATGAGGGTGGCGGCGCCGGCGCTGTGGCCCTGGACGTCGCCGATGACGAGGGCGACGTGGTTGTCGGGCAGCGGGATGACGTCGTACCAGTCGCCGCCGAGCTCGAGCCCCGCCGTGCTGGGCAGGTAGCGGGCCACGGCCACCGCGCCCGGCAGGCGGGGCAGGCGGCGGGGCAGCAGCTGGCGCTGGAGCATGCCGACGAGTTCGTGTTCGGCGTCGAAGGCACGCGCCCGCATCAGGGCCTGTCCGGCGAGGCCGGCGCAGGCGGTGAGCAGGGCGCGTTCGTCGGAGCCGAAGTCGTGCGGGGTGTCCCAGCCGATCAGGCAGGCCCCGGCCATGCGGTTCCCGGCGGGCAGCGGCAGGACGGCGAGGCCGCCGGGGCCGACCTCGGCCAGGGCGCGTTCCAGGGGGCTGCCGGCGGGCCAGATCCGGGCGCGGCCCTCGCGCAGGGCGGCGGCGAGGGTGGGCATGGCGCGTACGGGTGCGTCGGGCCACTCGGTGCGCCACTCCGACTCGCCACAGCTCGGGCCAGGCCTCGGGTTCGGGCGGGTCGAGGACGGTGACGACGAGCCGGTCGCTCTCCAGCTCGGCGAGGGCGATGCGGTCGGCCCGCAGCGGCCGGCGCAGCGCGGCGACCACGGCCTGGCCGACGTCGCGGACGGTGACGGCGGTGGCCAGCGCGGCGGCCAGGCGCTGGACACGGGCGACGTCGGTGACGTCGGAGCGCAGTGTGGAGGCGTCGACGACGGTGCCCACGAGCCGGGCCGGGTGGCCCTCGCCGCCGGGCAGGAGGCGCCCGCGCAGCCGGAGCCACTTCGGCGGCCCGGTGGGCTGCAGCACCCGGAACTCCAGTTCCCGGTCGCCGATGGACATGTGGTCGGCCTCCACCACGGACATCAGCGACGGCAGGTCCTCGGGGACGGCCAGGCCGAGCAGGGTCTCGACCCGGCCGTCGAACTCCACCGGGTCCAGGCCGAACAGGTCCAGCAGGTCGTCGCCGACCCCGACGCGGCCGGTGTCCATGGCGAGGCTGAAGGCGCTCGGCGGCAGTTCACCGGCCTCGGCGGGCGCGGCCGGGGCGGTGAAGGCGACCGCGTCGGCGATGAGGTCCAGGCAGCGCGCGGTCGTCGGCGCCGAATCCCCCGGGCCGCTCGCTCACGGCCAGCATGCAGCCGCCGTCGCCCTGCACGGGCAGGGCCGTCAGGAAGAAGTCCCTCGACGGTACGCGCCGCGCCTGGGCGTGCTCGGCGAGTTCCGCCGGGCTCAGCGACACCGGCTGCCCGAGGCGGTGGGCCTCGGCGGCCGGGGACCGTCCGGCGCGCGGGTAGCTGTCGCGCAGCCCGTACAGCGTCCTCGGGACGCCGGCCGACTCCATCAGGCAGAGCAGCTCGCCGTCCTGGCTGGGCGCGTAGACGGCGGCGAGCGCCGCACCGGCGAAGACGAGCGCCTGTTCGAGGACGCGGCGCAGCCGTTCTGGTGAATCGTGATCGACCGCGATCGCCTTGAGGGCACCTTCGGCACGCAGCGTTCTCGTTCCGTTCTCCTGGGCGCCCTGACTGACCACGTTGGCCATTACAGCGCTAATGCGACACCTGCGCAGCCCCTGTGGGCGTTCCGTGGACCAGCGAGGACGCGGACGCTCGAAAGAATCCGAACATGTCTTGACGCATGCGTTCCGCACGGTGTTCTCGTGACAGCCGTGACTGTCCGTGCCCGGCCGGTGACTGGAAGGCTCGGTGCTCGTCAGGAGGGGGGACGCATGGACAAGCGGTACGAGGTGTACGCGCTGGCCGACCGGCATTTCTACGAGACGCCGGACCGGCTTGCGCGGCGCGGCCAGGGACGGCCGACCACCTCTACGAGACGGCCCGCCGGCCGCTGCCGGAGGGCTGGGAGTCGGCCCGGATCGGCGACTGGCAGACCATGACGCCGCTCGGCCCGGACGGCGCACCGGTGCAGGGCCCGGCCCAGGGCTGGAAGATCCATGCCTCGGCGACCCGGGCGAACGCCGAGGAGATCGCCGCGGATCGTGTGGGACTACTGCGTCGCGCGGCGCGTCCCGTTCAAGTTCGTGCCGGGCCCGCACCTGCTCCACCTGCGCAACGCCAAGTACGCGCCGCGCGACGGCAGCGGCAAGTTCGTCACCGTCTACCCGGCCGACGAGGAGCAGCTGCACCGGGTGCTGCGCGAGCTGGGCGCGCTGCTGGAGGGCTTCGAGGGGCCGTACATCCTCACCGACCTGCGCTGGGACGAGGGCCCGCTGTACGTCCGCTACGGCGCCTTCGCCCGCGCGCTTCGTCGTGGACGAGCGCGGCTCGCTGGTGCCGGCGGTGCGGGACGGCGAGGGGCGGCTGGTGCCCGACCGGCGGGCGCCGTCCTTCCAGGTGCCCGAGTGGGTGACGCTGCCCGCGTTCCTCGCAGCCGCATCTGGCCGCGCGGAACGCCACGACGGTGGGCGAGCTGCCCTACCGCATCGAGAAGGCGCTGCACTTCTCCAACGGTGGCGGGGTGTACGCGGGCACCGACACCCGCGACGGGCGCAAGATCGTCCTCAAGGAGGGGCGGCCGCACGCGGGGCTGGCCTCCGACGGCGCCGACGCGATCGCCCGGCTGGAGCGGGAGAAGCACGCGCTGGAGCAGGTCGCGGGCACGGGCGTGGTCCCGGAGGTGCGCGACTGGTTCGAGCTCGGCGACCACCGCTTCCTGGTGATGGACTTCCTGGAGGGCCGTCCGCTCAACTCCTTCTTCGCCGAGCGGCATCCGCTGCTCGCCCAGGACCCCGACGCGCAGGCCGTCGCCGCCTACACGGCATGGGCGCTGCGCATCCACCGCAGGGTGGAGGAGGCGGTGGCGGCGGTGCACGCGCGCGGGCATCGTCTTCAACGACCTGCACGTCTTCAACATCATGGTCGCCCCGGACGAGGAGTCGGTGTTCCTCCTCGACTTCGAGGCCGCGGCCCCGGTCGGGGAGAACGGCCGTCAGGTCGTCGCCCACCCCGGGTTCTTCGCCCCGCCGGACCGCCGGGGCGCCGACGTCGACCGCTATGCGCTGGCCTGTCTGCGGCTGGCCCTGTTCCTGCCGGTGACCACGCTGTTCGTGGTCGACCGCGGCAAGGCGGCACACCTGGCCGAGGTGATCGCGGAGCAGTTCCCGGACGTGCCGCGGGAGTTCCTCGACGAGGCGGTCACGGAGATCACCCGGGAGGTGTCCGGCCGTACGGCTGGCCGCTCCGTCCTCGCCGGTCGCGATCCGGGCGACTGGCCCTACAGCCGCGACTCGATGGTCAAGGCCATCCTCGCCTCGGCCACCCCGGAGCGCGAGGACCGGCTCTTCCCCGGCGACGTCGCGCAGTTCTCCGACGGCGGCGGGCTCGGGCTCGCCCACGGCGCCGCGGGGGTGCTGTACGCGCTGGACGCGGCCGGCGCCGAGCGGTACGAGGAGGGCGAGCGCTGGCTGCTGGACCGCACGGCACCCGCCCCCGTCGGCACCCCGCTCGGGCCTGTACGACGGGCTCGCGGGCGTCGCCCTGGTCCTCGACCGGCTCGGGCACCGGCAGCGGGCTCTGGACCTGGTCGAGGGCATCCTCGCCGAGCGGTGGCAGAACCTCTCGTCCGACCTGCACGGCGGACTGGCCGGGCTCGGCCTCGTCCTCGGGCACCTGGCCCGTACGACCGGCGAGGCGGAGCTGGGCGAGCGGGCCGCACGAGGCCGCTCGGATCCTCGTCCAGCGGCTCACCGAGCCGGTGCCGGCCACCTCCCGGCCGCGCGCCGGACTGCTGCGCGGCGCGAGCGGCCCCGCGCTGCTCATGCTGCGGCAGTACGAGTGGACCGGCGAGGAGGCCTGGCTGGAGGCGGCGGCCGTGGCCCTGCGCCGGGACCTGGCGTCCTGCGCGACCCGCGAGAACGGGTCGCTGGAGGTCGACGAGGGCTGGCGGACGCTGCCCTACCTCGGCGACGGCAGCGCGGGCCTCGGTATGGTCCTCGACGACCTCGTAGCCCACTCCCCCGGTCTGGCCGGGGAGTTCGGGACGGCCCGCTCAGGGGTGATCACCGCCGCGACCTCACGGTTCTACGCGCAGCCCGGCCTCTTCCAGGGCCGCGCCGGAATGATCCTGCACCTCAGCCGCACGACCGCGCCGGGCGCGACCGAGGACCGGCTGGCGGCGCAGATCGCCGGGCTCGGCTGGTTCGCGATGGACTACCAGGGCCAACTGGCCTTCCCCGGGCACCAGATGATGCGGCTCTCCATGGACCTCGCCACCGGAACGGCAGGGTGCCTGCTCGCGCTCGGCGCGGCCCTCGCACCCGGCGACCGCACGCCCACCTGCCGTTCCTCCCGCCGCCAGCAGGCGGCCCCACTGACGCGGCTCCGCGATCCCGCGGAGTCGTGACACCACCCCGTCCCCACGGATGGACGACACCCAAGGAAGGACAACGAATGGCACTTCTCGACCTGCAGACCATCGAGACCGAAGAGCCACGACCGGCGGCAACAGCACCTGAGCCTGCTGTCCTGCATCAGCGCGGCGAGCGTCCCGCTCTGTCTCTGACGCTGCGCGCTCGCTCGCCCCGGGCGGCCCCTTCCCTTCGGGGAGGGGCCGCCCGGGGCCCTTCCCGACCCAGGGAAGGCCGATGCCTCGCGCGGCGACGACGACCCGGCGGCGGACACGCGCGCACGCTGCTGCGCGCGGCCACCCGGCACAGCGCGGCGCGCCCTGGCGCTGTGCCTGGTGAGCATCGCCGCGACGGTGCCGGGCTGCTGCTGCCGGCCGCGCTGGGCCGGGCCCTCGATCTTCTGCTGGCGCACGCCCCCGCCACCCGCTGGGTGCTCTGCTGCACCGGCCTCGTGCTGCTGCTCGGTCTGCTCGACGCGGTCCAGACCGTCCTCACCGGCACCGTCGACGCCCGTACCACCGCATGGCTGCGCCGCCGGCTGACCGGGCACGTCCTGGGCGTCGGGCCGCGCGCCGCGGACCGCTTCGGCTCCGGTGACCTCGTCGCCCGCCTGGTCGGCAACGCCGCGCGAGGCGGGCACCACGCCGGCGGCCCGGGCGGCGCTCGTGGCCGCGCTCGCCGGGCCCGTCGGCGGGGTGGTCGCGCTGGGGCTGATCGACCGGTGGCTCGCGGCCGTGTTCCTCGCCGGGGCCCCCGTGCTGGCCCTTCTCCTGCGCGCCGTCTCCCGAGACACCTCCGAGAGGCGTCGCGCTACCAGCGGGCCCAGGGCCGGATCGCGGCCGCGCTCGCGGAGGCCGTCGAAGGCGCGCGCACCGTCCGGGCGGCCGGCACGGCAGACCGCGAGACGGCCCGGGTCCTGCGGCCGCTGCCCGATCTGTCCCGGGCCGGGCACCGCATGTGGCGGGTGCAGGGGCGGGCCGCGGCCCGGGCGGTCGCCGTGGCACCGCTGCTGCAACTCGCGGTCGTCGCCGTGGCCGGGTGTGCTGCTCACCCGGCACCGGCTCTCGGTCGGCGAGGTGCTCGCGGCCTCCCGGTACGCGGTGCTCGCGACGGGCGTCGGTGTGCTGGTCGGCCGGCTCGCGGGCCTGGCGCGGGCCCGGGCCGCGGCCCGGCGCCTCGGCGAGGTCGCGACCGAGCCCGCCACCGTGTACGGCACCCGCGGGCTGCCGCCCGGCCCCGGCCGGCTGGAGCTGCGCGGGGTGACGGCCCGGCGCGGCGGACGCACCGTACTGGACGGGGTGGATCTCGACGTGCCGGGCGGCACGACCCTGGCCGTCGTCGGCCGGTCCGGCGCGGGCAAGTCGCTGCTGGCCGCGCTCGCCGGACGGCTGGCCGATCCGGACGCGGGCGAGGTCCTCCTCGACGGGGTGCCGCTGCGCGAGCTGCCGCACGACGTCCTGCGCGGCGCCGTCGGTTACGCCTTCGCCCGCCCCGCCCTCCTCGGCGGCACGGTCGGGCAGGCGATCGGCCTCGGCCTGCCGTCCCCCTCCCCCGGCCTGGTGCGGGAGGCGGCCCGCACGGCCCTCGCCGACGACTTCGTCCGTCGCCTCCCCGACGGATACGACACACCCGTCGCCGACGCCCCGCGCTCCGGCGGCGAGACCCAACGGCTCGGTCTCGCCCGGGCGTTCGCGCACGGTGGCCGGCTGCTGATCCTCGACGACGCCCTCTCCAGCCTCGACACGGTGACGGAACGCCGCATCACCGACGCCCTGTTCGGCGACGGGCCGGCGGCCACCCGGCTGCTGGTCGCCCACCGCGGCCCGACGGCCGCGTGCGCCGACGCCGTGGCGTGGTTGGACGGGGGGCGGGTGCGGGCGGTGGGGCGACACGAGGAGTTGTGGCGGCTGGCGGAGTACCGGGCGGTGTTCGGGGACGGCGCGGACCCCGACGGCACGGATGCGGGCGACGGCGGTTCGCGGCCGGTCCCGGCACCCGGGACGGGACGAGCGGGGAGAGCGACGTGACGGGGACGAACGGCCGGAGCGGTGCGGACGCCGGGGACGGGGCACTGACATGACGGCCAGGATCCGTACCCGCGGACGGAGCGGGCGGGACGCGGACAGGACCGCCGACACCCCGGCGGGAGCCGCCCTCCCCAGCCGGGGCCTGCGTTTCCTGCTGGCCCGCGGCGGGTCCTGCTGCGGCTCACCGCCTGGTCCGTGCTGGAGACCGGGCAGACCTTCCTCATCGGGTACGGGCCCGCCCGCGCCCTGGACGAGGGGTTCCTGCGAGGGCGGGCGGATGTCGGACTGGTCTGGCTGGCCGTGACCGGACTGGGCGTCCTGCTCGGCGCGTACGGGACCGCCCGGGTCTACGCCGCCGTCGCCGCGCTGGTCGAACCGCTCCGGGACCGGCTCGTGGAGCGGGTGGTCACGCGCGGGGTGCGGACCGGTGACGCGGGTTCCCTGTCCGGGCTCACCCAACAGGTGGAGATCGCCCGGGACACCTTCGCCGGACTGGTCATGGTCTCCCGCTCCTTCGTGTTCACCGCCGCCGGTGCCCTGGCCGGCCTGTTCACGCTCGCCCCGCCGCTGCTGCTGGTCGTGGGGCCGCCCCTGGCCGTCGGCATGGCGCTGTTCGCCGCGACGCTGCGTCCGCTCGCCCGGCGGCAGGAGACGTTCCTGGTCGCCGACGAGGCCCTCGCCGGTGATCTCGGCGCCGTCGGCCCGGGCCTGCGGGACATCACGGCGACCGGCGCGGAGGCCGACATCGCCGCCGGCACCGGGGAACGGGTCGAGGCGGAACTGCGGGCGGCGCGCGCCCTGGCCCACTGGGGCGTGCTGCGCGTGGCGTCCCTGACGATCGGGCGGCCAGCTGCCGATCGTGCTGCTGCTCGCCGCCGGACCCTGGCTCCTGTCCCACGGCGTCACCACGGGCGCCCTGGTCGGCGCCCTCGCCTACGTCACCCAGTCCCTGCTCCCCGCCCTGCGCAACCTGATCCACGGCCTGGGCACGAGCGGCTCCCGCCTGACGGTGGTGCTGCGCAGGCTGGCCGGCGGCGACGGACACCGGCACACCGCGCCCGCGGCACGGACCGCAGCGCCCCGGTACCAGGCCTTCCGGGCACCGACGCGGCCCCCGGCACCCCGCCCCCGCCGCGCGCTCTCCCTCTCCTCCGTCACGTTCGCCTACGGCCCCGCCAGCGCGCCCGTCGTCCGGGATCTCGACCTCACCCTCCCGCCCGGCGCGCACCTGGCCGTCGTGGGCCCCAGCGGCGCCGGGAAATCCACGCTCACCGCGCTCGTGGCGGGGCTGCTCACCCCCTCGCACGGCACGATCCGGGTCCGGTGGACACCCCGTGCCCGGCCCGGAGGCCGCCGCCGAGCGGGTGCTCATCCCGCAGGAGGCGTACGTCTTCAGCGGCACCCTGGCCGAGAACCTCGCGTATCTGCGGCCCGACCCGGTGCCCCGGCGGAGTTGCTGGCCGCGGCCGAGGCGGTCGGGCTCACCCCGCTGGCCGGGCGCTCGGGGGGCCGGACGCCCGGGTCGATCCGGCGACGCTGTCCGCCGGGCGAACGGCAGCTGGTCGCACTGACCCGGGCCTACCTGTCGTACGCCCCGCTCGCCCTGCTCGACGAGGCGACCTGCCATCTCGACCCGGGGACGGAGGAGCGCGCGGAGCGGGCCTTCGCCGCGCGGCCGGGCGGCACCCTGGTCGTCGTCGCCCACCGCATCAGCTCGGCCCGCCGCGCCGGCCGGGTCCTGGTGATGGACGGCCGGAACACGGCGTACGGCGACCATGAGGAGCTGGTGCGGTCCTCCGCGCTGCTACCGGGAACTCGTCGGTGGCTGGACTCCCGCTACCGGCCCGGCGCGGTCAGAGCCAGCCCTGGCCCTGGGAGATGCGGATCGCGTCGATGCGGTTGCGGGCCCCGGTCTTGCGGGTGATGGCCGCCATGTAGTTGCGCACGGTCCCGTGGGACAGGTGCAGGCTCCCGGCGATCTCCGCGATGGAGGCTCCCTCGGCCGCGAGGGATAACACGCTCAGCTCCCTCCGGGTCAGCGGCATCTCCGCGGCCTTGAGGAAGCCGAAGCCCAGCGAGTCGTCGACGAAACGTTCCCCCTCGGCGACGCGCCGGATTCCGCGCACCAGACGGTCCGGCGAGCCCTCCTTGTCGACGTAGCCGAGCGCCCCCGCCTCCAGCGCCCGCTTCAGCAGGCCCGGCCGGTTCGCGCTGGCCAGCACCAGTAGGTGCGGGCGGCGTCCGGCCCGCGTCCCGCACGCGCAGCTCGGCGAGCGGCGGGATGCCGTAGGCGTCCGAGCACTCCAGGTCCGCCGCGCACACGTCCGGCCGCACGGATCGCACGCGGGCCGGGCGCGCTGCGCCAGGGGGCGTCGTACACCTCCAGGTCGGTTTCCCGGCGCAGCCACTCCGCCAGCACCGATCGCACCAGACACGCGTCGTGCACCACAAGCACCCGGATCACTGCCCCCCCTCCAGCCCGCCGTTCGTCACTTTCATGGTCTTGAGCGCGTGCCCCATTGTTGGCGTCCGTGACCATCTGCGGGCGCGAAGAACCGGCCATCAGGGTGCGCGAGGGCGCACGCGCGGCGCCCGTACGCCCGGGCCGCGCTTCGACTGCGGCGGCATGGGCTCGCGGTCAGTGGGGTACGCATGCGCCCCTTCGCAGCGGGGCGGGCGCGCGTAGCCGACGTACCTCTCGGCGCCGCTCGTCGTGCGCGACGGGCCGCTCAGGGGGGAGATTTGTGCCCTGGGACCCGGTCGCGCGGCCGCGCGGAGGAGGTGGTCGGCGTGTCCGACGGGCAGACGTCCGCCCAGGCGCCGGCGGCCGCCAGGACGCGGGTCGGCCGGCCGCTGCTGTCGTTGGCGCTGGCCTCGATGATGGACGAGGTGCACGCGCACTCCGGCGCGGTGTACCTGCTGGCCGCCGGCGAGCCGGTGCTGGAGATGGCGGTGATGGCGGGCCTGCCCCGGGCGTTCGCGGCGCCCTGGGAGCGGGTCGGGCTGAGCGCGCCGATCCCGGTCGCCGAGGCGGCGCGCGAGCGGCGGCTCGTCTGGGTCGGGGGCGAGGAGGAGATGGCCCGCCGCTATCCGCGGATCGCCGTGGTGCTGCCCTACCCGTTCGCGCTGGCCGCGCTGCCGGTGGCCACCGAGTCCACCGTCTACGGCGCGGTCTTCGTGACCTGGCCGGGCGCGCACCCGCCGGAGCTGTCCGACCGGGAGCGGGACCATCTGACCGCGGCCTGCGGCCGGCTCGCGGTCCGGCTGGAGCGGGCCGGCCGAGCACAGCCGTCCGCCGCACCCGGAGCCCGATCTGCTCGCCGCGCCCCGGCGTTCAGCGGGACGGCCGGCACGCTCGGCACGGTCGAGGCGGCGCGGATGGTGTCGCCGGCTGCCGTACGGGCTGTGTCTCGCTCGATCTGCACGGCCGGATCGGCTTCGTCAACGCGGCGGCGGCCGAGCTGATCGGCGTCCCGGTCAGCCGACTGCTCGGCACCCAGCTGTGGGCGTCGGTGCCCTGGCTCAACGACCCGGTGTACGAGGACCGTTACCGGGCCGCGCTGATGAGCCAGCACACCACCTCGTTCGTGGCGCTGCGCCCGCCCGGCGACTGGCTGTCGTTCCGGCTGTATCCGAGCACGACGCGGCCTCAGCGTCCGGATCACCAGGTCCCGGGCCGTGTCGGAGATGAACCGCGCGGCACCGCCGCCCGACGGGACGCCGTCCCGGCTGGTCACCATCTCGCAGGTGCTGAACCTGGCCGGCGCGCTCACCGAGGCGGTGGGGGTGCAGGACGTGGTGCAGCTGGTCGCGGACGAGATCGCCCCGGCCGTGGGCAGCCAGGCCCTGGTCGTGCTGGGCTCGCGGGCGAACCGGCTGCACGTGCTCGGGCATCGCGGGTACCGGGACCCGCACGTGGTGGAACGGTTCGACGGGACTGCCGCTGACCGAGCCGACACCCGGCACGCAGGTGCTGCGCACGGGTGTGCCCGCGTTCTTCGAGTCCCGGGAGCAGCTGGAGCGCCTGTACCCGGCGCGGCTCGCGACCCCCGACGGGTTCGCGGCCTGGGCCTATCTGCCGTTGATCGCCCAGGGCCGGCCGGTGGGGACCTGTGTGCTCTCCTACGCCGAGCCGCACCCCTTCCCGACGGAGGAGCGGGCGGTGATGACCAGCCTCGGCCGGGCTGATCGCGCAGGCGCTGGAGCGGGCCCTGCTCTACGACGCCAAGTACCGGCTGGCGCACGGCCTCCAGGAGGCCCTGCTCCCGCACTCGCTGCCGTCGCTGCCCGGCATCGAGGCGGCCGGCCGCTATCTGCCGGCCACCCAGGGCATGGACATCGGCGGCGACTTCTACGACCTGGTGCCGCACCCAGGGGACTGCGGCGGCGGTGATCGGGGACGTACAGGGCCACAACGTCACGGCGGCCGGGCTGATGGGGCAGATCCGCACCGCGGTACGCGCGTACACGACCGTGGGCCAGGCGCCCGAGGAGGTCATGCGCAGCACCAACCGGCTGCTGCTCGACCTGGGGGCCGACCTGTTCGCCAGCTGCCTGTATCTGCGGCTCGACCCGGCGCACGGGCGGGCCGTGATGTCCCGGGCCGGGCATCCGCCGCCGCTGCTGAGACGGCCGGACGGGCGGGTGCGCGTCCTCGACCTGGCGGGGGGCCCACTGCTGGGCATCGACGCCTCGGCGGTCTATCCGACGACGGAGGTCGCCCTCGCCCCCGGCTCGCTGCTCGTCCTCTACACCGACGGCCTGGTCGAGTCCCCCGGCACGGACTTCGAGGAGGCCCTCGCGGACCTGGGCCAGGCGCCTGGCCGACGCCGGGGACCGGCCGCTGGACGAGCTGGCCGACAGCCTCGTCCATCAGGAGCGGCACCACAGGGACGGGGAGGAACGGCTCGACGACATCGCCCTGTTGCTGCTCAGGGCCGTCGGGTAGGGCAGGCCGAGCCCGTGGCGCACGAGGGCGGCTCCGCCGGAGGGCCGGCAGTGCACCGTCGGCCGGAACCGCGACTGAGGCCGGTCCGCGGTGGGGAACGCCGGTGGGCCGGCCCGGTCCCGCCAGGAAGGGGCGGAACCGGGCCGGCTCGTCGGACCGGCTGCCGACGGTTTCAGGTCAGCGGGACTCGGTCAGACCCGGAGTTGTCCTCGACGCCCTGGTCGGCGTCCTGACCGGCACCGGCACCCGCACCGGCTCCGGCACCCGCTTCCTCGCCTCCGGCCTGCTCGCCGGCACCTGCACCGGCACCAGCACCGGCCTCTTCACCAGCACCGGCTTCCTCGACCGGCACCGGCCTCGTCACCGGCACCGGCCTCTTCACCGGCACCGGCTTCCTCACCGGCGCCCGCTTCCTCGCCGGCGCCCGCACCGGCACCGGCCTCCTCGCCGGCACCGGCCTCTTCACCCGCGCCGCCGGCCGCGCCGCCCGCGCCGAGGGTCGCGCCGACCGCCTCCAGGGCGGTGGTCACCGGCTGGAAGAACGTCTCGCCGCCGGCCGTGCAGTCACCGCTGCCGCCGGAGGTCAGGCCGATCGCGAGACCGTCCTGGGTGAACAGCGAGCCGCCACTGTCGCCGGGCTCGGCGCAGACGTCGGTCTGGATGAGGCCGGTGACCGTGCCCTCCGGGTAGTTCACCGTGGCGTCGAGCCCGAGGACCTGGCCGTCGTTGAGCCCGGTGGTGCTGCCCATCCGGAAGACCTGCTGGCCGACGGTCGCCTCCGCGGCCTCGGTGATCTGGACGGTCTGGTCGCCGGTGTTGACCTCGCTGGGCGCCTCGGTCGCCGGGTCGTCGTACTTCACGAGCGCGAAGTCGCCGTCGCCCGGGAAGGTGGCCTGGTCGACGGTGGCGATCGGCTGGCCGCCCTCGGCGTCCGACCACTCGCTTGCCGCCGACGGCGCAGTGACCGGCGGTCAGGAAGGCGGGCGAGCCGTCGCCCGCGGTGACGTTGAAGCCGAGGGAGCAGCGCGAGCCGCCGCGCGAAGATGGCGTCGCCGCCGGAGACGAACGGCTTGAAGGTGCCGGCTCGGACTTCTTGAGGGTCGCCATGCCGGAGCCGAGGCTCTTGACGGTCGACTCCAGTCTGTCCCACTTGGCACCGGTCACCGTGCTGTCGGCGGTGACGAGGCATCTTGTTCGTGCGCGGGTCGATCGACCCACGAGGTGCCCGCGATGGTCGCCTCGGACTTCAGGGTCTGCGCGCCGCTCTGCGAGCTCCGACCAGGCTGTTGTCGACCTCGCGGACCTTCGCGCCGGCCGCCTTCGCCTGCACGACCACGTTGTTGTTGTCGCCCGGTACGACGTTGACGACGAGTTGCTGGCTGTCGCCGTCGTAGTAGGAGCCGGCGAACGCGTCACCGAGGAGCCCGGCGAGCTGCGAGGCGAGATCCGAGGCGTCGCGCCGCCTTCAGGGTCTTCGGCGCGGCCGCCGCGTCGTCGGACGAGCCGTCCTGGGACGCGTTGGCGTTGGGGAGCAGGATCGCGGCCGCGCCGAGCGCCGCCACGCCGCCCACCGCTATCGCGGCCTTGCGCTTCGGAATTCGCTTGTGACTCAAACTTCTCGACCTCCTGGGGGGACGGAGCCTGTGCCGCCGTTCGGCAGCTTTGGGGGGCGCCTGGATGGCTGTTGGTACGCACGGGCTGCGTGGGGCGTTCAATTGCGTTTGCAAGTGATCCATTCGCATCGCGGAATCAGCCAACTCCCACCGCCCGCACCCCGACCGCTCGGTCTGCGACGTCCCTGGTCACAGCGAGACCCCCAAGAGGAAGAGTCCCGCCGGCCCGCTACGGCCCCTGGCCGGATGACGGCCCCTCGACAGCGGGCCTCGCCCGGGGCCGCCGAACCGACACGATCCGTATCCGTCCGGAAACGATCTGTTGTGATCGCCGAGCCGAATCCCGACTTCAGCGAATCTGCACACCGAATGCTCAACCCGGTCACCGAAGTAGAGGGTTATCCACAAGCAGGGCGTACTTGCCACGGCTTTGGGGCGGGAGTGCCGGATTCGCCGCCCCGGGCGGGCAAGGGATCAGATGAGCCGAAGCCGTGGCGCATGTGAAGAACTCGCCATCGAGACGTGCGCACGTCCTGCACGGATAGGTGCTGCTGGGTCGCAAGTTCCCTGGTGAGACGCATGGTTGATTGGAAGCACGTACCCGCAGCGTGCTTTGATCCATCGCACCGCGGGAGCCGCTGAGGGCATTCCGGAAACGGGTGCCCGGCGCCTCGCGGTCGCGGCCGTCATCTGTCCCCAGAGGGGGCCGCTCCCCCCTTGTGAGATATCCATATGAAGGGAAGTTCCATCATGAACTCCACCCCCCAGGTTGAGACCGTCGAGATCTCTGACGCCGAGCTCGACAACGTCTCCGGCGGCCTGTCCGTGAACGCCGTCAACACCGTCACCGACACGGTTGACGGCATCGCCCCGGTTTCCGGCCTGGTCGACACCGCCGTCGGCACCGTCGAGGGTGTCACCGGCCTGAACACGGCCCCGGTCACCGGCCTGGTCGCCGGTCTCTGATCGCAGCCCTTGTGCCGTTGAGTCCCGGAGCCACCGCGGCTCCGGCGGTTCTCGGGTCCTGAAACATTCCGGCGCTCCGTAACGTACCCTCGCAGCTTTCTACGGGTGAGGGAAGTTCCGTGCAGTTCCGCCAACAGGCCCTCGCCAAGCTCCAGTCACCGGAGGAACTCGACCTCCCGGTGCGTTTCGCCCGCCCGCAGGGCTGGCTCGTGCTGTCCGTGACGGTGGTCGCGATGGCCGCCGCCTCGGTGTGGGCGGTGACCGGCTCGGTGGCCTCCACCGTCAGCGCACCCGCCATCCTCACGCACGGGCAGGGCAGTTACCTCCTCCAGAGCCCCGTCGCCGGCCAGGTCACCGCGGTGCTCGCGCAAGCAGGGCCGAGCAGGCTGCCCGCCGACTCCCCCGTGCTCAAGGTCCGTACGGCCAAGGGCGAGATCGTCGTCCGCACCGTCGACGCGGGCCGGATCACCGCGCTCGCCGCGACCATCGGGCAGATCATCCAGACCGGCGCGAACGTCGCCGCCGTGGAGAAGGTCGCCCGCACCGGGGACGCGCTGTACGCGACGGTGTACGTCCCCGCCGAGAACGCCGCCTCGATCCCCGACGACGCCGCCGTGGACCTGACCGTGCAGTCGGTGCCGACCCAGGAGTACGGCGTGCTGCGCGGCCATGTGAAGTCGGTGGACCGCGCGGCGCAGTCGCCGCAGCAGATCGCCGCGTTCCTCGGGGACAGCCAGCTTGGCGAGCAGTTCACCAAGAAGGGCAGGCCGGTGGCCGTGACGGTCCGGCTGGACAAGTCGTCCGCCACGAAGAGCGGCTACAAGTGGTCGTCCGCGGACGGGCCGCCCTTCAAGCTGACCTCGATGACCATGGCCTCGGGTTCGATCCGGCTGGCCGACCAGCGCCCCGTCGATTGGCTGCTGCCATGAGCGCCACCGCACAGGACACCCGGAGCAGACGCCGCGCCGCCCCGCCCAAGCGCAAGGTGCCCAAGGGCAGTGCGAAGACCGTCCGCACGCCCACCGTGCTCCAGATGGAGGCCGTGGAGTGCGGCGCCGCCTCCCTGGCGATGGTGCTCGGCCACTACGGCAAGCACGTCCCGCTGGAGGAGCTGCGCATCGCCTGCGGCGTCTCCCGCGACGGCTCGCGCGCCAGCAACCTGCTGAAGGCGGCCCGCAGTTACGGCCTGACGGCCAAGGGCATGCAGATGGACCTGGCCGCGCTCGCCGAGGTGAAGTCGCCGGCCATCCTGTTCTGGGAGTTCAACCACTACGTCGTCTACGACGGCATGGGCCGCCGCTTCGGCCGCCGTGGCGTCTACATCAACGACCCCGGCAAGGGCCGCCGCTTCGTCCCCATGGAGGACTTCGACGGCAGCTTCACCGGTGTCGTGCTGGTCATGGAGCCCGGCGAGGACTTCACCCGGGGCGGGCGCAAGCCCGGCGTCCTGGGCGCGATGCCCGCCCGGCTGCGCGGCACCGCGGGCACCATGCCCGCAGCGGTGCTGGCGAGCCTGCTGCTGGTGGCGGTCGGCGCGGCGGTGCCCGCGCTCAGCCGCACCTACATCGACGATGTTCCTGATCGGCAACCAGACCTCGCTGCTCGGCGTGCTGTTCACGTCGATGGCGGCGTGCGTCGCTGCTCACCGTCGTGCTGACCTGGCTCCAGCAGGCCAACCTGCTGCGCGGCCGCATCATCTCCTCCACCCTCTCCAGCGCCCGCTTCCTGCGGCATCTGCTGCGGCTGCCGGTGACGTTCTTCTCCCAGCGCAGCCCGGCCGACCTGGTGCAGCGGCTGCAGTCCAACGACGCGGTCGCCGAGACCCTGTCCCGCGACCTCGCGGCGGCGGGTGTGGACGCGATCGTGGTCGTCCTGTACGCGGTGCTGCTGTACAGCTACGACCCGCAGCTGACGTTCGTCGGCATCGGCGTGGCGCTGCTGAACATCGTGGCCATGCGCGTCGTCGTCCGGCTGCGCGCGACCCGCACGGCGAAGCTGCGCGCCGACACGGCCCGGCTCACCAACACCGCCTACACCGGCCTTCAGCTGATCGAGACGATGAAGGCGACCGGCGGCGAGGACGGCTACTTCCGCAAGTGGGCCGGGCAGCACGCCACCACGCTGGAGGAGCAGCAGCGGCTCGGCGTGCCGAGCGCCTGGCTGGGCGTGGTCGCGCCGACGCTGGCCACCCTCAACAGCGGGCTCATCCTCTGGATCGGCGGCATGCGGGCGGTCGAGGGCCACATCTCGGTCGGCCTGCTGGTCGCCTTCCAGGCCCTGGTCGCCCGCTTCACCGCCCCGCTGACCCGGCTCAACGGCGTCGCGGGCCGCATCCAGGACTTCGCGGCCGACGTGGCCCGGCTGAAGGACGTGGAGAACTTCAAGGCCGACCCGCTCTACGGCCGCCCCGGCTCCGGCGAGTCGACGCGCCGCCTCCAGGGCCACGTCGAGCTGGAGAACATCACCTTCGGCTACAGCCCGCTCGACAAGCCCCTGCTCACCGGCTTCGACCTGACGGTCGGCCCGGGCCGGCAGGTCGCGCTGGTCGGCGGCTCCGGCAGCGGCAAGTCCACGGTGTCGCGGCTGATCTCAGGCCTGTACGCGCCGTGGGAGGGCGTGATCCGCATCGACGGGCAGCGCATCGACGACATCCCGCGCGGGGCGCTGGCCGCCTCCGTCTCCTTCGTCGACCAGGACGTGTTCCTCTTCGAGGGCACCGTCCGCGACAACGTGGCGCTGTGGGACCCGTCGATCCCGGACGACGCGGTGGAGGACGCGCTGCGGGACGCCGCCCTGTACGACGTGATCACGCGCCGCCCGGGCGGCATCCACAGCAAGGTCGAGCAGGACGGCCGCAACTTCTCCGGCGGGCAGCGTCAGCGTCTGGAGATCGCGCGGGCGCTGGTGCGCCGGCCCAGCATCCTGGTCCTCGACGAGGTGACGAGCGCGCTGGACGCGGAGACCGAGCTGGTCGTGATGGACAACCTGCGCAGGCGCGGCTGTGCCTGTGTGGTGATCGCGCACCGGCTCAGCACCGTGCGCGACAGCGACGAGATCGTCGTCCTCGAGCACGGCACGATCGTGGAGCGCGGACGGCACGAGGAGCTGGTGGCGCGCGGCGGCGCGTACGCCACGCTGGTCAGGGAGCGGTGAGATGACGACCGTTCAGGGACATGAGGGTGACCTCGTCCTCAACGCGTTCGGGCAGATGGGCTCACGCATCGACTGCGCCGGGTTCAACCGTCTCGACCTGGAGGGCCCGCAGGTGCTGTGGCTGGTCGCGTCGGGCGCCGTCGACCTGTTCGCGGTGGACGCCGGCGAGCAGGGCCACTGGCACCACCTCGGCCGTCTGGAGGCGGGCTCGCTGCTGCTCGGCCCGGTGCCGGGCCCGCAGCACACCCTGGTGGCCCGCCCGCTGCGGGACTGCGTGGTGCACCGCATCGGCCTGCGCGAGCTGTACCAGCCCGCCAACACCGCGACCTGGTCGTACGACGAGTACGGCAACCCGCAGTACGTGCCGCCGACGACGAGCCCGCTGGAGTACGCGCTCGCCCTCGGCGTCGGCCGCAGCCTGTCCATCCTGTTCCAGGCGCCGATGGCGACAGAGCGGGCCGCGGCGCCCACGGACGACGACGTGTTCTGGATGCAGGTGCCGCCGGGCAGCGTGCAGTACGGCTCGCTGTACGGCGCGGAGGCCGCCGCCGACCTGCTGATGGACCCGGCGCTGTGGCAGAGCATGGTCGACCAGCAGTACCGGCTGCTGACCACGCTGGACCGCTGGATCGAGCAGCTGGAGCGCACCCACGAGACGCGGACGGCCGAGGGCATCAAGGCCGGTGAGGCGGTGCGCGCCCAGGCCGACCAGACGCTGCTCGCCTCCATCGGCAAGCGGTCGGCTCGAAGCGCAGCACCGCGGCCGACGCCGACGCCACGTACGCGGCCTGCAAGCTGGTCGGCCGGGCGGCCGGGATCACGCCTGGCCGAGCCCGCCCAGAAGCGGCACCGGCGAGCGACCGCCTCGACCCGGTCGAGCAGGTCGCCCTGGCCTCCCGCGTCCGCACCCGGGCCGTACGCCTCGACGGCCGCTGGTGGCGGGACAACGTCGGGCCGCTGGTCGGCCACCGGGCCCTGTCGGGCGCGCCGGTGGCGCTGCTGTGGCGGCGCGGCGGCTATGTCGCCGTGCATCCGTCGACCGGTCGGGAGACACCGATCGAGAAGGCCAACGCCGAGGAGTTCGAGCCGCGCGCGGTGATGTTCTACCGCCCGCTGCCCGAGCGGGGGCTCAGTCCGCTGAGGCTGCTGCGGTTCTGCATGCAGGGCATGCGCGGCGACCTGCACGGGTCTGCTGCTCAGCGGTCTGGTCACGGTGGCGATCGGCGCGCTGGTGCCGATCGCCACCGGCAAGGTGCTCGGCGAGTTCGTGCCGAAGGCCCAGACCGGACTGATCGTGCAGGTGTGTCTGGCGGTGATGCTCAGCAGCGTGGTGTCGGCGGCCTTCATGCTGTTGCAGAACCTGACCATCCTGCGGCTGGAGGGCCGGATCGAGGCGACGCTCCAGCCGGCCGTGTGGGACCGGCTGCTGAGGCTGCCGACGAAGTTCTTCACCGAGCGCTCCACCGGCGAACTGGCCAGCGCGGCCATGGGCATCAGCTCGATCCGCAGGCTGCTGGCGGGAGTCGGGCCGACGGTCGCCCAGTCGGTGACGGTCGGGGCGATGAACCTGGGGCTGCTGTTCTGCTACAGCGTGCCGATGGCGATGGCCGCGATCGGCATGCTCGTCGTCATCGCGGCCGTGTTCCTGGGGCTCGGGCTGTGGCAGGTGCGCTGGCAGCGGCGGCTGGTCGTGCTCTCCAACAAGCTGAACAACCAGGCGTTCCAGACCCTGCGCGGCCTGCCCAAGCTGCGGGTGGCGGCCGCCGAGAACTACGCGTACGCCGCGTGGGCGTCGGAGTTCGCGCGCAGCCGTGAGCTCCAGCAGAGGGTCGGCCGCATCAAGAACCTCACGACGGTGCTGGGCGCGGTGTACCTGCCGCTGTGCACGCTGCTGATGTTCATGCTGCTGGCGGGTCCGGCGCGGGGTTCGATGTCGGCGGCCGCGTTCCTCACCTTCAGCACCTCGGTGACGATGGTGCTGACCTCGGTCACCCAGCTGACCGGCTCGTTCGTCTCGGCGGTGGCCGCGCTGCCGCTGTTCGAGGAGATCAAGCCGGTGCTGGACGCGACGCCGGAGGTGCGTACGGCGAGCACCCGGCCGGGTCCGCTGACCGGCGCGATCGAGGCGCGGCGGCTGTCCTTCCGCTACTCCGACGACGGTCCGCTGGTCCTGGACGACGTGTCCTTCGAGGTGCGGCCGGGCGAGTTCGTCGCGGTCGTCGGCCCCAGCGGCTGCGGCAAGTCGACGCTGCTGCGCCTGCTGATCGGCTTCGACCGGCCGCTGTCGGGCAGTGTGCTGTACGACGGGCAGGATCTGGGCGGCGCTCGACCAGTCGGCGGTGCGCCGCCAGTGCGGTGTGGTGCTCCAGCACGCGCAGCCGTTCAGCGGCTCGATCCTGGACGTCATCTGCGGCACCGAGCCGTACACGCCGGAGGAGGCGATGGCGGCGGCCGAGATGGCGGGCCTCGCGGAGGACATCAAGCGGATGCCGATGGGCCTGCACACCATCGTCGCGGGCAGCGGCGCCGTCTCCGGCGGCCAGCGCCAGCGGCTGATGATCGCGCAGGCGCTGATCCGCCGGCCGCGCATCCTCTTCTTCGACGAGGCGACCAGCGCCCTCGACAACGAGACCCAGCGCACGGTCATCGAGAGCACCAAGGCCCTCAACGCGACCCGGGTCGTCATCGCGCACCGGCTGTCCACCGTGCTGGACGCCGACCGGGTCGTGGTGATGGAGGACGGCAAGGTCATCCAGCAGGGCCCGCCCGCCCAGCTGCTCGCGGACACCGACGGCCGGCTGCACGAGCTGGTGCGGCGTCAGATGACGTGACGGGTCACTCCGGTCCGGGCACGGGGGCGCCGGAGGGGGCCCCGGCCGCGACGTAGGCGGCGTAGAGCTCCTGCCAGGGCGCGTCGGTGCCGGCGTGCGGACCGGCGGCCCGCTCGCCGCGCGCCCTGGCGTCCAGCGCGGCCAGGCACACCTCCCAGCCGGCGCCGTTGCGGGCGGCGGAGTCCTCGGCGGTGAGGACGTTGGTGAGAGTGAGGCGGGTGCGCTTGTTCTCGGCCTCCTCCAGGTCGAAGTGCAGTTCGTCCCCGCCCCACTCGAACGACAGGTGCCTGGGGGCGTCGACGGCGATGACCCGGCCCGTGGAGTCCGCCATGTGCGGGTCGCCGCTGAACCTGACCATGCCGCCGGGGCGCAGCTCGATCTCGGCGCGGGACGGGAACCAGCGCTCCAGTTCGTCAGGGTCGGTCACGAACTGCCAGACGCGGTCGACGGGGTGGTCGTAGATGCGGCTGAAGCGGACGGCGGGGCGGCCGTCGTCCAGGGTCAGATAGGTGCCGGTGAGTTCGGCTGCCATGGTGGATCAGTCCTCCGATGCGGGTGGTTCCGTGGTGTCCGGCGTCTCGTCGAGGCGGCGGCCCAGCGCGTCGAGGCTCTCGTTCCAGAGCCGCCGGTACGGGGCGAGCCAGGCGTCGAGCGCGGCGATCGGGCCGGGATCGAGGGCGTAGACGCGGCGCTGCGCGTCCTGCCGTACCCGGACGAGGCCTGCCTCGCGCAGCACCTTCAGGTGCTTCGAGGTGCTCGGCTGGCTCAGTCCGCACGCCTCGACGATCTCACCGACGGCCCGCGGCCGCTCCAGGAGCAGCGCGACGATCGCCCGCCGGTGGGGGTCGGCCAGGGCGGTCCAGAGGGCGGCGTCGGACATGACTTCAATATGCCGCAGCAGTTATATGCCTGTCAAGGAATGTGCGTCAGGAGCCCCTGTTCGATGGCGTGTCTTCGCCGTACGCCACGAGCCGTTCCGTTGTTCTCGCGCGTGGATGGGTACTCACGCCGCATGCGAATCAGCGTGGTGGACGTGGGATCGAAGACGGTCAGACTCGTGGTCGCGGACGCGAAGGACGGTGTACCGCTTCCGGTGCACACCGCCAAGTGGCGACTCAGGCTGTCCGAACAGGTCTCACCGGGGGGACCCATCCCTGAGCAGGCCGTCGGGCAACTCGTCGACGCGGTCGCCGAGGCGAGCCGGACCGCCACCCGATGGGGCGCGGTCGGCCCGCTGGCGTTCGCGACCGCCGTGGTGCGCAACGCGCCGAACCGGCACGAGGTGCTGCGCGCCGTCCGGGCCCGTACGGGCGTGGACCTGTGCACCCTGCCGGGTGAGGTCGAGGCCGAGTTGACGTTTCTGGGCGCCCGGCGCTGGATGGGCTGGCGGTCGGGGCCGCTCGCCCTGCTCGACATCGGCGGCGGCTCGCTCGAAGTCGCCTTCGGGCGCGGCCGGTTGCCCGACTTCGTGGCGTCGCTGCCGCTGGGGGCGGGGCGGCTCACCCACGAGTTCTTCGAGGATGAGGACCCTCCGTCGCCGCAGCGGGTGCGGGCGCTGCGCCGCAAGGTCCGCCATCAGCTGCGGGACGTCGCGGCGCGGATCCGCTGGGAGGGCCCGCGCACCGCGGTCGCCACCTCCCGCACCTTCCAGCAGCTGGGACGACTGTGCGGCGCCGCGCCGGGACGCCACGGCCCGTTCGTGGACCGGGAGTTGCGCCGATCGGAGCTGCGGGAGGCGATCACGAGGCTGGCCGCCCTGCCCGCCTCCGAACGCGCGCGCCTGCCCGGCATCTCCGCGCCGCGATCCGCGCAGAGCCTGGCCGGCGCGGTGGTCGCGCACACCGCGATGAAGCTGACCGGCATCAGGTCGGTCACGGTCTGTCCGTGGGCGATCCGCGAGGGGGTACTGCTGCGCCACATCGAGGACGGCCCGTCCTGGTGGGCGGAGGTGGCCTGCCGCAACGAGGAGGCGGCCCCTCCTGACCCGGTGCCGCTTCGCATTGCCACCACCGCCAACTGAACACCGCGGAGTGATCTGACCGGAAGCACCGACCGCACCGAACGCAGGAAGGAGACCCCTGTGTCCCAGGACGAGAACCACGACGCCTCCGGCAAGAAGCCCGAGACGGCACTCGAGGAGGTCCTGCGCGAGATCGAGGACGCCGAGAACCGCACCGAGGACTCCGCCGAGCAGCGACGCCACCGGGGTGAGGCCGGCGAGGCCATCACGCCGAACGAGCGTGCGCAGGAGGAGTCCGAGGGAGAGTGACCGGGGCGCGGGCTGCTGCGGCGGCGGCCGGTGCGGCCGCTCCGCCAGGGCCCGCGCCACACCGAGCAGGTCGGCCGCCATGGCCTGACCGGCCGACCGCGACCAGTCGTGGCCGCGCTCGGCGTCGAGGGAGCCTGGCCCGGGGCCTGGCCTGTGGTTCCCAGTACGTTTCACGCTTCATCGCGCCCATCCGCCCCACCGCGCGCCACGCGGGCGGGTGACCGGATCCCGGCCGGGTACCCGGCGGGCATGGAGCACGACCGCGAAGGACCACGCCTGCCCACCCCGCGCGGCCCGCTGAGCAGGGACGTCGAGGCCTACCTGCGGGGCGCGGGGCGGCTGCCCCGCCTCGAGGAGGTCGCCAGGGCCCAGGCGTACGGCGACGACGTCCAGCTCGCCCTGTACCTGTGCTACGAGCTGCACTACCGCGGCTTCGCGGGCGTGGACCCGGAGCGCGAGTGGGACCCCGACCTGCTGCGCACCCGAGCGGCCCTGGAACACCGCTTCCTGTCCGCGCTGCGCACCGACGCCCGGGTCCACGACAGCGTGGACGACGCCTTGGCAGGCCTGCTGGTCGAGCCCGTCGACGGCACGGGCGTCACGCACTTCCTGCGTGACGCGGGCGAGCTGTGGCAGGTGCGCGAGTACGCGGCCCAACGCTCCCTGTACCACCTCAAGGAGGCGGACCCGCACGCGTGGGTGCTGCCGCGGTTGTGGGGCCGGGCGAAGGCGGGGATGGCGGCGGTGGAATTCGACGAATGGGGCGGCGGCCGCGCCGACCGCGTGCACGCCCAGCTGTTCGCCGACCTGATGACGGATGTGGGCCTGGACACCACATACGGCCGCTACCTCGACGCCGCGACCGCCGAGGCCCTGGTCACGGTGAACCTCATGTCCCTCTTCGGTCTGCACCGGGCCCTCAGGGGCGCCCTCGTCGGCCACTTCGCGGCAGTCGAGATCACCTCGTCACCTGGGTCGCGGCGGCTGGCCGAGGCGATGCGCCGCACGGGCGCCGGGCCCGCGGCCGAGCACTTCTACGACGAGCACGTCGAGGCCGACGCGGTCCACGAGCAGGTGGTCCGCCACGACGTCATCGGCGGTCTGCTGGAGCGGGAGCCGCACCTCGCCCCGGATGTCGCCTTCGGGATCGACGCCACCGAGTTCGTCGAGGACCGCTTCGGCGCCCGGCTGCTCACCGACTGGCGTGCATCACGTTCGTCACTACGTGCACCGCTTGCCTGTGAAGCCACCTATATCTCCTGAATGCCGGGGTACCCGAGCGGCGTGAATCCACTAGTACCCCCAGGCGTCTACACCCCACAGGAGGACACCGAGCTGCTGGCCGGCGTCCTTCGCGACGAGTCGTTGCCCCCGGGCGCGGAAGTTCTCGACGTGGGCACCGGGACCGGCGCCCTGGCCCTGGAGGCCGCGCGCCGCGGCCTTCGGGTGACCGCCGTGGACGTGTCGTGGGGCGCCGTGTGGGCCGCGCGGCTGAACGCGCGGCTGGCGGGACTCCCCCTCCGCATCCGGCACGGGAACCTCTTCGATCCCGTGCGCGGAGAGTCGTTCGACCTGATCCTGGCCAATCCGCCCTACGTGCCGGCGCCGGACGGCGACGGACAGCCGCGTGGCGCGGCCCGTGCCTGGGACGCGGGCGGCGACGGACGGCTGGTCGTCGACCGGATCTGCCGGGAGGCGCCCGCCCTGCTGCGCCCGGGTGGCGTGCTCCTTCTCGTGCAGTCGGCGCTGAGCGATCCGGACCTGACCGTCGGGCAGCTGCGTGCGTCCGGCCTGAAGGCCGCCGTGACCCGTCGGCACCGGATCACGTTCGGGCCGGTGCTGCGCGGCCGGGAACGCTGGCTGCGGCAGCGGGGGCTGCTGCCCGCCGCCGAGAACAAGGAAGAGCTGGTGGTCGTCCGTGCCGAACTCCCCGTCTGACCGGTCCGCGGCGCCGCGGCGCGTCACCGTACAGCGCAAGGGCCCGCTCCTGATGGAGGGCCCGGTGGAGGTGGAGCTGGAGGACGGTTCCGTCGTCACCTCCGACCGCTTCCGCGTGGCCCTGTGCACCTGCCGCCGCAGCCGCCGCTACCCGTGGTGCGACACCAGCCACCGCGACCGGGCGTAAGCCCCGAGGCCCGACCAGGCGCAAGCCCCGAGGCCCGACCAGGCGCAAGCCCAGGGGCCGGCGGGCGGCCCCACTCCGCCCGCCGGCCCCCTTGTACGAGATCGCAGGTCCTCGCGACGGCGACCCGGCTCCCCAGCCACGGGCCGCCCATCTCGCGAAGAACAGCGCGATCCCGGTCTCTCAGAACGCGAAGAGGCCCGAACCGTGGGCGTTCTTCACGCACTCGTTGGAGAAGGTGCGCTCATAGGAGACTCGCTGGCCCTGCCAGACACCGTCGACGGTGATGACCACGGGGTCGTACTGCTTGGTGCACATCACTCCGTCTCTGGCGGTCAGGGCGTCGATGTTCCCGCCTACGCCGCGCAGTTCCGCACAGGCCGAGCCGGCCGCCGGATGGGTGCCTGCGGCCTTCGGGGCACAGGTCAGGGTGACCGCGCGTTCCGGGGTCACGGCGATCGCGCTCTCACCGTGGCCCACCGTCAGGACGAGGGCCGACGGGGCGTAGAGCGCGGTGGGGGCCTGCCCCGGACTGGCGAGTGCGGCCCCGGAGAGGGGTCCGCAGACGGCGGTGGCCGTCAGTCCGAGGGTCATGGCCCAGCGCGCGGTGTTCCGCATTGTGTGCATCCTTCCGCTCGATTACAGGGTGTGCCGACCCGTGCTCGTTCGGTGCCCGGGACGGCGAGCGCGAGTCTGCCGAGTCCACCGCCGAAACACACATCGACCCCACTGGTTTCAGTAACATTGTGTATTGAATCAGTGGCGCGAAGTTACGGAATCCGCACGGCTGAAGCCCGTAACTGCGCGGTCCCCGAGGGCGCGATGCGGCCAGATGGCCGATTTCCGGCTGCTCGTTAATAGGCCTGAAACATTCCGATTCCGCTCTCAGCCGACTACTTTGCAGCCCCTTGCGTTCATGCCCTGTTCGAGTAATCGTCATTACATGATTACGAATGAGCAGAGAGAGAAGCTGCGCGGCTGGTTCGCCGGCCGCCTCCCCGACGACCTCTTCGAGGAACTGACCGAGATCACGGTCGACCGCGAGGAGATCACCGTGATCGGCCGCATCCCCGAACCGCGGCTGGTGGAGGACGCTCCGGCCGCCGAGCGGGAGGCGGCCCTGGAAAGCCGGGTGCAGGAGTTCCGGGAGCGCACCCGCGAGGACCGCATGGCCGTGGCCCGGGACGCCGAGCACCGGTTCGGCAGGAAGGTGTCCTGGGGCGTGGAGTGCGGCGGGCGGCGGGTGCTCTTCACGCACGTGGCCGCGCCCGTCATGACGCGGCTGCGCCAGCCGGAGCGCCAGGTCCTCGACACCCTGATCGCCGGCGGCGTCGCCCGAAGCCGCAGCGACGCGCTGGCCTGGTGCGTGCGCCTGGTCCAGCGCCATACGGACGACTGGCTCGCGGAGTTGCGTGATTCCCTCGAACACGTACAGCGGGTGCGGGCACAGGGGCCGGACGCCGAGACGGACCACACGACGCCCGCGGATGACGAGGAGTGACCGAGGAGTGGAGGAATCGTCCAACGCCAAGACCGAGAATGGATGAACCGTCCTCTGGTGTCGCCCGTCGGTGATCGTTTACGGTCGGCAGACCCCATGAGGACGGCATCCGCTCGCCGCCGCACACCCAGGCGTCCGGTGAGCGGCCGTCCGCCCCACCACCGCGCCACGCCGCGCTCCACCGCCCCGTCCCCGCTGGAGCCCTCTTGTCCTCGCCGGCCGAACGCCCCGCAGACGCCGATCGCCCCACCCCCGCAGCGTCTCCCCCGTCTTTGACGGAGGTTGAGACCCACGGTGTCGACCGCATCCCCGACGCCGAGCGCTCCGCGACTGCGCTGGACCTGTTCCGGCTCGCCTTCGGCGGTGCCAACACCTTCTCCACCTGCGTCCTCGGCGCCTTCCCGATCCTGTTCGGCCTCTCCTTCTGGCAAGGCCTCGCGGCCACCCTCCTGGGCGTCTTCGCGGGCGCGCTGATCCTGTGCCCGATGGCGGTGTTCGGCCCGGTCAACGGCACCAACAACGCCGTCTCGTCGTCCGCGCACCTGGGCGTGCACGGCCGCGTGGTCGGCTCGTTCCTGTCGCTGCTGACGGCCGTCGCGTTCTTCTCCATCTCGGTGTGGAGCTCGGGCGACGCCCTGGTCGGCGGCGCCCACCGGCTCTTCGGTCTCGACCGGGACGACCTGTCCTACGCCGTCGCCTACGCGGTGTTCGCCGTGCTGGTCCTCGCCGTGTGCGTGTACGGCTTCCGGTTCATGCTGTTCGTCAACAAGATCGCGGTGACCTCGGCGAGTGCGCTGTTCCTGCTCGGCGCCGTGGCCTTCGCGGGTGACTTCGACCCGTCGTACGCGGGCGTCTTCACCGACTCGGCGGACGCGGCGACGACGGACCTGTTCTGGCCGTCGTTCATCGGGGCGGCGCTGATCGTGCTGTCGAACCCCGTGTCGTTCGGGGCGTTCCTCGGCGACTGGTCGCGCTACATCCCGGCGAGCACCTCGCGCCGGAAGGTGGTCGGGGCCGCGTTCCTGTCGCAGATCGCGACGCTGCTGCCCTTCCTGTTCGGCCTGACGACCGCGAGCATCATCGCGGACAAGGCGCCGGAGTACGTCGACCCGGCGGCTCCCGACTTCGTGGGCGGGCTGCTCGCGATCTCGCCGGGCTGGTTCTTCCTGCCGGTGTGCCTGCTGGCGCTGATCGGCGGCATGGCGACGGGCACGACGGCGCTGTACGGCACCGGGCTCGACTTCTCCTCCGTGTTCCCGAGGCTGTCCCGGGTCCAGGCGACGCTGCTGGTCGGCGTGTTGTCCATCGCGTTCATCTTCGCCGGCCGGTTCGGACTCGACCTCGTACGCTCCATCTCGACCTTCGCCACGATGATCATCACGTGCACCACGCCGTGGATGGTCGTGATGATGCTGGGCTACTGGACGCGGCGCGGCTGGTACGACCCGGAGGCGCTCCAGGTCTTCAACCGCCGTCAGCGCGGCGGCCGTTACTGGTTCGCGCACGGCTGGAACTGGCGCGGCATGACCGCCTGGTGGGTGTCGGCGGTGCTCGGCGTGCTGTTCACCAACATTCCGGGGCAGTTCGTCGGCCCGCTCGGCGATCTCGCGGGCGGGGTGGACATCAGCCTGCCGCTGTCGCTGGTCGTGGCCGCGGTCCTGTTCCTGGCGCTGCTCCGGCTGTTCCCCGAACCGCGGGCCGTCTACGGTCCCGAGGGTGCGCGGCTGGCCCGTACCGCCGAGCTGCCGGTGCCGCCGATCACGGGTCCGGGCGCCTCCGGCGACGGCGGGCCGGTGTCAGACCCTTCCGCTACGTTGCGGGCATGACTCACTTCGTACTGGTGGCGGGGACGTGGCTCGGGGCGTGGGCGTGGGACGAGGTGGCGGGCCAGTTGCGCGCTGCCGGGCACGACGTGCATGCCGTGACACTGTCGGGCCTCGCCGAGAAACAGGAACGGCCCGCGGGTCAGCAGACGCACGTCCAGGACATCGTCGACGAGGTCGAGCGACTCGATCTGCGGGACCTGGTGCTGGTCGGGCACAGCTACGCGGGCGTCCCGGTCGGGCAGGCGGCCGAGCGGATCGGCGACCGGCTGGCCCGGGTGGTGTTCGTCGACGCCATGGTCCCGGTCGACGGCGAGTCGGCCCTCGTCGGGCTGGCCGAGCGGCCCGGTGCGGGAGGCGATCGCCGCGAGCGGCTTCTGGCCGCCGCTGACCGCGCCCGACTACGCGGGACAGGATCTGACGGACGAGCAGATCGCCCGGATCGTGAACGGCTCGACCCCCCACCCGGGCGCCACGGCGACCGAGCCGGCCGCGCTGCGGGGTGATCTCGGCGAGCTCCCGGCGACCTACGTCAAGTGCCTGCTCGACGGTGACGAGCCGATGCCCGTGGTGGCGGAGCTGCTCAAGAGCGACCGCTGGGAGCTGATCGAGATGGACACCGGCCATTGGCCGATGTTCTCCAGGCCGCGCGAACTGGCACGCGTCCTGTACGAGTCGGCGGCCCGACCCTGATCACTCCCGTCCTGCCTACCGGTCGGTATGGTCGGCGTACTGCGCGTTCTCAGCGACGAGAGGCGGGACGGACGACATGGCGAAGCACTGGTCGGACTTCCAGTACGAGATCTATCTCAACGGGATGACGGGTGCCGTGCCGCGCCTGCCCACCGACCTGACCCGGCTGGAGGAGCTGACCGAACAGCGGCTCGGGCCCGGCCCGGTCGGCTATGTGGCGGGCAGCGCGGGGAACGGCAGCACAGCCCGCGCCAACCGGGCAGCCCTGGAGCGTCGCCGGATCGTGCCGCGCATGCTGCGGGACGTGCACGAACGGGATCTGTCGGTCGAGGTGCTGGGCCGCGCCCTGCCGGCTCCGCTGGCGCTGGCCCCGGTCGGCGTGCTGTCGATCATGCACCCGGACGCCGAGCCCGCCGCTGCCCGGGCCGCCGCCGCGCAGGGCGTGCCGTACATCCTGTCGTCCGCGTCGAGCACGCCCATGGAGCAGGTCGCCGCGGCGATGGGCGACGCCGAGCGGTGGTTCCAGCTGTACTGGCCCAAGGACCTCGAGGTGGCCCGCAGTTTCCTGAACCGGGCGAAGGCGGCCGGGTTCAGCGTGCTCGTCGTCACCCTGGACACACCGCTGCTGTCGTGGCGGCCCCGCGATCTCGACCAGGCGTACCTGCCCTTCCTGCACGGCGTCGGCACGGCCAACTACTTCTCGGACCCGGCCTTCCAGGCAGGTCTGGCCAAGCCGGTGCACGAGGACCCGAACGCGGCCGTGATGCACTTCGTCGGGATGTTCTCCGACCCGGCGAAGACCTGGCCGGATCTGGCGTTCCTGCGGGAGAACTGGGACGGCCCGATCATCCTCAAGGGCGTCCTGCACCCGGACGACGCGCGGCTGGCCGCGGAGGCGGGCATGGACGGCGTCGTCGTCTCCAATCACGGCGGCCGTCAGGTGGCGGGTTCCGTGGCGGCCGCCGACGCGCTGCCCCGCGTCGTGGACGCCGTCGGCGACCGGCTCACCGTCCTCTTCGACAGCGGCGTCCGCACCGGTGACGACGTCTTCAAGGCGCTCGCGCTCGGCGCGCGGGCGGTGCTCGTCGGACGCCCGTACGTCTACGGTCTCGGCCTCGACGGGCAGGCCGGCGTCGAACACGTCATCCGCTGCCTCCTCGCCGAACTCGACCTCACCCTGGCCCTGTCGGGCCATGCCACACCGAAGACGATCGGTCCGTCCGACCTGATCGAGGAGCCGGGACTGAGGCGTGGGCGCGGCGGTGCAGGTCGACTTCGCCGTTCAGCGGGCCGGCAGTGTCACCTGCCGCGCTGTCGGGCCGTCCTCCCGCGCGATCGACAGGGAGCCCGCCGCCGTCGGCATGGGTTCCGGCTGCCAGCGCTGCTCGTCGGAGCGGTCGCGGACCTTGACGACGATGTCGGCGTCCGGGTCGCCGTCGGTGGAGGCGAGGGCGAGCTGCTCGTCCCAGCGGGGCAGCAACTCCCCTTGCACGGTGAGGTCGTAGCGCACGTCCTCGCCCCGCTCCGCGTCCTCGTCGGCGCAGGTGCCGAGGACGACGACGCCGGCGTCCTTGTGCGAGTCCAGGCACAGCCCGGGATCGGCGACGCTGCGCAGCAGCCCGTCGTCCTCGTACGTCCACTGCTGGGTCCACACCGCCGAGCACGCCGCCAGCTTCGTCCCCGAGCCCTCCTTCGGCAGGTCCCGGATGTCGAGGCACAGGTCGGCACCGGCGTTGCGCAGCCGGGTCACGCCCGGCGCCGTGGGCAGCCCGGCCGTGTCCGGCGGCGTGACGCGGCCGCGGTGCCGCCGCCGGCGGCGCTGTTGGAACCGGCCGGGTCGGCCTGGCCGCCGTCGTACGACGACGCGCTGATGATGAGCACCGTCGCCAGCACCCCGGCCGACACCGCGCCGACGCCCGAGAGCAACGCCCGGGAGGACCGCAGCGCGTCGGGGATCCGGACGCCCGGGACCCGGCGGGCGGGCATGGGGATCCTGGACAGCAGACGGTGGCGGGCACTCCCGGGCCGTCCGTCGCCCCGCCGTCCGCCGCCGCGCCGGCCGGCGCGACCGCCCCGCGTGCCGTGCGAGGCCCGGCCCGGACGCGAGTCGAGGTAGCGGCGAGCACCCCAGCCGAGCACCGCTTCAGCGATCAGCGGGCCCAGCCCGCCCTCGAAATGGCTCAGCTGTTCGGCCGCGTTCCGGCAGTAGCGGCACTCCGCCAGATGCTGCTGGACGTCCGGCAGCAGTGCGCCGCCTCGGCGGATCGGGACGTCGAGGAGGCGGTTGTAGAACCGGCAATCATGAGTCGGCGCGAGTTCGCGATGGGCATGTACACAACCTTCACGGAATTTATCACGCGCTTGTTCGAGTGCGGCCGACGCGATGTCGGTGTCCATGCCCAGCAGGCCGGCGGGGACGGTTAAAGGATCGGCCTCGACCTCGACATGCCACAGCAAACAGCGCGCGGCGGCGGGAAGTGCCTGGAATGCCCGCTCCGCGAGGGTCCGATTTTCGGGCGTCATGGACGTTGCCGCGCGCAGCCCGCGCCCTCCGGCCGGTTTCTGCAACGCCGGCAGTACGGCGGATATTCGATCGTCGCCGGACCACTCGCGGATCGTGTCGCGCACGGTCACCAGAAGGGCCGGGCGCAGCGCGACGGCCGACTCTCCGAAGGCGAGACGGTTCAGGGACCGGTGGAAGGCGGTCCCGGTGACCATGGCGGCGACCTGCGCCGACGAGGCGAGACAGATGACCGCGTAGTCGTATGCCGGCTGCCAGTGCCGCGCCATCAGCAGCGCGACGGAATGGGCGGCTACCTCGCCCTCCGGGCTGCCTCTCAGCGGGGCGGCGAGTGATTCATCGGATTCCCCGGGATCCCCGCCGGGCGGGGGATACGGGGGACGAGGGGGGTGGGGGGTGGGCACTGAGATGGTTCCTTCCCACGCGCAGGTGACACACAGAAGTCCTGCCGCCGAAAAAGGAGCCCGGTTGGTGCGTACCTTTTTGGCGCGGCGCGGGAGGTGCGAATTCACCGGCGGCGAATCGGACCCGGTCTGCAAATCACGTGCGACACCCGGCCATTCCCCCCGCACGTGCGTTTCACTCTTGCACAACCCCCACACGACCAACAAGGCGCCCGCGCAACATCCGGCTCATTGACAGAAAGTCAGAAACGGGAACGAGCGTACGGTGATCGCACCGGCATTCGACATTTCCGTGCGCCTCTCGTGAATCGGGCATCCGCAACAGGTGCGCCGCGCACGCTCCCGGCGCACACCCCCGCACCGCCGGGCCACCGGACCCGCTCGCCCGTCCTCGGCCGGCGGCCCCGGCCGCTCAGATCTGCCAGGACCGCAGCCGGTCCGCCGCGCCGTAGACGTCGGTCGTACCGGACATCAGATCGCGGGCGAGGTCGACGAGCGCGCCGTAAGGCGGGTCGATGCCGACGTCGCTGACGAACATGTACGCCACGGCCGTCGCGCAGGCGAAGCGGGCGTTGGCCGTGGGCAGCGGCCGGAGCACGGCGAGGGTGTGCAGCAGCGCGGCGGCCCGCCAGGCCGGGTCGGAGTTCACACCGAGACGCGGCGGGTCGACGCGGTGCCGGGCGACGGCGGCGACCAGCGCCGAGAAGTCGTTGACGGTGGGCTGGTCCGGCAGGACCTCCTCGTGGCGCTGCAGCAGCCAGGGCACGTCGATATGGATGACGGGTGCCATCGGTCAGGCGGCCCGCCCTTCGTCCTTGGCGGGCGGTTCGTCGTCGGGGAAGGCGGCGGCGAACTCGTCGGCGTGGGTCGCGAAGAACCTGCGGAAGGCCTCCGCGCCCTCCTGGAGCGCCCTGTGGCGGGCTATGTCGGCCGCGGCCGCCTCCCGCACGAGCGCCTTCATGGACGTACCGCGCTCCTTGGCGATCTGCCGCAGGTCCTCAAGTTCGCGGTCGCTGAACTCCACGTTGAGAGCTGGCATGTCCTCAAGGTACCGCTCGGGTACTGGCTCGTAAATATGACCTGGTCAGGAAGGTGATCAGACGGTACCGGGAGAGGTGTGCGCCGCCGGTCGCACCCTGAGACCTGCGTCACAGCTCACCCCGCGATGTCACATTCCGGGTCCCCACGCGGCTCGCAGTGGTGAGCGCGTCTCTGGGAGGCCCACGCATGACCGAGATCCCCGTACCCGGCACGGACACCCCGCTCGACGAGGCGACCGGGGTGTTCGTCGACCATCGCGAGCTGCTGTTCGGCGTCGTCTACAACATGCTCGGCAGTGTCGCCGACACCGAGGACGTCCTGCAGGAGACATGGCTGTCCTGGACGGCCCGCGGCGGGGGCGCTCCCCTGGCCGGCGTGGACAACCCCCGCGCCTATCTCGTGCGGGTGGCGGTCAACCACGCGCTGCGCCGCCGTGCGGTGATCAGCCGCAGGCGGGAGACGTACGTGGGTTCGTGGCTGCCCGAGCCCCTGGTCGCCGAGGACGAGGCCGACACCGCCGACGGCCCCGCCCTGCGCTCCGAGTCGGTGTCGCTGGCGATGCTGGTGGTCCTGGAGTCGCTGACCCCGCTGGAACGGGCGGTGTTCGTCCTGGGCGAGGTCTTCGGCTATCCGCACGCGGAGATAGCGGAGGTCATCGACCGATCCCCCGCCGCGGTACGGCAGTTGGCGCACCGGGCACGGGAGCACGTGCACGCGCGGCGGCCGCGGTACGAGGCGCATCCGCGGGTGCGGCGGGAGGCGACCGAGCGGTTCGTGCGGGCGGCGCTCGGCGGGGACATCGCCGAGCTGATGGAGGTCCTCGCGCCGGACGTCACGGCGTGGACCGACGCCGGCGGCAAACGCAGACCGGCGAGCCTGCGCCCGGTGCACGGCCGGGACAAGGTGGCCCGCCTGCTCACGTCCGGGCGAGGCGGTCCTGGCAACCCCGTCTGGCGCTACCGCCGCGTCAACGGCGACGACGCCGCCGTGCTGTTCGACGGGGACGCGCCTTTCGCCGTCCTGGTGCTGGACCTCACCCCAAAGGGCGACCGGGTGTGCGGCATCTACGTCGTGGCCAACCCGGACAAGCTCGCCCACCTGTCCAAGGAGGAGGCGTGAGCGCCGGGCGCGGCGAGCGGCTCGCCGACTGGTTCGACGGGCGGCTCGGCATCCACACCCTCGGCCGGAAGTACCTGCGCAAGGTGTTCCCCGACCACTGGTCGTTCCTGCTGGGCGAGATCTGCCTGTACAGCTTCGTGGTGCTGGTCCTCACCGGCGTGTATCTGACGCTGTTCTTCCATCCGTCGATGAACGAGGTTACCTATCAAGGGAGTTACACCCCACTGAACGGCGTGCGCATGTCCGAGGCGTACGCCTCCACGCTGGGCATCAGCTTCGACGTGCGCGGCGGGCTGCTGATCCGGCAGCTGCACCACTGGGCGGCGCTGGTCTTCGTCGCCGGGATGCTGACGCACATGATGCGGCACTTCTTCACGGGCTCGTTCCGCAAGCCCCGTGAGGTCAACTGGCTGTTCGGCTGGCTGCTGCTCTTCCTCGGCCTGTTCGAGGGCCTGTTCGGCTACTCGCTGCCGGACGACCTGCTGTCCGGCACGGGGCTGAGGTTCGTGCACGGCGCGCTGCTGTCGGTGCCGATCGTGGGGACGTACCTGGCGATGTTCCTGTTCGGCGGTGAGTTCCCCGGCCATGACATCGTGGCCCGCTTCTACTCGCTGCACGTCCTGCTGATCCCCGGGGTCATGGCGGCGCTGATCGTGGTCCACCTGCTGCTGGTCGTGTACCACAAGCACACCCAGTTCGCGGGGCCCGGACGCACCGAGCGCAATGTCGTGGGCGCGCCCTTCATGCCGGTGTACCTGGCGAAGGCGGGCGGCTTCTTCTTCCTGGTGTTCGGGGTGCTCGCGCTGATGGCGGCGGTGGCGACGATCAACCCGGTCTGGTCGTACGGCCCCTACCGCGCCGACCAGGTGTCCACGGGGGCCCAGCCGGACTGGTATCTCGGCTTCGCCGAGGGCCTGGTGCGGATCATGCCCGGCTGGGAGATCACGCTGTGGGGTCACACGCTGGTGCTGGGCGTGCTGATCCCGATCGTGGTGTTCCCGCTGCTGCTGCTCTTCATCGGCGTGTACCCGTTCCTGGAAGCGAGGTTCACCCGCGACGAGCGCGAGCACCATCTCCTGGACCGGCCGCGCAACCGCCCGGTCCGCACGGCGATCGGGGCGGCCTGGATCAGCCTCTACCTGGTGCTGCTGGCGGGCGGCGGCAACGACATCGTGGCGACCCGCTTCCATCTGTCGATCAACACGGTGACGTGGGCGGTGCGGATCGGGATGTTCGTCGTCCCGGCGGCCGTCTTCGTCGTCACCCGGCGCATCTGCCTCGGGCTGCAGCTGCGCGACGAGGAGCTGGTGGCGCACGGCCGGGAGACCGGCGTGATCAAACGGCTGCCGCACGGCGAGTACGTCGAGGTGCACGAGCCGCTCGACCGGGCCCGGCTGCACACCCTGACCGCCCATGAGCGGCCCGATGAACTCGTCGTCAGGAACGGGCGCGACAGAACTCCCGGACGGTCCGGTTGAACGGCTCCGGAGCCTCGATGTTGCTGAGGTGGCCGATGCCGGGGAGCACGACCAGCGTGGCCTCCGGGATCGCCTCGAGGAGCGGGCGGGCGACGAGTTCCACCGGGGAGCGCGTGTCGAGCTCACCCCACAGGAGCAGGGTCGGCACCGTGATCTCGGGCAGCAGGTCGCGCTGGTCGGCCTCGGCCATGACGGTGAGCTCGGTACGCATGCTCTGGGGCCGGGTGTCGGCGGACATCACGGACAGCAGGCGGACGGCTTCGGCGGGTGGCTGCCCGGCGAACAGGCCCGGCATGGTCGGCGCGAAGTCCTCGGCCGGGACCGCGAGCATCCGCTCCGCCCCCTCGACCCGGGACCGCACCTCGGCCGCGGGCAGCGAGCCCTTCCAGCCGGCGTAGGTGTCGACGAGCAGCAGCGTCCGGACGAGCCCGGGGTGGTGCCGGTAGAGCTCCAGCACGACGGTGCCGCCCCAGGACATGCCGAGGACATGGGCCGGGCCGAGGTCCACGTCCTCGATGACCGCCGCCAGACAGCGGGCGTAGTCGGCCAGGGTGAAGGAGGGCGGTACGTCGCAGGAGCGGCCGGCGCCCGGCTCGTCCCAGGCGACGACGGTGAACTCGTCGGCCAGGTCCTCGGCCTGCGGACGGAACAGGCGGGCGTCGGTCGTGGCGCCGTGCGCGAGCACGAGGGGCGGGCCCTGGCCCACCCGGTCGTAGGCGACCTCGATGCCGTCTACCCGCACCGCGTGCATGAGACCAGGCTACGCGCGGGTGCCGGAGGCGTCCTGTTCGCGGACTCCCCCGGCACCTGAGGCACTCCCTACCCCTGGTCCGCCACGAAGGCGGCCATCCGGGTCAGAGCGGCGTTCCAGTTGATCGTGTGCTCGTTGGTCGACCAGGACTGGATGTCGTCGATGTAGCAGAACTGGCCGACGCAACCCTGGAGTTTGCTCTGTGCGTAGGGGTCCTGGATGCCCGAGTTCGGCCCGCCCGCGAGGGTGCCCTTCGGAGGGTTGGGCTGTTTGGGGTCGAGCTGGTGGGCGTACCAGCGGCTGTGCTGGTTCTGGGAGCTCACCTCGCCGTAGCCGGTGACGTAGGAGATGTTCAGCGCGTTGCGGCCCAGGATGTAGTCCATGCTCTGCAGCGCGCCGTCCCGGTACTTCGAGGCGCCGGTGATGTCGTACGCGGTGGCGAGGACGACGGCGTTGTTGAGGACCTGGTGGCTGGAGCCCCAGTCGTAGGTGTTGCCGTCCGGCGCGTACGGCATGCCGTAGGGCTGGGCCTTCAGGGTGGCCAGGTAGCGGTCGGCGCCCTTGACCACGGACTGGCGCGCCTTGTCCCGGCCGGGCAGCTTGTTCGGCACCGTCGCTAGGTCGAGCCGTCCCGGCGCGCCGGTTCGGGCCCAGTCGAAGCCGACGGGCTTGAAGAGGTCGGCCGTGTGGACCGGGGACTTCAGGACGTACTCCTCGAACTGCTTCTCACCCGTGCTGAGGTACAGCTCGGCGGCCGCCCAGTAGAAGTCGTCGGTGACGTCGCTGTCGGAGTAGGCGCCGCCGCCGATGCCGTCGCTCTCGGAGGCGTAGCGGTCGGGGTGGGCCAGCGCGGCCGACCAGGCCTTGCGGGCGGCCGCCAGGGCCTTGCCGGCGAAGGTCTTGTCGTAGGACCGGTACAGGCGGGCCGCCTGCGCGGCCGTGGCCGCCAGGTTCAGGGTGGCCGCGGTGGACGGCGGGTGCAGTTCGCGCTTCTGCGGGTCGTCGCTGGGCAGCAGGGGCAGGCCGGTCCACTGCTCGTCGTGCATCTTGTGGTGGGCCATGCCGGCCAGCGGCTTCCCGTCGGGCACCTGCATCTTCAGCAGGAACTCCAGCTCCCAGCGGGCCTCGTCGAGAATGTCCGGCACCTTGTTGCCGCTCTCGGGGATGGCGAGCGTGCCGTCGCCGAGCCTGTCGGCGTCGCCGGTGCGGGCGTGCAGCGCGCGTTCGTACGTGCTCAGCACCTCCCAGGTGGAGATGCCGCCGTTGACGACGTACTTGCCGTGGTCGCCGGCGTCGTACCAGCCGCCGCTGACGTCCAGGCTGTAGTCGCACACCCCGGGCTGGCACGGCACGTCGGTGTCGCCCTTGTTGGGCGCCACGCCCACGTGTCCGGCCGGGCGGGCGTACCCGGGCCGCAGGTCCTCGCGAATCTCGACGCCACTGCGCTGGGTGTAGTAGTACTTCGCCGAGTCCAGCCGGAGCCGTTCGTAAGCACTCGCGTCGACGTCGAAGGGGCGGCTGGTCTCGCCGTCGGCGACCAGGGTGAAGCCGGTCCCCTTCTTGCGGTACGCGCCGAAGTCGATCGAGTGGACGTTCTGCCCGGAGGAGGCGTCGACGCCGCGCGGCACGGTCGCGCCTCGGGCGACCACCCTCCCCCCGGAGTTCCGCAGCTCCCACGGCAGTTTCGCCGTGGCGTCGGTGACCAGGGTGGCGTTCTTCGGCCCGGCGGGCAGGTAGGCGACCTGGTTGACACGGACCCGGGGCCCGGTGTCGGGCTCGTACGGCTCCGGAGCCACGCCGCCCAGCAGCGAGACGTCGTCCATGCAGAAGCGCCAGGGATCCGCGCTGCCGCCGAGTTGGAAGCCGACCTGGCCCTGGGCGGTGTCGACGGGCGAGGTGAAGGTGTAGGAGTAGGTGTCACCGGAGACGCTGAGCTGCGGTGTCACCTCGTAGTAGGTGTCGTACGGGGACACCGACAGGCCTACGATCGCCCTCACCACGTGCCCGGCGGGCGTACCGGTCGCGTTGAAGGAGAAGCGGTACGACTCCCCCTTCACGAGGGTGATGTCGTTCTGCCCGACGGCGGCGTCCCAGCGGTTGGTGGTGCCGCCGGGGACGTCGGCGCAGAGCCGGCCGTCGGACAGGCCGGCGGTGACATTGGTGGTCGTCCACCAGGGGTCGGTGGTGGTGTCGAAGGTGCCGTTCCTGACCTGCTCGACCTCTTCGGCCCCGGCCGGTGCGGAGGGCAGCGCGGTGAGCGCGGTCGCCAGGAGGGCCGTCAGGGACAGCAGGGCGGTTCTGCGTCGTTTCACGTCTGGGCTCCTCTGGAGAGGTGCGGGTGGCGCTCGGCATGGGAGCGCTCCCAGATGCGGATGTCCGCCATGGTTGTGGTTGATGTGACACCCCGTCAACGGTCCGGACAGGACTGGCTGTTCGCCGCCCGTCCGGACCGGTGCCGCAGCGGGGTCTCAGGCGGACGGCGTCTCCAGTCGGCTGATGCGGATCGCGCCCCGGGCCTCGTCGGGGTGGCGGCTCGTCAGGGTGAGCCGGATCCGGGAGCCGCGGACGGCCTTGAAGGTGATCACGGTCGGGGTGTCGGAGGCGGTGGCCCAGTCGGTCGCGGTGTCCCGCGCGGCCCGCCACGCCCGGCCGTCCCACACCGCCACCTCGATCGCAGCGGGCAGGCTGTGGGTGGCGTCCACGGTGAAGGAGACGTCCACCCGGTCGAAGCCGCGGCCGCGTCCGTGGTCGACCGAGACCCAGTCCTCGGTGCGGGCCCCGTCGAAGGCGGGCAGCAGGGCCGTGGCCTGCTTGAAGAAGCCGTTGGACCAGCCGGTGGCCGGATCGCCGTCGAGCATGGCGGCGGGCAGGGTGTCCGGTCGCCCGGAGTAACTGGCGTCCGCGTGCGGGTAGTCCACGGGCGCCGGGTGCTCCGGCTCGAACACGGGCGGGGCCGTCTCGACCCGGTCCCGCGGCCCGGGTGGCGCGAACGGTCGCTGTGCCGGTGCGCACTCCGTCGGCGCGGGCGGTCACCTTCACCGGGCCCGCTTTCGTGCCGGATCGGACGATGGCGAGGGCCTTGCCGTGGATAGGCGGTGCGGGTGCTGGCCTGGTAGCGCTCGGCGCTCTCCTGGCGGCCGTTGTCGAGTCCGGCGAGGGAGCCGCCCGCCACCTCGAAGGCGATCAGGTGCTCCGCGTCGGGCACCACCACACCGCGCCGGTCGACCACCTCGGCGGTCACGAAGACAAGCGAACGGCCGTCCGCGGCGAGGGACTTGCGGTCCGTTGTCAGGCGTATCGCGTGCGGGGCGCCGGCGGTGCGCAGCACGTCGGTGGCGACCGCCCTGCCGTCCCTGCGCGGCGACGGCCTTCAGCTCGCCCGGCTCGTAGGGCACCTTCCAGGTCAGGTGCAGCTTGCCCGCGCTGCCGTTCGGGCTGGTGTAACTGCCGGGGTAGGTGCCGTCGGTGAAGGTCTTGTCGTCACCGGTCGCCTCGGTGGTCTCCAGGTACGTGCGGCCGTCGACGGTCCTCTTGGTGTCGAACCGCCGCACGCCCAGCGGCTTTCCGTTGAGGAACAGCTCGACGGTGTCGACGTTGGCGTACGCCCAGACCTCGACCGTGTCGCCCTCGGCGTGGTTCCAGGTCATCGGGAGCAGGTGGACCATCGGCTCGCTCGGTCCACTGGCTCCGGAAGAGGTAGTACATGTCCTTCGGGAAGCCCGCGGTGTCGACCGCGCCGAAGAAGGACGCCTTGACCGGGAAGACGTCGTACGGCGTGGGCTCGCCGATGTAGTCGATGCCCGACCACAGGAACTGCCCGGCGAACCACTTGCGGTCCCGGTCCTTCTTGTGGCCGTACTCGCCGCTCATGGTCCAGGAGGCGAGGTTGTTGTCGTAGGAGGAGGTCGCGCGCCGGCCCGGCGTGTGGTTCTCGCCGGTGTTCGAGGTGCTCGGGCTCCTGGTAGGCGCCGCGGGTGGAGGTCTCCGAGGACGACTCCGACTCGAACAGGAAGAGCTTGCGGATAGCGCGGCGTGCAGGGCGTCCACCGACTTGGCGGTGTTGTAGTTGAGGCCGAGGCCGTCGATCTTGGCGAGGATCAGGTCGGCCGCGTGAGCCCGGGGCGGGCATGCTGCGGTGCCGGTCGGAGCCGATCACGATCGGGCGGGTGGCGTCGGCGCCCTGATCGCGGCGATGAGCCGGTCGGCCATGGCGAGGCCGGAGGTGGAGGTGAAGTCGGGGATCTCGTTGCCGATGGACCACATCAGGACAGCGGGCGAGTTGCGTGCGGCCAGGACCATCTCCGCGATGTCCTTGTCGGCCCACTCGTCGAAGAAGCGGCCGTAGTCGTAGCGCGTTCTTGCCGGCTCTTCCAGCAGTCGAACGCCTCCACCAGCATGACGATGCCGAGTTCCTCGCAGACCTCGATCATCTCCGGGGAGGGCGGGTTGTGGGAGGTGCGGAAGGCGTTGACGCCCATCGACTTCATGATGACCATCTGGCGGCGGATGGCGTCCTCGCTGACGGCGGCGCCGAGCGCGCCCAGGTCGTGGTGGAGGTCGACGCCCTTGATCTTGTGGTGGGTGCCGTTGAGGAGGAAGCCCTCGTCCGGGTCGAAGCGGAAGGTGCGGAAGCCGAACGGCGTGCGGTAGGTGTCGGTGACCCTGCCGCCGACGCGCAGTTCGGTGTGCAGGGTATAGCGGTGCGGGGCTTCGATGTCCCACAACTCGGGTTGCCGGACCGTGAGTTCGTGGGTCTCGGTCTTCTTGTCGGTGACGGTGACCGTGGAGGAGGTACGGGCGACGGCCCGGCCCTTTTGGTCGACGATCCGGGAGACGATCTCGACCTCCGCACCCGCGCCCGACTCGTCGACGACCGACGTGTCGACCCGTACGACGGCCCGCTCGGCGGAGATCTCGGGCGTGCTGACGCGGGTGCCCCAGCGGGCCACGTGGACCGGGTCGGTGATCACCAGGCGGGCCTCGCGGTAGATGCCGCTGCCCGAGTACCAGCGACTGCTGGGGAGCCGGTTGTGGACCTTGACCGCGATCACGTTCTCGGTGGTGCCATCGGTGTGCACCAGGTCGGTGAGGTCGAAGGCGAAGCCGGTGTAGCCGTAGGGGTGGCGGCCGGCCTCCTTGCCGTTGCAGTGGACGTAGGAGTCCATGTAGACGCCGTCGAACTCCACCGAGATCCGCTTCTTCGCGAGGGTGGGCGGCAGGGTGAAGGCGAGGCGGTACCAGCCGAGACCGCCGGGCAGGAAGCCGGTGCCGCTGGTGGTGCCGTGCTCGGTGGTGGGGGCCTGCTCGATGCTCCAGTCGTGCGGGACGGCGACCTCTCGCCACCCGGAGTCGTCGTAGCCGGGAAGGGCCGCGTCGGCATAGGCGCCGGTCGGGTCGGTGATGCCGCCCGGGTTGACCAGCGCGAAGCGCCAGCCGTCGCGCAGCGCGACGGTGCGGCGGCCGGGCGCGCCGCTCGCCTCCTCGGCGCCCCATGCCTCCGGGGCGCCGAGCAGCGCTCCGGCCGCGGGCGCGGCCGCGGAGGCGAGCAAGACCGATCTGCGAGTGACCGACATGGCGGCTCTCCCTCATTAAGTCCCAGAAGTACTCACAACTGATCGTGAACAAACAGATTCTGTCGAGGTGTCACACAGGGCCGTCAAGGGTGCGGCAGCGCCCTTCTGTCCCAGGCGTCACATCGGCCGGAAGTGCGCCTTGCCCCCGCACGGACGGGCGCCATCGGGGTTACCGGTTCACGTCGGGCGCCTACGGACTAGGCTGGAACTCAAGCGACCTCCCTGATCACTGTGAGTGTCCGTATGGAGTGGCGACGATGAGCCCGGACGAGCCGTTGGACGATGGCGTGGCCGCCCGTGCCGTCATCGCCACCGACGGCACGCTCACCGAGTGGAGTGAGGGCGCCCGCCGTCTACTGGGCCACACCGCCTCCGAGGTCGTGGGCCGCCAGGCCGCCGAGCTGCTGGCCGACGGCGCGCAAGCGCTGCCGGTGCCCGCCGATGCCCGCTGGAGCGGCACTCTCACACTGCGTCACCGCGACGGTCACTCGGTGTCCGCGTTCGTGCTCGCCCACCGCAGGCCTCCGGACGGTCCGGAGGCGGCCGAATGGCTCGCCGTGTCCCCGCCGGAGGCTTCCGATCGCGAGCTGCCGGACGACCCGCTGGTGCGGGCGGCCCTCACGCAGTCGCCCTGCGCCACGATGATCTTCGACGAGCGGATGCGGCTGCGCGGCGTCAACGACGCCATGGCGGACCTCGTCGGGCTGCCCGCCGGCCGCCTTCTGGGTCTGAGACCCACCGACATCGGCAGCCGGCCGCAGAACCGGGAGCTCGAGGAGCATCTGCGCCGGGTGCTGAGCACCGGTCGGCGGCAGGACATGGAGACGTACATGAAGGCCAGCGGCGAGAGCCGGGGCCCGCACGCCTGGCTGGCCCGGATCGCCCCGCTCACCGACGAGTCGGGCCGGGTGCGGGGCGTGTGCGTGACCGCCCATGACTTCAGCGACCAACATCGGTCACGGGAGCGGCTGCAACTGGTCAACGAGGCGAGCGTGCGTATCGGCAGCACCCTCGACGTCGCCCGTACCGCCCAGGAGCTGGCAGACGTATGCGTCCCGGCACTCGCCGACTTCGTCAGCGTCGACCTGCTCGACACGCGGGAACACGACGGCGAGTCCGTAGGGCCGCCGGTCCCGCCGGTGGGTCTGCGCCGGGCCGCCCACCAATCGGTCAACTCAGGCAACCCCGAGGCCGTCGCCAAGCCGGGCCAGGTGGATCTCTACCCGGCGACCTCCCCGCAGGCGGCCTCCCTGATAGCGGGCCACACGGTCGTGGCCTCGGGTCCGGACGGCGACCTCGAACAGTGGCTCGCCTGGGACCCGGTCCGCTTCCGTCGGATCCGCGAGTACGGCATCCACTCCACGATGTCCGTCCCGCTCCAGGCCCGGGGTACGACCCTGGGCGTCGCGGTCTTCACCCGCTTCCGGCGCCCCGAGCCCTTCACCGACGACGATGTACTGCTGGCCGAGGAGGTCACGGCCCGGGCCGCCGTCTGTATCGACAACGCCCGCCGCTACTCCCGCGAGCGGGAGACGACCCTCACCCTCCAGCGCAGTCTGCTGCCCCGCGTGCTGCCGCGCACCGCGGCGGTGGAGGCGGCCTCCCGGTATCTGCCCGCCACCCGCTCCGGCGTGGGCGGCGACTGGTTCGACGTGATCCCGCTGTCCGGGATGCGGGTCGCCATGGTCGTCGGGGACGTCGTCGGCCACGGCATCCAGGCCTCGGCCACCATGGGCCGGCTGCGCACCGCCGTCCGCACCCTCGCCGACATCGACCTGGCGCCCGACGAACTGCTCACCCATCTCGACGACCTGGTCGTCCGGCTGTCCCAGGAGTCCGGCGGCGCCGCCGAGGGCGAAGAGGGGGCCGGCACCGGCGAGGTGGGCGCGACCTGCCTGTACGCGGTGTACGACCCGGTGTCGCGACGCTGCACCCTGGCCCGTGCCGGGCACCCGCTGCCCTTCCTGGTCCCGCCGGACGGACCGGCCCGGCAGCTCGATCTGCCCTCCGGTCCCCCGCTCGGTGTCGGGGGGCTGCCGTTCGAGGCCGCCGAGGTGGAGCTGCGGGAGGGCAGCGTCCTGTCGTTCCACACGGACGGACTGCTCGCCAACCGCGAGCGGGACGTCGACGCGAACCAGCGAATGCTCCGCGAGGCTCTGTCGGTCCCCTCCGACTCCCTGGACGAGACCTGCGACCGTGTGCTGCACACCCTGCTCCCGCCGGGCGGCTCCGCGGACGACGTGGCCCTGCTGCTGGCCCGCACCCGCGGTCTGCCGTCCGCCCAGGTCGCGACCTGGGACATCCCCGCCGACCCGGCGCTGGTGGCCCCCATCCGCAAGCAGGCCGTCGACCAGCTCGACCGCTGGGGGCTGCTCGAGGTCACGTTCACCGCGGAACTGGTGGTGAGCGAGCTGGTCACCAACGCCATCCGCTACGGCACCCAGCCCATCCGGCTGCGGCTGATCCACGACGCGTCCACGCTGATCTGCGAGGTGTCCGACACCAGCCACACGGCGCCGCATCTGCGCCGGGCCAAGACCTGGGACGAGGGCGGCCGCGGTCTGCTCCTGGTCGCCCAGCTCACCGAGCGCTGGGGCAGCAGGCACACCGCCGAGGGCAAGACGATCTGGGCGGAGCTGACGATGCCCGACTCGATGTGAGCGGACGCGGTTTCTGCGGTGCCGCGGCGGACACCCGGAAGGGCATGGCGAAGACGTCCCAGTCCGTACGCCGGGCAGCCCTGCTCGCGAGCGCGGTCGCGGTCCTCGGCTCGCTGACCGCGTGCGGCACCGAGCACCGCGCGCAGAGCGCCTCACAGCAGTTACCCGCCACCGGAACCGGTACCCGCTGTCACACCTCGGAGCTCCGTGCCTCCGTCGGCCGGATGGACCCGGGGGCCGGGCAGCGGAACTTCCCGGTCGTGCTGACCAACATCTCCTCCCGTACCTGCACCCTGCACGGCTATCCGGGCGCCGCGTTCGTGGACGCGGCCGGGAAGCGGCTGGGCCCCGACCCGAAGCGCACCCCCGACGAGCCGGCCACCGTGAGGCTGGCGCCGGGCGAGAGCGCGTGGGCGGGGCTGCGGTACGCCAGTGCCGAGGTCAGCGGAGCCCGCACCGCGACTCCGGCGGCGCTCCTGGTCACGCCCCCGGACGAGCGCAAACCGCTGAAGGTGCCGTGGAAGGCCGGAGAGGTCCCGGTCGCCGGGAACGCGTCCTCGGTGTTCCTCACGGTGCTCGAGGCGGGCAGCGGGCCCTGACGCGAGCGGCATGGCTGCCCGCACAGGGTTCTTACCGAAGCCTGGTTTCATGGGCGGGCACCGCCTGATCACGCCACGGAGGACCCCGCCCTGAACACCCCGCTCGCCGAAGTCCTGTCCGTGGCGCTGCTGGCCGCCGTGCTCGTCTGGGCCGTGCTCCGTCCCAGGGGGCTGCCCGAGGCCGTGCTGGCGGTTCCGGCCGCCGGGCTCGCCGTCGCCGTCGGAGTGATCTCGCCCACCCACGCGTGGGAGGAGATCCAGCGGCTCGGGCCCGTGGTCGGCTTCCTCGCGGCCGTGCTGGTGCTCGCCCACTTCTGCGACGTCGAGGGACTGTTCACGGCGTGCGGGGCGTGGATGGCCCGCTGGGCGGCGGGGCGTCCCGCGCGGCTGCTGACCGCGGTGTTCGCACTGGCCTCCCTGATCACGGCCGTGCTCAGCCTGGACGCCACGGTCGTCCTGCTGACACCCGTGGTGCTCGCCACCGCCACCAGGATGGGCGTCCAGGCCCGGCCGCACCTCTACGCCTGCGCCCACCTGTCGAACACCGCCTCGCTGCTGCTGCCGGTCTCCAACCTGACCAACCTCCTCGCCTTCGCGGCGAGCGGGCTGAGCTTCACCCGGTTCACGGCACTGATGGCGCTGCCCTGGCTGGTCGCGATCGGCGCCGAGTACCTGATCTTCCGGCGCTTCTTCGACGATGAACTGGCCGCCCCTCTCCCCTCCCCCGACCCCGAGCGGCCTCCCGAGCTGCCGCTGTTCGCCCTGGTCACCGTGGGCTGCACACTCGCCGGGTTCGTCGTGGCCTCCGCCCTCGGGATCGCACCGGCGTGGGCCGCGCTGGCCGGTGCGCTGGTGCTGGCCGGGCGGGCGCTGCTGCGGCGGCGGGCCACCCCGCTGACCGTGGTGCGCTCCGCGTCCCCGGCCTTCCTCGCGTTCGTGCTCGCGCTCGGCGTCGTCGTGCGCGCGGTCGTCGACAACGGGCTCGCCGACGCGCTCCACCGCGTGCTGCCCGACGGCTCGGGCCTGCTCGCGCTGCTGGGCGTGGCCGCGCTGGCCGCCGTCCTGGCGAACCTCATCAACAACCTGCCCGCGGTGCTGGTGCTGCTGCCACTCACAGCCGGGGCCGGGCCCGGCGCCGTGCTGGCAGTGCTGCTCGGCGTGAACATCGGCCCCAACCTGACCTACGCCGGATCGCTGGCGACCCTGCTGTGGCGGCGGATCGTGCAGCAGCACGGGCACCGCGTGGGGCTCGGGGAGTTCACCCGGCTCGGGCTGCTCGCGGTACCGGCCGCGCTGGTACCGGCCGTGGTGGCGCTGTGGCTGTCACTGCGGGTCGTCGGGGGCTGAGGGCGTGCCCGTTCAGCGGCCACGCCCGCCGTAGCCGTAGCCGTAGCCGGGGTAGCCGTGGTCGCCGTTCCAGGAGCAGGAGTAGCCGTAGTAGGAGCACGTGGTGCCGGGTGACGGGCTCGTGGGCGTCGGCCGGGACGTCGAGGGGGTGGCGGTCGGGGTCGGAGTCGGCTTGGGCGTCCTCGACGCTGTGGGAGTCGGTGTCGGCGTGGGCGTCGGGCGCGGGGCCGGAGCGGCGGCCTCCCAGTTGACGACCTCCATCTGGAGGTCGGTCTTGGATGTGTCGATCACCCAGCGCTGGACCTCGTCGTCCGCCCGGGTCTTGAGGACCAGGGCTCCCGAGCCGTCGGTCGCGGCCGGTGCCAGGGCGAGGTCCTGGTCCCGGCGGGGCACCAGGGCGCCCTGCAGGGTGAAGTCGTAGCTGATGTCCTTGGTGTCCGGCTTGGACGCGCCCTTGCAGGGGGCCAGCCGCACCGAGTAGCCGAGGTGCGAGTCCAGGCACAGGTCGGGGGCGGCACCGTTGCGCAGCAGCCCGTCGGTCTCGTACGTCCACTGCTGGTCGGTGGCCGAGGAGCAAGCGGTGAGTTCGGCCTCCGCGTCCTCGACGGCCTTCTTGCCCTCGATGCCGACGCACAGGCCCGAGGCGACGTTGTGCAGCCGGCCGCGCAGGGCGCCCTTCTCGGCGTCGCCGGCCCCGACCCAGGACGGGTCGCCGGAGGGCTCGCCGGTGCCGCGGCCGGGTGCCTCGGAGGGCCGGCCCGAGCCGGCCGGTGGGGCGACGTCACCGGAGTCGCCGACGGACCACAGGACCAGCGGGAGGACGACCAGACCGCTGACGGTCAGGATGCCCGCGGTGAGGTTGCGGCGGCGGGCGGCACGGCGGGCCGCCTTGTGGGCGGATCTGCGGGAGGCGGTGCGGGGGCCCAGGGCGGGCGCGTCGGGGGTGGTTTCACCGGCCGGTGCCGGGGCGCCGGGTGCGGCGGGGAATGCCTCGTGGGCGTGGGTCCGGGCCTGGGCCTGCGTTTCGCCTGCGGTTGCGGGGGCGGTCGGAGCGGCCATCGTGCCGACGGGGTCGGTGAACGATTCCCCGACCGCGCCGGCGAGGGCGACGGGGTCCGGGAACGCCTCACGCGCGGCACCGGCCGGTTCCCTGCCGGTCTCCCCGGCCATGCCCTCGGGAACGCCGCTCTCCGGGGAGACCTCCGCGGCGCCGCTCAACCTGCTCTCCACGTAGTCCTGACCGCCCCAGCCCAGCACCGCCTCCGCCAGGGCGACACCGAGCCCGTGGTTGAACTGGCCGAGCTGGTCCGCGGCGGCGCTGCAGTGCCCGCATCCTTCGATATGCGCGCGTAGATCGGGGTCGATGTCGAGGCCGCCACGTCGATACGTCACGTCGAGCAGGCGCAGATAGAGCCGGCATTCCTCGTCGGGGGCGAGTTCACGGTGCAGCTGGAGGCACTCCTCGCGCAGCCGGTCACGGGCCCGGGCCAGTTCGACGCGCGCGCCCTCCTCGTCCAGGCCGAGCAACCCGGCGGGGGCCGCGAGCGGTTCGGCCTCGACCTCGACGTGCCACAGCAGGCAGCGGGCCGACTGGGGCAGCCGCTGGAAGGCCCCGGACAGCAGGCGCCGGTCCTGCGACGGCAGCAGCCGGGCGGCCGGCCGCTCCCCGGCACCGGCCTCGGATTGCAGATCCGGGTAGAGCATGTCGCGTCTGTGGTCGGTGGCCCACTCGGCCGCGATACGCCGCACGGTGACGAGCAGTTGAGGCCGCCAGGCGGAGGTCGGGCCGTTCTGACGCAGCGTTTCGCCGAAAAGCCGGGTAAATGCGGCGGTGGTGAGCATTCCGGCGAAATGCGGACTGCCGGTGCACAGCCGGGCATAGGCGAAAGCCGCCTCCCAGTGCCGGTCCAGCAGCTCGCCGACGGGATGAAGTGCGGGCGTCGCGCCCGTCCACTTCCTGAGTTCGGCGCTCAGTTGCTCGTCCGTCGGGCCGATCCTGCGGGCCGGGGCCGGGAAATTCGACGGACCTGCGTCGCTCACGACTGCATTCCTCTCAAGGACATGCGGAATAAAGTCCATACCAAGGGGTATGCCAGCACGGCGGCCTCGCGCATACGAAAGAAAGGCGTGTTGTCCGCACGCCGACAGGGCACACCTTTGCACAGGTCAGCGACAGGGAACAAGTGATCCCGCGATTTCGTGCATTGCGTACGCGGCCAGAGCCTTTTGACAAAATGTCAATCAGTGGTCCGAAAGGGATTTCCGTCCCGCCCGCTCGGTTTTTGTGGCGGGTATTCGTCCGCCTCTCGACGCCGTCCGGAAACCGCTGGGCCGGACGGGTCGCCGTGTCTCGTCCGGTACGCGCCGGGCGGTATCCCGTAGCGCTCGCGGAAGACGCGGTTGAAGTGGAACGGGCTGGCGAAACCCGAGGCCCCGGCGACCCGTTCCACGGGCAGGCCGGTGCTCTCCAGCAGCCGCGCGGCGTGCCGCAGCCGGGCCTCGCGCAGGGCGCGCATGGGCGACTGGCCGAGCTGGCGGCTGAACAGGTGGGCGAAGCGGGACGGCGACAGGGCGACGCCCTGGGCGAGCGAGTGGACGGTGTGCGGGGCGCCCGGGTCGGCGGCGATCAGCTCCTGGGCCCGGCGGATCCGTTCGTCGAGGCCGGGACGGGGTGCCGGCGGCCGGGCGCCGGCGGTGGCGAGGAGGACGATCTCCTCCAGCGCGCACAGGGCGAGTTCGCGGGCCGCACTGCCGTGCGCGACGGCGACCTGCCCGTCCGGGGACGCCGTTTCGGGCGGTGCTTCGGTGCCGGTCCAGCGGGCGTCGGCGTGCATCCGCCGGAAGGCCGACTCGACGCGGCTGTGCACTTGGGTGGGGGCGGTCGTGACCACGTACACCCCGTCGCCGGCGCCGTACGGCCGCAGCCACCCGGCCCACGACGGGCGGGCCTGGCAATGCGCCCACCAGAGGCGCCAGTGCCGGGCGCCGGGCTCGACCGCGTAGGCGTGCGGGACGCCCGGGGCCAGCACCACCAGGTCCCCCGCGCCCGCCGAGGCCTCCACGGCGCCCTGCCGCAGCCGCCCCCGGCCCCCCGTGGTCCAGGTGAAAAGCCAACTCGCGGACCCGTGCGGGCGGTTGACGGCGTAGCCGAGCGGCTGGTCGAAGTGGCCGAGGACGACCAGGCCGGGCGGCGGGGCGGGGTCCCCGCTGTTCCCGTTCTCAGCAGTGCCGGGCAATCCGTCAGCACACACGGGCATCCTCCTCGACGGCACGGCGGCCTAGTGTCGGACCGTGGACACCTGACAAAGGAGTGTGCGCTCATGACAGTCACGGGCAACGGCGCCGCCGGCGCTCCCATCCTGGACCCCGCCGGGCTCCGGCGGTACCGGGAGGGGTTCGAGGAGGACGGTTTCACGGTCGTGCGCGGGCTCTTCGGGGCCGCCGAGATCGAGCGGCTGTGCGGCGAGTTCGCCTCACTGCACGCGGCCGGCCCGGTCCCCGGGCACTTCGCGCCGCGTGCGACCGGGCCGGACGCCGATCCGCTGCACGTCTGGCCGCGCGTGATGCACCCGCACGAGATCAACGACCTCGCCCGTGACGTCCTGCTGGACGCCCGGCTGCGCACGGTCCTGGAGGCGCTCCTCGGGGAGGAGGTCCTGGCCGCGCAGAGCATGTTCTACTTCAAGCCGCCGGGCGCCCGGGGCCAGGCGCTGCACCAGGACAACTTCTATCTGCGGGTGGAGCCGGGCACATGCGTGGCCGCGTGGCTGGCCTGCGACGTGATCGACCGTGAGAACGGCGGGCTGGAAGTCGTGCCGGGCACGCACCGGATGGATGTGTTCTGCCCCGAGGAGGCGGACGCGGGGGTGTCCTTCGCCCGGGAGTACGTTCCGCCGCCGCCCGGGCTGGCGCCCGTGCCGGTGGACATGTCGCCGGGGGATGTCCTGTTCTTCAACGGCAGCCTGGTGCACGGGTCGCAGCCGAACCGTTCGGGTGATCGGTTCCGCCGGTCGTTCATCGGGCACTACGTGGGGCGGTCGGCGGAGCGGATCGGGAGGTTCTACCGGACGTTGTCGATGAGTGGGGGGCGGGTGACTCTGCCGGAGAGCGAGGGGGCGGGGCCGTGCGGGACGGAGTTCGCGTCGCCGCAGGGGCCCCACTGACCGCTCCGCGCGAGGGCCGTTCTTCGTCTGCGGCGCCGTTGCGGCTGGTCGCGCCCACGCGGCGGAGCCGCACATCGATACAGCCCCGCGCCCCCAAGATGGGCGTTTCAGTGACCCGCGATCGGATGTGCTGTGTAGGGGTGTTCCAGCTCTTCGATCTCCTTCTCTCCGAGCTTCAGCTCCGCAGCGGCAACGGCGTCCTCCAGATGCCTCGGCTTCGACGCTCCCACGATGGGCGCGGTCACCGTGTTCTGGTGGAGCAGCCAGGCCAGGGCCACCTGGGCGCGGGGGACGTCGCGGTCGGCCGCGATGCGGGTGACGGCCTCGACGATGGTGCGGTCGCCCTCCTGGTACAGGTTGCTGCCGAAGGTGTCGGTGGCGCTGCGCTCGGTCGTGGTGTCCCAGTCGCGGGTGAGGCGACCGCGGGCGAGCGGGCTCCAGGGCAGCACGCCCACACCCTGGTCCGCGCACAGGGGCAGCATCTCGCGCTCCTCCTCGCGGTAGATGAGGTTGTAGTGGTTCTGCATGGAGACGAAGCGGGTCCAGCCGTTCAGCCGGGCGGTGTACTGAGCCTTGGAGAACTGCCAGGCGTACATCGAACTGGCCCCGATGTAGCGGACCTTGCCGGCCTTGACGACGTCGTGCAGAGCCTCCATCGTCTCCTCGACCGGGGTGTGCGGGTCGAAGCGGTGGATCTGGTAGAGGTCGACATAGTCGGTGCCGAGGCGGGTCAGGCTCTGGTCGAGCTCGGTCATGATCGCCTTGCGGGACAGTCCGCCGCCGTTCGGCCCGGGCCGCATCCGGCCGTGCACCTTCGTCGCGAGCACGATCTCGTCGCGGCGGGCGAAGTCGCGCAGGGCCCGGCCGACGATCTCCTCGCTGGTGCCGTCTGAGTAGACGTTCGCCGTGTCGAAGAAGTTGATCCCCGCCTCGACCGCCTGCCGGATCAGCGGGCGCGAGGCCTCCTCGTCGAGGGTCCACTCGTGACGGCCCCGGTCGGGCAGGCCGTAGGTCATGCACCCCAGACAGATCCGGGAGACGTCCAGGCCCGTCGCACCGAGCTTCACGTACTGCATCGTTGCTGCTCCTGCCTTCGGGAGGGTTTCCAGTGGAGCGTACGTGCTCGTGTGCACTCGACGACACGGTGATCCGGACCGGCTGACGGGCCGTCATCGTTGCTGCCCCCAGGTGACCGCACGGCGTGGGAGCGGCGGAGCGGCCGGGCCGCTGCCGCATCCTCGGCGCAGGCGACCGGCGCCCGGCCGGTCGGTGGCGTACGGGAGGACGCGTGGCGGCACGACGGAGGACAATCAGGATCCTGACCGGGGCGGCCGCGGCGTCCCTCGCCCTCGCCTCGACCGCCTGGAGCCGGCCGGCCCCGCCGCGGCCCGAGGCCCGGGCTCCGGCTCCGGCGGCCGAGGGACCGGCGACGCTGTGCGCGCCCGCGGGCGTCCTGCGCGGCGCGGACGGCGAGCGGGCCGCCGTCAGCCTGTGCGCGGGCAGCGGCACCCCGATGACGGCGGTCTCGGCCCCCGCGACCTGCCGCCGTCCCGGGACGTCCGTCCGGTACGCCTGTCTGACCTCCGGCACCTGGACGGCGAAGCGCGACGGCGCGACGGTCGCCTCCGGGACGCTGCCCGGATCACAGCCGTACCCCGGCCCGGGGGTCTACGACGTCACCGCCACCGTGCACGTCCGCTCCACGCCGGACGGTGTGGACCTGCGCGGCACGGTCCGGGCCACGCTCACCCTGAGCGCGCCGAAGCAGCGGCCCACGCACCGCGTCGAGGTCGACCGGACCGCTCTGCGCCGCGGGACCACCACCACGCTGACCTACCGGGTGTACCGCGACAGCGAACAGGGCGACGGCAGTGCCCGCTTCGGGCTGATCGGCGAGGAGAGCACGGGGGTGCGGATCAGCACGGCGGACGCCCGGTGCGTCAACCCGCTCGTCGGACGAGCCCCGTCGGAGACAAGGCTGACGCATTCCGTGGACTGTGCGCTCACCGACCTCCAGCCGGGCCGTCCGGCCACCGTGCGGGTCAAGGTCACACAGGCGTCCGCCTGCTCGACGGTGGTCTCGAAGCTGGGGTACTGGATGCCGCGCGGGCAGGCGCTGTACACCGGCGGCATGGTGGAGGGGCCCACGGTGGGCTGCGGCTGACCGTCAGCCCTGTTCGACCAGGTCCAGTGCCCGCTCCCATCCGAACTCCGGCGGCCCGCCGTCCTCTCCCGGCTCTCCGGTGTACGGCTCCCCGAACCGCACGCCCATCCCCCGCAGCCGTTCGAGGCTGTCCCGGTAGGCGGGGTGGGCGGCCAGCGCGCCGGCCACGCACGGCAGGACGGCGACCGGCACGCCGAGCCCCGCGGCCTCGCACAGGGTGCCCAGCGCGAGGGTGTCGGCGATGCCGGCCGCCCACTTGTTGACAGTGTTGAAAGTCGCGGGTGCGACGACCACGGCGTCGGGTGCAGGGAACGGACGCGGATCGCTCGGGGTGCGCCAGGCCGAGCGGATGGGGCGGCCCGTCCGGGCTTCGACGGCTGAGGTGTCGAGGAAGCCGTTCATGGCGACCGGTGTCGCGATGACGCCGACCTCCCAGTCCCGCTCCTGCGCTGCGGTGATCAGTTTGCCGACGTCCGCGGCGATTCCGGCGGCGCAGACGACGACGTAGAGGAAGGGCTTGCGGGCGGCCTGTTCGGTCATCCCGGAAACCCTGGCGACTCCCCCCGGGGTCACCGGAGCGGGACGGTGTGACCGCGCTCCGGCTCCGGCCGCGGGCCGAGGATACGGCGGTCCTTCTCCTCGATCGGTACGTCGTTGATGCTCGCCTCGCGGCGGGTCATCAGGCCGTGCTCGTCGAACTCCCACAACTCGTTGCCGTAGGAGCGCCACCACTGTCCCTCGGCGTCCCGGCACTCGTACTGGAAGCGGACGGCGATGCGGTTGCCGTCGAAGGCCCACAGGTCCTTGCGCAGCGCGTACTCCCGCTCGCGCTCCCACTTTCGGGTCAGGAACTCGACGATGCGGGCGCGGCCGGTGACGAAGGTGTCGCGGTTGCGCCAGACGGAGTCCTGCGAGTAGGCGAGGGCGACCTTGTGCGGGTCGCGGCTGTTCCAGGCGTCCTCGGCGGCCTGGACCTTCTGTGCGGCACTCTCGCGAGTGAAGGGGGGCAGGGGTGGGCGGTCGGTCATTGAATTCTCCCTGGCCACAGAGGAGAACGAGCGTTCTCCTGACGGCTGCTACCGTAGGAGAACGGTCGTTCTCGCGTCAAGGAGTGGTGCTACATGGACAGCGCGGCGGCGCGGGAGCGGGCGCTGGACGCGGCCGAGGAGCTGTTCTACGGGCGGGGCGTGCAGTCCGTCGGGATGGACGACGTCCGCGGCACGTCGGGGGTCTCGCTCAAGCGGCTCTACCAGCTGTTCCCCGCGAAGGAACAGCTGGTGGAGGCGTATCTGGAGCGGCGCGACGCGCGCTGGCGCGGGCAACTGGCCGAGTACGTCGAGCGGCACGGGGAGCCGGAGGAGCGGATCCTGGCCGTGTTCGACTGGCTCGGCGGGTGGTTCGGCGAGCCGGACTTCCGCGGCTGCGCCTGGATCAACGCCTACGGCGAGCTCGGCGCGACGTCCCCGCGCGTGGCCGCCCAAGTGCGCGCGCACAAGCTTGCGTTCCGGGACTACCTCGCCTCACTCGTCGATGCGGCGGGACTGCCCGGCGCGCTGGCCGGGCAGCTGTATCTGCTGGCCGAGGGTGCCATGGTCACGGCGGGTGTCACCAGGAGCGCCGGGCCCGCCGCCGAGGCGCGCGAGGCGGCCCGGCTGCTCCTGCGGACCAGGTGAGGCCAGGTTTCAGCTCGCCGCCTCCGAGACGGTGATGGCACTCACCGGGCAGGCGCGGGCCGCCTCCCGCACCAGCGGGCTGCCGGCGCCGTCCTCTCGGCCGGGCAGCAGGGCGCCGTAGCCGTCGTCGTCCTGGGTGAACACGTCCGGGGCGGTCAGGGCACACTGGCCCGCGCCGATGCAGACGTCCTTGTCGATGTCGATATGCATGTGCGGAAGCCTCTTACCAGGTCACGGGGAGTTCCAGCATCCCCTGGATCGTGTCGCCCGGTTTGAAGGGGATCTCGTCGGCCGGGGCGGCAAGGCGCAGGTCGGGCAGCCGGTCGAAGAGGGTGTACAGGGCGATCTCCAGTTCGGCGCGGGCGAGGTTCTGGCCTAGGCACTGGTGGATGCCGAAGCCGAACGCGACATGGTGCCGGGACGAGCGGTTCCAGTCGAGCGTGTCCGGGTCGGGGTAGACCGTCTCGTCGCGGTTGATGACCGAGGTCGCGAAGACCACGCCCTCACCCTTGCGGATCGTCGTCCCGGCCACCTCGATGTCCTCGACGGCCAGGCGCAGCATGCCGTCCGCGATGGACAGCATCCGCATCAGCTCCTCGACCGCGGCCGGCAGCAGCTGCGGGTCCGCGCGCAACTCGGCGAGCCGCTCGGGGTGCTGGAGCAGGGTGAAGGTGCCGAGCGAGATCATGTTGGCGGTCGTCTCATAACCCGCGACCAGCAGGATCAGGGCCATGGCGATCAGGCCCTCGCGGTCGAGTGCGCCGTCGCGCAGCTGCCGGTGGACCAGGTCGTCCAGCAGACCGGTGCCCTGGTCCTTCTGCTTGCGGTCGATCAACTCGCCGAAGTACGCCTCCAGCCGGTCGCGGGCGTCCAGCACATCGGCGGTCTCCGGGCCGCGCAGCAGCCGTCGCGACTGGCTCTCGAAGAAGTCGTGGTCGGTGTACGGGACACCGAGCAGGGCACAGATCACCATGGACGGCACGGGCAGCGCGAAGGCGCTCACCAGGTCCGCGGGCGGGCCCTGGGCGATCATCGCGTCGAGCCGTTCGTCCACGATCTCCTGGATCCGTGGCCGGAGTGCAAGCGGCCCGCTTGAGGGTGAAGTCCCCGACGACCATGCGCCGCTGGGTGCGGTGCTCTGGGTCGTCGACACTCAGCAGGGCCGTTCTGCGGTTGCGGATCCCGGCGAACCGCTTGTTCGGGGCGGGGAAGCCGGGCTGGTCGCGGTTGGAGGACAGGCGCGGGTCCGCCAGCAGCGCGCGGGCGGTCGCGTGCCCGTTGACCAGCCAGGCCTCGCGGCCGTCGAAAAGGGTGATGCGGGTGAGGGGGCGCTCGGCGCGCAGTGAGTCGTAGGCGGCGGGCGGGTGGTAGGGGCAGGTCCGGCTCTGGGGGAAGGCGACGGGGACGGGTGCAGTCGTGTCCGTCATGAAGACCTCGCAGACGAGTAGTGCGTCGTGCCGATCATCATTAGATGCCCCAGGCACCTATAAGGCGATGCGAAGTTCGGCCAGATCGGTGGCGGCGGCAACATGGCCGAGGAATGCCGTCTTCCCGTTCGAAGGCACAGGTCGGGTGCCGGTGGTTCGGGAGCGAGGCCTGAGCCCGGGAGCGGGGTGCGTCTGCGCCGCTTCGAAAACCGGTTGTCGGTGTGGCGGGGCAGGCCCCAGGATCCAGCCATGCCTGCGCTCGATGTCCTCCCGCCGCTGTTGCCGCTGTCCGTCGCCGCTCGCGCCGCGCGCGGACAGCAGCAGTTGGGCCGTCGTGGAGGGCCGACGCCGCCGCGGTCATGACGGCCGCGCTCGTCGCGGGGCTGCTCGCCGGGTACGGCATCGCCGTCCCCGTGGGCGCGGTCGGGACCTACCTCGTTTCCCTCACCGCCCGCACGTCCCTGCGTACCGGTGTCTGCGCCGCGCTCGGCGTTGCCACCGCCGACGGGCTGTACGCCCTCGCGGCCACGCTCGGGGGCACGGCCCTGGCCGCCGCACTGCGGCCGGTGCTCGGGCCGCTGCGCTGGGTCTGTGTGCTGGTGCTGCTCGCGCTGGCGGCGTGGGGCGCGGTCAGCGCCCTGCGCGAGTACCGCGGGCACCGGCTCGCCACGCGGACAGCACCCGCTCCCCCGAGCCCCGCCCGGGCCTACCTGGGGCTGCTCGGCATCACCCTGCTCAACCCCACCACCGTGATCTACTTCGCGGCGCTGGTGCTCGGCTCCCAGGCCACGGGCCCGGCCGGCCCGGTGGAACAGGGCGTGTTCGTGCTGGCCGCCTTCGCGGCCTCCGCGAGCTGGCAGGTGCTGCTCGCCGGGAGCGGTGCCCTGCTGGGCCGGGCGCTGACCGGTCACCGGGGCCGGCTGGCGACGGCGCTGGTGGCGAGCGGGGTGATGACGGCCCTGGCCGTGCGAATGGCGGTTTCTCCGGGGTGACGGCCCTAGCCGGCCGGGATCGGTCCCGGTACGGATGATTCCCGGGTGTACCGGTGTTGAGGGCAGGTACCAGTCGGCCATTGACACGACGATGGGACGGATTGCCATGCCTCTCCAAGGCGAGTACGAACCCAGCACGACGCAGTGGGTGCGCAAGCAGGTGGAACTGTACGAGAGCTCCGGCGGTACGGAGGGGACGACGCTGCAGGGCTCGAAGATGCCGGTCGTGATCCTGACCTCACGGGGCTCCCGGAGCGGCAAGCTGCGCAAGACACCGGTGATGCGGGTGGAGCACGAGGGGCGTTACGCCGCGGTGGCGTCCCTCGGCGGGGCGCCCAAGCACCCCGTCTGGTACTTCAACCTCAAGTCCGACCCGCACGTGGAGCTCCAGGACGGGCCGGTGAAGCAGGACATGACCGCCCGCGAGGTCACGGGCGAGGAGAAGTCCGAGTGGTGGGACCGCGCCGTCGCGGCGTATCCGGCGTACGCGGACTACCAGGAGAAGACGGACCGGGAGATTCCGGTGTTCGTTCTGGAGCCGACACAGGGCGGGTGACGCGGGGCGGCCCGCCCGAGGGACCACCACCCCCCGAAAAGCCCCCGCCCGGGCAGACCGCCGTTCAGAGGAACGAAGCAACCTGCCGCCACAGGGACCAGGGGCACCCGCCCATCAGGACGCCTCCGCCCGGATGGCCGACGCCCGGGTAGGGAAGGAGCCGGACGCCCCGAGGGCCCCCGGACGGGAGGCCGCCGCCCGAAGGACGGAACAGTCCCCCGCCCGAGAGCCCCGGGAAGCCGCCCAGCACAGGGCCGCCGGCCGGAGGGCGGGGAACCCGGCCGGCCGGGAAAGTGGTCGGCAGGAAAGTTTCGCCCCGGCGGTGCATGAACCGTCGGCGAGGGGGCACGCGTGGGTCAGGCCCCGCCGCGTTCCCCCGTCGCGGCGGGGCTTTCTGCTGCCTCTCGCGCGCGGCGGTCGGTGACGTCGAGGAAGATCTGGTCCGCCTCGGGCACCGTCCGGGCGATGGAGCGCTTGATGCGGACGGCGACGTCCTCGACTACCTCGCTGTCCAGGCCGGGCACCAGGTCGACGCGGGCGGCCACCAGGGCCGAGTCGAGGCCCGTCTTCATCGTGAACAGCGCCTCCACGCTGTCGATCTCGGGCTGCGCCCTCAGCAGAGCCTGGATCCGCCCGCTCGACTCCGGGTCGGCCGCCTCGCCGATGAGCTGGGCGCGCGCGTCACGGCCCAGCCGATACGCGACGTAGACCAGCAGCGCGCCGATCGCGAGGGAGGCGGAAGCCTCCCACACCACCTGGCCGGTGACCATGTGCAGTGCCATGCCCACGATGGCCAGCGAGACGCCGAGCACCGCGGTGCCGTCCTCGGCGACGACCGTCCGCAGGGCCGGGTCACGCAGCCCGGCGCGCGTGCCGCCCTGCCGGCGCACCTGGTACAGAGCGCGCACCAAGGAGCCGCCCTCCGCGAGGAGGGCGATGACGAGCACGACCAGGCCGGCGACATAGCCGCTGAGTTTCTCCTCCGATCCGCTCGCGAGGGCCTCGAAGCCCTGGAAGAACGAGAAGCAACCGCCCATGACGAAGATCCCGACCGCCGCGAGAAGCGACCAGAAGAACCGCTCCTTGCCATAGCCGAAGGGATGACGCCGGTCGGCGGGGCGGCGACTGCGGCGCAGCGCCGCCAGTAGGAACACCTCGTTCAGGCTGTCGGCCACCGAGTGGGCCGCCTCCGACAGCAGGGCGGGTGAACCCGCCAGCAGGCCGCCGACGGCCTTGGCGACCGCGATCACCAGGTTGGCCGCGAGCGCCACCAGCACGGTGACGCGTGTCCTCCGATCAGATCCTTGTTCAGTCACCCACGCCGATTGCCCCGGTCGGCGGTGCTCACACCGTGCCGTCGGCTGAAAAAGGGGAACGCGTTCACCAGGGCACACGCACGACAAGGTGGCCACACGCACGTCAAGGAGGTCATTCCCATGAGCCGCGACGACGGCGACGACGGCAACAGCGCCTATGGGAGGAGGGCGTTCAAACGGTCCAAGGCGCACTTCACGGACCGCATCACAACGGACGGCCGGGACGGCTGGCCGGTGGAGTCCGGCCGCTACCGTCTGGTCGTCAGCCGCGCCTGCCCGTGGGCGAGCCGGTCGCTGGTCTCCCGGCGGCTGCTCGGCCTGGAGGACGCGCTGTCCCTGGCCGTCGCCGACCCCATCCAGGACGACCGCAGCTGGCGCTTCACGCTGGACGAGGAGGGCCGCGACCCGGTCCTCGGCATCCGCTACCTGGGCGAGGCCTACGACCGGCGGGAGACCGGCTACCCCGGCGGTGTCAGCGTGCCCGCGCTTGTGGACGTGCCCAGCGGGAAGCTGGTCACCAACGACTACCAGCAGCTCACGCTCGACCTCGCGACCGAGTGGACGGCCCTGCACCGGGAGGGCGCACCCGACCTGTACCCGGAGGCGCTGCGCGACGAGATCGACGAGGTGATGGCGGACGTCTACGAGGACGTCAACAACGGCGTCTACCGGGCGGGGTTCGCCACCGAGCAGGAGGAGTACGAGACCGCCTGTGCGGGCGTGTTCCGGCGGCTGGAGCTGCTCGCGGCCCGGCTGGAACGGCAGCGGTACCTCGTGGGCGACACGATCACCGAGGCGGACATCCGGCTGTTCACCACGCTGGTCCGCTTCGACGCGGTCTACCACGGCCACTTCAAGTGCAACCGCTGGAAGCTGACGGAGAACCAGGTGCTGTGGGGGTACGTCCGCGACCTGTACCAGACGCCCGGGTTCGGCGACACCGTCGACTTCGACCACATCAAGCGGCACTACTACCAGGTGCACACAGGCATCAACCCGACCCGAGTCGTGCCGCTGGGCCCGGACCTGTCCGGCTGGCTGACCCCGCACCACCGCGAGGACCTGGGCGGCCGGCCGTTCGGTGACGGTACGCCGCCGGGGCCGGTCCGCGACGAGGAACGGGTCCCGGCCGCGCACACCCCCTGACCATTTCCGTCCACCCCCTGAGCGACCAAGGAGATCCACGTGGCGAAGAAAAAGAAGATGCCCATGGCCTACCAGCCCCTCGGGTTCGTGCTGGGCTGGTCGAGCGGCTGGCTGGCCGGGCTCGCCTTCCGCAAGACGTGGATGGCGATCCGGCACGAGGAGGACGCGCCCGACGCGCTGGACCGGGACCGCGGCTGGGGTGAGATCCTGCTGGCCGCCGCGGTCCAGGGGGCCATCTTCGCGGTGGTGCGCAGCGCCGTGGACCGCGCGGGTGCCAAGGCCATCGAGCGTTCGACCGGCACCTGGCCGTCCGACGAGAAGGGCGGCCGGGACTGACGACGGTCCGGCCCCGCCCGGCCTGTGCGGCGGGGCGGGGCCGGCCTTTGCCCGGGCGTCCGCTCAGCCGTCCACCTTGATCGTCTTCATGGTGAGGTGGGACTCGAGGCGCAGGACGGCGGGCAGGCCGCTGAGCTTGCCCATCAGGAAGGCCTCATAGGCGGTGTGGTCGGCCACGGCGACGCGGAGAAAGTGGTCGGGGCGTCCGTACATCCGCCGGAACTCGACGACCTCCTCGTAGGAGGCCACGGTGGTCTCGAACTCCTCGACGGTCCTGCGGTCCTGGGCGTAGATCTCGACGTCGATGAGCACTTCGAGGTCGCGGCCCAGCGCTGCGGGATCGATGACGGCCCGGTAGCCGGCGATGACACCCTCTCCTCCAGGCGTGCTCGCCAGGACGTACAGCACCTTCGCGCTCACCGACGAGGCGTACGCCCTGACCGCCACCGAGCAGGCCCGCGGCTGGTCCAGCCCGCGCATCCTGTGGCTGCAGTTCTTCATGCACCTGTCTGGGCCGGCAGCGCGACCGCCGGGGCCCTGCTCGGCTCCCTCGTCCCGGACGGCGTCACCGGCCTGGACTTCGCCCTGACAGCCCTGTTCGCCGGCGACACCGCCAACGGCATCGCCGTACGGCAGCCGCCCACCGCCTGGATGCTCCCCAACGTCGACCTCACCCTCCACCTCCACCGCCGGCCGGAAGGCCGCTGGGCCGGGCTCGACACCACCGTCACCTTCGGCCCCACCGGCCAGGGCGTCACCGGCACCGTCCTGCACGACCTGACCGGTCCCGTCGGCCATGCCCAGCAGATCCTCACCGTCCGCCCCCTGCAGGCAACCGGCTGAACGGCGCCGGAGGAACGCGGGGCTCAGCCCTGCTTGGGTGCCGTCGGCGGGGTGCGGCGCAGGATGAACGAGTGGCCCGCCGGGTCGGCGTAGCCGCGCTCCTCCAGGGGGCCCGAGGCCTCCTTGGCCTCAAGGGGACGTCCGCCGAGGCTGACGACCCTGCGTTCCACCGCGTCGAGATCGTCCACCACGAACTCCAGGTGGGCCTGGAGGGAGTTCTCGGGGCGCGGCCAGCTGGGCGGGGTCGCGTTGACGTCCCGGCGCAGCGCGATCCGGAAGCCGTCGGCGGTCTTGATCTCCACCCGGTTGGCCGTCGCGTCCGACTCCTCCCCTTCCAGCAACTCCTTGTAGAACACGGCGAGCTTCTCGGGCTCGGCGCAGTCGAGCACCAGGACACCCGCTTTCACCAGGGCCATGTCTCCTCCGCAGGATTCCGGCCGCGGGGCGATCGTGCCCCGCGGCCTTGTACCTTGCGGTTATCCCGGTCCGGCCGATTCAGTCGGCCACCAACCACCGTCCGTCGCGCATGAGTTCGCGCCCGTCCAGTTCGTCGGCCTCCCGCCAGGCCTGCACCCGCCGCGGTACGACGCGGAAGTAGAGGTACGGCGTGGCCAGCCTGCGGGGATCGAACCCGGTCTTGGCGGCGAAGAGTTCGGCGTCCTGCTCCGTCAGCTCGCCGGGCTGGACGGTCTCGACGGTGCCCTCGACGAGGACGACGTCACGGGTCGGCCCGATGCCCACGCGGGCCCGGCCGGTCGCGGTCAGATTCCGTCCGGTGGGGCTCGACGCAGGCGTGGCGAACAGCAGATACGAGCCGTTCCAGAGGAAGGACAGCGGGACGAGGTACGGCGTCCCCGACGCGGTGTCGGCCGTGGCGACCCAGGCGTCCACGTCGTGGTCCAGACGGTGCAGGGTGTCCTTCTTGCGCTGCTCAGCGCCGCGTACGGGTGGGGACGTCATCGTCGGTGCGCTCCTGAAGAGTCGTCGAACGGGCGAAGTCCAGTGTGACGCCAGGAGGCCGGGGAGGCCCGGCGGACGGGCGCGCGGGAGAAACTGCGCGGCGAAGGAGGGCCCGGTGGCCACGGCCGAACGGGCCGGGCGGGGCTCGATGGACGACCTGCTGACGTATGACCAACGGCTGGTGCCCGGCCGGACTGCCGGCCGGGCACCGCCGCTACACGGCGAACTCGACCGGCAGGCTGTCCAGCCGGGACTCCCACGTGGAGGCGGTCGAGGTGAGCTCCTCCGGGGGTGCGGCCAGGGTCAGGCCCGGCAGGCGGTGCAGCAGGACGTCCACGGCGATCTCGATGATGGACTGGCCGATGCTCTGCCCGGGGCACTCGTGCGGACCGGAACTGAACGCCAGATGAGCCTGGTTGCCCTGAACCGAGACATCGGTGTCCGGCCGGACGTCGGGGTCGAGGTTGCCCGCCGCGAGGCCCAGCAGCAGCAGGTCGCCCTCCTGGATCTGGTGGCCGCCGAGTTCCAGGTCGCCGGCGGCGAACCGGCCCGGCAACACGGCCAGCGGCGGGCTGTTCCACATGACCTCCTCCACCACGGCGGAGATGTTCAGCTGCCCGCTGATCAGTCCGGAGAGCCGGGCGGTATCGGTGAGGACCAGCTGGAGGACCCGCGCCAGCAGGTTGCTGGTCGTGGTGTGCGCGGCGATCAGCACGAGACGCAGGTGGCTGACCACCTCCTCCTCGTCGAGCCCGGCCGTGTGCTCCAGCAGAGCGGTGGTGAAGTCACCGCCGGGTTCGGACCGCTTGCGCTCGGCCAGTTCGCCGAGGATCACCATGATGCGCTCGTTGTGCGCGAGGGCGTCCTCACCGCCCTTGAAGACCTGGGCGCAGGACTCGACAAGATCCCGGCCCTCCGCCTCGGGGAGCCCGAGGATGCGGGAGAGGACGAGCATCGGCAGGTACTCGGCGTAGTCCTTCACGAGGTCGGCGCGTCCGGCGTCCGCGAACGCGTCGATCTGTTTGTTCGCGAAGTGGGTCGCGTGGCGTCGGATGCCCCGGACCGCGGCGGCCTGGAGTCCGTCGGTGACGGCGGCCCGCAGTCTGCGGTGCGGTTCACCGTCCTGGGACACGCAGTCCGGCCGCCAGCCGAGCATCGGGATCAGGGGCGAGGTCTCCTCCACGCGCCCCTGCGCCCAGTCGCGCCAGATGCGCGCGTCCCGGCTGAACTGGCGGGGGTTGTCGAGCACCCGCCGGTTGTCGCGGTAGCCGAGGACCAGCCAGGCGGGCACGTCTCCTTCGAGCAGGACGGGCGCGATCGAGCCGTGCTCCTTGCGCAGCCGCTCGTAGATGCCCATCGGGTCGGTCGCCGCCTCCGGCCCGTACAGCCGGGCCAGGTCGGCCCCGTGATGGGCGACGGGGCAGCCGCGCGGGGCCTGAACGGCGTTTTCGGTCTGATCGTTCATCGGGGCTCCAGGGCCACGGCCGAGCGTTCCTTCAGATGGTGGATCAGGGCGACGAGGACGTCCCGGCTGGAGGCCCGGTCGCGGGCGTCGAAGGCTATGACCGGGGTGCGCTCGGGGATGTCCAGGGCGTCCCGGATCTCCTCGACCGGGTAGTTGCTGGAGTCGGGGAAGACGTTCAGGGCGACGACGAAGGGGACTTCCTGCCGCTCCATCTCCTCGATCGCCCGGAAACTGGACTCCAGGCGGCGGGTGTCCACCAGGACGATCGCGCCGAGCGCCCCTTTGAACAGCCCGTTCCACAGGAACCAGAAGCGCTCCTGGCCCGGCGTGCCGAACAGGTACAGCACCAGGCTCTCGTTGATGCCGATCTTGCCGAAGTCCAGGCTGACGGTGGTCTGCGTCTTGTCGGCGACGCCGATGAGATGGTCGACGTCGGCACTGGCCTGGGTGAGCGTCTCCTCGGTGGTGAGCGGCTTGATGTCGCTGACCGACCGGACCATGGTGGTCTTCCCGGTGCCGAACCCGCCGGCGATCATCACCTTCACCGAGCGGGTGTCTCCGGCCGCCCGCCCTCCGGGTTGGTCAAAGCCTTTCAAGTCCACTGAGTACCTCCTCAAGGAGCGCGAGGTCGGGCCCGCGGCCGGCTTCATGCGCCGGGATGGGGTTACGGGCTTCGACGCGACCTGCGACCAGCAGGTCCGACAGCAGCACCGCGAGAATGTTGAAGGGCAGCCCGAGGTGAGCGCCGAGTTCGGCGACCGACAGCGGATCGCGGCACCGGCGGAGAATCTCCTCGTGCTCGTGCTGCATGCCGGGTAACGGGGCGGCGCGGGCGACGACAAGGGTCGCCACGTCGAGGCTCGACGCCGAACCGCCCGGTCCGCTGCGTCCTCCGGTGAGGACGTAGTAGCGCTCGAGACCGGACGGGTCCGACGGTCTGCGGGGAGCACTCATCCAGAGTGCTCCTCCAGGCGCGGAGTGGTGCCGAGGAGCTCACCCATCCTGCGGGCCAGGTCCCTCATCTGGTGCCCGAGCAGGCCCTGGTCGAGGCCTTCCCTGGCGAGGACACCGAGGTACGTCTCCACACCGGCACGGACCACGAAGAGGTGACCGCCGTCGACTTCGATCATCGCGAGGCGCAGCTGCCCGGCGTACTGGGGGAACTGCTCGGCGACCGGCTGGGCGAGGGCCTGCAGGCCGGCCACCACGGCGGCGAAGCGGTCGACGTCGTCGGGGTCTTCTGCGCCGTAGGAGGTGATGGCCTTGCCGTCGCTGGAGGCCACGAGGGCGAAGCGGATCTCCTGGATGCTCTCGACAAGATCGCGGAGCGCCCAGCTCACATCGGTTCCTTGTTGCGTCATGAGGACTAGTCGCTCTCTTCGGTGCGGTGCTCGGTGGACTCGCGTCCGGCGTGGGGGGCGCGGTCGCCTGCCGCCTGGGACGCCTCCTCGGCGTCGCGTCCGGCGGTGGCGAAGGCGGCGAGACCGGAGAACGAGGCATCCGGCGGGACGGCGGCGACGGTGCTCCTTTCGCTCCGCCCGGCCTGCCCGGTCTCGGCCGCTTCGTTCCGCTTGCTGCGGCGCCGGGGCAGTCCGCCGGGTGTGGTCTCCACGGCCTCGGCCGGGGCGGCCGGTGCCGGTGCCGGTGCAGTGACCGTCTCGCGCGCCGGGGCCGAACTGGCGGTGCGGACCTCCGGGGCGGGCGCGACCGGTGTGGCGGCGACCGCGGGCAGGGGGCTGAAGTACTTGTGCGGGACCACGACCACCACGGAGGTGCCGAGCCACGGGGAGTCCGCGAAGGTGACGCGGATGCCGTAGCGACGGGCAAGGGCACCGACGACGCGCAGACCGATGTTCGCGTCCTCGGTGATGCCGCCGAGACCCGCGCCGGGCGCGGTGCCCGCGAGGGCGTGTTCGGCCTCGCGCTTCTTCTCCTCGCTCAGGCCCTTGCCGGAGTCCTGGATCTCGATGCCGACGCCGTTGGGCACCTCCTTGCCGGAGATGAGCACCGGCTCGGTGGGCGGCGAGTATCGGGCCGCGTTGTCGAGAAGGTGGGCGAAGATCAGCGTGAGGTGGTCCACGAGGCCGCCGTCGACGCCGAGTTCGGGCAGGTGGCGGACCTGGATCCGGTGGAAGTCCTTGATCCGGCCGATGCCGCCGCGCGCCACGCTGAGCAGCCGCTGCGGCTCCTGCCACTGCCGGCCGGGCCTGTCCGAGCCGCCGAGCACACCGATGCTGGCGGCGAGACAGTCGGCGGGGCCGATCTCCTGGTCGAGCTCCATCAGGCCCCGGGCGACGGCGGGCAGCCTGCCGTGCTCGCCCTGCATCTCGTGCAGGCGGCCACGGAGCTTGCTGGTCAGGACGTGGATGCGGTTGCCGATGCTGATGACGGCCTGCTCGGCGGAGGTGGAGCGGTCGAACTCCGCCTCGAGGCCGATCAGGGCGGTGCGCAGCAGCTTGCGCAGCTCGGCCTGGAGGTCGGAACTGACCTTCGCGCACTGAGTGACAGTGGGCAGGACGTCGTCGATGGCGTCACCCGAACGCAGCCTGGCCATCGCGTCGGGCAGCTGCTCGTCGGCGAGCCGGGCGACCGCTGCGAGCTGGTGGGAGAGCTGTTCCTGCCAGACCTCGGCCTGGTCGGCGAGCTGGGCCTCGTAGGACTTGGCCTGCTCGGCCAGCCGTTCCTCGTAGGCCCGGGACTGGTCGGAGAGCTGCGTCTCGTACGTGGCGCTCTGGTCGCCCAGGCGCCGCTCGTAGACCGCGTTCTGCTCGGTGAGCTGGGACTCCAGGGTGGCGCGCTCGGCGGAGAACTTCCGTTCCAGGCCCGCCACGTGCTGCTGCCACTGCTGGTTGTGCTCGGCCTGCGTGGTGCGGAAGGAGTTCTCCGCCCGGTGCAGTTGTGCGCGGGTGCGCAGCAGCAGGCGTACGCACACGGTGCCGGCCGCCGTCGCCGCGAGTCCGGCGACGGCCACGGTTATTCGCTCCGAGCTCATGAACGTGGCGGCAACGGTCCCGCCTCCCAAGCCCAGCGGCATCAACCACCAGCTGTACCAGGCGACAGGGGCCCGCGCCGCCGGTGGCGGAGTGGCGAGTTCCATCTGCATCCTTCGAAGCAACACGAATGAACAGGGGGGTGTGTGACCGCACTCATGAGTACGCACCGCGAGCCGACCGGAAGCGATCGCGTCAACTCGCAGCGCCGATCGGAACCTTATCGGGTTTGAACCCCGAAAGGATCAAACCCGTCGCCCTGCGGACGTGAGGGTTCCGTCACGCTTCGACAGAAGGCAACAGGTCGACAAATATTCAAGCCCGCCTCGGAGTTGACCGGCACGGGACCGCGCGCGGTCGGCAGACGGGTCAGCGGGCGGTCTGGAACGTGCGGCGGTACGCCTGCGGGGACACCCCGATCGCCGCGTTCAGATGCTGGCGCAGGGACGCGCCCGTCGCGAACCCGACCCGGCCGGCGATCTGGTCCACCGTGAGGTCGCTGGACTCCAGCAGATGCCGGGCCCGGGCCACGCGCTGCTGGATCAGCCAGCGGCCGGGGCTGAGGCCCACCTCGTCGTGGAAGCGGCGGGCGAAGGTGCGCTGGCTCATCCGGGCGTGGCCGGCGAGGTCGGCCAGAGTGAGCGGCTCACCGAGGCGTTCCAGGACCCAGGCGCGGGTGGCCGCGGTGCTCGCGGCGCCCTGCTCGGGGACGGGCTGTTCGATGTACTGGGCCTGGCCGCCGTCCCGGAACGGCGGGACCACGCAGCGGCGGGCGACGGTGTTGGCCAGGTGACTGCCGTAATCCTTGCGGACGAGGTGCAGGCAGATGTCCACGCCGGAGGCGGCTCCGGCGGAGGTGAGGAAGGGATGGTCGTCGACGAACAGCACGTCCGGGTCGAGGTCGACGAGCGGGAACATCTGCCGGAACCGGTCGGCGACCTGCCAGTGGGTGGTCGCCCTGCGCCCGTCGAGGAGCCCGGCGGCGGCGAGGACGAAGGCGCCGGTGCAGATCGAGACGACGCGGGTTCCGGGCCGGATGAGCGCGAGGGCGGCCAGGACGTCGGCGGGCACCTCGTCGGTCAGGTGGGCGGGCGCGACGGGCGCGATCACCACGGTGCCGGCGGTGGCCAGGACCTCGGGGCCGTGCTCCACGGTGACGCCGAAGTCCGCGTTGGTGCGCACCGGACGGCCGTCGACCGAGCAGGTCAGCACCTCGTACCGGTCGTCGGCCGCGCCGAGGATCCGGCTGGGGATCCCCAGTTCGAAGGGATACACCCCGTCCAGGGCCAGGACCACCACTCGCTCACGTCGCATGGCACGATTCTATCGAAGGTTGGCAATCTTGCCATTGGCGGGTGGGGTGCGGACCGGCAGGCTGGGACACCATGAGCACACAGAACACGATGCGAGCCATCAGCCAGGACGTCCTCGGCGGTCCCGAGGTCCTCGAGGAAGTGGATGTCGAGCGCCCGGCACCGGGGCCGAACCAGGTACTGGTCCGGGTGCGGGCCGCCGGGGTCAACCCGACCGACTGGAAGCACCGCGAGACCGGTGGTTTCCTCGGCGAACCGCCCTTCGTCCTCGGCTGGGACGTCTCCGGGGAGGTGGAGGCGGTCGGCATCGGCGTCGTGGCCTTCGCGCCCGGTGACGAGGTCTTCGGCATGCTGCCGTATCCGTACGGGCACGGCTCGCACGCGGAGTACGTGATCGCTCCGGTCCGCGCCCTCACCCGTAAGCCGGCCGGCATCGACCACGTCCAGGCGGGCGCGCTGCCGCTGGTCTCGCTCACCGCGTGGCAGGCGCTGGTCGAGCACGCGGACGTGCGGCCCGGACAGCGGGTACTGATCCACGCCGCCGCGGGCGGGGTCGGGCATGTGGCCGTGCAGATCGCCAAGGCGCGGGGCGCGTACGTGATCGGCACCGCGAGCGCGGGCAAGCACGAGTTCCTTCGCGGGATCGGCGTGGACGAGACGGTGGACTACCGGGAGACGGACTTCACCGAGGCCGTGAAGGACGTCGACGTCGTCCTGGACACGATCGGCGGCGACACCTCCCTGCGCTCACTGCGCGTCCTGCGCCCCGGCGGTGTCGTGGTCTCGATCCTCCCGGGAGGCTCGAACGACTTCTACGAGGAGGCCGAGCGGCTCGGCGTACGGGGGCTGCGCATGCTCGTCGACGCCGACCGCAGCGACATGCGGGCGATCGCGGAACTCGCCGAGTCGGGCAAGCTCCGCGCCACGATCGCGGGCACCTTCCCGCTGGCCGCCGCCGCGCAGGCGCACACGCTGGGCGACACCGGCCGTACGACGGGGAAGCTGGTGCTGGTGAACGACTGAGCCGCCCGACCGGACGGGCGCACCTTCCGCCCGGCCCGTGCGGGCCTTGTACCAGCGCGTCCGGCGGCACACGGTCGGCCGCGCCCGGGGCGTGCCGGCCGGCGCCGTGCGCTCGTGGCGGAGGGTGAGAACCCGGGGGCTGCGCAGAGCCGGGCAGGCGGGGCGGACCGGCGTGCGGCAGCCGGGAAGGCGGCGGCCCGGCGGCTCGCGAACCTCCCGGCCGCCCCTCGGGCCGCGCCCCTCCCCCGCCGACAATCCGGCAGACCGGCGGGAAGGGAGCGGACGGTCAGCTCCCGCCCGGCCGCCCCCAAGAACTCCACCGGCCACCCAGCCCCCTGGTCACGGCACGATCAGCGGGGCCGTCGGCCGACCGGGTCAGAACGTCAGGACCGGCTTGATCGTCTTGCCCGACCTCATGTCCTGGACCGCCCGGTCGATGTCCCCGAAGGGATACGTGCTGATCAGGCGGTGCAGCGGGAGGCGGTCCTCCTTCACCAGGCGGACCAGCGCGGGGATCATGGTCTGGGTCTCGCTGTCGCCGAGGGTGAGACCGACGATCTGCTTGCCGCCGAGCAGGCCGTTGACGTCCAGGGCGACCTCCGTGCCGAAGGGCGGGGCGCCGACGACGACCAGGGTTCCGCGGGCGGCGAGCGCGTCGACGCCCTGCCGCAGGACGCCGACGTTGCCCGTGGTCTCCACGACACCGTCCGCGCCCTGGCCACCCGTGATCGTGGTGAGCGCCTCCGCCAGATCCGCCTGGCTGGTGTCGACGGTGTGCGTGGCGCCCAGCTCCGTCGCAAGCGACAGGCGTTCGGCGACCCGGTCGACGGCGACGATCCTCGTGGCCGGGGTGAGGGCCGCCGCCATCACGGCCGACAGGCCGACCGCTCCGGCGCCCAGGACGACGACCGTGCTGCCCGTGTCCGGCTTCAGGACGTTCCAGACGGCCCCCACACCGGTCTGTACGCCGCAGCCCAGCGGGGCGATCGACTCCAGCGGCACGTCCGCGTCGACCTTGATCAGGCTGCGCTCGTCGGCCAGTGCCCGCTCGGCGAAGGAGGACTGGCCGAAGAAGTGACCGCCCAGGGCCTCGCCGCCCCGGCTGATGGTGTTCGACCCGTCGGCGCGGCTGCCGCCGAGCAGGTTCAGCGGCAGCCAGGTCGCGCAGTACGCGGGATGGCCGCCACGGCAGTTGCGGCAGTCGCCGCAGGAGGTGAAGGAGAGCAGGACGTGGTCGCCGGGTGCGACGCCGGTGACGGCGGAGCCGACGGCCTCGACGACGCCCGCGCCCTCGTGGCCGAGGACCCCGGGCAGCGGGAAGGGCAGTCCGCCGCTCGCCACGCCGAGGTCGGTGTGGCACAGGCCGGTGGCGACCATGCGGACCAGTGCCTCGTGGGGGCCGGGTTCGTCGAGGACGACGTCGGAGAGGGTGAAGGGCGCGCCGCCGGACTCGACGACCGCGGCACGGGTGGTGGTGGGCATCGTAAGAGCTCCTTGACGGTGTCTCAGTCGAGCGAGACGACGACGGACTTGACCTTGGTGTAACCGGCGAGGGCCTCGGGCCCGTACTCGCGGCCGTAGCCGGAGTCCTTCACACCGCCGAAGGGCATGGCGGGGTCGAGCATCGCCCAGTCGTTGATCCAGACGATGCCGGCCTGGAGCCGGTCGGCGACCCGGTGGGCGCGGGCGAGGTGGCTGGTCTGGACGCCCGAGGCCAGGCCGTAGGGGGTGGAGTTGGCGAGGGCGACGGCCTCGTCCTCGTCGTCGAAGGGCTGCACGGTGAGGACGGGGCCGAAGATCTCCTCCTGGATCACGCGGGAGTCGTTCGACAGGTCGGCGATGACGGTCGGCTTGTAGTAGTAGCCACCGTCCAGGTCGAGCCGCTCGCCGCCGCACACGATGCGGGCGCCCTCCTTACGGGCCAGGGCGACGTACTCCTCGACCTTCTTCAGGTGCTTCTCCGCCGCCATCGGGCCGATGACCGTGGCCGGGTCGCGCGGGTCGCCGATCGGCACGCCGGGGACGGCCTCGGCCAGGATGCCGAGCAGCGTCGGGTACACCGAGCGCGCCACCAGCAGCCGTGGGCCGCCCATGCAGAACTGGCCGGTGTTGAAGACGAAGCCCTTGATCACGGCGCCGACCGCCTTCTCCAGGTCGGCGTCCTCGAAGACGATGTGGGCCGCGTTTCCGCCGAGCTCCATGGTGACGGGCTTGAGCGCCTCGCCGGCCACGCTCGCCACATGCCGGCCGATCGCGGTGGAGCCGGTGAAGGCGACCTTGTCGACGCCTCGGTGGCGCAGCAGCGCCTCGCCGGCCACCGGGCCGCTGCCGGTCACGACGTTGACCACGCCGTCCGGTACACCCGCCTCCTGGAAGAGCCGGGCCATGTACAGGGCGCTGAGCGGGGTCTCGTCGGCGGGCTTGTGGACGACGGTGTTGCCGGCCGCGAGCGCGGGGCCGAGCTTGGATCCGGCGAGGATCAGCGGGAAGTTGAACGGGGTGATCGCGGCGACCACGCCGAGGGGCTCGCGCCTGGTGTAGGCCAGGGCGTTCATGGGGGTCTCGCGCAGGGCTCCGTCCTGGCTCTGGGCCAGGTTCGCGAAGTACTCGTAGTCGTTGGCCGCGTTGGTCACGTCGACCGCGCCGCACAGCGTGATCGGCTTGCCGACGTCGAGGCTCTCCAGGGCGGCGAGCTCGTCGGCGTTCTCACGGATCAGCCGGGCGACGCGGTGCAGCACCCGGCCGCGCTCACGGCCGCTCAGGCCCGACCAGGCGCCGTCGTAGAAGGCCTCCCGGGCGGCGCGTACGGCCGCGTCGACGTCGGCGGGGCCGGCCTCCGCGACGGTGGTGACGACCGTGCCCCGGGACGGGTCGAGCACCTCGGTACGCGCCCCGTCGGCGGCCTCGCGCCACTGGCCCCCGATGAACAGCTGTCCGGGGTCCCTCTCGAAGGTGGTCATCGCCACTCCTCAGCGTCGTCGCTAAGATTTCAACAAACAGGATTCCTGTTGGTTCGCAGTCTCTTTACAGACAGGTTTCCTGTCAATGCTCTAGCCTGCATCCATGCTCGACACACAGGTGACCAAGGCGCCCCCTTCCCTGCTGTACATGGTCAAGCAGGTGGAGCTCGTCGTGCGCTCCCACCTGGACGAGCTGGTCAGGCCCTCCGGGATCACCGCTCTTCAGTACACCGCGCTGACCGTTCTGGAGCGACACGACGGGCTGTCGGCTGCCCAGCTGGCGCGCGACTCCTTCGTCACGGCGCAGTCCATCGCCGATCTCGTCCGCTCACTGGAGGGCCGGGGCCTGATCCGCCGGGAGCGCAATGCCCGCAACCGCCGCGAACTGTTGATCCTGCTGACCGACGCCGGTCGCGAGCTGCTCGCACGACACGCCGGGCCGGTGCGGGAGCTGGAGGAGCGCATGATGCGCGACCTCACGGCACACCAGACCGAGCAGTTCCGCCAGGCCCTCACCAAGGCCTGGCACGCCCTGTCCTGACCCGCAGCGCACGCCTGGACTCGCGCCCGCGCTCACGCCCGCGCACTCCCCCGCGCGAACCTCGGCCAACTCGCCCGCAATTCACAGACATATGTCAATCGAACATGCTCAAATTCACTCGTTGGAGGGTAACTTGCGGGGCGAGGAACGGTTCTGAGGGCCGTGGCCCCTCCCCACGCACGGAGCAGGCTGGAGGCGATCTCGTCGTGCGGCAGGAACCTGCACCGCTCACCCGGCATCTGCGCGTCCGCCAGGAACGGGGGCACACCGTGCTGGAGTTCCGCGGCGAGATCGACCTCGCCGCGGCCACGGAGATCGCCCCGCACCTGGACAGGGAGACGAACCGCCGGTCCGCCCGGGTCGTGATCGACCTCAGCCGGATCGAGTTCTTCGACTGCTCGGGCCTGCGGTTGCTCTACCGGGCCAGGAGCCGGATCCTCGGCCGGGGCGGTCATGTGCTCCTCGTCTGCTCCCACCCCCTGACCCTGCGCGTCCTGCACATCACCGGCCTGTCGCGGCTGCTGCCGCCACAGCCGACGCTGGACGCGGCCCTGGAACAGCCGGAGGCCACGTCCGGCTCGGTGTGACACCCCCGGTGCGCCCTTTCGTGCTTCCGCCGAAGTCCTCCCCTCCTCAACCGGCCGGTCTGGCAGGGCATGTGGCGGGCATCCGGACAGTAGGAAGGAGGGCCGTCGCATGACGACTCCCGTCAAGCGCCTCCCCAGGCGCATGCCCGGCTGGGCCAAGGTGGTGGGCGCGCTCGTGCTGGTGCTGGTCGTGTTCTTCGCCGGGATCCGGCTGAGCGTGATCCCGGGCCTGAAGGACCTGTTCGGCACCGACACCCACGACCGGTCCGGCCCCGCGCTGCTGAAGTCCATCCAGGACATCAGCCGTTACGACGCCGCCTCCGGCAACTTCCAGGTGGTCGTGGACCTGGAGAAGGACGCCAAGTTGCTGCCCGATGCGATCCGCGGCACCCGCACCCTGTACGTCGGCGCGGGCACCGTCGACGCCTATGTCGACCTGGGCAAGGTCGGCGAGAACGACGTGAAGGTCAACGGCGACCGTACGTCCGCCACGCTCCGGCTGCCCCACGCGCAACTGGGCAAGCCGGCCCTCGACCCCGACCGCTCCTACGCGGTCTCCAAGCAGCGCGGTCTCTTCGACCGCCTCGGCGACCTCTTCTCGGACAACCCCAACGGCGAACAGGCCGTGCAGAAGCTGGCGGTACGGCACATCGGCGACGCGGCGAAGGAGAGCGAGCTGACCGCACGCGCCGAGAAGAACGCCACCGGCATGCTCGAAGGCCTGCTGCGCTCCCTGGGCTTCAAGGAGGTGCGCGTCTCGTACGGGAACTGATCAGCCGCCGAGCACCCCGGGCAGGGCGAGCGCGCCCAGCAGGGTGGTGCCCACCAGCAGCCACGCGACGTAGTCCCCGACGTGCCCGGACTGCAGCCGCCGCAGCGGCAGCGCCCGGTCCGGCGCGGCGAGGAGCCGCGGCCGGGTGACGGCCACGGCCGCGAGAACGAGCGCCAGCGCGGTCGAGGCGAGCCCGAGCAGGACGCCGAGCGGGGTCCAGTGCACACTGGCGTGCACCAGACCGCCGGTTCCGGCCTCCTGCACGGCGTGGCCCACCGCACCGGCGAAGGCGGGGACCACGCCGACGGCGAGGGATCCGGCGAGCAGCACCGCCGGGACCACGGTCATGGTGTCCGGGACCCGGCTCAGCCGGTGCCCGGTCTCGGGCTCCTCGCCGGAGCCGGTCGTCTCGTACGCGTCCCCGTCCTCAGGGCGGGGACCGAGGCCGAGGAACACGCGGGCGGCGACCCGCAGCACCGCCCCGGCGGTCACCGCGCCGGCCAGGACATACAGCACGGTGAGCGGGCCGCCCACGGCCTCCTCCGTGACGGACTTGCCGAGCGCCGTGCCGAAGGGCGGCAGCCCGGCGAGACCGAGACCGCCGACGGCGAACAGCACGGCCACCCCGCGCAGTCCCCGGGCCCGGCCGTGCAGCGCGTGCTCGTCGACGGAGCCGTACCGGTCGAGGAGGATGCCCGTACAGGCGAACAGCGCCGCCTTCACACCGGCGTGCCCCAGGATGTAGAGGGCGACCCCGTCGTCGGCCTCCGGGGTGAGGGTGCCGATGCCGATGAGGAACAGTCCCATGTGGGCGACGGTCGAGTAGGCGAGCAGCCGTTTGATGTGCCGCTGGTACCAGCACATGACCGCGCCGATGACCGCCGTCAGCGCGCCGAGCGCCACCAGGGCCCGCTCCGCATCGGCGGCGGGCATCCGCCCGGACCGGAGAAGACGGTGTCGTACACGCGCCACACGCCGAAGGCGCCGAGCTCCACCATGACGCCCGACAGGAGCATGCAGACCGGGGTGGGGGCCACCGCGTGCGCGTCCGGAAGCCAGAAGTGGAACGGTACGGCGGCGCCCTTGACCAGCAGAGCCGGTCAGGACCAGGACGAAACGCCGCGAGGACCAGCGCGTCGGGCGGGCCGTGCGCGTCCAGCCCGCGTCCGATCTCCGCCATGCCCAGCTCGCCGGTACGGGCGTACAGCAGCCCGATGCCCATCAGCATCGCGTACGCGCCCAGCGAGTTGACGACGCCGAAGGTCAGCGCGCCCTGCACGGCCCTGGCCTCCTCGACCCGGTGGCCGGTCAGCGCGTAGGCCACGACGCTCATCAGCTCGAACCACACGAACGCGTTGAACAGGTCGCCCGCGATCACGAAACCGCACATGCCCGCCTGGAACAGCAGCAACAGCGCGGGGAACGACCCCGACGTGCCGCGCGCGGCGGTTCGTCGAAGTAGTGCCAGGAGTACGCCAGGGCGGCCAGGGTCAGCAGCGAGGCGAGCGCGGCCATGCCGAGCCCGGCGCCGTCCCCGACCAGGACGATGCCGACGCTCTGCGCCGTGCACGGGCGCCCGGCCGCCCGCCCATTCGGCCAGCGGGCGGCGAGGAGTCGAGCAGCAGCACGACCGCGAGCGCGGTGGTGCCCGCCGAGACGGCGCAGCCGACGGACTCGGCGACGGCGCCGGGGCACCCGACGGCCGCCGGCGGCCAGCAGGGCGGCGCCGAGCAGCGGGACGGCGACGAGGAGCGGCAGCAGGTCGTGCATCAGCCGCGCAGCTCGGAGAGTTCGTCGGGGTCGACCGTGCCGTGCCGTTTGGAGACCTGCATGACGAGCGCGAGCAGCAGCGCGGTGACGGTGGCGCCGACGACGACGTCGGTCAGGGCCAGGGCCTGCACGACCGGGTCGACGACGGGCCGCGAGCCGGGCTTCAGGTCGGAGAAGACGGGCGCGGTGGCGCCGTCCCGGTAGCCGACGGCCAGCAGCAGGACGTAGGTGGCGGACTGGCACACGGACAGACAGCCGACGGCGTGGATGAGGTTGCGGCTGGTGGCGAGGCCGTAGCAGCCGCCAGGAAGATCCAGGCGGCCACCAGGTAGGCGAGCACGTCCGTCACGGCGGCCTCACGTCCCGCTCTCCTCCTCGATCTCGACGGCCTGGTCCAGGAAGCGGGCGAGCAGCACGACGACCGCGCAGGCGACCTCCATGCCGACGGCCGCGTTCAGCAGCGGCACGGTGCCGCCGGAGGACAGCGTGTTGAACGTGCCGTACGGCAGCAGTGTGTTGGCGAGGAAGGCCGTGCCGCCGAGCAGCGCCGCGACGCCCGTGACGAGGTAGGCGCAGACGGCGACCGCGTCGCCCACCTCGTACATTCCGACCGGCCGGACGCGTTCCAGGGCGCGGTAGTCGGCGCCCAGGTACAGCAGGTGCAGGGCGGTCGCGGCGACCACGCCGCCCTGGAAGCCGCCGCCGGGGCTGAGCTGCCCGTGCGCGACGACGTACAGGCCGGTGACCAGGGCGACCGGCAGCACGAGCAGGGCGTAGCGGCGCACGGGCGGGGCGACGTCGGCGGGTTCGGGCCGGGCGCGGTGTTCGTCGCGGGTCTGCCGCAGCAGGACGACGCAGCCGAGCATGGCCGCGAAGAGGATGGTCAGCTCGCCGAGGGTGTCGAAGGCCGCGCTGGTCGAAGTTGACGGAGGCGATGGTGTTGGCGGTGCGGTGGGCCAGGGACTCGCTGGACGGCCCGGTCGCCGTAGGGGTGGCTGTCGCCGCCGAAGGCCGGCAGGCCGAAGCAGGCCGCGACGAGCAGCGCGGCGAGGCCCGCGCCGCCCACGGCCACCAGCCACAGCCGCGTGCGGGGGCTCACTCGCCGCTCTCCTCGCGCTGCCGGCGCCTCCTGACCTTGCGGACCGTGAGCAGCAGCAACAGCGGCGTCAGCGCGGAGCCGACCGCGAGCTGCGACAGCGCCACGTCGGGTGCCTGGAGCACGGTGAACAGCACGGCGAGCACGACGCCGAGGACGGACAGGACGAGGGCCTGCCTGGCGGGGTCGCGGATGGCCACGGCCACGGTCGCGGACGCGGCGACCAGCACCAGGGCGACGGCGATCACGGCTTCGTCCACGGCAGTCCTCTCCCCGCTCGACGCTGCCCACGGCGTGTTCCCCCGCCGTGCCGGTCAGCGCCCGCGAGGCGACGAGGTTGCCGCCGATCAGCAGGGCGCCGGTCACCAGGAGCTTCGCCAGCTCCCGTCCCGGCCCGGTGACCGCGCACAACGCCCCTACGACGACGGCCCCGAGGCCGGCCGCCGCCCAGGTCACACCCCGGGCGCGGGGCGGGTCTTCGGCCAGTTCCCCGGCGAGCAGCCGGGCGAAGACGAGCGTGCCGACGGGGCCGAGCAGGGCGAGCACCAGGGCGAGATCGACATAGGAGGGGCGGTCGTAGCCCTGGGCGAGGAGCAGCAGGCCCGGGCAGCCGACCGCGGTGGACAGGTTCTGCGCGACGACGCGGCGCCGCAGCGGCCCGGTCGCCACACCCCACAGGGCCGTTGTCAGGCCGACGGCGAGGGTGATCGTCGCGGCGAGGATCCAGCCGTTCACCGCCCGGCCACCGCCCGCCGCGCGGCCCGCGCCGCGAGCGCCCCGAGGAGGGCGGCGCCCGCGCCGACCGCGAGTTCCAGCGGGTCGACGGTACTGACGAACACCAGCCACAGCGCGGCGAGCGCGGCCCACCACAGCGGCACCTCGGCCACGGCGGGGAGCGTCGTACGCCGGTTCACTCGCCACCTCCGCGGGAGCTGATCATTTTGGCGGTCATCCAAGCACCGCCCCGGCCATGGGACGTGGCGGCGCGCTGCGGCACACAGGGCGGAGTGCCCCGGCCGATCGCGGGGAAACAGTGGCTGGAAGCGGCGCGCGGCGGCATCGTCGCCGCGCCCTTGGGTAACCGCCCTGTCACGCAGGGAATTTGAAGTCTGGAGGAGCGTATGGCCAGTGCAGCCTCACGTCCCCGTACCGCCGGGTCCGGGAGCGAGCGACGTCCACTCCCGCTGCCTGTCCGGCTGCTGGCGACGCTGTGCGCCTTCACCTTCATGGTCGCCTTCGCCGTGGTGCTGGCGCGGCTGACCCTGCAGCCCTCGCCCGCCTCGGAGGCGCTGACCCACAGCAACCTGCAACCGGGCGATTCCCTGAAGGCCTATCTCGACCAGCCGGCACTGCGGGACGCCGTCCGGCAGATCGGCGGCAACATCCTTCTGGGCGTCCCCTTCGGCATCCTCGTGCCCGTCGTCGCCCCGCGCACGCGCGGCATCCTGCGCGTGCTGCTGCTGACCGCGATCGTGATGCTCCTGGTGGAGTTCGCCCAGGGCGCCCTGGTCACCGGCCGCGCCTTCGACATCGACGACGTCATCCTCAACACGGCGGGCGCGCTGATCGGTTATCTGCTCCTGGGCCGCCGGATGAGCCGGGCGGTCCATGCGCGCAGGCCCCGGCGCGAACGGGCGGACAGGAAACCGTCGGCCAGTCCTAGTGCCGGGTCCAGGTGAACTTGTCTCCGCCCACCCAGCGGACCGTGTCCGGATCGTCCAGATCGTGCACCACGATGCCGAACGCGGCTGCGGCCGCCAGCACGTCGGTGACCGCTTTGGCCTCCCCGACCACCTGGCCGTCGATCTCCACGATCCGGAACGGCGGTGTGCCCGGCTGCACCCCGAGCACCATGATCCGAGGGTGGGATATGTACGGGCTCGCGCTTTCGGTCATGCATCGAGAGTAGAGCGCAACCGGCGAGAGCGCGGGGTTCAGTCCCCGGCCGGGCCGACCGCGCTCAGGGCCGTCGCCAGTCGTCGTTCGTCAGGTGGGAGCCCGCCTGAGGGCCCATGCGGAGCATGCCGCCGTCGACGCTCCAGGAGGCCCCGGTGACGTACGAGGCGTCCGGGCCGGCGAGGAAGGCGATGACGGCGGCGACCTCGCGGGCGTCGCCGGGGCGGCCCAGAGGCACGCCGGGGCGGGGCTCGGTGTGCGGGTCGGTGTCGTCCTGCCCGGTCATGGGCGTGGAGATCTCGCCTGGGGCGACCGCGTTGACGGTGACGCGGTACTCCGCGAGTTCGAGCGCCATCACCTGGGTGAGCAGGCCGAGACCGCCCTTGGCGGCGCAGTAGGGGGCGGCGCCCACGCGCGGCTGGTGTTCGTGGACGGACGTGACGTTGACGATCCGGCCGCCGTCGCCCTGGTGGATCATGTGCCGAGCCGCCTTCTGCCCGCACAGGAACGGGCCGACGAGGTCGACGTCGAGGACCTCGCGCACGTCGGACAGCTCCAGGTCGAGGAAGGGCGTCATGGTGCCGGTGCCGGCGTTGTTGACCAGCACGTCGATGCGGCCGAGGCGGTCGCGCAGCTCGTCGACGGTGTCGGCGGCGGTGGGCAGCCGGGTGAGGTCCATCCGGGCGACCTCGGCCCGCTGCCCGTGCGCCCGCACCTCGTCCGCCGTCTCCTGCGCTCCGGTGCGGTCGCTGTGCCAGGTGATGCCGATGTCCATGCCCGCCTGGGCCAGGCGGACGGCGGTGGCCCGGCCGATGCCGGAGTCGGCGCCGGTGATCACGGCGACCTTGCTGTGGGGCGCGGTGGGGGCGGGCATGACGGGCCTCTCGTCGACGCGGGCGGGACGAGGCATCGCAGTACCCGGGGGCGTACCGGGCAAACCGCCCGCCCGTCGTGCGGCCGGCCGGGCGCTGGGCAACCCTTGAGGTGGAGGTGGCGATGGATCCCCTCGAGGCACTGGACCGGATCGCCTTCCTGCTGGAGCGGTCCCTGGCACCGACGTACCGTGTGCGCGCTTTCCGCACGGCGGCCCGGGTGCTGAAGGAGCGGGGCGATGACGAGGTGCGCCGGCGGGCGGCGGACGGTTCGCTGGAGTCGCTCAAGGGGGTTGGTCCGAAGACCGCGCAGGTGGTGCGGGAGGCGCTGGCCGGGGAGGAGCCCGGCTACCTGCGGAAGCTGGAGGGCGAGGCCGCGGAGCCGCCCGCCGTGCGGGGCGGCGAAGAGCTGCGGGAGCAGCTGCGCGGGGACTGCCATCTGCACTCCGACTGGTCGGACGGCGGCAGCCCGATCGAGGAGATGGGCCGGGCCGCGGCGGCGCTGGGCCACGAGTGGGCGGCGCTGACCGACCACTCACCGCGCCTGACGGTGGCACGCGGCCTGTCGGCCGAGCGACTGCGGGAGCAGTTGGACGTGGTGGCGGAGCTGAACGAGACCTGGGCGCCGTTCCGGCTGCTGACCGGCATCGAGTGCGACATCCTCGAGGACGGCTCGCTCGACCAGGAGCCGGAGCTGCTGGACCGGCTCGACGTCGTGGTGGTGTCGGTGCACTCCAAGCTGCGTATGGACGCCCGGTCGATGACCCGGCGGATGGTGGCCGCCGTACGTGATCCGCGCTCCGACGTGCTCGGGCACTGCACGGGGCGGCTGGTGACCGGGCGGGGACGGCCCGAGTCGGAGTTCGACGCGCAGGAGGTGTTCGCGGCGTGCGCGGAGACCGGAACGGCGCTGGAGATCAACAGCAGGCCGGAGCGGCTCGACCCGCCGCGGCGGCTGCTGCGCCGGGCCGTGGACGCGGGGGTGCTGTTCACCGTCGACACCGACGCGCATGCGCCGGGTCAGCTGGACTGGCAGATCAACGGGTGTGCGCGGGCGGAGGAGTGCGGGGTGCCGCCCGGGCGGGTGGTGACGACGTGGTCCCTTCAGGAGTTGCTGGCCTGGACCCGAGAGCGGCGGGTGCCGTCCGGCGTGGCGGGCGGCTGAGGTGGTACCCGGGCGAGCCTGAGAGAAGGGACTGCACCTATGCAAAGCGCGGGACGGGCGGCCGTGTTCGACGTCGACGGCACGCTGGTCGACACCAATCACCTGCATGTCGTGACGTGGTGGGAGGCCTTCCGGCAGGCCGGCCACCAGGTGCCGATGCACGCCATTCACCGGGCCGTGGGCCTGCCCTCCACCGACCTCGTCGCCCATCTGCTCGGCGACGACCGCGACAAGGACCAGGACGCCGGGATCAGCGCCGCGCACAAGGCGCTGTACGGGCAGTACTTCGACCGGCTGCCCGCGCTGCCGGGGGCCGGGCCGCTGCTGCGGCGGCTGCACGGGAACGGCTGGACGGTGGTACTGGCCACCTCGGCGGGCGGCGCCGAGCTGAGCGCGCTGCGCCGGGCGATCGACGCGGACGACGCCATCACCGCCACGGCGAGCGCCGACGACGTCGCCGAGGGAAAGCCGGCCCCCGAGCCGGTCGAGCACGCGCTGGATCTGGCCGGGGTGCCCGCGCAGCGGGCGGTCTTCGTCGGCGACACCGTGTGGGACATGCTCGCGGGCAGCCGGGCCGGAGTGCGCTGTCTGGGCGTCCTGTGCGGCGGCATCCCGCGCACCGACCTGGAGAAGTCCGGCGCGGACGCGCTCTACGCCGACCCCGCGCACCTCCTGTCCTCCCTGCGCGACAGTCCGCTGGCGTGAGCGGGCATGAAACCCCCGGTCACGCGGATACTCGCAGCGCATGACGCGAGTGACGCGTGTGATGCGGCGGACGGCTCGGTCCTTCCGCCCACGGAGGGACAGCGGCCCGGCGACGGCCGGACGGACAGCTCGCGGCGCGCGGCCCGAGGAAGCGGTGGCGGAGGACCGGCAGGCCGACGCGGCGTGGGGACGGAGCCGCGCGATGGAACAGAGGGCCCGCGCCGTGCGGCCGGCCGATGCCGTGCGACGGGAGGCCCGGTCCGCCTGGGAGGCCCTGCGAGCCGCCTGGCGTGAGCCCGGCCGGGAGCGGGATCTGGTCGTCCAGTCGCTGAAGGCCGCCGCGGCGGCGGTGATCGCCTGGCTGGTGGGCGGCGTCTGGATGGGTGACCCGCTGGCGCTGATGGCGCCGTGGGTGGCGCTCGTGCTGGTGCAGGCCACCGTCTACAGCTCGCTGGTGCAGGGCGCGCGGCAGTTCGGGGCGATCTGCGTCGGCACCGTGCTGGCCTCGGCAGCGCAGGCGATCACCGGCGACACGACGGGCGCGCTCGCCCTGTCCGTCCCGGTGCTGATGCTGCTCGCGAACTGGCCCCGCTTCGGCGACCAGGGCATCTACGCGGCGACCACGGCCCTGTTCACCCTCACTGCGGGCTCCGTGAGCATGTCCAGCGTCGGGCACCGCGTGGGCCAGGCGGCGCTCGGCGCCGTCATCGGCGTCGCGGTCAACGCGCTCGTCCTGCCGCCGGTCCATCTGCGGGACGTGCGGGAGAACCTGGCGGCCCTCGCCGAGGAGGCGGGGGACGTCCTGCACACCGTGGGGGCCGACCTGAGGGAGGGCGAATGGGACGCGCAGACCGCCTCGGGCTGGATCAGCGCCTCGGCGCATCTGGACCACCGCCTGGACGCGCTGCAGTCGGCGCGCCGCTGGAGCCAGGAGAGCCTGCGCCTGACCTACGGCCCGCTGCGTGCCCTGCATCGCGTCCCGCACGGCGGTGCCCTGCCGCCCGTGGGCGAGGACGAACGGCTCGGCCGGGTCACCGGGCACGTCACCGCGCTGACGCGGGCCCTGGCGGTGTCCGTGGACGAGAACCGGACACCCGCCACGCCCGAGGGCCCGGCGCTGCGCTCGTACGCACGTCTGCTCGAACTGATCGGGGACGCCTGCCACGCGGAGGCGGACAGTCTGCGCGAGGGCAGCATGGACGGCCGTCCGGACCGCGAGACCGAGGAGGCGATGCGGGAACTGCACGAGGAGTTGCAGGACAGGCTGCGCCGGCACGCCGAGGAGGGTGCCGCGCACACGGCGGTCCTGGGCACGCTGCTGCTCCAGGCGGAGAACCTCTGGGTCGAGACCGTTCCGGACCACCGGGGGCAGTGACACACCTCACCGGGCAGGGCGTCCGAGTCCGGAACACCGAGAAGTGGTTCTCCGTTGAACAACACGTGGGTGCGGACGGGACAGTGTCCCCGGGCCTCACCTTTTGCCCACAGGGACGATCGTTCGGCTGAAGCCCTGTGGAGCGTTCCGCCGAGAGGCGACCGCCGTCCGCGCCCACACCTTGAGCCGCCCCGGCCGTGATTCCCCCGTCCGGCCGGGGCTTTCCTGCGTCCACGTGCAATCCACGCGCCCCCCGGGTACTCGGTCACCGCTCGCGGAACCACGCGGCCGAGAGGAGCGGAAGGTGAGCAGCGCAACGGGCATGAGGATCGTCGTCACGGGCGCCACCGGCAATGTGGGCACCAGCGTGGTGCGCCTCCTCTCCGAGGACCCGGAGGTCGCCTCCGTGCTGGGCCTGGCCCGGCGGATCCCCGAGTGGTCGCCGCCGAAGACGGACTGGTCCGCGGTCGACCTGGCCTCCGAGGAGTCCGACCTCGTGGGGCGGTTCACGGACGCCGACGCGGTGGTCCATCTGGCCTGGGCGTTCCAGCCGACGCACGACCCGGCGGCGACCTGGCGCACCAACGTGCTCGGCAGCATTCGGGTGTTCGAGGCGGTGGCCGCCGCGGGGGTGCCCGCGCTGGTGCACGCCTCGTCGGTCGGCGCGTACTCGCCCGGCCCCAAGGACCGGGCGGTGGACGAGTCGTGGCCGACGCACGGCTGGCCGGACGCCGCGTACTGCCGGGAGAAGGCCTACTTGGAGCGGGCGCTGGACACGTTCGAGCGCGATCGTCCCGAGACACGGGTGGTGCGGATGCGGCCCGCCTTCCTCTTCCAGCGGAAGTCCGCGAGTGAGCAGCGCCGTATCTTCGGCGGCCGTTTCCTGCCCGGCCCGCTGGCCCGTCCGGAGCTGCTGCCCTTCCTGCCCGACATCGCGGGGCTGCGGGTGCAGGCGCTGCACACGGACGACGCGGCGAACGCGTACCGGCTGGCCGTGCACTCCGAGGTCCGGGGCTCCTTCAACCTGGCGGCCGAGCCGACCGTCGACGCCGAGCTCCTGGGCAAGATGTTCGGTGCCCGCCCGGTGCGGCTGCCGCGCACGGCGGCCCGTTCGGCGATCGCCGCCGCCTGGGGCCTGCACCTGCTGCCCGCCTCGCCACACCTGTTCGACGCGGTGCTGCGGCTGCCCCTGATGGACTGCACGCGCGCGCGTGCGGAACTGCGCTGGCGGCCGGAGCACACGGCCCCTGAGGTGCTGGAGGAGTTCTTCCAGGGACTCCAGCAGGGTGCGGGGGCGCGGACGGAACCGATGCAGGGACACAAGGTGGGCTGACCGCCCGCCGCCCGCGGGCACGACCGACGGCCGCAGCCGGCCCCCACGGTCGGCTGCGGCCGTCGGCGCCTCGGGGGCGCTCAGTCGGCGGGTTCGTCCGGCACCGGATGCTCGGGGTGCACGGTCCCCTGTCGCGGCGCCCCCTGCCGGCCCGTCCCCGCCTCGTCCGTGTCGGGAACGTCGTCGGCGGGCTCGTCGGCGTGGTCCTTTCCGTTCTTCTCGTCCTCGCCGGTGCCCGTGAAGCGCGGGGCGACCTCCCACGGGTCTTCGCCGTCGTCGGCCTGCTGGTCCGGCATGTCCCGCGGGACGGGCTCACCGTTCTCGCCGGGTCCTTCGAGGCGGTGGTCGGTCACGGCGTACTCCCTTCAGTGGTCCGGGCGCCACGCGAGTACCTCCGCCGTGACCTGCGAAACCTCAGCGCGGTGCCCGCTCCTGCAGCGCCGTGCGCCACGCGGGGAGCGGGTTCTCCGGCACCGGATCGGGACGCCGCCCCCATGCGAGGGCTTCCTGCTGTGGGATCTCACGGTCACGGCTGAGCAGGACCCGCCAGGAGTTCCTCGATCTCGTCCAGGGCCGCGACGAGTTCCGGGGCGACCGCCTTTTGCACCCAGCGCTCCTGTTCCTCGCCGACCTCGCGCGGAATCGTCTCGGTGAGCATGATCAGGTACAGGTAGGCGCGGTACAGGGCGAGTCGGAGGCGGGCCGGGGAGTCGAACTCGGCCCGGCCGCCGGACTCCCGGTAGCCCGACAGGAACGCCTCGTCCTTCTTGATGTCCCCCAGCAGCGCCAGGGAGACGAAGTCGCCCAGGGGGTCACCCCAGAACATGCGCTCCCCGTCGACGAGACCGCCGATGCGGGCCTCGCCGTCCGCGTGGTCGACGAGGATGTTGCCCCGCCACAGGTCGAAGTGGACGAGGCACGGGACGGTGACCTCGTCCAGGGCGCCGTACGCGGAGCGGGCGGTACGGGCCACGGCGTCGACCGGGCGGGGCAGCCGGGCTCCGTAGCGCCGGGCGTCGTCGAGGACGGCGTCGAACATCGTCGTGAACGCGGTCCGCCAGTCGGGGGCGAGCGGGCCGAGGGCGCCGGAGGGGTAGCCGAAGCCGGGTCCCGTCACGCCGTGCAGACGGGCCGTCCGGCGTCCCAGCTCCGCACGCAGTGCGGTCTGTTCCGCCGCCGTGAGCGAGTCGTCCCAGGAGTCGCCCGGGCAGGCCGTCATCAGCAGGAAGTCGTCACCCATCGACACCAGCCGCGGCGCGGGGACTCCTGCGCGGGCGGCCGAGCGGTAGAACTCGGCCTCCGAGACGAGGAGGCGCCGCTCGTGCCGCAGGCCGGGGGTGGCCGCCGCGGGCGGGATCTTCAGCACGTAGCGGCTGCCGTCGGTGAGGCGGAGTTCCTCGACGGTGTTGTACGTGCCGCCGGTCAGCGGGCGGAGGTGTGCGAGGTGGCCGGGATCCAGGCCCGCCACCTCCAGGATGTGCCGGGCCCGTTCCCAGGAGTCCACCACCGTGCGCCCACCCCTCCCCATCGGCTTCGGTCAGCCGGCTGCGTACACGTCCTCGACGTAACGTCCGTCCGCGATCAGCCCGTCGAGCCACTGCTCGGCGGCCGTCTCGTCGGCGCCCGGCGTGTGCTTGCGGTACAGGGTACGGAACGCCTCCCGCACCCCGGGCGCCATCCGGGCGCCGTCGCCGCAGACGTAGACCCGCGCTCCGGCGTCCAGCAGCTCCCACACCTCGTCGGCCTCGGCGGTGATGCGGTGCTGCACGAACCGCACCTCACCCTCGGGGGCCTCGCTGAAGGCGGGGCGCAGGGAGACGGCGCCGGCCGTCTCGGCGGCGCGCAGTTCGTCGGCGTGCAGGTAGTCGGCGTCGGGGGCGTCGCAGCCGAAGTAGCACAGCGCCGGGGCGAGTTCGGCGCCCGTTGGCCAGGAGCGCGCCGACGGTCGGCGATGACGCCGCGGAAGGGCGCGAGCCCGGTGCCCGCGGCGATCATGATGACCGGTGCGGCCGCCGCCGTGGCCGATGCGGAAGGCGTCGCGGCACGGCTGGACGCGGGCGTAGCACGGTGTCGCCGGGCCGCACGGCGGCGAGGTAGCCGGAGCCGGTGCCGCGGAAGACGCCCCGGCCCGAGCGGGCGGGGGCTTGCAACAGCGAGACCATGAGGTCCGCGTGGCGCGGGTCGACGGCGGGCGAGGAGGAGACGGAGTAGTGGCGGGGGCGCAGCGGGGGGAGCAAGTCCAGCAGCCGCGGCCAGTCCAGGGCGCCGCGCAGGGCGGGGTGGTCCTCGAGGATGTCCACCAGGGTGCGCGGGTCGTCGCCGTCAGTGCCGGCCAGGGCCGACGCGCTCCGGCGGGCAGGGGTTGGCGGCGGCGAGCGCGGCCAGTTGCCCGGCGGTCGGGCGCTCCTGCAGCTCGACGTGGTGGGTGAGCAGCTGCCGTACGGTCAGGGCCGGTCGACGGCGATGCCGTCGCGGCGGGGGCGGTGGCGCGGATGTCCAGGACCGTGTCGAGGTCGACGCCGAGCGCGGGGCGGCGCGCGTCGACGAGGTCCGGGGCGTTGGCGGGCAGCACGGTGAGGTGGTCGGCCGTGCGGTAGGTGACGCCGTCCGGGCAGGGCGACGCGCAGGAACCGCTTGCGGCGCGGGTAGCCGGGCGCGGTGAGGTCGCACGGCCTCGGTGACGCGCATGGGGACGAGTCCGTGCCGCTCGGCGAGGGCGTCCAGCGGGCCGCCGGTCAGGGTGCGGACCTCGTAGGCGGTCGTCGGGCTCGGCGGTCCGGGGTCGGTGGCGTCCGGGTCGCCGTAGTGCTCCAGCAGGGCGGCGCGCAGGGCGGCCGTGAACGCCGCGGACGGTGCCGGTGAGGTCGCCGGAGGCGTCGGCTGCGGCACGGTCCAGCAGCCGGGTGGCGCCGGACGCGGCGAGCCGGTCGTCGATGCGGGTGGGGACGTGCTGGTAGGTGGCGGCCCAGTTGCGGTCACCCGACACCGAGGACGGCGTACGTCACGCCGGACAGGTCGTGGGTCTCCTCCAGCCGGGCGGCGAAGGCGGTGGCGTCGTCGGTGGGGCGGCCGTTGTAGGAGGCGGCGGTGATGACGACGGGCCGGTCGGTGGGCAGTCCGTCGGCGTAGGCGTCGAGCGGGGCCACCTGGGTGTCGCAGCCGATCGGCGGCGGCCTCGTCGGCGAGCTGGGCGGCGAAGTCGCGGCAGGTGCCGTAGTTGCTGCCGTGCAGGAAGAGCGGCGGCGGTGCCGGGGCGGACGCGGGCGGGCAGGTCCTGCGGCTCGGCCGACTCGGCGTCCTGGACCGGGGCGGCGCCGGGCAGCGGTGTGTGGACGGCCGGTCGGCGGACGGTGCGCGGCGCGAGCGCGAGGGTGAAGCCCTCGGGCTTGAGGGTGAGGGTCTCCTTGACGTCGAGCCGGTAGTCGGCGTGGTCGCGCAGCCGGTAGCGGTGGACGAGCATGGCCAGCAGCATGGTCGCCTCGTGCAGCGCGAACTGCCGTCCGATGCAGGCGCGCTCACCGGTGCCGAACGGCTTGAAGGCGTGCACCGGGCGCTCCGCCTCCGCCTCGGCCGCGAAGCGGGAGGGGTCGAACAGCTCGGGGTTGTCGCCCCACACGGGCTGCCGGTGCAGCATCGGGGTGAGCGACCAGGGCGGACTGCCCGGCGCGCAGCGGGATGCGGCCGCCCAGCAGCGTGTCCTCGCGGGCCTTCCGGGAGAACACGGCGGCCGTGGGCCACAGCCGCAGCGCCTCGTTGAGGACCTGGCGGGTGTAGGTCAGCCTGCCGACCTCGTCGTACGTCGGCTCGGGGTCGGCCGCGTCGCCCCACAGCTCGTCGACCTCGCGCTGCACCAGCTGGAGGGCGGTGGGGTGCTTGGCGAGGTAGTACAGCGCGAAGGACATGGCGCCGGAGGTGGTCTCGTGGCCGGCGATCAGGAAGGTGATGACCTGGTTGCGGATGTTGGCGGTGTCGAGCGTGGTGCCGTCGGCCGGGTGCTCGGCGGTGAGCATCAGACCGAGGAGGTCGTCGGCCTGCGCTCTGGTCGGTGCCGGTGCGGGCGGCGATGACGTCGTCGACGACCCGGGCCAGGTAGGCGGCGTCGTCGCGGAAGGCCGCGTCCTGCGCCGCGTAGTCCTGGCCCGGGTCGCGCGGCCGAGGCGGGTCATGCTCCACTCCAGGCAGCGGACCATCGACTCGACGAAGGGGTGCGGCTCGGCCCGTTCGAAGGAGCCGAAGTCGTAGCCGAAGCCGGCGAGCCCGATGGTGTCGAGCGTCATGCGGGTCATGTCGCCGGGCACGTCGACGGGCTTTCCGGCACCGGCGTCGCGGTCCCAGGACTCGATGAGCCGGCTGAGCGACCTGCAGCATCACGGGGTGGTAGGTCCGCATCGAGCCCAGCGCGAAGGCGGGCATGAGGATGTCGTGCGCCTTGGCCCAGTTGGGCTCGTCGTTGTACGCGGTGAACAGGCCGTCGGCGGCGAACTCGCGGACGTTCTCCAGACCGGGCCCGATGTGCTTGGCGAACCGCTGCTCGTCGGCGAGGTCGGCGACCAGGTCCAGGTCGCCCACGAACAGGGTGTCCCGCCCGTACAGCCGCCGGACGTACGCGGGCCCGTGTTCGCGCATCAGGTCCATGGCCTGCTGGATGGGCGCGGCGCCGGGTCCGGTGGCGGTGATGTCGACGACGGGGACGCCGGGGAGGGTGTCTGCGGTGCGGGAGGTCTGTCCGGTGGGGGGCATGACGCGGCAACTGCCTTTCGCGGTACGGAAGTACTGCGACCCAGCGTGATCCACGGGGCCCGGCGGGCGATGCCGTGCCCCTACATGATTGTGTAGTGCAAGCAGATGCGTCGCTCTTGCGCGGGAGCGGCCCGGCGTGGCAGGAGAGTGCTCGTGGACCTGGCCCGGCAGGAGGCCGTGACATGGCGCAACCGCGCCCTGCTCCTCTTCGACCGGATCGCGATGCCGGTCGCGGTGTGCGACGTGTACGGCGCGGTGCTGCTCGCCAATCCGGCGATGGCCGCGGAGTGCGGTACGACGCCGGGGCAGCTGCGCGGCCGTGAAGTGCTGGACCTGTTCAGCCCGCGGGAGGCGACGCAGGTGGAGCGGATCGCCGAGGCGCTGAGGCTGCGCCACCGCTCGCGGTACCAGGTGTCGGTGCGCTGGCGGGCGCCCGGCGGCGCGGAGCGGTACGGGGAGCTGACGGCGGACCCGGTGAGCGACACGGTGGAGGACCCGCCCGCCCTGCTGGTGATGCTGCGACTGGACGGCGAACACGAGCCCCGCGCCGCCCCGCCCGCCGGACAGGCCCAGGCCACCCCGACGGAGGCCCACATCCTGGCCCTCCTGGCCGCCGGCGCCACCACGACCCGAGCAGCCCGTGAAACCGGCCTCACCACCGACGGCGTGACCTACCACCTCCGCCGCCTGTCCTCCCGCTGGCACGCGGCGAACCGCACGGAACTGGTGGCCCGCGCCTACGCACTGGGGGTGCTGGCCGCCGGGGTGTGGCCGCCGGAGGTCTCGGGAGCGGAGTAGGCCGTGCCCGCCCCCTCCGGGGCCCCGAAGCGGGCGAGGGTGTGCCAGACCATCTTGAGGTCCTGGAGCTCGTAGCGGCCTGTCCGGGCGGCATCGCCGATGCCCCGCGGGTCGACGAGGCCGTCCCGGGCGATCCGGGCGCCCAGCTCCGCGTACTCCCGGCCGCGGTAGTCCGCGTGGCGCCGTAGACCGGCCACGGTGAGCCGGTAGCCGGGGTGCCACTCGACGGGGCAGGGCAGACGCCGAGCCGCGGCCTCGACGGGTGTGCCGCGATAGCAGGAGTCCAGCACCAGCGCCTCCACGTCCCGGGCCAGCTCGACGCCGCCGTGCACGTGCGCCTCGATGTAGTCGTCGAGGGCGTCCTGCTCGTCCGCCTCGGCCAACGCGATGAGGGACATGCCGGCCGCGACGCCGAAGTCGGCCGGCTCGGCGGCGCTGTCGGGGTAGCAGAACGTGGCGCGGGCCGGTGCCCCGGCGTTCAGCCGGAAGTGCGAGGAGCCGAAGCGGGGTGCCGCGCCGACCACTTGCCGGCGGAAGTTCAGAGCGCCGTACACGGGCCGCTCGTGCGCCGCCGCTTCGTCGTACGCCCCGCCGAAGATCCGGCTCTCCCAGCGCCACCGGTCGCCGCCGGGACGGGCCGTGAGGCCGCCGTTGCTGGTGCCGGTGACGAACTGCGAGTGGTAGGCGCCGTCCCGCCCGAGCGCCGCGAGGAGGGGCACATCGCCCGCCCGGCGGTCCGGGTGGAAGTTCAGTGTGATGCGCAGCCCCGGATCGAGGGCGGGACCTGCCGAGCCGCCCGCCACATGGCCCAGCGCCGCCCGTGCCCGCGCTGACGCGACCTCCGCGAAAACCACTGGCTCCCCCTCGCCGGTCCTGTCTAACCTGACCCAAAACCTAGGACCCCTAGGTTTCGGTACGGCGAACCAGGAGCCCTCCCATGAGATCACTCACCGAGCAGGACATCCGCAACTCGTTCATCAACTGCTCGAAGGGAGAGGCCAAGCGTCTGGCCGTACCGCGGGATCTGGGAGAACGGCCCTGGGACGATCTCGACTTCCTCGGGTGGCGGGATCCGGGGGCGCCCGATCGGAGTTACCTCGTGACCGAGCGGGAAGGGCGGCTCGTCGGGGTGGCGATGCGGTTTCAGGCCGCTCAGCGGGGGTTTCTGCATCGCAGCATGTGTTCGCTGTGCCTGACGACGCACCCGCGGGGCGGCGTCTCGCTGATGACCGCGCGGAAGGCGGGTGCGGCGGGCCGTGAGGGCAACTCGGTCGGCGCGTACATGTGCACCGACCTCGCCTGTTCCCTGTACGTACGCGGGAAGAAGGTGCCGGAGAGCGGGTCCCGCTTCGATGAGAGTCTCACCCTGGCGGAGCAGATCGACCGGACCACGGGCCGGCTGGCCGCCTTCCTCGACAAGGTGCACGCCTGAGCGTCCACGGTCGCCCGTGGTTTCCCTCGGCGTTAACGTCCTTCATGGATGCGTTCCATGCGCCAGGGGAAAGGGAACAGCCCGAGGATGCGAGAGGTACGTGAGTGGACGGCGCACGCCACGCGGATCGTGCACAAGCGCCGCGACCCCGTGGTCGTCCAGACGTTGCGGTCCGCGACCGCGGCGACGATCGCGTACGTCATCGCGCTGCGGCTGAGCCCCGAGGCGGCCCCGCTCACCGCTCCCCTGACGGCGCTGCTGGTCGTCCAGGTGACGCTGTACGCCACGCTCACCAACGGCTTCCGGCGCGTGAACGCCGTGGTCACGGGTGTCCTCGTCGCCATCGCGTTCAGCCTGCTGGTGGGCCTGACCTGGTGGAGCCTGGCCCTGCTCCTCGTGGCCGCACTGGCCGTGGGACGGCTGGTCCGGGTGGAGGAGTACGTCCCCGAGGTGGCGATCAGCGCGATGCTGGTCCTCGGGGTCACCACCGTCGGTGACACCGCCTGGGCCCGGGTGGTGGAGACCCTGATCGGCGCGGTCGTCGGGCTCGCCTGCAATCTGCTGCTGGCTCCGCCGGTGTGGGTGGAGGAGGCGGGCGAGTCGATCGAGGGCCTGGCGCGCCGGCTGCGGCAGCTGATGCTGCGCATGGGCGAGGAGGCCGCGGGCGGTACGCCCGTGGACCGCGCGGCGGAGCAGCTGCACGAGGCACGGCGCCTGGACCACGACATCATCGAGGTGGACGCGGCCCTGCAGGCAGGCCGAGGACAGCCTGCGGCTCAACCCGCGCGTGCGCGAGGGCCTGCTGCACCGGGTGGTGCTGCGCACCGGCCTGGACACGCTGGAGATCTGCACGGTCGTCCTGCGGGTGCTCGCCCGTTCCCTCACCGACCTGGCGAAGGAACGCGAGCCGAAGCCGCTGTTCGAGGCGGAGACGGGCGCCGCGCTGGAGCAGCTGCTGTCCGAGATCGCCGACGCCGTGGTGAGTTTCTCGGTGCTGGTGACCACCCACCTCAGTGCGAGCGCCGAGTCGGCGGAGGAGCGTCTCGCCGCGGAGCTGCGCACGGCGGCGGGCACCCGCGACAAGCTGGCCCCGCTGCTGCGTGAGGAGGCCGAGCGCGACCGCCGGCACTGGCAGTTGCCGGGCGCCGTCCTGGCGGAGGTCAACCGGATCCTCGACGAGCTGGACACCGAGCACCGCTCTCGCCGCCTGCTGGAGGAACTGGACCGTGTGTCGCAGGAGCAGCGGGCCCGCATGCCGCGGCTGACGCGGCTGCGTGAGCGCCTGGGCGTGCAGGAGCAGATGTGGCGGAACCGTGCGGGGTTCGACGGGCGTTCTCGCTGAGGGAGGGCCGGGAGGGGCCGGCACCGGATGCGAGGGAGCGGGCCGATGGCCGACACGACGGTACGGATCGACGGGAACACGCTGCGGCTGCCGGGCGGTGTGACGGTGCGGTTCATCCGCACGCTGCGACTGCCGGAGACGGGCACTCATCCGCTGCCGCCCGGCCTGGGCGAGTTCCCGGTCCGGCGGGTCGCGGACTACGCGGACAGGGTGCCCGAGGCGTGGCGGGCGCGCGGCGGTGTGATGCTGCCGGTGTATCTGCGCGAGGCGATGTGGCTGAGCTTCGCGGGCACGTCGGAGCCGGCCGCGCTGCAGGTCGGCGTCGGCAAGGTGTGCGCGGTCTCGGGCCGGCCCTGGAGCGACCGCCCGGCCCGCGGCCCGCAGAACTACGTGGTGCTCCCCCGCCAGCCCTGGCTGGACGGCATCAACTCCGGCACGGGCACGGTCCGTCAGTTCGTGGCCGTCCCGCTCGGCCTGGGCGCCACCGTCGAGGGCCAGGTCACGGGCGAGGAGGTCTGGGGCGGCGTCCAGCTGCAGTCCTTCCCGCTGAACGACCGGGAGCTGGCGCGGTGGCACGAGGAGGAGCGCCGGCAGTCGGAGCGGACCCGGGGGATCTCCCCGTCGGGCGGTTACGGTGCCGCGATGCCGGGCGGTTACGGTGCCGCGATGCCGATGGCGGCCCCGCCCGCACCCGGCGCCGCGCCGGCACCTCCCGCATACGGCGCGGCCCCCGCACCCGCCGCCGGAGCCGCTCCGTCGGCCCCGCCCCGCGCGCCCGCGGCGATGGGGCTGGGCGTCGGCGGATCGATGCGGCAGGAGGTCTACCAGGACGACCGGCCGCTGTCGGACTGGGCGCGAGCAGCCGGCGGGGCGGGTCTTCGTGCACCTGGTGACGCCGCCGGAGTGGCGCCGCATCACCGGCGAGGCGCCACCGCCGTCGCCGGTGGACCGGGCCGCGTACACCCGCGCGGGCCTGCCCTGGTTCGACTACTACGACCAGGACGCGCAGGACCTGGCCCCCACGGACACGCTCCAGGCCGTCAAGCCGGTCGGCGACTGGCTCGGGCGACGACCACGAGCCCTGGCATGCAGCCCGCTCCCGGGCAGGTGCGACGGCTCAAGGACGCGCCGGGCAAGCCGGTCGAGGACGGGGACTGGTAGACGACCGAGGCCGCCGTTGCGGTCTCGGCGCAAAGCCCGGTGCCGTTGTTGCACGCCGATGGGTGATCCACGCCAAGGTGACTGTCGCGACGGGGACGAGCGACGACCTGAGGGGCGACATGGGCAGTGGTGGCTGGAGCAGGCGCCGATTCGTCGGCGCCCTGGCGGGAGGACCGCCGCGGCGGCGCTCCCGGCCTGTGACAACGCGCCCGCGCCCGCGACGGCCCCGTCGGCGCCCGAGCTCAGAGCGCGAGCCCGTCCCGCGAGGCACGGCGGCCCTCCGGGCCCCGCCCCCTCTACCTCGGCACCTACACCTCCGCCGAGGGCGGCGGCAAGGGCATCGGCCTGGCCACGTACGACGCGGCGACGGGCCGGATCACCGGCGACCGGCACCCTCGCCGGCGTCGGCGACCCGTCGTACCTCGCGATCCACCCGGACCGCCGCACGCTGTACGCGGTGGACGAGCGCGAGGACGGCGCCGTGACCGCCGTCCGGCTGTCCGACCGAAAGGTCCTGGGCAGCCGGAGCACCGGCGGCGCGGCGCCCTGCCATCTGTCGGTGCATCCGGGCGGGCGCTGGCTGCTCAGCGCGAACTACGGCTCGGGCAGCGTGGCCGTGCACCCGATCGACGCCTCGGGCGCGCTCGGCGAGCGCACCGACCTCGTCCGGCACTCCAGCCCGGCGCCCGGGCCGGGCCAGCAGGGTCCGCACGCCCACCAGATCATCACCAGCCCCGACGGCGGCCATGTGCTCGCCGTCGACCTGGGCACGGACACCGTCTACACCTACCGGCTCGACGAGAAGAGCGGGCACGCTCACCGAGGTCGCGCGGGCGCAGACCCGGCCGGGCGCGGGCCCGCGCCATCTCACGTTCCACCCGGGCGGCCGGTACGCCTACCTCGCCAACGAGGTCGACAACACGGTCGCGGTCTGCTCGTACGACCCGGCCTCCGGCCGGCGTGACCGTCGGCGAGGCGCAGTCCACGGGCACGGGTTCGGGCACGAGCTACCCGGCGCAGATCCTGGTGACCGCCGAACGGCCGGTACGCCTTTCTCGCCAACCGCGGCCACAACAGCCTCACGCGCTACGCGGTCGAGGCGGACGGCGCCCGGCTCAGGCTGCTCGGACACGGTGCCGGTGGGCGGGGACTTCCCGCGCCAGATCGCCTTCTCACCGGAGGGCACGCTGCTGTTCGCGGCGAACCAGAAGTCCAGCACCGTCACCGTCTTCCACGTGGACGAGACGAGCGGCGCACTGCGGCGCGCGGGCGAGCCGTTCGCCTCACCCGTCGCCGTCTGTGCGCTGCCGCTGTAGGGCCCGCGGGCAGGACGCGGCGCTCGCCTGGGCGAGCAGGACGTGCATGCGCTCGGTGAGCTGCGCGACGTCGTCGGCGGGCGCGTGGAACGGCAGGCGTACGTCGCCGTGGGCGCGGGCCCGTTCGATGCGCAGCGTCAGTCCGTGCCGGTCGACGGCGAGCGGCTGGACGCGGACCGCGCCGTGCAGGCTGTCGGGCTCGACGAGCCGGGTGAGCCGCTCGACGGCGTCGGCGTGGCAGTCGGCGAGGTGGGTCAGCAGCCGGGCCTCGGCCATGGCCAGCGGGTCGGGCGCGGCGGCGGCGAACTCGTCGAGATCGACGACCACGGCGCCGGACGGCTGCCGCAGCACCACACGCGTGGGCCGGAAGGCCGAGTTGCCCCTCCTCCACGGAGAACCAGCCGGCGAGCCACAGCCGGGCGCGGATCCGGTTGCGCACGGGGACGGGCGCCACGTCGGCGAACTCCAGCACGGCGGACGGCTCGCCGCGGGGCGCGCAGATCGCGGCCGCGAGCAGGGCGCTGTCCTCCGGCACGTCCAGCGAGCACCCGGCCGTCCCCGGCCACCGTGTGCGCGCCGACGAGCTCCTCCCGCGCGCCCTCCGCGGTCACCGCGCAGGACCACGCGGCGGCGAGCACCGAGCGCGCCCGTTCCGCCGCGGCAGGGGCCGCCGTCCAGGCTGTGGCTGTCGTCACCCATCCCAAACCTCCTTAGGTAAGCCTCACCTAACCTATCGAAGATCGGGGTGCACGCCAACCACGTCCGCGTGATCTTTGCGGGACCTTCCGGGAGGCGACGTCAGAGGATGACGCCCAGCAGGGCGCGCGCGCACAGGTCGCGCACCTGCTCCCGCGCCAACTCCGTGCCCCGCAGCCACTCCAGGCAGACGGCCGTGGTGAACGCCAGCCAGCCGCGCACGGCGAGCCGCACCTCCGGCCGCTCCTCGAAGGCCGGGCCGAACTCGGGGTCCGCGGCCAGCGCCGCGAGGATCTGCCGCTCCTGCGCGGCCAGCGCCCGCTGGTAGACCCGCCGCACCGCCTGGTCCCCGGCCGCGTCGGCGCGGTGGAAGGCGCGGTAGCCGTGCGCGTGGGCCTCGGACGTACTCCAGGATACGTGTCGAGACCGGCGGCGAGCTGCTCGCGGACCGGAACGCCGGGCACCGCCGCCGTCATGCGCAGCATGCGCTCGCTCTCGCGCTCGACGACCGCCGCGAAGAAGTCACGCTTGGTCGGGAAGTAGTGGTACAGCAGCCCGCGCGACACCCCGGCGATCTCGGCGACCTGCTCGATCCACACGTCGTCGTACGGGCTCTCCGAGAACAGCCGCGCCCCGACCGACAGGAGCTGCTCCCGGCGCTCCTCGGTGCTGAGCCGGCGGCGCGTGCGCTCCGCCCTGGTTCGCGGCCATGCCCGCACTTTACTTGACGCCGGTTCAACAGCGGGACCAGACTGAAACGCGCTATTGAACCCACGTACAACACGTGCTAACCCGCCGCTGGATCAAGGGAGATCGCGTCATGACGGAGGCGCACGATGACGGCCGGGACGGGCCCAAGGGGTTCCGCAGTGCCGAGCTGGGCTGGCCCGAGCTGGACCGCATCCCGCATCCGCCGCACCGGATCCCGCTGCTCGGCGACGTGCTGGGCGTCGAACCGGCGCACTCCGCTGCAGGACTCGCTGCGCTACGCCCGGCGACTGGGGCCGATCTTCCGGCGGAAGGCCTTCGGCAAGGAGTTCGTGTTCGTGTGGGGCGCCGGCCTCGCCGCCGACCTGGCGGACGAGTCGCGGTTCGCCAAGCACGTGGGGCTCGGCATAGCCAACCTGCGGCCGGTCGCCGGGGACGGCCTGTTCACGGCGTACAACCACGAGCCGAACTGGCAGTTGGCGCACGACGTGCTCGCGCCGGGGTTCAGCCGCGAGGCCATGGCCGGTTACCACCCGATGATGCTGGCCGTCGCCGCGGCGGCTGACGGACCACTGGGACCGGGCGGCGGCGGCGGGCCGGGCGGTGGACGTGCCCGGCGACATGACCAAGCTGACCCTGGAGACCATCGCCCGCACCGGCTTCGGGCACGACTTCGGCTCCTTCGAACGCTCCCGGCCGCACCCCTTCGTGACCGCGATGGTCGGCACGCTCGACCTACGCGCAGCGCCTCAACACGGTGCCCGTCCCGCTGGCCCCGCTGCTGCTGCGCGAGCGCGAGCCGCCGCAACGCGGCCGACATCGCCCACCTCAACCGCACGGTCGACGAGCTGGTCCGCGGCCCGGCGCGCGACCGGCGGCGGCGACGGCGACCTGCTGGACCGGATGCTGGAGACGGCCCACCCGGAGACCGGGGAGCGGCTGTCGCCGGAGAACGTCCGCCGGCAGGTGATCACCTTCCTCGTCGCCGGCCACGAGACCACCTCGGGCGCGCTCTCCTTCGCCCTGCACTACCTCTCCCGGCACCCCGAGGTCGCGGCCCGGGCCCGCGCCGAGGTGGACCGCGTCTGGGGCGACACGGCGGAACCCGGCTACGAGCAGGTGGCCAGGCTGCGCTACGTCCGCCGGGTGCTGGACGAGTCGCTGCGGCTGTGGCCCACCGCGCCCGCCTTCGCCCGGGAGGCACGACGAGGACACGGTGCTGGCCGGGGAGCATCCGATGCGGCGCGGGCGCCTGGGCGCTGGTGCTCACGCCGATGCTGCACCGGGACCCCGAGGTGTGGGGCGCGGACGCCGAGCGGTTCGATCCGGACCGCTTCGACGCGCAGGCCGTACGGTCCCGGCCGCCGCACACCTTCAAGCCGTTCGGGACCGGGGCGCGGGCGTGCATCGGGCGCCAGTTCGCGCTGCACGAGGCCACGCTGGTGCTCGGCCTGCTGCTGCGCCGCTACGAGCTGCGGGCCGACCCGGCCTATCGGCTGCGGGTGACGGAACGGCTGACGCTGATGCCGGAGGGCCTGCGGCTGCGCCCGGAGCGACCGGCACCGCCGGTGCCGGGAGCCGCGCCTCAGACCTGAGCCGTCCAGTGCGCGGGGCGGGTGACTGACTCCGGCAGCCGGGTCCCGGCGCTCCCCCGGGCCGCGTTGAGCTGCGGCTGGGTGAGGAAGAGCGCCCCGGTCAGGTCGGCGTCCGTGAGGTCCGCGTCCCGCAGGTCGGCACCGATCAGGTCGGCGCCCCGCAGGTCCGCGCCGGTGAGGTCGGCGGCGATGAGGTAGGCGCCGCGCAGGTTGGCACCGCGCAGGTCGGCGCCCTTGAGGCGGGCGCCCATCAGGTCCGCGCCCCGGCGGTTCTTCTTGCGGCCCTTGGTGCCGGCCCTGGCCAGTTCGCTCGTCCTCAGCAGCAGGACGTTGACCTCCTGGCGGTGCGCCGCCACGTCCAGCTCGGCGAGCTCCTCGGGGCTCCGGCCGGTGAGCTCCTCGGTCTTCTCCAGGGCCGACGCAGATCGGCGTGGACCGGGCGGGCCGCGGGCAGGGCGAGCGCCTCGGTCAGGTACCACAGCAGTTCGTGCAGCTGCCGGACGACCGGGAACACGTCGAACATGCGGCGGGCTTGCTCCGGCGGCTCGGTCCGCCAGTCCTGGCCGCCGAAGGTGATCTGCGAGACCTGCTGTCCGGCGCCGAAGCAGTCGTAGACCGTGCAGCCGGAGAACCCTTTCTGCCGCAGCCTGGCGTGGATGCCGCAGCGGTGGTCGGTCGCGGAGGTTGCGGCAGGGGGTGCCGGCGTCCTTGTCGACCGCGAAGTCCGCCGAGTCGCGCGAAGGGCAGGGCGACACAGCACAGCCCGAAGCACCGCTCGCAGTCGCCGCGCAGTTCCGCTCGCGCGGTCTTGTGATCTCGCATGCCGTTCAGCATACGAAACGACGACTCACCTGGTCGTGGCCGCCTGAGTCACCCCGTGCGCCCGGGCACCTCCAGGCGCTGCAGCCGATCGGGGTCGGCCAGGATGTACATGCCGGTGATCCGGCCCTCGACGATCGTGACCCCCATGACCGACTGCACGCGTCCCTCGGGCGCGTGGACGACCCCGACCGAGCCGTTGACCAGTACCAGCTGCGCGGACCGCGCGTACCGGGCGAACATGAGCGCCTGCTCCGCCACCGCCTTCGCGCCCTGGAGGAGCTTGGACGCGGCCGCGCCCCGCACGAGAGCACCCGAGTCGGCCCGCAGCACCACATCCGGGTGCAGCAGCGCGAGCAGCGCCTCGAAGTCCCCGCCGCGCGAGGCGGCCAGAAAGGCGTCGAGCACCTGCCTTCTGCCGGCCGAGGTCCGGCTCGTCCGACGGCGTGGCGCCGCGCACCCGGCGCCGGGCGCGGCTCGCCAGCTGCCGGGTCGCGGCCGGGCTGCGCTCCACGACCGGCGCGATGTCGTCGAACGGCACGGCGAACATGTCGTGCAGCACGAACGCGAGCCGCTCGGCGGGCTCCAGGTTCTCCAGGACGACGAGCAGGGCCAGGCCCACCGAGTCGGCCTGGAGCACCTCCTCCGCCGGGTCGATCGTGCGACAGCGGCCTGAGCACCGGGTCCGGGACGAACGTGCCGTAGGTGTCGTGGGTGTCGCCCATGGGTTCCTCACGGCGCGCGGCCCGTGAGCGCAGCAGGTCCAGGCAGACCCGGCCGGTCACCGTGGTCAGCCAGCCGCCGAGGTTCTCGGATGTCGTCCGCGTCGGTGCGGCCCAGCCTCAGCCAGGCCTCCTGGACGGCGTCCTCCGCCTCGGCCAGCGAGCCGAGCATGCGGTAGGCGACCGCCTTGAGACGCCCGCGGTGCTCCTCGAACCGGTCGGCCAGTTCGGCGCTGCCCGTCATGGTCTCCCCCGTCCTCCGTCGAGTCATCTGCTGAACAGTTCGAACGCCACCGCCGGCTTGCCGCCGAACCGCTCGCCCGTGGCCTCGGCGTGCCGGTGCAGGAAGCCGCGGACGTATGTCTCCGGGTCCTCGTCGGTCAACGCCTCGATGTAGGTGCGGTGTTCCAGCAGGGAGCGCACCGCGCGTTCCAGGCCGGGTGTCGCGTCCGACGGCGTGCGTGGGTGTGCTGGAACCGGCGACGGCGACCCAGCGCACGCCGTCCCAGGGTTCGAGGCCCTGCTCGGACGAGCTCCGGGAAGATCCACCGGTTGCCCGCGTCGCCGGCCGCGTCCAGCGTGGCGCGGCCGACGGCGACGTGGTCCGGGGTGTTCCAGGCGACGCCGCCCCAGGTGTCGCGGTGGTTGAGCGTGATGACCAGCTCTGGCCGGTGCCGGCGGATCGGCGGCGGCGATGTCGCGGCGCAGGGCGGTGCCGTACTCGATGACGCCGTCCTGGTGGTCGAGGAACTCCACCGCGCGACACGCCGACCACTGCCGCGCTCGCCTGCTGCTCGCGCTCCCGCAGCGGCCCGCAGCGTCGCCGGGCTCCAGCGTGTCGATGCCCGCCTCGCCCCGGGTCGCCAGCACGTAGGCGACCTCGCGGCCCTCGTCGGTCCAGGCCGGCGATCGCCGCCGAGCAGCCGTACTCGAGGTCGTCCGGATGGGCCACGACCGCGAGGGCACGCTGCCAGTCGCCGGGCATGGGCTGGAGTTGAGTGGTCGTCATGTCCGCAGACTAGTCGCGGCCACCGGCGTCACGCCTCGCCCCGCGCCATGGCCAGCAGCCGATCGAGGACCCGGGTCCCGCCGGTGCGTACGCCGTCGTGCTCGAACTCGTCCGTGATCCAGGTGCGCAGGCCGCGGATCGTGCGGGCGGTGCGCAGGGAGTGGGCCGTGTCGACGTACATGTCGTCGTGGTAGACGGCCGCGACGACCGGCACCCTCGTTGGCGGCCAGGCGGGCCGCGTCGTACAGGGGTGTCCAGTCGGTGCGGGCGGCGAGCAGGTCGGCGGTCTCGCGCAGGGGGCGCAGCGCCGGGTCGCAGTCGAACATCCAGGGGTGGATCGACTCGCCGGTGAACAGCAGTGGCTCGTCACCCGCGAGGGCCTTGGCGGCGTCGAACTGGGGGAACTCGGCGCGGACCCGCTCGGCCGACCAAGCGGTGGGCCGGCCGTTCTGGCCGTAGATCGACTCGTGGACGAGGGCGTACAGCGGGTGGCGGGCGTAGGACAGCAGGCCCTGCACCTGCTCCTGGAAGGCGTCGGACAGCGTGAAGCCCTGCGGGGTGCGGACGAAGGCGTCCTCAAGGAGGTAGTGGAGGCGATGGGTGCCCTCGCTGCCGCCGAGGACGATACCCAGGGACTGGAATGCCTCGACGGTGAGCCGGTAGCCGTTCGGCAGAACCACGTCGTGTGTCGAGCAGGTGGTCGGCGATCCGGCGGGCCCGCTCGACGTCCTGCGGGTAGCGGGCGTAGTGCGGCGATGACCTTGCGTTCGACGCGCGGGTAGGCGGCCCGGTAGACGTCGTCGGCGTGGGCGTCCAGGGAGGGCAGCCCGCCGGTGATCACGGCGGTGGCCAGGCCCTCGGGGGCGAGGGACAGGTAGCTGGTCGGCACAGAAGCCGCCGAAGCTCTGGCCGAGGACGGTCCAGGGCGCGCCGCCCGTGACCGACGGCCGGATGGCCTCGCAGTCGCGGACGATCGAGTCGGCGCGGAAACGGGTGAGGTAGTCGGCCTGCTCGGCCGGGCCGCCGCGCAGCGGCAGCGTCTGCCGGTTGGCAGGCGTGGTGTGGCCGGTGCCGCGCTGGTCGAGGAGCAGGACGCGGAACTCCTTCAGGGCCCGGCCCAGCCAGCCGGGCCTGCCGACGAGCGGTTCGCCCCGAAGCCGGGACCGCCCTGCAGGTAGACCAGCCACGGAAGGTCCTGGTGCGCCTTGTCGCTCGCGACGACCTCGCGGGCGTACAGCTCGATCGTCTCGCCCCCGGGGTGGTCGTGGTCGAGGGGGACGGTGAAGCGGCGGTCGGTGAGGACGACTCCGGGCTGGCGGTAGCTGACGGTCAACAGGGCTCCCGGGACGGACGGATTTTCGGACCGCGTCCCAGTTCAGCACAGGGTCGTCCGGCGGCTGGGCCCTTCGGATCATGAAATCGTGCTGAACGGCGGTTCAGGCTCTCAGCGGGCGGACAGGCTGGAGCGGCGGACCACCAGCTCGGGCTGGAGGACGACCCGTCGGTGCTCGTGCGGCTTCACGGCGCCCTCCGCCTCCGTCTCCTCCAGGAGCAGGTCGGCCGCCATGGCGCCCATGGTGACGGCGGGCTGCCGCACGGAGGTGAGCGGGACGGCCGCGGCGGCCGCGAACTCGATGTCGTCGTAGCCGACGATGGCGAGGTCGTCGGGGACGCCGACGCCCGCCGCGTACATGGCCTGCAGGACGCCGAGGGCGAGCAGGTCGTTGGCGCAGAACACGGCGGTCGGACGGTCGGCGAGGCCGAGCAGACGGGCACCGGCGTCGCGGCCCGCGGCGACGTCCAGCCGTTCGGTGGGCAGCTCACGCAGCGCGTCGGGACCGAGCCCGGCCTCGGCGAGCGCTTCGAGCGCGCCCGTACGCCGGTCGCGGACCTGGTTGAGGCCGGGCGGGCCGCTGACGTACGCGAGGGAGCGGTGCCCGGCGTCGACCAGGTGGCGCACGGCCAGAGCGCCGCCCGCCACGTCGTCGACGGAGACCGAGCACTCGGTGATGCCCTCGGCGACCCGGTCGACCAGGACGAACGGAATGCCGTGCCGGCGGAACGCCTCGATATTGCGCCCCGTCGCGTCGGCGGGGGTGAGCAGCACGCCGCGCACGCGCTGCTCGGCGAAGAGGGACAGGTAGTCGGCCTCCTCGCCCGGGTTCTGGGCACTGTTGCAGACCATCACGCCGAGGCCGGCCTCGCGGGCGGCGCGCTCGGCGCCGCGTGCCACGTCGACGAAGAAGGGGTTGCCCATGTCGAGGACGAGCAGCCCCATGATCCGGCTGCGGCCCGCGCGCAGCTGACGCGCGGACTCGCTGCGGACGTAGCCGAGCCGGTCTATCGCGGACAGCACGCGGGCCCGGGTCTCGGTCGCGACCGTGTCCGGGCGGTTGATCACGTTCGAGACCGTGCCGACGGAGACTCCGGCGGCGCGGGCGACGTCCTTGATACCCACCGACTGGGACATCGGGCAGGGACCTCCAGGGGGAGACGAGGGGGCGGCGGCCGGAGCGGCTTCACATTACCGGCATGCCGCCCCGGCGACCGGGGCCGGTCAGGCGGGCAGACGGAAGTCGACGACGTGCAGCGCCGAGGGCGTCGTACCACTGGATTTCTCCTGGTACATGAAGGACAGCACCCCGTCCTGCGCGACGCGCGACTCGTCGATGACGACCTCGCCGAAGGCGTTGAGACCGCTGCCGTCGAACAGGATCTTCCAGTCGGTGTACCCGGAGGCCGCGGAGGCGCCGGCGATCCGGCCGAAGGGGAAGATCGCGTACGCGTTGTCGTACTTGTCCAGGATCAGCTTGGTGCGCTGGCTGGAGTTCAGCGGGACCGGGATCTCCGTCTTCTGCCACGCGCCGGAGGCGTTCCTGCGGACGTGGAAGGCGCGGCCGTTGGCGGTGCGGTCGGCCACGTAGTTCGTGGTGCACTGCCCGAAGCGGCCGGGGACGTAGGAGATGATCGCGTGCGGCCGCCCGGCGGAGTCGGTGAACTGGCTCTCCTGGTTCATCAGGGAGTGGTCCGGGTTCAGCGCGTCCACGACCAGACCAGCGTCGTTCACGGACACCTTGTCGGAGCCGCCGGTGACGCCGACGACGGTGCCGGCGTTGTTGCGCCAGGTGCGGCCCCGGTCGTCGGAGTAGACGTAGCCGGTGTCGTGGTTGCTGATGCCGCCGCCGTTGCACATCACGGCGCCGTTCTGCTCGCGCCAGGTGAAGAAGGAGTGCAGGCGCCCGTTCCGGTCGTAGTCGATGCCGTGCAGGTACATGTTGCGGGCGGTCGAGGAGCCGTGCTCGCTGGTGTACGTGCCCGTGGAGGCGGACCACTCGCCGAGGCCGGTCCACTTGCTGCCGTCGTACTCGGCGAGCGCGTTGCGGCCGTTGCCGGAGACGGCGACGCGGTAGCTCAGCTGGAGCTTGCCGTCGGGCGTGGAGACGAACTGCGGGTAGGTGAACTGCGAGGTCAGCGCCAGGCCGTCCAGAGTGGACTGGGGCGCTCCGAAACGGGCGGCGGTCCAGCTGAGCCCGCCGGGGTTGTCCACGAGCCCGGCCACCGACTTGACGTAGGTGAAGCCGTCGCTGTGGGAGTCCATGTTGAGGTGCAGGCGACCGTCGGCCTTGGAGACACCCATGGAGATGACGTTGTGGGAGTCGTTCGCCTTGAGGGTGTGGCCGACCTTGACGGTGGACCAGGTGCTCGCGCCGAGGGCACGGCGGCCGACGACGGCGTTGCGGTCGGCGGTGTACCAGACGGCGTACTGGTAGCCCTTGTAGGTCAGCAGGCCGTTCTTCTGGAACGCGTTGTTGTTGACCAGTCCGTCGTACGACACGAAGAAGACGGCCTGGCTGTCGAGCGTGGTGGTGCCGGTCCGGGTGACCGAGGGGCCGGGGTCGGCGGCCCGGGCGGTGCCGGAGGCGAAGGCGGGGGTCACCACGGCTGAGGCGAGGGCGGCGGCCAGCAACGTACGTCTGTGCATCTCATGGACTCCATCGTCATGCGAGGTGGAACACTTCCGTGAGCGGTTTCATGGCCTCGTCGGGCCGGGCGCCGTCCAGCGACTCGAAGAACGGCGCCATCTCCGCCTGCCAGCGGGCGTTGATGTCGGTGGCTTCCATCGCGGCCCGGGCGGCCGCGAAGTCCTCGGTCTCCAGGTAGCCGACGAGCAGTCCGTCCTCGCGCAGGAACAGCGAGTAGTTGTGCCAGCCGGTGTCCGAGAGCGCCTGGCGCATCTCGGGCCACACGGTGGCGTGCCGCTCGCGGTACTCGTCGAGGCGGTCCGCCCTGACCTTGAGCAGGAAGCACACGCGCTGCATCAACAGCCCTTTCGGTGATCGTGAAGCGGTGATCAGAAGTTGAACTGGTCGATGTTCTCGGCGTTGAACACGGTCGGCTTGCCGAGGCTGATCACGCCGTCCTTGCCGATGGTGTACTCGCCCATGGAGCCGGCCTTGAAGGTCTCGCCCTCCTTGCCGGTGATCTGCCCGGAGGACAGGGCGACGGCGGTACGGGCGGCCAGCTCGCCGAGCTTGGCCGGGTCCCACAGCTCGAAGGCCTCGACGGTGCCGTTCTTGACGTACTTGCGCATGTCGTTCGGAGTGCCGAGGCCGGTCAGCTTGACCTTGCCCTTGTACTTGGAGCCCGACAGGTACTGGGCGGCGGCCTTGATGCCGACGGTGGTCGGGGAGATGATCCCCTTCAGGTTCGGGTGCTCCTGGAGCAGGCCCTGGGTCTGCTGGAAGGACTGCTGGGCGTCGTCGTTGCCGTACGCGGTCTTCACCAGCTTCATGTTCTTGTACTCGGGCTTCTTCAGCTCGTCCTTCATGAAGTCGATCCAGGTGTTCTGGTTCGTCGCGGTCTGCGCCGCGGACAGGATCGCGATCTCGCCCTTGTAGTCGATCTGCTTGGCGAGCAGCTGCACCTCGGTGCGGCCCAGGTCCTCGGCGGACGCCTGCGAGACGAAGGCGTTGCGGCAGTCGGCCGTGGTGTCGGAGTCGTACGTGACGACCTTGATGTCGTTCTTCATGGCCTGCTTGAGCGCGGTGCACAGGGCGCCCGGGTCCTGCGCGGAGACGGCCATCGCGTCGACCTGCTGCTGGGTGAGCGTGTTGACGTAACTGACCTGCCCGGAGGTGTCGGTGGCGCTGGACGGGCCGACCTCCTTGTAGCTGGATCCCAGCTCCTTCAGCGCCTTCTCGCCGCCCTTGTCGGCTGAGGTGAAGTACGGGTTGTTGACCTGCTTGGGCAGGAACCCGACGGTGAGGCCCTTCTTGGTGGCGGCGTTGGGGTCGGCCTTGCCGGCCGTGGCGGCCGATCCGCCTTCGTTCTGCACGTCCTTCTTGGTGGTGCCGCCACAGGCGGTGAGCGCCAGGGCGAGAGAGGTGGCGGTGGCGAGCGCCGCGCAGCTACGGCGGAGGGTCGACTTACGCATGACGATGGTCCTTTACGAGGAAGGGCTGAGTTACGAGGCAGGAGTCGAGGCGGCTCTACGGCCCGCCCTCGCTACGGAGATCTGCCGAGCGACCCGGGGGCCGAGCACGGACAGAACGAGCAGGACGCCGGTGACGACGATCTGCGACTGGGCGGAGACGTCCTGGAGGCTCATCACGTTCTGGAGCGCCCCCAGCAGGAACACCCCGGCGATGGCGCCGCCCAACGTGCCCTTGCCGCCGTCGAAGTCGATGCCGCCGAGCAGTACGGCGGCCACGACGGACAGTTCGAGACCGGTGGCGTTGTCGTAGCGGGCGCTGGCGTAGTGCAGCGCCCAGAAGATGCCGGTGAGCGAGGCCATCAGGCCGGTCACCGTGAACAGGATCAGCTTCTGCCGCTTGACCCGGATGCCGGCGAACCGCGCGGCCTCCTCGTTCGCCCCGATCGCGAACAGCGACCGCCCGAAGGGGGTGGCGTGCAGCGCGACCACGGCTATGGCGAGCAGGACGAGGAACGGCAGGAAGGCGTACGGGACGAAGGTGTCGCCGATGCGCCCGGCCGCGAAGTCCAGGTACTGGGTGGGGAAGTCGGTCACCGCGTCGGACCCGAGCACGATCTGCGCGATCCCCCGGTAGGCGGCGAGGGTGCCGATGGTGACGGCGAGGGACGGCAGCCCCAGCCTGGTCACCAGCAGCCCGTTGATCAGCCCGCACACGACTCCCAGCAGCAGGCAGATCGGGATGATCGTCTCGATGGCCATGCCCTGGTTCCACAGGGCGCCCATCACGGCACCGGACAGACCCGCCGTGGAGGCCACCGACAGGTCGATCTCCCCGGAGACGACCAGCAGGGTCATCGGCAGGGCGATCAGCGCGATCGGCAGGGTGCTGCCGATCAGGAACGACAGGTTGAGCGCGTTGCCGAAGCCGTCGACGAACCCGAAGGAGAACAGCAGGACCACGACGAGCAGGGCGCCGACGGCGGAATCCCACCTTTTCAAGGCGGACCAGCGGACCGCTCGGCTCAGGGAGATGTCAGCCATGGCGGGCGTTCCTCTTCTTCAGGGCGGAGGCCACGCGCAGCGCGACGATCCGGTCGACCGCGATGGCGAGGATGAGCAGGATGCCGTTGATGGCGAGCACCCAGACGGAGCTGACGCCGAGGGCGGGCAGCACGCTGTTGATGGAGGTCAGCAGCAGCGCGCCGAGGGCCGCGCCGTAGACGCTGCCGGAGCCGCCGGTGAAGACGACGCCGCCGACCACGACCGCGCTGACGACGGTCAGTTCGTAGCCGTTGCCGGTGCCGGAGTCGACGTTGCCGAAGCGGGCCAGGTACATCGCGCCGGCGAGTCCGGCGAGGGCGCCGCAGAAGGTGTACGCGGCGAGGATCCGCTTGCGGACGGGGATGCCGGCGAGGCGGGCGGCCTCCGGGTTGGAGCCGAGGGCGTAGAGCTCGCGGCCGCTGCCGTAGTGCTTGAGGTAGTACGCCGTCGCCACCAGCACCGCGAGCGGCGATCAGCGCCAGGTACGGCACCGCCGAGATGCCGCCGGAGCCGAAGTCGACGAAGCCGCCGGGCAGATCGGCCGCGGTGATCTGGCTGGAGCCGACCCAGATGGAGTCGATGCCGCGGATGATGTAGAGCGTGCCGAGGGTGACGACGAGCGCGGGCACCTGGCCGAGGCTGACGAGCAGTCCGTTGAGCAGCCCGAAGCCGATGCCGAGCAGGACGGCCAGCGCGATCGCCACGACCGGGTTTCCGCCGTCCTGGAGATACGTTCCGGCGGCGAACGCGCTGATGCCGAGCGTGGATCCGACGGACAGGTCGACGTTGCGGGTGATGACGACGAGGGACTGGCCGGTGGCGACCAGCACGAGGATCGTCGCGTTCAGCAGCAGGTCCTTGATGCCCTGCTCGGACAGGAACTCGCTGTTGCCGGCCTGGGTGACGGCGATCATCACCAGGAACACGGCCAGGATGGCGAGTTCGCGCATCCTGAAGACCCGGTCGACCAGCCGCGTGCCGCTCGACTTGGGCACGTCGGCCACGGGGGCCTCTCGGGGAGTGACGACCGTCATGCGGCGGCCCTCCCGGTGGCTGCGGCCATCACGGTTTCCTCGGTGGCTTCGGAGCGTGGGATCTCGGCGGTGAGGCGGCCCTCGTGCATCACCAGCACGCGGTCGGCCATGCCGAGGATCTCGGGCAGGTCGGAGGAGATCATCAGGACGGCCACGCCGTCGGCGGTCAGCTGGGACAGCAGCCGGTGCACCTCGGCCTTGGTGCCGACGTCGATGCCCCGGGTGGGCTCGTCGACGATCAGCACCTTGGGGCCGGTGGCCAGCCACTTGGCGAGTACGACCTTCTGCTGGTTGCCGCCGGACAGGGTGTTGACGGTGTCGGCGATCCGGGCGTACTTCACCTGGAGCTTGACGGCCCAGTCGAGGGAGCGGCTGCGCTCGGCGCCGCGGTCCACGAGCCCGGCCCTGACGGTCGTCCGCAGCCCGGTGAGGCCGATGTTCCGCTCGATGCTCATGTCCATCACCAGGCCCTGGGCACGCCGGTCCTCGGGGACCAGGGCGAGTCCGGCGGACATCGCGGTGGAGGGGGCGCCGTTGACGAGGGCCTTGCCGTCCACGGAGACCTCGCCGGCGTCCCAGCGGTCGATGCCGAACACGGCCCGGGCGACCTCCGTACGGCCGGCGCCGACGAGCCCGGCGAGGCCGACGATCTCGCCGTGCCGGACCTCGAAGGAGACGTCGGTGAACACACCCTCCCGGGTCAGGCGGCGCACGCTCAGGGCGACTTCGCCCGGCTTCACGTCCTGCTTGGGGTACAGCTCGTCGAGGTCGCGGCCGACCATGCGGCGCACGAGGTCGTCCTCGGTCATGCCGTCCAGGGGCTCGCTGGCGACCCACGCGCCGTCGCGCAGGGTGGTGACCCGCTGGCAGATCTCGAAGATCTCCTCCAGCCGGTGGGAGATGAACAGCACGGCGGCGCCCTGTTCGCGCAGGGTGCGTACGACGCCGAAGAGGCGGGCGACCTCGCTGCCGGTGAGGGCGGCGGTCGGCTCGTCCATGATCAGGACGCGGGCGTCGAAGGAGAGGGCCTTGGCGATCTCGACGATCTGCTGGTCGGCGATGGACAGGCCGCGGGCGGGCCGGTCGGGGTCGAGTTCGACGCCGAGGCGCTCCATCAGCGCGGCGGTCGCGTTGTGCGTGGCCTTGTGGTCGATCCGGCCGAAGGCACGCCTCGGCCGGCGGCCCATGTAGATGTTCTCGGCGATCGACAGGTCGGGGAAGAGCGTGGGCTCCTGGTAGATCACGGCGATGCCGGCGTCGCGGGCGTCGCCGGGGCCGTTGAAGACGACGGGCGCACCGTCGAGCAGCACCTGGCCGGCGTCCGGCCGGTGCACTCCGGCGAGCGCCTTGATGAGGGTGGACTTGCCGGCACCGTTCTCACCGGCGAGGGCGTGCACCTCCCCGGGGAACAGCTCCAGGGAGACGTCCCGCAGTGCACGGACCGCGCCGAAGGACTTGGACACGTTCCTCAGCGCCAGAACCGGGGCCGGACCCGTGGTGGACGGGTGGGTCATGAGGGCTCCTCGACGACGCCGGCGGGAGGCCCTCTCGGCGTCGTGAAAGGTTTCAACTGGGTTGCCGGGACGTTAGGCGGGCCGCGCATGTCACGTCAATGGGTACCGGTCGAAAAGATTTCGAGGACAGTAGGTCACGCGCGGGTCACGGGAAACCGTGTGAGCCGGAGGGGTTGACACCCCTTCGGGGGGCCCATAGCTTCGCGTCCTGAATCGTTTCATTCAGTGGTCGTTACGACCCGATGCCACAGGAGCCCTGACGTGACCGAGCTCGCCGCGGCGAAGACCGCTCTCAAGACCCAGGCCGTCGAGACGCCGTCGTGGGCGTACGGGAACTCGGGCACCCGGTTCAAGGTGTTCGCGCAGGCGGGTGTGCCGCGCAATCCGTACGAGAAGCTGGACGACGCGGCGCAGGTGCACGAGTTCACGGGGGTCGCCCCGACCGTGGCCCTGCACATTCCGTGGGACAAGGTCGACGACTACGCGGCGCTGGCGAAGCATGCCGAGCAGCGCGGGGTGAAGCTGGGCGCGATCAACTCCAACACCTTCCAGGACGACGACTACAAGCTCGGGAGCATCTGCCACCCGGACGCGGCCGTGCGGCGCAAGGCCGTGGATCATCTGCTGGAGTGCGTCGACATCATGGATGCGACCGGGTCCGCTGATCTGAAGCTGTGGTTCGCCGACGGGACGAACTATCCCGGGCAGGACGACATCCGGGGCCGGCAGGACCGGCTCGCCGAGGGGCTCGCGGAGGTCTACGAGCGGCTCGGGGACGGGCAGCGGATGCTGCTGGAGTACAAGTTCTTCGAGCCGGCGTTCTACACGACGGATGTTCCGGACTGGGGGACGGCGTATGCCCACTGCCTCAAGCTCGGGCCGAAGGCGCAGGTCGTGGTCGACACGGGGCATCACGCGCCGGGGACCAACATCGAGTTCATCGTGGCGACGCTGCTGCGGGAGGGCAAGCTCGGCGGCGTTCGACTTCAACTCGCGGTTCTACGCGGATGACGACCTGATGGTGGGGGCCGCGGATCCGTTCCAGCTGTTCCGGATCATGTACGAGGTGATTCGGGGCGGCGGGTTCACGCCTGAGGTCGCGTTCATGCTCGACCAGTGTCACAACATCGAGGCGAAGATCCCGGCGATCATCCGGTCGGTGATGAATGTGCAGGAGGCCACGGCCAAGGCGTTGCTTGTCGATGGGGATGCGCTGGCGTGCGGCGCAGGCGTCCGGGGATGTGCTTGAGGCCAATGCCGTGGTGATGGATGCGTACAACACGGATGTGCGGCCGTTGCTGCGGGAGGTGCGGGAGGAGATGGGGTTGGATCCCGAGCCGATGGCGGCGTACCGGCGGTCCGGCTGGGCGGAGAAGATCGTTGCCGAGCGGGTTGGTGGGCAGCAGGCCGGTTGGGGGGCGTGAGCGTCTGCCGGGTTCTGTTTGATTGCGGGCTGCGGGCCGAGTGTGGCTGGTCGCGCAGTTCCCCGCGCCCCCAAGGGCGTGTTCCCACCCTCCCTCAGATTGGAATGACGACTCATGGCAACCCATCCCGAAGCTGCCGCTCTGCTCGCTCGGTCGCACCGGCTCGGGTCCGATCCCCGCAACACCAACTACGCGGGAGGCAACGCCTCCGCCAAGGGCACCGAGACCGATCCCGTCACCGGGGGTGATGTCGAGCTGATGTGGGTCAAGGGGTCCGGCGGGTGATCTCGGGACGCTGACCGAGGGCGGGCTGGCCGTGTTGCGGCTGGACCGGATGCGGGCGCTCGTCGATGTGTATCCGGGCGTGGAGCGCGAGGACGAGATGGTCGCCGCGTTCGACTACTGCCTGCACGGGAAGGGCGGCGCGGCTCCCTCCATCGACACCGCCATGCACGGGCTCGTCGAGGCCGCGCATGTCGATCATCTGCACCCGGACTCCGGTATCGCGCTCGCCTGTGCCGCCGACGGGGAGAAGCTGACCGCCGAGTGTTTCGGGGACAGCGTGGTGTGGGTGCCGTGGCGGCGGCCCGGATTCCAGCTCGGGCTGGACATCGCCGCGGTCAAGGAGGCCAATCCGCAGGCCATCGGGTGCATTCTCGGCGGGCACGGGATCACCGCCTGGGGTGACACCTCCGAGGAGTGCGAGCGGAACTCGCTGCACATCATCCGGACCGCCGAGAAGTTCCTCGCCGAGCGGGGCAAGGGCCGAGCCCTTCGGGCCGGTGATCGAGGGGTACGCCGCGCTGAGTGCCGGCGAGCGGCGGGAGCGGGCCGCCGCCCTCGCGCCGTACGTGCGCGCCCTCGCCTCGCAGGACCGGCCTCAGGTCGGGCACTTCAACGACTCCGAGGTCGTGCTGGACTTCCTCGCGAGCGCCGAGCATCCGCGCCTGGCCGCGCTCGGCACCTCCTGCCCCGACCACTTCCTGCGGACCAAGGTCCGGCCGCTCGTCCTCGACCTGCCGCCGACCGCCCCGCTCGACGAGGCCGTCGCCCGGCTCAAGGAGCTGCACGCCGAGTACCGCGAGGAGTACGCCGCCTACTACCAGCGGCACGCCCTGCCCGACTCCCCCGCCATGCGCGGCGCCGACCCGGCGATCGTGCTGGTTCCGGGCGTGGGCATGTTCTCCTTCGGCAAGGACAAGCAGACCGCCCGGGTCGCGGGTGAGTTCTACGTCAACGCGATCAACGTGATGCGCGGGCGCCGAGGCCGTCTCGACGTACGCGCCGATCGAGGAGTCCGAGAAGTTCCGGATCGAGTACTGGGCCCTGGAGGAGGCCAAGCTTCAGCGGATGCCGAAGCCCAAGCCGCTCGCGACGCGGGTCGCGCTGGTGACCGGTGCCGGCAGCGGGATCGGGAAGGCCATCGCGCGCCGGCTCGTGGCCGAGGGTGCGTGCGTGGTCGTCGCCGACCTCAACGCGCGAGAACGCCCAGGCCGTCGCCGAGGAGCTGGGCGGGTCCGACAAGGCCGTCGCCGTGACCGTGGACGTCACCTCCGAGGAGCAGATCGCCGAGGCGTTCCGGGCGGCGGTGCTGGCCTTCGGCGGAGTCGATCTCGTCGTCAACAACGCGGGGATCTCGATCTCCAAGCCGCTGCTGGAGACCTCGGCCAAGGACTGGGACCTGCAGCACGACATCATGGCGCGCGGGTCCTTCCTCGTGTCGAGGGAAGCGGCGCGGGTGATGATCGCTCAGGAGCTGGGCGGTGACATCGTCTACATCGCCTCCAAGAACGCCGTGTTCGCCGGGCCCAACAACATCGCCTACTCGGCCACCAAGGCCGACCAGGCTCACCAGGTGCGGCTGCTGGCGGCCGAGCTGGGCGAGCACGGCATCCGTGTCAACGGGATCAACCCGGACGGTGTCGTGCGCGGCTCCGGGCATCTTCGCCGGTGGGTGGGGGGCCAAGCGGGCGGCCGTGTACGGGGTCGAGGAGGAGAAGCTGGGTGAGTTCTACGCCCAGCGGACCATCCTCAAGCGCGAGGTGCTCCCCGATCACGTCGCGAACGCCGTCTTCGCCCTGACCGGCGGCGACCTGACCCACACCACCGGGCTGCACATCCCGGTCGACGCCGGCGTCGCGGCCGCCTTCCTGCGATGAGCGCGGCCGTGAAGTCGTACGCCGCGGTCGACCTCGGCGCGTCCAGCGGGCGCGTCATGGTCGGCCGCGTCGGCCCGGACTCGCCTGGAGCTGAGCGAGGCGCACCGCTTCCCGAACCGGCCGGTGCGCGTGCCGGAGGGGCTGCGCTGGGACGTGCTCGGGCTGTACGCGGGGGTGCTGGACGGGCTGCGGGCGGCCGGGCGGGTCGACTCCGTCGGCATCGACAGCTGGGCCGTGGACTACGGCCTGCTGGACGCCGACGGGGCGCTGCTCGGCAGCCCGGTGCACTACCGCGACTCCCGTACGGAGGGCGTCGCGGAGAAGGTGTGGGCGACCGTGCCCGCCGGCGGAGCTGTACGCGGCGACCGGGTCTGCAGTACGCGCCCTTCAACACCCTGTACCAGCTGACCGCCGCCCGTTCCACAGCCCAACTCGCCCAGGCCGAGCGGCTGTTGCTGATGCCCGACCTGCTGACGTACTGGCTGACCGGCGAGCAGGGCACCGAGCTGACCAACGCCTCGACGACCCAGCTGATCGATCCCGCGCACGCGGGACTGGGCGCACGAGGTCGCGGAGCGGCTGGGCATCGACCTCGGGCCTGTTCGCGCCGCTGCGGCAGCCCGGGGACGCGGCGGGTGCTGCTGCGGCCCGAGGTGCTGGAGGAGACCGGGCTGACCGGTCCCGTGCCGGTGACGGCCGTCGGGTCGCACGACACCGCGTCCGCGGTGGCCGCCGTACCGGCCGTCGGGCGAGCGGTTCGCGTACATCTGCACCGGCACCTGGTCGCTGGCGGGCCTCGAGCTGGACGCGCCGGTGCTGACCGAGGAGAGCCGGGCCGCCAACTTCACCAACGAGCTGGGGCTGGACGGCACGGTCCGGTATCTGCGCAACATCATGGGGCTGTGGCTGCTCCAGGAGTGCGTGCGGGCCTGGGGCGAGACGGATCTGGGCGCGCTGCTGCTGGAGGCGTCCAAGGTGCCGGCGCTGCGGTCGGTCGTGGACGCGGGTGACGCGGCGTTCCTGGCGCCGGGGCGGATGCCGGAGCGGATCGCCGAGGCGTGCCGGGCCTCGGGGCAGCCGGTGCCCGGGTCGCCGGCCGAGGTGACGCGCTGCATCCTCGACTCCCTCGCCCTCGCGCACCGCAAGGCGGTCCAGGACGCCCAGCGGCTCGCCGGGCATCCGGTCGACGTCGTGCACGTCGTCGGGCGGCGGGCACGCGCAACGCGCTGCTGTGCCAGCTGACCGCCGACGCCTGCGGGCTGCCGGTGGTGGCGGGTCCGACCGAGGCGGCCGCCCTGGGGAACGTCCTCGTACAGGCGCGGGCGCACGGTCTGGTCGGCGACCTGGCGGGGATGCGGCGGCTGCTCGTCCGTACGCAGCCGCTCGACCCGGTACGAGCCGCGCGGCGGGACCGAGCGCGCTGGCGCGCCGCGCAGGCCCGGCTCGCCGGGCGGATGAGCGGGGTCTCCCCGCGGCGCCGCCCTCGGACTAGCGCTGCACTCATCCGATGATCGACCACAAGGAGCCGCGATGCGTGTCGCCCTGTTCCTGACCTGCGTCAACGACACGCTCTATCCGGACACCGGGCGCGCCGTGGTGAGACTGCTGACCAGGCTGGGCGTCGACGTCGACTTCCCGATGGCGCAGACCTGCTGCGGGCAGGCGCACTACAACACCGGCTACCGGCACGAGGCCGAGCCGCTCGCCCGGCATTTCTCCGATGTCTTCGGCGAGTACGAGGCGATCGTGACGCCGTCCGGATCGTGCGGGGCGATGGTGCGGGAGCTGTATCCGCGGATGGGTGAGCGGGCCCGGGCCGAGGGGCGCGGGGACACCCTCGCGGCCACGCTGGCGCCGGTGGTGCCGAAGACGTACGAGCTGACGGAGTTCCTGGTGGACGTGCTGGGCGTGACGGACGTCGGGGCGTACTACCCGCACAAGGTGACGTACCACCCGACCTGTCACGGCCTGCGCGGACTCGGGCTCGGCGACCGGCCCCGGCGGCTGCTCCAGGCGGTGAAGGGGCTGGAGCTTGCCGGAGCTGCCGGGGGCCGACGAGTGCTGCGGGTTCGGCGGCACCTTCGCCCTGAAGAACGCCGACGTCTCGGCGGCGATGGGCACGGACAAGGTGCGCAACGCCGAGTCGACGGGCGCCGACGTGCTGTGCGCGGCGGACAACTCCTGTCTGATGCACATCGGCGGGACGATGACCCGGCTGCGGACGGGCATGCGGCCGGTGCACATCGCGGAGATCCTGGCGAGCACGGAGGAGGAACCGGCCGTATGAGCGGGACGTTCGTCGGAATGCCGGCGTTTCCGGAGGCCGCGCGGGAGGCCGTGGGCAACACGACCCTGCGCGGCAATCTGCGCCACGCCACGCACACCATCCGCGCCAAGCGGGCCAAGGCCGTGCGGAGGTGTCCGACTGGGCCGAGCTGCGCGAGGCGGGCAAGCGCATCAAGGACCACACGCTGCGCCATCTCGACCGCTATCTCGTGCAGTTGGAGGAGGCGGTCACGGCGGCGGGCGGCATCGTCCACTGGGCCGCCGACGCGGACGAGGCCAACGAGATCGTGACCCAGCTCGTCAAGGTGACCGGCGAGTCGCGAGGTCGTCAAGGTCAAGTCGATGGCCACGCAGGAGATCGGGCTCAACGAGGCGCTGGAGGCGGAGGGCATCCACGCCTACGAGACCGATCTCGCCGAGCTGATCGTGCAGTTGGGCAAGGACCGGCCCTCGCACATCCTCGTCCCGGCGATCCACCGCAACCGGGGCGAGATCCGGGACATCTTCCGCTCCGAGATGAGCGAGTGGGGCCGCCCGGCCCCGGAGGGCCTGACCGACACGCCCGCCGAACTCGCCGAGGCGGCCACGGCTGCACCTGCGGGAGAAGTTCCTGCGGGCCAAGGTCGGCATCTCCGGCGCCAACTTCATGGTCGCCGAGACCGGCACGCTGGTGGTCGTGGAGTCCGAGGGCAACGGCCGGATGTGCCTGACCCTGCCCGAGACGCTGATCTCGGTCGTCGGCATCGAGAAGATCGTGCCGACCTGGCGGGACCTGGAGGTGTTCCTCCAGACCCTCCCCCGCTCCTCCACCGCCGAGCGCATGAACCCGTACACGTCGATGTGGACCGGCACGACGGACGGAGGACGGGCCGAGCACGTTCCACCTGGTCCTGCTGGACAACGGCCGCACCGACACCCTCGCCGACGAGGTCGGCCGCCAGGCACTGCGCTGCATCCGCTGCTCGGCGTGCCTCAACGTGTGCCCGGTGTACGAGCGGGCCGGCGGCCACGCCTACGGCTCGGTCTACCCGGGCCCGATCGGCGCGATCCTCAGCCCCCAGCTGCGGGGCACGGCCAGCGAGATCGACGCCTCGCTGCCGTACGCGTCCTCGCTGTGCGGGGCCTGCTACGAGGTGTGCCCGGTCGCCATCGACATCCCCGAGGTGCTGGTGCATCTGCGGGAGCGGGTCGTGCAGGGCGGCCGAGGTCACCGCGGGAGGGCAACAAGGTGGTGCTGCGGCCCGCGAAGGGGCATGCCGCCGAGCGGGCGGCGATGCGCGCGGCCCGCTGGGCGTTCACGCCACCCGGGCGCGCTGCGCGACGGGCCAGCGGCTCGCCTCGCGCACCCGCCGTTTCCATCCCCGCACGCTGCCGGGCCCCGGCCGGGCCTGGAGCGGGACCCGGGATCTGCCGCCGGTGCCCGCCGGAGCCCTTCCGGGACTGGTGGCAGCGCACGCACGGCGGGAAGGACGGTGCCAAGTGAACAGCAGGGAACGGATCCTGGGCCGGGTGCGGCGCGCGCTGGCGGACGTGCCACGGGACGACATGCCGTACGAGGAGGCGGTTTCGCGTGACTATCTGCGTGAGCACGGGGAGCGGAGTGTCGCGCAGACGGTCGAGCTGCTGGCCGAGAACCTGGCGGACTACCGGGCGATCGTGCACCGTGCGCGGACGACGAGCTGGCGCGAGCTGCTCGCCGCGGCTGCTGGCCGAGCGCGGGTCGCGGACCGTGCTGGTGCCGCCGGGGCTGCCGTCGGGCTGGCTCGCGGCGGCCGACGCGACGCAGGTGCGCGGACCGGGCGGCGAGTACCGCGCGCGAGCTGGACCGGGTCGACAGCGTGGTCACCGGCTGCGCGGTCGCCATCGCCGAGACCGGCACCATCGTCCTCGACGGCTCCCCCGACCAGGGCCGGCGCCGGATCACCCTCGTCCCCGACCACCACATCTGTGTCGTGCGCGTCCCCGACCAGGTCGTGTCGTCCGTGCCGCAGGCCCTCGAACGCCTCGACCCGGCACGCCCGTTGACCTGGATCTCCGGGCCGTCGGCGACCAGTGACATCGAGCTGGACCGGGTCGAGGGGGTGCACGGTCCCCGCACCCTGGAGGTGATCCTGGTGAGCGAGGCCTGACGCGCGGCCGGCTCAGGGCAGGATCGGGTCGGCGTGGCCGCCGTCGACGCGCAGGGCTCCGCCGGTGGTCGCCGAGGCCCGGCGGCGACGGCTTGGGGGCCGGCCTGCTCGGGTGGTCCCCAAGCGCGGGGTGTCGCTGAGTACACCCCGCGATACGGGCTCTGCGGCCAGTGTGGTCGCGTCGCCTTCTCCGTAGCGTCGTCGGCGAGGCACAGGACGTGCCGGACGGAGGGGGGACGACGATGTTTCGCACCAGCCCACGACAGGACCAGGACCCGGGATCCGCCGCCGAAGCGCTGCGGCTGGTCAAGGTCACCAAGACGTACGGGAGCGCCGACAGCGCGGTGACCGCCCTGGACGGTGTGACGCTCGGTCTGGAGCGTGGCACGTTCACGGCGGTGATGGGGCCGTCCGGTTCCGGCAAGTCGACGCTGCTGCAGTGCGCGGCGGGTCTTGACCGGCCCGACAGCGGGATCGTGCAGGTCGACGGCACGGAGCTGACGGGAGGCGGTGAGGCCGAGCTGACGAGGTTCCGGCGCGGCCGGATCGGGTTCGTGTTCCAGCAGTACAACCTGCTGGAGACGCTGACGGTCGCGCAGAACACGGTGCTGCCGCTGAAGCTGGCCGGGCGGCGTGTGGACCGGCAGCGGGTCCGGGAGGTGCTGACGGCCGTGGGCCTGGGCGACCGGCTGGGGCACCGGCCCGACCAGTTGTCGGGCGGTCAGCGCCAGCGGGTCGCCATCGCCCGCGCGCTCGTCGCCGAACCGCGGGTGATCTTCGCGGACGAGCCGACGGGCGCGCTGGACACGCGCAGTGCGCGGGACGTGCTGCGGCTGCTCCGGCAGGCGGTGCGGGTGCACGGCCGGACGGTGGTGATGGTGACGCACGACCCGGTCGCCGCCTCGCACGCCGACACGGTGCTGTTCCTGGCGGACGGCCGGCTGGCGGGCCGGATGGACGCACCGACGGCGGACGCGGTCGCCGAGCGCCTGGCGCACCTGGGCGACGACGTGCAGGCGGGGGTGTGAGCCATGTTCGTCCTCGCGATGCGGTCGATACGGCGGCGGCCCGGGCGGTTCCTCGCGACCCTGCTGTCCGCGTTCCTGGGCGCGGTGATCGTCATGACGTTCAACTCGATGCACGACACGGCCGGGCAGCCGGGCGTGGACTCGGTGAGCGCGGAGACCCTGTCCACAGCGGCGGGCGTCGTCGGCGGCTACGGCACCCTGCTGGTGTTCTTCGCGATCGCCTCGACGTTGACGGTGAACGTGCGTCAGCGGGCCGCCGAGATGGAGCTGTTGCGCTGTTCGGGGGCGACTCCGGCGCAGATCAAGCGGATGGTCGTGGGTGAGGCGGTGGCCGTGGCCCTGGTGGGCGCCGCCTTGGCGGTCGGTCCGGCGGTGCTCGGCGGCCGGGCGCTGCTGGAGGTGTTCCAGGACAGCGGCCAGGTCGCACGGTCGGTGGACCTCTCCTTCGGTCCGGTGGCGTTTTTGTCCGGTCTCGGTATCACGCTGTTCGCCGCCGCGGGTGCCGCCTTCCTCGCCGTGCGGCGTGCGACGGGCGGGAGGAGGCAGCGGGGCCGGGCGCGGACGGTCCTCGCCTACGCGGCTCTGGTGGCCGGTGCCGCGTCGGCGACCTCGACGTTCGTGTTCTCGGCGACGGACGCCGCGCTGATGGCGGCGCCGGCGTACGGGGCGATCCTGCTGTCCGTCGGGTGCGCGCTGCGGGCGCCGCGGTTGCTGGCGGCTGTGCTGGACCGGCTGCCGCTCGGCGGCGCGAGCGGCTGGCTCGCGGTGCGCAATCTGCGCGAGCGGGCCGGGCAGCTCGCCGGGATCCTGATGTCGCTGATCCTGTTCACGGCGATCGCCACGGCGACGCTGACCATGCAGGCGGTGGAGAGCGACGCCGTCGAGGCCTCGGGGGCGGTGAAGTCGGTCGACGCGAAGAACCTCGAGACGCTCAACTTCACGGTCGTCGGCATCATCGTGGTCTTCGTCTGCGTCATGCTGGTCAACTCGCTCTATGCGGAGACCAGTTACCGGGTCCGGGAGTTCGGGCAGCAGCGCCTCGCGGGGGCGACTGCGGGACAGGTGCTCGGGTCGGTGGGTGCCGAAGGACTGATCCTGTTGGTCACGGGGGTGTTCTTCGGCACGCTGGCGGCGCTGGCAGGGGTCGTCCCCTTCACCGTGGTGCGCACCGACGAGGTGCTGCCGGGCGAGTTCCTCGGCGTCGGCGCGGCTGTCGTCGCGATCGCGGCGGTGGCGACGCTCGGCACCAGCCTGGCCACGGCTCGGCGGACGCTGCGCACTCCGGCTGTCAGGGCTGTCGCGTCGACGTCATGAACACGGTGATGGCGAGGGGCGGTCGCTTCGGCGGCCGCTCCTTCACCGCATGCCGGACGCGTCCAGCAGCGCGGTCACGGTTGCCGTGGTCAGTCCGTCCAGCGTCTCGATCCCGGCCCCGCCCGGGCGCCGGCCCCGTCGAAGACCAGCATCAGCTGGCGGGCGAGCAGCTCCGGATCCCGCGCCCCGCCCTCCTCGGCCTGCGTGTGGAAGAAGCCCAGCAGCCACTCCTTCGCCCCACGGGCGACCACACTCGCCGGGTGTCCGGGATCCTTGAGCTCGACCAGCGCGGCGAGATAGGGACAGCCTTGGTAAGCGGGTTCGGCGGACGCCTTCTCCAGTAGTTCGAAGACGTGCAGGGTCCGCTCGCGCGGAGTACCGGCCTGCTCCTGCGCCCCGGGCACCAGCCGTGCCTCGTACTCCGGCAGCTGCCTGGCCAGGCTCGCCGCCATGACTTCGCCCTTGCTCGCGAAGAGCTGGTACATGGACCGCTTCGAGACCCCGGCGCTCCGGCACAGCGCCTCCACGCCGACGGAGACGCCCTCGCGGTAGAAGATCTCGGCCGCCGCGTCGAGCAGCCGGTCCCTGGTGGACGCCTTGTCTGTGGTGGCCATAGAGGTGAGGCTACCTCGCCACGGAAAGCGGGGAAACCGATCGGTCTACCACCTTCCGGTGCGCGGAACGCTCGTGGCATCAGCGCTGAACAAGCGCTTAGCTGCGCGCGCACGGCATCCGGATCGGCACCGGCGAGACGGTCGACGCGGCGCGGGCGGTCGAGGAGCTCGGCCTCACGGACCGGGAGCTGCTGCGCGAGGGGCTCGCGGCGACGCTGCTGCACGGCACCGGGCAACGGCAGGTGTTCGACCCGGTCTTCGACCTGTACTTCCCGCGCGGCGTCGGCGGCCCGGCGCAGAGGCCGCGGGACGGGAGGACCTGCGCGACCGGCTGGCGGCCGCCCTCGCCGCCGACGACCGGGCGCTGCTGGGCCGGCTGGCGGTCGAGGCGGTCGACGGTTTCGGCGGATACGGCTCCGCGCCGGAGTCGGACGGCTGGTCGTCGTACCAGACGCTCGAACGGCTGCGCCCGCAGACCCTGCTCGCCCGGGTCCGGGACACCGTGCGGGAGCAGGGCGGGAGTTCGGGGTTCGCGGACCGGCTGCTGGAGGACGAGATCCGGCGACGTATCGAGGCTTCCGCGCGCTGGTGGCCGCGGAGGCACGGCGCCGGGTCGCCGAGCGGCGCGGCCGGGACGAGATCGCCCGGCGGGCGGTGGCCCCGACCGCCGACCGGGTCGACTTCCTGTTCGCCGGGAAGGCCCGACTGGCCGAGCTGCGCAGGGCGGTGCAGCCGCTCGCCCGCAAGCTCGCGACCCGGCTCGCGGCCCGGCGCCGCCGCGCCTCCCGAGGCACGATCGACCTGCGGCGCACCCTGCGCGGTTCGCTGTCGACGGGCGGGGTGCCGATGAGGCCGGTGCTGCGCAGACGGCGTCCCGCCCGCCCCGAACTGGTGCTGCTGTGCGATGTGTCGGGATCGGTGTCCGGCTTCTCGGACTTCACGATGCTGCTGGTGCAGGCGCTGCACGACCAGTTCAGCAAGGTGCGGGTGTTCGCCTTCGTCAACCGGATCGACGAGGTGACCGGGCTGCTTGGGCACGGCAGTGCGGACCCGGAGGGGCTCAGTGCCCGTATCGAGGCGGAGGCCACCCTCACCGGCTGGCACGGCAGCAGCGACTACGGCATGGCGCTGGGCGAGTTCGCCGAGCGCTACGGCGACGCGGTCGGTCCGCGCACGACCGTGTTCGTCCTCGGTGACGCCCGTACGAACATGAACGACCCGAACCTGCCTGCCGTGCGCCAGCTCGCCGAACGGGCGCGCCGCGTCTACTGGTTGAACCCCGAGCAGCGCTCCCGCTGGGGCACCGGCGACTCCGTCGCGCCCGTCTACGCCGAGCTGGTCGAGATGCACGAGTGCCGCACCGCCCGGCAGCTCAGCGCCCTGGTCGGGCGGTTGCTGCCGGTGTGATCAGGCGGAGGCGAGCTGGGGTAGAGGACGGCGGGGTCGGCCGCCAGCCCGGCCTTGACCTGCCGCGAGATGTCGTCGGCCAGGACCTCGAAGGCACCCGACGCGACCCCGTCGAGAGCCTGGGCCGCGACACTCTCGGCCGTGGACTTCGGAGCGTCGACGGCGGCGGTCAGATCGGTGTCGACGTACCCGACGTGCAGGCCGGTGACCTCGATGCCACGCGGCTTCAGGTCGAGTCGCAGCGAGTTGGTCTGCGACCAGAAGGCGGCCTTGGACGCGCTGTAGGAGCCGGCGAGGCCGATCCACGACAGCACGGAGTGGACGTTGAGGATGTGGCCGCCGCCATTGCGCTCGATGACGGGTACGAAGGCCCGGGTGACCAGCAGCGGCCCGTAGAAGTTGGTCTCGAACTCGCGGCGGACGTCCTCGACGGGCGAGTCGAGGAAGTTGGCGTTCACCGAGGCGCCCGCGTTGTTGATCAGCAGGGTGACGTCCTGCGCCTGCTCGGCCGCCGCCGCGACGGACGCGGGGTCGGTCACCTCCAGCGCGAGCGGCACGGCGTCGGGGTGCGTGACGGTGCGCGGGTCGCGGGCGGTGGCGTACACCTTCTTCGCGCCCCGCTCGTACAGGTCCGCGACCAGGGCCCGGCCGATGCCGCGGCTCCCGCCTGTGACCAGGGCGACGGAGCCTTCGATGGCGGTCATGGGTGTCTCCCTCATGTTCTCCACATGGGAAACCGGTCGGTTTCCCGCGAGGGAAGCGTAAACCGATCGGTTTCCGGAGAGCAAAGGGGGGTGCTACTCCTTCGCGTACTCCCTCGCCATCTGCCCCTGGAAGTCGTAGACCACGGCCTGTTCGTCACCCACGACCCAGGCGTCGTGACCGGGCGAGCAGACGAAGACGTCGCCGGGACCGACCTCGCTCTCGCCGCCGTCGTCCATGCGGATGTGCATGCGGCCCTGGACCATGTAGCCGTTGTGGTGCATCTGGCAGGTGGCGGTGCCCGCGATCGGGGCCACGGACTCGGTCCAGCGCCAGCCGGGCTCGAAGGTCGCCACGGCGAAGTCGAGATCCGTCATATGGACGGCTTCGAGGTGACCGCGGGGGAAATCACGCCGCTCGTCCGGCTTGTCGAGCGTCTTCACTTCCAGCATGACGCGCTCCCTTCCGGCCGCGGCGCACCGCGGCGGGGGGCCGGTCTCCCCGGCGGCCCTGGACGCCGCCGTCGGCGGCCGGCCTCCTGTCCACTCAATCGTCCGCCCGTCCATCCGGGGCCGCCAACCGGGGAACGCCCGCTCAGACCCGCTTTGCCGCAGAGCTCGGCGAAGCGCTCGGCGTCGATGTTGCCGCCGGAGAGGATCACGCCGACGCGGCGCGGGCAGAGCGCCCGCGCGGCCGCTGAGCAGGGCGGCCAGCGGGGTGGCGCCGCTCGGTTCGACGACGATCTTCAGGCGTTCGAAGGCGAACCGCATCGCGTCCCGGATCTCGTCGTCGGTGACCAGCGCGATCTCGTCGACGAGCCGCCGGTTGACGGAGAAGGTGAGCTCGCCTGGTGTGTGCAGGGCCTGTCCGTCGGCGATGGTGTGCGGCACCGGGATACTGACGCGCCGTCCCGCCTCCAGCGAGCGCTTGGTGTCGTCCCCCGCCTCCGGCTCGACGCCGATCATCCGGATGTCCGGGTGCAGACCCTTGGCCGCCGTGGCGCTGCCGGCCATGAGCCCGCCGCCACCGACCGGTGTCAGCATCGCCCCCAACTCCCCGACCTCTTCCAGGAGTTCGAGCGCTGCCGTGCCCTGGCCCGCCATGACGTGCGGGTGCTCGTACGGCGGGATGACGGTGAGCCCTCGCTCGGCGGCCAGGGCCTCGGCGATGGCGACGCGGTCGCCGGTGTAGCGGTCGTACGTGACGATCTCGGCGCCGTAGCCGGCGGTGGCCGCCCGCTTCGACGGCGGGGCGTCCTCCGGCATGACGATCACGGCGGTGGTGCCGAGCTCGCGGGCGGCCAGGGCGACGGCCTGGGCGTGGTTGCCGGAGGAGTAGGCGGCGATGCCCCGGGACAGCTGCTCGGGGGTGAGGCGGGAGGCGGCGTTGTAGGCACCGCGGAACTTGAAGGCGCCGACGCGCTGGAAGTTCTCGCACTTGAGGTGGACCTCGGCGCCGGCGAGCGCGTCGAGGGTGCGGGAGCGCAGCACCGGCGTGCGGTGGGCGACACCCTTGAGCCGGGCGGCGGCGTCCCGGACGTCGTCGAGGGTGACCGGCGGGGTGGTGGTCGTCACGCGGGTCCTCCGGTGGACGTGTCGTGGGCGGCCCGGGCCCGGGAGAGGTAGTTGTAGGCGGAGGCGCGGGAGATACCGAGCCGGGCGGCGACCTGCTCGACCGCGCCGCGCACGGCGAAGACACCGCGCGTGTCCAGCCCGCCGAACAGTTCCAGGCGCTCCGCGCGGTCCAGTTCCGCCCAGCTCCCCCGCTGCTTGGACTGGTGGACGTCGACGAGGGCGTCGACCACGGAGTCGATGTCGTTGCCGAAGGTGGTGGTCGGCAGCTCCGCCGGCTCGGCGCCGAGCCCGGCGAGCGCGCCGAGCAGATCGTGGACCTGACTGACGGCGCTGACGTCCACGTTGACGCAGAGCGCGCCGAAGACGCTGCCCGTGGAGTCCCGCAGCACCATCGTGGAGGACTTCACCAACGTCCCGTTCCGGGTGCGGGTGACGTAGTTCAGTTCGTCGGCCGCCTCGTCACCGCCGGCGAGGACGCGCATGCCGATCTCACTCATCGCGCCGCCCACCGCCCGCCCGGTCACCGATCCGGCCACGGCGACCACCGACTTCTCCGGGGTCCGGTAGTCGTGCAGCACGACCTCGCAGACCGGCCCGAAGGTCGCGGCGATCCCTTCGACGACCGGCGTCAGCGCGACGAGGATCGCGTCCCTTTCGGCGGTCAGAGTCTCTCGCATGAATTTAGACTACACATCTAATCACTGGACCACCAGTCCAAACCCTGCCTCAATAATTGGCAATGGTTTCCATATGACTTCGACCAGAACCCGCATTTGACATTCATTTCCATCTAGCGTGGCGCTGCCAAGTACCCCTGTGCACGTCCGTCATGGAGGAGCCATGCCCCTGTCCACGCCCTGCCGCCTGGCGCTGCTGACCAGCGCGTCACTGGCCCTCCTCGCGGGCTGCGGCGACTCGTCGGACGCCGCCGACGGCAAGAGCACATCGGCCCGCGTCGCGGTGGTCGCCTCCACGAACGTCTACGGCGACATCGTCCGGCGCGTCGGCGGCGACAGGGTCGACGTCACCTCGGTCATCAGCGACCCCGACCAGGACCCGCACTCCTATGAGGCCGACCCCCAGAACCAGCTGGCCCTGTCCAAGGCCAAGGTCGTCGTCGAGAACGGCGGCGGCTACGACGACTTCGTCGACCGCATGCTGAGGAGCGGCCGCAACGACTCCGCCCGGGTGATCAACGCCGTAGCGGTGTCCGGCAAGACCGCGCCGAAGGGCGGCGAGCTCAACGAGCACGTCTGGTACGACTTCCCCACCGTCGCCAAGGTCGCCGACCGGATCGCCGCGGCCCTGGCCAGAGGCCGACCCGGCCGACGCCGCCGGCTTCGGGAAGAACGCCGCCGCCTTCAAGTCGAAGCTCGCGCCGCTGGAGGCCGAGGAGGCCCGGATCAAGAAGGAGCACGGCGGTGAGGGCGTGGCGATCACCGAGCCCGTCCCGCTGTACATGACCGAGGCGAGCGGCCTGGTGAACAGGACGCCCGCGGAGTTCAGCGAGGCGATCGAGGAAGGCGACGACGTCTCCCCGCGGATCCTCCAGGAGACCCTGGCGCTGTTCAGCGGCAAGAAGGTCAAGGCTCTCGTCTGCAACGAGCAGACCTCCGGCCCGCAGACCGAGAAGGCCGAGGCGGCGGCCGAGGCGGCCGGCATCCCCGTCGTGCCCGTGACCGAGACCCTGCCGAAGGGCAAGGACTACCTCGGCTGGATGACCGCCAACGTCGACGCGCTCGCGAGCGCGCTGGCCAGGTGACCGCCGATAACCCGGCAGGACGGCACCGCCTGTCATCAGTCTGCGCGGAGCTGCCCTGTCCTACGGCGACCGCGAGCTGTGGAGCGGTCTCGACCTCGACGTACGGCCCGGGGAGTTCCTGGCCGTGCTGGGCCCGAACGGCGCGGGCAAGACCAGTTTCGTACGGGCGCTGCTGGGCCGTCAGCCGCTGTCCGCCGGCACGCTGACCGTCCTCGGCCGGCCCGCACGCGACGGCCGCACGGCACATCGGCTACGTCCCGCAGCAGGCGGCGCTGTCCGCGCAGACCATGCTGCGCGCCCGGGACCTCGTCCGCTTCGGCATCGACGGGCACCGCTTCGGGCCACGGCTGCGCACCGCCGGGGTCCGCCGCCGGGTGGACGAGATCCTCGAGTCGGTCGGGGCCTCGGCCTACGCCGACGTCCCGCTCGGCATGCTCTCCGGCGGCGAACGGCAGCGCGTACGCATCGGGCAGGCCCTGGCCACCGACCCGCGGATCCTGCTGTGCGACGAGCCGCTGCTGTCGCTCGACCTGCACCACCAGCGGGCCGTCACCGAACTGATCGACGCCCGGCGCCGCTCCCACGGCACGGCGGTGGTGTTCGTGACCCACGAGATCAACCCGGTGCTGGGGCTGGTCGACCGGGTGCTGTACCTGGCCCGCGGCGGCCACCGGGTCGGCACCCCGGACGAGGTGCTGACCTCCGAGTCGCTGTCCCAGCTCTACGGCACGCAGGTCGACGTCGTGCGCGTCCGGGGCCGGGTGGTCGTCGCGGGAGCACCGGACGAGCCGGCCGCGCCGCCGCACCACCCCGAGCGGGTGCACGAGACGGACGGAGTGCGCGTCATGACGCTCGCCGACGGGATCTGGCACCAGATCTTCGACTTCGACCGACTACGGCGAACTCCTCGCCCTGGTCCGCAACTCCCTCATCGCCGGCGTGGCGCTCGGGCTCGTCGGCGGGCTGGCCGGGGTGTTCGTCCTGATGCGGGACCTGCCGTTCGCGGTGCACGGCATCAGCGAGCTGTCCTTCGCGGGCGCCTCGGCGGCGCTGCTGCTGGGCGCGAACGTCGTGGCGGGCTCGATCGCCGGCTCGCTCCTCGCGGCCGGCGCCGATCGGAGTGCTGGGGACACGGGCCCGGGACCGCAACTCGGTGATCGGCATCATCATGCCGTTCGGGCTGGGGCTCGGCGTGCTCTTCCTGGCCCTCTACAAGGGCCGGGCGGCCAACAAGTTCGGGCTGCTCACCGGGCAGATCGTCGCCGTGGACACCCCGCAGATGTCGTGGCTGCTCGGCACGTCCGTGCTGGTGCTGGTCGCCCTGGCGGTGATGTGGCGGCCGCTCACCTTCGCCAGCGCCGATCCGGACGTGGCCAAGGCCCGTGGAGTGCCGGTGCGTGCGCTGTCCTTCGCGTTCATGCTGGTGCTCGGGCTCGCGGTCGCCCTGTCGGTGCAGGTCGTCGGGGCGCTGCTGGTGCTCACGCTGGTCGTCACCCCGGCCGCGGCCGCCGCGCGCATCACCGCGTCTGCCGGTGCTGCTGCCCGTGCTGAGTGTGCTGTTCGCCGTGGCCTCGATCGAGGGCGGCATCCTGCTCGCACTGGGCAGCAGCATCCCCATCAGCCCCTACGTCACGACGATCTCGTTCACCATCTACGCGGTGTGCCGGGTGGCCGGCGGCCGCCGGACCCGGCGGTGGGGAGCGAGGAGGGCGGTGCTCCCGGCCGCTCCGGGTGCCCATCGCGACCGGGCCGCCGGTCTGGAGTACCCGTGCGCCGACCGGGGCGGGATCCTGACCGACGCCCCGGCCGCCACCGACCTCACCGTCGACGGACCCCTGAGCCGCTCGCGGGCGGGCGGTGCCCGCCGGACGGAGCCGGCGGGCACCGAGGGCCGGGATGCGTCAGGCCGCGGCCAGGGCGGGTGACGGCGGTGTCGCCGGTTCCTCCGCCTCGGCCAGCAGGCCCGTGAGCGTCGCCCGCGCGCGGGCCACCCGGGAGCGGACGGTGCCGACCGGGCAGTCGCTCAGCTCGGCGGCCTCCGCGTACGGCAGACCGAGCAGCTGTGTGAGGACGAACGCCTCGCGTCGCTCCTTGGGCAGTCCGGCCAGCAGTTCGAGCAGCGCCACGCCGTCGTCGAAGCCGGGCAGGCCGCGCGGCTGGGCGAGCTCGACCGCCAGCTCCCAGTCCGGCAGGTCGGCCGGGCGGGGGCGCACGGCGGAGTACCGGAGGCTGTCGGCCACCGCACGCCGGGCGATCGCCAGCAGCCAGGTGCGCGCCGAGGAACGCCCCTCGAACCGGTGCAGACTGCCGAGCGCCCGCAGGAACGTGTCCTGCGCCAGATCGTCCACGGCCTGCGGGTCGGCACACAGGTGGGCGACGTAACGGATGACGTCACGGTGCAGGGCGCGCACGAAGTGGTCGACGGCCGCGGAGTCGCCGCCACGGGCGGCCAGCGCCCAGGCGGTTATCGACGCGTCGGCCGACGCGGAGGGCTCTCTTCGCTGCGGGGACGGGGGCAGGGCAGGAGTGATCACCTGAGGTCCTTCGCGGTGTTCCGGGACCACGGGCACACGGGCGTGCGCGCCTGAGTGCGTGGTCCAGGGAGCGGGGGTACGGCCGCATCCGTACAGCGCCCCGAGCGGAGCGGGCGTGGCGGCCCACAGGCCCACCGACGTACGGACGTACGACCGAGACCGGGGCGCGCAGGGTGCTGCCCCGGGACTGCACGGCTGCCGTCAGGCGGCAGCGGCCCCCACGGGTGGTCCTCGGGAGGTGATCGCGTGGACGAGAAGGAGAAGGCGCGGCGCGCGGTCCGAGGACCACCGCCGTACGCGCACGGGCGGAGGCGGTGGCTCGGGCAGGACGAAAAGGAGCCTCAGCGGAGCTGCCAGCCGGCCGGCCACGGCGCGCAGCAGACGGAAGACGGCCCGCTCGCCGTGGCCCAGCCACAGACCGCACAGCAGGGCGGCCAGCAGGTGGGCGGCCAGCATGCCGAGGGACGAGCCCCCGCCCGGGGTGTCTCCCACATGTCCCATGTGCAGGGACATGGAGCCCATTTCATGCCCCATGGATCCCGTGCCGTGCCCCATGGAGGGCATGCCCATGGAGTCCGTCCCGCCACCCGCTGCCCCGGCAGCCCGCGTCGGCGCCATCGCCGGTGGCGCGAGCGAGAACGCCGAGTGCAGGCCCGTCTGCACGGCCACGGCGACGGCGACGACCAGGCGGAGTCCACGCTCACGGCCCGCCAGGCACCAGCCCGCCGCGGCCGTCACAGCCCAGCCGGCCACCAGTGTCGACAGGGGCACATGGTCGCCGGACATCATGACGTGCCCCAGGGCGGCGAGCACGACACAGACGGCCGCGAACACCGCGGCCCGTATCGTGCGAACACACCACCCAGCTGTCATGGCGCCTCATCTTCGCATTCGGCCCCGCCCCGTCACCATGGGTACGGACATCGCCCGGTCCTGGCACTCAATCCACGACATGTGATCCAGGCCACTTTCCTGGAGTCGATGCCTCCGGCCGGGCCACGGCAGAATCCCCGGCGTGGACATCACCGCGCAGGAGCTCAACCGGGCGACCCTCGGCCGTCAGTTGCTGCTGGGCCGGGAGGCGATGGAGGCCGCAGAGGCCGTGCGGCGCGTGGTGGCGCTCCAGGCGCAGCATGCCGCTTCGCCGTACGTGGCGCTGTGGAACCGGCTGGCCCGTTTCACTCCGGCCGAGCTGGACGACGCCTTCGCGCGGCGCACGGTGGTCAAGGCGACCCTGATGCGGATCACGCTGCACGCGGTCCACGCGGACGACTACCAGGTGTTCCGGGAGGCGATGCAGCAGACCCTGTACGCCTCGCGGCTCGGCCACCGCTTCGCCGCCGCGGGGCTCACGCCGGCCGACGGTGAGGCACTCGTACCTCGACTGCTGGACTTCGCGGACCGGCCGCGGACGGCCGCGGAGCTTCAGGAATGGCTGGAAGAGCGGGTCGGAACGGACAAGAAGGCCGGCGCGTGGTGGGGGCTCAAGGGGTACGCGCCGCTGCTCCACCTCCCTACCGGCGGGCCGTGGTCGTTCGGTACCAGGGCGTCGTTCGTCGCGGCACGGACCGGTCCCGTCCCCACCGGGCGGGAGACGGTGGCGGAGGCGCTGCGGCAGCTCGTCCTGCGCTACCTGCGGGGCTTCGGGCCGGCGTCGGTGGCGGACGTGGCGCAGTTCGCCATGCTGCCGCGGCAGCCCGTGCGCCAGGCGCTGCTCGCTCTGTCCGACTCGGTGGAGCAACTGCGGGGGCCGGACGGAAGCGTCCTGTTCGACGTACCGGGCGCCCCGCGCCCTGCGGCGGGCACTCCTGCGCCGCCGCGGCTCATGGCCATGTGGGACAGCGTTCTGCTGGCCCACGCCGACCGCAGCCGCGTCATTCCCCCGGCCTATCGCCGTCTGGTGATCCGCGTGAACGGTGACGTGCTGCCCACCCTGCTGGTCGACGGCCAGGTCGCCGGCGTGTGGCGCGCGGTCGACGGCGCCATCGAGGCCACGGCGTTCCACGACCTGCCGCGCGCCGCGTGGGACGGACTCGCCGAGGAGGCCGCGTCGTTGACGGGGCTGCTGACCGACCGCGACACCGAGGTCTACAGCCGCTACCACCACTGGTGGCCCAAACTCCCCGCCGGGCACGTACGGCTGCTCACCGACCGCGCGTGACGCTCCTGTGCCATGCCCCGAGGCGGCGGCGCAGTCCGCTGAGGCGGGGGCGGCGTCGCGGTACCGGCGTTCGCCCGTTGGCGCCCGTCGAGCCGGGGGCGTTCCGGCCGGTCCGCCAGGGGTCGCCGGGCGTCGCCGTGGGGCTCTGGGCCCGGGCCTGGGCCTGGATCTCGTAGTACGAGTCGTGCGACGTCACCTTGTACGCCTCTTCGAAAGAGGCCATGGCCTCGCGGATCCCGGCGCCGGCCATTCCGCGCCGCCGGACCACGGACGCGAGCCAGGTGAAGAAGCCCATGACGGCCGCCAAGGAGCCCGCGACGACCAGGAAGGGGAACAGCGGGTTCATGGAGTCTCCTCACGTCGCTGGGGCCTGATGCGCACGACTCCGGCATCCAGGTCCACGCGGAACGGCTCCCCCTCCGCCGGTTTCACGTTCTTGCGCACCCTCTCCTGTTCCATGGCCCGCTTGGCCGTCTGCGCCGCGGGGTCGCCCTCCTGCAGGAAGTCCACGCCCATGGCCGACAGGCCCTTTCGCTTGCGCCAGTAGATCCAGCCCCGGGCCTCCATCCACAACAGCGTGTGATCCGCGAGGAAGAGGACCAGCGCCGTCCCCAACGCTCCGGCCGTGACCTGCCACACGGTATGCGTCATGCGGGGGCAACGGCCCGTGGCGGCGCGTGGTTCCCTCGCGTGGCCCGACCGGTGATATCGCGTCAGTGGTGGGTGCGGACGACGGCGTGTCCCGTGGCCGGCGTCGCCATCACGCTGTCCCGTCCCGCTGACCCACCCTGTGATCGATCCGCCTAGAGTGTCGGGTCATGACGACACAGGCCACCCACTCAACGCAGGCTTATCTCTCCGAGTTGTTCTCCCTGGACGGCCGGGTAGCGGTGGTCACCGGCGGCAGTTCCGGTATCGGTCGCGCCATCACCGGTGCCCTCGCGCGCGCCGGTGCGAGCGTGGTGGTCGTGGCCCGCGGCGAGGCCGGACTGACCGCGACGGTCGAGGAGCTGGCGGCTCAGGGCTGTCGCGCGGCGTGGGTCAGCGCGGACCTGAGCACGCGCGAGGGTGTGCGGACGGCCGCCGAGCGGGCGGTCGAGGCGTTCGGGGAGCCCGACATTCTCGTCAACAGCGCCGGGATCAACCTGCGCCCGCCGATGGACGAACTCACCGAGGACGTCTGGGACCTCACGATGGCCGTCAACCTCGAGGCGCCCTTCCTGCTGGGGCAGCGCTTCGGCCCGGGCATGGCGGAGCGCGGGTACGGGCGGATCGTGCACATCAGCTCGCAGCAGGCCCATCGGGCGTTCGTGCAGAGCGGCGCGTACGGCGCTTCCAAGGGGGGTCTGGAGTCGCTGGCGCGTTCCCAGGCCGAGGCGTGGTCGCCGCGCGGCGTCACCTGCAACGTCCTGGTGCCGGGCTTCGTCATGACGGCCCTCAACGAGCGCCTGTCGTCGGATCCGGAGAAGGTGGCCGCCCTCGCCTCCCGCACGATGATCGGGCGCAACGGCCTGGCCGAGGACTTCGCGGGCGCGGCGGTCTTCCTGGCGAGCCCGGCGTCCGCCTACCTCACCGGACAGACGGTCTACGTCGACGGCGGTATGTCCGTCCACTGACGCGACACCCCGGCCGCGTGTGCCGGCGCGGCCCCGGCCGCTCGTTCACGCGCCGTTTGTTCAGGCAGCGGCCGGGCCCTTCCGCCACACGAAGACCTCCGTGCTCGGTGCCCGTTCGGAGAACCGGCCCGACGGCGAAACCTCGCGCAACAGCAGCCGCAGGTCCGCCTCGAAGTCGTCCCGGCGTCCTTCGAACAGATGAGGCGCCGAGAACGACATCGAGAACACCCAGGCGACGACATCGTCGAAGGTCCGCTCCAGCACCTGCCCGCCGGGCACGACCAGTCGCCGGGGACCGCAGAAGCCGGCCCGGGCGTACACCTCGGCCTCTCCGCCCGGTGTCCCGTGCGACAGCACCCCGCGGCCTGCTCGGCGCACGGACCCCAGGTACCGCTTGACCAGTACGTCCACCGCCGCGTAGGGGACCGCCGGGTGCGGCAGGCCGTCGACGGCCGGGGGCTGCGTCTTCAGGTCCGCGATGTGCACCAGGGACCCGCCGGGCCGGAGCATGTCCCGGACGGTGGCGGCCACCAGGTCGCGGTCCATCCAGTGGAAGGACTGAGCGAAGGTGGCGACGGAGAACGTGCCGAGCCCCGCGGGCAGGGCTTCGGCCCGCGCCCGCACCCACCGGGCCCTCTCGCCCACGCCCCGGCGGGCGGCTCCGCGCCCGGCTTCGGCGATCATCCCGCTGTCGGCATCCACACCGACGATCTCGCCGAACAGATGCGCGAGGCTCAGGGCGATGGTCCCGGGCCCGCAGCCCACGTCGATGAGACGTCCCCGCCCGTCGAGCCGCAGTTCCTCGGCCAGCGCGTCCGCCAGCCCGGGGGCGTACGGCAGCCGCCCCCGCTCGTAGTAGGAGGCGGTCCCCGAGAACAACGTGTCGTCCCACTCCCAGCCGACCACCACGCCCGTCCACCACCCTCACAGCACCGAGATCCGCGACCACCCGGCCGGGCGATGCCCCCGATGGTTCCACGGCCCGACCACCCACCGGGAACCGCCGACCTGAGGTCCCCCGTCGGAGAGCGGCCGACGGGCGCTTGTCAGTACCCGGTGCAACGCTGGGCACACAGGACCTGCGGAAGGGAAGCATCGCCATGATCACCACGGAGTTCGTCCCCGGTTCCCCCTGCTGGCTCGACCTCGGCGCTCCTGACGTCCGGGCCGCCGCGGCCTTCTACGGCGCCGTGCTCGGGTGGGACTACGAGTCCATGGGCGAGAGCGAGGACTTCGAGGGCGGGATGTTCCGGAAGGACGGCAAGATCGTCGCCGGGATCGGCAAGCTCACCGAGGAGGGAGCGCGCCCGGCCTGGATGCTCTATTACAGCGTCGCCGACGCGGACGCCACGACGAAGGCCGTGCAGCAGGCAGGCGGCACCGTGCGCGTGGCCCCCATGGACCTCGATGAATGGGGCCGGATGGCGCAGTACACCGACCCGCAGGGAGGCCAGTTCGCCGTCTGGCAGCCGGGGACGACGAAGGGCGTCGATCTGGTCGACCAGCCGGGTTCGCTGTCCTGGACCGAGCTGTACACCAGCGACGCGACGGCCGCGAAGGAGTTCTACGGCGGACTCTTCGACTGGCAATTCAGCGACATGCCGCTGCCGGGCGGCGGGGACACGTACACCCTCATCACCCCCGCCTCACTGCCCGAGGAGCGGATGCACGGCGGCCTCATGCAGGTCGGCAAGGAGGCCCTGTCACTCGCGAACGGGCGGCCGTACTGGCACCCGGTCTTCGCCGTCGACGACTGCGACGCCGCCGTGGCCAAGGTCATGGAGAACGGCGGCAGCGTGCAGATGGGGCCCGAGGACGCGGAGGGAGTCGGCCGGCTGGCCGTCTGCCTCGACCCGGCGAACGCGGACTTCGTGGTGCTCACCCCGGCCCAGGGCTGAGCCGGCCCTTGCCTGTGCCGAGCCAGGATCGCCACATATCATGAGGAACCGGTTGAATCGTTCCGCATGGGTGATGGCCGATGTGGCCGGTGCGGTGGGCTGCTGACCGGTCCGGGGGCGAGTCGCCGCCGGACCGGGCGCGTCCGTCATGCCCTCCCGTCCGGCACCGGGGGCGGTGAGCGGCCATGGTGCGGTCCGCCGCCTCACCTGAGACACACACCCCGGGGCTGGGCCAGCTGGACGCCTGCGTCGGGTTGCTGTATCTGCTGCCGCCCGATGAAGGGGTGCTGCGGCTGGCCCTGGTGTCGGGGGTGTCCCGGCAGCTCTCCGCTCCCTGGGCCCGCATCCCGGTGAACGCACCGATCCCGGTGGCGCACGCCGTCCGGGAGCCGATCCTGGTGTGGGTGAGCAGCCAGGAGGAGATGGCCCGCCGCTACCCGCGTCTGGGCATCGTGCTGCCGTACGACTTCATGCTCGCCGCCGCGGCCTTCCTCGACGACGGCCCGGTCCAGGGCGGCATGCGCTGCTCCTGCTCAGGGCGACGAGCTGACGCATCCCCCGGCCACGTGGGTCACCACCAGCGATGACTGTCCCCGGCGATGCGCCGGTCCCCGAGCGGCTGCACCACGCGGGCGTTGCCCTCGGGGAAGAGGCTTCGGTAGTGCTCCAGCGCGGCTGCGGAAGCCTGAACCGGATGGGACAGCACCGTCCAGCGCACGCCGGTGGCGTAGGGGCAGGTGGTGGTGGATCCGAGGTAGCGGTAGGACTCGGTGCAGGACGGCAGAAGGGTGTCGATCTCCACGTCTGGCACCTCCCAGGGAACTTCACGGCGGCGGGCCGAACCGAGCAACCGGTCCAGGGAGCCGTTGGCGTCGCCCGGGTGGACGAAGGCGGCGAGCACCGCGTACTCCTTCGTACCGGCCGCGGTCGCGTCGCGGTCCTCGACCGTCCGTACGAACTTCAGGTGCTGTTCCACAGGGAACGCCACCCCTGCGACGGTGTGCTCGGACGGCGTGTGCCAGTGGATGTCCTCCAGACGGTAGGTGCCGTCACCGACGCTCATCACGCAGTCCTGTCCGGGCGGTGGTTCGGCCTTCACCGAGCCCTCCTCGGCCCGGACGCAGTCGGGCCGGTGCCGCTTCGGACGCTCGAAGGACAGCCGCATGGCGAGTCGCGCCGGATGTCGCAGGCGCAGGGGTGGCAGGGCCGAGACGTCGGTGGCCTGCGGACGGATGTCGACCGGGCTCTGGGAGTCCAGGGGCATGCCGACGGCGGAGCGGGCGGGGGCGGTGAGGGACACGGGTGATCACCTTCGGTCGACGGGCGGACGGCCGGGCAACGACGACCGCATCCTTTTCCCTGTGCAACGCCCGGAACGCGCGAGGTCACCCGGACTGCTGAACGCCCCGCATCACGACCTTGACGCACTACCCCTCAGGCCATTTGCATATGATGTGCAAATGCACGACTACAGCATCAGGGCAGCCACACCTGCGGACATCGACGGGGCGCGGGTGGTGATGCTGGACGCCGTGTACCGCGACTTCGACACGGGCTATGTGCCGAGTTGGCACGCCGACATCATCGACCCCGTGTCGTTCTACGTCGAACCGCCGCGGCACACCCTCCTGGTGGCCGTGGACGAGCGGGACGGGACGGTGGCGGCCACGGGGGCTCTGGACGCGCGCGGGCCGGCGCATCCGCCGAACCCGCGCTGGCTCGCCGAGCGGTTCCCCTCGGTCGGGACCGCACAGCTGCGGCGGGTGTACGTCCGCCCCGAGCACCGGCGGCGAGGACTGGCCAGGCGGCTGGTGGAAGGCCTGGTCGACTTCGCACGGGCCGACGGTGGCTACCGCTCCGTGTATCTGCACACGTATCCGCACTCGCCCGGCGCGCTGGGCCTGTGGCGGACGCTGGGCAAGGTGGTGTGCGACGAGCGGGAGGAAGTGCCCGGCGGGGGCAACGGCGTGGTGCACTTCGAGATTCCCTTCGTTTGAGCGGGCCGGGGACGACACTGAACACCTCGAACTCACCCGTGACCAAGGGCCTCGGCACCCTGCGCGCCCTCGCGCGAGGTGGTGGCCCGACACTGCTGTGGCGGGCCGTGCTCGTGGCCGCCCTGGTGGGCGCGGTCGGCCTGCTGCCGTGGCTGTCACGCACCGACCCGGCGCTGACCGTGCTCAAGGCCCGCTCGGCGGACCGCGACCCGACGCCCGGGACCCTGCGCGCCATTCGCGACGAACTCGGCCTGGACGACGGCCCGTTGACACTGCTCGGCCGCTGGCTGGGCGGGCTGCTGCACGGGGACGCCGGCACGTCGTGGGTGTCCGGCGCCCAGGTGCTGCCCGGCGTCATGCAGGCCCTCGGCGTGTCGCTGCTGCTGATGTTCGGGGCCCTCGTGGTCGCGGCGGGCACGGCGGCGGCGGTGTGTGCCCGTACGCTCCGGCTCGGCTCGCGGGGGCGGCTCGCCGCGCGCGGTCCCGGGGGCACGGCGACGGCCGTGCTGGCCTCGCTGCCCGAGTTCCTCGTCGCCTCGGTGCTGGCCTCGGTGATCGGCGTCCAGCTCGGCTGGCTGCCCGCTCTGGGCTGGTACGGGCCGCAGTGGATGGTGCTGCCCTCGCTGGCACTCGGTCTGCCCGCCGGGGCGGTCCTCGGGCGGATGCTGGACGACCTGCTGCCCGGCGCGTTCGCCGAGCCTTGGGCGCTGGCCGCCGCGGCACGCGGTGTCCCGGCGAAGTCCGTGGCCCGGCAGGCGGTGCGCCGCTGCGTGCCCGGACTGCTGCCCAACCTGGGCCTGTTCGTGGTCGGTCTGACCGGCGGTTCGGTCGCCGTCGAGCAGATCTTCGACATCCCGGGCCTGGGCCGTCTCACCCTGCACGCCGCCCTCGCCCAGGACCTGCCCGCCCTGCAGAGCGGCACACTCACCCTCGTCCTGCTCGCGGCCGCCGCCGGGCTCCTCGCCCGGCTCACGGCCCGGCTGCTCATCGGGCCCGCGCTGCGCGACGGCGCCCTGCACTCCCTGCACCGGCCCGGCCCGCCGGCGCCCCGCGCCCTGCCCCTGCTCTACGGGGCGCTGCTCGCCGCCGTCATCGGGTGCGGCCTGCCTCGCGACGCTCTCGCCCTGGACACCCTCGCGCGGCTGCGAGGCCCGTCCCTGGCCCACCCGTTCGGGACGGACGCGCTGGGCCGGGACGTCCTCGCCCGTATCTCCCACGGCGCGCTGACCACTCTCGGCATCGCCCTCGCGGTGAGTGCGGCGGCCCTCGCCACAGGGCTGCTGCTGGGTCTGCTGCCGAGGTTGTCCGGGCCGTTGGTCGACACCGTCAGCGCCGTGCCGCCCGTCCTGGCCGGACTCCTCGTCGCCGGCATCGCGGGCAGCGGCCCCTGGACGCCGGCGTTCGCCGTGGGCGTCGTGGCCTGGTCCCCGCTGGCCGCCCACACGTCCTCCCTGCTGCGTCAGGAGCGCGCGACCACACACCTGGCCGCGACCCGTGCGCTGGGCGCCGGCCGCTGGTATCTGCTCCGGCACGAACTGCTGCCCGCCGTAGTGCCGCCGGTGACCCGGCACGCCCTGCTCCGGCTGCCCGGCATCGCGCTGAGCCTCGCCGCGCTCGGCTTCCTCGGTCTGGGCACCCAGCCGCCGTCCCCCGAGTGGGGGCTGCTGCTCGCCGAGAACCAGCCCTACGCCGAGCGTGCCCCGTGGGCCGTCCTCTTCCCCGCCGCCGTACTCGCCCTGCTGGGCGCGCTCGCGGTGACGGCCGCGGGCGGCGTACGGCTGCCCCTGCGGCGCAAGCGGCCCGCAAGCCCGCCCGGGCCGCCCCGGGAGCGGGTCACGCCCACCCCGCGGCGGCAGCCGGACCACCCCGACGCCGTCCTGGCCCCTGCTTCCACCTCACCGACAGAGGAACGATGACCGGCCTCATACCCCGCGTACCGGCCCGCCGGGCCGCCCGTACGTCCAAGACCCCGCGTGAGAGCACCTGGCGGCTGTGGAAAGAGCTGTCGCCCCTGTTGCGGCTGCTGATCCTGACCCAACTCGCCTTCAACGTCGGCTTCTACGCCGTCCTGCCCTTCCTCGCCGAGCACCTCGGCACCGCGATCGGCATGGCGGGCTGGCTGGTCGGGTTCGTGCTCGGGCTGCGCACCTTCAGCCAGCAGGGGCTGTTCGTGGTCGGCGGCTGGCTCGTCGACCGGTTCGGGGTGCGGCCCGTCGTGCTGGCCGGTTGTGTGCTGCGGATCGCCGGCTTCGCGTGGCTCGGATACGCGGAGGCGAGCTGGGCCGTGATCGGCGCCGTGCTGGTGATCGGTTTCGCCGCCGCGCTGTTCTCCCCCGCCGTGGAGTCCGAGGTGACCCGCCAGGCGGTGGTCTGGGAGGACGAGGGACGCGGCTCACGCACGCGTCTGCTGGCCCTGTTCAGCGTCGCGGGCCAGGCCGGGGCCTTCGTCGGACCGCTGCTGGGCGGGTTGCTTCTCGCCGTCGACTTCCGTACCGCGTGCCTCGCCGGCGCGGCGGTCTTCGTGCTCGTCCTCGCCGGGCATCTGTGGCTGATGCCGCAGCACATCCCGGGCCGGGTCCGTACCCGGGAGCGAGGCGGGGCGCGCGTCCTGCTGCGCAACCGCCGCTTCCTCGCCCTGTGCGGCGCGTACGGCTCGTACCTGCTGGCCTACAACCAGCTGTATCTGGCCCTGCCGGACGAGGTGCAACGGGCGGCGGGCTCCCAGGCGCCGCTGTCCTGGCTGTTCGCCCTGTCCTCGGTGCTCGTGGTGTTCGCTCAGCTGCCGGTGACCCGCTGGGCCGGCGACCGCCTCGACCTGCGCCGCTCCATGACGGCCGGGCTGCTGCTGATCGCGGCCGGTTTCGCGGTGGTGGCCGCGGCGCGCCCCGCCGGCTGGACCGGCACCGCCGGGCTGCTGCCGGCCGCGGGGTTCGTCGTGCTGCTCACCGTGGGACAGATGCTGGTCGTGCCCGCCGCCCGCGCCTGGGTGCCCGACCTCGCCGAGGAAGGCCGGATCGGTCTCTACATGGGTGCGCTGTCCTCCGTCTCCGGCCTGATCGTCCTCGCCGGCAGCGCGGCCACCGGCTCCCTGCTCGACCTCGGCCTCCCGTCCGCCGTGCCCTGGCTGGCCCTCGCGGCCGTACCGGTCCTGACGGTGGCCCTGCTGCCGCGCCGGGAGGAGCGGGCCGAGGGGGCGGTCACGGCGGCCTGATCCGGCACGTGGCGGCCCGGGGCCAAGCCCCGCGGTGGCCTGACTCGGCACGCCGCACCAAGAAGCGACCACAGGGGGCCCTCCCCAGCACGCGAAGACACCCGGAGGAGACCGCGACGGGCCGTTCCGGCACGCCCAGACACCACCAGACAACCACCGCGGCCTGACCCGGCACGCCGAAGACACCCGGAGACCATCGCGCCGAGCCTGAACCGGCACGCCGAAACACCGGGAGGGGACCGCGGCGAGCCGGAACCGGCCGCTGAAACACCGGGAGGGAACCGGGACGGCCTGAACCGGCGCGCTGAGACGCTCGACGGTGACCTCGGCAACCGCGCGCACCGCACCGTCACCCCGCCGGGCCACTTCTCCGCTCCCGATTTCCGGGACCGTACCGTCCACCGACACCGCTGCGGAGATCAGTGGCCACGCGGCGCCAGTATCCTGGGTCGGCTGCGGTCCCCCCACCAACCCCCGTGTGAACACGGGTAGTTCGGCCTGCGGCGATAGACCTTCTCCTAGGCATGAGACGAGGACGAGTGCTGCTAGCGGGCCGCTACCGGCTGGATGTTGAGATCGGGCGCGGTGGAATGGGAGAGGTCTGGCGAGCGTACGACGAGACGCTCGCCAGAGCGGTGGCCGTCAAGCTGCTGCTGCCCCAGGACACCGACGTCACGGCGGCCTCCCGGTTCCGTCTGGAGGCCCAGACCGCCGGGCGTCTCCACCACCCCAACCTCGTCGGGGTCCTGGACTTCGGCGAGTACGACAACCGGCTGTACCTGGTGATGGAGCTGGTCGACGGCGACAGCCTCGCCCGGGTGCTGTCCGTCTCCGGCGCGCTCCCCGCCGAGCGGGTGGCCGAGCTCGCCGCGCAAGCCGCCGCAGGGCTCGCCACCGCACACGCGCAGGGCATCGTCCATCGTGACGTCAAACCCGCCAACCTCCTGCTGGACTCCCACGGAACCTTGAAGATCGGCGACTTCGGCATCGCCCGCTTCCTCGACGACCCCGGCGCGGCGCTCACCGCCACCGGCCAGATCGTCGGCACCGGCCTCTACCTCGCGCCCGAACGCGCCCTGGGCCAGCCCGCCGGTCCCGCCTCCGACATGTACTCCCTGGGGTGCGTGCTCTACCAACTCCTCAGCGGCCGCCCGCCGTTCCAGGCCGACACCGCCGTAGCACTCCTCCACCAGCACCTCGACACCGCTCCCGTACCGCCTCGCGAGCTGGGTGTCGCCGCGCTCCCGCCGGCCTTCGAGAACTACCTCCTCGGTCTGCTCGCCAAGCAGCCCGAGGACCGGCCCACCGCCCAGCAGGCCGCCGAGTGGTTCGCCGGCGGCGCCTGGCGGGGCCTGCCCGAGCCGCTGCCGGAGCCCGCGCCCCCGGTGACGTCCTCCGCGCCGGGGCCGTATCCGGCCACAGAGACGAGCAATCCGGCGACGTACGCGCTGCCCGGCGGCCCGGGGCTCCGCACCGCCCGCACGGCCCCGTCCGGGCGTTCACGTCGCGCCGCGCCTCGGAGCGGCCTCGGCAATCGGCGCAAAGTGGCCGCGACGGTCGCGGCGGCGGCACTCTTCGTCGTCGCGATGCTCGTCGGCATGCGGTGGTTCTCGCCCGACAACACCGCGACGGAGGGCACGGAGCCGGACGCGTCCCCTTCCGCGAGCAGCCCCGCCACCACGCCGTCCCCCGACTCCGCCTCGCCCCTCTCCTCCGCCCCGCCGGAAGCCGACACTCCGGCCGCCGGCACAGTGGCCGATATCACCCCGTCCGCCACGACGCCCCCTCCCCCGAGCCCCGTCGATCCGACGCCCAGCCCCACGACTCCGACGGAGGAGGCGAGCAACCCACCGCGAAAGGCGGACAAACCCCAGCAGGAGAAGCCTCAGCAGTCCTGGGAGAACGGCGCCGACGATGACGACGGGGGCGACGACTGAGCGGCCCTGCGCCGGTGTGCGAGCGGACGCCCCCTCGCGCGCCCCCTCGGGTGGCTTGTCATCGTCCTTATCTCGGCACTACTGTCACCACGCCTTGGTGAACGGGAAATCCGGTGTGATGCCGGTGCGGCCCTCGCCACTGTGAATCGGGAAGTCCGGCTCCGGCCCTCGCGGGCAGCCACTGGGTCCTTGTGACCCGGGAAGGCGGAGTACGGGCGGTGGTACCCGTCAGCCAGGAGACCGGCCAAGGCACGTCAACCATCCACGAGGTGCTGGAGAGGGTCTGCTGAGCCATGCACATTGCCGAGGGATTTCTGCCTCCGGCGCACGCGGTCGCCTGGGGCGTCGCGTCGGCGCCGTTCGTCGTCCACGGCGCCCGGTCGCTCACCCGTGAGGTGCGTGAACACCCCGAGAGCACCCTGCTTCTCGGTGCCTCCGGTGCCTTCACGTTCGTCCTGTCCGCCCTGAAACTGCCGTCCGTCACCGGCAGTTGCTCGCACCCCACCGGCACGGGTCTGGGAGCCATCCTGTTCCGGCCTCCCATCATGGCGGTGCTGGGCACCATCACCCTGCTTTTCCAGGCGCTGCTGCTCGCGCACGGCGGTCTGACCACGCTCGGCGCCAACGTCTTCTCCATGGCGATCGTCGGGCCCTGGGCCGGATACGCCGTGTACAAGCTGCTGCGGCGGTTCGACGTGCCGCTGATGGTCACGGTGTTCTGCGGCGCGTTCGTCGCCGACCTGTCCACCTACTGCGTCACCAGCGTGCAGCTGGCGCTCGCCTTCCCCGACCCGGGCAGCGGGTTCCTGGGCGCGCTCGGCAAGTTCGGCTCCATCTTCGCCGTCACCCAGCTCCCGCTCGCGGTGAGCGAGGGGCTGCTGACGGTGCTCGTGATGCGGCTGCTGGTGCAGTCCAGCAAGGGCGAACTGACCCGGCTGGGCGTGCTCCTCGCCAAGAAGCAGTCCGGGACCGAGACCGAGGTGGCGGCCCGATGAAGAAGAACACGAAGATCAATCTCCTGCTGCTGCTCGCCGTGGCCGCGCTCGCCGTACTGCCGCTCGCGCTCGGCCTCGGCGACCACAAGAAGGAGCCGTTCACGGGCGCCGACGCCCAGGCGGAGACGGCGATCACCGAGATCGACCCGGACTACGAGCCCTGGTTCTCGCCGCTGTACGAGCCTCCGTCCGGTGACATCGAGTCGGCGCTGTTCGCCCTCCAGGCGGCGATCGGCGCGGGCGTGCTCGCCTACTACTTCGGCCTGCGGCGTGGCCGGCGGCAGGGCGAGGAGCGGGCCGACGCCCGTCAGAAGGCCGACACCGCGAGTGCCGCGGGCGGCACCGGGGAGTCCGGGCCCGAAGGGGCCTGAGCCGCGTGCTGCCGATCGACGCGGCGGCGCACAGCAGTCGCTGGCGCCGCCGCCATCCCGTGGACAAGGCCGTGCTCGGCCTCGGACTCACCGTGCTGGCCGTCTCGCTGCCGCCCTGGCCGGGCGCGGCACTGGTGCTCGTGACGGCCCTGTCCCTGCTGCTGGGACCGGCCGGTGTACCCGGCCGTCGGCTGTGGCGGGCCTACCGCGTGCCGCTGGGCTTCTGTGTGACGGGCGCGGTCACGCTGCTCGTCCAGGTCGGCGGGCCGGGCGGTTTCGTCTCCCTCGCCGACGGCGGGCCCGTCCGGGCCGGGGAGTTGCTGCTGCGCACCTCGGCGGCCTCCCTGGGGGTGCTGCTGTTCGCCTTCACCACGCCCATGTCCGACCTGCTGCCACGCCTGGTCCGGGCCGGAATCCCGGCGCCGGTCGTCGACGTCGCGCTCGTGACGTACCGCATGAGCTTCCTGCTGCTGGACTCCGTGCGCCGGATCCGCGACGCACAGGCCGCCCGGCTCGGGCACACCACGCGGGCCGCCGCCTGGCGCTCGCTGGGCGGTCTCGGCGCCACCGCGTTCGTCCGGGCCTTCGACCGGGCGGCCCGCCTCCAGGCCGGTCTCGCCGGGCGCGGCTACGACGGCGCCCTGCGCGTCCTGGTGCCCGAGGCGCGCGTCTCCGTCCGCTTCACGGCCGCCAGTTCCGCGCTCCTCGCGGCGCTGGCCGTCCTCACCTTCGTACTGGAAAGGCCGCTGACATGAGCGAGCCCGCCCTCGTCGTCCTGCGGGGCGCGTCCTTCGCCTACGAGGACGGCCCGGCCGTGCTCAGCGGCCTCGACTTCGACATCCGCGAGGGGCGCGCGCTCGCGCTGCTCGGCCGCAACGGCAGCGGCAAGACGACACTGATGCGGCTGCTCAGCGGCGGGCTGCGGCCGGACCAGGGCAGGTTGACGGTCGACGGGCAGCCGGTGACGTACGACCGCAAGGGCCTGACCCGGCTGCGGACGACCGTCCAGCTGGTGGTGCAGGACCCGGACGACCAGTTGTTCGCGGCGTCCGTCGAACAGGACGTGTCGTTCGGGCCGCTGAACCTCGGCCTGCCCGACGAGGAGGTACGGGCGCGGGTGGCGGAGGCGCTCGCCGCCCTGGACATCACCGCCCTCGCCGACCGGCCCACCCATCTGCTCTCCTACGGGCAGCGCAAACGGACCGCCATCGCGGGCGCGGTCGCCATGCGGCCCCGTGTCCTCGTCCTCGACGAGCCGACGGCCGGACTCGATCCCGACGGCCAGGAACGGCTCCTCAGCACGCTCGACGGGCTCCGCGCGAACGGCACCACGGTGGTGATGGCCACCCACGACGTCGACCTCGCCCTGCGCTGGGCCGACGACGCGGCGCTCCTCACCCCGGACGGCGTGCACACCGCGCCCGCGCCCACGGCCCTGGCCCGCACCGATCTCCTCCGGCAGGCCGGACTTCGGTTGCCGTGGGGGGCCGCCACCGCTGAACTCCTCCGCGTCCAGGGGCTGTTGACCGAGTCGGCGCCCGGCCCGCGCACCCCGGACGAACTGGCCGCCCTCACGGCGGAGCGGCTGGGCAGCGGCGGCTGAGGGTCGCCTCAGCGGCCTGAGCGTGTATAGGCTGACGGTGCAGCTGGTTCGCCCCGTCAGCCAGGCGGGATGCGTCGCAAGAGGGAAGCCGGCGGGAATCCGGGACTGCCCCGCAGCGGTGAGCGGGAACGACCGCCGTCATACGCACTTCCGTCATCCAGGTCGACGAGCCCGCCCTGCGCGAGACGCTGCCGCTGCGTGCCGCCGACCGGCCGGAGTATCTGAAGTGGGCCACGGATGCCTTCCGGCTCAGCACCGGCGGCGTGCGCCCGGACACGCAGGTCCACACCCACATGTGCTACGCCGAGTTCGGCGACATCGTGCAGGCCATCGACGACCTCGACGCGGACGTCATCAGCCTGGAGGCCCCCCGCTCCCATATGCAGGTCGCCCGCGAACTCGCCGCGCACGGCTATCCGCGCGAGGCGGGCCGGGTGTCTACGACATCCACTCCCCGCGGGTGCCCGGCGCGGACGAGGCGGCCGAACTGCTGCGCACCGGGCTGCGGGCCATCCCCGCCGAACGGCTGTGGGTCAATCCCGACTGCGGTCTGAAGACCCGCGGCTGGACCGAAACCCGCGCCTCCCTGGAGAACCTGGTCGCGGCGGCCCGAGCGGTCCGGGCCGAACTCGGGGAGCGCCGAGGCCATGAGGGGGCGCCCGACGTCATGTCCTGAGGCCGGGGAGCGGGGGCGCGCCCACACTCGGGCTCACCCCCGGCACGTCCGCGAGAGCGGTCTCGGTGCCGCTTCGGCCGGCTCCCGAGGCCGGGGGCCCGGGCCCGGCCTCGGCCCGCTCGCGGGATCGCTCCCGTGCCCGCCGCGGCCCGTTCACGAGACCGCACTCGAACCCGCCTCGGCCGGGCCCTGAGTCCATGCCCGTCTCGGCCCCTGGGCGAAGCCCCGTCCAGGGGCGCCACTGCCCTATGCAGGGCCGGACCACCCCGGCCCCGTGGTCGAGCCGACGCTCAGGCCGCCGCCGGCCGGTTCAGCCCGCGGTCGCGGCCGCCGCCGCCCGGCCCGCCATGCGGCCGGAGAACAGGCAGCCGCCCAGGAAGGTGCCTTCGAGGGAGCGGTAGCCGTGGACGCCGCCTCCGCCGAAGCCGGCGACCTCTCCGGCCGCGTACAGACCGGTGATCGGGGTGCCGGAGGCGTTCAGGACTCGGCCGGAGAGGTCGGTCTGGAGGCCGCCGAGGGTCTTGCGGGTGAGGATGTTGAGGCGCACGGCGATCAGCGGTCCGGCGGCGGTGTCCAGGATCCGGTGGGCGGAGGCGGTGCGACTGAGGGTGTCCCCGGGGTAGGCGAGGGCGTTGCGGATGCCCATGACCTGGGCGTCCTTGGTGTACGGGTTGGCGATCTCGCGGTCGCGGGCCTCGATCTGCCGCTTCAGGCCGGCCAGGTCGATCAGGTCGTCGCCCGTCAGTTTGTTCATGCCGGCGACCAGTTCGGGCAGCGTCTTGGCGACGACGAAGTCCTCGCCCTTCTCCTTGAAACGCTCGATCGGCTCGGGGGTCTGCCAGATGCGCGACAGCAGCTTCCAGACGTTCTTCTCGGTGAGGTCCGGGTTCTGCTCCGAGCCGGAGAGCGCGAACTCCTTGGCGATGATCTTCTGGGTCGTGACGAACCAGGAGTAGTCGTATCCGGTGTCGGTGATCGACTTGAGTGTGTGGAGGGTGTCGTAGCCCGGGATGTCGGGGCTGGAGAAGCGCTTGCCCGTGGCGTCGAACCACATGGAGGACGGGCCGGGCAGGATGCGGATGCCGTGGCCGGGCCAGATCGGGTCGTAGTTCTTGAGGCCCTCGGTGTAGTGCCACATGCGGTCGGGGTTGACGATCCGTCCGCCCGCCTTCTCGGTGATCGCGAGCATTCGGCCGTCCACGTGCGCGGGCACACCGGTGATCATGGATTTGGGGGGCGTGCCGAGGCGGGCGGGCCAGTTCTGCCGGACGAGGTCGTGGTTGGCTCCGATGCCGCCCGAGGTGACGATCACGACGGGGGCGCTCAGTTCGAAGTCGCCGACGACCGTGCGGGAGCTGGGTTTGCCGCGTGCCGCGTCGCTGGGCTCCAGGACCTTTCCGCGTACGCCGGTGACGGCGCCGTTCGTGACGATCAGCTCGTCCACCCGGTGGCGGAACCTGAACGTCACCTTGCCGTCGTCCACTGCGGCCCGCACCTTCTTCTCGAAGGGCTCGACCACGGCCGGTCCGGTGCCCCAGGTGACGTGGAAGCGGGGGACGGAGTTGCCGTGCCCGTCCGCGAGGCCGCCGCCGCGCTCGGCCCAGCCGACGATCGGGAACCACTGCATGCCGAGCCCCGCGAGCCAGGACCGCTTCTCCCCCGATGCGAAGTCCACGTACGCCTCGGCCCATTGGCGGGCCCAGTAGTCCTGGCCCGCCGGGTCGGTGATGCCACGGTCGAAGCCGGCCGTGCCGAGCCAGTCCTGCCAGGCCAGTTCCTGCGAGTCCTTGATGCCCATGAGCCGCTGCTCGTCGGAGTCGACGAGGAACAGCCCGCCGAAGGACCAGAAGGCCTGTCCGCCCAGGCCGGACTCCGGCTCCTGGTCGAGCAGCAGCACCTTGCGCCCGGCGGCGGCCAGTTCGGCGGTGGCGACGAGTCCGGCGAGACCGTGGCCGACGACGATGGCGTCCGCGTCCGACGATCCGGCGGTGGCGGCGAAGGCCGGGAACGTCGCCTGTGCGAGCGCGGCGCCGGCGAGCACACCGCCCGCCACGGTCAGGGCACGGCGGCGGGTGAACGCGGCGGGGTCTGACGGGTGTTCCATGGGCCGCCTTCCGAAGGTGGTGCGCAGGGGTCGGGAGAGGCCCCTGCGACAACAGGGGTGTTACCGACGGTAGCCCAGGAGCTCTCGGGACCGCCAGAGTTCCGCTTCGATGAACTCGTGGGCTCCGTTCGGGAGTTGACCAGACGGCGAAATGCGCTTGTCCGCCCTCGCGGCACGGCACTAGGTTGCCGAGGTGGATCTCTTCTCACGCTCTTGGACCGCGTTGCGAGCGGCGGTCGCCGACCTTGCCGACGAGGACTTCGGCCGGCCGTCCGGCTGTACCGGCTGGCTGGTGCGGGACCTGGTGTGCCATCTGGTCATCGATGCCCAGGACGTCCTGATCACCCTCGCCACCCCTTCCGACAGGGAGCCGACCCGTGACGCGGTGACCTACTGGGAGGTCGCCGACACTGCGCCGACCGGCGACGACCCGCTCGACGCGCTGACCGTGCGGCTGGCCGCCGCGTACGGGGAGCCGCACCTGCTCAAGTTCCACCTGGACGACGTCGGCTCCGCCGCCGGCCGCGCCGCACGGCTCGCCGACCCGGCCCGCGGGGTCAGCACCCGCGACGAGGTCCTCACCGTGGGCGACTACCTCTCGGTGTACGTCCTGGAGTGGACGCTGCACCACCTCGACCTGATCGCGTACCTCCCGGACGCGGAGCAGCCGCCGGCGGAGGGGCTCGCCCGGTCCCGCGAGATGCTGGAGCAGATCGCGGGGAGCGCGTTCCCCGCGTCGTTCCACGACCTGGACGCGCTGCTGGTCGGCACCGGAAGGCGGACGCCCACCGAGGCGGAGCAGGCCGAACTCGGCGAACTGGCCTCGAAACTCCCGCTCTATCTGGGCTGACCGGGCTCCCGGCCGGTCATTGCACCCGAAGGGCGGGGCGTCAGTTCGTGTACACCTCGGCCCGGTCCACGCTCACGAACGAGGCCCGGGACTGGGCGTTGTGCTCCCCGGTCACCCGGATCCGCAGTGTGTGCCGCCCGTGCGGCAGCTTGGGGCTGACGTACTGCAGGGTCTCGCCCGTGCGGATCGCACCGTGGAAGTCGACGCGCTGTTCGGCTCCGCCGTCGACGCTGATCGCGGCGATGCCGTTGCCGGTGTCGCGGACGGACAGCAGGGCGATGCGGGTCCCGGTGAAGGTGAAGGCGGCGGTGTCACCGGCCCGGTCGCTCCAGTGATCGTCGCTCCAGAAGCACTGGGTGGCGCAGCCGGTGCCGGAGTTCCAACTGCCGGTGTAGGCCACGGAGCCGGCGCCACTGGAGCGGCCGTCGTCGTTGATCCAGTAGGTGCCGGATCCCGGGTCGCCGGAGGGCAGGTCCTGGGTGGCGCCGAGGGCGAGCGGCCTGCCGAGACGGGGGCTGCCGTCCGCGTTCCAGGTGATCTTCTGGGCGCGGGTGGTGCGGTTGGTGTAGGTGTTGGTCGCGGTCGTCTTGGCGTGGTAGACGATCCAGTCCTCGGTGCCGTCGGGCGAGCGGAAGAAGGCGTGGTGGCCGGGGCCGTACACGCCGCGCTCGTCGGCGCGGGAGAACACCGGCCCCGGGTGCTGGGTCCAGTTGCCGGGCACGAGCGGGTCGGCGCCGTCGCGCAGGGACATCATCCAGACCTGGTAGTCCGGCTTTCCCGTGTCGCAGGTCGAATACGTCATCCAGGTACGGCCGTTGCGGCGGAGGAACTCCGGCCCTTCGCGCACCTCGGGGCAGCCGCCCGCGGCGTCGAGGGCGACCGCGTCACCGGAGACCGTGTAGGGGTTGGACATCGGGGCGATGTTGAGGCCGTTGTGCTGGTACTGGTTGAGGCCGGCGTAGGCGAGGTAGAGGCGGCCGTCGTGCTGGAACACGCCGGGGTCGATCGCGTACTTCCCGGCGTGGTTGGGCGGGGTGAGCCGCGCCTTGAAGCGGTACGGGCCGGCCGGATCGTCCCGCTCGGATTCCAGGACGTACAGCCGGTGGTGTTCGTCGACCCCGTCGTCGGCCGTGTAGTAGAGGTACCAGCGGTCGCCGAAGCGGTAGAACTCCGGCGCCCAGATGTTGCGGTTGCGGGAGCTGTCGGTGTCCGTCCACACGGTCACCGGGTCCGCGGTGAGCAGCGTGCTCAGTGAGGGCGAGCGCCACATGCGGATACTGTCGCCCTGGGTGGTGGTGAGGTAGTAGTTGCCCTTCCAGTGCGAGACGTACGGGTCGGGGCCGGGGTTGAGCGGGTTACGGAAGGTGCCCGCGGCGGCGGCCTTCGGCTCGGCGGCGCCGGTGGCCGGCGGGACGGCGGTGAGCCCGAGCAGCAGGGCCAGGAGGACGGCGAGCAGTGAACTACGGGGTCGTAAGCGCATGAGCGGTTCTCCTCACATCGTTGACATCACTGAGGCGGTGGCGTCCTCGAAAGCGGCCGGGCGGGTCTGGGCGTCGCGCAGGAGCGTGGTGTCGACCTTCTCGGAGCGGTCGAAGCGGTAGACGCCGTTGCGTTCCTGGAAGACGTCGGTGAGCTGGGTGTAGCAGTAGCCGAACATGTCCGGGTCGTCGAGCAGTACGCCGGTGAGGCCGGTGAAGCGGGCGACGAACTCCTCGGCGCTGCGCGGCCGTTGCCCGTAGCCCCACGAGGCGTCCTGGTCGTCGCCCGCCGCCACGGCCACGGCCTGCGGATCCCACCAGATGCCGCCGAACTCGCTGCAGAAGTAGGGCTGTCCGCGGTAGGGCACGGACCAAGGCCGTCCGTCCGGCGCCTGGTTGACGTACGGCCGGCCCCGCGCCAGGCCGTCCATCGTCTGGGCGAAGGCGGCGGGGTCCTGCTCGTAGCAGTGGGAGTCGTACACGTCGGTCTCCGGCACCCGGTGGGCATAGCCGGAGGCGTCGATCACCGGGCGGGTGGGGTCGGCCTGCTTGGTGGCAAGGAACATCGCCCGGGTGACGTCGTCGAGTCGGGTGATGCGGTCGTGCAGGGGCTGGTACGTCTCGTTCAGCGGGCACCAGCCGACGATCGAGGGGTGTGAGTAGTCGCGCTCCAGGGCTTCGAGCCACTGAGTGACGTAGGAGGCGTCGGGGCGCTGGTTGTCGTCGCGTACGCCGGTCTCGCAGCCCCAGTCGCCGAACTCGCCCCAGACCAGGTAGCCGAGCCGGTCGGCGTGGTGGAGGTAGCGCTCCTCGAAGACCTTCTGGTGCAGGCGGGCGCCGTTGAAGCCGGCGCGCAGGCCCAGTTCGATGTCCCGGACGAGGTCGGCGTCGGTGGGGGCGGTCATCAGGCCGTCCGGGTAGTAGCCCTGGTCGAGGACGAGACGCTGGAAGACCGGTTCGCCGTTCAGCAGCAGCCGCTTGCCGTGGACGGCGACCGAGCGCAGGCCGGCGTAGGAGTGTGCCGTGTCGACGACCGTACCGGCCGCGTCGAGGACCTCCAGGGTCAGGCCGTACAGGTGCGGGTCCTGCGGTGACCAGACGCGCAGACGGTCGGCGGGCACGGGCAGCACGAGCCGGGGGCACAGGTCGAGGTCGGCGCGCGCTTCGGCGGTGACGACGTCCCCGTGGCCGTCGGCGAGCGTGGCGCGGACGCGGTGACCGGGCGCGTCGGCGGAGAGCGGGAGTTCCAGGAAGAAGGAGCCCGAGGCGAGGTCGGGCGTGATGCGGGGCCGCCCGAGGGCGACGGTGCGCGGGACCGGCTCCAGCCACACGGTCTGCCAGATTCCCGTCGTCCGGGTGTAGTGGCAGTGGGAGTTGGCGTACCAGGTCGCCTGCTTGCCGCGTGCCTGGACGCCGTGGCGGCTGTCCCGGGCCCGGACGACGAGGGTCAGTTCCTCGCCGGGTGCGGCGACTTCGCCGAGTTCGGCCGTGAACGGCGTGAAGCCGCCACGGTGCCGGGCGACCTCACTGCCGTTCGCCCAGACGGTGGTGTCGTGGTCCACGGCCCCGAAGTGCAGCAGCACCCGGGTGCCTGCCCATTCCGCGGGCACCGTCACGGTCCGCCGGTACCAGACCGCTTCCAGGAAGTCCCTGTCCCCGACGCCGGAGAGCTCCGACTCCGGGCAGAACGGGACGACGATCGTGCCGGCGAGTTCGCGCGTCGTCAGCCCGCGCTCCAGACCGGTGTCCGACCGGTCGATCTCGAACTGCCACGCGCCGTTGAGGTTCAGCCAGGCGTCACGGACGAACTGCGGCCTCGGGTACTCGGGCCGGGGCACGTCCATGGGGCTCCTTGTGTCACGTGTGCCGGCGGTGCCGAGGCCCATGGCATCATGCGATTACATCGATGTAAACCCGTCTGGCAGCCCGATGATCGGGGGTCGGTACCATCGCTGCAGGCAGAAGGACGGGTGGACAGCGTGGCGGCCAGACCGAGGATCAAGGATGTGGCGGAGTACGCCGGCGTCTCCCCCAAGACCGTCTCCAACGTGATCAACAACTTCGAGCATGTGTCGGAGCGGACCCGTGCCGCCGTCCAGGAGGCCATCGACGCCCTGGGCTACCGCGTCAACATCGCCGGGCGGCAACTGCGCCAGGGCCGCACCGGCATGATCACCCTGGCGGTCCCTGAGCTGGACGTCGCCTACTTCGCCGAGCTGGCCAAACACGTCATGGCCGAGGCCGACCGGCACAGGCGCACCGTCCTGCTGCATCAGACCGGGGCGGTGCGCGAGCGGGAGCTGGCGGCGCTGCACGGCTTCGACGCGCAGTTCTCCGACGGCGTCATCCTGAGTCCGCTCTCCCTGCAGCCGCGCGATCTCGCCGTACGCGACCGGCATCTGCCCGTGGTCCTGCTCGGCGAGCGCGCCGCTGAGGGCGGCACCGACCATGTCGGCATCGACAACGTGAGGGCGGCGCGCGAGGCCACCGAGCACCTCATCGCCCGGGGCCGCCGGCGCATCGCGGTCGTCGGCGGCGCCCTGTGCGGCCGCCAGGGCACCGACCGGCTGCGCACCGACGGCCACCGCGACGCCCTCGCAGCGGCCGGCCTGCCCTTCGAGCCCGCTCTCGTGGTGCAGGTGGACGCCTACCACTGGCAGGACGGCGCGCGGGCCGCCGTCGCGCTGATGGAACGCGGCCCCCGCCCGGACGCGCTGCTGTGCCTGAACGACCACCTCGCCCTGGGCGCGCTGCGGGCCCTGCACGAGCTGGGCCGTTCCGTGCCGGGCGATCTCGACGTGATCGGTTTCGACGACATAGAGGCTTCCCGCTTCAGCGTCCCCACCCTCACGACCGTCGCCCCCGACAAGCAGGAGATCGCCCGGGCCGCCGTCTCCCAGCTGCTGGCCCGGATCGACGCCCCGGACACCATGCCGCCGGGCGACCATGTGGCCGGGCACCGGCTCATCGTGAGGGAGAGCTCGGGGGGCTGAGGTGCGGGACGGCGGCCCACGGCACACGACGTCGCCCGCCCCGGGCGAGGACGGCCATGACCCTGCCCGGCCTGCCGTCGAACCGTGCCGGGCAAGGTGGGACCATGTCCACATGGACATCCGCCGCAGGAACAACGTGAACATCACCGGCCGCGACGAAGCGCCGGTGCTGCTCCTGGCCCACGGGTTCGGCTGCGACCAGAACATGTGGCGCCTGGTGGTGCCCGTTCTGGCCGAGCGCTACCGGGTGGTGCTCTTCGATTACGTGGGCTCCGGCGGGTCGGATCTGTCGGCATGGAGTGAGGAGCGGTACTCCTCGCTGCACGGCTATGCCGCCGACGTCGTCGACGTGTGCGAGGAGCTGGACCTCCGGCAGGCGGTGTTCGTGGGGCACTCGGTCAGTGCCATGGTCGGGGTGCTGGCGGCGCAGGCCGCGCCGGAGCGGATCGGGGCGCTCGTGATGGTGACGCCGTCGCCGTGCTACATCGACGACGAGGGATACCGCGGCGGCTTCAGCACCGAGGACATCGACGAGCTGCTGGACTCCCTGGAGGCGAACTACCTGGGCTGGTCGTCCGCGATGGCCCCGGTCATCATGGGCAATCCTGAACGGCCCGAGCTGGGCCAGGAACTGACCAACAGCTTCTGCGCCACCGACCCCGACATCGCCCGCGTCTTCGCCCGTACGACCTTCCTGAGCGACAGCCGCGAGGACCTCAAGGGCGTGTCCATGCCGACTCTGGTGCTGGAGTGCGAGCAGGACGCCATCGCGCCCCGCGAGGTCGGCGCCTACGTGCACACGTCGATCCCCTCCTCCCGCCTGGTCACCCTCGACGCCACCGGGCACTGCCCGCAGCTGAGCGCGCCGGAGGCCACCGCCGAGGCGATCCTCGACTTCCTGGAGTCCCTGCAGTGATGTGTCGCGCGAACGGCGCGCCGGAGCCTGCCGGGACCGGAGGCGAGGCACGCACGGACGCGACGTTCCACGCGCTGCTGGAGGACAGTGCGGAGGACCTGTACGAGTCGGCACCGTGCGGCTACCTGTCCACGATGATGGACGGCACCATCGCCAAGATCAACACCACCCTGCTGAACTGGCTCGGCCTGGAACGCGAGGCCGTGGTGGGCCGCAAGCGCTTCACGGATCTGCTCACCATCGGCGGAAAGCTCTATCACGAGACGCACTTCGCGCCGCTGCTGCGCATGCAGGGCGAGCTGCGGGGCATCGCCCTGGACCTGAAACGCCAGGGCGGTGGGCGGCTGCCGGTCCTGGTCTCCGCCGTGGTCAAGTACGGCACGCAGGGCGAACCCCTGCTGATCCGTGTCACCGTCTTCGACGCCTCCGACCGCCGCTCCTACGAAACGGAACTCCTGCGCCGCCGCAAGGAAGCCGAGCGGGCCCACGCCGAAGCGGACGAGGCCCGGCGGCAGGCCGAGTCCGACCGGGCCCGGCTGGCCGACGCGCTCGCCGTGCTGCAGCGGTCCCTCGTGCCGGACTCGCTGCCCGCCGTACCGGGTCTCGAGAGGGCCGTCCACTACCACACGGCCGCCCCGGACCAGCTCGGCGGCGACTTCTACGACCTGTTCCCCGTCGCCGGCGACCGGTGGGCGTTCTTCCTCGGCGACGTGTGCGGCAAGGGCCCCGAGGCCGCCTCCCTCACCTCGCTGACCCGCTACACCCTCCGGGCCGCCGCCCACCACGACCCGGAGCCGGCCGCCGCCCTGGCCACGCTGAACGCCGTACTGCACGAGCGGTACACGGCCGACGGCGACCCCCGCTACTGCACCTGCATCTTCGGGATCGTCGAACCCGGCGGTGACCACGGTCCGACGGTTGTGCGCCTCGCCTCCGGCGGTCACCCGCCGGCGCTCGTCCTGCGCTCCGACGGCCGCGCCGAGTTCCTGCCCACCCCCGGCGGCCTGCTCGTCGGTGTCCTGCCCGCCGCACCGATCGGCACCGCGGAGACCGTCCTGGGCGCCGGCGACACGATCGTGCTGTACACCGACGGGCTCACCGAGGCCCGCACCGGGCCCGGCCGTGACGACCTGTACGGCGAGGAGGCCCTGCGCGCCTTCGGTGCCGACCACGCTCCCGCCGCCCCGAGTGAGGTGATCACCGCCCTGACCGGGCTGCTGGACAGCTTCGGCGACGGGCTGGACGACGACACCGCCCTGCTCGCCCTCGGTGTCCCCGCCGACTCTCCCCACATACGCCCCGCAACGAGCCTTCCCTCATGAAGACGCTGACCATCAACCACCGCGACGCCGCGACCGGCCCCGTTCTGCACGTGGCCGGCGACCTGGACTACGACCAGGCCCCCGAACTGCGCCGCCAGGTCGACCGGCTCCTGCTGACACCGGGACAGTGCCTGGTCCTCGACCTGTCCGGCCTCGAGTTCTGCGACTCCTCCGGCATCACCGCCCTCCTAGCCGCCCGCCAGCACGCCCTGGCCGCCGGCGCCGACATCGTCCTGGCCGGCGTACCGGCGAATCTGCTGCGCGTCCTCACCCTCGTCGGTCTCGACCGGGTCTTCACCCTGCGCCCGGACAGCGACCCTGTGTCATGACCCGCCGGGCGGGTCCTCCCCCTCGGGGATGTGGGCGCGTACCTTGTCGCGGGCGACGCGCAGGGTGCTCGCGACGCTGAGACCTGGCAAGAATGGGCACGGGACGTTTCGAGAAGGACGGGAGTCGCCAGCCATGTCACTCGCTCGCGTACACAACTTCTCCATTTCGCTCGACGGCTTCGCCACCGGTGAGGGTCTGAGCCGTGAGGCGCCGTTCGGCCATGCCGGTGAAAGGCTGCACGAGTGGATGTTCGCCACCCGATGGTGGCACGAGAGGATCGGCCGGCCCGGCGGGACCGGCGGCCTCGACGACGCCTTCGTGCGGCAGTTCACGCCCGGGATCGGTGCCGAGATCATGGGAGCCGGGAAGTTCGGCCACCCCGGATGGCACGAGGACCCGGAGTGGAAGGGGTGGTGGGGGCCCAACCCGCCCTTCCACACACCGGCCTTCGTCCTCACCCATCGTCCGCGCCCGTCGATCGAGATGGAGGGCGGCACGACGTTCCACTTCCTCGACGCTTCGCCCGCCAAGGCGCTCGAGACGGCCCGCGAGGCCGCGGACGGCCAGGACGTACGCATCGGCGGGGGACCCAGCGTGATCCGCGACTTCCTTGCCGCCGGGCTCATCGACCACCTCCACGTCGCGGTGGTCCCGATCCTGCTCGGCCGCGGGGTACGCCTCTGGGACGGGCTGGAGGGCCTCGAGAAGGACTACGAGGTCGAGGCCACCTCCTCGCCCAGCGGAGTCACGCATATGACGTTCACCCGAGCGGGTCTCTGAGCGGCAGAGGGGTCTCTGAGCGGGAGGACAACCCCCGTCGTCGTCCGAATGGAGGACGTCCCAAGACGAGTCCGTCGACGACGACCACATGACGGGACCGGCCGGACCGGTCCCGATACGCCGCCGCGCCCCTTGGCGCTCCCCCGCGCACCACCGCCCGGCCGGAAAACGCTTGGACGCCGTGGTCGTCGCCGCGGGACACTTCCGGACTCGGCCCGAAATCCACACATTCGTTGCGGCGATGGCCCCTGCCCGCGTCAGCGCGTGGCGGGCCGCCGCAGGACGACACAGGGGTGGGATGGAAACGCCTGATTCTCGCAGGGTTCAGCCGGGCAAGCGCTCGGTACTTCTCGCACTTCGTTACTACGGACGGGAGTTGGCCCGGTTCCGCCGGCTGACGGCACCCGCGATGCTGCTCATGGCACTGGGCAACATCGGAATCAACTACGTGGCGCCACTGATCGTCGCCAAGTTCGTCGGCGACATCGCCGGCGACAAGGACGTCACGGTCAGCTCGGCACTGCCCTACGTCCTCGGCTTCGCCGGCGTCCTGCTGCTCGCGGAAGCGGTGTGGCGCGTCGCCCTGCACTGCCTCTTCCGTCTCGAAGCCCTCGGCATCGAGCATCTGTACGTGATCGGGATGGACGAGCTGTTCGCCAAGGACGCCGCGTTCTTCCACGACAACTTCGCCGGTTCGCTGACCAAGCGGGTCCTGAGCTTCGCCTCCCGTTTCGAGCAGTTCGTGGACACGCTGACGTTCCAGATCGTGGGGAGCTTCGTGCCGCTGGTCTTCGGGGCGGTGGTGCTGTGGCGCTACGAACCGCTGCTCGTCGTCGGTCTCGTGGTGATGATCGCGCTGACGGCGGCGCTGGTCGTGCCGCTCATCCGTCGCCGCCAGGCGCTCGTCGACCAGCGTGAGGAGGCGATCGCCCGGGTGTCGGGCCATGTCGCCGACAGCCTGATGAACATGGACACGGTACGGGCGTTCGCCGCCGAGGAGCGCGAGGCGGCCGAGCACCGCTCCCGGGTCGCGACGTCGCGCCAACTCACCGTGCGGTCCTGGGACTACGGCAACCTGCGCATCGACACGCTGGTCGCACCGTTGTCCGTGCTCACCAACGCGATGGGCCTGCTGCTCGCGGTCACGCTCGCCGGGGGCGCGCACGGCGTGGAGGCGATCGTGGTCGCGTTCACCTACTACAGCAACGCGACCCGGATCATGTTCGAGTTCAACCAGATATACCGCCGGCTGGAGAACTCGATGACGGAGGCCGCGCAGTTCACCGAACTGCTCCTGACTCCGCCCACCGTGCTCGACCCGCCGGCACCGGAGCCACTGCGGCCCCGGGCCGCCGACGTCCGCTTCGAGAAGGTGACCTTCGCCCACCGGGGCGGCCGGCCGCTGTTCGACGGACTCGACCTGTCCGTGCCGAGCGGCGCGAAGCTCGGCCTGGTCGGCCGGTCCGGCGGCGGCAAGACCTCACTCACCCGGCTGCTGTTACGGCTGACCGACATCGACGCCGGCCGCATCCTGGTCGGCGGTCAGGACATCAGCCGGGTGCGCCAGGCCGAGCTGCGCAGCCGGATCGCCTACGTGCCGCAGGACCCGGCGATGTTCCACCGCACCCTGCGGGACAACATCGCGTTCGCCCGGCCGGACGCCACCGACGCAGAGATCCGCCGCGCGGCCGAGGCGGCCCATGTCACGGAGTTCGCCGACGCACTGCCACTCGGCTTCGACACCATGGTGGGCGAGCGCGGCATCAAGCTGTCCGGCGGCCAGCGCCAGCGTGTCGCCCTCGCCCGGGCGATCCTGCGCGACGCGCCGATCCTGCTGCTCGACGAGGCGACCAGCGCCCTGGACTCCGAGAGCGAGCTGCTCGTCCAGGAGGCGCTGTGGCGGCTCATGGACGGGCGGACAGCGCTCGTGGTGGCGCACCGGCTGAGCACGGTCGCCGGCATGGACCAGCTCGTCGTCCTCGACCGTGGACGGATCGTCGAGCAGGGCACGCACCAGGAGTTGCTCGCGATCGAGGGTGCCTACGCGAAGCTGTGGCAGCACCAGTCGGGCGGCTTCCTGGACGACACGCCGGGGCAGGCCGAAGTGGTGTGACCGCAGGCGGCGCGGCGGCCGTTTCCACTTGAGGAGCCGGCCGCCGCTGCGCCCACGCGCTCAGCCGCTTCCTCGTCGCCGAGCTCGTGCACCCCCACTGGTTCAGCGTCGAAGCCGCCCGCCGCGACCTGGAGTTCGAGCCGCCGATCACCTTCGACGGGGGCATCGCGGCCCTGTCGAGGGATCGGCCTTCACGGTCGACTACCTGACCGCCCGGGTCAGCGGCGGGAGCGCCGGCCCGCCGGGGCTCGTGCTGTCAGGGCCTCCAGCAGTAGGTCCACCGCCAGTTCGAAGGAGCTGTCCGCCATTCCCGGCAGCTCGGGTCGGACCGTGGTGAGGGACGGGTACGTTTCCGGGTCCAGGTCCTGGTAGTCGTCCCGCCATGCCCGGTGGTCGGCCTCGCGCTGGTGTCGCGGGAGGGCGTGGAACGCCGCCTCCGTGGCGGCGTGGCTGAGCACGGTGTCGATGAAGGCCAGGTAGAGCCGTGCGGCGTCGGCCGGTGCGAAGCCCGCGGTCAGCAGGAGTCCGATGCCGGTGTCCACGGCGTGGATCTCGTTGTGGCGCCGGGTGACGCGGTGTGCGGCCATGGCGGCCGCCCGGGGGTGGGCGAGGTATCCGGCGCGCACTCTCAGGGCCATCTCGCGCAGCGAGGCCACCCAGTCGTCGCCGGGGACGAAACCGGCCATCGCGTCGCCGATGATCCGGTCGGCGATGGCGAGCACCAGGTCGTCGGTGCCGTGGAAGTAGCGGTACAGAGCGGTCGGGTCGCAGCCCAGTGCCGCACCGAGCCGGCGCACGCTCAGCGCCTCGGGGCCGTGCTCCCCGATCAGGCGGAGGGCGGTCTCCACGATCAGGTGCTCCGACAGCATGATGCCGGAACGGGTGGGCCGCCGGCGTTTGCGCTCTTGCGGGACACGGGTGGCCATGGTCGGGTCCTCTCGTTCCACGCCGGCCGGTATCGCGTACCGAGCAAGTGAACGACCCTCGTGGCCTTACGTCAACAGGGTTGACCCAATGTGGACACCGGTTGTTCCATCGCATTCCCGCGCGGCTCTTCCCACCCCGTCCCCCGAGGAGCCCTTCATGTCGTCCGTACCTCTGCCGCCACGACCCGCCCTGCGCCGTTCGCTCGGCGTCGTCGACGGCGTCGCCATCGCCGCGTCCAGTACCGCGGCCACCACCAGCATCGCCATCGGCATGGGCACGATCGCCACCGTGGTGGGCCTCCAGGCCCCGGCGCTTCTGCTCCTGGCGTTCCTGCCGGTGCTCGGCATCGCCACCGCCTACGCCCGCCTCAACCGCTCGGAACCCAACTGCGGCAACGGCTACGTCTGGGTCGGCCGGTCCCTCGGCCCCTGGCCCGGCTTCCTGACCGGCTGGGTGACGCTGGTCGGCTCGGTCATCTTCTGCGCCTACACCAGCGCGATCATGGGCTCGGTCGTCCTGCTCTTCGCCAACAAGGCCGGCCTGACCAGCCTCGCCGGTATCGCCCTCGATCCGACGTCCACCGGTGTCAGCACGGCGGTCGGGCTGGTGATCCTCCTGGCCCTCACGGCCCTGGCCGTCACCGGGATGCGGGCCGCCACCCGGTTCCAGTTCGTCCTGCTGGTCTTCGAGTACACGGTGCTGCTCGGCTTCTGCGGCTGGGCCCTGGTCACCGGCGACCACGCCTTCTCCCTCTCCTGGTTCAACCCCTTCGAGATCTCCAGCGGCACCAGCTTCGCCCAGGGCATGGTCCTCGCCGTGTTCTTCTTCTGGGGCTGGGACGCGGCCTTCAGCGTCACCGAGGAGACGAAGCGCCCGGGCGACTCGGCCCGTGGCGGTCTCATCGCCCTCTTCGCCATGCTCGGCCTGTTCCTCTTCGCCTCGGTCGCCTTCCAGCGGGAGATGAGCCTGGCCGAACTCGTCCGCAACGGCCCCCAGGCCCTCCCCTACCTCGGGGCGAAACTGGCCGCCGAGCCCTGGGCCACCCTGCCCCTGGTCGCCCTGATGTTCTCCGCCGTCGCCTCCGTGCAGGCCACCATGATTCCCACGGCACGCGGACTGCTCGCCATGGGCCGCGACCGCACCATGGGGCCGCTGTGGACCCGGATCCACCCGCGGTACGGCACGCCGGCCGTCGGCACGGTCGTCGTGATGACCGTCGCCGCCGTGATCGCCCTGCTCGCCTTCGCGATACCCAAGCTGAGCGACATGCTGCTGGCCGCCGTCAACGCCATCGGCCTGATCGTCGCCCTCTACTACGGCCTCACCGCGCTCGCCTGCGCCGTGCGCTTCCGTTCCGCGCGGCACGAAGGACCGCGAGAGGCACTGCTCGCCTTCGTCGTGCCCGCCGTGGCCGGGCTGGTGCTGCTCGGCCTCGGCGGCTACCTCGGATACTCGTACCTGACCATGAGCGATCACTTCGAACTGAGCCCGGACAACGGCTGGTTCATGTTCTCGCTGCCCGCCGTGATCGTGCTCGCCGGGCTCGGCATGGCGGCCGTGGCCAAGTACCTCCGGCGCTCGCCGTACTTCACGACGGGGCGCGGCACCGACGCCGATGCCCTCACCCTCCCGATGGACCGCACAGCGGTCTGAAGCCACCCCCATGGAGTTCACCCTCATGTCGCACCCCCACACCACGGGACCGGCCGATCTCGTCTTCACGGGCGGCCCCGTGCACACCGTCGATCCCGCCCGCAGCCGCGCCACCGCAGTGGCCGTGCGCGGCGGGCGGATCGCCGCCGTCGGTCACGACGAGGTGCACGAGCTGATCGGGCCGCGCACCGAGGTCGTCGACCTGGCCGGGAAGCTGCTGCTGCCCGGCTTCCAGGACGCCCACGTCCATCCGCTGGGCGCGGGCATCGAGCTCGGCCAGTGCCATCTCGGCGACACCGTCGACCCGGCGGAGTATCTGCGCAGGATCAGGGCCTACGCCGACGAGCACCCGGACGTCGAGTGGATCACCGGTGGCGGCTGGTCCCTGGAGGCGTTCCCCGGCGGCTCCCCCACCGCCGCCGCCCTCGACGCGATCGTCCCGGACCGCCCCGTCTTCCTGCCCAACCGCGACCACCACGGCGCCTGGGTCAACAGCCGGGCCCTGGAACGCGCGGGCCTCGACGCCCGTACGCCCGACCCCGCCGACGGCCGCATCGAGCGCGACGCCGAGGGAAAACCCACCGGGATGCTCCAGGAGGGCGCGGTCCACCTGGTGGGCAGGCTGGTGCCGAATCCCACGCCCCAGGAACAGCTCGCCGCCCTGCTGCGTGCCCAGGCCGTGCTGCACTCTCACGGCGTCACCGCCTGGCAGGACGCCATCATCGGCACGTACACCAACATGACCGACCCGGCGCCCGTCTACCAGGCCGCCCTCGACCAGGACCTGCTCACCGCCCGCGTCGTCGGCGCGCTGTGGTGGGACCGCGAGCGCGGCGCCGAGCAGATCGCGGAACTGGTCGCCCGTCGTGACGAGTTGAGCCGGGGCCGGTTCCGCGCCGGCACGGTGAAGATCATGCAGGACGGCGTCGCCGAGAACCACACCGCCGCCCTGCTCGACCCCTACCTGACCGGCTGCGGCTGTGCCTCGGACAACAGCGGAATCAGCTTCGTGGAGCCGGGAGAGCTGAGGAAGTACGTCACCGAGCTCGACGCGCTCGGCTTCCAGGTCCACTTCCACGCGCTCGGCGACCGCGCGGTGCGTGAGGCGCTCGACGCGGTGGAGTCCGCCCGGGCGGCGGGCGGCCGTCGCGACACGCGGCACCACCTCGCGCACCTCCAGGTCGTCCACCCCCACGACCTGCCGCGTTTTCGCACCCTGGGCGCGAGCGCCAACCTGCAGATGCTGTGGGCCGCGCACGAGCCGCAGATGGACGAGCTGACGCTGCCCTTCCTGGGCGCGGAGCGCGGCGCGTGGCAGTACCCCTTCGGTGATCTGCTGCGCGCCGGCGCGACGCTCGCCGCGGGCAGCGACTGGCCGGTCAGCAGCCCGGACCCGCTCCAGGCCATCCATGTCGCCGTCAACCGCATCGCCCCCGGCGCACCCGAGGGCACCCCGGCCTTCCTCCCGGAGCAGCGCCTCGACCTGGGCACGGCCATCGCCGCCTACACGGCCGGCAGCGCCTATGTGAACCACCTCGACGACACCACCGGCAGCGTCACCGTCGGCAAGTCGGCCGACCTCGTCGTCCTCGACCGCGACCCGTTCACGGGCCCGCCCGAGGAGATCGCCGCGAGTCGGGTCCTGGGAACCTTTGTCGAAGGCCGCCGCGTCTATACCGCCGGGTAGCGGGCATGGGCGGTGATCCGTCGGCGTGTTCCCAAAACTGCGGGTTCCGCGCCAGTGGGGGGGGATGAGGCACGGTGGGGTCGTCGGGAAGCAACGCGCTACGGTCCGTTGCCTGGGTGTTGATCGCTGTCGTGGCTCTGGTCTTCGGGGTGGCGTCGGCCCTCCAGATCCGCGGAGCGCTGGAGCGGGAGCGGGACTTCCGTGCCGCGCCGGCCTGCGCCTCTGTTCCGGTGCGGGCTTCGGGGTGTGTGTGGGAGCAGGAGTTCACCGTCCGCAGCGCCGACACGAACCGTGGTGAGAGGAACGCGTCCCCGGAAGCGGAACTGGTGCTGCCGTCGGGCAAACCGTGGGAGGTGACCTTCCTTCAGGCCGGCCCCGTGGTGTCCGAGATGGAGCCGGACGACCAGGTCGTCGGTCTGATCTGGGACGGGCGGGTCGTCGAGGTACGGGACGCCGACGGGCGGCGGCAGCAGACGTCCTCCGGGCCCGTGGGGTGGCCCGAGGACCGTCTGGGCGGCGCGCTGGCCTGTCTGTCGTTCGGCCTGACGGCCCTTGTGGGCGGGCTGTGGCCACTCCTCGCACGGGGCGGCCGGCGTCACGCGAAAGCGGGGATGGTGGTGCGGTGGCACGGCGTCGGCCTGGGCGGCACCGCCATCCTGACGCTCTGGGCCCAGTCGGCCAATGACTGGCCGATGTGGGCGATACCCGCGATCTGGGGTCCGCTCGCGCTGCTCCTGCTGGCCTCCATGACGGCCTTCGCCATCGCCGCTCTCCGCGGCGACCTGGACGGCGACGCACCCTCCGCACCGCGGGAACCTCAGCCGCAGGCCACGTAAGGGCCGGCCTCGTGAGGATCAGGTCTGCCGGGCGTGCACAGGGTTGTTGGCGACATCCTCCGGGCAGGTCCCGTGCCCCTGCCGGGCCCGCCGGTCGCGCCGCCAGTCGAACGTCGCGAGAGCCAGGGCGGCCGCCATGCCGACGAGGGCGGCGCCCAGCGCGATGACGAGGGCGCCGCGGTAGTCGTCGCTCCCGCTGAGCACCAGGTAGAAAAGGCCGGGCAGGGCGGCGGTGCCCACCGCGGCGCCGAGCCGCTGCCCGGTCTGCAGGGCGCCGCCCGCCGCGCCCGCCATGTGCACGGGCACGTCGCGCAGGGTCATGGTGATGTTCGGGGAGATCACGCAGCCGCTGCCCACGCCGCCGAGGAACAGCACCGGGGCGGCGGCCCAGGGCGCGATGTCGAGGGGCGCGAAGCGGAGCAGCAGCGCGGTGCCGCCGAGGCCGACGATCACGGCCGTGAGGCCACCCACGGTGAGCAGGCGCCCGACCCGGTCCACCAGACGCCCGGCGCCCGCGGCCCCGCAGGCCGAGCCGAGGGCGAAGGGGGTCACGGCGAGGCCGGACCGGAGCGGGGAGAAGCCCAGGCCGTTCTGGTAGAAGAGCGCGAAGACCAGCCAGACGCCGCTGAAGCCGACGAAGTAGAGCGTGCCGACGCCGGCACCGACGGCGTAGCCGCGCACGGTGGTGAACAGGCGCGGATCGAGCAGCGGCTGGGTACCGCGGGCCACGAGGCGGCGCTGCCACCAGGCGAAGGCTCCCAGGAGCGCGGCACCGGCGAGGAACAGCCACCACAGCCGCTCGACGCCGCCGGAGCCGGCCTGGACCAGCGGGGACATGAGTGCGAGGACGCCGAGGCCGAGGAGCAGGACCCCGGGCAGGTCCACATGTCCCCGGCCGGACCGGCGGGTGCGGGGCAGCAGGCGGCGGCCGAGGAGGACGGCGAGGATGCCGATGGGGACGTTGACGTAGAAGATCCACCGCCAGCCCTGGGCGCCCTCGGTCAGGGCGAGGATGACGCCGCCGGCGAGCGGTCCGACGGCGGAGGAGATGCCGACGGTGGCGCCGAAGAACCCGAAGGCTCGGCCGCGTTCGGCGCCACGGAACATCTGCTGGATCAGCGCGGAGTTCTGGGGCGCCATGAAACCGGCCGCCAGGCCCTGGGCGAGGCGGGCGGCCACCAGCAGCATGATGCTGGTGGCCGCCCCGCAGGCCGCGCTGAAGACCACGAAGCCGCTGAGGGCCAGCAGGAAGATGCGGCGGCGGTCCAGCGCGTCACCGAGGCGGCCGGCGGTGACGAGGGCGAGAGCGAAGGCGAGGGCGTATCCGGACACCACCCACTGCACCTGCGCGGGAGAGGCGTGCAGGCCGCGCTGGACGGAGGGCAGGGCGACCGCCACGATCGAGACGTCCAGCAGACTCATGAAGCCGGCCACCAGCGTGACCCACAGGGCCCGCCACCGGTGCGGGTCCGGCTCGTACCCGGCCGTCTCCTGCGCGCCCTGGTCCCGGCCGCCCGCCGCCGACGCTGTCACATGGGCTCCTCTCACCGGGCGCGCATCTTCCGCCCGGGCGAATCAAGTTCCCCCACCAGAGGACGGGCACACGCGACGGCCCGCAAGCGGATCCGGGCGGACGCCCTCCGTCCCGTGTCGGAAACGGAAGGCCGGGCAGACGCCTGGAAGATCGTCTGTGACGCGGACGCGCGTTTGAGCACGCGAGAACTGTGCAGGCGTGGTGGTTGGGAAGACGACCGGCGAAAGGAACGACGTAATGGCGGCGCCCGACAATGACGAGTCGGTGGATCCCGCGGCTGTGAGACGACACCGCATTCTGTTCCGCGCGATCGAGAAACGACGCCACCCGAAGCTGCGCCGCAGCGACATCACCGTGACCGACGACGCGGCGGTCAAGCGCGCCACGAAGGCCGCCGCCCTCGGCAACGCGATGGAGTGGTACGACTTCGGCATCTACAGCTATCTGGCCGTGACCATCGGGAAGGTCTTCTTCCCCTCGGGGAGCGACACCGCCCAGCTGCTCAGCTCCTTCGCGACGTTCGCCGTGGCCTTCCTGGTGCGTCCCGCTCGGCGGCATGGTCTTCGGGCCGCTCGGCGACAAGATCGGCCGCAAGCGCATCCTCTCCCTCACCATGATCATGATGGCGGTGGGGACCTTCGCCATCGGTCTGGTCCCCTCGCACGCCGTCGATCGGCCTCTGGGCCCCGGCCCTGCTGATCTTCTTCCGGCTGGTGCAGGGCTTCTCGACCGGCGGGGAGTACGGGGGCGCCTCGACGTTCATCGCGGAGTACGCGCCCGACAAGCGGCGCGGCTTCTTCGGCAGCTTCCTTGAGCTCGGGCACGCTCGCCGGCTACGTCGGAGCCTCCGGCCTCGTCGTCCTCCTGCAACAGCCTCCTGAGCGACGACCAGATGCTGCAGTGGGGCTGGCGCATCCCCTTCCTGGTCGCGGCCCCGCTCGGCTTCATCGGCCTCTACCTGCGGCTCAAGCTGGACGAGACGCCCGCCTTCCAGAAGCTGGAGGGCGGCCAGGTCAAGGCGAGCGAGGCCGCCGAGGCGGTGGAGACCTCGGCCGCCGCCGACCTGGGCAAGATCTTCACCCGTTACTGGCGGCCGCTGCTGCTGTGCCTCGCGCTCGTCGCGGCGTACAACATCACCGACTACATGCTGCTGTCGTACATGCCGACGTACCTGTCCGACGAGCTGGGCTACGCCACCAACCACGGGCTGCTGATCCTGCTCATGGTGATGGTGCTGCAGATGTGCGTCATCAACCAGGTCGGGCGGCTCTCGGACCGCTTCGGGCGCAAGCCGCTGCTGATGGCGGGGATGCTCGGCTTCCTCTTCCTGTCCCTGCCGTCCTTCCTGCTCATCCGGCAGGGCAGTGTCGTCCTCATCGCCCTGGGCCTGCTGCTGATGGGGCTCTCCCTGGTGACGATGCTCGGCACGATGTCGGCGGCGCTCCCGGCGATATTCCCCACCCAGGTGCGCTACGGCTCCCTCTCGGTCGCCTACAACCTCGCCACCTCGATCTTCGGCGGCACGACACCCCTGGTGATCACCGCTCTGATCAGCGCCTTCGACTCCACCCTCATGCCGGCCTACTACGCCACGGGCGGCCGCCGTCGTCGGTGTCATCGCGGTCCTGTGCATGCGGGAGACCGCCAACAAGCCCCTGGCCGGCTCCCCGCCCTCCGTCGAGACGGAGGCAGAGGCCGAGGAACTCGTGCAGGCCCAGTCCCCTCGCCCGAAGTTCTGACCCCACTCCCCCTTTGGCGGCCAACCCGCCCGGTGCCACACGGTGCCGGGCGGGTCTGGAGCGCACGGGAGCGGTCCGTGGACGGTTAGGGCCCAGGAGGCCGGGAACGCGGTGCGCTGTACGCCCCCGAGGCGAGGCAGGTGACGCGATGACCGAGTACGAACGTTCACGCACGATGCCCGCACAACCCGAGCATGTCTTCGACGAGGCCGCGAACATCGGCCGACTGGACGCCTGGCTGCCAGGAGCCCTGCACGTGCGGGCCGAGGAACTGCCGGGCGTCACCGTGCACGAGGACCGCACCGACGAGGACACCTCCGCGTTGCTGCGCGCCCGGCGCGAGCAGATGCGGATCGAGTGGGGCACCCGTGACCAGGGCAGTTACGCGGGATGGCTCCAGGTCGCCGGCCTGGGCAGCGGAGCCAGCGAGGTGACGGTGCACCTGTCGTTCTTCGACGGCAGCCACGATCCCGGCGAGCGGGCCGTCGCCGACGCGCTGGACACCAGCCTTGAGCGGCTGGAGGAGCAGGTGCGGCTGCGCGTCGACCACGCGGCCGGCTGACCGGCGGCACACGCCGTGGCACGCACCAGGCAGTACGCCGTCGCGGCGTCAGGACAGTGGACCGACGAGGAGGAGGGCCGGCGCCGCCTGCCCTCCGGCGAGGTGCACGCCTGGGAGCCGGGCCGGAACGAGACCGTCTGCGGGCTTTCCCTCAGCCGTTCCCAGCTGATCCGCTTCCCGCACGTCGGCCGGCCGGAAACCTTCCCGGAGTCCGGCGGCGCCACGGACCGGGTACAGCGCCAGTGCCCGCGCTGCACCTCGGCCGCCGGACGCCGTGGCCACGACGCCCGCCCACGGTGGCGCCGCACCGACCCAAGGCCGTGAAGCGCCGCACCATCAGGGGCCGCGGGCCGGGACCCTCGGGTCCCTCAACAGCCGGTCGCCGAGGCGGCGCCGCACGCGGCGGCCCGGGGCCGGAGAGGGACGCCGTTGGCCCGCAGCACCTCGCGGACGTCCAGGATCAGGGAGAACACCTCGTGATTGCGGTCCTCGCCCTGCTCGTCCCAAGCCCGCTGCTCCGCCTCGACGGCCATACGGTCCTCGGCGAACACGCGCTCGGTGAAGCGCCTGATGAGCGGCCAGGCCAGCTGCAGTGCGCCGGGAACCCGGGGCTTCTCGATCATGAGCAGGCCGTAGGTGTGGCATCGGCGCTGTTCGGCGTCCTCGGGCACGTAGGCGACCCAGAGGCGGAAGGCCGGCCGCTCGGCGTTCTCCGGGACCAGGTCGAGGGTCTGGTACGGGTATGCGGTACGGATCGTCATGACGTCCCGGGAGTCGCTGCCGCCGATGCCCTCGGCGGCCAGCAGGCTGGCGCCGCGGTTCCGCTTCCCCCCGGCGTGGGTGAACAGGTACCTGGCCTCCACCGACCGTGCGTCGGTCCGGAAGTTCCAGCAGTTCGGGGTGGAGCTTGCCGACGACGCCCCGGTGGAGGAACTGGTGGTTCATGTCGAGGAGGTTCTCGTGCATGAACGAGTAGTGGCAGCGCACGGTCCGGGAGTACGTCATGGTCTTGTACCGCGGCGAGCCGAACGCCGGCAGGTCGGGCAGCGGGCTGGCGGCCGCCCTGTCCGGGTCGCCCGGGAACACGAACACCAGGCCGTACGCCTCGCGGACGGGGTAGCCGCGCACGCCGCGCGGCGGCCGGCCGTCGCCCTTGGAGAGGTACGGGATCTGCGAGATGCGGCCGTCGCCCCGGTAGGCCCACGCGTGGTAGCAGCAGCGCAGGGTGTCGCCCTCCACGACGCCCATGCTCAGCGGCACCTGACGGTGGGCGCACCGGTCCTCCAGCGCGTACACGGTGCCGCTCTCCCCGCGGTAGAGCGCGATGCGCTCACCGGCGAAGGCCGCCGCGAACACCCGCTTGCTGCGCACGTTCTTCGACAGTGCGACCGGGTACCAGAAGTCCGGGTTCGCGCCGACGCGCCGGAGGTCGACCATGCCGGTACCCGGGTCGGGGTGCTCCGAGGGCCATGCTTCCTCCGGGCAGAGAAGGTCCTGGCCCCGTCGGTCTCGGTCATGCCTCTCCCTCGCGCGTACACGGCTGTCCCGGGCTCCTCCATCCTGAGGGGGGCGCCCCGGCCACGCCTTGCCCAGCGCGTGCGGACGGGTGAGCGCTCGCGGTTCGCGCTGACGCCTTCGACACAGCGCTGATGGTCCTCGGGACAGACGACGGGCCTGGCACTGGCGACGAAGCTGAACCTTGCCGCGCTGTTCATCGAACGCACGAACGTTGGCTTCGCCGAGCGCGCGACGCCACGCTTCGAGGAAATCACCGCGAAACGATAGACCCTGCGGCGGGACTGCCTGGCCGTTCTGGCGGCGGTATGACCGCTGCCCCGGACAGATTTCGATGGCGGCTGCGGCTTGCGCATCGTGCAAATGGTCTTGTTGCGTCAGCCGGGCCGCTCCATGGTAGCGAGCCCAGTCAGGCAATCACCCGCTGTCGGCGGCAAGCCGTTCGAAGATCGACGAATTATCGGTTCCAGCGGCCATCCGCGGCGTTCCTGTCACATCCTGCCGCGTCGTCAGAGTTAGACAATCGCCACCGCCCTGACCGGCGCCGCGGATGCGCCCCGCCACTTCACGGGCAGCACGCTGACGGTGAAGGAATGATACGGCGCCGGGATCTCGTGCAGGTTGCAGAGATTCTCGAGGTGATAGTACTCGCGCTCCCGCATTACCCGGTGGGCCTCCCAGAACTTGCGCCGCTCGAACATCTTCGCCACTGGCGGATCGAAGCCGATGGCGTCGATGCCCATCACCATGACGCCGCGATCGAGCACGGCGTGCACCGCTTCCTTCGTCATCCCCGGATGATTCGGTGAGGTAGCTCTTTTCGGTCCGCTGCTTCGCGGCGTCGGTCCGCAGCAGCACGATGTCCAGCGGCTTGATGCGGTAGCCATCGAGCTTCCGTCTCGGCCTCGTCGATGTCGCCCGGCGTGATCTCCTCGCCCGGCTCGCTTGTGGGTCAGGTCGAGCACGACGCCGTCGCCGTAGCAGTAGTCGATCGGAATCCCTTCGGCGCGCGGCGCGTCCGGCTTCACGTGGCCCCACGAATCGATGTGGGTGCCGATGTGATCGCCGGTGACGATCATGCAGTGATTGGTGATCTCGTCGACGCCGTACTGATCGGTGCCGACGCTGCGCGCCATCTCGCTGTGGCTCTCCATCTCGATGATGACCGGCTTGGCGACGTTGGGATACGTCATCATCCCCTTGTAGACCTCCATGCTGAGGTCGATGAGTCTGCGCGCTCATTTGCCCTCCCACCCGCCGTCCACGAAGATCGACTGGCCCGTCAGATAACTGGCCTCGTCCGACGCGAAGAATGCCGCCACCGTGCCGATCTCGCGCGGTTCGCCGGCCCGCCCGAGCGAGATCTGCGCCAGGACCTGCGGCAGCACGTCGGCGTCCTTCATCACCCACGCCGTCATGCGGTGTATCGATCAGCCCCGGATGGATGCAGTTGACGCGGATGCCCTGCGGCGTCACCTCGGCGGACATGTTGCGCGTCAGCGCCTCGAGCCCGAGCTTGGTCGGCGCGTAGTGGGTGCGCCCGGGCAGCACCTTCGCCGCCTGAATCGAGCCGATGTTGACGATGCTGCCCTTGCGGCCCTCGGCGAGCGCGCGCCGGCAGAAGACCTGCGAGCAGAGCCAGGCGCCGCGCAGGTTCACGTCGACGAGCCGCGTCCACTGCTCGTCGGTCAGCTCGAGAAACGGCACGATCGTCTCGATGCCGGCGTTGTTGACGAGGATGTCGATCGGTCCGAGCTCCTTCCAGACCTTGTCGATCATCGGCTCGACGTCCGCACGTTGGCCACGTCGCCCTTGACGGTGATCGCCCTGCGGCCGTTCGCGCGCAGCGCCTGCCACGACATCGTTCGGCCTGCGGCCGATGTCGTTCACCGCGACATCGGCGCCCTCCTCCGCGAACACCTCGGCGATGCCGCGGCCGATGCCGCGAGCCGCTCCTGTGACCAGCGCGACTTTGCCTTTGAGTTTCACGAATCCTCTCAATGGTCGTGGGCGCGACGCAGAGTGGCCGCCGCACCCGTTCATGACACTGACCGAACTTCCGCGCGGTAGCGTTCTGAACGGTGCGCCGCAGTCGAGACTCAGTCAGGCTCTCTGGATGCCCGGCGGCTGCGTCGTTGATCCAAATCGTCTTGACGTTGACGAACTCGCGGATGCCGTACACGCCGAGCTCGCGGCCGTAGCCGGAGTTCTTGATGCCCCCGAACGGCAGGCGCGGATCGGACACCACCATGCCGTTGACGAACACCTGCCCGCCTCGATCTCGTCGATGAAGCGCGCGCGTTCCGCGGCATCGTTGGTCCACACGCTCGAGCCGAGACCGAACGATGTGTCGTTGGCGAGGCGGATCGCCTCGTCGGCGTCGCGCACGCGGAACAGGGCCGCGACCGGCCCGAACAGCTCCTCGGCGTAAGCCGGCGAACCCGGCGGCGATATCGGCGAGCACCGTCGGCGCGTAGTAGTTCCCCGGCCGCTCGAGCGCGTGGCCGCCGGCCAGCACGCGCGCGCCGGCGGCGACCGAGCGCCGCACCTGATCGTCGAGGTCGGTGAGCGCGGCTCTCGTCGCCAGCGGGCCGACTTCGGTGGCCGGGATCCAGCGGATCGCCGACCTTGAGCGCGCTGCATCTTCTCGGCGAAGCCGCGCTCGAACGCGTCCGCGACGGCCTCGGCCACGATGAACCGCTTGGCGGCGATGCACGATTGGCCGCTGTTGACGACGCGCGCCTTGACCGCCGTGTCGATCGCCGCGCGCAGGTCGGCGCTCGGCATGACGATGAACGGATCGCTGCCGCCGAGCTCGAGCACGGTCTTCTTGATCTGCCGGCCGGCGGCGCCGGCGACGCTGCGGCCGGCCTGCTCGCTGCCGGTCAGCGTCGCCGCGGCGACGCGCGGATCGTCGAGGACGCGCTGCACCTGGTCCGGAGGAATCAGCAGCGTCTGGAACGCGCCGTCCGGAAAGCCCGCGCGCCGGAAGACGTCCTCGATCGCCAGCGCGCACTGCGGCACGTTCGACGCGTGCTTGAGCAGCACGACGTTGCCCGCCATCAGCGCCGGCGCCGCGAAGCGGAAGACCTGCCAGAACGGGAAGTTCCAGGGCATCACCGCGAGCATGGGGCCGAGCGGCTGATAGCGGACGAAGCTCTTCGTCGCCGTGCTCTGCGCCGGCTCGTCGGCGAGCATGCGCGGGGCGTGCTCGGCGTAGAACCGGCAGCCCCAGGCGCACTTGGCCGCTTCCTCGCCGCCGGCCTTGACCAGCTTGCCCATCTCGGTCGTCATCAGGCGGCCCAACGCGCCTTGCTCTGCTTCGAGGATCTCCGCGGCGCGCAGCAGCCAGGCGGCGCGCTCGGCGAGCGGCGTCCGGCGGTAGGTCTGGAACGTCTGCGCCGCGTGCGCGATCTTGTCGTCGAGCTCGGCGTCGGTCAGTGGATCGAACGTCCGCAGTGTTTCCCCGGTGGCGGGATTGATCGTGGCGATCGGCATTCAGATAACTCGATTCCTCAACGTGCCAAGGCGTTCGACTTCGAGCTCGACGACGTCGCCGCGGCCGAGAAACGTGCCGCGCTCGGCGCCCGATCCGCCGCCGACCGTTCCGGAGCCGAGGATCTCGCCCGGGCGCAGGGTCTCATCGGTCGAGGCGTGGGCGATCATCTGCTCGAACTTCCAATGGATCGTGCCGGAGTTGCTCTCGCACCAGACCTCGCCGTTGACGCGAGCGACCATGCGGAGGTTGTAGATATCGGGAACCTCGTCCGCGGTGACCAAACACGGTCCCATCACGTGGCCGCGCACGAAGTCCTTCCCCTTGGCCGGACCAAGACCGACCGACATTTCGCGGGCCTGAATCACCCGCTCGCTGAAGTCGTTGTAGATCATGTAGCCGAAGATGTGGTCGAGCGCGCGCTCGGATGGGATGTTGATCCCGCCCCGGCCGATGACCATCGCCAGCTCGAACTCGATGTCGAGCGCCGTGGCGTAGGAGGGGATCGGGATGTCGTCGCCGTGCGTCCCCAGGCTGCCGGGGTTGCCCTTGTAGTAGACCGGAATCTTGTACCGTTCGGGCGGGATCTCGCGCCCCAGCTTCGGATAGATGTTGCGCAGGTGGGTCTCGAACCCCATGAAGTCCCGCAGGAGGGGCGGCCGCGGCACCGGCGGGAGGAATTGAAGTCCCTCCGCCTGATGCACGACTGGTATGCCGCCGCCGTCCGGCCCCTCGTCAGCCGCCCACTGCATGGCACGGCGCGCGGCGTCGAGTGAGCGTTCGCCTCCTTCGATGAGCGCCACCATGTCGCCGGGCAACAGCGCCTCGCTGATCCGCACGGCCGCCCCCTGAGGGAGCCCCTCGCCGATCAGCAACGCACGGAAGGCCCCGGCGAGATCGACGATGCCGCCCGCGGCGTCGATCGCCCCCGTGCGGATCTGTGGTCCCATCGGCGTCGGCAGGAAGAACGACACCAGCTTCATGTCGGACGGCTACGCGATCACCGACTGATACAGCTCCCGCTCCCGCTTCTCGAGGAGCGGGACGATGACGCCCTCGATGATCTCCTTGAAGTGTGGCGTGTTGCGATGGGCGTCGAGCGCGGCCTGGTCGGCATAATGCTCGTAGAGCAGGAAAATATCGGGATTATCGGCGGATCGATTGGCGTGGTAGAGCTTGCAGCCGGGTTCATTGGCGCTGACGAGCGGCGCCATCCGCCGCAGCAAGCCCTCGACCTCGTCGCCCTTCCCTGTCTTCGCAAAGTACTTCGCTGTCAGGACAATCATTCCATCCTCCAAAGTTGTTGACGTTTTCGGCGATCGCCTCGAGCGTGGCGTCGCCGGCTCGGTGAACCCCGCAGCGATGCGCTCGATAGAGCGGGGCAGCGAGGTCCAGCTTTCTCGCCAAAGCCATCCCCTCGGCCATCCCGAGCACCGTCAGCGCGGTGTCGAACGTGTCGGCGCGGACCGCGAGCGTGTCGATGACGGTGACGGTGCCAGCCGGTGGGTCAGTGGAGGTCCGGTCCGCGGATCGAGGAGCTGGAGGGTGCGTTTCGCGAAAACCCTATGAGGTTCCCAGCATGTAACCCAGCTTCTGGAGATACCACTTGCTGATTTCCGCGGTCTGACGCGGCGTGTAGGGCATGTTTCGCGACGGGTCGAGCTCGTGCATGATGTTCGCCTTCGGATTCGCCTGCTCCATCGTCTCGAGGATCGCTTTCAGATCGACCATGCCGATGCCGAGCGGGGAATAGCCGCCCATGTGCGGACCGTTGACGAAATCCTTCAGGTGCATGTGCACGGTGATCGATGCGAAGTCCTTGATGACCTTCGCGGCGTCGGCACCACCTTTCTGCAGCTGACCGACGTCGGGCGCGAACTTGAAGACCCGCGTGTCGACGCTTTCCATGACCGCATAGACCTCGTCGCGCGTTTCGATCGCGGTCCCGGTATGCTGGTGCAGGCCCGAGCCCACGCCGATATCGGCCAAGGCCTTGCCGTAGTCGTTCAGCGCCGCCACGATGTTGGCGCGGTGCGCGGCGAAGTCGTAGCCGGTGCGTTTGGCGCCGCCGGCCTCGATCACGATGAAGTTGGCGCCGTACTTCTTGAGAATGTTGCCCCAGCGGACGATCGTGGCGATTTCGTTCTTGCGAACAGACGGATCGATCACGTTCAGGGGGGCGTACGCGGAGATGAGCGGAATCTTGTGCTGGGAGATCAGCTTGTCCGAGCGTGCCTTTCTTGTCCCAGTCCTCCAGGACCTGGCCAAACGTCTCGAAGCCCTTGTAGCCGAGCTCCGACATGTCCCGCACGGCGGTCTCGAGCGGCTCCGGTGCTCGTGGAAAGACGCCCCACACCAGGGAGGTGCACCCGATGCGAAGCTGCTTCGCGCGTGCTGCTCTGGCCGGTGGCGGCCGGCTGGGGAGCGGCGCCGGCGGCGACCTGCGGCATCGCCGCCGCGCCGAGCCCGGCGAGTACCGGCCTTGGTGAACGTCCGACGATTCACTGAACCTGCCACGGATAGCCTCGCTGTTCCGGCGCACCGCTGATTCCGTCAGCGCGGAGGGCCGAAATATTTTTTGAACCCGCGTTTGCGTATTGCGCAAACTCAGTGCGCAGCTCTTATACTGACGGCGCCGCCGGGTGTCAAGCCAGACGCTCGCGTCCCATGGGAGGAAAGAGTGTCGAACATGCCTCCGGCTCCGCGTTCGCAGGTGAACCGTCGCGATTTCCTGCGCGCCGCCACGGCCGCGGCCGTGGCGCCGATGATCGTGCCCCGGCACGTCATCGCCCGATCGCAGACGACTCCGCCGAGCGATCGCATCACGATCGGGCACATCGGCGTCGGGAGGATGGGCGGCGGCCACGTTCAGCGGCTTCCTCAAGATGCCGGACGTCCGGATCCTCGGCATCTCCGATGTCCGTCTGGAGACCCTCGAACGCGCGCAGGGCGCGGTCAATCAGCAGTATGGCGATTCGAAATGCGCCGCGCATCCCGATTTCCGCGAGCTGCTGGCGCGGCCGGACATCGATGCCGTCGTCATCGCCACCGGGGAACGCTGGCATCCGCTGATCGGCATCGAGGCGGCGCGCCGCGGCAAGCACATCTACTGCGAGAAGCCGCTCAGCGTCACGCTGGCCGAAGGGCTGGCGCTGCGGGCCGCGGTGCAGAAATACGGCGTGGTCTTCCAGTGGGGCACGCAGCAGCGCTCCAGCGTCAACTACCGGCTCACCGCGGAGCTGGTCCGGAACGGCTACATCGGCGACGTGCGCAACATCATGATCGGCTCGGCCGGCGGCTCACCGCCCAAGCCGGAGCCCCCCGAGACGTTGAAGGATCCACCCGCCGGGTTCGACTACAACATGTGGCTCGGGCCCTCGCCGTACGTGCCGTACAGCGACGTCCGCGTCTCGCTCACCTGGCTGTTCATCCGCGACTACGGCCTCGGCTGTCTCGGCGGGGCCTGGGGCATTCACGACCTCGACGCCGCGCAGTTCTTCTTCGACACCGACGACACGGCGCCGACCGAGATCGAAGGGCGCGCGCGCTATTACGAGGACATCCGCGACGTGCCGTACTCGTGGACCGTCGAACAGAAATACGCGAGCGGCCCCACCGTGATCCACATGGATCTCGTCACCGCCAAGAAGAGAGCCAAGCAGTTCGAGCTGGGCAGCATGGCCAGCCTGGTGACCGGGTCGAAGGGCTGGATCTGGGTCAGCCGTCAGGGAGTGAAAACCGAGCCCGAGTCGCTGGCGACGACGGTCATCGGGCCGAACGAGAAGCACGTCATCTTCTCGGATGACCACAAGCAGAACTTCCTCGACGCCATCCGGAAGAAGGCGCAGCCGATCTCGCCGATCACCGCGGCCGTGCACGCGGAAACGATGTGCCAGCAGTCCGCCATCGCGATGCAGCTGCAGCGCAAGCTGCGCTGGGATCCGAAGGCGGAGCGCTTCATCAACGACGAGCAGGCCAACCGCCTGCTCTCCCGCGCCATTCGCGCGCCCTGGAGCTACACGATATGAAGAAGCTCCGTGCTGTGCGTTCGCCACGTGCTGCCGCGGCGATTCGCTCGGCCGCAGGTCCGCACGAGCGCGCCTCTGCGAGCCAGGCGCCAGGCCGCCGGCGCAGCCCACGCCGCAGGCGCCGACGGCCGCCGGCCAGGCGCAGCAGCCACGCCGGCGCCGCGAAGTCTCGCCCGAGGACCGGGCCAAGATCGAGGCGGCGCTGCCGGCGAAAGCGCTGGCGTCTCCCAAGAAGCCGCGGAAGCTCCTCGTCTTCGACCGGCAGGGGATTTACAACGGCAAGCAGTACGGCGGCCACGCCTCGATTCCGCACGCCAACCTGGCGGCGCAGTTGATGGGTGAGAAGACCGGCGCCTTCACGGCGACGCTGTCGAGCGAACCTGGCGCCATCTCCGCGGCAAACCTGCAGCAATACGACGCGGTGTATCTGAACAACACCGTCGGTGACGTCTTCGACACGCCGGAGATGCGCGCCGCGTTCGCCGCGTTCGTCGCCAACGGCGGCGGCATCGTCGGCAATCACGGCACCAGCGTCGCCTCGCCGAACTGGACCGAGTTCGGCGAGATTCTCGGCGCGACCGGCGCCTCGCACCGCGAGCCGACGGAGAAAGCGACGATCAATCGTCGAAGACCCCACGCATCCGATCGTCCGCGCCTTCGACGGCAAGCCGTTCGAATACGTCGATGAGTTCTACCGCCTGGCGGCCGCCGTATTCGCGCGACAAGGTGCGGGTGCTCCTCAGCATCGATCCGAACGCGACCGACATGATGCAGGGGCGATGCTACGGCCAGTGCCTGCGCGACGACAACGACTATCCCGTCGCCTGGATTCGGCAGCACGGCAAGGGCCGCGTCTTCTACACGAGCCTCGGACACAACCCTGACCTGTTCTGGGACCCGCGGATGCTGGCGATGTTCCTGGCCGGCACCCAGTACGCGCTCGGCGATCTCGAGGCGGATGCGACGCCGCGTCCGCGCGGCACCACCCAGTTCGACACGGCGCTGGCGGCGATGACCAGCTACGACTTCGGGCAGGATCGCGCCCAGGTGCGCCGGTTCGAACGCGAGGTCAGCCTCGCCGCCGCGACGAAGGAAGGCGCGGCCGATGCCGAACAGAAGATGCTGAAGGTTCTGCAAAGCCAGGCCCCGCTCGGCGCCAAGGATGCCATCTGCCGGCAGCTGGCGATCATCGGCTCATCCCGTTCGGAACCGGTCCTCAAGGCGATGCTGAAGAACAAGGACACGGAGGCCATGGCACGCTACGCGCTGCACGGGCTGCAGGCGAAATGAAGTCGATCAAAGAGCGGGATCAAGCGGCAACGAGTGAGGCGCGCACGCCAGTGGCGCGCTCGCGTGCGACGTCGCTCAAGCAGAGCGGAACGACATGGGGAGACGAACAGTGGACCGTGGTCACCAGAGCGTTGGCGAAGGCGGAAAGCGCACCAGAGTCAGGAGCGGCGCGGTGGAGACGCCGCCGGTACAAAGCGTGGAACGCGCGCTATCGCTGCTGGAAGCGGTGGCGGGGTCGGCCGATCCCGTTCCGCTGGCTCGACTGACCGAGATTCTCGGCATCGACCCGAGCAGCGTCTTTCGCCTGGCCAATACGCTGAAGCGCCGGGGCTTCCTCGCCAACCCGAATGGGCGGAAGCACTATGTGCTCGGGCCCGCCATCTGGCGGCTGTCGCGTGAATACGACTGGAGCGGCATGCTGATCAGCATCTGCCGTGAGCCGGTCAAGGCACTGGCCACCCGCACGGGAGAAACCGCGCATCTCGCCGTTCGCGACGGGCGCGAAGTCTTTTTCATCGATCACCACGCCTCCGGCGACCAGGGCGTCATCGTCCCCGGGCAGACCGGCAAGCGGATGCCGTTGCACTGCACCGCGCACGGCAAGTCGCTGCTCGCCGACTTCGGACTCGCGGAACTGAAAGCCCTCTACGGCGCCACTCCGCTCGAGCGCTACACCCCCCGCACGTGCGTCTCGCTGCCGGATCTCGCCAAGGCGTGTACCGGCGTGCGAGCCCAGGGTTTTTCCATCGACGACCGCGAGTACCTGGAGGACGTCTCGTGCGTGGCCGCGCCGATCCGCGATCGGGGCGGCCTCGTGATCGGCTCGATCGGCGTCTCCGCGCCTGTCACCCGCATGGTCGACCCGCGCCGCTCGGTGCTGGCTCAGCACGTCTGTGACACCGCCCAACACATCAATGCGCTGCTCGAGGCGCCGTCAGCTGACAACGCGCTTTCGTATGGCGCAAGTTTTCTGTTGACAAGGTCCAACGAAAGCTGAGATAGACCATGCGTCCGGCACGTGACGCGTCGTCTGCGGCGCGGGCCGGGGACGCGACATCGTTTACGCGTGGAATCCGCACAACCTGACTGAGTGATTACCTGAGGAGGAAACGTGAAACGTTTCAGAGGTGTCCTCGCTTTCCTGACCCTGGCCCTGGCGGTCGGCACGCCGGGGCTCGCGCACGCCCAGGGACTGAGCGGCCAGATTGGCGGCTCGGTGGTCGACAGCAGCAAAGGCGCGGTTCCGGGCGCGACGGTGACGGTGCGGAATACCGCGACCGCGGCGACCCGCGATGTCGGTGACGGACAGCGAAGGGCTGTTCGTGTTCACGAATCTGTTTGCCGGCACGTATGACCTGCGCGTCACGCTGACCGGGTTCAGGACCTACGAACAGAAAGGCCTCGTGTTGAGTGCGACGGAGCGGCTCGCGGTGCCGCCCGATCACCCTCGATGTCGGCGGCCTCGAGGAGGTCGTGACCGTCGAGGCCTCGGCGGTGCACGCCCAGGCACAGAGCGGCGAACGCTCGGGCACGATCAGGGCCGACGAGATCAAGGACACGCAGCTGCGCGGCCGCGACTTCCTCGGGCTGCTGCAGGGCATGCCCGGCGTCGTCGACACCAACGTGCGCAACGCGCCCGGCTGGAATGCGTTCCTCGGGACGCAAATCAACGGACTCAGCGACCAGTTGATGGGGATGTCGTACGACGGCGTCTCCAGCAAGGACACCGGGTTCGGCGCGGCCAACTACGTGACCCCGTCGCTCGATTCGATCGCCGAAGTGAAGATTCAGACCTCGAACTACCAGGCCGAATACGGCCGTGCGGGTGGCGCCAACATCATCGTCGTGACCAAGAGCGGCAGCTCGAAGTTCAGCGGATCGGCGGCCTACTTCAAGCGGCACGAAGCGCTGACCGAGAACTCCTGGGACCGGCGCCGCACCTGCGACGCGACCGGCGGCACGTCGCCGCTGTGCGCGAAGCCGCGCTACCGCTACGACAACTCGGCGTTCACCCTGGGCGGCCCGGTGCTGATCCCGGGCACGACGTTCAACGAGAAGCGCGACAAGCTGTTCTTCTTCTACTCGCTGGATCTGCTGCCGCGGACCGATCCCTTCCTGGTGAGCAGCACCATGCCGTCGGCGCTGGAACGCAACGGCGACTTCTCGCAGACGAGGAACAACGCCGGCGTGCTGCGCTTCATCCGCAATCCGTTCAGCACGCTGGCCGTGCAACGTCAACACCGGCGGCCCGGGCTGCTTCCCGGGCAACGTCATTCCGCAGAACCTGATCCATCCGATGGGCCGGCAGATCATGAACCTGTTCCCGCTGCCCGATCCGGCGCTGGTGGGCAATCCCGTCACGCAGGGCAACTACAACTATCAGTTCGCCGGCGATACCGAGAAGCTGCGCCGCGACAACGTCGTCCGCGTCGACTGGAACATCCGGCCGGGCACGACGTTCTACACGCGGCGTCCAGATGGGCAAGGAAGTCTTCGGCCGCGGCCAGTACAACGAAACCGCGCCGGCCCTGATCGCCGGCGCCGGCATGGGGTTCCCGTGGTCGGAAGGCAGCTACGACATCAACACCGCGGGCTACGTCGCCACGCTCACGCACACGTTCACGGGCTCGACCGTGCTCGAGGTCATCGCCGGGACCAACTGGGCGACGCAGGACGTGTATCCGCTGGGACAGGCCGACTGGGATGCCCTCGACTATCGCAACCACCTGCCGGGGCACCGGCAGTACTTCACCGAGAACAATCCCAATCACATCCTGCCGGACATGACCTTCTGCCGGCGCCGAACGCCCTGCCGAACACCAGGGCCATCAACATCGGCCAGGGCCAGGCGTTCCCGTGGCTGGCGTCGAACCCTGCCCACAACTTCTCGGTGAACCTGACCCACCTGCGCGGCAAGCACAACCTCAAGGCCGGCTTCTTCTACGAGCGCAGCAGCCGGCCCGGCGCGATGTCGAGCAATGCCGGCACCTACAACTTCAACTCCGACGCGGCCAATCCGCTCGACACCAACCTCGGCTGGGCGAACGCGCTGCTCGGGCACCTCAACACCTACACCGAAGAGCAACAACAACACCCGGTCGATGCCGCGGTTCCATCAGCCGGAGTTCTTCGTCCAGGACAACTGGCGGCTCAACCGGAAGTTCACGCTCGATCTCGGCGTGCGCTTCTCACACATCGGCGTCGTCCGAGAGCCCGGTCGCGACATCGGCTGGTTCGATCCCAACGCCTGGGATCCGGCCAAGGCGGTGAAGCTGTGGCAGCCGCACTGCGCCAACGGCGTGTTTCCCTGCACCGGCGCCAATCGCGTCGCCCGCAATCCGCTGACCGGCGAGCAGCGGGCGAGTCCCTGGATCGGCGCGGTGGTCGCCGGATCGGGCGACATCAACAACGGCACCGTGTTCGGCAAGGGACTGCCCGACACGTTCCCCAGCGCCGGGATCAAGACCGCGCCGCGTCTCGGGTTCGGCTGGGACGTCTTCGGCGACGGCAAGACCGCGGTCCGCGGCGGATTCGGCACCAGCTACAACCGGCTGGGCGACGGCCAGTACGGCGGCTTCACCGGCGTGATCAGCCGGACGGTCAGCCTGCAGTGGACGACGATCGACGATCGCTTCAATGCGCCGTCGCTCGAGAACCCGCTGGGCGGGCACCGCCGTCCAGGAGGAGACGCGGCCGATCACGGTGCATTCCTGGAGCATTGGCGTGCAGCGCGAGCTGCCGTGGCGCCTCCTGGCCGACGTGGCCTATGTGGGCAATACCACGCGCAATGCGTTCGCGGTCAACGCCGGGCAGTCCTACACGGACCAGCTCAATGACCCCGATCCGCGGCTGCTCGCCAATCCGACGCCGGCCATGATCGATCCGACGACCGGCAACGTGCTGCCGACCAACCTCATTCGTCCCAACTACCCGGGACGCGGCGCGATCACGCAGCGCGTCTTCCTGGACGAGCTGTACCGCAACTACAACGCGATCCAGTTGGAAGTCCGCCGCCGGCTGGCGCACGGGCTGGCGTGGGCCGTCGAACTACACCGGGTCGGTCACCAAGCAGTACGCCGCGCTATGACTGGTATCCGGACCCCTGAGGAGAACGAAGCCCGGAACACGCACAAGAACGCGGCAACCTCGGCAGCCGGCCGCACAACCTGAAGTTCACCTACAACTGGATGCTGCCGGGCGCCGAGCCGGTTCATGGGCAACAACGTCATCGCCAAGGGCGTCTTCGACGGCTGGCAGTTGTCGGGCATCTCGACCTTCCTGAGCGGGACCTGGTCGAACTTCACCTACAACTTCTCGGGCGCGGCGCCGAACGCCACGACGTTGACCGGCGGGCTCGGCGGCTCGCGCGCCGTCATCGTGTGCGATCCGAACCTGCCACGCAGCGAGCGGACATTCGAGCGGCAGTACCGCACCGAGTGCGTGCGGCCGCCCGGGCCGCTGACCAATGCGGCCGACACGCTCTATCAGGGCACCGGGGTTGGCGCCGGCCAGGAAGACGCCCGCATGGGCCTGGGCTACATCAACCACGACATGACCCTGATGAAGAACTTCAGCCTCGGCAGCGGGCGCAACCTGCAGGTCCGCGCCGAGGCGTACAACGTGTTCAACACCACGCAGTATCAGGGCGTGAACACCGCCGCCGACGTTCGACTTCGCGACCGGCGTCGCAGACGAACCCGGCCTTCGGCTCGATCAGTCACCACGGCGTGCGCGCCAATTCGAACCGCGTGATCCAGCTCGGCGTCCGGCTGACGTTCTAACCCGAAGGTTCGAGGGTTCAGGGGGCACCCCCTCTGAACCCTCGAACCTTGAAATCCTTGACCGCTTGAACCTCTTGAACCCAACACCCCGTCTCCTTCTGGCGCTGGCGGTGCTCGCGTCCTGCGTCCCGCTCATGGCGTCCGACTACCTGACCGAAGGCAACGATCCTGGCCGTACCGGCTGGATGAAAGACGAGAAAGTCTTCACCCTCGCCAACGTCAAGGACATGAAGCTGCTGTGGAAGGTCAAGCTCGAGAGCCAGCCGCGTGAGATGCACAACCTCTTCTCGCCGCTGATTGCCGAGCGCGTGACGACGGCGCGAGGCGCGCGAGAGGTCGCGATCGTCGCCGGCATCTCCGACGATCTGTTCGGCATCGACGTCGCCAGCGGCGAGCTGCTCTGGAAGAAGCGATACGAGAGCACGTTCGCGCCCACCGACAAGACGGTCTACCACACGCTCTGCCTCGGCGGCCAGACGGCGGTGCCGGCGATGGAGCAGGTCTCGCCAGGCAAGTACACGATCTACGCGATCGCGTGGGACGGGCGGCTTCACCAGATCAACGCGGCCGACGGTTCCGACGTCGCCCCTCCCGACAAGTTCCTGCCGCCCAACGGCAAGCCCTATGCCCTGAACGTCGTCAATGGCGTCGTCTATACGGCCACGGCACAGGGCTGCGGCGGCGTTCCGAACGCGCTCTACTCGTACCACCTGGCGACCCGCAAGGCGAGCACGTTCATCCCGGCAGGCGGCGGCATGTGGGGCCGGCGGGGCGCGGCGGTGTCGCCTGAAGGCGTCGTCTACATGGTGACCGGCGACGCGATGTTCAGCCCGCAGACCAAGAGCCTCGGCAACGCCATCGTCGGCGCCAGGCTCGACGACAACCAGCAGCTGCAGCTCGTCGACTACTTCGCGCCGCCGAACGCCAACTGGATGCGGGCGCGCGATCTGGACATGAACGTCACCCCGATGGCGTTCGACTACCGTGGACGGAAGTTCCTCGTCGGCACGAGCAAGGAATGCCGGGTGTGGCTGCTCGATCGCGAGGCGCTCGGCGGCGAGGACCACCGGACGACGCTCCACACCACGCCGCTGCTGTGCAACGACGATCAGGCCTTCGATGCCAAGGGCGTGTGGGGCGCCATGGCCGCCTGGCAGGATTCGCGCGGCGTGCAGTGGGTGCTCGTTCCGTTCTGGGGACCCGTCAGCCGCACCTTCCGCGCGCCGATCGAGTACGGCCGGCCGAAGATGGGCGGCGTCGCGGCCTACAAGCTGGAGGAGGTGAGCCCGGGACAGTGGCGGCTGAATCCCGCGTGGCTCTCGCGTGACATGGACATGGCCGAAGAGGTCGTGGTGGCCAACGGCGTGGTGTTCGCGTACGGGTCCGGCGAAGACACGACGCAGACGCTGCCCGACCTCGCCTGGAACGAACCGAATGGTCCATGGGTCGGCGGTGGCCTCAATCCGTATTCCGAGCGTCGCATTCCGAACTCGCGACACGCGACGCATCTACGCTCTCGACGGTCAGACCGGCAAGGAGCTGTGGTCCAGCGGGAACCAGATTACGTCCTGGAACCATTTCAGCGGCATGACGGTCGCCAACGGGCGCGCCTACCTGGGGACGTTCGACGGCACGATGTACAGCTTCGGCGTCCCGGCGGCGGCAGGAAAGTGAGTCGAGCGATGATGCCTCGGCACACCAGGTCCATCGCGCTGGCCGCCACGATCGCCGCGGCCGGCATCGTCTGGAGTCAGGGACGCGGCAACCCGAACGAATGGCCGACCGCTTACGGCGATGCGCAGCACACGTCGTGGATCCGGAACGACGTGAGCATCTCACCCGAGACCATGAGCCAGCCGGGGTTCGAGCTGCAGTGGAAGACGACGCTCGAGAGTCCGGTGCGGCACGGCGTCTCGCTGAGCGCGGGTGTGGTCACGTCGGGTGTGAACATCTTCACGCCGCTCTCGACGATCGCCGCCCCTTCCAACCAGATCTTTGCGGTCGACAACGACACCGGAAACCTGTTCTGGACGCGCCGTTTCGACGGGACGCTCGCGGCGGGGACGGCGGCGTGTCCCGGGGGAATCTCCGGGACGTTGACGCGGATGGTGAGCCTCACGACTCCGGCTCCCGGAGCAGGGAGGGGCGGCGGGCGAGGAAGAGGGTCCTACAGCAGCGCGGTCGGCGAGCCTGGCGCCGGCGTGCCGATTCCCAGCCGCGGCGGCGGCGGGCCGCGGGAGCTCCCGCGCCTGCGGCGACACCACCTGCGGCGCCAGCGCCAGCGCCCAGCGCCGCGCGCCGGCCCCTCCGCCGGCGCGTCAGCGATTCCGCCAGGTCAATGGCGTCCGTCACCGTTCCCGACGAATGCGGCCGCACAAGGATCGGGCGGAGGGCTGTTTCGCCCGTCCGGCGTCGTCTATGCGGTGAGCGCCGACGGCATGTTCCGGACGCTCGGGCTGGTGTCGGGCAAGGATGTGCAGCGGCCGGCGCCGTTCGTCCCGGCGGGCGCGCGCTTCTCCGATCTGATCGCGGTCGACGACAGGGTCTACGCCGCCACGAGCGGCGGATGCGGCGGTGCCGCCGACGGCATCTGGGCGATCGACATCGCGAGCGACACGAAGCCGGTCGTCTCGTGGAAGACCAACGGCGGCTCTCCGCTCGGGTCGGTCGCCTTCGCCACCAACGGCACCGCCATCGTGGCGATTGGCCCCGGCACCGTCACTGCCGGGGGCTACGCGAACGCCATCGTCGCGCTCGATCCGAAGACGCTCGCCGTGAAGGACTGGTTCAGGCAGCCCGGTGTCGAGTTCGCGGCGCCGCCGGTGCTGTTTCAGGAGGCTGGCAAGGACATCGTCGCCGTCACGACCAGGGACGGACGCATTCTGCTGCTCGACGCCGGCTCTCTCGGCGGCACGAATCACGACACGCCGCTGTTCGCGTCGGCGTCGCTCACTGGCGGCGCCGCAACGTTCGCGGCGCAGTCACCCGCGATGTGGCAGGAGCGCGGACCGGTCCCCGCCGCAGCCGGCGACCGCGCCTGCTGCGTCACCCGCGCCGCCGGCGCCTGATGGCGCACGCTGGCTGCTCGTTCCGGTCGCGGGCCCGTTGCCGGCGAGTCTGGGTGCAGCCGGGAATGGCGCCGTGTCGAGCGGGGCCATACTCGGCGTCAGGCTCGCGCACCAGGACGGCAAGTTCTCGGTTCAACCGGCCTGGATCTCGCAGAACATCGCAGCGCCGCTGACGCCGATCGTCGTCAATGGTGTCGCGTTCGCGGCTTCCGGCCCGTCGAACGCGCCGGCCGCGCTCTACGCGCTGCACGGAGCAACCGGGAAGCCGCTCTGGAACAGCGAAAAGACGATCGCGTCCCCGCTGTCGGGCCGGAGTTTCTGGGTCGGATCCGGTCACGTGTTCGTGGGAACGCGGGACGGCACCGTCTACGCGTTCGGGTTCGCGATGGAACGGAAGTAGGGGCTAGGGGGCTGACGATGTCAAGGGAGAAGGTCAGAAGGGCAGAAGGGAGTAACGGTCTGATCACCCGAGTCTGCCTGGTCATCGCGCTGTGTGTTGCGCATCTCTTCACGGGCAGGAGCTCCAGCCCGATCAGAAGGCACGAATAGACGCGGCGGTTCCGCGCAAGGCGCCGGCCAAGCCAAAGCAGCCACGCCGGATGCTCGTGACCAATCTGTCGATGCGGGATGGCAAGCCCGTTCGGGGAAGTTCCGCGGCCACCATCCCGGCAGGAAACTACGCCATCCAGCAGATGGGAAAGGTGACGGGCGCCTACGAGGCGGTCTTCAACGACGATATCGAGATGTTCCGGCCGGCGAACATCAAGCAGTTCGACGCCATCTGCTTCAACAACACGCTCGGGGTGCTGTTCGACGATCCGGAGTTGAGGGCGTCTCTGCTCGGCTTTGTCGACAGCGGCAAAGGATTCGTCGGCATTCACGATGCCATCGCGACCTTCGTGCAGTATCCGAAATACGACCAGTGGCCCGAGTTCGGCCGGATGATCGGTGGCACCGAGAACGGCGGACATCCCTGGAACGGCGAAGTGATGACGATGAAAGTGGAGGATCCAGGCAACCCGATCAACGCCGCGTTCGGGGGCAAGGACTTTCAGATTGCCGACCAGGCGTTTCAGCTGCAGGAGCCGGTTCTTCGCGACCGCCTGCATGTGCTGCTGAGGATCGATGCCGAGAAGACGGGTCCGGCGCGCCGGATTCTGCCGGTCCGCAAGGAGGACATGGATTTTCCTATGAGCTGGATTCGGCGTCAGGGCAAGGGCCGCGTGTTCTACAGCGGCCTCGGGCACGGTCCCGACGTGTTCTCGAACCCCCAGATGCTCCAGCACCTGCTGGCCGGCATCCAGTATGCGCTCGGCGATCTTCCGGCCGACGACGCGCCCGATAGTACCCGAAAGCGTTGAGCGGGCTGACCGGCGGTCGAGCGGGCGGGTTTACACTGGCAGGACCACATCAGTGCGCGTGTCTCCTGCGATTCCTGATTCGACCCCCTTCGCACGTCCAGCCGACCGGCTGAAGACGTTGTTGTTTCGGCTGATCGTCGGGTGCGTGTGCATCTGGCCGTCGGCGTGTGCGCACCCTCCCGCAGTGTCCCAGGATGCGGCGTTTCGCCAGCGTGCGTCGGCCGCCGATGACCTCGTCAATCGCGGCTGTTATCGCTGCCTTCAGGACGCGACCCGGATATACGAACAACTCCTGACCGAGCGCGCCCGCACCCCCCTGACCGCGCAGAAGGCCCACGACAGCTTCATGATGCTCGCCCTCCGGGAGCGCGAGCTGGGTATCCCTGATTCAGGAGCCGGTGTCAGGGCGCACCAGGTTGGCCGGGCCGCCACACCGGCGTCCCACGAGCTCTGTCGGTCGTTATTGTCGGTGCTGGCCTCCCCCTCTACCGAAGGCAGGGTGCTGCCGGACGGCCGCGACGATCCGCGCGACGACTACAACGAGCTGGCGCAGCGACTCCAGGCCGCCTGGCCGCGCAGCCCCGTGCATGCGTACGGGTACATTGCCCTGGATTGCTCGCTGACCCTCCCGGCCAACCTCAGGCCCGGGACCGACGATCTGTTTGCCGCGTATCCCGACAGTCTGGCGCTGAGGTACCGCCACCTTCTCTGTCAGACGCCCCTTCCCGAGGAGGCGGCACACGCGATCCTGCGGAGTGAGCCGCGGTTCTCTGAGCTGTATCTGGCGACGGCGCAGCACGCGCTCGCCGAGCGGCGGATCGTCTCGGCGCACGGTGACTTGACTCGGGCCTTCGAGGCGATTCCTGAGAGTCGCGCGATTGGCCTGACGCTCGCCGGGGTGGCGCTCGGATTGGTCCGCTTCGAGGAAGCGCTGCGCCTCTACGACCACGTCCTGGCGACCGGAGCGGATCGCGAGGCGCTGCTCGGCCGGGTGAAGGCCCTCACCTACATGAATCGGCCCGAGGAAGCCATCTCGACGATCGATGCGCTCCTCGGCGAGTCGGCCTGGAACCCTGGCGAGAAGTACTACTGGCGCGCCCTGAACAACCTGCGGCGGTCGGCCCCGGACGCCGCGTATCGAGACGCGAAGAGTGCGATGCAATCATGGCCGGGACCTCCGGTGTACCGCGTCGCCGGGATTGCCGCGTTCGCGCTCGGCCGGCTGGCGGACGCCCGGCAGCATTTGCAATCGTCGGTCGAGATGGATGCTGACGATTGCGAGGCTCTCCTGCATCTTGGCTACATCGACACGGCGGAACATGGTTGGAAAGCGGCATTGGGCCGTTTCACCTCCGCCGCCACCTGCTTTGGCAAGTCAGCCGAGGCCGCGTCGGCCCAGGCACCGGAGCTCGGCACGGACGCCACGATCGAAGGCGGGCTGGCGTCGGGGGTCAGAACGGCGGTCGCCGAGGCCAGGGCCCTGCAGGCGGCGGCACACTTCAATGGCGCCCTGGTGGCGAAGATGCTGGGCAAGCGCGAGCTGGCGCTGGATTTCGCGCGGCGCGCGCTCAGCGACCCGAAGTATGGGGGACTCGCGAAGGATTTCATCCTCGACATCGATCTCATCGGCCCGCCGAAATGACTACTCGAGCTCGAAGGCGATTGACGCGATGTTGACGCCGCGGGGGAGCGGGCGCTACTCCGTTCGAAGCGAGACGAGCGGATCGACGCGGAGCGACCTCCGTGCCGGCCCCACGGCGGCCATCACGGCCATGGCGCCGAGTGCGAATGTGGCGACACCGTAGGTGAGGAGATTGAACGGCGCGATGCCGAACAACGCGCTCGACATGACGCGTGCGACGCCCGTATGCCCCGACGCTGCCGAGCGCGAGCGCGAGACAGACCACTCGCATGGTCCCGCCTATCGCGACATGAAGCACTGACGACGCGGAGGCACCGAGGGCCACCCGAATCGCGATCTCCTTGGTCTGGGCAGCGGTCGCGTGCGCGGTCACGGCGTAGACGCCCAGCATCGCCAAGGTCAGGGCCAACCCCGTGCAGACCACGAGCAAATTGGCGGCGAACGCCCGTGCGTTCAAAGTGCGCCAGAGGACGTCCTCGAACGCCCGTACGGCCTGAACAGATGGTCCGCCGCTGAGCCTTCGCAGTGTGGCGCGGAGATCGGGCGCCACATCCTCAACCGTTCGCGACGTTCGTAATAACAGGTTCATCTCCGGCCAGGGAAACTGCGTATGCGGGATGTAGATTTCTGGCGTCGCCTGCCTGTCCAATCCTTGCTGCTTCATGTCCGCGACCACACCCACGATGGTCGTGTACGGCATCTTCGAGTCCGTGCCTCCCCGGCGAATGCGTGAGCCAACCGGATCCTCCCCCGGCCAGTACCGCGCGGCCATGACCTCGTTGATGATGAAGACGGGCGGGCTCTCCGGCCGATCCGAGGGGCTGAAATACCGACCGCGGAGCAACCGGGCGCGCAAGGTCGTGAAGTACGCCGGCGAGACCACGCGATAGCTGGCTGTCGGCACATCTTCAGGACGGATGACGCGGCGTTCGACGGTGAACCGCGTCCCGGAGCCGTCGGTCGAGAGCGGCAGGTGGTTCACGAGCCCGGCCGCGTCTACACCCCACATCTCGCGGACCTCGGCAACCACGGCCTCGAAATGCTGGGCGATTCGCCCTGCCTGAGAGCATTCCTGGCTGAGACACGGGACTACCCGGCAGCGAGACCGATGTGACGATCACGTTCTCGGCGACGAATCCGGAATCTTCCGTCAGGACGTTGTGGAGGCTTCGCAGCATCAGCATCGTGCCAATCAGCAGGACCAGGGACAGCGCCACTTGCACGAGGACAGCGGCGCGGCCGAGAGCGTGGCGCGCGGCGTGGACATCTGCCGCGAGCCATTGAGTGACGCTTGCAGGCTGACGCGCCAGGCCCGCAGCGCTGGAGCAGTGGCCGCCAGCGCGGACGACGACGGCCGTGCACAGCAGCGCGTACCCGATGACGGTGGCGTCAACCGCGATCTCGTGGCGACGGGGCAGCGCGGCGGGCAGGCTCGGACGAAGGACCTGCATGACCCACGACTGCCGCCAGGGTGCCCAGCGCGCCGCCAGCCGAGGGCGAGCAGCACGCTCTCCGTGACGTTCTGGCGCAGCAGACGGGCCCGGGTCGCGCCCAGCGCGGCGCGCACGGTCAGTTCGCCACCGCGGGAAATGGTCCTGGCCAGCAGCAAGTGCGCGACATTCGCGCACGAAATCAACAGCACGGCGGCGGCGACGCCGGCCAGCAGCAGCAACGGGCGTCGGGCGTCTCCGGCGACGACGTCGTGCAGCGACACCGCCGCGATGCCCACTCCGGCATTGCTGGCCGGGTGCTCGGCCGCGAGACCCTGCGCGAGACGATCGAGATCCTTTGCACCTCCGCAGTTCGACGCCGCGCTTCCGACGGGCGATGACGTTGAGGTAATTCTCCGTACGTCGCATGCGGTGGGTCCCATCGCCGATCCGCAGCGGCGTCCAGATCGCCGTGTCGTGCGCCGGAAAGGTGACGCCGGCCGGCAGCACGCCGACGATCGTGTACACCGTGTCGCCGGCAACCAGCGTCCGCCCGATCACATCGGGGTTCCCGCCGAAGCGCGAGCGCCAGAACGCGTCGCTGATCACCGCAACGGCCTGACCGGCAGGTTTATCCTCGTCCGCCAGGAACGCTCGTCCAAGGGAGGGCTGGAGGCGCAGCACATCGAACAACGATGCCGTGACGCGGGCGCCCGGGATGAGGTCCTTGCCTTCGGGCCCCGTGAGCTCGTAGGTCCAGTTCCGCCACGCCGCCGTCCGCGTCGAGCGAGGACGAGAGCGTCGCCCAATCGAGGTAGTTCAGCGGCGAGACCGGCACTCGCGCGTCCTGCGGCCTGGTCTGAAAGAGCCGAACGAGCTGTTCCGGCTCGTCGAACGGCAGCGGACGCCAGAGCACGCCGTGCGCGACGCCGAAGACCGCCGTGTTCGCACCAACGCCCAGAGCGATCGCCAGCATCACCGCCGCGCTGAACGATGGGCGTGCCCGCACCAGCCGCCAGGCATATACCACGTCTCGAGCCACGCTCTCGAGGCTGGCGAAGCCGTGCTGCTCCCGAAACGCTTCTTTCGTCTGGATCACGCCGCCGAGGTCACGCATCGCCAACCGCGCGCGCGTCGGTGTGGCTCATTCCTGCCCGCTGGTGCTCCTCGATGGCCATCTGGAGGTGAGCGCCAATCTCGCGATCCAGATCCAGGTCGCGGCGTGTCCGGGTCCGGTATCCGGCAAGACGCGCCCACAGCTCCCGCAAGCGATACATCGTCTGCCGCCCTTCCAGATGAATCAGGTCTCCGAGTCGAGAATGCGGATGACGATCGCGGTCAGGTTTCGCCAGTCCCTGGCCTCAGTGACCAGTTGCCGGCGGCCGCTGCGCGTGAGCGTGTAGTACTTCGCCTGGCGATTGCTGTCGGACGCGCGCCACTCCGAGTCCACCCAGCCGCGCTGCTCGAGCCGCAGCAGGGCCGGGTACAGGCTGCCCTGGTTCAGGCGCAGCGCGTCATTCGAGACCTGCTGCAGCCGCTTGGCGATCGCATAGCTGTGCTGCGAGCCGAGCGTATCGAGCGTCTTCAGCAGTAAAAGGTCCAGTGTATTGAGCACGCGAGTCTCCGTCCCGGCTTCACTATCTTTCGAGTGGACACTAGCGCGGTGTTCACTCGAAGTCAAGTGGTAGCGGGCCGTGAAGCAAGATCGAGACGTGAGGGAAGGGGTTACACCAGGCGGTGCGCGAAGATCCCCATCCAGAACGCCTTGCCTGACGGCAATGGACGCGTGTCCTGCCGAACGAGCACGTAGCGACGTTCGGTCAGGATGGCGACGAATCCCTCTCGATCGACGAGCGCGAAATCGCTGGCGAGTTTCTGGACCGACGCAAACGCGGTCGCGGCGATTGCGTTTTCCGAGCTGCCAGGCAACTGCAGCACGACCGACAACCTGCCAGCCGGGCGCCATGATCGCCAGTGCGTTCTCGAGACATCGCCCGATTCCGGCATGTTCGAAGATGAGGGCCGCGTGGACGAGATCGACGGGCTCGAGATCGAGGGGTTCACGCGATAAGTCGAGGCAGTGGAGCGTCAGGCCGGGGATGCCGCCAAACCGGCGTTCGGTGTCCGCCAGATAGCGCGCATTGAGGTCCACGCCCACCACACGAGTCGTGGTGGCACGGTCGATCGCATCGAGACCGTTGCCGCCGGCGATGCCGAGGATCGCGACGGATGCCGGCCGGCACAGCGCGAGCGCTTCCGCGAACAGTTCCGACAGCACGCCGAGCTGCCCGACCGCCGGGGCTCGCATGTGGCCCTCGTAATCGTCAAGGGGCACATCGAGCCAGGCGTTTGCCTTCGACGGGTCTGAACACGAGGCAGGATCGAGCGGGCGCAGCGGTTGTTCCGCTGCCGGTCGTGGCTTGTCACCGGCGCGAGCCCGCATTATTCACGAGCGCTGCGTGTTTGTGAACAATGCGCCGCCGGCAGGCGGTTTCTCGCTGCCGCCGGTTTCCACACCCCGCTTCGCGCGGCGCTCAAGACATCGCCCGGGCGGGGTGGCAAGTCGTGGGTCACGCCGATCTCCGCTCAGTAGACGACGGCAGGATTACGTTCGATCAACCCGAACATCGCGAGGACCACCAGGATGACGACCACGACGACGACCCGCAGAAGGATTCGCTGGCCGGTAGAGAGCTCCTGCATGTCCGCCTCCTGAATGATCTCTGTCTTGCCGCCAGTCGTCGTCTGGCGCGCGCTGGCGCATTCTAGACCACAACAGTTGAGCCCCGGCTGATGGGTGGTCCCTCAACCAGCCTGCCCGCCACCGCACGGCGCTGTCCCACGCCTGAACACCGGGCCGCGGTCGAGATTGGAAACCCCAGGAAAGTCGCGACCGGACCCGGCATCCGCGTTGCGACACCCCTCCACCCGGACCCGTTCGACCTCACTCGACCCAGAAGTCCCCGATCATGGCCAGTCTGCTTCGCGACGCCCGATTCGCCGTCCGCTTGTTCACCAGGACACCGGGATTCACCACCTTGGCCGTCGTCGTGCTCGCGCTCGGCATCTCGGCGACCACCGCGATTTTCAGCGTGGTCTATGGCACCTTCTTCGCCCCGCTGCCGTACCGCGACGCCGAGGCGCTGGTGATGGTGTGGTCGCAGTTCCGCGGTGAGCGCAGCCAGGTCTCGCCCAGGGATTTCGTCGCCTGGAAGCGTTCGATCGACGGCGTTCGAGGATCTCAACGCGTGGGGCGGCCGCAGCGTCAACCTCGCCACGGCTGACCGCCCGGAAAACGTCCTGGCCGGCCTCGCCACGCCCGGGTTCCTCGCGATGATGGGCTACGGGCACCCGCTGGCACTCGGACGCAGCTTCAGCGAGGAGGAAGGTACACCCGGCCGCGACCACGTCGTCATCCTCACCTATCGCCTCTGGCGCGATCGCTTCGACGGTGACCCGGCGATTGTCGGCCGGCCGGTGCGGCTCGACAACGAGCCCTACACGGTGGTCGGCGTCCTGGGCGAGGGGCCGGCCGATCATCAGCAGAACAAGATCTGGCTGCCGCTCGCGTTCACGCCCGAGCAGCTGGCCAGCGACAGCAACTCGCTGTACGTGATGGGCCGTCTGCGCCGCGGTGTGACGATCCAGCAGGCCAACGCCAACCTGGCGGCGGTCGCAGCGGCCGTCGAACCGAGCGACCGCCAGCCCCGGTGACACCTGGGGCACGAGCGTCGAGCCGTTCCGCAACAACTTCGTCCAGCGCAGCACGAAGCAGGGCCTGTGGCTCCTGCTGGCCGCCGTGGGCTTCCTGCTGCTGATCGCGTGCGCCAACGTCGCCAACCTCCTGCTGGCGCGCGGCAGCGCGCGGCAGCGCGAGCTCGCGGTCCGCGCCGCGCTCGGTGCGACCAACGGCGCCCTCGCGCGGCAGCTGCTGATCGAGAGCCTGGTGCTCGCATTCGCCGGCGGGGCCGCCGGCGCGTTCCTGGCGTCGGTGCTGCTCGACGCCATCGTCGCGCTGATGCCGGAATACACGCTGCCGTCGGAGACCGAGATCGCGCTCAGCGTGCCGGTGCTGCTGTTCGCGCTCGGCGTTTGCGCGGTCTGCGGCGCGCTCTCGGGCTGCGCCCCCGCCTGGCAGGCCGGCCGCGCCGACCTGTCCGACGCGATCAAAGAGGGCGGGCGATCGATCAGCGGCGGACGGCATCTGCTGCGCCGCGCCCTGGTGGTGATCGAGTTCGCGCTGGCGCTCACGCTCCTCGCCGGCGGCGGCCTGGCCGCGCACGCGTTCATCAGGACGATGACCGTGGATCTCGGCTTCCGCACCGACCATCTGCTCACGCTGCAGCTGCCGGTGCCGCGTGGCCGCTTCACGACGCCCGAGGCGGTGGAAACCTTCTACCGTCAGTTGCTCGAGCGGACCGCCGCCGTCCCAGGCGTGACGTCGGCATCCATCTCGACCGGCATGCCCGTGGCGGGCACGTCGTTCGGCACCGGGCGTCGAGATCGTCGGCCGGCCCAGCGATCCGGCGAGGCGCGCGCGGAGGCGGCGTGAACATGGTCACGCCACGATTCTTCGAGACCTTCGGCATCCGGATACCTTCGCGGCCGCGCGTTCACCGAGCAGGATCGCGCCGGGAGTGCTGCGCGTTGGCGATCGTCGACGAGACGCTTGCGTCAGGCGCCTGCTCCCGGATGCTCGACCCGCTGACGCACCAGCGCGTCACGCATGAGAGCCTACGCGCTACGGCGTGCCCCTCCCCAGCCCGGAGATCGTCGAGTGGCACATCGTCGGCGTCTACGGCGACGTCAAGAACGGCCGGCCAGGCGGCGAGAGCTTCCCGGAGATCGACGTGCCTTTCTGGCAAGCGCCGTGGCCTCGGACGACCCTTGCCGTGCACACCGCTGAGACGCGCCGGCGCTCCAGCAGGACCTGGCCAACGTCATCCAGGCGCTGGAGCCCGAACTGCCGCTGACCAGCGTGCGGACGATGGAGCAGGTGGTGAGCGAAGCCGATGGCTGCCGACCGCTTTTACACCATTCTCTTTGGCGCGTTCGCCGCGGTCGCGCTTCTGCTCGCGGTGGTCGGCATCTACGGCGTCATGTCGTTCGTCGTGGCACAGCGGACGCAGGAGATCGGCGTGCGGATGGCGCTCGGTGCGTCGCGCGGGCGTGTGCTTCACGAGGTGTTGCGTGAAGGGATGATCACCTGCGCTCGTCGGGACGGTTCTTGGCGCCGCCGGCGCCTGGTTCATCGGCGCGGCGATGAGGGGGATGATCCAGGGGCTGGAGGCGTTCGAACCCGCTCGCGTTCACCCTCGTCGCCGCGACGCTGGTCGGCTCCGCGGCGATCGCGTGCGTCGTTCCCGCCCGCCGGCCGCGTTCGTGGATCCACTAGTCGCCTTGCGACAGGATTAATTCTCGGTAAAGCGCGTCGGCCGACCCGGGATTCCCCGGTGGTGGGTCTTCTCCACCGGAGGTTCACGGCAGGTTGGCGTGCTCTGCAGGAAGGGCGCACCCATCGCGGACGGCACGAGCCAGTCGCTCCGTCACCAGGTCCGCGACTGCATCACCCCACCGCAGTCTCCCGTCACATCGCCTTTGCGCCGGCGCGGCGTCGGCTCGACACTGTGCGGATGAACGGTCCGCACCTCTCGTGTGCGCTGGTCCTGTCCGCCGCGATCTTGCTCTTGTCCGCACCGCGTCCCGGCCGTCGTCGTCCGACACGCCGTCCACTCCGGTGGCGGACCCACCCCGCACCGACCACGCGGTGGGGTACTACGACCCGGACCTGCGCCGCGTGGTGCTGATCGGCAACGCCGGCGATCCCGCGGACGGCGAGCGGGACAAGGTCTGGAGCTGGAGTGGGACTCGCTGGGAGCTGGTGACCGACGCCGGGCCCGCCCGGCCGGACCAACGCCGGCGCCGCCTACGACACCGGCAGGGGAGTGGCCGTTGTCGCCGGTGGAGCCAGGAAGTCGAACGGCTCCACCTGGGAGATCGTCGGCGACAGCTGGCAAGGCGATCGCACCGGGTGGCGGCGCATCGCCGACATCGCCCCGCGCGACCATCAGTCGCTCGTCGAAGACGCAATCCGGCGCGCGTGCTGATGTTCGGCGGCATCCCCGCCGATCGGTCCGGTCCGTGGCCGTCCGACACCTGGCAACTCCGAAGTGACGAGCTGGACGCGGGTCGCGACCGACGGACCTCCGGGCGCGCGGCCGGACCGCGATGGCCTTCGACCGCGCCCGCGGGCAGGTCGTCCTGTTCGGCGGCGCCAAGCGCGCCATCGGGCCCGGACAACGCGCAGACCTTCTTCGACGACACCTGGATCTGGGAGCGCAGCGGCCTGGCGGAAGGTCGCCGACGGCGGGCCGCGCTGGGCGCTACGCGCACGCGATGGTCTTCGACGAGCGGGCCGGCGTCGTGCTGATCTATGGCGGCGCCGCGGCGCATCGGAACGCGCCGTTGAGCGATCTGTGGAAATGGGATGGCCGGCGCTGGACCGAAATCGCCGCTGACCGGCCCGACACCCGGCCATCGCTACCAGCCAGTCATGGTGTACGACCGCGCGCGTGCCCGGACCGTTCTCTACGGCGGCATCGGCGGGCCGTCGGACACCTGGGAGTGGGACGGCCAGCGCTGGCGGGCGAATCCCTGCTCCCTGATCCGAAATCCCTAGTCCCGAATCCCGAATCCGAGTCTTTGCGTCTCGAGCCCTGAGCCAATTGAGGAGAGGGTGGCGGGGCCAGGAGTGGCTCGCGGATCAGGGATTCGGGATCTAGGCCCCGGGATAGGCATTCCGATTAGGGATTAGGGATTCGTCTATCGGTCCACTAACCGCACGCGTGCGGTCACCGGGAAATGATCGGAAGGATACCGGTTGTTCCTGGCTGGTGCGCACGATCTCCGCGGCCATCACTTCCGCCGCGGGCTGCACCAGGATGTAGTCGATTTTGTCGGTGCCGTGATAACCGAACTTGAAATTTGAAAACGTGCCGGCGTCCTTGGCGTCCGCGTGAAGGACGCGGAAGGTGTCGACCAGCGGCGGCAGGCCACTGCCGGCGGCGAGCGTCAGCGTCGCCAGCGCCGGATTCGATTCGCCGACGTTGAAATCACCCGTGACGATCACCGGGTCGGGGACGGTGCGGGTATCGATCCGGGCGCGGAGCAGCACCGTGCTGCGCTCGCGGGACGGCTGTGACTGGTGATCGAGGTGCAGGTTGTAGTGGTAGAAGCCGCGGCCGTCGCGATCGATCAGCCGCGCCCACGAACAGATCCGCGTGATGTTGTTGCCCCACGACTTCGAGGCCACCGCCGACGGCGTGTCCGAGAACCAGAACGTCCCGGCCTCGGCCACGTGGAATCGATCCTTGCGAAACAGGATCGCCGAGTACTCCCCCTTCTCCGCGCCATCGTCTCGCCCGACGCCGATCACCGCGTAGATCGGCACCGCGGCGATGATTTCGTCGATCTGGAAATCCAGCGCCTCCTGCAGCCCGACGAGGTCGGCGTTGGCGCTGCGGACCACGTCGAACAGCATGTCGCGGCGGGCCGCCCACTCGTTCTCGCCGTCCTTGGCGGTGCCGTACCTGATGTTGAAGGTCATCACCGTCAATGGCTCCCGTGGCTGCACCGGAGCGGCAGTCGGCGGCTGCAGTTCAGGCTTCGCGATCTGCGCGGAAGCACGGATGGGCGACAGCAAGACCAGGACGGCGAACACGGCCGAACGCGCGGCGGCGGGCGAGCTGAGCATGCGCCGATTGTAAGACGATCGATCGACCGCCGGCAGTCGGCCAGTTGCACCGAATTGTGCCTGTCGTCACTCAAACGGCACCGCTGCCGGGCATCGTTGGCGGAAGCAACCGGGAGGACTCGATCATGACGACGATGCGCACCGTGGACAGCGCTGGCCCTCGGCTCGAAACGACGACCATGCTGCTGATGAGAATCAAGGCCGAATACCTGGAGCTGCCGGGACTCCAGCTCACGCCCTGGCAGGCGCAGCGGCTGTGGGGCCTCGACCGGACGCAGTGCGATGCGATCCTCGAGGCGCTGGTCGACGCGGCATTCCTGCGCCGCACCCGCGACGGCTGCTATGCGCGGATGTCTTGAGGAGATCGGTCGAACGAACGCGGACGGCCGGTTTCTGGCATAAGCTCCCGTGCATGAAACAGCTGCTTTCATGTGTCTTGACGATCGGCGCCGTGGCGCTCGGAGCGGCGCAGAGCTCCCCGAAGACGGTCAGCCTGTTCGACGGGAAAACCTTCGCCGGGTGGGAAGGCGACACCAAGACCACCTGGCGCATTCAGGACGGCGCCATCGTCGGCGGATCGCTGACCACGCAGGTGCCGCGCAACGAGTTCCTGACCACGACCCGCTCCTTCGGCGACTTCGTGCTGCGGGTCAAGTTCAAGCTGCTGGGGACCGAAGGATTCATCAATGGCGGCGTTCAGCTGCGGAGCCTTCGGCTCGAGAAGCCGGCCCATGAGATGACCGGCTATCAGGCGGACCTGGGAGCATCGTACTGGGGCAGCCTCTACGACGAGTCACGGCGCAACAAGACCCTCGTCGCGCCTCCCGAAGCGTTGATCAAGGAGATCGTCCGGCTCGGCGAGTGGAACGACTACGAGATCCGAGCCGAAGGGCCGCGGATCCGCCTGTCGATCAACGGCCGCCAGACCATCGACTACACCGAGCCCGACTCCGACCATTCCGCGACAGGGCTTGATCGGGTTGCAGGTGCACGGCGGCGGCAAGGTCGAGACCTGGTACAAGGACATCACGATTCAGGAGCTGCGCTGAGTCCCCGGGAACGCCAGCCCTGGAACAGAGCGTCGTGCCGATGAGACAATGCTTCGATGAACATTGAACACGTTGCCCTGCAGGTGCCCGATCCGGTCGCGATGGCTGACTGGTACGTGCAGCACCTGGGATGCTCAATCAAGCGGTCGGCGGGGGAGCCCTCGTTCGTGCGGTTCGTGATGGACGGGTCGGGCGCGGCGATGGTGGAGCTCTATCACAATCCCAGCGTGGCGCTGCCGGACTATCGGGCCATGGATCCGATGATGCTGCACGTGGCGTTCGTGTCGGCGAATCCTCAAGCCGATCGCGATCGCCTGGTCGCGGCCGGCGCGACCGTCGAGGATCCCTACACCAGGACCCCGGCTGGCGACGAGCTGGTGATGCTGCGCGACCCGTGGGGCGTGGCGCTCCAGCTCGTGAAGCGCACCGATCCGATGCTGACGCGCTGAATAGGCTGGCGTGGCAGGGGCACGGAGATAAAATGCCCGGATGCCCAGCCATGCGATCACCCGTTGCGTTCGGATTGCCGGCAGCGCCCTGACGTGCCTGCTGCTCTTCGCCGCGGCCTCTCCCGCGCAGGCGCCGGTCACCCAGAAACAGTACGAGCCGACGGTCGGCCAGGAAGGGAAGGATGCGGTCTGGGTGCCGACCTCACTCCCGATGGTCGAGAGGATGCTCGATCACGCCAAGGTCACGCCGCAGGACTTCGTGATGGATCTGGGGTCGGGCGACGGGCGGACGATCATCGCCGCGGCCAAACGCGGCGCGCGGGGGCTCGGCGTCGAGTTCAACCCGGACCTGGTCGAGTACTCGAAGCGGCAGGCGGCCGCGCAGGGCGTCGGCGACAAGGCGATGTTCGTCCAGGGGGACATGTATGCGGCGGACATCTCCAAGGCGACGGTCCTTGCGCTGTTCCTGCTGCCCAGCAACCTCGAAAAACTGGCGCCCAAGTTCCTCGAGCTCCCGCCCGGCACCCGCATCGTCGCCAACACGTTCTGGATCACCGACTGGACCCCCGACGATACGGTGGTGCTGAAGGAAGGCTGTGAGAACTGGTGCACGTCGCACCTCTTCATCATTCCGGCCCGCGCGCAGGGCAAATGGCAGCTGCCCAACGCCGTGTTGTCGCTGACGCAGAAGTATCAGATGGTGGAGGGCACCTACACGCCGACAACCGGCGCGCCGGAGTCAGTCAAAGGCCGGCTCCGTGGCAACAGCCTCACGTTGACGGTCGGTTCGGAAGAGTACGCCGGCACGATCACCGGTAACCGAATCGAGGGGGGCTCGACCTCGTCGCCGAACGCCCCGAGAGTCGTGGCGACGCGGATCGAGTGAAGCTGGCGCCGCGTGCACTGCCCGAAGTGTCGCGCGGGGCTGGCAGACATGACCGGCGGAGTGTCCCCGCTGCGGCATCATCGTCGCAAAATACCGGGAGGAACCAGTCCCGCTCGTTGCACAACTCCCTGCCGTCGAAAGCCCCGGCATCGAAGGCGGCGGCCGTGGGCCGCGGGATCTTCCTGCTGCTCCTCGCGCTCTGGACGACGACGCTGGTCGGCGGCGTCAGCGCTGAGCGTGTGAACGAGTCGTTCCTCCACCTGCCGAATCTGATTTTCCACGAAGCCGGTCATATCCTGTTCAGCCCGTTCGGTCAGTTCATGACCGTTCTGGGCGGCTCGCTCACGCAGGTGCTGGTGCCGCTGGTGTGTGCCGGCGCGTTCCTCTGGCAGACCCGCGACCCGTTCGGCGCTGCCGTCGCCGTCTGGTGGGCCGGGGAGAACTTGATCGACGTGGCTCCCTATATCGCCGATGCGCGTGAGTTGCAGCTGGTTTTACTCGGCGGCAGGACCGGCGCCGAGGTGGAAGGCCATGATTGGGAGTATCTGCTCAATGCCCTGGGGATGGCCCACCGTGACCACGCCATTGCCAATGCCGTTCAGGCGATCGGCATCGTGACGATGATTGCCGGGCTCGCGTGGGCGGGCGTCGTCGTGCTGTCTCAGTTGGGGATGGTCCGGCGCGGCCGGCCGGCGGGAGTCTGAGTCGGCGATGTGGGGACCGTCTTCTTCACGCCGTCAACAGGCGATGCATCTCCTCGCTGCAGATCATCTGCTACATCAGCTTCCAACCGTATCTCCCCGTTCGTCATCACCACGTACGCGGACTGCTGACTGACCGACGCCGTCCGCGAAGGAGTGCGGAATGAGGCATCCTGTTGCGAATCAACGCGAGCGGCGGCTTCGCCCGCAGCGATAGCTACGCCGTCAACCGATAGAGCTGGTGCGCATTCTCCCAGACCAGCTTCCGGAAGATGTCGGGAGTGACCGCTCCCTGCAACAACGTCAAGGTTTCGCGGGCTACGCATTTCCCCGCGAGCCGGCTCGCGGCCGGATTGTTGGCCTGGGCCACGCCCGAGCCCTTGCCGTCGGCGCAGGAGCAGTCGCTGCCAAACAGCAGCTTCCCCTGATGGCGCTTCAGGAAATCCGCGGTGAACGCGGGATCGCGCGACATCCCGTTGTTGCCGGAGTTGGCCGACAGGTCGCCATACAGATTGGCGTAGTCGCCGAGCAGCTTGTCGGTGATGCCGCCGCGCGTGATCGGGCCGGTCGGATAGGCCGCTTCGTTGGCGTACTTCGCATCGAGGTTGGCCCAGAAGGCGTCGGCGTGGCCGATGAACCGGGTCTTCGGATACTTCTTGAGCATCGCCTCGAATTGCTTGAAGCCCGTTGCCCACTTGCCTTCTCCCTCGAAGTGATCCACTTCCTGGAAGTGGATCATGATCGGCACGCCGAGCTCGCCGGCGAGCGCGTACATGCGCTGAAACTCCGGGCTGTCGGCGGCGACGTGGAACTTCATCTCGCCGAATCCCACCGCGCCGTCCTTGACCGCCTGGGTGAGTTTCGCCGGTGCGTCGGCTGCCGTGATGTCGGTAGACACCGCCCACACCACCCGCCCGGGATACTGCGTCTTCGCGCCGCGCAACTGCTCGAGCGCCGCATCTCTCGCCAGGATGACCGCCTTGGTCACACCACAGCCGTCCATGTGCGCGATGTTCGCCGCCGCCTCACGCCGCAGATGGAAATGACCGTCGATGACCGGTGACTTCCAGGGGGAAGCCGCGGGGGTCTGCGCGTGCACCGCGGAGGCGCCGGCGGCGGCGGCGATCGTCGCGATGAACTCACGCCGGGTTGGAGTCGGTGTCGGCATGCGCGAGACGGTATCACGAGCGACGGGGCGACGGAGCGGGCGGATTCGCCACGAACGATCGCAGCCACTCGAAGCTCCGCTCGACGTTCTCCAGCTCCGTCGTCGCGTCGACCGGACCCTCGGGGAGCGGGACCGGCGCCACGCTGTCCAACAGATCGAGGAATCGTTGGAACTCCCACGCCGGGGTCCGGCGATAGCCGTCCCAGTGCTCCGGCGTCCGAAACGGCAGGCGGCGGGGCGCCGGCATGACGATCACTTCGAGGGTGAGCGGCAGACCCGGACAGCGGGACATGAACGACGTCAAGTAGTCGCCGATCCGCACGTTGCCCTCGCCCAGACGGGTCCAGGCGACCTCGGCGCCATCCGGCGTCCGCCGCAGGGCGCTGTCGCGCGTGTGGCTGGTCAGGACGTAGGGCGCGAGCGTCTCGAGCGTGAAGTGGGGATCCTCCATCGCCCACAGCGCGTTTCCGGCATCCAGGCAGACGCCGACCACGTCCGTTCCCGCTTCTTCGACCAGCGCCGCGAGCTCGCGGGCCTGCAGGTCGCCGGCGTGGTTCTCGACCGCGATCTTCAGGCCGGCATCGATCGCGCGCGCCCTGACGCTTCTCAGAACGGTCACGGCATCGGCAATCCTCGGCTCGATCCCGCCGGGCGCGGTGCGATCGCGGAACGAGCCGACGACGCAGCGCACGATTGGCGATCCGAGAGCCTGGGCGACCTCGAACATCGCGGTCAGTTGTGTTTCGGCGGTGCCGGCGGCGGCGTTGAAGATGGTGGCACTCGGACAGATCGACAGCATCCCGACTTCGAGCTGGATGGCCAGCTGGTCAGCATGCGCACGCAGGCGCGTGAGCGAGTCGGGGTCGACCGCGCCGATCAGGCGTGGCTCGCTGAAGTGCACGAGCCCGATGCCGTGCGCGGCGCACCAGTCGAGCACCGCGAATGGTGAGAGCCCCTGGGAACGAAGGCTGAACACGTCGAGCCCGAGACGGATGGGGGACACGAACGGGGATTATAGGAACAACCCGGCCCCTCAAGCATTCGACCGGCATTCGCTGTCACGCTGCCTTCGCTGATCACGGCGCCTGCGGCGCGCTGGCGGCCTTCGGCCGGACAAACGACGACACGACGACACGACGAAACCTTGTGAGTCACTCGAAGGAACTGGCCGTGTTGGCATGAGCCGCGCTTCGACGCGGTGCAGCCGCCAACGGGGGAGAGCCGCTGATATCGGTCGCGCGGGGGCATTCACGAAAATGCGCCCAGGTGCCGACGTGGCCGGTTGCGTGCTCAACGTCGTTGTCGTCGTGTCGTCGTGTCGTCGTGCGGCCGAAGGCCGCCTAGCGCCGCCAGGCGCCGTGGACATGAAGGCAGCGTGACAGTGAACAGCGCGGCGAATTCCTCACAGGCCCTTGCGCATTTACACTGGAGCCATGCAACTGAGGACCGCACGGCTCTGTCTCGACTGCGAGGAGGTGCACGACGCGAACGTGTGTCCGTCGTGCGCGTCGGAAACCTTCACTTACATGACGCGGTGGATTCCCGCGCCCGAACGCCGCGGCAGAGCGCGCCCGACGACGTCACCGGAAGCCGAAGCGCTCCGGTCGCTGATCGTCAACGAACCGGCGCCCTCGCCGCCACCCGCCGCCAGCCACCGCCGGCTCAAGCAGGGCATGGTCGGGCTCACCGCGCTCGGTCTGGCCGGCTGGCTGTTCCGGAAGAAATCCAGGTGCACGAGCCGACTGCCCTGAGCGAGCCGCAAGGCGAGTCGAAGGGCTAGACCGCGACCGCGATCTGGAACGTGGCCGCGTAGCCGTCGCTCGCGCTGCCGGTGGGCGTGACCAGCTCCGACGCGAGGCTGTCGGCGAAGATGCCGTCGGCCGTGTTCGACATCGGGTTGGTCCCACGCGAGGCGTAGACGCCCGCGGCGTGGACGGCGTTGTTCACCGATTCCGGAAACGCGATCTGCGTCACCTTTCGCGACGCGCCGTTGATCGTGACCTCGGCGTGGATGTGGGTCGCGCGTCCCTGGTACCAGCCCGGGTAGATCGTCGTGAACGTAACCTCGCCGTTGCGTTGGTCGTCTGGATGCCGCGCAGATAGGTCTGCGTGGTCTGGGTGCCGTACTGCGAGTAGTTGCCGGCCGCGTCGACGTGCCAGATCTCGACGTTGGCGTTCGGAACGGCGGCGCAGCTCGCACTGGTGTTGACGACCTTGATGGTCAGCGTCAGAACCGTCCCCTGCTTGTTCTCGCGGATATCGCTGCGGAACAGATCGGTCAGCGACGGATAGGGACCGACCGTCTCGGTCGGGGTCACGCTGCACGCCGCATTGGTGCTCGTCGTCGATGACGCCGTGGACGTGCTGGTGGGACTGGTGGGCGAGTCGCCGCAACCGAAGGCGGCGGCCGCGCTCGCGGCGCCCATGATGGCGAGGGCTTCCCGCCGGCCGATCCTTTTCGAGCTCATGCTTACCTCGTTGATGGGCGGGCTCCTGACCCCGCCCTGCGCACACGAACTATTCAACGGGAAAAACGTGGCAGGACGATGGCAGAGCAATGAAAATTGGCGCGCGTAACCTGTCGCGGCCCCCTTCGCGATACTGTACGGACGACCTTGGTCACTCGCCGCCTGTCTCCGACTGCGTCCTTGCTGTTGCTCGCGCTGGCGTCGTGCCGTGGCGGCGGAGGCGGTGCGGCGCCGGCGATCGTTCAGCCAGGCGCGCCCGGCCAGGCCAGCAAGGTGATCGGCGCGGTCGCGGCGGCGGACCTGTCGAAGGTGGGATACACGCCCGCCGACGTGCGGTTCATGCAGGGGATGATCGGCCATCACGCCCAGGCGCTCGAGATGACCGCGCTCGTGCGGTCGCGCAGCGACGAGCGACGACATGCAGCATGCTGGCGCTGCGCATCGAGGTGTCGCAGGCCGACGAGATCAAGATGATGCAGCGCTGGCTGAGCGCCCGCGGTCAGCCGGTGCCCGGATCCGCACGCGCACCACGCGCCGGCGCGACGCTCATGCCGGGCATGCTCACGCCCGAGGAGATGGCCGCGTCTCGCCGCGCGCGCAGGGGCCGAGTTCGATCGGCTGTTCCTCGAGTTCATGATCAAGCATCACGAAGGCGCGCTGACGATGGTCAAGGACGCTGTTCGCGACGCCGGGCGCGGGCCAGGAATCGGAGATCTTCGCGTTTGCGTCGGACGTCGACGCCGATCAGCGGATGGAGATCGACCGGATGCGCGCGATGCTCACCGCGTCGAAGGAGCTGTGAAGATGAAACGGGTCGTTGGTCCGGTGTTCTTGGTGACGATCCTGGCGCTGTCGCTGGTGTCCCGATTGCCGCGCGGCAGCGGCCGGCGAGCGGCACCAGCGCGGCGGCGCCGCTCGGCCGATCCGCGCGTCGGGCTGAAGGCCGGGCTGCGCGACGCGGGCAAGGCGGCGCGGAACATGGAGCTCGTCGCCGCGCTGCCGAAGCCGCCGGGCTTCTTCGATCCGAAGGCGCCGGCCGGCGAGCCGACGCCGGCCGAGCGCGAGCCGACGAGGACAAGCCAGGCGCGAAGCCGCCGCGAGCCGCCGGCCAGCGACGCCGGCGCCGCCGCTCGGGCGGCTTGAACTTCGCCAACTCCGACCTCGCGTTCAGCGGCGAGCACCTGTTCCTCGGCAACTTCCACGGCTTCAACACCTACGACATCGAGGACCCGAAGAAAGCCGCAGCTGCTCGCCTCGGTGGTCTGTCCCGGGCGGGCAGGGCGACGTGTCGGTCCACGGCAACCTGCTGTTCATGTCGGTCGAGCAGACGCGCGGCCGGCTCGACTGCGGCACCGAGGGCGTCGAGGCGCCGGTCAGCGCCGAGCGGTTCCGCGGCGTCCGCATCTTCGACATCAGCGACGTGCAGCAAGCCGAAGCAGGTCGCGGCGGTGCAGACCTGCCGCGGCTCGCACACGCACACGCTGGTCACCGATCCCGAACGACAAGGCGAACCTCTACATCTACGGCTCGGGCACCGGCACGGTCCGGTCGGCGAGGAGCTCGCGGGCTGCTCGGATCGCGATCCGAAGGACGATCCGAACACGGCGCTCTTCAGCATCGACGTGATCCAGGTGCCGATCGCGGCGCCCGAGAAAGCGCGGATCGTCAACCGCCCGCGCATCTTCGCCGATGCCGCCACCGGCGCGATCGCCGGCCTGTGGCCGGGCGGCAATCACGGGCCCGGGCACGCAGAAGACGTCGGTCGACCAACCAGTGCCACGACATCACGGTGTTTCCCGGAGGTCGGCCTCGCGGCCGGCGCCTGCTCGGGCAACGGCATCCTGCTCGACATCTCCGATCCGGTCCATCCGGTCCGCCTCGACGCGGTCACCGACAAGAACTTCGCCTACTGGCACTCGGCGACGTTCAACAACGACGGCACGAAGGTGATCTTCACCGACGAGTGGGGCGGCGGCACGCGCCCGCGCTGCCGCGCGACCGATCTGCCGACCTGGGGCGCCGACGCCATCTTCGACATCGTCGATCGCAAGCTGCAGTTCGGCGGCTACTACAAGCTGCCGGCGCCGCAGACCGAGCAGGAGAACTGCGTCGCGCACAACGGCTCGCTGATTCCGGTGCCGGGCCGCGACATCATGGTGCAGGCGTGGTATCAGGGCGGCGTGTCGGTGTTCGACTTCACCGACTCCGGCACAGCCGGTCGAGATCGCGTTCTTCGACCGCGGTCCGCTCGACGCGAAGCACCTGATCACCGGCGGCTACTGGTCGACCTACTGGTACAACGGCCACATCTACGGCACCGAGATCGCGCGCGGCCTCGACGTGTTCAGGCTGACGCCGAGCGAGTACCTGTCGCAGAACGAGATCGACGCGGCCATGCTGGTGCAGGCCGAGCGAGTTCAACGCGCAGCAGCAGCCCAAGGTCGACTGGCCGGCGACCTCCGTCGTCGCGCGCGCCTATCTCGATCAGCTGACGCGCACGCAAGGCGTCAAGCCCGAGCGCGCGCGCGGCGATCAAGACCGCGCTCGAGCGGGCGGACAGGGTGCGCGGTCCGAAGGACAGGGGCGCGGCCGCGGCGGGAGAGCAGCTCAAGTCCCTGGCGGGGCAGGTGAGTGAGGATGCGGCCGCCGCGACCGGACGGGACGCGGCGCAGGCTCAAGGCGCTGGCCGCGACGCTGACCGGTGCGGGCGGCGTTGCTGCCTTGAGAACGCCGCGTGTCAAGGGAGAAGGGATAAGGGACAAGGGCGAACTTCTCCCTTGTCCCTTCTCCCTTGACTGCGTCAGTTCCCTACCGCCCCAGACTGATCCGCACGCCTACGGTAGCGCTCATCAGCCGGTTGTCGATTTGTCCCTGGGTGGCGACTCCCGTATCGCCCTTGATGCCGGTGGAGCCGGCTTCGGCGTAGAGGGCAAACCTCGGGGCGACCCACACTTCCATGCCCCCGCCGAACAGCCAACCCCACCCCTTCGACGTCGCGTTGACCGTCTCGTCGCTCGCGGGTGTGATGGTGACGACGCCGTTCTCGTCGGTCGTCGAAAACTCGTCGGTGTGCTGCGTCGTCGCCGACTCCGCGCGGTGGTAGTTGAAGCCCGCGCGGCCGTAGAGGCGAACCGGCCCGATCGGCACGCCGACCTTGCCGGCGACTGTGACGAGGTGTGGGTCGAGGGCGCTGTTGAACCGGAACCCCGTGCTGCTGCCGACAATGGTGAGCTCTGGCGGCTTGAAGTAGCTTCCCTCGGCGGCGATATATCGCCCGAACCAGTATTCGGCGCCGGCGGTGTAGCCGAAGCCGGCATCGTTGCCCTCACAGACCGGCACGTTGGCGCAGCCGAAACTGACGGCGTCGGTGTACTTCGCCCGGACGCCGCCCCCGAAGACCACGAGACCCTGCGGCGCCTGGCGCCTCGGGCCGCGGGCGCGGAGGCTGTACGACCCCTGCCGCAGCAGCAGGGTGGCGACCGGGTTGGCGACGTTCACAACCAGCGAGCTGATCCGGCGAACCAGGAAGACGCCGATGAGCTCCTGACGCGTGCAGCTCTCCTCCGGCGGCAGCGGCGCGACGTCGCGCTCCGCAATCAGCACGCGCCTGGCCTCGCCGCAGGTATCGACGTAGACCCGCGCGTCGATTTCGTTCTTCTTGGTGAGCGCGGGCAAATCGAACGGAATCCTGACGTCGCCGCCGGCGTCGGCCGTGGCGGATCCCGCTTTTGTAGTGTTGACGACCAGGTCGACGGTGGACCCGACGGGGACGCGCCTGACGTAGAGCGTTTGGGCGGCGGCGGTGCCGCTGCCGGCAGTGAGGACGAGCGCGGCCGCCACTGACAGCAGCCGCAAGGGATTCATCATCCAGCGATTATCGTAAGCATTTCACAGCCGAAGCAACTGCTTTGCGTTGCCGTACAGCAGCTTGCGCTCGACCGCCGGGCTGCCGGCGAGGCGCCGGATCGCGGCGATCGTCTGCGATCCCTGGCAACGCGGGCCGCTGCCATCGTGGTCGCTGCAGTCGCTGCCGAACAGCAGCTTGGACTGATGGCGCTCGAGAAAGCCCCGGGTGAAGTCCTCGTCTCGGGTGAGTGCGTTCAGGCCCGAGCCCGCCGACAGGTCGCCGAACATGTTGGGGTAGTCGGCCAGGTAGCGGTCGGTCAGGCCGCCCGGCGTCACCGGCCCGCGCGGATACAGGACCTTCTGGTCGGCGTGATTCTTGTCGATATTTGCCCACCAGGTCTGCGCGTGGCCGATGAAGGTCACGCGCGGGAATTTCTCGAGCATGCGGTGGAACCGCTCGAAGCCCAGATTGAACCGCTCGAACTGCCAGTGCATGAGCACCGGGACGCGGCGCTCTCGAGCCAGCTCGTAGAGGCGCTGCATCTCGGGCGCGTCGCACGCGAGCGCCGAACTTCTGCTCGGCGATCATGATCGCGCCGCGCCGCAGGTACCGCTCGATCTCCGCCTTCGCACCGTCGAGGTCGGGGACCTCGTTGGCGGCGAACCGGTAGCTGCGGCATGCTCCTGCGCAAAGCGCCAGCAGGCATCGTTGCCGAGCGCCTGGGCCTCGAGAGCCGTTCGACGCGCCCTGGTTCGTCGACGGCCGGGTGACCGGCCGGCCTGCCGGCAGCAGGACCGTCGTGGTAATCCCCATCGCCCGCTGATGCGCCAGCAGGACCGCGTCGGGCCGGCCGGAGTAGTTCAGATGCTGGTGGATGTCGATGATTGGCTCGGGCGTGGGACCGGCGGGCCTGGCCGGGTCTTGCGCCGCCGCACCGAGGAGCGCCAGACTTGACGCGGTCAGGAACTCCCGCCGCGTGGGCTCACGGAGACGATCCGGACTCGGCCGCGTGGATGCAGTCATGAGACATGAAAACTAGCACGTTGCGGATTCCGCTTGCAGCCGCCTGGGTCGCGCTCGCCATCGTGGCGGTCGGCAGCCGGGCCTGACGGCCGGCGCTGAACTTCCGCCTGAAGGCGGAAGCCACGAGCCCCGCGCTGCAAGACAAATCCGGGCTGCAAAGCCAGTCGAGGCCGTGGCCGCCGGCGGTGCAGCCGATGCCGCCGGAGTCGCCGCCGCTGGCGCCGGAGGCGGCGATGCAGTCCTTCTACATGCCGCCCGGCTACCGCATCGAGCTCGTCGCCAGCGAACCGCTGATCCAGGAGCCGGTGGCGCTCGACTGGGACGTCGACGGCCGGCTCTGGGCGGTCGAGATGCCTGGATTCATGGCCGATCTGACCGGGTCGAACGAGCACGAGCCGATCGGCCGGGTTGTCGTGCTGGAGGACACCGACCGCGACGGCGAGGTGGGCGCGCACCACCTGGCCTACGGGTCACGGGCACCGCTGCATGACGTGATGCCGTCGGCGCTGCGGCTGCGGACGGCCGCGCTCGACGAAGGGGAGTGGCAGCAGGTGGCCGGTGGGACCGCCGCGGCGTGGCTGGGGGAGCAGGCGTGATCATCGACGTCCACGCGCACGCCGGACCGTGGTTCTTCAGCACCGATGTGGGGAGCATCGAGCTGAACCTCGAGTTGATGGACCGTTACGGCATCGACCGGCAAATCGTCTCCGCCTCCGAGGCGGTGACCTACGACATGGTGTCCGGCAACAGGTGGATGGCGGAGATGCTCGACCAGCATCCGCGCCTGCTCGGCTACGTGGTGGTGAATCCCAACGACCTCGCCACCGCGGCGCGGGAGCTGGAGCGGTACCAGCCCACCGGCCGGTTCGTCGGGACTGCCGGCGGGGACGTACGGCACCTACGGCCCGCAGATCGAGGGCTGGTTGTTCGAGGAGGTCTATGACTTCCGGGTGCGCGAGGGCGAACAGCAGCTGGACATCGGCGCCAAGCGGGTCGACCAGCCGGTGGTCCGCGCCGCCATGTCGTTCGACCGCGACCGCTATGCGGTCGGCGACCCGATCCGGGTGCACATCACGCTGACCAACCCGAGTTCGGCGGACGTGTCAGGCATCGTCGCGTGGTGTACCCGGGCCGGCGGCCCCCAGGAGCTGCCGTCCGAAGGCTGGGGTGACCTCGAATACGGCGGGCCGGGCGTGGTCGTGCCCGCGAACTCCACGCGGGAGTTCGACATCATGCACACGGTGCCTCCCGGTGCCCGCGACTACGGCCACGTTGCCGTCTCGTGCGGGTTCATCGTCGGCGACGACACCTACAACAGCGCCGAGGCGTCCGCCGTGGCCGATGTGCCCGGCGGGTTCTCCGACTATTCGGGCCGCGTCATCGAGGTCAGCGCCGACGGCGCGCAGGTGCCCGCGGCCCATGTGCGGCTCACGCTCGTCCACCGCTCGGGCCGGATCGTGGCGCGGACGCGGTCGGATGCGCGGGGCCGGTACACCTTCCGGCACGCGCCGAACAACGAGTACCGGATGCGCGTCGCCGGCCCGTGGAAGCTCGTCGACCCCGACCACGCCTACTACGTCGTGTCGAGCGGCGCCTACCCGCCCGAGGACGTACTGATCGTGCGCGGCCCGGCCGAATCCGGTGTGGGTGGCCGGGTTGTCCCCGAGCCAGAGCAGCCCGCAGCGCAATCCGCCGCCACACCGGCGGCTTCTCCGACGACGCTGGCCAGCACGGGCGCGGACGTCGGCACTCCGTTCCTGGCCGGACTGCTCCTGCTGGTCACCGGCCTCATTCTGCTGGTCGCGGCCAGGGCGGGAAAGGTCGACCGGGCCGCTCGCCGGGAGCTGCGCGGCCAGTACTAGCGCGCCTGGTGACGCGCCACACGTCGGTGAGCCGGATCCGGGTCCGTCGAGGTCGAAGTTCGCGCTGCCCTCTGGCTGCCGTGGGTGCGGAAGATCAGGAACCGTAGGACTTCTTGTCCTCGACTGTGCCACCGAGGGTCTTGCTGAGGGTGTCCATGTACTCCTTGGACACGCCGGACAGGGCCCAGCGGTCGCCCACAAGGAAGATGCCGCCGAACGCTATGGCGTTCTCCAGCCAGAGATCCTGGTTTTCCGAGTTCTCGAAGTCGAGGAGCACGAAGGGCTTGCCGTCCTTCGTGCAGCTGCCCTGCCGGAATCCCTTGGTCGGCGCTCGAAACGTCGCGGTGCAGCCGAGCTTGGCGGCCAGCTGCTCGACCGTGTACCGCGGGGCGGCATTGGTGCTGGTCGTGGTGGTCGTTTGCGCCGGCTTCTTCTCCGACGTCTTCTCCGGTGGGGCCGCGTCGGTGGCGCCGCAGCCACTGAGAAGCACGGCGACAGCGACGAGGACCGGGACCGCGGCCAGCTGGTGACGCGCCGCCCGGCGCGGCCGGATGTCGGTGGTTCCGTGCACCATGCCTCCACATACGGACATCGTGGGCCGACCGTTCACCACCAGCGCGCCGGACGGGTGACACGGTGAGACCGCCCTCGCCAGATCAGGTTCGCCTGGTTCGTCTGTGCGTGATCGACGCTGACTTGTGATTGTCGCTGGTCAACGGTTGCTGGGCGTTCTTCCGTCTTCCGGGCACCACAGGACATCGGGAGGACTCGTGAAACACAGGCGCGTTGGCATCGGACTCGTGTTGGGCGTCGCGTTCGGGCTCGCCACGGCGTGCTCCGGTAGCTCCGGTAGCTCGGCGGACAGCGTGGCCGTGGCTCCGTACGAGGCCGGGGACGCGGGTGAGTCAGCTGGTACGTCGAAGTCGACCGGTCAGGGAGACGGCCAGGGTGGTGCGGAAGACCAGGACATCAGCCAGCCGGGGGTGGACCGGTCACTGGTGCGCACCGCAACCATCGAGCTCGCGGCCGGCGACGTCGGCGAGACCGTCGACCGTGCGCGTGACATCGCGGCGACCGCCGGTGGCTATGCCGGCCAGGAGGAGGTTCGGGAGGAGTCCGCGACGCTCACCCTGCGCGTTCCGTCAGACCGGTTCGACCAGGCGCTCGACGAGTTGTCCGAGCTGGGAAGGGTGACCTCTCGGGACCAGTCGGCGGAGGACGTCACCGAGAAGGTGGTCGATCTGGACAGCCGGGTCGCGACCCAGCGGGCGAGTGTGGGTCGGGTTCGCGCGTTGCTGGCCAGGGCGAGCACGGTGGACGAGATCGTGCGGATCGAGCAGGAGCTGACCACGCGCGAGTCGGACCTCGAGTCGTTGGAGCAACGCCGGCAGGCGCTGGCTGGTCAGGTGGCCATGTCCACGGTGACCATCAGGATCGGCCAGGCCGCCGCGCCGGCGCCGCGGCGGGACGAGTCGAGTGGCTTCCTGGCCGGTTTGTCCGCTGGCTGGGGCGCGTTCCTCGACGCCGGAGCCGTCGCGCTGCGGGTGATTGGTGCGGTACTGCCGTTCGTGCTCGTGCTCGCGGTCCCCGCCGTGCCCGTGGTCCGCTGGTGGCGCCGTCGCCGAACGGCGGCGACGGCGGCCCAGCAGTCGTGAGGGAACTCGTGCACACATGACGATTTCCAGCGCGGAGTGGTGGTGTGGTCGATGGCATCGTGGTGTTGGCCGTGCGTGGTGCTGATTCGGCCAAGGCCTTGCATTCGGAATATGTGACCAAGGCCGGACAGCGTGAACAGGTTTCGTTTTGTCGGTCGTGGGTGGCGGCAGCACGGCGAACGGCGCGCCAACTGTCCAGGATGGAGGTGTGTCGCTTGTCGGCGTGCCCGGTCCATTTTAGGGCCTGCACGATCATGGATGAGGCGCTAAACTGGCCTGTTGGTCAAATTTGGTAGCGGCGGGAGAACCAAAAAGGACACCATTCCGCAGGTGGCCCTCTCGGACGTCAGACTGGAGGGCAATCTCACCCAGACCGCGGACTCGGATGTGTCCCATGGTCCGCCCTATCACTACGAATGGGCCTGGCACCGGGCCGACGGCAGTCCTCCGTCACGGGTACAGACCGACCGCCCCATCGGCCAGGTGGGCCTGAAGGCCGCGGGGGCATGGTCTTGGTAGCAGTGCAATTGCGGAAGGAGGTACCGAGTGCACCCTTCTCGAAGGCGACCAATTGAAAGGAACGGCCGGTAGGTCGGGAGCCGGTACGGCCCTCAGGGGCGAAATACCGACAATGAGACTCATCGGGCCGCAGTGAAGACCCGAGTTTTGGATACCGAACCAACGACTGCGACGTGTGGCACCATGGCTGCACGGCACTTGATTCCTGGGGGAGTGCGACTTGAAGAAGTGGATCCTCTGCCTGGTCGCTGGGCTCGCTTTGCTCATACTTGGTATCAGCCTCACGGGCGAACCGGTCCTCCGTTGCGGCGGCGTGCCGATGTCGCCCGGCGAGGTTTGCCGGGAAACCACGGGCAGTGGCGAGGTCGTGGCACGGAAGACTTACGACGAGGTGGAGCAGGAAGCGGCGGCGGCGCAACGCACCCGTGACGCCTGGGGTCTCGGGACCTTGGCGAGCGGCGCTGTCCTGATCCTGCTGGCTGGTGCGGGAATCGTCAGCCGCCGCCGTCGGAGGGCGAACCAGGGCCCGTCGCCCGCCGACCTGTTCTTCCAGCGGCGCGCTGCCGCGCAGGCTGCGCCCCCGCCCGACGAAGGCCCGACGACCCGGGGTCCCGATCCCGGCTCTGGCGACGACGCCACCCCGCGGCCGGGCTGAACCGTGGGTCGCTCCGCACCGCGTCATGGAGCGCGACTACTGGTGCACGCACCGCGAGCCGTCGAAGTCAGGCCACC
>CAWCSC010000018.1:0-208328 GCA_963798065.1 uncultured Actinomycetota bacterium | reverse complement strand
ACCCCGTCACCGCCGTCTCGATCGTCGCGGTGAACATGTTCGAGGGCGTGCTGATCGGTCTGGCCCTGTCGGTCGTCAAGACCGCCTGGGAGGCCTCGCACCTCAAGCTGGAGATCATCGACAAGGGCGCCGGCCCGATCCAGGCGCACCTGTCCGGCAACGCGACCTTCCTGCGGCTGCCGAAGATCCTCGACAGCCTGGAGGCCCTGCCCCAGGACCGCCCGGTCGAGCTGGACCTCTCCGGCCTGCACCACCTCGACCACGCCTGCCGTACGGCCCTGGAGAACTGGGCCGAGCGCCACAGCGCGGCGGGCACGGAGCCGGTGAAGGTCACGGCGCCCGTGGAGGCCGGCGGCGGAGAAGGTCACGGCCGCTAGCGCCCCACCGGATACCCGATGCCCTGGTCCGGGGCGCGCCCCACGCGCGCCCCGGACCACGCGCGTCCGGACCGCTTCCGCCCCGGACACAGGCATGGCCCCGCACCCCGGTCCAGGCATATCGTTACAGAAGCAGACGAAACGGACCTCTCCGGACGAGGAGGTCGGCATGGTCGAAGAGCTGATCGGCGCGGCGGCGGCGGTCGGCGCCGTGGGCTGGTGTATCTGGCCTCGGCGGCGCGGGTCGTCAAGCAGTACGAGCGCGGGCTGGTCTTCCGGCTCGGGCGCCTGCACGGGGACGTGCGGCGGCCCGGGTTCAACCTGATCGTTCCCGTGGTGGAGCGGCTGCGCAAGGTCAACATGCAGATCGTGACCATGCCCGTGCCCGCCCAGGAGGGCATCACCCGCGACAACGTCACCGTGCGGGTCGACGCGGTGGTGTACTTCAAGGTCGTGGACCCGGCGGCCGCGATCGTCAACGTCGAGGACTACCGCTTCGCCGTCTCGCAGATGGCGCAGACCTCGCTGCGCTCGATCATCGGCAAGAGCGAGCTGGACGACCTGCTGTCCAACCGCGAGAAGCTCAACCAGGGCCTGGAGCTGATGATCGACAGCCCGGCCGTGGAGTGGGGCGTGACCATCGACCGCGTGGAGATCAAGGACGTCTCCCTGCCGGACACCATGAAGCGCTCCATGGCCCGCCAGGCCGAGGCCGACCGCGAGCGGCGGGCCCGGCTCATCAACGCCGACGCCGAGTACCAGGCCTCCAAGAAGCTGGCCCAGGCCGCCCACCAGATGGCCGACACGCCCGTCCGCGCTCCAGCTCCGGCTGCTGCAGACCGTGATGGCGGTGGCGGCGGAGAAGAACTCCACCCTGGTGCTGCCCATCCCGGTGGAGCTGCTGCGGTTCCTGGAACGAGGCCGTGACGAGGGCCGGCAGGCACAGACGGAGCCACAGACGGAGCCACGGGCACGAGGCACAGCCACAGGCACAGGGACAGGCACAGGCACCTGCGGAGCACCCCCTCGACGAGACGGAACAGGCCATGCAGGAGCTGCGGCGCGCGGTGGAGAAGTGACCCGCGCTACGCGCGTGGTTCCCGCCGCCCGCACCAGGTGATAGACACAGCGGGATCACAGTTCCTGTCCGCCAGCAGGAAGGTTCCCCCATGACCGAAACCGGTCGTTCCGCCACACGACGTCAGGTGCTCGCCGGCACGGGTGCCCTGGGCGTCGGGATCGCGTTCTCCGGCGCCCTGTCCGAACTCTTCGCCGGCACCGCCGCCGCACAGGGCCTCGGCCACACCGGCTACGGCCCGCTCGTCCCCGACCCGAAGGGCCTGCTCGACCTGCCGGAAGGCTTCCGCTACCGGGTCCTCTCCCGCGAGGGCGACCAGCTCCGCTCCGGCGAGGGCCAGGTCCCCTCCAACCACGACGGCATGTCGGCCTTCCCGGGCAGAGCACGGCCGGGTCCACCTGGTCCGCAACCACGAGAACCGCGCCGACGGCAGGATCCCGGTCCCGACCGTCGAGGGCCTCACCTACGACCCGGCCGGCAAGGGCGGCTGTACGGCGCTGACGCTGGACTCCCGCAACAGCGTCCTGTCGGAGCGCGTCGCGATCGCCGGCACGGCCGTGAACTGCGCGGGCGGCCCCACCCCTTGGGACACCTGGCTGACCTGCGAGGAGACCGAGGACAAGGCCGGCACCAACGGCTACACCAAGGACCACGGCTTCATCTTCGAGGTCGACCCGGTCGACCCGCACCGCACCGGGGCCGTCCCGCTGACCGCGATGGGCCGCTTCCAGCACGAGGCGATCGCCGTCGACCCACGGCGCGGCGTCGTCTACGAGACCGAGGACGCCTTCGAGAAGCCGTTCGGCCTCTTCTACCGCTTCCTGCCGAAGAAGCCGCTCGGCGGCCGGGGTTCGCTGCGCGCGGGCGGCCGGCTCCAGGCCATGCGCGTGCCCGGCGTGCCCGACCTGTCCTCGATCCAGGAGACCGGCGCCGAGTTCGACGACATCGAGTGGGTCGACGTACCGGACCCGCTGGCCGCGCAGACGCCGATCCGCTTCCAGGACTTCGGCCGCAAGGGCATCACGCACGCGCAGAAGCTGGAGGGCTGCTACTGGGGCGGCCGGTCGCGTGTACTTCGTGTCGTCCTTCGCCCACCGCGTCGGACGGCTCGGCGGCCGACCACTACGGGCAGATCTGGCGCTACGACCCCGAGCGGCGCCGCCTCACCCTGGTGATCGTCTTCGGCCCGGACACCGACGTGCAGCTGCCCGGCGAGTCCCCGGACAACATCTGCCTGGCCCCCAGCGGCGGCCTGATGGTCTGCGAGGACGGCAACGGCGCCCAGCACGTCTTCGGCGTGACCCGGCGCGGCGAGGTGTACGCGATGGCCCGCGGCCGGCAGAACATCGGCACCGCCCGAGGAGCCCGAGTGGGGCGAGTTCGCCGGGGTGACCTTCTCCCCCGACGGCGACACGATGTACGTCAACTGCTACACGCCCGGCACCACGTTCGCGGTGACGGGCCCCTGGCGCCGGTAGCCGCGGCCCCGCTGCCGACCGGGGCGCCGGATGCGATACCCGGCGCCCCGGCGGAGGATCGGGACACAGGACCGTAAGGGGACCCGGTGGCGGAGAAGCACAGGAAGACGGGCAGCACCTCGCTGCGGGATCTGCTGCGCGTCCCCGGCGGTGAGCCCGTCGACCTGTCCCGCCACGACGCCGCCGCCACCCCCGGCGGCCCGGGCGGCAAGGCGGCGGGCAGGGCCGCCACGGCCCGGATCGGCGAGCACGTGGCCGAACTCCAGGAACGGCTGTGGGCCGCGAGCACCGCGGGTGACCGCCGCCGAGTCCTGCTCGTCCTCCAGGGCATGGACACCAGCGGCAAGGGCGGCACGGTCAAGCACGTCATCGGCCTGCTCAACCCGTCCGGCTGCCGCATCACGGCGTTCAAGGCGCCCACGGCCGAGGAGCGCGCGCACCCCTTCCTGTGGCGCGTGGAGAAGGCGCTTCCCGTCCCCGGCGAACTGGGTATCTTCGACCGCTCCCACTACGAGGACGTCCTCGATCGCCCGTGTCCGGGGCCTCGCGCCCGCCCCAGAGGTCAATCGGCGCTACGAGCAGATCAACCGCTTCGAGAAGTCCCTCGCCGACGAGGGCGTGACCCTCGTCAAGTGCTTCCTGCACATCTCCTGTGAGGAGCAGCGCCGCCGGCTGCTCAGACGCCTCGACAAGCCGGAGAAGCACTGGAAGTTCGCCGCTTCCGACATCGACGACCGGGCCCTGTGGCCCGCGTACCAGGAGGCCTACGAGATCGCCCTGGAGCGCTGCGGCACCTCGTACGCGCCCTGGTACCTGGTCCCCGCCGATCACAAGTGGTACCGCAACTGGGCGGTGAGCACGCTGCTCCTGGAGCATCTTCGGGAGCTGGATCCGCGGTATCCCGAGGCGGACTTCGATGTGGCGGAGTACCGGAAGCGGCTGCTGCGGCAGTCCTGATCCGGCCGGTCAGGCGGCCAGCAGGGCGTCGATCTGGCCGACGGCCTCCTTCAGGCCCTCCTCCATGCCCATGGCGACCAGTTGCTCCATCTGCTCACGGGAGTCGAAGAGGGAGCGCATCTCCATGCGGGTGCCGCCGTCGTGCTCGGTGAGCCGCACCCGAACGGACGTGGTCGGCATGTCGTCCTTGGGCTTTCCGTCGTCGTCGGCGAAACCGTCGGTGAACTCCAGGGCCGTCGGCGGGGTGACCGAGGAGATCCGCCACCAGCCGCGGTGCCGGTCACCCTCCGGGCCGGTCATGAAGTAGGCGACCTCTCCGCCGGGGGTCAGGTCGTGCTCCTCCACGGTCGCCGGGTAGGCCGGCGGTCCCCACCACCGCTCCAGCTGCCGGGGGTCGGCCCACAGCCGCCACACCCGCTCGACCGGGGCGGTGAAGTCGGCGATCAGGGTGAGGGTGAGGTTGTCGAGGTCCTTGTCGACACTGGTGACACTCATCTCTTCGGGTCCTTCCGTCGTGTCGTTCTCTTCGGTGTCGTTCTCTTCGGTTCCGGGGTCCTCGGCGAGCAGCCGGGCCATCCGGTCCACGCGCCCGCGCCATGCCGACTCGAGCTCGTCGAGGGCCTGGCGTGCGTGGCCCACCGCTTCGGGGTCGGTGCGCACGAGCTGCTCCCGTCCGCTGCGCTGCTTGGTGACGAGACCCGCCCGCTCCAGCACCGCGACGTGCTTCTGCACCGCCGCGAAGCTCATCGGGTAGGCCTCGGCCAGCCGCGACACCGACAGCTCCCCGCGCACGCAGCGGCGCAGTATGTCCCGGCGCGTGGTGTCTGCCAGGGCGTGGAACAGGCGGTCCACCGTTTCGCCACTCAACTCATCTACAACCATTTGGTTGTACGTTAGCCCTGCCGGCCTCTTCTGTAAAGCGACACATCGGACACTGAAGCGGGCGGAAGGGGGTACTCAGTGCCCCATGAGCGAGAAGCGGCAGGTCAGCAGCTCGTACTGGCTCGATACAGCACCGAACGGTCGCCACCCGGCCCTGACGGAGGACCTGGACGTCGACGTGGCGGTGATCGGCGCCGGGATCGCCGGACTGTGCGCGGCGTGGGAGCTGACGCGGGCCGGGCGGAGCGTGGCGGTGCTGGAGGCCGGGCGGGTCGCGGCCGGGGTCACCGGGCACACCACCGCCAAGGTCACCGCCCTGCACACGCTCGTCTACGACAAGCTGCGGCGCACCCGCGGCCCCGAGGGCGCGCGGCTGTACGCCCGTTCCCAGTCCGAGGCGATCGAGCGCGCGGCCGGGATCGCCGAGGAACTGGGCATCGACTGCGAGTGGGAGACCCGCAGCGCCTACACGTACGCGTGCGACGCGGGCCGGGTGGACGAGCTGCGCGCCGAGGCGAGGGCGGCCGCCGAGGCCGGGCTGCCCGCCTCGTTCGTGACGGAGACCGGGCTGCCCTTCCCGGTGGCGGGTGCGGTCCGGGTCACCGGGCAGGCCCAGTTCCATCCGCGCAAGTACCTGCTGGCCCTCGCCGCCGACCTGGTCGAACACGGCGGGCGGATCTACGAGGACACCACCGTCCTCGGCCTGGACGAGGGCGAGCCGTGCCGGCTGTCCACCACGACCGGGGCGACGGTCAGGGCCCGGGACGTCGTCGTCGCGACGCACTACCCGATCTTCGACCGGGCTCTGCTGTTCGCCCGGCTGGCGCCGCGCCGCGAGCTGGTCGTGGCCGGGGCGATCCCCGCGGACCAGGACCCGGACGGCATGTTCATCACGCCCGACGAGGGCATCCGCTCGGTGCGCACCGCGCCCCTACGAGGGGGACCGGCGCCTGCTGGTGGTCACCGGCGAGCACTTCACGCCCGGCACCGGCGACCCACGGGCCCGCTTCGAACGGCTCACCGCCTGGGCCACCGACCACTTCCCGGACCTGGACGTCACCCACCGCTGGGCCACGCAGGACATCGACCCCACCGACACCGTGCCGATGGTCGGCCCGCTGCACCCGGGCGCGCGGCACGCCTATGTGGCCACCGGCTTCGGCGGCTGGGGCATGAGCGGCGGCATGATGGCGGGCCGCCTCCTCACCGCGCAGATCACGGGCGAGGAGTGCGCGTGGAGCGGGCTGTACGACCCGCGCCGGCTGCGTCCCGCCGTGCGCGAGGCGCCGTCGCTCCTCAAGACGCAGGCCAAGGTCGCCGGGCACTTCGTCGGGGACCGGCTGCGGCCCGCGCCGCCGGTGGAGTCCCTGCCGCCCGGCGAGGGCGCCGTGGTCCGCGCCGACGGCCACCGCCTCGCGGTCTACCGGGACGACGACGGCAACCTCCACGCCGTCTCCGCCCGCTGCACCCATCTTGGCTGCCTGGTCGCCTTCAACGGCGCCGAACGCGCCTGGGAGTGCCCGTGCCACGGCTCCCGCTTCGACACGGACGGCAAGGTGATCCAGGGCCCGGCGACCAAACCGCTGGAGCGGCGGGACATCTGACGGCCGGGTGACGCCCTGGCTGACCGGGTCCATGGCCGGTCGTGCGCGCACCGGGCCGTAGCCGCGCCGACCGGCCTGCACTGGGCGTATGAGCCAGGACGTGGGGGGAGCGTGCTGTGCCGGGAACCGACGGAGTACCCGGAGTCGTACAAGGGCATCACGCTCCGCCCGGTCCGCGAGTGGCAGGAGGCGCGGCGCACCGCCCGCTCAGGGTGATCTGCGGGAGGCGAGCCCACCGGCCAGGGCCAGTGCCGCGGCCGTGACCAGGGCTGCCGCGGCCAGGGGCAGCAGCGGGAGCGGGACGGTACCCGACCGGGAGCCGGTCACCAGGCCCTGCACCGCCGCCTGGGCCGGTGAGCCGGTGGCCACCAGGGACAGCAGCGCCGCGAGCAGCAGGGCCAGGACGGCACGGCCCGGCGAACGCAGCAGGGGCCGGCTGGTGAGCGCGCCGACCGCCGTGCCGAGCAGGGCGCAGGCCAGGGCGGCGAGCAGCCCGGCCCCGCAGGCGGGGGCGAGCGGCACCCGGGCGCGGTGGTCCGAGGCGACCGGATCGCTGAGCAGCGTCACAAGGAGGGTGGCGACCGAGCCGAGCGCCGCCGCGCAGGCCAGCGCCACCAGGAGGCAGGCCACATGGGCGCGCGCGGACCCGGCGGCCGCCGCCACGCAGCCGCGCGCGGCCTCCGGCTCGCCCGTGACGCAGATCCGCGCCAGCCAGGCCGCGACGGGCAGCAGGGCGGCGGCGGAGTAGCCGAGCGAGTCGAGCACCGGCTGGCCGGCCTGAACGCTGATGGCGAGGAAGGCGGCGTACAGCAGGAACGGCGGCAGCCAGCGCTGCGAGCGCAGCAGCAGGGCGGCGTGGTAGCGCAGGAGGGCGGTCATCGGCTGCTCCCGGAGGCGTCTGCCCCTGCTGCGCCACGCTCACCACGTGCCAGGGCGGGCGGGCCGTGAGCAGGGCGCGGAGCAGGACGTCGGAGTGCGGGGCGGGAACGGTCAGGCGGTAGCTGCCCGGCGCGGTCTCCTCGGCGCAGGTGACGGTTTGCTGCACGTCGTCGGGAAGCCGCCCGTCCGGCGGGCCCTGTACCTCGACCGTGACATGCGGTCCGGACGGGAGCGGTCCCGCCACGTCACGCGGGACGAGGCCCCCGTCGCGCACGGCGTACGTCGCGTCGGGCAGGCCCGCGAGGCGGCGCGGGTCGTGGTCGACGAACACGACGGAGCCGCCGGCCGCCGTGCGCTCGGCGACCGCCCGCTCCAACTCGGCGCGGGCATCGGTGTCCAGGCCGGTCCACGCCTCGTCGAGCACCAGCAGCTCCGGCTCCGCCAGCAGGGCCTGGGCGACCGCGACCTTCTGGCTGCTGCCCTTCGACAGCCGGGCCATCGGCGTATCGGCGTACGCGGCGGCCCCGAGACGCTCCAGCCACTCGCCGGCGGTCCGGGCGGCCGCCGTGCGGGACAGGCCGTGCACGGCGGCCAGGTGGGTGAGGTAGCCGACGGCGGTGAAGGGCAGGGCCGGCGGGAACCGCTCGGGGACGTACGCCGTGCGCGGCCGGCCGGTGATCCGGCCTTCGCTGGGGGCGTCGATGCCGGCGAGCAGCCGCAGGAGCGTGGACTTGCCGGTGCCGTTGGCGCCTTCGACGCGGACGAGCCGGCCCGGGGCCACCGTCAGGTCGACGCCGCGCAACACCCAGGGGCCGCGCAGGCCGTAGCGGCGGCCCGCGTTCTCCAGACAAAGGTCGGGTCGCATGGGGCCCATCCTCCACGATCTTGCGGCTGGCACACTGGGATTCGTGAGCGAAGACCCGACGCCCGTGAGTGACAGCCCCTTCCGGTCCGAGCCCTCGGCGCGCGACACGGCACCCCAGTTCGTGCTGCCCCTGGTCGTGCGGATCGAGCGGGCGGACCCGCCGGCGCGTACGGACGCGCTCGAGACGGCCGCGCGGGCCGTGTTGACGATCCTGGGCGACGAGCGGTCGGCCGGCGACGGCGCGTGGGCACAGGCCATGCGGGACTGGCAGGACGCCCGGATCCGCAAGGTCGTGCGGCGGGCGCGCGGCGCCGAGTGGCGGCGGGCCGAGGCACTGCCCGGCATCACGGTCACCGGCAAGTCGGCCCAGGTGCGGGTCTTCCCGCCGGTCCCGCTGGACGGCTGGCCCAAGGACCTGGCCCGGCTCCAGGTCTCCGGCACCGACCTGGACGACCCGGAACCGCCGTTGCAGGCGGACCCGGCTGCCCCCGTGCTGTGGGTGAATCCGGACCTCGGCATGACGGCCGGCAAGACGATGGCCCAGGCGGGCCATGCCGCACAACTGTCCTGGTGGGAGCTGACCGACGAGGACCGGGCCGCCTGGCGCGACGCGGGCTTCCCGCTCGCCGTACGAACGGCCGCCCCGGCCCGCTGGCCGGAACTGACAGGCGCCGGGCTGCCGTTGGTCCGTGACGCCGGGTTCACGGAGATCGCCCCCGGGGAAACGGTCGTAGCCGAAGGGGGCACTCGCTTCTGCCCTGTCGGACGGGTCGATACGACTGCGCGGACGCCTGCGCCACCAAGCTGATCGACTCGCTGAAGGCGCTGATCGCGAACTTCACCCGCCCCTCCCGCACGGCCTGGGCACCGCCCCGGGTCAGGACGGCGGCGGACGCCGGTCGCGCTCGGCGACCACGGTGTGCAGCCGGCGCGTCAGCGCGGTGGCCGCCGCCGTGAGGAAGACGAACGCGTACAGGATCTGGACGACGGCCACCATGCGGGCTTCCTGCCCGCTCGGGGTGATGTCGCCGTAGCCGACGGTCGCGAGCGTGACGACGGTGAAGTACAGCGCGTCGACCCGGGTGCGCATGCCGGTGAACTGGCCCGGCTGCTGGGCGAGTGCGTAGTAGCCGGACGAGAAGACCAGCACGGCCAGGCACATCAGCAGCGGGATCATCAGGCCCGACCGGGTGTGCGGCTTCTCCAGCACCACGTCGCGCACCTGGCGCAGCAGCAACGCCGCCACCATTCCCAGGCACAGGACGAACAGCGGCCAGCCCAGCCAGGGGCGGTCGGATCCGAGCCCCTCCAGCGGGAGCAGGAAATAGGCCGTGCCCACGGCGAGCACCAGGGCCCCGGAACCGGCCCACAACCACCGGGCCGCGGCCCGGCCCCCCGGTGTTCGATCCCGCTTCCACGCGGGGCGGTGCGCCTGCTCGCTGCCTTCGCGCATAGGTCCGGTCTACGACGCATAGGGGGGCGGCGCGAGCCCGGGGCGGCCGTCGGTGGGGCCGGCGGGGCGGCCGAACCTCAAATGTTGCTCTGAAGGCGTCCGTGGCGGGGTTCGGCGACGGCTGCCTGGGCCATACCCCCCTCACGTTCGAGGTTCCGGCGGTGCGGAGGAGGGGACGATGAGGCGACTGGGGACGGGCATCGGGTGGCGACCGGAGATCGCGGACGCCGTGGAGCGCATGCCGGGGATCGACTGGGTCGAGGCCGTGGCCGAGAACGTCTGCCCCGGGCACCTGCCCGACTCGCTGCGTCGGCTGCGCGAGCGCGGCGTCACCGTGGTGCCGCACGGCGTCTCGCTCGGGCTCGGCGGCGCGGACCGGCCCGACGACAGCCGTCTGGCCGCGCTGGCCGAGCGGGTGGAGGCGCTGGGGTCGCCGCTGGTCACCGAGCACATCGCGTTCGTACGGGCGGGCGGGGCGCTGACGGCCTCCCCGCACCTGGAGGCGGGCCATCTGCTGCCCGTCCCGCGGACCCGGGACGCCCTCGACGTGCTGTGCGAGAACGTGCGCATCGCGCAGGAGTCGCTGCCGGTGCCGCTGGCCGTCGAGAACATCGCCGCGCTGATCTCCTGGCCGGGCGAGGAGATGACGGAAGGCCAGTTCCTGTACGAGCTCGCCGACCGTACGGGGGTCCGTCTGCTCATCGACGTGGCCAACCTGCACACCAACCACGTCAACCGCGGCGAGGACCCGGCCAAGGCCCTCGCCGAGCTGCCCCTCGAGGCCATCGCCTACGTCCATGTCGCGGGCGGCTTCGAACGCGACGGCGTCTGGCACGACAGCCACGCCCACCCCGTGCCCCAGCCGGTCCTCGACATCCTGACCGACCTGGCGGCCCGGGTAGCCCCGCCGGGTGTCCTGCTGGAACGGGACGAGAACTTCCCGGAGCCGGCGGAGTTGGAAGGGGAGTTGGGCGCGATCCGACGGGCGTTGGAGACGGGGGCCGTCGAGCGGGTGAAGACGGAGCTCCTCGCGGAGTGCGGAGCGGCTGCGCGGCGTGAGGAGACAAGGGGCGCCGGAGGTGAGCCGCTCGGCGTGGCCGGCGCCGGGCGACCGGGCGAAGAGACCCGGGGCGCCGGTGCCCCGTGGCGGGGCGAAGAGACCGGGGCGGCCGGGGCGACACGGGGCGCCTCCGGCCGGCCCCACCCCCAGGGCGTCGACGAGACGCGGCAGCGGCTCGGGCTCGCGCAGGCCGCGTTGCTGTCGGCGCTGGTCGCCGGGACGCCCGTGCCCGAGGGGTTCGACCGGGTGCGGGTCGGCGTACAGGCAAGGGCGCTCGCCGCCAAGCGGGCGGATGTCGTGGCGAAGGTCGCCCCCGAGCTGCCGGTGATCCTCGGGGAGGAGTACCGCACGGCCTTCCTCGGCTACGCCCAGACCCACCCGATGACCGGGGGCTACCGGCGCGACGCCCTCACCTTCGCCGAGCACCTGCTGTCCGCCGGGCGGCCCGGGGACGCGCAGGCTCGGCGAGAACTGCGGGAGTGGTGGCTGGAGCGGTCGGGGCCCACACCGCGCTCCGGGCGCCGGGCCCACCGGCTCGCTCGCGCCACGCGCAGGGTGCTGCTGCGGCGCTGAGGGGAGCGCGCCCGGCCCGCGCTCTCGCTCACCGTCGGTACGACGCCCCTCGTCTCACTCCTGCCCCGGGCGTGACCCGCCGGAGGCAACAGCCTGCTTCTCCGGTACCGCATCGCCCGCCAGAGCCTCGCCCCGGCCGTAGTGGTGCGTCGTGAACATGTAGATCAGACCCGTCCCCACCACCACGCCGCCGCAGAGCAGCACGATCCAGTTCTCCCACCAGGACTTCTCCGGGCTGCGGGCCCAGCAGATGTTGATGATGGCGAGGATGCCGTAGGCCAGCGCGGCGATGTTCACCGTGAGGCCCCAGCGGCCCAGGGTGAACTCCCCCGCGGGTTTCCAGCCCTTGAGCCGGGCGCGCAGCGCGGCCAGGACCACCATCTGGAACGAGCCGTAGATGCCGAGGATCGCGAACGAGACGATGTTGGTGAGGGCGTCCTCGGAGAGCAGTGAGGCGAAGGCGATGACCAGCGGCACCGCCGCGGACACGAACAGCGCCCAGCTCGGCACCGCGCGGGCGTGGGCGAACCGCCGCAGCAGCCGGTACCCGACGATCATCTCGTCCCGGGCGTAGGAGTAGATGAGCCGCCCGGCCGCGGCCTGGAGGCTGATCGTGCAGGACAGGAAGGAGATCAGCACCACGGCCATCACCAGCCGCGCCCCGGTCGTGCCCATGGCGTCGTACAGCACGTTCACCACCGGGTCGGTCTGCTCGCCCGAGATGATCGCGTTGAAGTCCGTGACCGACAGCAGCAGCGACATACAGGTGAACGTGGCCGCCGCGCCGCCGATGTAGATGGTGCGGCGCATCGCGCGGGGGATGACCCGGCCCGGGTGGGCGACCTCCTCGGCGGTGTCGCCGCACGCCTCGAAGCCGTAGTACTGGTAGAGGCCGATGATGCCGGCTGCCAGGAACGCCGGCAGGTAGGAGCCGTCTCCCTCGACCCCGTAGGTGTCGAAGATGACGCCGAGGCCGTGGTGCCGGTGGGTGACCAGCAGGTAGACGCCGACGACGAGGGCGCCGATGAGCTCGCCGGTGAAACCGATGAGCGCCGCCGCCGACAGTGCCTTGGTGCCCAGGTAGTTGATGAGGATGGCGACGACGATGAGCACGGCGGTGCACAGCACGGTGGTGTGCACGGTGGCTCGGAAGCCGAAGAGGATGGCGATGTAGGGGCCGGCGCCGTAGGCGACGGAGGTGATGGTCACCAGCAGCGCCCACATGTACACCCAGCCGGTCATCCACGCCCAGCGTTTGCCCCACAGCCGCCGGGCCCAGGGGTAGACACCGCCCGCGATCGGGTACTGGGCGACGACCTCGCCGAAGATCAGCGCGACGAGGAACTGGCCGCAGCCGGCGAACAGGAACGCCCAGATCATCGGCGGTCCGCCGTCGGCGATCGCGATGCCGAAGAGGGTGTAGGTGCCCACCACCGGGGAGAGGTAGGTGAAGCCGAGGGCGAAGTTGGCCCAGGGGCCCATGTCCTTGCGGAACTCCGAGCCGGGCTCCCCTCCCGGGGTGCCGGCCGCCGGTGCGGGAGGCTGCGAGCCGGTCACTGTCCGGCCCTCCTTTCATCGGACGCCGGGCGGCCGGTGATCAGGTCGGCGGCGCGTTCGGCGGCGAGCAGGACGGTCACCATGGGGTTGATCGTGGGCATGGTCGGGAACACCGACGCGTCGACGATCCGCACGCCCTCGAAGCCGCGCAGTCTCAACTCGGGATCGCAGACCGCCAGCGGATCGTCCGGGGCGCCCATGCGGCAGGTGCCCGCGGGGTGGTAGACGGTGTGTGCCACGCGGCGGCCGTATTCCGACAGGTCGGCGTCGGAGACTACGTCCGGGCCGGGCGCGACCTCGCGGACGAGCCAGTCGCGCAGCGGGGCGGTGGCGGCGACCTCGCGGGCGACTTTCAGACCGTCCACGATGGTGCGCTCGTCATGGCCCTCCGGGTCGGTGAAGTACCGGAAGTCCAGGGCGGGGTGCTCGGCGGGGTCGGCGCTGCGCAGCCACATGCGGCCGGTGGAGCGGGCGCGCGGCACGTTCGGCGTCATGCACACCCCGTGCTGCGGCACGGGGTAGCCCAGGCGTTCGGTGTTGACGGTGAACGGCACCTGGTAGAAGTGGAACATCAGGTCGGGGCGCGGCCCGCTCTTGTCGCGGCGCAGGAACAGTCCGGCGTCGGAGTCCATCGCGGAGTTGGGCGGCAGCGGGCCGTCGGTCTCCCAGACGATCACGGACTCGGGGTGGTCCAGCAGGTTCTCGCCCACGCCGGGCAGGTCGGCCCGTACGTCGATGCCCAGCTTGCGCAGGTCGTCGGCCGGGCCGATGCCGGAGAGCATCAGCAGGCGCGGGGTGTCGATGGCTCCGGCGCACAGCAGGAGCTCGCGTTCGGCGCGCACGGTGGCGGGTTGCCCGTCGGCGCCGCGGACGGCGACCCGGGTCAGCCGTCCCGACTCGTCGGTGAGCAGCCGGTGCGCCCAGGTCTCCAGGAGGAGCGTGAGGTTGGGCCGGTCCATGACCGGGTGGAGGTAGGCGACGGACGCGGAGGAGCGCAGGTTGCCCTCCGGCTCGTAGGCCAGTGAGAAGAAGCCGGCGCCGTCGGCGAAGGGCTTGGCGTTGAAGTCGTCGACGACGGGGACGCCGAGGGCGCGGGTGGCCGCGGTGACGAAGTCCTTGGCGATGGGATTGCGGTCGGCCTCGGCCACCGGGACGATCTGTGTGCGCAGCCGGTCCCGGTAGGGGAGGATCGTCGCCGGGTCCCAGCCGGGGCAGCCCCGGGCCACCCAGTCGTCGAGGTCCTGCGGCAGCGGCAGGAAGCTGATCAGCGTGTTGTGCGAGGAGCAGCCGCCGAGCACGCGGGCCCGTGAGTGCAGGATGTGGGAGTTGCCGCGCGGCTGTTCGACGGTGGTGTAGCCGTAGTCGTACTCCGAGTCGAGCAGGTTGATCCAGTTGCGCAGGCGCAGGATGCGCTCGTCGCCGACATCGCTGGGGCCGCCCTCGATGACGCAGACGCGGCAGTCGGGGTCCTCGCTCAGACGGGCGGCGAGCACGCAGCCGGCGGTGCCGCCGCCGACGATGACGTAGTCGTAGGCGGACTCGGCGCCGTGCGCGGTGGTGGGGGCCATGCGGTGCCTTTCTTCGGTGGCCTTCGCGCCACGGGCGCGCGTGCGGCCGGTCTTCGGTGGTCGTCGCGCCACGGGCGGGCGCTGTGCTGCCGGAAGGTCAGCCTTTGAACCAGCCGGAGGGAGCGGGGGCGAGGTTCTGGTAGATGTGCTTGGCCTCCTGGTACTCGCGCAGCCCCGTGGGGCCCAGTTCGCGCCCGACGCCGGAGCGGCCGAAGCCGCCCCACTCGGCCTGCGGCACGTAGGGGTGGAAGTCGTTGATCCACACGGTGCCGTGCCGCAGCCGCTGCGCGACGCGCTGGGCGCGGCTCGCGTCGGAGGTCCACACGCCGCCGGCCAGGCCGTAGCGGGTGTCGTTGGCCAGTTCCACCGCCTCGTCCTCGGTGCGGAAGCGCTCGACGGTGACGACCGGGCCGAAGACCTCCTCCTGGACGATGCGCATGGACCGGTCGCAGTCGGCGAAGATCGTCGGCAGCAGGAAAAAGCCGCGGCTCAGGCCGGGATCGTCAGGGCGGGTGCCGCCGGTGACGAGCCGGGCGCCCTCCTCCTTGGCGACGGCGATGTAGGCCTCGACCTTCTCGCGGTGCTCGGCGGAGCTGAGCGGGCCGCTCTCGGTGCCCTCCTCCAGGCCGTTGCCCAGCCGGATCGCCCGCGCGCGTGCGGCGTAGGCCTCGACGAACCGGTCGTGCAGGGAGTCCTCGACGAGCAGGCGCGAACCGGCCGAGCAGACCTGCCCGGAGTGCAGGAAGGCGGCGTCCAGCGCGAAGTCCACTGCGGCGTCGAAGTCCGCGTCCGCGAAGACGATGTTGGGGTTCTTGCCGCCCAGTTCCAGGGCGATGTTCCTCGGCCCCTCGGCGGCGCTGGCCATGATGGCCCGTCCGGTGTTCAGGCCGCCGGTGAAGGACACCAGGTCGACGTCGGGGTGGCTGGTCAGGGCCGCGCCGACGGTCGCGCCGGAGCCCAGCACCAGGTTGGCGACGCCGGGCGGTGCGCCGGCCTCCTCGATGAGCTTGACCATGGCGATCGTGGTGAGCGGAGTGGTCTCGCTGGGCTTGAGGACGAAGGTGTTGCCTGCGGCCAGCGCCGGGGCCACCTTCCAGGAGGCCTGGAGCAGCGGGTAGTTCCAGGGGGCGATGAGCGCGCACACCCCGACCGGCTGGTAGACGACGCGGCTGAGGACGTCCGGGCCGACGTCGACGACCCGGCCGCCGTCCTTGCCCGCGAGTTCGGCGAAGTAGCGGAAGGCGTTGGCCACGTCCTCCACGTCGATGCGGGCCTCGGTCAGCGTCTTGCCGGTGTCGAGCGTCTCGGTGCGGGCGATGTCCTCCCGGTCGCGCAGCAGCAGGTCGTGGACGCGCAGCAGCAGGTCGGCGCGGCGGCGGGAGGGGGCGTTGGCCCAGTCCTCCTCGGTGAAGGCACGCCGGGCGGCGCGTACGGCGCGGTCCACGTCGCCGGCGTCGGCCTCGTCGACGGTGGTGACGACGGAGGCGTCGTAGGGGTTGACCACCTCTCGCCGGCCACCGGCCGCCGCCTGTGTCCACTCGCCGTCGATGTACAGCTCACCCACCGCGGGGCCTCCTTCGCATCCGGCCGGTGCCGATCGGCTCGACGGTCAGCAACATGGCCCATCGGGAGGTCGGCGGCCACGGGGCACACCGCCGCGACGGCGTCCGAGCTGCCCAGAGGACCCGGGTGGGCTAGTCGCCCGGCCCCGCGCGTACGCACCCAGGTGTGCCGGGACTAACACCTGGGTCACGCCCGCCGGGAGCCTTGGAATGTTTTACGTCCCTTTGCCCCGGCGGGTCCTCCTTCGCGACTCCCACAATCGCCCCTTCCCGCCCCCGATGGAACCATTCGCCCCTGTACGGCACTTGACGTAGACCCCGCAGTAACATGTCAACTCCGCACCCGAAGCGCACTAGCGTGCAGTGCCGTACCAGGAGGCACCACCATGCGACCGCGACCCCCCGTCAAGGGCCGAGGCATCTTCAGCGGTACGGGGCTCATCGTCACGTGCCTGGCGGCGACGCTCGCCGCGCTGGTCTTCCCGATCTGGTCGTACACCGACCGGCCGGGGACGGCACCGGACCTGCTGAGCGCCCAGACCCTGCAGACGAGCTACGGCCCGTTGTCCGCGCTCGACCAGGACTTCCTCGTCAAGGTCCGGCTGGCCGGGCTGTGGGAGCAGCCCGCGGGACAGCAGGCGCGGACGAAGGGGACCACGCCGGCGGTGCGGACGGCCGGTCAGCACCTCGTCGAGGGGCACCGGTTCCTGGACGAGCGGGTCCGCGGCGTCGCCTCACGGCTGAACCTCACCCTGCCGGACGAACCCAGCGACCAGCAGAAGCAGTGGCTGGCCACCCTGGACGAGGCGCAGGGCGCGGAGTACGACCGCCGGTTCGCGAACATCCTGCGGCTGGCCCACGGCAAGGTGTTCTCGGTCGTCGCCCAGGTCCGTGCGAGCACCCGCAACGCCCTGGTGCGCGACCTCGCCGACGACGCCAACACGACCGTCCTCGACCACATCAAGGCCCTGGAGGCCACGGGCTACGTCGACTACGACGCCGTGGCCCGTGACATGGCCACCGGGAGCACACCCCCGAACCCGGTCCCGGCCCCGACCTCGACTCCGTCCCAGACGCTCCCGCCGCCCGCCTACCGCCCGCCACCGGGACAGTGAAACGGAACGTCACATACCGACAACACTCCGTCCGGATTGTGAACGAGGCATGGTGTTTTCGGGACCGTGTCGACATACAAACAACATCATGTTCTGGGTCCTTTTCCTCCTGGCGGCCTGGGCCGTGGCCGGCACGGCGTGCACGCGGCTGTGCCTGGCCGCCGTGCGCGCCGCGGCCGCGCGACACGGACACCGGCCAGGTCCATGAACTCGACGCTCTACGAGGCCGCGTTCCTCTCCGGCGGACCCCGGCGGGTCGCCGACGTGACCCTCGTCGCCATGGCACGCCAGCGGCGCCTGCTGCTGGCGCACACCGGCTGGGCGACGGTCGTCGACCCGCGCGGGCGGGACGAGATGGAGCGGTCGGTGATAGGGGCCATCGGGCCCGAGGGGCAGTCGCCGTATCGCGCCGGTGCGGGCCACCGCCGCCACGGCGGACGCGGTGCGCGGCATCGCCGACGGGCTGGTGCGCGCGGGCCTCGCGGTGCCCGACAGCGCCCGTACGACGGTCGCGGCCGGGGTCCGGCAGGTGCGCGCCGCGGCGGTCGCCGTGCTCGCGTCTGGGCGTCGCCGCGCTGCTGACGCCCGCTCCGCCGGACATGCCGCGCCACCTGGTCGCCCTGTGGTTCGCGCTGCCGCTCGGCCTCACCCTGAGCTGCCTCGCCGTCGCGCGGGTCGAGATCCACCCGTACTCGCACTGGGCCTCCCCGGCCGGGCAGCGGCTGCTCGGCGCGCTGACCCGGAACGCGGACGGCGGCGCCGACGACCGTACGTACCTCACCTCCGTCGCCGTACGCGGCGTCCGCGCGATCGGCGAACCGGACCTGCGCGCCGCCTTCGCGCACCGCGAGGCACACGACTGACAGGCCGGGGGCGCACAGGGAGCATTGGGGCCGACACCGGCGCGACGGTGCTTGCCTTCCCCAACCGGCGCACCAAACATCCCTTTTGTCGCCACCGTGCACCGAAGGGATACGCGATGAGAGCCGCCGCCCTCTACTCGGCCGCAGGGTCCTTGCTGCTGAGCGCCCTGACCGCGGCCCCCGGACGCCGAGGGCCGGACGCCGCGGCCCGGCCGAGCAGCACGGCACCGCCGTGGCCGCCGCGCGCGCGCAGCGCGGCCGGCATCGACGTTCGGCGCGTGCCCCGACGCGCAGGACCTGCCGGGCAGCATGCGGTGCGGCACCGTGACCGTCCCGCTGGACTACGCCCGCCCGGACGGCAAGCAGATCGAGCTCGCCGTCAGCCGGGCGCCGGGCCACGCAGAAGGACCCGCACAACAGCAAGCGCAAGGTCCCCCGGCAGGGCGCCCTGGTCTACAACCCCGGCGGGCCGGGCGCCTCCGGCCTGTACTTCCCGCTGGTCGGCGCTGCTCCCCGAGTGGAAGCGGATCGCGAGCCGCCTACGACCTCGTCGGCTACGCCCCGCGCGGCGTCGCGCCGTTCCGCGCCGCTGTCCTGCCAGGACCCCAAGCGAGTTCTTCAAGGGGCCCGCGCAGGCACCGACGCATCCCTCGGAGGCGTACAAGAGGGAGCGCATCGCGCAGGCGAAGGCCTACGCGCGTGGCTGCGCCGAACAGGCCGGGCAGCGCGCTGCGGCACTACCACTCGCTCAACAACGCCCGCGACCTGGACGTGCTGCGCGCCGCGCTCGGCGAGTAGCGGCTGACGTTCATGGGCGCGTCGTACGGCACCTACTTCGGCGCGCTGTACGCGACGCTGTTCCCCGCGCACGTACGGCGGATGGTGTTCGACTCGGTGGTCGATCCCGGACCCGGCGCAGGTCTGGTACCGCAACAACCTCGCCCAGTCGGCGGCGTTCGAGGGCCGCTGGGAGGACTTCCGGACGTGGATCGCCCGGCACGACGGCACGTGTACGGGCTCGGGCACGACCGCGCGGGAGGTACTGCGCAGCTACGAGCGGGCGAGGGCGCGGCTGGCCGCCGAGCCGGCCGGCGGGAAGGTCGGGCCGGGGCAGTTGCAGGAGGCGTTCCTGCAGGCCGGGTACTACGACGACTACTGGCCGCACCGCGCGCGACGCGCTGTCGGCGTACCTGAAGGGCGATCCCGAAGCCGCTGGTCGAGCAGGCGGCGCCGGCATCCGGAAGCGGCCGCCGAGGCGGAGAACACCAGCGCGGTGTACGCGGCCGTCGAGTGCAACGACGCGCCCTGGCCGACGGACTGGAAGGTGTGGGACCGGGACAACACCCGGCTCGCGCGCGTGGCGCCCTTCGAGACCTGGGACAACGTGTGGACGAACCTGCCGTGCGCCTACTGGCAGGCGCCCCGGCAGCGGCCGCTCGATGTGCGCACCGGGCAGGGTGAGCTGCCGCCGACGCTGATCCTGGCCGCCGAGCGGGACGCCGCCACGCCGTACGACGGGCGCGCTGGAGCTGCGCCGCCGGCTGGCGGGCTCGGTCCTGGTGACGGAGCGGGACGCCGGCACGCACGGCATCGGCGGGCGGCCCGAACGCCTGCGTCAACGGCCACCTGGAGGCGTATCTGCTGGAGGGCCGGCTCCCGGGCGCAGGGCGCGGCCTGCGCCCCGCACGCCGGAGCCGAAGGCGCCGGCGGCCGCCGGACGAAGCAGCCCGGGGCCGACCGACGGCTCTCGCTGATCAGGCCAGGCCGGCGACCAGCTCGGCGATGTCCTTGCGGCGGCCCGTGTAGAACGGGACCTCCTCGCGGACGTGCATGCGGGCCTCGGAGGCGCGCAGGTGACGCATGAGGTCGACGATGCGGTACAGCTCGTCGGCCTCGAAGGCGAGGAGCCACTCGTAGTCGCCGAGCGAGAACGAGGCGACCGTGTTGGCGCGCACGTCCGGGTAGCCGCGGGCCATCTTGCCGTGGTCGGCGAGCATGCGGCGGCGGTCCTCGTCGGGCAGCAGGTACCAGTCGTAGGAGCGCACGAAGGGGTAGACGCTCACGTAGTTGCGGGGCGTCTCGTCGGCGAGGAACGCCGGGATGTGCGAGCGGTTGAACTCGGCGGGGCGGTGCAGCGCCATGTTCGACCACACCGGCTCCAGCGCGCGGCCCAGCTTCGTGCGGCGGAAGAGGTTGTACGCCTCCTGCAGCTGGTCGCTGGTCTCCGCGTGCCACCAGATCATGAGGTCGGCGTCGGCGCGCAGGCCCGAGACAGTCGTAGGTGCCGCGGATCGTCACGTCCTTCGCGGCGAGCTGGTCGAACAGCTCCTGGACCTCGTCGGCGTACCCGGCGCGGTCCTCGGGGAGCACGTCCTTCAGCTTGAAGACGGACCAGAGGGTGTAGCGGATGACCTCGTTGAGGTCCTTGGCCAGCTTGCCCTTGTTCGGGATGCGGTCGGCGCGGTGCTGGCGGCCGGGGTGGAGGCGTCGTCACTCATGCCCCTCATTCTCCCGCTCCGCCGTGCAGGCTCTGCACCGGGTGTGGCGGTGAGCTCCTCCACACCGCGCAGGTCGCCGTGGATCTGGTCGACGGCCGCGTACGCGCTCGCGATGCACGCCGGGATGCCGACGCCGTCGTACGCGGCGCCGCACACGGCGAGGCCCGGGCAGCTTCGGCGACGTGCTCGCGGATGCGGGCCACGCGCGCGTGGTGGCCGACCGGGTACTGGGGCAGGCCGTCGTCCCAGCGGGTGACGCGGGTGGCGACGGGCGTGGCGTCCAGGCCGGTCGCCGCCCGCAGGTCGTGCCGGGAGACGTCGACGAGCTCGGCGTCGTCGCGCTGGAGGATCTCCGTCTCGCCGTACCGCCCGACGGAGGTGCGCAGGACGACCAGGTCCGGGTCCTCGTCGGCGATCCAGCCCCACTTTGCGCGAGGCGAAGGTGGACGCCTTGATGGTGCGCCCGTCGACCGGCGGCACGAGGAAGCCGCTGCCCTCGGGCAGGGCCGCTCGGCGCGGCGGTAGGCGAGGGTGATCAGGGCCATGGAGGCGTACTCGACGGCGGCCAGCTCGGCGGCGGCCTCGGGGGCCTCGGCGCGCAGCAGGCCGGCGGCGGCGGGCGCGGGTACGGCGACGACGACCGCGTCCGCGTGCAGCACCCGGCTCGCCGGCGACGACGCGCCAGCCGCCGCCGTCCTGGGTGCGGCGCAGCTCCGTCACCGGCGTGCCCGGTCAGGATCTCGCCGCCGCGCGCCCGGACCGACTCCGCGACGGCGAGCGGGCAGGGTGCCGACGCCGCCCTCGATGCCCATGAACACCGGGCCGGTCTGCTGGGCGGCGGCGGCCTTGGCCTGGATCTCGCGGACCGCCTCGGTCAGGGAGGCGTGGGTCCGGGCCGCCTGGAAGAGCTGCGGGACGGCCGAGCGCATCGAGATGCGGTACGCGTCGCCCGCGTACACGCCGCCCAGCAGGGGTTCCACCAGGCGGTCGACGACCTCGCGGCCCAGGCGCTGCGGCCACGTACTCCCCGACCGCCACGTCGTCCCCGACCTCGGTGCGGGGCAGTTCGGCGTCGCGCTCGATGCGGGCCAGGCCCTCGTCGGACAGCACGCCGGACAGGGCGGCGGCGGTGCCGGGCACGCCCATCACATGGCCCTTGGGCATGGGGCGCAGGGCGCCGCGGGTCCAGATCGAGGCGGTCGCGGTGGCGGGCGGCTGGAGGCGGTCGTCGAGGCCCACCTCGCGGGCGAGGCGCCACGGCCTCGGGGCGGCGGGCCAGCATCGACTCGGCGCCGAGGTCCACGCGCGACGCCCGCGATCTCGCCGGGCAGCAGCTTGCCGCCGACCCGGTCGGAGGCCTCCAGCACGGTCACCCGCGCGCCGCGCTCCAGCAGCCGGTGGGCGGCGGCCAGTCCCGCGATGCCCGCCCCGATGACGACGACCTGGCCCGTGCCCGTACGAGCTTGCACTTCGCGCATGTCCCCAGCCTCTCAGACCCCACTGACAGCGCCGCCGCGCCCCGGTGTCCTTCACGAGTCCCGACCGTGACCGCATCGGGACCGTCCCGGGCCAAACGTTCGGCGCCGCCCGGGCGTCGAAGAAGCGTCAGCGGAATCGACGACCCCGGGGGAAGCCCACATGCGCACACGACGACCCGCACGCACGATCCGCGTCCCGGCCCTGGCCGGCGCTCCTGCTGGCCGCGGCCCTCGCGCTCACCGGGTGCAGCGGCGCGGGCGACGACTCCGGGCGGCGAGCAGCGCCGCCGCCGGGAGCCGCCGCCCCGCAGGCGGACGGCAAGGCCGGCGCGCAGGAGGCCGCCCCCGGCGGCGCCGGCAGCGGCGCCGAGGCGACCGCGCCGCCGAAGCTCGCCGCGAGCCACATCATCCGCACCGCCTCGCTGACCGTGCAGGTCAAGGACGTCCCGAAGGCCCTGGACGAGGCCCGCACCGGCACCGAGAACGCGGGCGGCTACGTCGGCAACGAGACCACCACCCGCGACGAGCGAGGGCCACGAGCGGACCCGCGTCGTGCTGCGCGTGCCCGTCGACCGTACGACGAGGTCCTCGCCGACCTGGAGGGCGCCGGCAAGCTCCTCGACCGCAGCGCGAAGGCGCAGGACGTCACCGACCAGGTCGTGGACGTGGAGAGCCGGATCAAGACGCAGCGGGCGAGCGTGGCCCGGATCCGCGAGCTGATGGACCGGGCCACCAAGCTCAGCGACGTGGTCACCCTGGAGGGCGAGCTGAGCACCCGCCAGGCCGACCTGGAGGCGCTGCTGGCCCAGCAGGCGTCCCTGAAGGACCGCACGAGCCTGGCCACCATCACCCTCTCGCTCTCCGAGACCCCGGTGAAGAAGAAGGCGGCGAAGGACGACGACCCCGGGTTCGTGGACGCGCTCGCGGGCGGCTGGGACGCGTTCGTGACGATGCTGCGCTGGCTCGCGGTGGCGCTCGGCGCGGTGCTGCCCTTCGCCGCGGTGGCGGCGCTGATCGTGCTGGTGTGGCTGCGTGTCGTGCGGCCCCGGCTCCCGCGCCGCCCGCGGCCCGAGCCCGCACCCGTGGCGACCGCGCTGGGCCCGCTGCCGACGGCCCGGCCGGCCCCGGAGTCCGCGCGCGCGCGCAGCACCGAGCGGCGAGCAGGACTGAAATGCCCTGCTCCCGTAGCGTGTTCGCATGAGCATGAGCCGTGAGCGCGGGGTACACGGGAGCGACTGGTCGTGATCGGCGGCGACGCCGCGGGGATGTCCGCGGCGTCGCAGGCGCGCCGGCTGAGGAGCCCCGACGAGCTGGAGATCGTGGCGTTCGAGCGCGGCCACTTCACCTCGTACTCGGCGTGCGGCATCCCCTACTGGGTGGGCGGCGACGTCCCGGACCGGGACCAGCTGATCGCCCGCACCCCCGAGGAGCACCGCGCGCGGGACATCGACCTGCGGCATGCGCACCGAGGTCACGGAGATCGACGTCGACCGGCGGCGGGTACGCGCGCGTGACGTCGACTCCGGCGCCGAGTCCTGGACGTCGTACGACAAGCTCGTGATCGCGACCGGCGCCCGGCCGATCCGGCCCGACTTGCCCGGGCGTCGACGCCCCCGGGGTGCACGGGGTGCAGACGCTGGACGACGGCCAGGCGCTGCTCGACACGCTGGCACGCACGCGTGGCCGTCGCGCGGTGGTCGTCGGGGCCGGCTACATCGGCGTGGAGATGGCCGAGGCGCTCATCAACCGCGGCTACGAGGTGACGGTCGTCAACCGCGGCAGCGAGCCCATGTCGACGCTCGACCCCGACATGGGCCGCCTGGTGCACGAGGCCATGGAGGGCCTGGGCATCACCATGGTGAACGACGCCGAGGTCACCAAGATCCTGACCGGCGACGACGGCCGGGTACGCGCGGTGGCCACACAGGACAGCGAGTACCCGGCGGACGTCGTCGTGCTCGGCATCGGCGTACGCCCCGAGACGACGCTCGCCAAGGCGGCCGGCTCTCCCGCTCGGCACCCACGGCGGGCTGCTCACGGACCGCTCGATGCGGGTGCGCGGGCACGAGAACATCTGGGCCGGCGGCGACTGCGTCGAGGTCCTCGACCTGGTCTCCGGCCAGGAACGGCACATCGCGCTCGGCACCCACGCCAACAAGCACGGCCAGGTCATCGGCACCAACGCCGGCGGCGGCTACGCCACCTTCCCCGGCGTGGTCGGCACGGCGGTCAGCAAGGTCTGCGACCTGGAGATCGCGCGCACGGGACTGCGCGAGAAGGACGCCCACCGGGCGGGCCTGCGGTTCGAGGCGGTCACCATCGAGTCGACCAGCCGCGCCGGCTACTACCCGGACTCCTCCCCCATGACGGTCAAGATGCTCGCCGAACACCGCACGGGCCGCCTGCTCGGCGTCCAGATCGTCGGCCGGGAGGGCGCGGGCAAGCGGGTCGACATCGCGGCGGTCGCCCTCACCGCCGGCATGACGGTGGAACAGATGACCGCCCTGGACCTGGGCTACGCCCCACCGTTCTCCCCCGTCTGGGACCCGGTGCTGGTAGCGGCCCGCAAGGCGGCGGCAAAGGTCCGCAGTTCCTCGTGAGCGGCGGCTGGGCTATGCCTTCAGGGGCGCGGGGAACTGCGCGAGAAACCACAACGAGCCCGCACCCGGCAGCGAACCCGCACCCCTGCGGCGATCCCCCTACGCGGTCCCAGCCGTACCGTTGATCCGGTCGATCGCCTGCCGCGCCTGCTCCGCCGGCGGCCGCGACGGCAACGACGACACCGAAGCCGAAGCCGTCACAGCCGGCGGCTGCTCCCCCGCCGGCTTCGCATGCGCAGCGACCCGCGACGAACGCAACCGATGGCTCACCGCCTCCTCCAGCGTCACGGGCCGCCGCATCTGCGAGGCCAGCCGCCCGGCCTCCTGGCCGAGGCGGGCCACGTCCTCCCAGGGCAGCCGCACCACCAGCGTGAGCTCCGCCTCGCCGTCGGGCAATGCGTGCATCGCGAGGAGTAACTCGGTCGTTCATCGCCTGTTCCTCACGTCGGCCCCGCGACCCGCCTTCCCCGCGCCGCGGGCGGTTGCCGACGACATACGCACGCCCGGACGACTGCGTTCAGCGCCGCACCCGATCCACCGGTGGCTCGTGCGGTGTGGTCACCGCCCGTCAGCCGGTCATGGCCAGCCGCAGCCCCAGACCGACGATGACCGTGCCCGTGATCCGGTCCAGCACGCGGCGTGCCGCGGGGCTCTGGAGCCGGACGCGCAGGGCGTGGGCGCAGCCGACGAGAGCGGCCGACCAGACCAGGCCCAGGGCGATGTGCACACAGGCGAGCAGCACGCCGGTGGTGAAGTGCGGGGCGCCCGCGGGGATGAACTGCGGCAGCACGGCGACGTAGAAGACGCCCACCTTGGGGTTGAGCAGGTTGGTGAGCGCGCCCTGACGCCATCCCTCCGCCAGGCTGTTGCGCACGGTCGCCCCGCCGGAGGTGTTCCCGGCCGTGGCGCCCCGGCGGCGCAGCGTGTCCACCAGCATGCGCCCGCCGAGCCACAGCAGGTACACGACGCCCGCCCAGCGCAGGATCTCGTACGCCACCTGGGAGGCGGTGAGCAGCGCCGTGAGTCCGAGGGAGGTGAGGACGCCCCACACCAGGACGCCGGTCTGGACCCCCAGCACCACGCCCCACGCCCTGCGGTGGCGGCCGAGCGCCGCGGTCCGCAGGATGAGCGCGGTGTCGATGCCCGGGGTGAGGGTGAGCAGCCCGACGACCAGGACGAAGGACCACAGTGCGGAGTCAGGAGCCATGCGGGGAGCCTTCCGTGGGCAGCAGCAGGACGTAACGGAGTTCCTGCCGGTAGGCGGGGAGCAGGACCTGTGAGGTGACGGTGATCGTCTCGGGGGAGACGTGAGGCAGGCGCAGTTCGTAGCGATGCCCGTGCCGGTAGGCGAGGACCTTCGGACTCCGGTCCCACAATCCCCGGCACACGGAGTCGTCCAGGACGGCGTCGAGCAGCGCGCCGAGATCCTCGTCGTCGGGACGGGTCACCAGCGCGAAACGCAGCAGGGCGAGGTACTGCACGGCGTGCCGTGGCCAGTCCGCGATCTGCTCGCGGGCCGTGGCGGTGGTCAGTGCCCAGCGCATGAGGTTGGCTCCCGGTTCACGAACCCAGGGGAACCAGTGGGCCATGGCCGCGTTGTGGTCGAGGACGTTCCACGTGCGGTCGGTGAGGTAGCTCGGGAATTCGGTCTGCGCCGAGGCGAGTTCGGCCAGCTCTTCCATGAACCCCGGCGGACCCACGTCCTCGTCCGGCTGTCCGCCGACACCGCCGAGGGCATGCCCGTACAGCGCCATGCGTTCGTCGGGGCCGAGCAGCAAAGCCTGGGAAAGGCGTTCGAGCACCTCGGTGGAGAGCGGTACGCGCATGCCGGTCTCGAGATTCCGATACCAGCGTTCACTCACGCACATCCGGTCGGCCACCTCTTTTTGGGGTAATGGTCTCCCCCTGTTCATTTTGTTTCCCGCTTCCACACGCCAAGCGCGCAGCAGATCAGGCAGAACACCGGTGCCGCATTTGCCGTCCGACACGGAAGGAACAGACTGGGCGTGACGTGACACTGTTCGGAAACACTCCCTCTGCGTATTGCCGGGAGAACACACGGTAACAAGTCCGGGAGTGACACGCGAAAGCGGGTCGGCAAGAAGTGCCCCTGCTCGCCACACCGAGGGAACCGGCAGAAAATTGCCGGTTGTCGGCCGGTCGTCCGCCCTGTTTCCCGGGGCTCTTCCGGGAATTCCACGACCTAAAAGGAACGGCAAAAAGCTGCCGGTTGACGGGTGTCTTCGACCGCTGACAGCATTACCGGGCAATGGAACCGGATTCCAGACCAATTTCAGCGTCATCGAGACGCCATCCATTTCACATCCGTTCACCATTGCTGCTTGCCATCCAGGCACCCGGCGACCGTTTGTCCGCCGCATTCCGCGTGCCCATGGGGCACGCGTCCACGCAGGATTCTTCCGCTGATCGACCTCTTCGACCTCTTCGACTTATTCGAACCAAGGAGTACGCATGACCGTCTCCGCCGCCGAGCCCGGCACGATCACCGGCTCGCCCCTCCCCGGGGACAGCAGCAGTCTGCACCGGGTGGTCCAGGACCTCGGCCGGGGCCTGCGGGCCGCCCACCCCGTGCGGGACACCCTCGCCAACCAGGAACTGGCGAAGGTTCTCTCCTCCTGGGACTCCTCCCCCGCTCCCGTGCACCCCGACGCGCTCGTCGCTCCCCTCTTCCCCGAGCCGTCGCATGTGGCGGGGGTCCCCTTCCTGCCGAAGGAGCGGCTCCTGTCGCGGGAGGAGAAGGACGCCGCCGCCGACGCCTTCGCACGGGTGCTGGAGAGTTGCGAGTTCACGAGCGGTCCCGCCGTCACGGCCTTCGAGGACGCCGTCGCCGACTACCTTGATCTCCCCTGTGCCGTCGCGACCGGCAGTGGGACCGACGCGCTCGTCATCGCTCTGCGTGCCGTGGGAGTCGGGCCGGGCGACGAGGTGATCATGCCGGCCAACAGCTTCGCCGCCACCGAGAACGCGGTCTTCGCCTGCGGTGCCGTGCCCGTGCTCGCCGACGTGACCCGGCCGGACGGGAACCTGGATCCCGAGTCGGTGGCGGAGCGGATCACTTTGCGTACCGTGGCCGTCCTTCCCGTCCATCTGTACGGCAAGCTCGCCGACATGGCGGGGCTGCGCGCCGTCGCCGACCGGCACGGGCTGCGGATCGTCGAGGACGCCTGCCAGGCGCTCGGGGTGACCGGTGTGGGGCGGTACTCCGACGCGGCCGCCCTCAGCTTCAACCCGTACAAGAACGTCGGGCTGTGCGGGAAGGCCGGTGCTGTCGTCACCGGTTCGGCGGAGATCGCCGAGCGCTGCCGGGTGATCGGCTACCACGGCTTCGAGCCGGGCCGCAAGAACGTCAAGTGCGAGGCGTTCGGGCTCAACGCACGCATCGACAACACCGTGGCCGCGATCGGTCTGGCCCTGCTGCCCTGGACCAGTCTGCGCGGGCTGCGGCGCACCTTTCTCGCCCGGCGCTACGTGGACGCGCTCCGCCCCCTCGCCGAGGAGGGCGTGCTCGAAGCGCCCGCCTTCGCTCCCGACCACTCCTGGCACCTGTTCCCCGTGCTGCTGGACGGCGGTGCGACGGTCCGCGACGCCGTGCTGGAAAACCTGGCGCGGACGGGCCGCGTCGAGTCGGACGTCTACTACCCCGTCCTGACACACCGGCAGGAGACACCGGTGCGCGAACGGCTCTTCGGACAGGCCCACCTGCCCCGGACCGAGTGGCTGCACAACCGTGTGCTGCACCTGCCGCTGCACGCGGGCCTGTCCCTCGGCGAGCAGGACCGCGTGGTCGAAGCCCTGTACGCCGCCACGCGCCGGGGACGGTGACGGCATGAGCGACACCCTGCCGTTCGACGCCACCGGCGGCCCGGCCCCCGGTCCGCCGCCCCACCTGCGCCTGCCGGAGCCGGCGGGCTGGGCCGCGTTCTCCGACTTCGACGAGACCTACCTGGCCCACGCCGCGACCCCCGAACAGCGTGCCCACCTCGCCGCGCTGGAGGAGTTCCTGCTCACCGAGGCCGTGGAGCACGGTCTGCTGTTCGGCTGGGTCACCGGCAGCTCGCTGGCGTCCGTGCGGGAGAAGATGGCGCGCTGCGGCGCCCGCCTCCTGCCGCACTTCGTGGCCGGCGCGCTCGGCACCGAGCTGACGTTCTTCCCCGACGGCGTCGCCCGCCCGGACCCCGAGTGGCGGCGACTGCTGCGGGACAGCGGATTCGACCGGGACCGGGTCACGAAGGCCGTGGACCATCTCGCCCGGCACGGGGTCGAGCTGTTCCCGCAGAACGCCCCGCACACCGGGAAACCGACCGAGTTCCTCGTCAACTACTACTTCCGCTCCCTCGGCGATGTGCGGCGCGACGAGCGGAGCCTCGACCTCGTGCGCGACCTCGCCCGCGAGTACGGCCTCGGGCTCAACATCAGCCGCTGCAACCCCGCCACCGGGGACCCCGCCGACTGCTACGACGTCGACTTCCTCCCGCCGGTGTGCGGCAAGCGCAACGTCGTCCGGCATCTGTGCGCCCGCTTCGGCGTCGCGCCGGAGCGGACCCTCGCGTTCGGCGACAGCGGCAACGACCTGGAGATGCTGGGCGCCGTGCGCCACGGCTACCTCGTCGCCAACTGCACGCCCGAGGCCAGGAGCCGTTTCCCGCGGGTGTCGCCGCACCCGCACACCCAGGCCCTTCTCGCCGCCTTCCGTCACCACCTCGGCAACTGAACCCACCCCCCGGCCCGACGAGTCCGGGTCGCAGGGCCGTCCCTGAGAGAGGCAGACCATGCAGATAGGAATCATCGGCGCCGGCGGCATCGCCCTCGCCCACCTTCGCGCCGCCGAGACCGTCCCCGGCGTCGCAGCGGCCGGCGTGTACGACGTGCTGCCCGACAAGGCCGCGGAGCTGGCCGAGCGCTTCGGCTGCCCCGTCTTCTCCTCGACGACCGAGCTGTACCGGCATGTCGACGCCGTCGTCATCGCCTCGCCCAACCACACGCACGCCGACTACGCCGAGGAGGCCGTCCGGCACGGCAGGCACGTGCTGTGCGAGAAGCCGATGACGACGACGGTGGCGGAGGCCGAGCGCATCACCGCGCTGGCCGAGGAGAGCGGCCTGGTGTGCGCCATGGGCTTCAACTACCGCTATCTGGAGGCCATCGGCGAGATCAGGAACCTGTTACGGAACGGGGAGCTGGGCTCCATCCTCTTCGCGGAGGCCGGCTTCCGGCGCGGCAGCGCCCTGACCCGCTCCCGCTTCACCTGGCGGGACAGCGCCCTGGGCCGTTCCACCAGCGGCTCCCTCGGCGACCTGGGCGTGCATCTGGTCGACATGCTCGACCGCCTCTTCGACAGCCCGGTCGACAGCACGAGCTGCCGCACCAAGCTCCAGGTCAACGTGCCGCAGAAGGAGGGCCAGGACGTCCAGGTCGACGACTACGCCTTCGTCAGCGGCCGGCTTGAGAACGGCACCTTCTTCAACCTCGTCACCTCCAAGTCCTCGCTGCCGGAGGAACTCGGCTTCTCGCTGAAGATCATCGGCGACCGAAAGGAGCTGTACTACCACTCCAAGGACGACACGACGTACTTCCTGAAGTCCCGTGTCACCTGGGAGCAGGGCACGTTCGCCCGCGAGGAGACGCTCGCCTCACCGCCCGGTGAGGTGCCCGGCTGGAGCGACACCTTCCGGCACCAGTTGCGGGAGTGGCGCGACGCGGTCACCGCGCGGGACACCGGCACCGCGCGGAGCGCCGACAGCGCCCTGGCCGGTTTCGGCGACGGGCTGCGCAGCCAGCGGGTGCTGGAACGCCTGCTGGCGGGCGACCAGCAGTACGCGCTCGCCGCTCCGGTGTCCTCGTGACACCGCGCGCGTACCCGCACGGCAGGGGCGCCACAGGAAAGAGGAACGTCTCTTGACCGGGACCTCGGCGCAGGCCGCGCCACACGACACCACCGTGGCGCGGCCCCTGTTCAGTCCGTTCGCCGTCGTCGCGTCGTGCGTGGGCTTCGCCCTGATCGGGGCTCTGCAGGCGCTGTACGGTCCGGCGATCCCCGCGTTCCGCACGGAGTTCGGTCTCTCGCCCGCCGCCGCCGGGCTGAGCCTGAGCGCTCACTTCGTCGGCGGGGTGGCCGGTGTGCTGCTGCTCAACCGGGTGCACGGTCGGCTGGGCAACAGAACGCTGCTCTCCGCCTCCTACGCGCTGATGGCTCTCGGCGGGACCGGCTTCGCGCTGGCCCCCGCCTGGCCGTGGGCGCTGGCCTGCGCGCTGGTCACCGGCGTGGGCTTCGGCGGCATCGACTACGGCCTCAACCAGCTGTTCTCGGTGGGGTTCGGCCGCCGCAGCCCGGCCATGCTCAACATCATCGGCGCGGCCTACGGCCTCGGCGCCGTGGGCGGTCCCGCGCTCCTGGGGCTGCTGGGCCCGGACGAGTACCCGGCCGTCTTCGCGGGGTTCGCCGCGCTGTCCGCCGCACTGGTGCTGGCGCAGCGCGGGGTGCGCGAGGGCGGGGAGGCGTCCGCCCAGCCGCCGCCCGGCGAGCAAGGAGAGAAAGGCGAGGAGGGCGAGGCGGGGACTCCCGGCCTGCGGGCCTCGGTGGCCCTGGTCGTCACGGTCTTCATCGTGCTGTACGTCCTGATGGTGGCGGTGGAGACCGGGGTCGGCGGCTGGGAGCCGACGCATCTGGAGTCCGTCGGGCACGACGCGGCGACCGCGGCCACGGCGACCTCGGCCTTCTGGCTGATGGTGACCGTGGGACGGTTGCTGGTCGCACCGCTGACGCTGCGCTGGTCGGTACAGACGATCATGGTCGTCAGCTCCGTCGGGATGGTGGCCTGCCTCCTGCTCGCCCTCATCCCGGCGGCGGCGCCGTACGCGTACGCCGGTGTCGGCCTCTTCCACGCGCCGATCTTCCCCACGGGGCTGCCGTGGCTGTCCCGGGCGGTGCCGCGGGCGCGGCGGGCGGGGGCCTATGTGATCGCCGCCTCGATGATCGGCGGGGTCGCGGCCGGGCCGGTGCTGGGCAAGGGCATCGAACTGGCCGGTGTCGACGCCCTGCCGGTGCTGCTGGCCCTGCCCGCGGCCGGCTGTCTGGCGGCCACCTGGTGGCTGATCCGGGCCACCCGGGACCGCTCGGCCTCCTGAACCGCGAACTCGCTCACGTCAGGACTGTCACGCCGTACGAGAACGCCGGCGACAAGGCCCTCATGAACCGCCGGCCGGACGCCTGGTTCCTGCACGACCTGCCGGCGCACCGCGGCGACGAGGTCGCGGCCGGGGCGCTGGACGGAGAGCGGTCCGGGCCTGGATCCAGGCCCGGATGAAGCTCACAAGCGCCCTGGCGGCACTCGAGTGGACGACCGGGACGCCCTGATCGTCCGATGCCGAGCGGGCCCGGGCCGTAAGCGGGCGGTGCAAGCGTGGACGTACTCGACGGGCCGGTCCGACGCGAGATGTACGTGCGAACCTGCGTCCCCACGCCGAGTCAGCGGGGGGGACCTGCGTCCCCGGGCCGAGTCAGCGCGGGGGGCGTGCGGACCTGCACCCCGGATCCGGCCGGCGCGGGATGTGCGCGCGGCCCTGCGCCCCGGGCCGCGTCAGCGCGCCGTGTGGGTGTGGACGTACTCCACGAGCCGCGTCAGCGCGTCCGGGTCCGTGGCCGGCATGACGCCGTGGCCGAGGTTGAAGACATGGCCCTCCAGGCCCGCCGCCGCGTCCAGGACCTCCCGGGTCTTGGCCTCGACGGCCTCCGTCGGGGCGAACAGCACGGTCGGGTCGAGGTTGCCCTGGAGCGCCTTGCCGGGGCCGACCCGGCGGACGGCCTCGTCCAGCGGGACGCGCCAGTCGACGCCGACGACGTCCGCGCCGGCCTCGCCCATGAGGTTCAGCAGCTCGCCGGTGCCGACGCCGAAGTGGATGCGCGGGACGCCGTAACCGGCCACGGCCTGGAAGACCTTCGCCGAGGCGGGCAGCACCGAACGCCGGTAGTCGACGGGGGCCAGGGCGCCCGCCCAGGAGTCGAACAGCTGGACCGCCGAGGCACCGGCCTCGATCTGCACCTTCAGGAAGGCGGCCGTGATGTCCGCGAGGCGGTCGAGCAGGTCGGCCCACAGCTCGGGGTCGCCGTACATCATCGCCTTGGCGTTCTCGTACGTGCGGGACGGGCCGCCCTCGACGAGGTAGCTCGCGAGGGTGAACGGGGCGCCGGCGAAACCGATGAGGGGCGTGGCGCCGAGCTCGCGGGTCAGCAGACCGATGGCCTCGGTGACGTAGGAGACGTCCTCGGGGGTCAGGTCGCGCAGCTGTGCGAGATCCGCGCGGGTGCGGATCGGGTGCGCGACGACCGGGCCGACGCCGGGCTTGATGTCGAGGTCGATACCGATGGCCTTGAGCGGGACGACGATGTCGCTGAAGTAGATCGCCGCGTCCACGTCGTGCCTGCGCACGGGCTGGAGGGTGATCTCGGTGACCAGCTCGGGCCGCATGCAGGACTCGAGCATCGGAATACCCTCGCGCACCTTGCGGTACTCCGGCAGTGAGCGCCCGGCCTGCCGCATGAACCACACCGGAGTGTGCGGCACGGGCTCGCGCCTGCAGGCCTTGAGGAAGGCGGATTCGTACGTGGCGGACGGCTGCTGGGCCCCGGGGGCGTCGTTGGCACTCACGGGGCAAGTTTCGCACGCCGTCAAGGAGCGCGATTCAGCCCCTGGAGAGGCGCGGGGTGTCTAGCCCCGCACCGGGGCCCCGGTTCCCCGTAATCTTCCCGCCATGGCTGCGGCTCAGGGACGACTGTCGGACGGCGCTGGCGGAATGGACGAAGCGAAGGACACCGAGGAGACGGACCGGCGGGAGGCGGACACCGCCCCGCCGCCCTTCCGGGCCGCCGTCGACGCGCTGCGGGCAGCGCGGCTGCGGCCGCAGATCGAGGTCGAGCCGACGCGCGCCGCCGCAGCGGCTCGCCCCCTACACCTACGCGCTGGAGGCCGCGGTCGTCGACGGCGACCAGGACCTGGCCGACGGCCGGCTGGTGCTGCTGCACGACCCGGCGGGGCACGACGCCTGGCAGGGCACGTTCCGGCTGGTGACCCTGGTGCGCGCGGAGCTGGAGCCGGAGATGGCCGCGGACCCGCTGCTGCCGGAGGTGTGCTGGTCCTGGCTGACCGGCGCGCTCCAGGCGCGCGGGCTGACGTACGGGGAGCCGAGCGGCACCGTCACGCGGGCGAGCTCCCACTACTTCGGCGGTCTGTCCGCGCGCCCGGCGGCCTCGCAGATCGAGATCCGCGCGTCGTGGACGCCGCGCGAGGGCCTGGGCGGCGTTCCGGACACGGCCGCGCACCTGGCGTCCTGGTGCGATCTGCTCGCCCAGGTCGCGGGGCTGCCACCGGCCGGCCCGGGCGACGCGTCGATCGTGACGCTGCCGCAGCGGCGCGGACCCGCAGTCCCGCTGATCAACCTGTCCGACCCCGTACTGATCGAACCTGTACGGGGCGGTCACGCTGCCCTGTCGACGATCACACCTGAGTCCCCCTTGGCCGAATCACTTTGTCGATACGGCCACTTTCGGCCGGGTATCCGACGCAGAGCGAAACCGTTCGACTCTTCGAATGATCGACCGCGTGTCCGAATTGCACGGATTGTTACTCACTAAATCGTGATCATTCTCTAAAGGCGGACGGGTTTGGTGCCGAAGACGACTGTGACCTTGAAAGCACGGTTCGTCCCGGCTTCACCCCCACGAGCCGGCCCCGCCCGCACCCCAGGAGGCCTGGTGTCCGTTCTCCTCGAGCAGCCCGCAAGCCTGGTCGCCTACCGCCCGAACAAGCCGACCGCCATGGTGGTCGTGGCCGACCCGCGCGTCCGCTCCACCGTCACCCGCCATCTGTGGGCGCTCGGTGTGCGCGACGTCATCGAGGCCTCGTCCATCGCGGAGGCTCGTCCCCGCATCGGCAACCCCCGCGACATCTGCGTCGCCGACGTCCACCTGCCCGACGGCTCCGGCCTGACCCTGCTGTCGGAGACCCGCGCCGCGGGCTGGCCCAACGGGCTCGCCCTCTCCGCCGCCGACGACATCGGCGCCGTGCGCAACGCGCTCGCCGGCGGCGTGAAGGGTTACGTCGTCACCGGCACCCGCACCAACGTCGGGCTCCCCACCCGGCCGGGCGCCGCCCCCATCGGCGCCGCCGCCGCCCGTCTGCACCGCCGCCCCCCGGGTGCCCCGAGCCACCCGGGCGGCTACCGCGAACTGTCCGGCCGCGAGGTCGAGGTGCTGCGACTGGTCGCGGAGGGCCAGTCGAACAAGGCGATCGGCGTCTCGATGGGCCTGTCCGCACTGACCGTCAAGAGCCACCTCGCCCGCATCGCCCGCAAGCTCGGCACGGGCGACCGCGCCGGCATGGTCGCGGTGGCCCTGCGGACCGGCATCATCCACTGACCTCCGCTCGCGCCCATGACCCTCTGTGATCATTCACTCGACCTGAACGGGATCGGCCGCCGGTCCCGCCCACGTCACTCACCGGCTCGTGAACCGCGCACCTTCCCTGACTGACTGGTTTACGACCCTCGGGCGCCCGCCGACGGAACGTTCCGTCGGCGGGCGCTGTCCATACATGGATACCCTTGACATGTGACCGACGCCCACGACACCGCAGCAGACAGCTCACTGCGAACCACCGGAGGCGCCCCTCCGGACGACGGCGGATCTTCTGCTACGGAGGCGCCGATCCCTTTGCTGGAGCCGCGCGAGGGCATTCCGCCCGTCATCGCGGACGAGACCGCCCTGGCCCGGGTGATCGCCGCCTTCGCCGCGGGCTCCGGCCCCGTCGCCGTCGACGCCGAGCGCGCGTCCGGCTACCGCTACGGCCAGCGCGCCTACCTCGTGCAGCTGCGCCGCGAGGGCGCCGGGCACGCGCGCTGATCGACCCCGTCGCCTGCCCCGACCTGTCCGGCCTCGGCGAGGCCCTCTCCGGCGTGGAGTGGGTGCTGCACGCCGCCACCCAGGACCTGCCCTGCCTGCGCGAGATAGGCATGGTGCCCACGCGGCTGTTCGACACCGAGCTGGCCGGGCGGCTCGCCGGGTTCCCCCGGGTCGGCCTCGGCGCGATGGTCGAGAGCGTGCTGGGCTTCGTCCTGGAGAAGGGCCACTCCGCCGTCGACTGGTCCACCCGGCCGCTGCCCGAGCCCTGGCTGCGCTACGCGGCGCTGGACGTCGAGCTGCTCGTCGACCTGCGCGACGCGCTGGAGAAGGAGCTGGACCGGCAGGGCAAGCTGGAGTGGGCCCGCCAGGAGTTCGACGCGATCGCCTCGGCCCCGCCGCCCGAGCCCCGCAAGGATCCCGTGGCGGCGTACGTCCGGCATGCACAAGGTGCGCCGGCGGCGGCAGCTGGCCGTCGTACGGGAGCTGTGGCAGACCCGGGACCGGATCGCGCAGCGCCGGGACGTCTCGCCCGGCAAGGTGCTCGGGGACGCGGCCATCGTGGAGGCCGCGCTCGCCCTTCCGGCCAATGTGCACGCGCTGGCCGCGCTGAACGGTTTCGGGCACCGGATGGGCAAGCGGCAGCTGGAGCAGTGGCAGGCGGCGGTGGATCGGGCGAAGGCGCTTGAGCGAGGCGCAGTTGCCGCAGCCGGGGCAGCCGGTGACCGGGCCGCCGCCGCCGCGGGCCTGGGCCGACAAGGACCCCGCGGCTGCGGCGCGGCTGTCGCGGCACGGGCCGGGGTTTCGGCGCTGGCCGAGCAGCTCAACATGCCGCAGGAGAACCTGATCACGCCGGATACGGTGCGGCGGGTGTGCTGGGAGCCGCCGAAGGCTGTCGACGCCGAGTCCGTGGCGGCTGCGCTGGCGGGGCACGGGGCGCGGCCGTGGCAGGTGGAGCAGGTGGCTCCGGTGCTGGTGGAGGCGCTGTCCGCCAAGGAGGCCTAGCCGCCCGCGCCCCTGAGAAGGCGGCCTCCTACTTCGTGGCTCCTCGGGTGAAGCCGTTGTAGATGAAGCGCTGGAGGAACAGGAAGACGATCAGGGTGGGCACGATGACCAGGACCGCTCCCGCCGAGATGGTCTCCCAGTGGGCGCCGAACGGGCCCTTGAAGCGGAACAGGGACGTCGAGATCACGCCAAGATCCTCGGAGGGCATGTAGAGGAAGGGGATGTAGAAGTCGTTGTAGACGGTGATGCCCTTGATGATCACCACCGTGGCGATCGCCGGCTTCAGCAGCGGGAAGATGATCTTGCGGTAGACCGTGAAGGCGTTGGCGCCGTCCAGCCGGGCCGCCTCGTCGAGGGAGACCGGGATCGACGCGGACGAACTGCAGGAAGATGTAGATCGAGACGATGTCCGTGCCCATGTAGAGCACGATCGGCGCCCAGAGGCTGTCGAACATGCCGAAGCTGTTGACGATCTGGAAGGTGGCCACCTGGGTGGTCACGCCCGGGGACCAGCGCGGCGACCAGGAACAGGGCCAGGACCAGCTTCCGGAAGCGGAACCGGAAGCGGTCGATGGCGTACGCCGTCATCGAGCCGATGAGCACCGTGCCGCTGATGGAGAAGACCAGGATGATCGCCGTGTTGGCGAAGGCCGAGAGCATGTGGCCGTCCTGGAACGCCGTCGCGTAGTTGGAGAAGTTGAGCCAGTCGTCGGGCAGCGCGAGGGCGCCGCTGTCGTCCGCCATCTCCCCCGAGGTCTTGAGCGAGGTCAGGAAGACCACGGCCAGCGGGAGCAGGACCACGACGCGACGCGAGCGACCAGGGACAGGTACACGAGGGCACGGGCCACCGGGCGGCGCGTCATACGAGGTCCACCTTCTCGTCGGGGACGAGGCGCCGCTGCACCCAGGTCACCGGCAGGATGATCAGCAGCAGCACGACCGCCGCCGCCGAGGCGAGGCCCGTCTTGTTGAACTGGAAGGCCAGCTTCACGGTCTGGATCACGAACGTCTCGGTGCCGGTCGCGCCGCCGGTCATGATGTACGGGATCTCGAAGACGGACAGCGACCCGGAGATCGCACAGGATCACGCTCAGGCTCAGCACCGGCCGGATGCCCGGCGCGATGATGTGGCGGAACTGCTGCCAGCGGTTCGCCCCGTCCAGTCTCGGCCGCCTCGTACAGCTCCCCGGGGATGGACTGGATCGCGCCGAGGAACAGGACGAAGTTCAGGCCCAGGTAGCGCCAGACGGAGACGCCGGCCAGGGAGGTGTTGGCCGACGTCGGGTGTGCCGAGCCAGGCGTGGTCGCCGGCGTAGCCGAAGCAGGCTCAGGACCGAGTCGAGGGTGCCGCCGTCCTGGAAGAAGTACAGGAAGACGAAGCCGATCGCGACGCCGTTGATCAGGTACGGGAAGAACAGCACGCCCTTGAAGAAGTTCCGGAAGCGGACGTTGAAGCTCAGGACCGTCGCGAAGTAGAGCGCGGTGGCGATCTGCACGACGGAGGCGGCCAGGTAGTAGACGCTGACGAAGAACACCTCGAACAGCTCGGGGCGGGTGAAGAGTTCGGCGTAGTTCTCGGCGCCCGTGTAGTGCAGCTCCGGGCTGACACCGTCCCAGTCGGTGAAGCTGTACGCGACCATGTTGCCGATCGGCGCGTAGGTGAACGTGATCAGCAGGGCGAGCGGGGCGAGCAGGAACAGCCAGGGGGTGACGCCCCGCCAGCCTCCGGGTGGTGTGGGTCATCAGGACCCCAGGTTCTTCTGCGCCTCGGTCCACTTGTCTCCGAGCCCGGCCAGGAAGTCGTCCAGGCTGCCCTTCCTGGCGCCGCGGGCGAGGTCGACGAGCTCCTGGCGGTAGTCGGGCTTGTAGATGCCGATCTCGGACTGGTTGTCGAGGGACTTGACCTCGGCGCCCTTGCCGTCGTCGATGTCGAGGAGCTTCACGCCCGCCTCCTCGTACGGCTTCAGGATGTCGGGCAGCGGCGCGGCCTTGAGGGGGAGAGCGCCAGCTTGGCCGCCGCGTAGCCGGACTTGTCGGTGAACCAGTCGATCCAGGCGCGGGCGGCCTCCTTGTGGTCGGAGTGGATGTTGACGGCCTGCTGGTAGTCGGGGGACGTCACCGCGCAGAACGTGCCGTCCTTCTGGGCGGGGAAGGGCATGAAGCCGATGTCGGCCGGGTCGGTGCCGGCCTGCTTCGCCGCGGCCTGCATCTGGATGACCGCCCAGGAGCCGAGCCACATGGTGGCGATCTCGCCCTTCGCCAGGCGGGGTTTGGACGCCTCCCAGTTGGTGGTGGTCGGGTCCTTCTCGATGAGCCCCTCGTGCACGATGTCGTAGAGCAGGGTGTCAGCCGACGCGCAGGTCGCGCGCCCTCGGCCCAGGGGTTGCCCTCGGCGAGTCTGGTGGTGGCCCGGTGTCGCAGCTGACCGAGCCGTTGACGTTCGTCCACTGGGTCAGCGGCCAGCCGTCCTTGAAGTTGGTGTAGTACGGGACCGCGTCGGTCTTGGACTTGATCGCCTTGAGGTCGTCGAGGAACGCGGCCGGGGTCGTGGGCCAGTCGGTGACCCCGGCCTGCGCTCCACACCTTCTTGTTGTAGACGAAGCCGGGGACCGCGCCGATCGGGCTCTGTCCGTAGATCTTGCCGCTGGACGGCGGTGTAGTCGGTGAAGCGGTACTTCTTGCTCCGCTCGGCCTGGGTGCCCAGCGAGGCGAAGAACTTCGGGTAGTCCTTCTTCTCGATCGACGGCCGGGATCATGAGGACGTCGCCGTAGTTCTCCGTGTTCATACGGATCTTGACCTCGCCCTCGTAGTCGGTGAGGCCCTCGAACTCGACCTTCACCTTGGGGTAGGTCTTGTTGAACTCGGCGGCGTACTTCTTCATCGTCCCGTCCTGCACGAGGTCGGTCCGGTGGGTGAGGACGGTGATGGTCCCGCCGACCTTGGCGGGATCGTCGGGCGCCTCGGCGTCGGCGCCCTTCGAGGTGCCTCCGGTGCCGGTGCAGCCCGATGCCAGCAGGGCGGCGCCCACGGCGAGGGCGAGGAGGGTACGGCGGTTCATGTGCGTCAGCTCCGTTCGCGGAGAGGAACTCGGGACGGAAGAGCACGTGCGGTATGGCTGGTTCGGCACTCTGACAGCGCTTTCCTCAACCGGTAAAGTCCCATTCCCGCCAACGATGCGAAACCTGGACACGACTCTTCACTGGACCGGTTAAGGGAGTGCGCATGCTGGAGGCCACACCGCTCGGCGACGGATGGATCCTGCGGCACGAGTCGGACACGCTGCCGGCCTCCGTGCCGGGCTGCGTGCACACCGACCTGATGGCGGCCGGGGTGATCCCGGACCCGTTCCTGGGCGTGGGCGAGTCCGAGGTGGCGTGGGTGGGGCGCCGGGACTGGACGTACGAGCGGGAACTCGGCAGCACGTCCGCGCAGGAGCAGACCGACCTGGTCTTCGACGGGCTCGACACCGTCGCCGAGATCTCCCTGGACGGGCGGCTGCTGGGCAAGGTGCGGAACATGCACCGCTCGTACCGGTTCGACGTGACGGGGCTGTCCGGGCTGCTGTCGGTGCGGTTCCTCTCCGCCTACGCCGAGGCCGAGGCCGTGCGGGGACGGCTGGGCGAGCGGCCCGCCGCCTACGCCGAGCCGTACCAGTACCTGCGCAAGATGGCCTGCTCCTTCGGCTGGGACTGGGGGCCGACCCTGGTGACGGCCGGGATCTGGCGGCCGGTGCGCCTGGAGCACTGGTCGACGGCCCGGATCGCCCGGGTGCGTCCCCTGGTCACCGTCGACGAGGGCATGGGGGTCGTCGAGCTGGCCGTGGACGTCGAGCGGACCCGGGTCGAGGTGCCGCTGGCCGTGGAGGCGGTGGTGGGCGGGGTGCGGGCCCGCGCGGAGCTTGACGGGACGCACGCGGTGGTACGGCTGCGGGTACCGGACGCGGAACTGTGGTGGCCGCGCGGATATGGCGAACAGCCGCTGTACGACGTCGAGTTGACGCTACTGCACGGCGACGACGCCCTGGACGGGTGGCGTCGGCGGATCGGCTTCCGAAGCGTCGAACTGGACCAGGGGCCCGACGCCCACGGCACCGGCTTCACCCTCGTAGTCAACGGCGAGCGGCTCTTCGCACGCGGCGTCAACTGGATCCCGGACGACGTCTTCCCGTCCCGGATCACCCGCGGGCGCTACCGGGAGCGGCTGGAACAGGCCGCCGGGGCGGGCGTCGACCTCGTACGGATCTGGGGCGGCGGGATCTACGAGAGCGAGGACTTCTACGACGCCTGCGACGAACTCGGGCTGCTGGTCTGGCAGGACTTCCCGTTCGCGTGCGCGGCCTATCCGGAGGAGCAGCCGCTGCGCGGCGAGGTGGAGGCCGAGGCGCGGGAGAACGTCGTACGGCTGATGCCGCATCCGTCGCTGGTGCTGTGGAACGGCAACAACGAGAACCTGTGGGCCTTCCGGGACTGGGAGTGGGAGCCGAGGCTGGCCGGGGACTCCTGGGGCGAGGGCTACTACCTGGGCGTGCTGCCGCGTGTGGTGGCCGAGTTGGACCCGACCCGGCCGTACACGGCGGGCAGTCCCTGGTCCGGGTCCTGGCGGCACCACCCGAACGACCCGGCGCACGGCACGCACCACTCGTGGGATGTGTGGAACCGGGAGGACTACGCCGACTACCGGCTGAGCGTGCCGCGGTTCGTCGCCGAGTTCGGCTGGCAGGCTCCCCCCGCGTACGCCACGCTGCGCCGAGCGCTGCCCGGGGAGGAACTCGCGCCGGACTCCCCCGGCATGCTGCACCACCAGAAGGCGGACGACGGCAACGGCAAGCTGGAACGGGGGCTGGCCCGGCATTTCGCCGTGCCGGCCGGGGACTTCGACCGCTGGCACTACCTGATGCAGGTCAACCAGGCGCGTGCGGTCGCCACCGGGATCGAGCACTGGCGGTCGCACTGGCCGGTGTGCGCGGGCACGGTCGTCTGGCAGCTCAACGACTGCTGGCCGGTGACCTCGTGGGCGGCGATCGACGGGGACGGCCGGGAGAAGCCGCTGTACCACGAGCTGAAGCGGCTGTACGCGGACCGGTTGCTGACGCTCCAGGAGGAGGACGGCGCTCTGGTGCTGGCCGCCGTGAACCAGGGCGCGGAGGACTGGACCGGGCCCCTGGCCCTGCGCCGGATGTCCGTCGAGGGCGAGGTGCTGGGGCAGGCGGCCGTGCAATTGGCGGCCGGGGGGCGGACCGTGGCGCGGGTCGGTGTGCCGCGCGAGCTGACGCCCGTCGGGCCGAAGGAGTTCCTGGTCGCGGACGCGGATCTCGACGCGGACGGGCTGCGGGCGCTGCATTTCCCGGTGCCGGACCGTGAAGTCCTCTACCCCGCGCCGCAGTTCGATGTCGCGCTCGCGCCGGGCGGCATCACCGTGACCGCCCGCACGCTGGTCCGGGACCTGCTGCTCCAGGCCGACCGGCTGGATCCGGGGGCGTGGGCCGACCGGGGGCTGGTCACGCTGCTGCCGGGCGAAGAGGTGACCATCGGGGTACGCGGCTGGAAGACTCCGGACGCCCAGAGTGCTCGTTCGGCCCTGTACTGCGTGGAGCCCACCCGATGACGGCAACGCCGGCCCCCCGCGTCACCATCAGGGACGTCGCCGCGCGCGCCGGGGTGTCCAAGGGTGCCGTGTCGCTCGCCTTCAACCACAAGCCGGGCCTGTCGGAGGCGACCCGGGGCCGGATCTTCCGGGCGGCGCGGGAGCTGGGCTGGGCGCCGAACCTCACGGCGCGGACGCTGGCCGGTTCGCGCGTGGACGTGGTGGGGCTCGCGGTGTGCCGGCCGGCGCGGATGCTGGGGCTCGAGCCCTGGTACATGGAGTTCGTCTCGGGCGTGGAGAGCGTGCTGGCCGAGCACTCCTGCTCCCTGCTGCTGAGGCTCGTACGGAGTCTGGACGAGGAGGTCGGGGTCCAGGAGTCGTGGTGGCGGGGGCGGCAGATCGGCGGGTCGATCCTCGTCGACTTCCGCGCCGACGATCCCCGGGTGGCGGTGGCCGAGCGGCTCGGGCTGCCGGTGGTCGCCGTCGGGCATCCCTCGCTGACCGGGGGGCTCACCTCGGTGTGGACCGACGACACCACGGCCGTGACGGAGGCGGTGCGGTATCTGGCCGCGCTCGGGCACCGGCGGATCGCCCGGGTCGGCGGGGCGGCGTCCCTCGGCCACACGGCCATCCGGACGGCGGCGTTCGACGAGGCGGCGGGGGCGCTGGCGCTGGCCGGGGCGTGGCAGGTCGCGACGGACTTCTCCGGCGACGCGGGGGCACGGGCGACGCGCTCGTTGCTGACCGCCGCTCCGCAGGACCGGCCGACGGCGATCGTGTACGACAACGACATCATGGCGGTGGCGGGGCTGTCGGTGGCGGCGGAGATGGGGGTGCGGGTGCCGGACGACGTGTCGCTGCTGGCGTGGGACGACTCGCAGCTGTGCCGGCTGACGCATCCGACGTTGTCCGCGATGAGTCATGACGTGCACGGGTTCGGGGCGGAGGTGGCACGGACGCTGTTCGGGGTGATCACGGGTGAGGGACCGGGATCACACCCTGTGCCCACCCCTGTACTCACTCCGCGCGGTTCCACGGCTCCCTCGAGGGTGTGACCTTCACCGCTCCGGCCTACGGGACTGTGCAGCTACGTTACCCACAAGTAGCATGGGTCCTGAGCGCGCGCTCAGCGCATCGCAGCAGCAATGCAGTTCCGGACCCTGGAGGAGAGCCATCGTGCCTCGTACCGTCAGGGACGTCGTCTTCGTCGACGGCGTCCGCACCCCGTTCGGCAAGGCGGGCCCGAAGGGCATCTACCACGAGACCCGTGCCGACGACCTCGTCGTGAAGGCGATCCGGGAGCTGCTGCGCCGCAACCCCGGTCTCGACCCGAAGAAGATCGACGAGGTCGCCATCGCCGCGACCACCCAGATCGGCGACCAGGGCCTCACCATCGGCCGCACGGCCGGGATCCTCGCCGGTCTCCCGCAGTCCGTCCCGGGCTACTCCATCGACCGCATGTGCGCCGGTGCCCTGACGGCCGTGACCGCGGTCGCCGGTTCGGTCGCCTTCGGCGCGTACGACGTCGCCATCGCCGGCGGTGTCGAGCACATGGGCCGCCACCCCATGGGCGAGGGCGTCGACCCGAACCCGCGGTTCGTGAGCGAGAAGCTGGTCGACGAGTCCGCCCTGTTCATGGGCATGACCGCGGAGAACCTGCACGACCGCTACCCGCAGATCACCAAGCAGCGCGCCGACGAGTACGCCGTGCGCTCCCAGGAGAAGGCCGCCAAGGCGTACGCCAACGGCAAGATCCAGGCCGACCTGGTGCCGGTCTCCGTACGCCGTACCTCCCCCGAGGCCGGCGAGACGGGCTGGGGCCTGGTCACCGCCGACGAGCCGATGCGCCCGGGCACGACCCTGGAGAACCTCACCGGCCTGAAGACCCCGTTCCGGGTGCACGGCCGGGTCACCGCCGGTAACGCGGCCGGTCTGAACGACGGCGCCACCGCCTCGGTCATCGCCTCCGAGGACTTCGCGCGGGAGCACGACCTCCCCGTCAAGATGCGCCTGGTCTCCTACTCCTTCGTGGGTGTCGAGCCGGAGGTCATGGGCTACGGCCCGATCCCGGCCACGGAGAAGGCACTGGCCCAGGCGGGCCTGTCGATCTCCGACATCGGCCTGTTCGAGATCAACGAGGCCTTCGCCGTCCAGGTCCTGGCCTTCCTCGACCACTACGGCATCGCCGACGACGACGCGCGCGTCAACCAGTACGGCGGCGCCATCGCCTTCGGCCACCCGCTGGCCTCCTCCGGCGTCCGGCTGATGACGCAGCTGGCCCGCCAGTTCGAGGAGCAGCCGCACGTCCGCTACGGCCTGACCACCATGTGCGTCGGCTTCGGCATGGGCGCGACGGTCATCTGGGAGAACCCGCACTTCGAGGGGGACAAGTGAGCACCACCGCCGAGCTTCTCAAGCAGGCTTCCGACCTGTTCCCGGACGAGGTCGTCACGCAGGCGCACGTCCGCCACTTCGACCTCCCCCTGGGTGCCGGGCGCTTCGCCCTGATCACCCTGGACAACGGCCTGGACCACACCAAGCCGACCACCTTCGGCCCGGCCTCGCTGGCGAATCTGAACGCCGCGATCGACCAGGTGGAGAAGGAGGCCGCGAGCGGCGAGATCGTCGGCGCCGGCCTCACCGGCAAGCCGTTCATCTTCGCGGTCGGCGCGGACCTCAAGGGCGTGGAGATCCTCAAGGAGTACGAGCACGCTCTCGCCATCGGCAAGGGCGGCCACGAGGTCTTCAAGCGGCTGTCCGAGCTGGCGGTCCCGACCTTCGCGTACTACAACGGCGCCGCGATGGGCGGCGGTGTCGAGGTCGGTCTGCACTGCACCTACCGGACCGTCTCCGCGGCCCTCCCGGCGTTCTCGCTCCCCGAGGTCTTCCTCGGTCTGGTCCCCGGCTGGGGCGGCTGCGCCCTGCTGCCGAACCTGATCGGCCCGGAGAAGGCCGTCTCGGTGATCATCGAGAACAGCCTCAACCAGAACAAGCAGCTCAAGGGCAAGCAGGTCTACGAGCTCGGGATCGCCGACGCCATCTTCGAGGGCGCGGACTTCCTGGAGCAGTCGCTGATCTGGACCGCGACCGTCCTCAAGGGCGAGATCCAGATCGAGCGCCCGGTGATCGACCGCGGCGAGGCCTGGGACCAGGCCGTCGCCAAGGGCCGTTTCATCGCGGACTCCAAGGTGCACGGCGCGGCCCCGGCCGCCTACCGCGCCCTGGACATCATCGCCGCCGCCAAGAACGGCGACCTCCAGCAGGGCTACGACGCCGAGGACAAGGCGCTCGCCGACCTGATCATGGGCGGTGAACTGCGCTCCGGCATCTACGCCTTCAACCTGGTGCAAAAGCGCGGCAAGCGCCCCGCCGGCGCGCCGGACAAGAACCTGGCCCGCCCGGTCACCAAGGTCGGTGTCGTCGGCGCCGGTCTGATGGCCAGCCAGCTCGCGCTGCTGTTCCTGCGCCGCCTCGAGGTGCCGGTCGTGCTGACCGACATCGACCAGGAGCGCGTCGACAAGGGTGTGGGCTACGTCCACGCCGAGATCGACAAGCTGCTCGGCAAGGGCCGTATCAACCAGGACAAGGCCAACCGCCTCAAGGCGCTGGTGACCGGTGTCCTGGACAAGGCCGAGGGCTTCGCGGACGCGGACTTCATCATCGAGGCCGTGTTCGAGGAGATCGGCGTCAAGCAGCAGGTGTTCGCGGAGGTCGAGGCGGTCGCCCCGGCGCACGCGATCTTCGCCACCAACACCTCCTCGCTGTCGGTCTCCGAGATGGCGTCGAAGCTGAAGAACCCCGAGCGGGTCGTGGGCTTCCACTTCTTCAACCCGGTCGCGGTCCTCCCGCTCCTGGAGATCGTGCGCGGCGAGAAGACGGACGACGCCTCCCTGGCCACGGCCTTCGCCGTCGCCAAGAAGCTGAAGAAGACCGCGGTCCTCACCAAGGACGCCCCGGCGTTCGTCGTGAACCGCATCCTGACCCGCTTCATGGGCGAGATCCAGAACATCATCGACGAGGGCACCCCCGTCGAGGTCGCCGAGAAGGGCGTCGAACCGCTCGGTCTGCCGATGTCGCCGCTGGTCCTGCTGGAGCTGGTCGGCCCGGCGATCGGCCTGCACGTCTCCGAGACGCTCAACAGGGCGTTCCCGGACCGCTTCACGGTCTCCCCGAACCTCGCGGCCGTCGTCAAGGCGGGCAAGCGCGGCTTCTACGTCTACGACAGCGGCAAGCCGGAGCTGGACCCGGAGGTCGCCGCGCTGCTGAAGCAGGGCGACAGCGTCCTGACGGAGGAGCAGGTGCGCACGCGCGTGCTGGACGCGGTGGCGCAGGAGATCGGGCTCATGCTCGACGAGGGCGTCGTCGCCGAGGCGCAGGACATCGACCTGTGCCTCATCACGGGCGCCGGCTGGCCGTTCCACCTGGGCGGCATCACGCCGTACCTGGACCGCGAGGGTGTCTCCGAGCGGGTCAACGGCAAGAGGTTCCTGGCGCAGGGTGTGGCGAGCATCCCCGCGTAACGCGTAACCCCTGAGGGGGGTGGGGCGTACGGTAACGATCCGGACGCCCCGCCCCCCTTCTGCATGCCGCCACAGATAGGATCCTCACACAATCTGACCAATCTTTACCTGGCTCTGACGGTCTCCACCAGAGATCACCGGATGCCCTCGAAGGAGTCTCCGTGGCGTCCACCCGCCGCCGCCCACCCCGACGCCGGGTTTGGCCCAAGATCAGACTCCTGCTCCTGGTGACGGTGGTCGCCGCCGGCGGCACGGCGCTCTATCCCGTATGGAAAGCGGCGAACCCCGATCCGCCTGAGCTGAAGGTCCGGTACCGGACCGACACTCCGGCGACGGCGGCGGTGGCCAAGCCGTCGCTGGAGGTCTTCAACGACACGAAGAAGTCTGTGCCGTTGAGCGATGTGACGCTCCGGTACTACTTCACCGCCGACGGCGCCCCGGGCGCCTCGCCGTACGCCTTCAACTGCGTCAACGCCGCCTTCGGCTGCTCGCACGTCGCCGGGCGGGTCGTCGCCATGGACAAGGCCACCGACTCCGCCGACCACTACCTGGAGGTCAGGTTCACGGCCGGTGCGGGCAGCCTGAAGCCCGGCGCCAACAGCAAGGGCATCGACCTCCAGCTCTTCCGCACCGACCACAAGAAGCTGAAGCAGTCCGACGACCGCTCCTTCGACGCCGAGCTGACGAGCTACAAGGAGGCGGAGCAGGTCACCGCATACAAGCGGGGCGTCCTCGCCTGGGGCGAGGAGCCGGACGGCACCAAGGCGAGCGACGAGAAGAAGGCGCCGGCGAAGGCCGCCGCGCCCGACCCGGTGCCGGCCCCTCCGGCCGGGGTGCTGTTCGACGACTTCACTTACCAGGGCGCCAAGGACCCCGCCCTGTTCAAGCACGGCTGGCTGGTCCGCACCAGCAGGGGCGGACCCGGCGTCGAGAACACCTGGTCGGCAAACGGCGTCACCTTCCCCACCGCCAAGGGCTCCCTGGCCGACGGCCAGGTACTCAACCTGCGGGCGAGCACGGACGGCACCAAGTCCGGGACCGGGCAGGCGAGTCTGGGCACCAGGAGCCGGGAGTTCCGGGCCGGCACCTACGCGGCCCGCATCCACTTCAGCGACGGTCCGGCGAAGGGCGAGGGCGGCGACCACGTCAACCAGACCTTCTACACGATCGGCGGGAGCGGCTCGAAGTACAGCGAGCTCGACAACGAGTACATGCCGAACGGCGGCTGGGGCCGCCTCGGCCCCAAGCTCGACACCGTCTCCTGGTACGACCACGAGAGCAACGACCGCGTCTACAAGACGACCAACAAGAGCCTCGACGGATGGCACACCATGATGATCACCGTCGAGGACGACGTGGTCACCTACCGCTTGGACGGCGAGAAGCTCTTCTCCAGCAGCGGCAAGTACGCCCCGCGCTCAGGCATGTCCGTGAACTTCAACCACTGGTTCATCGATCTGCCGTTCAAGGGCGACCGTGCGTGGGACATGAAGGTCGACTGGCTCTACTACAACACGAACGAAACCCTGTCGGTGAAGCGAAGTCCAGTCCGCGGTCGAGGGCTTCACCGACGAGGGAATGAACTACTTCGACACGGTTCGGGAGTCCCGGTGAGGAAAAGGCGGTCCAGCGCCCACAGGCACGCTGCGGCGGAGGCGGAGAACAAGCCGGTGGTGAGCCGGCGTTCCGCGCTGCTGATGGGCGGGACAGGAGGGGTCGCCATGGCAGGCGGCGGCGCCTGGCTGGGGAAGGTGGTGGCACAGCCCGCCGCCGCGCCGGCCGCCGAGGGCGCCATCGGAGGCCTTGCCACGCCTCCCCTCTACGCCCCCTCCGGCCGCCGCCCCAAGTACCGCCGGGCGAGCTGGTCCCAGCAGTTCCAGTCCTCCCACGGCTGGACCCCCGGCGGCGTGGGCACCGCGTCGGCCGAGGCGAACGACAAGTCCGTGTTCGTCCGCGGGACCCAGTCGGTCCGGGTGACCACCAACGGCTCCGGCAAGCAGTCCTACGTCCGCAGGACCGGCCTGCCCGCGATGAGCCTGACCGGCAAGATGATCCGGCTCGTCTTCCGTGTCGACGACGTCACGAACCTGTCCAAGCTCGTCTTCTACCTGGGCAGCGGCTCTCTCGCGAACCACTTCGCCTGGACGTTCCACGCCCACTCCAAGACGTCGGCCAACTACGTCCAGTCCGGCGAGTGGGTGACGGTCCACCTCCAGTGGGCGGACGTCAACGCGGCGGCCGGCACGTACTCCATCGGCGCCGACGGCAAGCCGTCCACGAAGACCGGCTTCACCGACATGTCGTTCGCCGTGTACGACGACGCGGGCGGCCCGGTGACGTACCGGCTCCAGGCGGTCGAGCTGATACCGGACACCGTCTCGGTCTTCCCGAAGGGCGTCGTCTCCATCACCTTCGACGACTCCCACAAGTCGATCCACGACCTGGCCCGGCCGCTCATGGACCGCTACGGCTTCCCCGGCACGGTCTACAACATCGCCGACGCGATCGGCACCGGGCAGCTTCCTGACGGTGGGCCAGATGCGGTCGATGCAGGACTTCTCCGGCTGGGAGATGGCCGGCCACTCGTACGCGAACGCCGTCCACACGGCCAGTTACCCCAAGCTCACCTCGGAGCAGGCCGACGACGACTTCCGCAAGCTGCGCGAGTGGCTGGTGTCCAACGGCTTCACCAGCGAGCACTTCGCCTATCCGCACGGCGCGTTCCAGAAGACGACCGACGGTGTCCCGGTCGACCAGATAGCGAGCCGGCACTTCACCACGGCCCGCTCGATCATCTCCGAGACGATCGAGTCGTTCGCCCCGGCGATGCCCTACCGCCTCAAGGCGCTGACGGGCATCAACGACGGCTCGGGCATCGGCGGTACGGCGCTGTCGAAGGTGACGGGCGCGGGCGGCCGGCTCGACCGGTGCGTGAACAGCGGCGACTGGCTGATCCTCTGTCTGCACAAGGTCACCGAGGGCGCTCCGGCGACGAGCACCGAGATCGGCAAGGCGGGCCTGGAGACGCTGATGAAGGCGATCGACGACCGGGACATCCCCGTGCTGACGGTCGAGGAGGCCATGGCCTCCTACACCTGAGGCCCGGTGCGTCGCCCGGACGCACGAGAGGGGCGGCCGCCAGGCCGCCCCTCTCTTCGTTCGCCTACGGCTCTACCAGCCGCCCTGCCCGTAACCCTGGCCCTTCCCTGGCCCTGCTGCCACGACGGATCCTGGGACGGATATCCGCCCTGCCGCTGGCCCTGGCCGGGATACTGCTGCTGGTACGGGTCGGGGTGTCCGGGGTGTCCGCCCTGCCACTGCTGCTGGCCGGCCGGTGCCGGGTCCCCCAGCTCACGCGCTGCTGCGGGACGCCGGCGTGGTGCTCCTCGTCGTAGCCGGGGATCGGCTGCGGCTGGACGGGGATCCCGCCCGCCGGGCGGGGCCGGGTGCGCAGCGCCACGCCCTCCACGCGCATCAACTGGAGCGTCTCGGTGACCTTCTTGTCGGAGTACGGGTCCTCTTCCTCGAAGATCTCCGTCACATCGGCTCTCGTGGTCACCGGCGACGGACACCTCCACGCCGCCCTGACGGGTGCCCCAACTCCCCTTGTGGAGGGTGAACAGGGCGTAGAACCGCAGCGGGGTCAGCAGCGTCAGCTGGATCACGCCGTAGATCGGCGCGAGCAGGAACATGCCGAACCGCTTGACGAAGCCCATGCCGCGGCGCGGGAAGTCGAGGTAACGCACATTGCGGAGATAGCCCATCAGCACCATGAAGACCAGGTAGTCACCGATGTGGTTGACGAACTGCTGGGGCTTGATGATGGGCAGGATGACCATCGAGTAGAACATCGCCGAGCCGAAGACCAGCCACAGCGCGAGTTCCATGCAGGTCAGCCAGAAGGCCGGCCGGTACTTCTTCTGGTGCCTGAAGGCCCACAGCGACTCGCGGAAGAAGGACTTGTTCCAGCGGACCTGCTGACGCAGGAAGTGCGGCAGCTTCTCGGGGACGGCGGTGTAGCCGACGGCCGTCTCCTGGAAGACGACCTGGCCCTCCATCAGGCAGTAGTTGGTCATCCGGCGGTCGTCGCCGAAGACGGCCGGCTTGCCCAGGAACTGCTGGTTGAGGAAGTCCGGCAGATACTTGCGCACCAGCGTGCCGCGGTACGCGGAGAGCGCGCCGCAGCAGCACAGGACCGACTTCAGGCGGGAGTAGGCGGCCCGCTCGAAGAGGAACGAGTTGCCGTAGCGCAGGTCCTGGAGGCGGGTGAAGATGTTGCTGTCGTGGTTGAGCGCCAGCACCATGCCGGTGGAGGCCATGATCTTCTCGTCGGCCATTGGCAGCAGCAGTTCGCGGACGGTGTCCCGGGACAGCACGGTGTCCGAGTCGACGCAGAGGAAGATGTCGGAGTACGGGGCGGCCTCGAAGCCCAGCGCCAGCGCCTCACGCTTGCCCTTGTTCTCGGGCTGCACGCTGACGGTGTACTTGACGCCCTTGGCCTCGAACTCGCGGCGCATCTTCTTCGCCGCCCTGATGCCCGAGTCGTTGGCGCTGGCGTCGTCGATGATGTGGATCTCGTTGGGCAGGCGGCTCTGCGCGAGGAGGCTGCGCATGCCCTGCTCGAACATCACCGGGTCCTCGTTGTAGATCGGGATGACCGCGGTGACCCAGGCGCTCTCCAGGTACTCCAGCTCCTCCCGCCCGGCCTTGGCCGGACGGTAGAAGAGCGCGCCGAACATCTTCAGGGCGAGCAGGCCCATGGCACCCATCGAGTACAGGTGCAGGGAGCCCGCGTCGAGCCGGGTGGCGATCAGCGCGGCGAGGCCGAGGAAGACGAAGTACGAGACCTTGAGGTGCCTGCGTTTGCGGTGGCCCGCGATGGCCACCGTCGACGGCTCCCGGGTATGTACGTATCTTCGGAAGTCACAGCTTGACCACCCGCGGGTGGTCGGCGGACTTGCCCCGGGTGTCGAACAACGCCCGGGCACGGTCGGCGAGTTCGTCGAGGTCGATCTCGCGGTGCGGCTGGAGCAGGATGGCCAGGTCGGCCGTCTCGGCCGCGGCGAGGTAGTCGTCCGCCCGCTCGACGCTCTCGCCGCCGACCTTCCAGTCGTCGACGCGCGGGTCGAAGTAGACGAGTTCGGCGCCGCGTGCGAGGAGGTTCTCCGCGACGGCGAGGGCCGGGCTCTCGCGCTGGTCGGAGATGTCCGGCTTGTAGGTCACGCCGAGCAGCAGGACGCGGGAGCCGCGGACGGCCTTGCCCTGGTCGTTGAGCAGATCGGCCGCCCGGTTGACGACGTGCACGGGCATCCGCTGGTTGATCTCCTGCGCCAGCTCCACGAACCGGAACGGGATGCCCAGTGAACGCACCTTGTACGAAAGGTAGTTGGGGTCGATCGGGATGCAGTGCCCGCCGACACCCGGCCCCGGGTGGAACGGGCGCGAAGCCGAACGGCTTGGTGGACGCGCACCGGATCGCGTCCCACAGATCGACACCGATCTCACGGCAGAACATCGACATCTCGTTGACGAGCGCGATGTTGACGTGCCGGTAGGTGTTCTCCAGCAGCTTGGCCATCTCGGCTTCGCGGGTGCCCTTGGCCTCGACGACCCGGTTCACGAAGCGCTCGTAGAGGGCGCGGGCGGCCTTGGTGCAGTCGGCCGTGATGCCGCCGACGACCTTGGGGGTGTTCTCCAGGCCGAAGGAGGGGTTGCCCGGGTCGATGCGCTCCGGGGAGAAGGCGAGGTGGAAGTCCGCGCCCACCCGCAGCCCACCGGCCTCCAGCCGCGGCCTGACGACCTCGTCGGTGGTCCCCGGGTACGTCGTCGACTCCAGCACGACGAGCGTGCCGGCCCTGAGGTGTGCGGCGATGTCGTCGACGGCCGCGTGCACCGCGCCGAGATCGGGGGCGCCATGGTCGGTGAGCGGCGTCGGCACACACACCACGACCGCGGCCGCGTCCGCGATGACCTCGGCCCGATCGGTGGCCTCGAAGCCCTGCTCGCGCATGGTGCGCACATCGGAGTCGGTGATGTCGTCCACGTGCGAGCGCCCGGCGTTCAGCCTCTCGACCACCTGTCGGCTGCGGTCGAGACCGACCACCTTCAGGCCCGCGGCAGCCGCGGACCTGGCCAACGGCAGCCCCACGTAACCGAGTCCGACAACAACAAGATCCACCGTGGAGGATCTGCTCACGACATCATTCCCCAACCCCGTTGCCGCGGCCCCGGTCAGACGCAGCAGCAACCGGCCCCCCGAGCAAAATCGAACAAGTGCGAGGAGACTAACAAGACCTTCACTTTTTGACCACGTTCACCCAAGGTGCGTCTTGTCACGCACACATCCGTACAACCCTTGACACACCTGGTGTGTCTGGAGCGACGGGAGCCTCAAATAAGGAACGGTCCCGCCGGGGTGTCAGATCTCCCGCCAGGCCTCCAGCGCGAGCCCCGGCTCGTTCTTGCGGCGGGTGAGGAGCAGCGTCCCGGTCGAGGGCGAGAGGGAGGCCGCGACGACCTCGTCGTGCTCGTCGAGCGCCAGCGACACCATGGCGTCGGCGGGCAGCTGGGGGCCGGATTCGGTCCACCAGGCACCGGCCGACTCCTGTTCGGTCGGATAGGCGGCGAAGGCGACCCGGCCGCTCGCCGACCGCTGGGCGAGCACGGTGCAGTCGTGCCCCTCGATGTCACAGCGCACGGCGCAGACCGGCCCCGGCCCTGCGGAGGCGAGGAGGGTCACCGGCTTCTCGCCCGGGCGCCAGGCGCACAGGTCGCCGCAGGCGTCGGTGAAGAAGAGGGTGGTGCGCTCGGCGGACGTGGCGAGCGCGCGGAGCGTCCCCGGCCGGACGGACACGTCGACGCCCTCGCCGCGCACCGGGGTCTTGCCGTGCTCCTCCTGCCGCCAGCGCAGGATCCCGCCGGGCACGCAGGCGTACACCTCCACCAGCCCCGACTCCCCCGTCACGGCGGCCAACTCCCCCTCGACGCCGTGCCCTTCGAGGTTCTGCCAGGCCCCCCAGCCGCCCTTCACCTTCTGGTTGCGCAGGCTCACCCCGCCGCTCTCGTTACGGACGAAGACATAGCCACGCCCCGCGGAGTCGACGGCGACGGCCGGCGGGCCGGTCCGGTCGCCCTTCTTGTCGGGGTGCCCGATCGGGACCCAGTCCAGGGCTGCGAGCCGCGGCCGGAAGTGCGTCGAATGCACGAGTCCCGCCTCGCCCGGCACGGTGGGCCGCCAGGCGGCCAGGTGGGCGTACCCGTCGGCTCCCTGGCCGACCGCCGGGCCCGGGTGCAGCCTCTGGCTGCCGCCGACGGTGCGGGGGGCGTCCCAGGAACCGGCCGGGCCGCGTTCGGCGCGGTACAGGACGGCGTCGCCGGAGGGGAGATAGACGGTGAGGCGGCCGTCGCGGCCGCGGATGAGCCAGTCGCCGTTCACCAGTTCACTTTATGCGGGCCGGCCGACTCGGCGCGCGGCCCGCCCCCGCCTGGAGCAGACGACGTCGACTCACGGTCAGCACGGCCGAGGTCCGGTGGTATGTGTGACATTCAAAGCTGCGGTTCAGAGTCTTGGAGGCATCTGATGAGCGACAACGCGCCTCTGCTGGTCATCGTCGACGGCGCGAACGTCGTCGGGTCGGTACCGGACGGCTGGTGGCGGGACCGACGGGGTGCCGCGGAGCGGCTGCGTGATCGCTTGGCGTCGGACGGGGTGCCGGGGGTGCACGGCCCGGTGGAGGTCGTCCTCGTCGTAGAAGGGGCGGCGCGGGGGGTGGAGTCCGCGCCGGGGGTGCGGGTGGAGTCGGCGCCGGGCAGTGGGGACGATCACATCGTGGACGTGGTCGCGCAGGCAGCGGGGCGTTCCGTACTCGTGGTCACGGCGGACCGGGAGCTACGGCAGCGAGTCACGGAGCTGGGGGCGGAGGTGGCGGGGCCACGCACGGTGCGTCCGTAAACCGCCCGGCGTCGGTGCTGAGGCCGGGCGCGTCCGCAACCCGGCGGAACGGGGTGCCGCTGCGCCCGCCCGCGGTACACCTGCCCGCGCTCGCGCCAGGTGCACCCGCGCACGGCGAGCAGGGGACGTGTCGGGGGGTGTCCGCCCGCAGCGGTTGGCGCGTCAAAGAACAGTCAGTCGGCGTGAGACCCCATCGCGCCGTTCCGAGGACGGACACCCCCCGACACGGCCCCGACCCACCACCCGGCGTCAGGCGCAACACGCGCACCCCCACCCGGCGTCAGGCGCAACACGCACCCTCACCCGGCGTCAGGCGCAACACGCACCCCCACCCAGCAAGACAGGCCGCCGCAGGCACCACCCCACCGCCGCAGGCGAGTACGCGCTACGGCGTGCCCCCACCGGCGGCCGGCTACTCCTCTCCCGCTTCGCGGCGCGCGAGGCGGCTGTGCGTGCGGCCGTAGAGGAAGTACACGACGAACCCGGCGGCCATCCAGATCCCGAACCGCACCCACGTCTCGGTGGGCAGGTTGATCATCAGCCACAGTGAGGCGCACACCGACAGGATCGGGATGACCGGCACCCACGGGGTCCGGAAGGCCCGCGGCAGGTCGGGACGCGTCTTGCGAAGGATGATCACGCCGATGGCGACGACCACGAAGGCGAACAGCGTGCCGATGTTCACCAGGGCGGCGAGTTCCGTCAGGGGCGTGAAGCCGGCGAGGACCGCGATGAGCACGCCGAGCAGGATCGTCGGCCGGTGCGGAGTCCTGAACCGCGGGTGGACGTGGGAGAAGAACCGCGGCAGCAGCCCGTCGCGGCTCATCGCGAAGAACACCCGCGTCTGCCCGAGGAGCAGGATCATGCACACCGTCGTCAGGCCGACCGCGGCGCCGAAGCTGATGAAGCCCGCGAACCATGGATACCCGGTGGCCTTGAACGCATCGGCGAGCGGGGCGTCGACGGACAGCTTGCTGTAGTGCTGCATGCCGGTGACGACGATCGACACGAGGACGTACAGCGTCGTGCAGATCACGAGGGAGCCGAGGATGCCGCGCGGCATGTCGCGCTGCGGGTTCTTGGTCTCCTCGGCGGCCGTGGCCACGACGTCGAAGCCGATGAAGGCGAAGAACACGACCGAGGCGGCGGTGAAGATGCCCATCACGCCGAAGTTGGAGGGCGCCCAGCCGAACATGAGCTGGATCAGTGGGGAATCGAGACTGGAGCCGGCCTCCACGGCCTTCTCCTTCGGGATGAACGGGTCGTAGTTGTCGCCGTTGATGAGGAACGCGCCCGCGATGATCACGACGAGGACGACCGTCACCTTGATGGCGACGACGACCGACGTGATGCGCGCGGACAGCTTCATGCCGACCACGAGGATGCCGGTGAGGACGAGCACCAGCGCGGCGGCGAGGATGTCGAAGCCGAAGGTGTCGGCACCCTCGCGGCTGCCCAGGGCCGCGGGCATCGCCCAGCCCGCGGTGTCCATGAGCGACTGGATGTAGCCGGACCAGCCGACGGCCACCACCGCCGTACCGAGCGCGAACTCCAGAACCAGGTCCCAGCCGATGATCCAGGCGGGCAGTTCACCGAGGGAGGCGTACGAGAACGTGTACGCGGACCCGGCGACCGGGAGCGTGGACGCGAACTCGGCGTAACAGAGTGCGGCCAGGGCGCAGGCGACGCCGGCCGCGACGAACGCCAGGGCCGTCGCGGGCCCGGCGTTGTCCTTGGCGACGGTGCCGGTGAGGACGAAGATGCCGGTGCCGATGATCACGCCGACGCCGAAGACCGTCAGATCCAGCGCGGACAGGGACTTCTTGAGCGCGTGCTCTGGCTCCTCGGTGTCGAGGATGGACTGCTCGACCTTCTTCGTCCGGAAGAGGGTGCTGCTCACGGGGTACCTCCCACGCTTGTCGTCCTCGACATGATCGAGAGGGGGCACCATCCGTATGCCCCGGCGGGGAAGATTTCACGCCAACGGGCCGGTTTCACCACCCTTCACGGTGGTGAAACCGGCCCATTCAGCGGTGTGGGTCGCGGCTGTCAGTCGCGCGCGGGCTCCACCGAGTCCACCGCGTCCGCCGGGCTGCGCTCGATGGATGTCCCCTCGCTCGTGCGAAGCCGAGAGTGGGGAAGCCCGTCCAGCTTGGCGACCAGCCCGGTCACCTGGCGGGCGATGTCCGGCGCGGTGAGACCGATCTCGGCCATGACCTCGGCGCGGGTGGCGTGGTCGAGGAAGCGCGGCGGGATGCCGAAGTCACGCAGCGGCACGTCGACGCCCGCGTCGCGCAGCGCCTGGGCGACGGCGGAGCCGACACCGCCGACCCGGCTGTTGTCCTCGACGGTGACGACCACGCGGTGCCGCTCGGCGAGCGGGGCCATGGCCTCGTCGACGGGTTTGACCCAGCGCGGGTCGACGACGGTGGCGGAGATGCCCTGCTTGTCGAGCAGGGCGGCGATCTCCAGGCACATCGGCGCGAGGGCGCCGACGGAGACCAGCAGCACGTCCGGGCGGTCGGTGCCGGGCTCACGCAGGACGTCCATGCCGCCGACGCGGCCCACGGCCGGTACGGCGGGACCGACGGCGCCCTTGGAGAAGCGGACCACGGTCGGCGCGTCGTCGACCGCGACGGCCTCGCGCAACTGCGCGCGAACCTGGTCGGCGTCACGCGGCGCGGCCAGCCGCAGCCCCGGCACGACCTGGAGGATCGACATGTCCCACATGCCGTTGTGCGAGGCCCCGTCGGTGCCGGTGACACCGGCACGGTCCAGCACGAAGGTGACGCCGCACTTGTGCAGGGCCACGTCCATCAGCACCTGGTCGAAGGCGCGGTTGAGGAAGGTGGCGTACACCGCGAACACCGGGTGCACCCCGCCCGTCGCCAGGCCCGCCGCCGACACGGCGGCGTGCTGCTCGGCGATGCCGACGTCGTAGACCCGCTCGGGGAAGCGCTTGGCGAACTTGTCCAGTCCCACCGGCTGGAGCATGGCGGCCGTGATGGCGACGATGTCCTCGCGCTCCTCGCCGAGCTTGACCATCTCCTCGCCGAAGACGGAGGTCCAGTCGGCGCCGGAGCTGTCGATCGGCAGGCCCGTGTCGGGGTGGATCTTGCCGACGGCGTGGAAGCGGTCCGCCTCGTCCTGGAGGGCGGGCTGGTAGCCGCGGCCCTTCTCGGTGAGGCAGTGCACGATGACCGGCCCGCCGAACCGCTTGGCCCGGGCGAGCGCGGACTCCAGGGCCTCGAGGTCGTGGCCGTCGATCGGGCCGACGTACTTCAGGCCGAGGTCCTCGAACATGCCCTGCGGGGCGATGAAGTCCTTCAGGCCCTTCTTGGCGCCGTGCAGGGTGTCGTACAGCGGCCGCCCGACGACCGGGGTGCGCTCCAGCACCTCCTTGGTACGGGCGAGGAACCGCTCGTAGCCGTCGGTGGTCCGCAGGGTCGCCAGGTGGTTGGCGAGGCCGCCGATGGTCGGCGCGTAGGACCGCTCGTTGTCGTTGACGACGATGACGAGCGGGCGGTCCTTGGCGTCGGCGATGTTGTTCAGCGCCTCCCAGGCCATGCCGCCGGTCAGCGCACCGTCACCGATCACGGCGACGACGTGGTCGTCGCGCTCCATGAGCTGGTTGGCCTTGGCGATGCCGTCGGCCCAGCCGAGGACCGTGGAGGCGTGCGAGTTCTCGATGACGTCGTGCTCGGACTCGGCCTGCGAGGGGTAGCCGGACAGGCCGCCCTTCATCTTCAGCTTCGAGAAGTCCTGGCGGCCGGTGAGCAGCTTGTGGACGTAGGACTGGTGGCCGGTGTCCCAGAGCACCTTGTCCTTGGGCGAGTCGAAGACCCGGTGCAGGGCGATGGTGAGCTCCACCACGCCGAGGTTGGGGCCGAGGTGACCGCCGGTCTTGGAGACCGCTTCGACAAGGAAGGTCCGGATCTCCTCCGCCAGCTGGTTCAGCTCCTCCAGGCTGAGCCGGTCCAGATCGCGCGGTCCCCTGATACGGGTCAGCAGCGGCACCCGTGCCTCCTTGCAGTAGAGCTGATCGAGCTGTTGCCGGGCTTGTCGAGTCTAATGTTCCGCCCCTGCGGGCGTGCGCCGGGCCGTCGCCTCGTACGTCACGCGTTCGGCTGTACCCAAGCTGTGCCACACCTACGACACAGACTGTGCCCGGCACCTTCGCGGTGCCGGGCACAGTCGTGTCTCTCGGGCGTTACGCGCGCCCGGCCGTCTTCTGTGTCTTGCGGGTGACGGCGTCGATGACGACCGTGGCCAACAGCACACCACCGGTGATCATGTACTGCACCGGGGAGGCGATGCCCTCCAGGGCGAGGCCGTACTGGATCGAGACGATCACCAGCACACCGAGCAGCGCGTTCCAGGTGCGCCCACGGCCGCCGAACAGCGACGTACCGCCGATCACCGCCGCCGCGATGGCGTTCATCAGCAGGTCACCGCCGCCCGCGCCCTGGTTGGCCGCGGCGATCTTGGAGGCGATGAACAGACCGCCCACCGCGGCGAAGGTGCCGGAGATCGCGAACACCGAGATCCGGACCAGCTCCACGTTGATACCGGCACGGCGGGACGCCTCGACGCTGCCGCCGAGCGCGAACACCTTGCGGCCGTAGGCCGTGCGGCGCAGCACGAAGTCCGTGACCAGCAGAACCACGATGAAGATCACCACTGCCAGCGGCAGGCCCTTGTACTGGTTGAAGACGATGGCGACGGCGAACGCGAGGATCGCCAGCAGCACCGTCCGCACGATGGTCTCGCTCAGCGGCCTCGACGGCACCCCCGCGGCCTCCCGGCGCCGGTTGCTCGAGGAAGGAGCTGAGGAAGAACCCGGCGGTCACCACCGCGGCCAGACCGTACGCGGCGGCCACGTCGGAGAAGTAGTAGCTGGTCAGCTGGGCCACGACTCCGTCCGGGTCGAGGTTGATCGTGCCGTTGTCGCCCAGGATCTGGAGCATGAGGCCGTTCCAGAACAGCAGACCGGCCAGGGTGACGGCGAAGGCGGGGACGCCGATCTTCGCGAAGAAGAAGCCGTGCAGGGCGCCGGCGACCGTGCCGGTGAGGATGGCCAGCACGAAGGCGAGCCACTCGTTCATGCCGTTGGTGACGTTCAGCACCGCGAACGTCGCGCCCGCGACACCGGACTGACCGAGCCGACCGACAGGTCGATCTCGCCGAGCAGCAGCACGAACACGATGCCGACGGCGATCATGCCGGTGCCGACCATGGCGACGGACATGTCGGACAGGTTGCCCGCGGTGAGGAAGTTGGAGTTCAGGCTCTGTGAAGATGATCCAGATGATCGACCAGGCCGATGACGACCGGGATGGAGCCCAGGTCACCGGACTTCATCTTCCGCTTGAACTCGGTGACGTAGCCCTCGAGGCCCTGCTCGCGCACCAGCAGCCGGGGGTCGACGACCGTGACGGCGGCCTTGGCCGCCTCGGGGTTCTCCACGACGTGGTCTTCGGTGGCACCCGGAGCCGCGGAGGTCTTGTCGATGCTCACTTGGAAACCTCCCCGTTCGTGCGCGCCGCACGGCGGGTCACGGCGTTGTCGGTGGCGCCGGTGATGGCGGAGATGATCTCTTCCTGCGAGGTCGACTTGACCTCGAAGATGCCGTTGTTGCGCCCGAGGCGCAGCACGGCGACCTTGTCCGCGACGGCCTTGACGTCGGCCATGTTGTGGCTGATGAGGATCACGGCGTGGCCGCGCTCGCGCAGCCGCTCGACCAGGTCGAGGACCTGTGCGGTCTGCTCGACGCCGAGGGCGGCGGTGGGCTCGTCGAGGATGACCAGCTTGGGCTCGCCGAGCATGGAGCGGGCGATGGCCACGGTCTGGCGCTGACCGCCGGAGAGCGAGGCGATCGGGATGCGCACGCTGGGGATGCGGATCGACAGCGTGTCGAGCAGCTCGCGGGAGCGGCGCTCCATCTCCACCTCGTCCAGGATGCCGCGCTTGCGGATCTCCCGGCCCAGGTAGAGGTTGCCGACGACGTCGATGTTGTCGCACAGCGCGAGGTCCTGGTAGACGGTCGCGATGCCCAGGTTCTGGGCGTCGTGCGGCTTGTTGATCTGGACGGACCTGCCGTCCCATTCGATGACGCCCTCATCGATGGGGTGCACGCCGGCGATCGTCTTGACCAGCGTGGACTTTCCGGCGCCGTTGTCGCCGACCAGGGCGACCACCTCACCGGCGTGGACCTCAAGCTCTACGTCGGTGAGCGCCTGAACGGCACCGAATCGCTTGGAGACCCCGCGCAACGCCAGCACGGGCGTAGCGGACACGTGAACCATCTCCTTCGCCGCCTGACCCGGCGGGAGGTTGTGCAGAAGTATGGGAGGAGTGATCACTCCGGCGCCCCGCGTAGCTTGCGGGGCTGATGTGGCGGGGCGCCGGAGGAGCTGGGGGCAACGGTCACGCGGTCACGGGAGTCCGGCTCGGACTCCGTGCTCCGCAGGGGACGGCGGTTGCTTACTTGAGACCGATCTTGTCGCAGGCGGCCTTGTACTTGCCGGTGCAGATCTCGCTCACCGTGTAGATGCCGTCCTTGATGACGGTGTCGTTGATGTTGTCCTTGGTCAGCGAGACGACCGGGACGAGGACGGAGGGGACGGCCTTGGTGGTCGGGCTGTCGACCTTGTCCTTGGCGATCGAGTCGAGCGACTTGCCCTGGGCGAGGGCCACGGCCATCTCGGCGGCGGCTCGGCCTCCTGCGGGTAGGGCTTGTAGACGCTCATGTACTGCTCACCGGTGACGATGCGCTGCACACCCGCGAGTTCGGCGTCCTGGCCGGTGACCGGGATGTCGGCGATGCCGGCCGCCTTCAGGGCGGTGATGATGCCGCCCGCCATGCCGTCGTTGGCGGAGTAGACGCCGACGATCTTGTCCTTGCCGAGGGCGGAGATGGCGCCCTCCATGTTGGCGTTGGCGTTCTCCGGCTTCCACTCCTTGGTGTCGTACTCGCGGCCGACCTTCACCTTGCCGTCGAGGACGGAGTGCGCGCCCTTCTTGAACTGGGCGGCGTTCGGGTCGGTGGACGACCCGTTCATCATGACGATCTGGCCGTCCTTGGCCTTGGCGCCGAGGGCCTTCAGCAGGGCCTCGCCCTGGGTCTTGCCGACGGTGACGTTGTCGAACGAGGTGTAGGCGTCGATCGGGCCCTCGGCCAGGCGGTCGTAGGCGACGACGGGGATGTTCGGCGTCCTTGGCCTTCTTCACCGAGCCGGCGATGGCCTTGGAGTCCACCGCGTCCACGATCAGCACGTCGACCTTGTTGGTCACCATCGTGTCGACCTGCTGGTTCTGCGTGGCTGGCGTCCTGCTTGGCGTTGGCGTAGACGACCTCGCCCTTGCCGTTCGTGAGCTCCTTGACCTTCTTCTCGATGAGCGGCCGGTCGAACTTCTCGTAACGCGCGGTCGCGTTCTCCGGAAGAAGCAGGCCGACCTTGATGTCGTCGCCCTTCTTGGCGGACCCCGTGGAATCGGCGTTGTCGCCGGACTCCTTGGCGCTGCCACAGGCAGCAAGCGAAACGGCCATCGCACCGGCGGCAATGGCAACAGCGGCGCGACGCATACGCGTGTTCACTTCAGAAACCTCCCTGACGAGGCCGCGACATTGCGGCCGAGGTGGCTGGAAGTCAACTCGGCCACGCGTGCGACGTCAAGAAGTAAATCCTTAACGAGATGGCAACGGTGCCATCCGTTCTCTAAGTGAAGGCAGGGGCGACTGTCTGGCAGTGCGCCGAGGCAGTTCCGTCCAAAAGGGTCGAATCACCCATCTCGCTGAGGGCGAGAGCGAGCGCTCCGAGCACCTCCGCACGGCCGCCAAGGGCACCCGGGAGAACGGACAGCTGGCGTGCCGCGCTGGGGATGGCGTAGCGCCCGACGGACTCCCGGATCGGCCCGAGCACCAGCTCGCCCGGCCTCGGCGAGATCACCGCCGAGGACCACGCGGCTCGGGTTCAGCAGGTTGCAGAGATTGGCCACTCCACTGCCGATGTGGCGGCCGACGTCGGCGATCACCCGACGACAGCCCGGGTCTCCGTCCCGCGCGAGCCGCACGACGCCCTCCATCGTCAGGCCGGTGCCGTGGCTGGACTGGAGGAGCGGGAGCACGTAGCGCGCGGCCGCGAAGGTCTCCAGGCAGCCGCGGTTTCCGCAGCGGCAGACGGGGCCGGACTCATCGAGTGTAATATGTCCGATTTCTCCGGCGGTGCCGCCGGGACCCCGGTAGATCTTCCCGTTGATCACCAGTCCCGCGCCGACACCGCTGGCGACCTTGATGTACGCCAGGTCGCGCACGCCCCGGCCGCTGCCCCAGACCATCTCGCCGAGGGCGCCGAGGTTGGCGTCGTTGTCCACGTGCACCGGCACGCCGAGCCGCCCCCGCAGCTCCTCGGCGGGCTTGGTGCCGGTCCAGCCGGGCAGGATGGCGGTCGAGCCGAGGGTCCCCGACTCGACGTCGATCGGGCCGGGCACGCCGAGACCGACCCCGGCGATCTTGGACCGGTCGACGCCCGTGGCCTCGATCAGCCGGCTGACCAGCTGTTCGGCCCGGTCGAAGCCCTGCGTCGAGGAGGCGTCCACGTCCAGCGGCTCGGCCTCCTCGGCGAGCACCTGATGGGCGAGGTTCCCGACCGCGACGCGCAGGTGGGTGTGGCCGAAGTCGACTCCTATGACGATCCCGGCGTCCCCGCTCAGCGACACGCTGCGGGCCCGGCGGCCGCCGGCCGACGTCGGCGTGACCTCGACGGTGCCGCCGTCCTTCAACTCCCGGACGATGTTGGAGACCGTCGCCGCGGACAGACCCGTCGTCCGCGCGATCTCGGCCTGGGTGAGGGAGCCCGCCAGGCGCACGGCACGTACGACCCGCTCCAGGTTGGCTCGGTGCAGCGACGACTGCGACCCCGGAGTCTCCACGACGACCTCCTGCGCGCGGGGCCGCTTCGATGAGACCCCGTCCATGTCCAACTAGTGAACTCTAAGCTGAGCTGTTCGGGTCGCCTCCCGTCAAGAGGTTGAACGGTTTCCGGGTCCGTGGACACGCGCCTGCACGCCGCCCCCGTGATCGGGAGCGGCGTGTACGCGAGCGAATGCGTGGGGTTATTTCAGCGCACCCGCCGTCAGCCCCTGCACCACCTGCCGCTGGAAGATGATGTACGCCGCCAGCACCGGCAGCATCGCCATCACCAGGCCCGCGAAGAGGCCCGACCAGTCGCCCTTGTAGCCCTGGCTGACCGCCAGCTGGACCAGGCCCTGGGTGAGGACGCGTTTGTCCGGGTCGGTGTTGAGGACCGTGGGGAGCATGTACTGGTTCCACTGGCCCAGGAAGTTGAAGATGCCGACGCTGATCAGGCCCGGCTTGGCCATGGGCAGCATGATCTGGAAGAACGTACGGCTGTGGGAGGCGCCGTCGACGAAGGCCGCCTCGGCGATCGACGTCGGCAGGGTCCGGAAGAACGCCGTCAGGAAGAACACCGTGAACGGCAGCGAGTAGGCGATGTAGACCAGGATCAGCCCGTGGATGGTGTTCAGCAGGCCCATGTTGTTCACGACGTAGAACAGCGGGACCAGCGCGAGCATGATCGGGAAGCTCATGCCGCCGATGAACAGGAAGTAGATGAAGCGGTTGCCCGGGAAGTCGAAGCGGGCCAGGACGTAGGCCGCCATCGAGCCCAGGACCAGTGTGCCGATGAGCGAACCGCCCACCACCAGGACGGTGTTGAGGAAGTAGTCGCTCATGTTGGCCTGGGTCCACGCCCGCGACCAGTTGTCGAAGTGCAGCGTGTCCGGCAGCGACCAGGGCGAGCCGAAGATGGAGCGGTCGTCCTTGAAGGACGTCATCACCGCCCACAGCAGCGGCATGACCACCATGAACGCCCAGATGACCAGGACGCCGTGGGAGAAGACGTTGAGGACGGTGCCCTCCTTCTTCGCCTTCGGCGGCGGGCCGGGCGGCGGCGTCCGTCCTTGGTGACGGGCGCGCCGGACTCGGCCGGCAGCGGGGGCGGGGGTCTCGCGTCGTCTTCATGCTCAGTACTCCAGCCGCTCGCGACGGCCCAGCCGCATCACCACGGCGGCGAAGGCCAGCGTGACGACGAGCAGGGCGACACCGATGGTGGTGGCGTAGGCGGCCTGCCCGTCACGGAACGCCTTCTGGTACACGTACAGGACCATGACGGTGGTCGAGTAGTCGGGGCCGCCCGGCCCGGTCGTCATGATCTGCACGACCGCGAACGACTCGGCGCCCAGGGCGAGGATGCCCATGTAGACCCAGCCGGACTGCACGGTGTCCCACAGCAGCGGCAGGGTGACCCGGAAGAAGGTCGTGGCGCGGCCCGCCCCGTCCAGCAGCGCCGCCTCGTACATCTCCGCCGGGATGGAGGCCATGCCCGCGGAGAAGAGGACCACGAAGAAGCCGACCGTGGACCAGACGAGCACCGCCATCACGGCCCACAGCGCGAGGTCGGGATCGCCCAGCCACAGCGGCTGGACGTCGTCCAGTCCGATCCCGCGCAGGAGCGAGTTGATCGCGCCGCTGTCCGGGTTGTACGCGAACGCGAACAGCAGCGCGACGATGGCGATGGACAGCACCTGCGGAAAGAAATAGACGATCTTGTAGAACGACGGAGCCGCGGACGCCGGTGATCACCGGCCCGTTCCTCCGCTTCCGTCCGCCGACATTGATCATGAAGGAGAAGAACAGCGCCAGGCCGATCGTCACCACCGGCAGCAGCAGCGCGAACAGCAGGCTGTGCTGCAACGACTTCCAGAAGATGTCGTCGTCGAGCATCCGGCTGTAGTTGTCGAAGCCGACCATCTTGAATTCGGGGCTCAGGCCGGTCCAGTCCGTGAACGAGTAGTAGATGGACTGGATGAACGGCCAGACCACGAAGAGCGCGTACAGCCCGAGGGGCAGCGCGAGGAACCCCACGATGAACCGGTACTTGCCGTGCTGCATCGCCACGACCCCGTCTGTGCCGTTGCGCGAAGACGAGTTCCCGTGGTGCGCGTTACTGGTGCTTGTAGTGCTTGATCGAGTCGTCCTTGGCGGCCTCGTCGGCGAAGCCCTGGATCTTCTTGATGGCCTCGGCCGGGGTGAGCCGGCCGGCCATCATCTCGCCCAGGCCGGACGACGCCGATCTTCTCCTTCTGCAACTGCACGTACCAGTCCTGGATGACGCGGGTTCACCACGTTGTCGCCGGCCTTGTCCAGCGCGGCGACGCCGGACTTCAGGCCCGGGGTCAGCTCGATGCCGTCGGTGCCGCCGTTGTACGCGGTCAGCGACTTCACCTTGCTGGTGAAGTTCTTCGAGGACGCCTCGCTGAGCATGATGCGCAGCTGCTCCATGCCGCCCTCGGCGTTCTTCGCCTTGGCCGGGACGATGAAGGGCTCGCCGCCGGAGGCCCAGATGGTGCCGAAGGGCAGCTTGTCGGAGGAGTCGAGTGCCGGTCGGGCGCGGAGACGGCCAGGTCGAAGTCGGTCGGGGATGACGTTGGCCGACTCGTTCTCCACCCAGGAGCCGTTCGGGATGAACAGCGCCTTGCCCTTGGCCCAGGCGGTCTGCGACTGGATGTGGTCCAGGCCGGGCGTGCCCTTGAGGATGTAGCCCTTCTTGAAGAGCTCGTAGTAGGCCTCGAAGCAGCGCCTTGACGGCCGGGTGCTTCCAGGCGTTCGGCTCCAGGTTGTCGATGGCGTCCAGCACCTCGGCGCCCGCCGACCTTGGCGATCATCGGGTAGAGCGAGAAGGGCAGGTAGTACGGGTACTTGCCCGCGTACGTCCAGCCCGCCATGCCCTTCTTCTTGGCCTTCTCGCAGACCGCGAGCATCTGGTCCCAGGTCTCGGGGTACTGCTCGTCGAGCGAGTCCAGGGCCTTCTGCGAGTACCAGACGCCGTACACCGTGTAGGCGTAGTACAGGATCCAGACCTTCTCGCCGTCGAACTGGCCCATCTCCACGATGCCGGGGCGCAGCGTGTCGCGGACCTTCTTGTTCGGGTCGTCGTAGGACGGGCGCGTCCAGCAGCGGGGTGAGGTCGGCGAGCTGGTTCTTGCCGACCAGGACGCCCATGTCCATCTGCTCGGCGCCGGAGTTGTCGATGAGGTCCGGCGGGGTGCCCTGGTTGAAGCGGGGCTGGAGCGTGGACTGGATCTTCTGGGTGGCGGAGAACTTCACCTTCGCCTTCGGGGAAGTCCTTCTCGTAGATCTTCACCGCGTCCTCGGCGTACTCCTTGCCGAAGCCGCCGTCGAAGAGGACGAATTCCATGCTCGGCGCTGTCGTTGACACCGAGCGGGTTCTTCGCGGTCTTCTTGCCCGCCTTGGCCTTGTCCCGCTGTCGTCGCCGCCGCTGCTGGCGCAGGCGGACAGGAAGCTCATCGTGGGTACGGAGATCAGGCCGAGCGCGGCGGACCTCTTGATCAGATCACGGCGGCCGACACCCTCGGTGCCGTGGTTCTCGGCGGAAGTGGATCCCATGCTCAAGTCCTCGCCTTCTCCAGGACTCAGGCGGTGAACCGGATCCTCCCCGGCACCGCGATCGGGTCACGCTGGGTCGTGCAGGAAAGTGCGGGTGGTCATGTGCGGATGGTGTGAATCGCCCGACAGGTATAGTCCACTTCCCGCCAGCGGATCAAGATCGAACACAAGGTTGGCCGTGGGTCTTTTCCGAGTTGAGACCTCGCGGAAATATCGAGCGGCCTGCGCGCGCCTCAGCCGGAAATATCCCGGCCGTACGCCCCTGAATGCCACATCCAACACCCTTGACACTCACCAGCCACTTGGGCAACTACTGGTCCTTGCGCAGCGAAGCTGACAACGTTGTCCACTGCGCAGGGAGGGTACCCGTTGATGCAGCGGAAAGCTCGGCACAGATGGGGTTCGGCGGTCGTGTCGGCGACCGCCTTCGCTTTGGCCCTGAGCTCACAGGGCGTTGCGGTCGCACTGCCCGAGGCCCCCGAGACCGCCGACCGGGAGTTCGCGTCCTCGTTCGAGGCGGACGACCCGGCTCCGGACTGGCTGAACACCGTCGACACCGCACCCGACGGCGGCAAGCGGGCCTCGGGCGTCGACGGCGGCTACAGCAGCGGCATACCGGGCAATGTGACCGACCATGTCACCGACGTCCGGGCCAGCGACGAGAACACGGGCGGGGGTGAGGTGAAGGAGAACCTCGTCGACGGCGAGCCGAGCACCAAGTGGCTCGACCTTCGAGCCCACCGGCTGGGCCGAGTTCGACCTGGACAAGCCGGTCGAAGTAGCGCGACTACGCGCTGACGTCGGCCAACGACCACGACGAGCGCGACCCGAAGGACTGGACCCTGAAGGGCTCCGCCGACGGCAAGGACTGGAAGACCCTCGACACCCGCTCCGGCGAGTCCTTCTCCGAGCGGTTCCAGACGAAGACGTACGAGCTCGCCGAGCCCGCCTCGAGTACCGGCACTTCCGGCTGGACGTCACCGGGAACAACGGCGGCGACATCCTCCAGCTCGCCGACCTCCAGCTGTCCACGGGCGGCGGCGACGGACCCGTCCCGCAGGACATGCTCTCCCTCGTCGACCGCGGCCCGAGCGGCTCCCCCACCGCCAAGGCGGGCGCCGGGTTCACCGGCAAGCGGGCCCTGCGTTACGCCGGCCGGCACACCGCCGACGGCGCGGGCCTACTCGTACAACAAGATCTTCGACGTGAACGTGGCCGTCGGCCGCGACACGCGGCTGTCCTACCGGATCTTCCCGTCGATGGCGGACGGCGACCTCGACTACGACGCCACCAACGTCTCCGTCGACCTCGCCTTCACCGACGGCACCCACCTGAGCGAGCTGCGCGCCACCGACCAGCACGGCTTCCCGCTGACGCCGCGGGGGCAGGGCGCGGCGAAGATCCTCTACGTCAACCAGTGGAACAACGTGGCCGTCGCGGATCGGGTCGGTCGCGGCCGGGAAGACCGTGGACCGGATCCTGGTGGCGTACGACTCCCCCAAGGGCCCGGCGAAGTTCCGGGGCTGGCTGGACGACGTGACGCTCGAGTCCGTCGCTCCCGAGCGGCCGAAGGCCCATCTGTCCGACTACGCGGTGACGACCCGCGGCACCAACTCCAGCGGCGGCTTCTCGCGGGGCAACAACTTCCCGGCGACGGCGGTGCCGCACGGCTTCAACTTCTGGACGCCGGTGACCAACGCGGGCTCGCTGAGCTGGCTGTACGACTACGCACGCGCGAACAACGCGGACAACCTGCCGACGATCCAGGCGTTCAGCGCGAGCCACGAGCCGAGCCCCTGGATGGGCGACCGGCAGACCTTCCAGGTGATGCCGTCCGTCGCGGCCGGCACCCCGGACACTCGGCCGGGAGGCCCGGGAGCTGGCCTTCCGGCACGAGAACGAGACCGCGCGGCCGTACTACTACGGGGTTCGGTTCGAGAACGGGCTGAAGGCCGAGATGGCGCCGACCGACCACGCGGCCGCGCTGCGCTTCACCTACCCCGGCGACGACGCGAGCGTCCTGTTCGACAACGTCACCGACCAGGCGGGCCTGACCCTGGACAAGGAGAACGGCATCGTCACCGGCTACTCGGACGTGAAGTCCGGGCTGTCGACGGGGGCGACCCGGCTGTTCGTCTACGGCGACGTTCGACAAGCCCGTGACCGAGGGCTCGTCAGCCGGAGTGAAGGGCCACCTGCGGTTCAAGGCCGACGACCGGACCGTCACCCTGCGCCTGGCGACCTCGCTGATCAGCGTCGACCAGGCGAAGGACAACCTCCGCCAGGAGATCCCGGAGGGCACGTCCTTCGAGGCCGTGAAGAGGCGCGCCCAGCGGCAGTGGGACCGGCTGCTCGGCAAGGTGGAGGTCGAGGGCGCGACACCGGACCAGCTGACGACGCTGTACTCCAGCCTGTACCGGCTGTACCTGTACCCGAACTCCGGTTTCGAGAAGGTCGGCGGGCAAGCACCAGTACGCCTCGCCCTTCTCCCCCATGCCGAACCCGGACACCCCGACGCACACCGGCGCGAAGATCGTCGACGGCGAGGTGTACGTCAACAACGGCTTCTGGGACACCTACCGCACGACCTGGCCGGCCTACTCCTTCCTCACGCCCTGCAGGGCGGGCGAGCTGGTCGACGGGTTCGTGCAGCAGTACAAGGACGGCGGCTGGACCTCGCGCTGGTCCTCCCCCGGCTACGCGGACCTCATGACGGGCACCTCCTCGGACGTGGCGTTCGCGGACGCGTACGTCAAGGGCGTCGACTTCGACGCGAAGGCGGCGTACGACGCGGCCGTGAAGAACGCGACGGTCGTGCCGCCGAACTCGGGCGTCGGCCGCAAGGGCATGACCACCTCCCCCTTCCTCGGCTACACCAGCACCGAGACGCACGAGGGCCTGTCGTGGGCGCTGGAGGGCTACCTCAACGACTACGGCATCTCCCGCATGGGCCGAAAGCTCTACGAGGAGACCGGCGAGCGGCGCTACAAGGAGGAGTCGGAGTACTTCCTGAACCGCGCCCAGGACTACGTGAACCTCTTCGACTGCGAAGGCCGGCTTCTTCCAGGGCCGGGACGCCAAGGGCGACTGGCGGGTCGAGTCCTCGAAGTACGACCCGCGCGTATGGGGCCACGACTACACCGAGACCAACGGCTACGGCTACGCGTTCACCGCCCCGCAGGACAGCCGGGGCCTGGCGAACCTGTACGGCGGCCGGAAGGGGCTCGCCGACAAGCTCGACGACTACTTCTCCACGCCCGAGACGGCCTCCCCCGAGTTCGTCGGCTCCTACGGCGGTGTCATCCACGAGATGACCGAGGCGCGGGACGTGCGGATGGGCATGTACGGGCACTCCAACCAGGTCGCCCACCACGCGATCTACATGTACGACGCGGCCGGGCAGCCCTGGAAGGCGCAGAAGAAGGTCCGCGAGGTGCTGTCGCGCCTGTACACGGGCAGCGAGATCGGCCAGGGCTACCACGGTGACGAGGACAACGGCGAGCAGTCGGCCTGGTACCTGTTCTCCGCGCTCGGCTTCTACCCGCTGGTGATGGGCAGCGGCGAGTACGCGATCGGCTCACCGCTGTTCGAGAAGGCGACCGTGCATCTGGAGAACGGGCGCGAGCTGGTGGTGAAGGCGCCGCGGAACAGCGCGAAGAACGTGTACGTGCAGGGGCTGAAGGTCAACGGGCGGACATGGACGAAGACCTCGCTGCCCCATGCAGTGGTCGCCAAGGGCGGTGTCCTGGAGTTCGACATGGGTCCGCGGCCGTCGTCCTGGGGCACGGGGAAGCACGCCGCACCCGTGTCGATCACCCGGGACGACAAGGTGCCGGCGCCCGCGCGCCGACGTGCTGAAGGGCGAGGGTGCCCTGTTCGACGACACGTCGGCGACGGACGCCGCGGCGACCTCGGTGGATCTGCCGGTCCCCGAGCGTGCCGAGGCGGTCCAGTACACGCTGACGTCGTCGTCGGACCGTGTGAAGGCACCGACCGGCTGGAGGCTCCAGGGCTCCTCCGACGGTACGACCTGGCGGACGCTGGACCGGCGCTCCGGGCAGTCGTTCGCGTGGGACAGGCAGACCCGCGCGTTCACGGTGAGGTCACCGGGTACGTACGAGAAATACCGCCTGGTCCTCGACGGCGAGGGAACGCTGGCGGAGGTCGAACTGCTCTCCTGAACAGCCGAGTTGGGGGTCTCATGCCGCTTCCCGTGCCCGTCCTGCCCGAGGGTGTCGACCCGGCCTGGCTGCCGCCGGCCGCCTTCCGGGCGGTCGGCGTCCGGCGGACGCTGATCCATGGATCGGGTCCGCTGGTGGAGACGGTGCACGGGGAGGTGGCTCAGGCCTGCCGGCGGTTCGGGGGCCGGGTCGTACGGGATGCCGCGTCGGCCGGCGCGTACGACCTGGTCCTCGACCTCGGTGCCGATGGCCTCGGCGACGAGGGTTTCACGGTTGCCCGTGAGGACGGCACGACGATCGTCACCGCCTCCGGCGGACGCGGGCTGCTGTACGGGCTGTTCCACGTCGTGCGGCTCGCGGAGGCGGCGTTCACCGGCGCGTGGGGGCGTCGGACCCATCGCCCCGCTCTCGCCCTGCGCATGCTCGACCACTGGGACAACGTCGCCGTGCACCCGGTCATGGGCCAGGTGGAGCGCGGGTACGCGGGCGGCTCGCTGTTCTGGGAAGACGGGCGGGCGCGCGGCGACCTGGAGCGGGTGCGGGCCTACGGCAGGATGCTGGCGGCGTGCGGGATCAACGCGCTCTCCGTCAACAACGTCAACGTGCACGAGACCGAGGCGCACCTGCTGACCGACCGGATCGGCGAAGTGGCCGCCCTGGCCGAGGCGTTGCGGCCCTACGGCATCCGCACCCACCTGTCGGTCTCCTTCGCCGCGCCGATCCTGCTCGGCGGGCTGCCCACGGCCGATCCGCTGGACGAGGCGGTGCGCGGCTGGTGGGCCGAGGCGACGCGGCGGGTCTACGAGGCGATACCCGACTTCGGCGGGTACGTCGTGAAGGCCGACTCGGAGGGCCAGCCGGGGCCGTTCGCGTACGGCCGCAGTCACGCGGACGGGGCGAACCTGCTGGCCGCCGCGCTCGAACCGTACGGCGGCACCGTGCACTGGAGGGCGTTCGTCTACGACCACCGCCAGGACTGGCGGGACCGGACGACGGACCGGGCCCGGGCCGCCTACGACCATTTCGTGCCGCTGGACGGCGAGTTCGCGGCGGGCGCCGTGCTCCAGGTGAAGCACGGGCCGATGGATTTCCAGGTGCGCGAGCCGGTCTCGCCGCTGATCGGGGCGATGCCCCGCACCCGGCTGGCGGTGGAGCTGCAGGCCACTCAGGAGTACACCGGGCAGCAGCGGCATACGTGCTGGCTGGGGCCGATGTGGAGCGAGGTGCTGCGGTTCCGGCACGAACCGGAGTCGTCCGTGGGGGAACTGGCCCGGGGCGGGCTGGTCGCCGTGTCCAACGCCGGCGACGACCTCTTCTGGACCGGGCATCCCCTCGCCCAGGCGAATCTCTACACCTTCGGGCGGCTGGCCTGGCAGCCGGACGCCGAGCCGGGCGGAATCCTGGACGAGTGGATCCGGCTCACCTTCGGGCCGGGGCCGGCGGCGGGGCTGCATGCCGTGCTCGACGGCTCGTGGCGGACGTACGAGAAGTACACCGCTCCCCTCGGCGCCGGCTTCATGGTGCAGCCGGGGCACCACTACGGGCCGAGCGTGGACGGGTACGAGTACAGCCCGTGGGGGACCTATCACTTCGCCGACCGGGACGGGATCGGGGCCGACCGCGGCGTGGCGACCGGCACCGGGTACGCGGGGCAGTACGCCAAGCCGTGGGCCGAACTGTACGAGTCGCCGGACACCTGCCCCGACGAGTTGCTGCTGTTCTTCCACCACGTGTCGTACGGGCACACACTGCACAGCGGCAAGACGGTGATCCAGCACATCTACGACACGCACTTCGAGGGCGTGGAGGAGGTGGAGGAGGCCCAGGCGGTGTGGGCTTCGCTGGCCGGGGTGGTGGCCCCCGAGCGCCACGCGCGGGTGGCGGAGCGGTACGAGGAGCAGCTCCGCTGTGCCCGCGAGTGGCGCGACCAGATCAACAGCTACTTCCTCCGCAAGTCCGGGGTGCCGGACGAGCGGGGTCGGCGGATCTACTGAAGGACGACGACGCCCAGAGGATCGAGGACCAGGGGCTCGCCCTGGTCCACCCGCTTGCCGGTGAGCAGGTCGGTGGCGGTGGTGTGGGCGGTGAGGCGGGCCGGTTCGGGGGCGTGGTTGAGGAGGAAGAGCAGGCGGCTGCCGTCGGGGGCGACACGGGTCGCCGTCTCGACGGCCGGGTGGCCTGCGTAGGGGCCGAGCAGGTCGTGGCGGGTCAGGATCCGGCGGACGACCTCGTCGACGCCCTGCTGGTCGAGGGCGGTGGCGACGTACCAGCCCTCGCCGTCGCCTTCGCCGAAGCGGTTGCGGGTCACGGCCGGGGTGCCCGCGTAGAAGTCGGACCCGTACGTGGCGACCGGCTCGGCGCCGCGCGGCAGGACGATCTCGAAGACGAGCCGGGCCTGGGCCGACAGTTCGGGGACGGGCTGGGCGAACTCGGGCGAGCGGGCGTCCCATTCGTCCACGCGGACGCCCATGAGGGGGGCGAGCGGGCCGGGGACGTCGGTGAGGAAGGCGCGGTCGTGTTCGTCGACCCGTCCGGACAGGAAGGTGGTCAGGACCGTGCCGCCGCCTGCGGCCACCGCTTCGAGGCGGGTGGCGAGGTCGCCCTTGACCATGTGCAGGACGGGGGCGAGCACCACGTCGTAGGGCGTGAGGTCGGCGGTCTGCGGGATGACGTCGACGTCGGCGCCGGCCGCGCGGGCGGCCCGGTAGTAGGCGTGGACCACGTCCGGATACTTGACCAGGCGCGACGGGCCGTCGGAGATCTCCAGGGCCCACCAGCTGTCCCAGTCGAAGAGGAGGGCGGTACGGGCCGGGGTGCGGGCGCCGAGCGTCCGCTCGCCCAGGATCTCCAGCTCCCGTCCCAGTTCGGCGGCTTCGCGGAAGACGCGGGTGTCGTCGCGGCCCGCGTGGCCGATGACCGCCCCGTGGTATTTCTCGCAGGCGCCCCGTGAGGCGCGCATCTGGAAGTAGAGGGCGGCGTCCGCGCCGTGGGCGATGGCCTGGAAGGTGGCGAGGCGGAGCTCGCCGGGCCGCCGGAGCGGGTTGACGTCACGGCAGGCGGTGGTGGACGGCGTCTGCTCCATCAGCCAGAAGGGGGCGCCGCCTTTCAGGCCACGCATCAGGTCGTGGGCGAGGGCCGGCCGGGTCGGCGGGGCGTCGAGGGGCGGGTAGCTGTCCCAGGAGGCGAAGTCGAGGTGGGGCGCCCAGCGGTGGTAGTCGAGGGGGCGAAAGGCGCCCATGAAGTTGGTGGTGACGGGCGTGTCGGTGTCGTGGGCGCGGATCACCTCCTTCTCGGCCAGGAAGCAGCCGAGGAGGGCGTCGGTGGTGAAGCGGAGGTAGTCGAGGGTGATGCCCTGGAAGGCGGTGTGGTCGGGGCCGCGCCAGTGCTCGGTGAGGGCGTTCGGCGGCTCGATCTGGTCCCAGTCGGTGTAGCGGTGCGACCAGAAGGTGGTCCACCAGGCGTCGTTGAGGGCGTCGAGGGTGCCGTGCCGGCCTCGGAGCCACTCCCGGAACGCCTCGGCGCACAGGTCGCAGTAACAGGCGCCGCCGTACTCGTTGTTGATGTGCCAGGCGAGCAGGGCCGGGTGGTGCGCGTACCGTTCGGCGAGGCGGGAGGCCATCGCGGTGGCGGCCTCGCGGTACGCCGGTGAGCTGGGGCAGAAGTTGTGGCGCTGGCCGTAACGATGGCGGCGGCCCTCGAAGTCGGTGCGGTTGACCTCGGGGTGCCGCTTCGCGAGCCAGGGCGGGAGGGCGGCGGTGCCGGTGGCCAGGCAGACCTGGCGGCCCTCGGCTGCGGCCCGGTCCAGGATGCGGTCCAGGACCGTGAAGTCGTAGGTGCCCGGGGCCGGTTGGGTGAGGGACCAGATGAAGACGCCGACGGTGAGCGTGTCGATGCCGGCCCGGGTGAACAGGCGGTGGTCGTCGTCCCGGACGTCCTCGGGCCACTGCTCGGGGTTGTAGTCGCCGCCGTACGGGATCTTCGGGGTGCGGGGCGCGGTCATGCCGTGAACTCCTCCTGGGTCTCGGTGATCACCGTGCGACTGCCGTGCAGCAGGGACAGCAGCAGCGGGGCGGCCAGCAGGGCGGGCAGGGCCTCGGTCAGCAGGGCGGTCAGCGCGGCCGTCAGGACCAGCAGGGACGCGGCGGCGAGGGTGGCGCGGCCGTGCCGGAACAGGAAGTACCCGGCGAGACGTGCGGTGTCCCGGGCGCGGAAGGCGAACAGCGAGGTGAGGACGAGGGCGTGCGCGCCCCACAGGAGGGAGGCGGCGCCGATGGCCGCGAGCAGGACCGCCCACCAGCCGGGCAGGCCGGTGGCGGAGAAGTGGGTGAGGGTGAAGGCGATGACCGTCAGCCAGGCCAGCAGGGGCGTCCACAGCTTCAGCGCCGGCAGGGCGTTGAGCCGCCAGCCGCGCAGGTAGGCGCGGGCCGGGTGCAGTTCGGTGAGGTCGCGGCTGCGGTGGTGGAGGGCGTAGAGCGCGGCGGACAGGGCCGGTCCGAGGGGCAGCAGGCACAGGGCCGCGAGGGGGAGGTTGGCGGGTCGGGGCCGATGAGGAGCAGCCCGGCCACGCCCGGCGAGGCGGTGAGGAGCAGCAGCGCCTCGACGGTCAGGACGGTGTGGACCAGGGCGGAGGCGCGGGAGAGGGCCCCGGTGCCGAAGTCGGACGTCCGTACGGTGCTCATGCCGTCACCTCCCGGCCGGGCAGCCGCCGCTCGTCCCACCAGGGCGGGGTCTCGTCGTCGACGGGCGTGAGCTCGACGAGGGTGACCTCGTGACGGCCAGGGTCAGAGTCAGTCGACGCGGCCGTCCTCGGCGGTCAGCCGCCGGTGGCTGCGCGCGGGTTCGGCGGCCTCGTGCAGGATGTCGAGCTGTCGCGGCTTCGGTGAGCGCGGGCTGCCCATGTGCCGCCAGGCCGTCCACGCGTTGCCGCGCTCCTCGTCCACGGAGGAACGGCGGACGAACGACCTCGCCGCCGCGGCACGGGGAGGGACAGGCGCAGGGTGTGCCGGTCGGGGCCGGGCGTCTCGCCGGTCGGGTCGACGGGTGCCCAGGCCAGGACGGTGACCCGGCCGTCGGCGTGCCGGGTGACCAGGTGGTCGTCGCCGCGGGCGAGCACCTCGGTCGCCCATCCGGGCCATGAACGCGTACAGGTGGTAGGTCGGCTTGCGCACCTGGCGGTGGGTGAGCAGGCCGAAGCCGCCGTGGAACAGCGACGGTCGGCACGCCGGTCTCCTCGAAGACGTCGCTGAACGTCCAGTACGAGAAGGAGTCGACGAGGTCGCCGCCGTCGGCCACGACCGGCGCGAGGTAGGCGGCGTGGAAGGCGGTGTCGTGCACCGGGTTGTCGGGCCGGTAGGACGAGTTGAACTCGGTGATGTGCACCGGCAGCCCGGCCAGTGCGGTGGCGGCCAGCCGGCTGGCGAAGTCGAGCTCCAGGTGTAGGCGTCGGTGGACGCCATGCCGTCGCTGAGCAGCCCGTGCCCCCGGATGTACCGGAAGCCGATGTCCCGCTGCAGGACCTTCAGGGAGTCCTGGTAGTCGCGGCGCAGGGCGAGGTCGAGGCGGCCGGTGCCGACGCAGTGGCGCCAGGCGTCGGTCAGCCGGCCGGCCGGTCGCGTCGGCACTGGATCGCGGATCACCCGTTCTCCTTCTTGAACCGCTCGTACGCCTTGTTGTGCAGATCGACGAGCTGCTGCATGTTCTTCGCCTTCAGCTCGGCGAGGTAGGCGTCCCACTGGGACAGCGGGCGCTTGCCGAGGACGAACTTCAGGGTGTTCTGGATGACGGTGTCCTTGAGCGGGGTGTCCCAGAGGGTCGCCTGTTCCTGCTCGAAGGACTGCAGCGGGTGGGCCGGGTCGATGGGCAGCTGCTCGCGCTGGGCCATGGCGTCCTGGAACTTCTTCTCGTCGGGGCTGAACATGGAGGAGACGAGCTCGCCAGCTGCCGCCGTAGGCGAAGACGCCGTTGTAGAAGCCGTAGTCCTTCTGCATGTCCTTCGGGGCGTCCGGGTCGGAGCCCATGAGGCTGATGCCGGGCTTCGGCTTGTAGTGCCGCTTCCGGAGCGGGTGTACGTGACGCCCTCGACGCCCCACCGGGCCAAGCGCTGGCCCTCGTCCGAGTACCACAGCCAGTCCACGAACTGCATCATGGCGACGAAGCTGTCGCTCTTCAGCGCCTTGCTGGAGATCATCACGCCGTTCTCCAGCCGGGTGCCGCCCAGCACCACCGGCCCCGCGGGCCCGAGCGGCACCGGGATCATCTCGATCTTCGCGCCCTTGACCTGCTTCTCCAGGTTGTACCGGTAGTCCTGCACCAGCACCTGCGGGTTGGCGCTCATCGCGAAGGACTTCTCGGCGAGCAGCTTCTGCAGCGCCTGGTCGTCGGTCTGGGTGAAGCTCTCGGGGTCCATGAGCTTCTCGGCGACCAGTTTGCGCAGGTACTCGACCATCTGGCGGTAGGCGTCCTGAGCGCCGGTGAAGACGTACTTCTGCGCCTTGTGGTCGAAGCTGATGTTGTCGTACGACCAGCCGGCCCGGACGCCGAAGGCCTGGCCGAGGTAGCTGAACAGCGCGCCGCAGGGGACGGGGTGTTGGTGCTCCAGCGGTCGGAGAAGGGGTACTGCCGGGGTACTCCTCCTTGAGCGCCTTGAGGACGTCGTACACCTCGTCCCACGTGGTGGGCAGGCTCAGCCCGTGCTTGTCGAGGACGTCCGTGCGGAAGGACAGCGAGTAGCCGGCCTTGACCTTCTCGTGCAGACCGGGCAGCAGGTAGTACTTGCCGTCGGACTGGCGGATGGAGTCGAGCTCCGGCTCCAGCTTCCACTTGCTTGCACCTTGTCCTGGAAGTTGGGCATCAGCTTCACGTAGTCGCTGACCGCGAGGACCGCGCCCGACGAGACGAAGGCGACCTCGGAGGGGTGGTACGTCTTCGGGATCAGGAACGGGGCGTCCCCGGCCCCGATGAGCACACTGCGCTTCTTCTCGTAGTCGCGCCAGCGGGACGTCGACCGGCTTGAGGGTCACCCCGGTGCGCTTGGTGAGCTCCTTCCAGAACAGCCAGCCGCCCTTCATGGGGTAGACCGGGTTGTTGTTGTGCAGTGACCGAGAAGGACAGCGGCTTGGCCGCCTTGAACTGCTGTCCCGGCCCGGTACTTCTTCATCGCCCCGTTCTGCTTCTTGGACAGGTCCTTCCCGTCCCCGCCGTCGTCCCCACTGCCACAGCCGGTGAGCGTGGCGAGCCCGATGAAGCCGGCGGCGGCGAGGATCTGGCGCCGCGAGAGCTGTCCTGCGTTTGGCACGGAGACTCCTTTGTTCCGTAAGCGAGTTGAGGAGGCGGCGTCAGCCCTTGACCGCGCCGAGCATCACGCCCGAGACGAAGTAGCGCTGGACGAAGGGGTACACGCAGAGGATCGGCAGGGCGGTGAGGACGATGGTGACGGACTGGATGTTCGCGCCGACCTGGCTGAGCTGCTCCGTGCCGGCGCCGGCGTTGCCGCCGCCGGTGGCGCCCGCGATGAGGTTGCGGAGGTAGACGGTGACCGGCATCAGGTCGCTCTGGTCCATATAGAGGAACGCGCTGAACCAGGAGTTCCAGAAGGACACCGAGTAGAAGAGCACCATCGTCGCCACGACCGCCTTGGACAGCGGCAGGACGATCCTGAGGAGGATGCCGTACGTGCTCAGGCCGTCGATCTGCGCGGCCTCCTCCAGGTCGGTCGGCAGGTTCTCGAAGAAGGCCTTCATCACCAGCAGGTTGAAGACGCTGATCGCGTTCGGCAGGGCGATCGCCCAGACGCTGTTCTTCAGACCGAGGCTGGTGACCAGGAGGTAGTTCGGGATCAGGCCGCCGGTGAAGAACATGGTGAAGACCGCGATGCCGACGAGCACGCCGCGGCCCTTGAGGTGCTTCTTCGACAGCACGTAGGCGTAACACGTCGTCAGCACCATGGCCACGGCCGTCGCCGCGACCGTGTACAGCACGGTGTTGCCGTAGTTCCGCCAGAACATCGAGTCCTGGAACACGATCTTGTACGTGGTGAGGTTGAACCCCTTGGGCAGCAGGGTCACCTCACCGGCCCGGATCTGCCGCTCCCCGCTGAAGGACCGCGCGAGGATGTTGGTGAAGGGGTACAGCGTCACCAGCACGACAGGGTGAGGACCACCCCGTTGACGCCCTGGAAGACCCGGTAGGAACGGCTCGGCTTCACCACAGGCTCGTCCCCACTGTGCGACGCGAGAGCTGGTTGGCGGACGTGATGAGGACCAGGCCGATGATCGCCTCGAACAGTCCGATGGCGGCGGCGTAACTGAAGCTGTTGGACTCCACACCGGCCCGGTAGACGTATGTCGAGATCACGTCGGCGGTCGGGTACGTCAGCGGGTTGTACAGCAGCAGCACCTTCTCGAAGCCGACCGCCAGGAACGTGCCGATGTTCAGGATCAGCAGCGTGATCATGGTGGGCCGGATGCCGGGCAGGGTGACGTGCCAGATCTGCTGCCAGCGGTTGGCACCGTCGATGCGCGCCGCCTCGTACAGGTCCTCGTCGATCGTGGTGAGCGCGGCGAGGTAGAGGATCGTGCCCCAGCCCGCGGTCTGCCAGATCTCCGAGCCGACGTAGATCGTGCGGAACCACTCGGGTTCCTGGATGAAGCGGATCGGCTCGTGGCCCAGCCAGCCGAGGACGTGGTTGACGGGGCCGTCGCTGGCCAGCATCTGCATCGTGATGCCCGCGACGATCACGATCGACAGGAAGTGCGGAAGGTACGACACCGACTGCACGAACCGCTTCAGGGAGCGCCGGCGCACCTCGTTGAGCAGCAGCGCGAGCACGATCGGAATCGGGAAGCAGAAGACGAGCGTGAGCCCGCCCATCCACAGGGTGTTGCGGAACACCTGCCAGAAGGTGGGATCGCTGAGGAACATCCGCACGTAGCGCAGCCCCACCCACTCCTCGCCGAAGATCGACCCCCCGGGCTCGAAGCGCCGGAAGGCGATCACGTTGCCGATCATCGGCAGATAGCGGAAGACCAGGAAGAACAGCAGCGGCAGGATCGCCAGCGAGTACAACTGCCAGTCGCGGCGCAGCGCCCGCCGCCAGCCGGTCCGGGCGGGCGCCCGCTTGCCGCGTCGGGGTGCGGCCCGTGCCTCAGGCGGTTCCTGGGTGCCCGGCGGGGCCGACGTGGTGGACGTGCTCATGCTCGGGCCTCCCGTGGGCAAGGGACGCGGAACCGAAACTTTCGAGCTCTTACCGGTAACTTCGCGGCAACCTAAGGCCACTAGAAAGCGCTGTCAATGGGTGCTGCGGCAGTCGGCAGGGGCGCCTGCGCCGCGTTGATTCCCATCGAACCTGGGTAGACCCCAGGGACCTACCGCCCGTCGCCGTCGCAAGTTTCTGGATGACGACCGACTCCTGCGAGGTGCCGCCGTGCCCGCGTTCGACCTGCCGCTGACGGAACTGGAGCGCCATCGACCGGACATGGAGGAGCCCGCCGACTTCGACGCCTTCTGGCTGAGCACTCTGAAGGAGGCCGGACAGGCCGACCCCCTGGTGTCGGTGCGGCCGGTGGAGACGGGCCTTCGGCTGACCCGGACCTGGGACGTGACCTTCCGCGGCTTCGCGGGCGACCCGGTACGCGCCTGGTTCAGCAGGCCCGCGGAAGTCGACGAACCCCTCCCCGCCGTCGTCGAGTTCGCCGGGTACGGACGCGGCCGCGGCCTCCCGCACGAACGTCTCACCTGGGTCAACGCCGGGTACGCGCATCTGCTCATGGACAACCGCGGCCAGGGCGACCAGTACGGCTGCGGCGGGGACACCCTGGATCCGCACGCCGGCGCGCCGGGTGGCCCGGGCCCGGCGGTACGCGGCGTGCTCTCGCCGGAGGACTACCACTACCGGCGCCTGATCACGGATGCGGTACGCGCGGTCACGGCGGTGCGCGCGTTGCCCGGCGTCGACGCCGGGCGGACCGCCCTGGTCGGCAACAGTCAGGGGGGCGGGCTGGCGCTGGCCGTCGCGGGCCTGGTTCCCGACCTGGCGGCGCTGCTCGTCACGGCGCCGTTGCTGTGCGGGATCCGGCGGGCACTCGACCTCACGGATGCGGGGCCGTACGGGGAGATCGCCGCGTATCTGTCCGTCCACCGGGGCGCCGAGCAAGAGGTGTACCGCACGCTGTCCTACGTGGAGGGCATCTCCTTCGCCCGCCGGGCCCAGGCGCCGGCCCACTTCGGCGTGGGGTTGCGGGACACGGTGTGTCCGCCGAGCGGTGCGTACGCCGCGTTCAACCGCTATGCCGAATTGACCGGCTCGGAGCCGCGCAAGGAGATCCAGGCGTATCCGTTCAACGGGCACGAGGGTGGGGATGCGGTGCATGTGCGGCGTCAATTGGTCTGGTTGACGGAGGTGCTCGGGGGTGCGCCGTAGGGGATCCGGTCGGTGGCCGTGGACGCGTTCGTTGCGGCTTTCTGAACCTTGGCCTGTCAGACGAGGGGCGCGATGTGCCTGGCGGACGGTCTCCGACGGGGAGTGAGTGGGAGGCACTCACTCGCCCGAAGCATCGTGGTACAGCTGTCGATCTGCCAGCACACGGATCGTCCCGGGCGGGCAGGGAGCGGCGGCTGAATGGCCTGGGGGCCTTCGGCGGTAGCTGCCCTGCGCGTTGGTTGTGGTGCTGTCGTGGGACGCCCGGGGATCGCTCCCCGGGGGTGGCACCGGCGTCAGCCGGTGTCTTCTCGCTTCAACGCCCCTTGCCCGGGAGCCTTGCGGGCTCCGGGACTTCCAGTGGCTCGGCGAGCGTTTTGGGTCTCCCCCCTATCGGAGGCGACCGTCGTGAGCTGCCTGTGCGCCGCGTCGGCGATGTTCGCGGTGCTGTTCTCGTGTCGGTGTACGGCCGCACCGCACGAGGGGCAGTGGAACTCGCTGCACGAAGGGTCGGAGCTTGGGTTTCGCTCCTTGCACTGCGCGCAGGTGCCAGTGACGGGCTCGCCCTGGTCGAGGACGACGAGCTGTGAGCCGTACCAGGCGGTCTTGTAGGAGAGTTGCCTTCGCAGGCTGCCCAGGCCGGCGTCCAGGAGATGCCGGTTGAAGCGGGCCTTGACCTTGACGTTCTTGCCCGGCTTGTCCCGGGTGCCCTTGGCTGAGGTGGTGAGAGCGGTGATATCGAGGTCCTCGATCGCCACGTGTGTGAACCCGGTGGCCAGCTTCTTGGACAGGCCGTGCAGGAACGAGGCGCGTCGCACCGTGATCTGCTGGTGGACGCGGGAGACCCGGGCGGCGGCCTTCCTCCACCGCCCCGACCCCTGTTGACAACGGGACATCGCACGCTGGGCCTTCGAGAGCTTGGCCAGGCTGTCGGCGAGTGGGCGGGGGTGCTGTACGAGGGCGGTGGCGGGGTCGGCCGGGTCGAGGGGGCTGGACAGGGCGACCAGGTCACGGGAGCCGAGGTCGACGCCGACGAGCCCGCCGGCGCGCTGGCGGGCGGTGGGGCGGCCGATCTGCTCGACGCGTCCGCCGTTCTCGGCTGCCTCCTCGGCCTGGGTACGGCTCAGGTACGGGGTGCGGGTGCCGTCGTCGTGGACGTGCTCCCACAGCACGGGCACGTCCTGCTGCACCTTGGCCAGCACGGAGGCGTACCAGCGGTGGCCGCCGCGGGTGACGGTCACGGACTGGATGACGGCCCGCCCCCGCTCCAGGAACCGCGCGAGGCGCTTGCCGGAGTCGTGGATGCGGATGCTGCCCAGGCCTGGCATCACCAGGCGCCGGTAGCCCTCCAGACGGATGATCGGCCTCTTCACGTCGTGGAAGAGAGTAAACGATTCTGCGTGGCCCTTCTTCTTGAAGCGGGGGTATCCGTGGCGCTGGCCGGCGCGGCGGCCGGCGAGCGAGTCCTGCCAATACTTCCAGGCGACCTGGGCGCGGTCGAAGCCGGAGGTGAAGCAGTAGACGTTGATCTCCCTCCACCAGGGGCTGCCCCCCTCCTCCTTGGGCAGGTCCCGCTCCATCCGCCACAGGGCGCTGGTGTCGGCGGCGGTCGGCGTGCGGAAACCGGCACTGAACGCCTTGGCCTTGAGCGCGTTCACCGTGACACGGCTCTCAGCCAGGAGCTCGCCTTCACGGCTGGTACCGGCGGCGTCCGCACGGGCGGCGGCCAACCGGCGGACGAGGGTCTGCTGCCCGGCCGGGGGCTGCATCGCGGGCAGCGGCGGCTTGCCTGCGACGGTGAGCGTGAGGTTCTTGCGGTGGTGGTCCCACACCTTGATGCGGTCGGTGAGCGCGGCGCCGTCGGTCTTGATCCGCTCCTTCGCCTCGGCTTCGCTCAGCCCCGCCTCGAGGTAGGCGGTTCGGCGGTCGGCCCATGCCTGGTGGGCTTGGGTCTTCTTGGCCAAGGCGTAGTTGTAGGCCCACCGGCAAGCGCCGGAATAGCGGGACAGGGCGGCGCGCTCGCGATCCGAGGGGGCCAGGGCGAACCGGTACGCCCGCAATACCTCTGTCTTGGGCACCGTCACGGCCGCGGGGCCGTGCCCTGGCCCTGCGGGATTGAATTTCGCCGCCACGCGCGGTGCACCTCCGGCTCTCCAAGTCACTGTCCTGGAGCGCAGGTTGTCATGGGGTAAGGGGTGCTGGTCACGCGCCATACCGACGTGTTCGCCGGGCAGCCGAAAAGGACTCTTACACTGGCATTTGCCTCAGCTCAAGGGATACAAGGGCCTTCGCCGACCCAAAGCGAGCACTCGTGCCTGTTTTTGATCCCTCCCGGTGGAACGCCTGACGGTTCCCGTGTGAGGCAAATGACGAAGTCACAGTCCGCTTTGACTGCCCGCCGAACACGACGGCATGTCACATGATCAACAATCTCTGCTCCATGGCAATCTGCGGGCCAGCAAGATGACTTGGAGCCGGAGGTAGACCGCCGTGGCGGCGAACAACAATCCCACCGTCAGAAAGCGCCGCCTGGGAGCCGAGCTCCGCCGGCTCCGTCAGGCCAGCGGGCTGAAGAGTAAAGAGGCGGCCGAGCGGCTCATGGTCTCCCAGCCCAAGATCAGTCACCTGGAGAACGGCCGCCGCACCATCAGCCCCCGCGACGTACGCGATCTGTGCGTGATCTACGGAGTGACGGACCGGCAGGTCATCGACTCACTCATGGGGATGGCCAAGCAATCCGGACAGCAGGGCTGGTGGAACATCTACGGCGACATTCCCCAGAGCGTCTACGTCGGCCTGGAGACGGACGCCGCCACCGTCCATGCCTACGAGCCCATGATGATCCCCGACCTGCTGCAGACCCCCGCCTACGCCCACGCCGTCATCGGGGAAACGATCCCTCTACTCACTGCCGAACAGGCCGCCACGCGCCTCAAGGTGCGGCTACGCCGTCAGCACAGGATCTACGACCCGGCCCGCCCGCTGCGCCTGTGGGTCATCCTCGACGAATCGGCACTACGCCGCGTCGTCGGCAGCCCGGACATCATGGGCGAGCAACTGGAGCACCTGAACACACTCGGCATGGAGCCCCACATCACCGTGCAGGTCCTCCCCTACACAGCGGGTGCCCACCCGGGCTTCGCAGGACGCTTCTGCATCCTGCGGTTCGCCGACAGCAGCGATGCGGTGGTGCACCTGGAACGCCTCACCAGCGATCTCTGCCTGGAGAAACCATCCGACGTACAGCACTACGGCGTGATGTACGACCACCTCCAGGTCCAGGCTCTCGACCCTGACAGCAGTCGCGACGTCATCACCGACGTCACCAAGATGTACGTCGGCTCGGCGAGCCGTCCCTGAGGGCCTGGGAGGATCGAGTCCAGGCCTGAGGGGCTCGGGCTTGCCCCTGGATGGCATTGGTGACCGCCACCGACAAAATGACCAGTCCCGTTTCAGAAAGCTCATGGCCGTCCGGCGGCCCAATACGGACGTCGGCGAAGACCCATGGCTGACCGGTGCGATCGAACAGAGCATGATCCGCTACCGGTACGGGCCCTGGGCCCCGGCTTACTACGCGCTGCTCGGTGCCCGGACACGCCAAGAAGGCAGCGACAAACCGTTTACAACGGCGTCGCTGAGCGCTAACTTCCGCAACAGGCGGGGTGGGAGCGCTCCCATACTGGTGGACCGGAACCCGCCCTTGAGGCGCTCCCATCCCGCCCATCCCCACACACGCATCCGCAGGCCCGTATCCCAAGGAACGGATGATGCTGTCATGATCCTGACAAAAGAGCCGGGAAGAGTCCCGATGCCCCGATTAGCGCTCCCCACCCGGGCCAGAGCCCTCTTCCTGGTCCTGCTCTCCCTGCTCGTCACCCTCCCGGCCCTCGGTCTGGTCATGACGGCCGGCGGTGAGGCGGAGGCCCACGGCACGCCGATGAAGCCCGGCAGCCGTACCTTTCTGTGCTGGCAGGACGGTCTGACCGACACCGGTGAGATCAAGCCGGTCAACCCGGCGTGCCGGAACGCCCAGCAGGTCAGCGGCACGACGCCGTTCTACAACTGGTTCTCGGTGCTCCGCTCGGACGGCGCCGGCCGCACCCGGGGCTTCGTGCCGGACGGCGAGCTGTGCAGTGGCGGCAACACCAACTTCACCGGGTTCAACGCGCCCAGCAAGGACTGGCCGCTCACGCATCTCACGTCGGGCGCCACCGTCGACTTCTCGTACAACGCCTGGGCGGCGCACCCGGGCTGGTTCTACGTCTACATCACCAAGGACGGCTTCGACCCGACCAAGACGCTCACCTGGAACGACATGGAGGAGCGGCCCTTCCTGAGCGTCGACCACCCGCCGCTGAACGGCTCCCCGGGCACGGTCGAGGCCAACTACGCCTGGACCGGCAAGCTCCCCGCCGACAAGGACGGCCGCCACATCATCTACATGGTCTGGCAGCGCTCCGACAGCCAGGAGACCTTCTACTCCTGCTCCGACATCGTCTTCGACGGCGGCAACGGCGAGGTGACCGGCATCAAGGAGCCGGGCAACCCGTCCGAGCCGGTGCCCGGCACGTGCACGGCCACCCGCAAGACGACCGGCAACTGGAACGGCGGCTACCAGTCCGAGGTGACCGTCACCAACACCGGCACCGTCCCGATGCTCGGCTGGATGGTCGACTGGAACCTCCCCGCCGGCCACAAGATCGAGAGCCTCTGGAGCGGCAACGCGACCTACAACGGCCAGTCGGTGATGGTTCACAACGTCGGCTGGAACGGCTCCCTCGATCCGGGCAAGAGCGCGACCTTCGGCTACACCGCCTCCGGTTCAGGCGGCGACAGTACGGCGAGCCTGCCCTGCCGGGTGGGCTGAACCGCCGCTTCGGGCGGGCCCGGGGGGGCCGGTGAGGCCGGTCGCCGGACCCGCTTGCACGACGTACCAGCCGGCTCAGGCCGGGCTCGGCGTCCGGCCGATTCCCCCTCGGGAGTCGGCCGGACGCCGGTCTTCGGGCGGGCGTCGGCCCGGCCCGCAGGGATCGCTAGCCGCCGGCCGTTGCGAGGAGGCGGTGCAGGGCGGTGTGGGCGGGTGGGCCCCACGTGGGTTTGCCGCCGGGGCGGCCATGGATGCCGGCCTCTCCGATGAGGATGCCGCTGAGGGCCCCCAGCACCGCCCAGCCGCGGGCGCGGCGCAGGGTCGCGGCGTCCGGGGTCGGCCGGTAGGCGCGGTGGAAGCGGTCGGCGGCGCCGTCGGGCAGCAGCCTCCAGGCGGCGGCGAGGTCGCAGGCCGGGTCGCCCGCACAGAGGTCGCCGAAGTCGATCACCCCGCAGAAGGTGCCGTCGGAGGTGAGGATGTTGGCAGGGTGAAGGTCGCCGTGGAGCCACACCGCCGGGCCCGTCCAGCCGGGAGCGGCCACGGCGTCCTCCCAGACCGCACGGACGGCGTCCGGGTCCGGGATGAGTCCCAGTTCGACGGCCATCGAGAGGTGCTCGGCGAAGGCCTCGGCGCTGTCGGTCAGGGGCCCGCCGCGGCCACGGCCGAGCGGCGCGTCCTCGGGGGCCGGCCGGTGAAGAGCTGTCAGGAAGGCGGCGAGTGCGTCGGCCGACCCCTCGGCGTGTGTGGCGGGGGCTCGGTCGGCGGGGGCGCCCTGCACCCAGGTGGTGACGATCCAGGGCCGCGGGAAGCGCTCGGAGGGCTCGCCGAGGCGCTGCGGGACGGGGATCCGCAGTGGCAGGTGCGGGGCGAGTGAGGGCAGCCACGCGTGCTCCTTGAGCAGCAGCGCGTCCGCGGACCACGTCGCCCAGGGCAACCGCACGGCCAGGTCGTCACCGAGGCGCCAGAGCTGGTTGTCCCAGCCACGCGCGCCGAGCCGCACAGGGCGATCGGCCAGGTCGGGGTGCTGGTCGCGCAGCAGCGCCTGGATCAGTGCCGCCGTGATCTCGATCTCGGTGCGGTCCATGCGGCGCAACGTTAGCCGGGCTGCGGCTCGTGGGTGTGGGCGCGGTCGGAGATCGCCGACCGCGGTGACCGAGCTGTCCGGTACTTCCCATATGTCGCTGTTATCCAGGTGTGCGATTCTGTTGTGTGGGTGCCCTGCCGCTCATGTGCGGCGTGGATCCGCCGTGTCGTCGTCGCCTGAGTTTTGGGGACTCCCACCTGCCGGTGGCTGCGGCATGGACGGGAGGTGGATGCGGACATGCCCCATTACGGCGATGCCCGGGCCGCGATCCCCGGTCTTCGGGCGCCGGGGAACGGGGGCACCGGCCCACCTCGTCCCGCGCCGGAGCTCGCCGCGCGGGAGCGGGTCCTGGCGTTCGCCGGGGTGTCGCTGGCGGCGGTGTACGTACGGAGCGAGGACGGTGCGGAGCTCCGGTCGGTGGAATCGGCCGGTGCCGAGCCGGAGCGGTACGGGTTGCCGGGCCGTGTGCCGCTTTCGGGGGGCTCGCGTGGGGCGGGGAGTGGCGGTCCGCCGACACCGGGGGCCGGGGCGACGGGGCCTGGGGGCAGTGGTTCGTCCGGGCCGGGGGCCGGGGCGGAGGGCAGTGGCTCGACCGGGCCGAGGACCGGGACGACCGGACCCGAGGACAGTGGCTCACCCGGGCCGAGGACCGGGACGACCAGCCCGGAGCGCAACAGCTCAACCACGCCAGGACCAGCCCCGGCCAAACCGGAACCCAGCGGCCCGACCAGCCCAGAAGGCAGCAGCTCACCCGGGCCGCAGCCGGGCTCGACCCGCCCCGAGCGCAACGGCTCGACCGTGCCGGGGCGTGGTGGCTCGGTCCCGCCGGGGCCTGACCCGACCGACCCGGAATCCAGCGGCTCGGCCACCCCACGCGACGCCACCGCTGCCGACCCGACGCCGGGCACCTCCCCCCTCCCCTCCCCCGGCGGCCCACCGGGGGCGGAAGGCGCGGGGGCAGTCATCGCCAAGGCCTTTCGGACTGGGCGGGCGCTGTGGCTCGGGGGTGCGGTGTTCGCCGGTCGGGAGGAAGGCGGAGCCTTGGCCGCGCCGCTCGGGGCGTTGCCACTGGGGGCGGCGGGTGGGTGGCTGGGGTGTCTCGTCGTGGTGGGAGAGGCCGGGGAGGGCTTCGGGGCCGAGCAGCGGGAGTTTCTGGAGCGGTATGCCGAGGCGGTCGCCGGGCGGCTCCGGGGCGAGGCCGACCGGTCCGCCCCCTCACCCCTGCTGGCTTCGGCCCTGCGCGCCATGGGTGTCGGCTCCTTGGCCCTGGCGCCGGGCACCGGACTGGTCGAGACGGACCAGGCCCTGCTCGAACTCGTCGGCATCCCCGAGAACGGCTTCGACGGCAAGACCGACACCCTGCTCTCGTACAGCGTCCCGGAGGACGTCCCCGCCCTGATGTCGGTGATCGAACCGTCCGCGCAGGCCCCTGGACGCCGGGAGCTGGAGTTCCGTATCCGGCGGCCCACCGGTGAACTGTGCTGGCTGCGCCTGAGCTGCCGCGTGCTGAAGAGGCCCGACGGCACTCCGGAGCGGGTGCTGGGCGTGGTGACCGCGGCCCCCGTGCTGCGCCGGAGCGCCAGCGACGTCGCCCGGATCCAGTGGCTGACGGCAGCGCTCGACGACGCCGTGACGGTCCGGGACGTCAGCCGTGTGGTGGTCGCCGCGCTGCGTGAGCCGCTGGACGCCGACCGGGTGGCCCTCGCCGAGCTGCTGGAGGACCGGCTGGCGGTCACCGTGCTCGATCCGCCGGGTGCCGGCGCCTGGCCGGACCTGTGGCGTTCCGAATGGCGCTCGGAGTGGCCCGACGCTCCGGTCAACGCCCTGCCCACGCTCCAGGCCGCGCTGCGGGACGGCCGGATGAGCCTGTGGCCGGCCGGTGCCGTGCTGGAACCCGGGCTCGCTGGGATCGGCCCCGGCGGGCTCGCCGTCCTGCCGCTGCCGGCCAAGAGCAGGGTGGCCGGGGTGTGCCTGGTCGGCTGGGACACCCCGCACGAGTTCGCCCCCGAGGAGCGGGCCCTGCTGACGGCGACCGCGGGGCTGGTGGGGCAGGCCCTGAAGCGCGCGCACGCCTACGACGCCGAGCAGGAGCTCGCGACGATGCTGCAGCGCAGCCTGCTGCCGCGCCGGCTTCCCCCGCTGCCCGGGGGCACCGCCGTGGCCCGCTATCTGCCCGCCCGGCGCGGCCTCCAGGTGGGCGGCGACTGGTACGACGTGATCGCGCTGTCGGAGGGCAAGGTCGCCCTGGTCATCGGTGATGTGCAGGGGCACAGCGCCGGGGCCGCGACGATCATGGGCCAGATGCGTACCGCGGTCCGGGCCTACGCCGTGGAGGGCCATCCGCCCGACGTGGTCGTCTCGCACGCCAACCGGCTGCTCGTCGGCATGGAGACCGACCTCTTCGCCACCTGCTGCTACGTCGAGCTGGACATGGAGGAGGGCAACGCGCTGTTCGTGCGGGCCGGGCACCTGTCCCCGCTGGTGCGTCATCCCGACGGCGGCACCGAGGAGATCGCGGTGGAGGGCGGGCTTCCGCTGGGTGTCCTCGCGGACGCGGAGTTCCCGCTGACGGCGCTCGCACTGGCCCCGGGGTCGGTGCTGGCGCTGGTGACGGACGGTCTGGTCGAGTCGGCCGAGCTGCAGGTGGACGAGGGCATGCGGCTGGTGCGCGAGGCACTCGCCGCGGCCGACCCCTCCGACCCGGGACGGATGGCCGACGAACTGCTCGGCGAGACCGGCCGCCGTGAGGACGACGTGGCGTTGCTGCTGCTGCGCTACGACGGGATGCGGATCCGGCCGGTGCGCTCGGGCTGGGTGGTCTGGCGGTTGCCGGACGCGGTCATGCACGCCCGCCGGTTCAGCGCGCGCACGCTGCGCACGTGGGACGTCGTGGCCGAGGCCGACACCGTTCTGCTGGTGGTGTCGGAACTGGTCACCAACGCGCTGGTACACACGCAGGGCGCGGTCCGAGTGGACCTGACCCTGGCCGCGGACCGGTTGCGGGTGACCGTGAGCGACTCCTCGCCGCGCGCGCCCGCCAAGCCGGTGGTCGTGGACTGGGAGGCGACGGGCGGCCGTGGGCTCTTCCTGGTCGAGGCGCTGTCGACGGCCTGGGGCTCGGTGCCGGTCGGCGGCGGCAAGCAGGTGTGGAGCGAGATGGTCGTGTCACGAGCGGATCCGGAACCGGAACCCGAGCCGGGTGCAGAACCCCCGCAGGCCGAACCGGAGCGGGAGCAGGAACCGGGCCGGGTCTGGGACCGAGGCTGGGGCCTGGTCCGCGACCGGAGCTGGGGCATGGGCCGAAACCGCGACCGGAACCGGGGCCGGGACCAGGACGCCGACCCGGCCCCGGGGGGCCGGAACCGCGACCGGGACCGGACCACGGACCCGGGCCGACAGCATGACCGGAACGGTGCCCCGGACCCCGCCCCCGACCCGATTTCGGACCGCCGAAACCGCGACCGGACCCAGGCCACGGACCCGGGCCAAGAACGTGACCGGACCCCGGGCCCGGTCCCGACCCGGCGAAGCCGCAACCGGAACAGAGGCCAGGATCAGACCCCGGACCCCGTCCCGAGCCGCGACCCCGGCCGCAGCCGAGGCATGGGCCGCGGCCGACGGCGGCCCCCCGACGAAGGAGGTCACCCGTGAGAGGGCGTAGCTGGCGTGTGTTCGTCGCCCTGATGGCCGGCGCCCTGGCCGGGTCCCTGGCCGGGTGCACCGAGAACGGTGATGGCGGCGAGGACGGCCTGACCCTCGGCCTGCTGATGCCGAGCCGTGCGGTGCCCCGCTGGGAGCAGTCCGACAAGCCCATGATCGAGAAACGGGTGAAGGAGCTGTGCCCCGGCTGCAGGGTGGTGTACGCCAACGCCGAGAACGACGCGGCGAGCCAGCGGCAGCAGATGAACTCCATGATCACCCAGGGTGTCTCGGCCCTGATCCTGGACGTCGTGGATCCCAAGGCGCTGCGCTCCTCGGTCCGGGCGGCGGACCGCGAGGGCATCCCGGTCGTCGCCTACGACCGGCTCGCCGAGGGCCCGGTCTCGGGTTTCGTCAGTTTCAACGGCGGCCAGGTCGGCCGGCTCCAGGGCGAGGCGCTGCTGAGGGGTATGGGAGCCAGGGCCGACGGTGGCGGCGTCGTCATGATGAACGGCGATCCCTCCAGCCCCAACGCCGCCTGGTACGAGGGCGGCTCCCGGTCCGTTCTCCAGGACAAGGTGCGGATCCTCAAGTCGTACAGCACCCTGGGGTGGCGCACGGAGAACGCGCACGACCACATGTCCGCCGCGATCAGCGACCTCGGGCCGAACCAGATCGACGGGGTGCTGGCGGCCAACGACTCGATCGCGTCCGGTGTCATCGCGGCGCTCAAGAGCGCCCGGATCTCGCCGCTGCCCCCGGTCACCGGCCAGGACGCCGATCTCGACGCCGTGCGGCGCATCGTCGAGGGCGAGCAGTACATGACCGTCTACAAGCCCTTCCGGCTGGAGACCGAGGCGGCCGCCGCGATGGCCGTCGCCCTGGCGCGCGGCAACGACATCGACGCCCTCGTCACGCGAAGCGTGGACAGCCCCACCACCAAGAACGTCCCGGCGACGCTGCTCACCCCGGTCGCCGTGACGGCCGACACCATCGGGCGGACGCTCGTACGGGACGGCGTCTACACGATCGACCAGATCTGCACCCCGAAGCTCCGGCCGGCCTGCGACCGGATCGGGCTCACCCGGTGAGGGAGGTGATTGCCCGTGGCCCATCCCCCTGTTCTGACGTTGCGCGGCATCTCCAAGCGGTTCGGCGGCGTGCAGGCACTCGTGGACGTGAACCTGCAGGTCCGGGCCGGTGAGGTCGTGGCCCTGGCGGGTGACAACGGCGCCGGCAAGTCCACGCTGATCAAGGCGATCTCGGGTGTCAGCCCCGCAGACCGGGGCGTCATCGAGTGGGAAGGGCGGCTCGTGCAGATCAAACGCCCGCACGACGCCCACACCCTGGGCATCGCGACCGTCTACCAGGACCTCGCCATGTGCGACAACCTGGACGTGGTGGGCAATCTCTTCCTCGGGCGTGAGATCGACCGGGTGGGCGTCCTCGACGAGGTGGAGATGGAGCGGCGGGCCCGTGATCTGATGCGCGCCCTGTCGATCCGTATCCCCGATGTGCGCATGCCGGTCGCGACGCTGTCCGCCGGCCAGCGCCAGGCCGTCGCGATCTCGCGGTCGCTCATGGGCTCGCCCAAGGTCCTGCTGCTCGACGAGCCCACCGCCGCCCTGGGCGTGGAGCAGACCAGTCATCTGCTCGACCTCATCGAGGAGGTGCGCGACCGCGGTATGGCGATCATCCTCATCAGTCACAACATGGGCGACATCAAGGCCGTCGCGGACCGCGTCGCCGTGCTGCGGCTCGGGCGTAACAACGGTCTGTTCGACGTGAGCACCGTGACGCAGGAGCAGATCATCTCCTCCGTCACCGGGGCGGCGGACAACGCGGTGGCCCATCGTTCGAAGGGCGACGAGGAGGCGTGGCCGTGAGCCGGGGCGGGCCGCACCGGGACGGCGGGCCGGGCAGCGCCGGCCCGGTCGCGCCCGGCCGCGGGTCCCGCACCCGCGGCTGGTCCGGCAACCTGCGCGACTACGCCCTGGAGGTGCGCGGCAGTGTGCGGGACGGCGAGCGCGGGCCGCTGCTGGTGGTCGCCGGGCTGATCGTGATCTGGTGCGTCTTCCAGGCCCTGGACGACAAGTTCCTCTCGCCGCGCAACCTGTCCAACCTCAGCGTGGGCATCGTCGGGACCGGCCTGGTCGCCGTCGGCATCGTGTTCGTGCTGCTGATCCGGGAGATCGATCTGTCGGTCGGCTCCGTCAGCGGCCTGGCGGGGGCCGCGTTCGCCGTGCTGAACGTGAACAACGGGATGCCGGAGTGGCTCGCGGTGATCGTGGCGGTGGCCGTGGGCATGGCCGTGGGCGCCTTCCACGGGTTCTTCTTCGCCTGGCTCGGCGTGCCCGCGTTCGTCGTGACGCTCGCGGGCCTGCTGATCTGGAACGGCCTGACGCTCTACCTGCTCGGCGCGAGCGGCACGATCAACATCGACGAGGAGGGCCTGGTCGCCTCCCTGACCAGCCGGCACTTCGAGGACGACGCGGCGGCCTACACGGTGGCGGCGCTCGGCACGGCCGGGTACTTCCTGGCCGCGCGCCGCAAGCGCGCCCGTCACCGGGCCGCCGGGATGCCGTACCGGCCGACGGGTGACATCTGGCTGCGCACGGGTGTCCTCGCGGGGCTCGCCTTCGCCGCGGCCTACACCCTCAACCGGTTCCAGGGGCTGCCGCTGGCGCTGCTGATCTTCCTGGTGGTCCTCGTCGTCTCGGACTACGTGCTGCGCCGCACCCGCTACGGGCGGCGGGTGTACGCGCTCGGCGGCGGGGTCGAGGCGGCCCGGCGGGCGGGCATCGGGGTGGAGCGGGTACGGGTCGCGATGTTCATGGTGTCGGGGACGCTGGCCGCGTTCGGAGGGCTGTTCGTGGCCTCGGAGCTGACCTCGGCGAGCCCCACGACGGCCCGTGCCGCCGGTTCCGGGATGCTGCTGATCAACGCCATCGCCGCGGCCGTCATCGGCGGTACGAGTCTGTTCGGCGGGCGAGGCTCGCCCTGGTCGGTGCTGCTCGGTGTGCTGGTCATCCAGTCGATCGCCTCGGGCATGGGGCTGCTGGGGGTCGAGGACGCCGTGCAGTTCATGATCACCGGTGGGGTGCTGCTGGCCGCCGTCGCGGCAGACGCGCTCTCCAGACGTGCGGAGGCCCGCCGCGGCCGGCCATGAGCCGCGGCCCGCCTCGAAGGCCACTTCATACCATTTCTGCTGAAATGCCTAAGAAAAGGCAAAGGTGGGTATGGGCCACGGATTGGTGAAGGACCGACATCGCGTCCATCGGAGTGCCATGAAACGCAGCCGCCTCGCGCAGCTGGCCGTGGCCGCCACGGCCGTCGCGGGCCTGGTCCTCGCCGGATGCGGTGACACGGACCCGGCCGGCGGCGAGCAGGCCGATATCAGCGTGCTCGCGATGGACGCGTCCCAGGTGCAGACCCTCAAGAAGCTCACCAAGAAGTACTTCACCGACGAGACCGGCATCACGGTCGACTACACCCTGCTGCCGGAGAACGAGGCCCGGCAGCGGATGAACCGCGAGTTCGCGACCCAGGCCGGCAACTACGACGTGGCGAGCGTCAGCGCGTACGAGGTGCCGATCTACGCGGACAACGGCTGGCTGGCCCCCCTGGACTCGTACCTGAAGGCGGACGAGGACTTCGACCAGGACGACGTCTTCCCCAACCTGGCGGCGTCACTGACCGGGGAGGACGGCAAGGTCTACGCCGAGCCGTTCTACGGCGAGGGCTCCTTCCTGATGTACCGCAAGGACCTCTTCCGCAAGGAGGGGCTGACCATGCCGCCGAACCCGACCTGGGAACAGGTCGCCGGCCTCGCCGCGCAGGTCGACGACGCCGACGGCGCCAGCGGTATCTGCCTGCGCGGCCTGCCCGGCTGGGGCCAGAACCTCGCCCCCATCAACACGGTCGTCAACACCTTCGGCGGTGCCTGGTACGACATGGACTGGAACGCGCGCCTGACCTCACCCGAGTTCAAGAAGGCCGTCGGGTTCTACGTCGACCTGCTGCGCTCCCACGGCCAGCCCGGCGCCGACCGGATGGGCGTGCTGGAGATCCTGGACAGGTTCGTCGAGGGCAAGTGCGCCATGATGTACGACGCCACGTCGCTGGCCTCGTCGATCGAGGCCGACGGTTCCTCGGTCAAGGGCAAGGTGGGCTACGTCCCGGCCCCGCACGACCGGACCGGCAAGGCCGGCTGGCTGTGGACCTGGGCGTGGGGCATCCAGAAGGCCTCCGACGACAAGGACGCCGCCTGGAAGTTCATCTCCTGGGCCTCCTCCAAGGAGTACCAGGAGCAGGTGGGCCAGGAAATGGGCTGGACCTCGGCGCCCGCCGGAAACCGCAAGTCGCTCTACGCGAACCCCGAGTACCAGCAGGCGGCCGGCGCCTGGTACCGGCAGGAGTACAGGGCGGCGACGGACTCCGCCGACCCGAAGAACCCCGGCGTCGGCCCCCGTCCCTACACCGGAATCGGCTTCCTGGGCATTCCCGAGTTCGCCGTGCTCGGTACCGCGGTGTCCGAGCAGATCGCCTCGGCCATCGCCGGGCAGCAGTCGGTGGACTCGGCCCTGGACAAGGCGCAGGACCTCGCCCAGGCCGCGGCGGCGAAGTACCGGGGTGAGTGAGCCGGCGGTCACCGCTGCTCGGAGAGCCCCAGCGCCTCGGCCGGCAGCGGCAGTTCACGTTCCGTCTCCGCGGCGGGAGGCAGCTCCACGGTGAACTCGGTGTGCCCCGGGGCGCTGCGCACACCGACGCGCCCGCCGTGCGCCGACGCGATCGCCTCGACGACGGCCAGGCCGAGGCCGGAGCCGCCCTCGCCCGGACCGCCGCGCGAGCGGGAGGCATCGGCACGGGTGAAGCGGTCGAAGACCGTGGCGAGGAGGTGCGGCGGGATGCCGGGGCCGTCGTCGAGGACTCGGATGACGCGGCGTTCGGCGGTGGCCTCGACCGCGGCCACGACCGTGGTGCCGGGCGGGGTGTGCGCCCGGGCGTTGGCGAGGAGGTTCGCCACGGCCTTGCGCAGACCCGCCTCGTCGCCGGTGACCAGCGCCGGCGGGTCGAGGCGCAGGGCCAGCCGCCAGGTGTGGTCCGGGTCCGCCGCCCGTGCCTCCCGGACGGCCTCGGCGACCAGTGCCGCCAGGTCCACCTCGGCGGACCGCAGGGGGCGGCCCTCGTCCAGCCGGGCCAGCAGCAGGAGGTCCTCGACCAGTCCCGTCATACGCGCCGACTCGACGGAGACCCGGCGCCAGGCCAGCGTCGGCTCGACCGGGCCGGTGCCGCGGCTCATGAGCTCGGCGTATCCGACGATCGACGCCAGCGGGGTACGGAGTTCGTGGCCGGCGTCGGCGAGGAAGCGGCGCATGCGTTCCTCGCTGTTCAGGCGTGCGGCATGGGCTCTCTCGGCGTGGTCGATCATGCGGTTGAGCGCGGCACCGACCTGCCCGGCCTCGCTGCCGGGGCCGGTGTCCGCCTCGGGTACCCGGGGCAGGCCGGTGAGCCGGTCGTGGCCGAGCGGCGCCCGGGCGACCTCGGCCGCGGTGGCGGCGACCCGGCCGAGGGGGCGCAGCTGACGCCGTACGACCACGGCACAGACGCAGCCCGCCACGGCGAGCCCGGTGGCCCCGACGACCGCCTCGACCACGACCAGGCGGTTCATCCCGTCCCGTACGGCGTCCATGGGCAGCCCGGCGAGGACGCGGCCCCCGCTCTCGTCGAGCCCGGTGACCCGGTAGGTGCCGAGGCCGGGGAGGTTCCGCGTGCGGGGCGTGCCGTCGGGGTCGATGCCGCGCAGGGCGGCGCGCTGGCCGGCGGTGAGGGTCCTCGGTGTGGAGTCCGGGCCGACGACCGCCGCCGCGGTGACCGCGCCGTGCGCGTCGAGCCGGGCCGCGAGCAGCCCGTCGGGGAGTCCGTTCCCGTCGCGGAACGTCGGGTCCCGGTCGTCGCCCGGCCGGAGCGAGGCCCGGGCCAGGCCGTCTTCGGCGGCGTCCATGACCCGGCCGTCGAGGTGGTCCAGCAAAGAGGCCCGCTGGGCGAGGACGGCGGCGAGCGCCATCGCGGCGCAGAGTGCGACCAGGGCGGCGCCGATGCGGACGAGGAGCCGGGTGGACAGGGCCGTACTCATCTTGGGGACCCGGGGGTGCCAGACATGTACCGATCCTGTCCCGGTCCGCTGAGGGAACCCTGTGTTCAGGCTGAGCACTGGCGATGTCCCCGTACCGACGGCGAGGGCCGCGCCCCCGGTCACCCGGGAACGCGGCCCTCGAACTGCTGTGGCGGTCCGCTTACTTGCGGATCAGGCTGCGCAGCACGTACTGCAGGATGCCGCCGTTGCGGTAGTAGTCCGCCTCACCGGGGGTGTCGATGCGGACGACCGCGTCGAACTCCACACCGGTGTCGGTGGTGACCTTGACCGTACGGGGGGTGGTGCCGTCGTTCAGCTCGGTGATGCCGGCGATGGAGAAGGCCTCCTCGCCGGTCAGGCCGAGGCTCTCGGCGGACTGGCCCTCCGGGTACTGCAGCGGGATGACGCCCATGCCGATGAGGTTGGAGCGGTGGATGCGCTCGTAGGACTCGGCGACGACGGCCTTGACGCCGAGGAGCGCGGTGCCCTTGGCCGCCCAGTCGCGGGACGAGCCGGAGCCGTACTCCTTGCCGGCCAGGATGACCAGCGGGGTGCCCTGCTCGATGTAGTTGCGCGAGGCGTCGTAGATGAAGGAGACCGGCCCGCCGTCGACGGTGAAGTCGCGGGTGTAGCCGCCTTCCGTGCCCGGCGCGATCTGGTTGCGCAGGCGGATGTTGGCGAAGGTGCCGCGGATCATGACCTCGTGGTTGCCTCGGCGCGAGCCGTAGGAGTTGAAGTCACGCCGCTCGATGCCGTGCTCGGTGAGGTACTTACCGGCCGGGGTGTCGGCCTTGATGGCACCGGCGGGCGAGATGTGGTCCGTCGTCACCGAGTCGCCGAGCTTGGCGAGCACGCGGGCGCCGGAGATGTCGGAGACCGGGGCGGTCTCCATCGTCATGCCCTCGAAGTACGGGGGCTTGCGGACGTAGGTGGACTGCGCGTCCCACTCGAAGGTGTTGCCGGTCGGGATCGGCAGCGCCTGCCACTGGGCGTCGCCCGCGAAGACGTCCTGGTAGGACTTGTTGAACATGTCCTCGCCGATGGCGTTCGCCACGACGTCGTTGACCTCGGCCTCGGTCGGCCAGATGTCCTCGAGGTAGACCGGCTTGCCGTCCTGGTCGGTGCCCAGCGCGTCCTTGGTGATGTTCACCTTCATGGAGCCCGCGAGGGCGTACGCGACGACCAGCGGCGGGGAGGCCAGGTAGTTCATCTTGACGTCGGGGTTGATCCGGCCCTCGAAGTTGCGGTTGCCGGAGAGCACCGAGGTCACGGCCAGGTCGTGGTCGTTGACCGCCTTGGAGACCTCCTCCGGCAGCGGGCCGGAGTTGCCGATGCAGGTGGTGCAGCCGTAGCCGACGAGGTTGAAGCCGACCTTGTCGAGGTAGGGGGTGAGCCCCGCCTTGTCGAAGTAGTCGGTGACGACCTTGGAGCCCGGGGCGAGCGTGGTCTTGACCCACGGCTTGCGGGTCAGGCCCTTCTCCACGGCCTTCTTCGCGACGAGCGCGGCGGCGACCATGACGTACGGGTTCGAGGTGTTGGTGCAGGAGGTGATGGCCGCGACCGTCACCGCACCGTGGTCGACCTCGTAGGTCGAGCCGTCGGGGGCGGTCACGGTGACCGGGTTGGACGGGGCGCCGTTCGGGGCGACGGCCGGGGCGTCGGAGGCCGGGAAGGACTCCTGGCCCGCCTCGTCCACGGAGTCGACGTAGTTGCGTACGTCCGTCTTGAACTGCTCGGCGGCGTTCGCGAGGACGATCCGGTCCTGCGGGCGCTTCGGGCCGGCGATCGACGGGACGACCGTCGAGAGGTCGAGCTCCAGCTTCTCGGAGAAGTCGGGCTCGGCGGCCGGGTCGAGCCAGAGGCCCTGCTCCTTGGCGTACGCCTCGACGAGCGCGACCTGCTGCTCGGAGCGGCCGGTCAGCTTCAGGTACTTCAGCGTCTCGCCGTCGATCGGGAAGATCGCGGCGGTGGAGCCGAACTCCGGCGACATGTTGCCGATGGTGGCGCGGTTGGCGAGCGACGTGGCGGCCACACCCTCGCCGTAGAACTCGACGAACTTGCCGACGACGCCGTGCTTGCGCAGCATCTCGGTGATCGTGAGCACCAGGTCGGTGGCGGTCGTGCCCGGCTTCAGCTCACCGGTCAGCTTGAAGCCGACGACACGCGGGATGAGCATGGAGACCGGCTGGCCGAGCATCGCGGCCTCGGCCTCGATGCCGCCGACGCCCCAGCCGAGGACGCCCAGGCCGTTGACCATCGTGGTGTGCGAGTCGGTGCCGACCAGGGTGTCGGGGTACGCCTGGCCGTTTCGCACCATCACGGTCCGGGCCAGGTGCTCGATGTTCACCTGGTGGACGATGCCGGTGCCCGGCGGGACGACCTTGAACTCGTCGAAGGCGGTCTGGCCCCAGCGCAGGAACTGGTAGCGCTCGCGGTTGCGGCCGTACTCCAGCTCGACGTTCTGCGCGAAGGCGTCGTTCGTGCCGAACTTGTCGGCGATGACGGAGTGGTCGATGACCAGCTCGGCCGGGGCCAGGGGGTTGATCTTGGCCGGGTCGCCGCCCAGCTCCTTCACGGCCTCACGCATGGTCGCGAGGTCCACGACGCAGGGAACGCCGGTGAAGTCCTGCATGATCACGCGGGCCGGCGTGAACTGGATCTCCTGGGAGGGCTGGGCCTGCGAGTCCCAGCCACCAAGTGCACGGATGTGGTCGGCGGTGATGTTCGCGCCGTCCTCGGTACGGAGCAGATTCTCCAGCAGGACCTTGAGGCTGTACGGAAGGCGAGCCGAGCCCTCCACCTTGTCCAGCCGGAAGATCTCGTACGACTCGTCGCCCACCTGCAGCGTGCTGCGGGCGTCGAAGCTGTTCGCCGACACGACAGTCTCCTTCATTGATGTGCGCGTACCACCACGATCCTGCCGCCACGGCATCTTGGCCGATCCGCTAAGGTAAGGCTAAGTTAGGCAAGCCTTACCGTCGGACTCGATGGCAGCGTGCGGTTGCGGTGCCCCTCGGCAGATATCTCGATGTCGAGATAACTCTAATACACGAGGGCCGAATGGTCATGCCCCGGCACCCGTCATGCGGTCATGCGCTTCCCTTCCCGGGGTATCCGAACCAGGTATCCACGCCACGAACGGAAGGGAGACAGGCATGCCGCTCACGTTCCGCAAGAGTTTCCGGATCCTCCCGGGGGTGCGACTGAACATCAACAAGCGCTCCTGGTCCATCACCACCGGCGGCGGAAAGAACGGCCCGCGGTACACCCGCAGCAGTACGGGACGTCGTACGACATCGATGGATTTGCCCGGACCTTTCGGATGGCGGCGCACCACGAAGGCACGGCGACACTGAGCCCGCCGGGCGAGTTGACGCCTCATCACCCGAATGGCCCCTCCGACAGGGCGCCATCTCATATCTGAGATAACCTCAACCTCATGGCAGACGACTACCTCGTACGCATCGGCAAGCTCATCCGTGACGCCAGGCAGCACCGGGGCTGGACACAGTCACAGCTGGCCGAGGCGCTCGGAACGAGCCAGAGCGCCGTCAACCGGATCGAGCGCGGCAACCAGAACATCAGTCTTGAGATGATCGCGCGCATCGGGGAGGCCCTCGACAGCGAGATCGTGTCGCTCGGCTACGCCGGTCCGATGCATCTGCGGGTGGTCGGCGGACGTCGGCTGTCCGGTGCCATCGACGTGAAGACGAGCAAGAACGCGTGCGTGGCGCTGCTGTGCGCCTCACTGCTCAACCAGGGGCGCACAGTGCTGCGTCGCGTCGCCCGTATCGAAGAGGTATACCGCCTCCTCGAGGTGCTGGGCTCCATCGGCGTCCGCACCCGGTGGATCAACGACGGTGTCGACCTGGAGATCGTGCCGTCGGCCGAGCTGGACCTGGCGGCCATCGACGCGGACGCGGCCCGCCGCACCCGCTCGATCATCATGTTCCTCGGCCCGCTGCTGCACCGCATGGACCAGTTCAAGCTGCCGTACGCCGGCGGCTGCGACCTCGGCACGCGCACGGTCGAGCCGCACATGATCGCGCTGCGCCGGTTCGGTCTCGACATCGCCGCGACCGAGGGCCAGTACCACGCCATGGTGGACCGCTCGGTCCGCCCCGACCGTCCGATCGTGCTGACCGAGCGCGGCGACACGGTCACCGAGAACGCGCTGCTCGCCGCCGCCCGGCACGACGGCATCACCGTCATCCGCAACGCCTCGTCCAACTACATGGTCCAGGACCTGTGTTTCTTCCTTGAGGCCCTCGGCGTCAAGGTCGACGGCATCGGCACGACCACGCTCACCGTGCACGGCGTGCCCACCATCGACGCCGACGTGGACTACTCCCCCTCCGAGGACCCGGTCGAGGCGATGAGCCTGGTCGCCGCGGCCGTCGTCACCGAGTCGCATCTGACGGTGCGCAGGGTGCCGATCGAGTTCCTGGAGATCGAGCTGGCCGTGCTCGAGGAGATGGGCCTCGACCACGACCGCACGCCCGAGTACTTCGCCGACAACGGCCGCACCCGGCTGGTGGACCTCACCGTACGGCCCTCCAAACTGGAGGCGCCGATCGACAAGATCCACCCCATGCCGTTCCCCGGCCTGAACATCGACAACGTCCCGTTCTTCGCGGCCATCGCGGCGGTCGCCCAGGGCAAGACCCTCATCCACGACTGGGTCTACGACAACCGCGCGATCTACCTGACCGACCTGAACCGCCTCGGCGGGCGCCTCCAGCTCCTCGACCCGCACCGCGTCCTGGTCGAGGGCCCGACCCGCTGGCGCGCCGCCGAGATGATGTGCCCGCCCGCCCTGCGCCCCGCCGTGGTCGTCCTCCTGGCGATGATGGCGGCCGAGGGCACCTCTGTGCTGCGCAACGTGTACGTCATCAACCGCGGTTACGAGGACCTGGCCGAGCGGCTGAACTCGATCGGGGCGCAGATCGAGACGTTCCGGGACATCTGAGACCACCGAGGCGGTCAGTACAGCTTGTTGACCGCCGTGACGGTGGTGGTCTTGAAGTCGGCCACCTGGGCATGCTGGAAATTGCCCATCTGGCCCCACCGGACGACCGTGACGGTCCTGCCGTCGCGGCCGACCGAGAACAGGCCGATGTCGGAGGAACCCCACGCCGAGGCGGTGTGCAGGCCGTAGACGTGGGCGCCCTCCTCGACGTTCAGCCGGCCGTAGTACTTCTGCGTCGCCGTCAGGTCGGGGTCCTGTTCCATCAGCTTCTGCGCGCAGCCGGCGAGGTCCTCGCGCAGCAGCGCCGCGAAGGCCTTGGCCCGCTGCTCGTCGCGCTCCACGACCGTGATCTGCTGGGCGCTGGTGTCGAACTCGGTCCCGTACGAGCGGTGGACGGCTGTGGACGGCAGGGCCTCGCCCACGCAGACCGGCAGCGGGTCCGGCTGGCCGGCCGTGACCGGACCGGCGTACCAGGGCGAGGTCGGGTGCGGCGGCAGCTCGGCCGGCTCCAGGAACCGGGGTGTGGCGGAGACCGGTGCGGTGGCGGCGGTGGCCGGGACTGCCGCTGTGGCTACACCGGCCACGGCCGCCAGCGCGGCCACGGTGGTACGGATGCCTCGGGCGCGAATGTGCATGGTCTCCCCCATGTTTCCCCCACGTTTTCCCTGTCGAATGCGCGGGCTTCAGCCCTTGCACCACGTAGACCCGCCACCGCCCGCATACGTTGCCCTGAGCGCCTGCTACGGGTTCGTCCCGTATGTCACCGGCTCGCTACAGGGATCCAGGCACTCGTCGAGGTCGGCGCCTCCGGGAGGAGACGCGCGTGCGCGCGGCTGATGGAGGCTCTGGGAAGACTGTGAGTAACGCTTCCGATACGCAGTAGGTTCGATCCACGCGCGCGAGGGTGGCGGCGCGCGTTCTGGGCCGATGCGAGGGGGGGAAGAACGTGCGTCCCGGAGACGAGTTCGCCGGCCGCTATGTCCTCAAGGAGGTCATCGGCGCGGGGCGGGGCGGCGATGTGTGGCTGGCCCATGACACGGTGGTGGGGCAGGACGTCGCGCGCCCGCCGTTCCCCTGCCTACCCGGGCGACTCGCTGGCCTGGGGAAGCGCCTGTGCGCTGCTCGACGCCAAGGCGCTGTCCGTCGTCCCCGGCATCAAGTCGGACGTGCCGGAGAGGGGGGTCGCGGACTGGGACTGCGAGTGGTTCAGCGACGTCGACGACCTGGAGGCGGAGATCGCCTTCTTCCGGGACGAGCCCAGGTCCGCGCGGGACGGCCGTGCCGTCCGGCTCAGCGGCTACCACGCCGTCGTCGAGCCGGAGGGCAACGGCGACGGCACCTGCACGGTGTTCGTCGCCTATCGCGAGTACGGCGGCCGGGACGCCGAGACGGCCGTCGAGATGCTGCGTCTGCATGTCGGCGGGCAACGGCCCACCGCCCGACTCTGCGACCTGGCGACCGACTTGGCCGCCTCCGCGGCCGCGCGACTGCCCGCCCGCTGACGCCGGGCGCCTACGGTGCGGCCGCCCATGGGGAGGGGTCCCGAGCAGGCCGGCCCATGCTGGTGGGTACGTCCGGCAGGGTCCGCCCGCCGGGGCCGCACCGTGTCGATTCCGTCGGGTTGCACGCCCACGCACCGAGGAGACCAGCGATGTCCTTCTCCGCCAGCCTCGCGCGCGGTGTCGCGCCCACCACGCCCGGGACCCTGCACGCGCGCACGGTACCGGTGACCTCTGTGCCCCGCCGCGCAGGGGACGGGTGGTCCGCTTCGGGCGGGGCGAGCGGCCGGACGTGGACCTGGAGGTCGGGGTGGACGATCTGCGGGTGAGCCGTCGGCACGGGGAGCTGACGTACCGGCAGGGGCAGTGGTGGCTGCGCAACACGGGGCGGCAGCTGGTGCGGCTGCCACGAGGCCGGATGATGCACACCAGCACCGAGCCGATCCCCCTCGCCACCGGCTACACCCCGCTGTTCGTGAAGGGCTCCGGCTACCGCGAGCACCTGATCGAGCTGTACGTGGCCGACCACGACGACCAGGGGCCGGTGTCGCGCCGCCGGGCCGAGACCCTGAGGCCGGAGACCTGGGCGCTCGACGACGACGAACGGCTGCTGCTGGTCGTCCTCGGCCAGCGGTACCTGCTGTACGAGGAGGATCCGCGGCCGCTGACGTACTCCATGGCCGCCCGGCAGCTCGTGCATCTGCGCCCGGACGGCAACTGGACGGAACGCAGGATCGAGCACCGGGTCGAGGCGGTACGGCGTCGCCTGCACGGCACCGGCTTCAGGTACCCGCTGCTGCACGACAGGTCCGAGGAGCGGCGGCCCTCCGACAACCGCCTGCTGCACAACCTGCTCAAGGGGCTGGTGGAGTCGACGACGCTGGTGCCGCCGGACCTGAACCTGATGGACGACGTCCCCGGGGTCCAGGACGGCGCAAGGCCGTCACTCGGGTGAGATCACGACGGTGACCGTGCGGTTGCGGGCCGCGTCCGGGTACGGGGCGTCTCGCTGGTCCGCGCTGTCCGTGGTGAACGCCGTGAGGGGTTTGCCGCCGGCGGCGCCGAGTTCGCGGGCGGCGACGAGGGCGCGCCACAGTGCGACGACGGAGCCGCCGCTGCGGGGGGCGCCGGGGACCGTGGCGGCGTGGCCGTGCACGGTGATGGCCACCCGCCGTCCGCCCAGCCGTTCCCCGAGCAGGGCCAGCCGCTCGGCTCCGGCCGGGGTGAGCTGAGCGCCCTCGGAGAACAGCCCCTCGGTGAAGACGACTTCGACGGAGTCGCCGATGACGGTCGTACGCAGGCCGGGGGCACGCAGGTCGTGGGCGAGCGCGAACGCCCGGCCGTCAGCGGGCGGGTTCTTCTCCTGCCCGGTGCCGGCGGTGGCGCTCGCGCCGGGGTTTTGCGGTCCGGCCGCACGGTCGGTGTCCGCTCGGGCGGGCCGCCGGCCGTCCTCGGTGGTGACGACGCCGGCCACGACGGCGGTCACCGCGCACACCGCGGCGACCAGAGCCGTACGGGTGCGGTGTCTGCCGAGCACCGACACCGGCCCGGTACGGGCGAGGCGGGCGAGCCCCGCTCGGGCCGCCGGGTCGTCCGGCTGCCGCTCCAGGGCCCGCCGCCAGCACTCCGCCGCCTCGGCCGTCTCCCCACGCTGCGCGTGCACACGGGCCCGCAGATCCAGCACGTCCCGACGCGTACCGAGCTCCGTGCCGTCCGCCTCCCGCAACAGCCCCAGGGCACCGCCCAGATCACCGGAACGCGCCAGGGCGCGGGCCCGCGACACGAGCAGCACGACGTCGAGCCCGACGGGGGGCGGGGTGGGGGCGTTCACCGGCTCTCCTGGACCCCGCCGATCCGCCGCTCCTCGGAGACCCCCGGCGGGAGCAGGCGGCGGAGGCGCTGGTTGACGGCGGACAGGGACGTGCGGTCGGCGGCGGCGACGGCTCGGCGGCCGTCGGCGATCGCGGCGTCGGCCTGGGCGCGGGACGTCATCTCGTCGCGCATGTCGACGAGGGAGTGGAAGACGAGGAAGTCCCACTGGTCGCTGCGGCGCAGGAGATCGACCTGGAAGTCGCGCACCCGGTCGGCGAGGCGGCGCAGGCCGGCCGGGCTGCCGTCCTCGCCGGCGCTGGTCGCGCGGGTGCGGAGGTTCTCCAGTTCGCGGCGTTCGGCGGGCCCGCCGCCGACCTGTTCGATGAGGTCCTCGCAGTTGTTGAGGAGGTCCCACAGCTCGTGCTGGAGGCCGGGGACGTCGATGGCCTCCTCGACGTCGTCGAGCTGGGCCTCCAGATCGCGGATGCGCCGGTCGCTCGTACCGGCCGCCCCCGTGTCGACGGCCGCCGCGTCGACCTCCTTGCGCAGATGGACGAAGGCCTTCTGGCCGGACAGGTCGTCCAGCTGGGTCAGGGCCTGCTCGGAGTGCACCTCCTCGGCGCGTTCCCGCAGCGCCTGCGTGCGCTGCTCCAGGTCGTGGAGCCGGTCGGCCAGCTCGTCGTGTGTGGGCGCCACCAGCTGGGAGCGGTCGATGGCCGCCTCGAACTGCGCGTCGGCGACGGGGATGTCGGCGGTGACGGTGACGTCCCGGTTGGTGGCGTTGATCTCGAAGGTCACCTCGACGGGCGTCTGCGCCGGCAGGTCGAAGCGGATGTCCCGGGGCCGGATCTCCAGGAGGCCGACCCGGGTGTTGCGGTCGGCGCGCCGGCGTTCGCCCTCCAGCAGCGGGATGCTGATGACGGCGTCGGGCTGGGAGCGGCGCAGCGGGATGGACGTCTCGAACGTCTTCGTGATCGAGGTCGGCAGGGCGGTGCCCTTGCGCAGCATCGGCGCGAAGGAGCCGTCGGCCTTGCCGATGCCGAGCGTGCTGGTGAGCACGGCGTCGCCGGGCAGCGACCTGGGCGTGGGTGATCGACAGGGTGCTCGGGTCGAGCTGCTGCCGGGTGCCGGTGGTGTCGGAGAGTTCCACGGTGAACCGGGACCGGGTGCCGGAGTCGATGGTCACCTCGGTGTAGAAGGCGCCGTCGGGAGTGAGGGTGGTCTGCGGTCCGCGGAAGGGCGGGTGGCCGTCGGGGTTGGTCAGGGTGACGGTGTAGCGGGTCCAGTCGGGTACGGCGGTGCCGCCGCTGATCCGGCCGGAGACGGGGATGCCGGCGGTCTCCAGGGACTGGGGTTCGTAGTGGAGTTCCACGGTGAACTCGCCCGGCGCCGCCCTGCGCGGCTTGCTCGGCATCCGGACCGTGCGGGCGAAGACGGCGGCGCCGCGCGCCACCACGGTGGTGGGGTCCTGGGTGTGGTCGAGCTGGATGCCCAGGCCCTCGACGGGGTCGGCCAGCAGTTCGCGCAGCCCCGGGGCGAGGGTCGCCCCGCCGACCAGCAGCAGCCGGTCCATGTGGTCGGGGCGCAGCGAGCTGTCCGCGAGGGCGTCCCGGCAGTGCTTGATCGCGCGGGTGTAGAAGGGCTGGGCGAGGTCGTCGAGGGCGCCCCGGGTGAGGGTGTACTCGAAGGGCGTCGTAGCGCCCGCGCCGTCGGAGAGGTCGACGACGATGTCGTAGCTGCCGCGCCGGGACAGCTCGATCTTGGCGTCCTCGGCGGCCAGTTTGAGCTTGGCGAAGTTGGCCCGCCACGCGGTTGTCGCGCCGGGCGAAGTCCGGCAGGCCGAGGTCGCGCCGGACGGCGGGGACGAGCAGTTCCTCCACGATGGCCCAGTCGATGAGCTTGCCGCCCAGGCGCGGGTCACCGGCGTGCTGGAGCAGTTGCAGTTCACCGTCGCGCTTGCTCATCACGGCCGCGTCGAAGGTGCCGCCGCCCAGGTCGAACACCATCCAGTGGGTGGACTCCGAGGCGTCCTGCACGCCGTACGCGATGGCCGCCGCGGTCGGCTCCTGGACCAGCGGGCAGTGTGCGCCGAGCCCGGCGAGGGCCGCGGCGGCGGATGTGGCGCTGTTCTGGTGCAGCGCGAAGGAGGCGGGCACGGTGATCACCGCCGCCTCGGGCGGGCCGCCGGTGTCGTGCGCGGCGTCCTGGCGCAGGGACTTGAGGACCTCGGCGGAGAGCTGCTCGGGGGTGAGGGACAGCTCCGCGCGGCCGAACCGCCGGTGGTATCCCGCCACGCCCATCTCCAGCTTGAACTCGGCGTGTGCGTCGTCGGGCTGGGTGTCGGTGCGCTCCCGGGCGCGGCGGCCCACGTGGATCACGTCCGGCTTGGGCATCCACACGGCGGACGGGGTGCAGTCCCAGCCGTCGTTGTTCTTGATGACGCGTACGCCGTCGTCGTCCGCCACGGCGATGGCGCTGTTGGTGGTGCCGAGGTCGATACCGAAGTCGATGGTCTCGCGCATTGCGGTCGTCTCCTTGGTTGTTCACATGCCGTGGGTGGGGCCGGGTGCGGGCCGGCCTACGACGACCTGCCCCATCTGGATCCGCTCGCCGCGGTAGTAGACGCTGGGCCTCAGGGTCTCCAGCACCACCTCGCGGGTCAGGTCCGGTTCGTCCTGGAAGGCGAGGACTTCGAGGGACTGGCCCGGGTCGAAGGGCGCGCCGTCGTGCTCCTGGATCTCCAGGCCGCCGTCGGCGAGTGCCTGCCGCCCTGCCTGGACGTAGCGGCGCACCTGCCTGAGGTCCGCGGCCGACAGGTCCCCGGCCCGCTGGTTCAGCTTGCGCTGGGCGCGCCAGAGGCCGGTGGCCGCGGCGAGCAGCGTGCCGGCGTCCGAGCCGCCCGCGGCAGCCGGCGCCTGCGTGGCGGTATCGACACCGGCGAGCACCGCCGTGACCCACTCGGCCTGGCCGCTGTCCAGGAACGGCGGCGGGACGCGGAACTCGGGCGGGTGCCGCAACTGGCCGAGCGCGGCGCGCACCCGGCCTCCCGGGCGCCGGCCGCCCCGGCGAGATCGCGAACTCATTTCTTCCTCCGTACGCTGCGAATGCCGTCCGCCACCGTCACCACGATGTGCGCGGCGTAGCCGAGCAAGCCGAGCCCGACGAACCCGCCGATGAGCACGGGCACGAAGCCGAAGGCCTCGATCGCGTAGGCGAGCGCGCCCCCTATGAGGACGAGCACCGTGAGGAACGCCTTCCACCGGAACGGCTTGGCCCGCGCGGGGCGGCCGGTGCCCGTGAGGTGGTCGTAGATGGTCTCCCAGTTCTCCTTCAGCCCGTCCGAGTCGCGTTCCGGGCCGATCTCGTACGCCTTCTCCGCGAGCCAGGTCATCTCCTCGCGGCGCGAGGCGCTCGGCGGGCGGTGCACGGAGATGCCGAGCAGTTCCACCGCGAGGTTGTTCAGCCCGACGGCGACGACGTGGGCGATCTCGTCGTACCGCCAGTCGGAGACGAACGGCCTGAGCGGCGCCATGTCCTCGAACCCGGGCACGACCCGGTCGCGCAGCAGCAGGAACGCCTGGCGGTAGTGGGCGGCGTCGCGTTCCCGCTCCGCTGTGAGCAGGTCGCCGTGGATGATGTCGTACGCCTCCTCCACCGCGCGCTCGAACAGCTCGGAGAACAGGCCGGTGAAGGGTGGGAACGCGGCCCAGGCCGTGCAGACCGGCGTCATCCTGCTCGCGGTGGCCCGGTCGGCGAAGAGCTGGGGGAAGGGGGACACCAGCAGGCGCGGCAGCCGGGCCAGGAGGTCGTCGGCCGCGTCCTCGTCGAGCCGGGGGTCGCCGAGCGCCCGGATCCGGTGCCGGACATGCCGGCGCAGTGCCCCGCCGGCCAGCAGGTGGCCCCAGGAGGAGACCGCGTTCTCCCACAGGGACGCCCGCTGCTCTTCGGGCAGCCGGGACCGCCCGGTCTCCGCCTCCAGCACCCTGGCGTGCAGCAGCACGGCGGCGTCGTGCAGCTCGTGCACGTCCGGGCCGCAGCCACAGCCGGAGTCCTGGGCGCCCCACGTCCACAGCAACTCGTCGACCATGCGCCGGCGCGGGTCCTGGAGGCCCTCGAAGGCGGCGCGCACCTCGTCCCTGCCGTAGCCGCCGGCCGGGGCCAGATCCGGGGCGCCGGGCCAGCTGTCCTCGACGGCCAGGCGTGCCTCCAGCTTCTGCCGGTGCCGCCGGACCGCCGGTCCGCCCGCGTGGGTGGGCAGGCCGGTGACGGCGAAGACGTTCCTGCGGTACAGCTGTGTGCCCGCCAGCTCTCCGAAGCGGTCGAAGTCCTGCACCGGCGTGGTCACATGATCACCCCCCGGCGCCAGGTCATGAGCCGTGTCAGATGCCGCTCCCGCAGCAGTGGGTAGCGGCTGATGGTCTCCTCCAGCAGGTCGGCGGCCTCGCCGAGCTTCCCTGGCACCCGGGACAGCGCGGTGGCCTCCCGCACCAGTGCGTCGGCGGACTCGGCGGGCTCGGCCGTACCCGCGGCTGCGGGGCCGGGCGACGGGTGCAGGTCGGCTGCACGGTCGGCGACCGCACGGGCGGTGGCGGGCCGCTCGGCCGGGTCGATCCGCAGCATGTCGATGACCAGCCGGTCCAGTTCGGGTCCCACGTCGTCGTTGAACGCGCGGGGCGGCCGCAAGGGCCGGGTGAACCGCTCCAGGGAGAAGGACTGCACCGGGTCTCCGCCGTCGTACGGGAAGTGCCCGGTGAGCAGGAAGTACGCGATGGTGCCCAGGGCCCAGACGTCCCCGGGGCACCCGTAGCCCTTGCCGCGGCGCAGGACCTCGGGCGGCATGTAGGCGACGGTGCCCTGGGCGCTGGCCGCCATGGTTCCCGGGTCGGTCTCCTTGGCCAGGCCGAAGTCGCTCACCTTCACGCGCAGCCCGGTCTCGTCGTAGGTGATGAGGACGTTGGCCAGGGACAGGTCACGGTGGACGATGGGGTGCGGCCGCTCGTGGGCGACGGCGAGGCCCTCGGCGGCCTGCCGGAGTACGGCGGTCACCTCGCCGACGGGCACGACGCCCGCGTGGGAGTCCATCAGCCGCTCCAGGCTGCCGCCCGCCGCGTACTCCATGGTGATGTAGCCGCGCACGCCCTCGGAGGTCTGCACGGTGCCGGCGTCGAACACCCGGATGATGTTGGGGTGCCCCAGGGTGGACAGGATCCGGGCCTCGTCGAGCATCCGGGACGTCACCTCCAGCGAGGCCACGTGCTTGAACAGCTTCAGGGCCTGCCGGCCGAGGATGTGGTGCCGCACCCGGTACACCTCGGCGAAGGCGCCCTCGCCCAGCCGGCGGTCCACGACGAGCGCGGAGTTGATCCGCTGCCCCTGCCCGAGCAGGGCGCTGCCCCCGCCTGTCGCCGTGTCCTGCGTGCGGTCGCGCACGGGCCCACGCACCTCCCCCACCGGTGAAACCACCCGCGACGTCGCCGGTCCACTCCGTCCCGTCCCGCCCTGTGGCGGCGCGGGACGCCAGGGTAGGAAGCCCTCGTCGGGACCGGTCCCGACGATCGAGGCCGTGATCCCCCCACCCCCGGACCAGGCCGGCCCAGGGTCGGCAGTTGTGGTGACCAGGGCGCAGTTCAGCTCCGACTCATAGGCCACGAGGGCAAGTCGGGCGCATGCCGCACGGCGGGCCCGTGATCCGCTTCACACCGGCGACAGGACAGGTCCGGGCCCAACAGGGCGTAAAGCGACCGAAGAATGGATATGGGCTATAGGGCGAAACGCGGGGAGTGTCCGACGTGCCCGGATGCCGGGCGCAGCGGCTTCAGGGGAGGGAGCGCGCATGGACGGCCGGCCCTTGTATCTCGAACCGCGGCTGGAGCCACGGCTGAGGTCGCTCGTGGCGGCGACCGGGACGTTGCACTCGCTCACCGACGCGCTCGGCTCACCACTGCACGTCGTGGTGCCGGACCAGATCGCCGAGAACCTGGAGGAGTTCCGGTCCGTGTACCGCGCGCACCATCTGTCCGGCCAGGTCTTCTTCGCCCACAAGGCCAACCGGTCCAGCGCGCTGCTGCGCCGCCTGGCCGCCACGGACGCGGGCGTGGACGTCGCGTCGCTGGGCGAGCTGCAGCACGCGCTCGGCGCCGGTTTCACCGCCGACCGGATCATGGCCACCGGGCCGAAGAACCCCGAGTTCCTGTGGCTCGCGGCCCGCGCGGGGGTCACGGTCAGCGTCGACGCCGTCGCCGAACTGGACCAGCTCGCCGCGCTGGTGCGAGGGCACGCGCTCGCCCCGGTGCGGGTGCTGCTGCGGCTGTCGGGGTTCGAGACGTCGGGGGTGAGAGTGCTGAGCCGGCGCAGCCGGTTCGGCACGCCCGTACGGGAGTTGGAGCCGCTGCTGAAGGCGGTCGAGCGGCACGGCGACGCGGTGGACCTCATCGGGGTGGCCTACCACCTGGACACGACGAGCGTCGCGGAGAAGGCGACCGCGCTCGACGGGCTGCCTGGCGGCCCTGGAGGCGTGCCGGAGCCGGGGGCTGCGGCCCCGGGCCGTGGACGTCGGCGGCGGGTTCGGCGTCAACTACCTCGCCGAGCGGCGAGCAGTGGGAGGCGTACACGACGGCGCTCACCGCCGCCGTCCTGGGCCGGCGCCCGCCCCTGACGTGGGGCGGGCACGGCTACGGGCTGCGCAACGAGTCCGGCACCCTGCGCGGCACGCTCGGCCTCTACCCGGCCCACCGGCCCGTCGCCGGCGCCGGCCTACCTGGACGAGCTGCTGGCCCAGCCCGCGGCCTGCGCTGGGCGGCCGCCCGCTGGCCGCGACTGCTGCTGGAGCACCTGTACGACCTGCACATCGAGCCCGGCCGGGCGCTGCTGGACCAGTGCGGGCTGACGCTGGCGAAGGTGCTGGAGGTCCGCGACCGGAGGCCGGCGGCGAACTGCTCGTACGGCTGGCCGCGAAGGCGGACGACATCGCCCTGGAGGACCACGGCGTGCTGATGGACCCGGTCGTCGTCCCCAAAGCGGCGCCGGGCCGCGGCGAGGGGCCCGGTCGGCGTCCACCTCTTCGGCAACCTGTGCCTGGAGGCCGACCTGATCACCCGGCGCAAGGTGTTCCTGCCGCCGCCGTCCCGCACCCGGCGACCTGCTGGCCTTCGCCAACACCGCCGGGCTACTCCATGGACTTCCACGCCACCCGCGCCCAGCACCAGCCCGCCGCCCGCAAGGTCGCCGCCTGGCAGGACGGCGACGCGTGGCGCTGGTGCCTCGACGACCAGTTCTGGCCGATCACGCCCTCGGGGGGAGCCCAGTGAGGTACGACAGCATCACCGAGGCCATCGGCAACACTCCGCTGGTGCGCATCGACCCGGCCGTGCACGGCCTGCGGAACATCGACCTGTACGCCAAGCTGGAGATGCTGAACCCGTTCGGCTCGGTCAAGGACCGGGCCGCGTGGAACATGGCCCGCCCCCTGCTGCCCGAGGCGGTCGAACACGGCAGCCAGGTGGTGGAGTTGTCCAGCGGCAACACGGCCAAGGCCCTGGCGGTCATCGCGGGCATGCACGGCCTGGCGCTTCAAGAGCGTCACCAACCGGATGCGGGTCCCGGAGATCAAGGACCTCCTGCTGCTGCTCGGCGCGGAGATCGAGGAGTTGCCGGGGCAGAGCGAGTGCCTGGACCCGACCGCCACCGACGATCCGCTGACCCTCTTCCACCGGACGCTGTCCGCGCTCCGGCAGCGCCTATCTGCACACCGACCAGTACTTCAACCCGCGCAACACCGAGGCCCATCTGCACCGGCACCGGCCCGGAGATCGTCAAGGACCTGGACGGCCGGGCGCCGGACTGGTTCGTCGCCTGCGTGGGCACGGCCGGTTCCTCCACGGGCGTCGCCCGCGCGCTGCGCGAGGAGGACCCCGTCGGTGCAGGTGCGTCGGGCTGGTCGCGGCCAAGTCCGACTTCATCCCCGGCATCCGCACCATCGACGAGGTGCAGGAGGTCGGCCTGTTCGACCCGGAGACGTACGACGCGATCGAGTCGGTGAGCGCCGACGAGGCGATCGAGGGGATGCTGACCCTGAACCGCCGCTGCGGCATCCTGGCCGGCCCCACCGGCGGCGGCGGCCTACTTCGGCGCGGTCCGCCATCTGCGCGGCCCTGGACGCGGAGTTGACCGAGCGCCGGACGGCGGTGTTCATCGTCTGCGACCGGGTCGAGAGCTATCTGAGCTACGTCCGGCAGCGGCGTCCCGACCTGCTGGGCCGGCCGCCCCGGAAGAACTCCCCGGCCGACCTGTCCGACGCCGAGGTCGGCGCGGCGCCGTCGATCAGCGTGGCCGACGCCCAGCGGTGGATCGACACCGACCGGCCGCTCGTGGTCGACCTGCGCAGCCCGTTCGCGTACGCGGCGCTGCACATCGACGGGTCGGTCAACATCGTCGACGAGCTGTTCGCCGAACTCCTCCAGGGCGGGCTGCCGTTCAGCCGACGCCGGCCGGTGCTGCTGGCCTGCCCGGTGGGCGAGCAGTCCGCGCGGTACGCGGCACTGCTGACCCGGATGGGCCACCCGGACGTGCGCAGCCTGGCCGGCGGCATCATCGCCTGGCGGGACGCGGGCGCGCCCCTGGTGCGGGACTGACCGGCCATGACCGCACCGGCTCACCCGCGACGATCTGCGCCAGTGGCAGCGGGCGCTGCGCGCCCAGTTCCCCATCGTCACCGGGCACCCCGGAGCTGGCCTACCTGGACAGCGCGGCCACGGCACAGAAGCCGCAGGCCGTCCTGGACGCCGTGCAGACGTACCTCACCACCAGCAACGCCAACGCCGCGCGCGGCACCTACACCTGGGCCAACCGGACCACGGAGCTGGTCGAGCGGACCCGCGAGCGTGTCGCCCGGTTCCTCGGGGACACCCGGCCGGAGCGGTCCGCCGTCCACTTCACGAGCGGCACCACCGAGGGGCTGCGCACCATCGCCCGCGACTGGCTGCCGGGGTTCCTGCGCGACGGCGACGAGATCGTCGTACCCGACGCCGACCACCAGGCCAACATCGCGCCCTGGCTGGAGGCCCGGCGGCTGCTCGCGCGTCAGGGCGTGCACGTCCGGGTGCTGCCGATGCCGTACCAGAGCGGCTCCGGGGACTACGACCACCGCCGCGCTGGCCGAACGGGCCGGCCCGCGCACCCGGTTCGTCGCCACGACCCATGTGCACCACGTGTACGGCGGCGACATGAACGTGCACCGCATCCGCCGAGGCGGTCGGCCCGGACGCGGTCATCTGCCTGGACGCCGCGCAGAGCGTCGGGCATCTGCCGGTGTCCGTGGCCGAGTCGGACGTCGACTTCGTGGTCTTCTCCGGGCACAAGGCGCTGGCCCTGCCCGGTTCCGGCGCGGTGTGGGCGCGGCAGGCGCGCGGTCCCGCGTTCACGCCCGGCGGCTGGAGCGGCACGCCGAACACCGTGGGCATCGCCTCGCTCGAAGCGGCCCTTGACTGGCTGGACGCCGCCGGCGTGGACCGCATCGAGCGGTGGACCGTCGCCCTGGCGGCCCGGCTCACCGACGGGCTGCGCCGTCTTGACGCCTACGAGATCCTCGGCTGCCCGCTCAGTCTGGCCGCCGACTCGGCCGTGCAGCGGCGCCAGGGCATCGTGACCCTGCGCCACCGTGCCATCGACTCGGGCGATCTGGGCTTCATCCTCTTCAGCCACGGCTTCATGGTCCGCTCCGACCACCACTGCCAGGGCGACGCGGGCGAGAAGACCGGTTCGGTGCGGGTGAGTCTGCATGTGTACAACACCGTTGAGGAGATCGACCGACTGCTGTCCGTCCTTGCATCACTCCAGTGACTCCGCCGACTATGCGTAATGGGAACCGTTTCCACCTGTAGGCTCGGGCCGTCAAGAGTCAGGTGCGAGACGGCGAGGTGGCGCGACCGGATGGGGCTGAGTCTGGCGACGGCGGAGCGATGGGTGGAGCGCTGGGAGCTCCAGCAGCAGCGGTACGCCGTCGACCGCGAGGAGCGGTTCACGGTGATCGCCGATGTCGTCGAGCACGTCACGGCGGGGCGCGGGGCCCGGCCGCTCGTCGTCGACCTGGGCTGCGGGCCCGGCTCCCTGGCGGCCCGGCTGATCCGGCGGCTGCCGGACGCGGAGATCGTGGCCGTTGACCGGGACCCCGTCCTGCTGGAACTGGGCCGGACCCACCACCCGGACGCGGCCCGCTACGTCGACACGGAGATCGGCGCGCCCGGCTGGACCTGGGCCCTGGGCCTGGACCGGCCCCTGGACGCCGCCGTCTCCACGACGGCCCTGCACTACCTCGACCGCGACACCCTGCTGCGCATCTACCGACAGCTCGCCACGCTGCTGCGGCCCGGCGGCGTCCTCGTCAACGGCGACCATCTCCCCCAGGACGGCGTCGGCCCGGCCGGGATCACCGCCCATGTCGGGCAGCGCCGGGCCGACCGGCAGCGGGCGTTCGCCCACGAGGACTGGGGCTCCTGGTGGGCCGCCGTCGCCGACGACCCCGAGCTGACCGACCTCCTCGCGGAGCGCCGGCGCCGCGAGGGCCCTCTCGACACCGGCCGCCCCGCGGAGCTGCCCCTCTCGGCCCATCTGAAGCTGTTGCGGCAGGCGGGGTTCAGCAAGGCGGGGCCGGTCTGGCAGTACGGCGACAGTTGCGTGGTCGTCGCGGTCCGCTAGCCCCGCATCACCCCTTCGCACCCCGTCAGGTGGCGGGTGACGGCGGACGCCCGGACAATACATGCAGGAATCGCTATATGTTAATGTCGCCATACCGCACCCGGCCGAAGAGTCCCGCGGGCACCCACGAGCACACGCGAGGAGCCACCCCCATGACCACCGCCGAGCACATCACTCACGAGGACCACGCGCACGCCCACGGCGACGACTGCGGGCACGTCGCCTTCACCCACGGCGACCACACCGACTACGCCCACGACGGCCACATCCACCGGATGCACGAGGGCCACGCCGACGAGTGCGCGAACGGCACCCACGCGGTGCATCGGAACCACGACCACCAGCACGGCGACAACTGCGGCCACCTGGCCGTGCGGCACGGCGACCACACGGACTACGTGCACGACGGCCACCGTCACGCCGCCCACGAGGGACACTGGGACGACCACTGACGAGACCCGGCGCCGGCATCACTCCGCCGAATTGGAAACCGTTGTCATATGCTAATGTGTGCATATGATAACGACGCCCTCTCCTCTGCCGGACGAGCCGGACCGGACCCTGCAGACGGCCAGCGAGCTGCTGCGCGCCCTGGCCTCGCCCGTAAGGCTGGGCATCGTGCGGGAACTGTCCGGCGGCGGGAAGTACGTCCATGAACTGGTGACAGCCCTGGGCGTGAGCCAGCCGCTGGTCTCCCAGCACTTGAGGGTGCTGCGCACCTCCCGGATCGTCACCGCCCGGCGTCAGGCCCGCGAGACGCGGTACACCCTCGCCGACGACCACGTGGCGCACATCGTGCTGGACGCCATCCGGCACGCCCAGGAGTAGCGCGTCTCAGGACAGGCTGTCCCAGTGGACCGTGCGGTCGCACCAGCGGCCGAGCAGCGTCCGGTCGTGGCCGACGGCCAGCAGTGCGGCGCCGGTCGCGGCCCGGTAGTCCTCGACGGCCGCGACCAGGGCGGCCGCGGTGGAGGCGTCGAGCATGGCGGTCATCTCGTCGCACACCAGCAGGCGGGGGCGCAGTACCGAGGGCGCGGGCGAGGCAGGCGCGTTGCAGCTGGCCGTCACTGACCTCGTGCGGCCGTCGGGTCAGCAGGTCCGGGGTGAGGCCGACGGCGGCGAGTCAACTCGGCGACGCGGCCGGGGATTTCCTTGCTACGGCCGGTGGCGCGCAGGGGTTCGGCCATCAGGTCGGTGAGCGGCAGCCGGGGGTCGGCGGAGAGCCTGGCCTGCTGGAAGACGACCCCGAAGGCGGTGCGCAGGGCGCGCGGGGCGCGGTGGCGCCAGTGCCGTACGGGTGCGCCGTCGAGGACGAGGGTTCCGGAGTCGGGCCGGTGCAGCAGCGCCGCGACGAGCGCCAGGGTGGACTTGCCGCAGCCGCTCGGGCCGAGCAGGCCGACGGACTCGCCCGGTGCCACGGTCAGGGAGACGTCCCGGACCACCGGCGCGTTCCTGATGTATCCGGCGGTGATGGAGCGCAGTTCAAGCATGGACGTCCTCCGGCCTGTGCGGGTGGTGGCAGGCGACCGCGCCCGGCGGGCGGCGGAGCGGCGCAGGCGCCGGTGGCCCGGTCGCAGCGGGCGGCGAAGGCACAGCCGTCGGGGAGGTCGCCGAGTTCGGGCGGCATGCCGGGGATGGGGGTGAAGGCGCGGTCGGGGAGGGCCTGGAGCAGGCCGCGGCTGTAGGGGTGGCGGGGGCCGGGTGAGCCGAAGAAGTCCGCGGCATCGGCCAGTTCGACGATCCGGCCCGCGTACATCACGGCGATCCGGTCGGCGATGCGCTCGGCTGCGGCCAGGTCATGGGTGATCATCAGCAGGGCCACGTCCGCTGCCGCCGGCCTTCCCCGGCTCGTCGACGTGCCGCCGCAGCTCGTCGACCGTACGGTCCACCAGGTCGCGGTCGAGCCCGGTGGTCGGTTCGTCGGCGAGCAGCAGAGGCGCGTCGCCGACGAGGGCGAGGGCGGTGGCGGCGCGCTGGGCGAGGCCGCCGGAGAGCTGGTGCGGATGGCGGTCGAGGTGGTCCGCGGGGAACGCGGCCCGTTCGGCGGCGGCCTCGGCGGCGGCGCGCAGGGCGGCGCGTCCCCGGGTCGCGGTCAGCGCGGCGACCGTCTCCTCCAGTTGGGAGCGGACGGTGCGCACGGGGGTGAGGTGAGCGGCCGGGCTCTGCGGTACGAGTCCGATGAGCCGGCCCCGTACGGTACGGGCGAGGGTCCGCTCGTCGGTCGCGAGCAGGTCCAGGTCGCCGAGCAGAGCCGCTCCGGCGGTCTGCGCGTTGCCGGGAAGCAGGCCGAGCAGGGCCGAGGCCAGCACGGACTTGCCGCAGCCGCTCTCCCCGATCAGGGCCAGGCACTCACCGGCCGCCACGTCGAACCGGGCGTCGGTGACGGCGGCGACGCGGCGCCCACCGGCCATGAGGAACCGCACGCGACAGACCGCGCACGGACAACACGGGCTGGTCTCCGGCCGCCGCGGCGGCGATGTCGCCCGGCCCGGTTTCGCTCCGGTGCTCACAGCATCAGCTCCGATCGGTGGCGGGGGTTGATCCGCTCCCGCCAGGCTCCGGCGAGGCCGGCGATGGCGAGGGTGGGGACGATGAGGAACAGGCCAGGGAAGAGGGTCGGCCACCACTGTCCGGCGAGCAGGGAGCCGCGGGCCGTCTGGATCAGGGTGCCGAGGCTTGCCGTATGCGTCGGCAGACCCAGGCCGAGGAAGGACAGCGCCGACTCGTGCCACATGGCGTGCGGCACCATCAGCACGGCGGCGAGGGCGGCCTGGGGAAGAACGGCGGGCAGCAGATGCCGTACCGTCACCCGCCACCGGGACGCCCCGCCGGAGACGGCGGCGTCGACGTACGGCCTCGACCGCAGGGACAGCACCTCGGCGCGGACGATCCGCGCGGTGGACAGCCAGTGGGTGAGCGCGACGGAGATGACCACCGGCCAGACGCCGGGTCGGAACATCGCGACGATGAAGATGCCGAGCAGCAGGTGCGGCACGGACGAGAACGCGTCGACCACCCGCATCAGAGCACGGTCGGCCCAGCCTCCCAGCGCGCCGGCCGTCGGCGCCCACGGCCGTGCCGACCACGCTCGCCGTCAGTGCCGCCGCCACTCCGACGAGCAACGAGACGCGCAGGCCGTAGACGCAGCGCAGCAGCAGGTCGCGACCGACGTCGTCGGTGCCGAAGGGGTGCGCCCATGAGGGTGGTCGGAGCTTGGCTGCCAGGTCGACGGCCTGCTGGTCGAGCTGGACCAGCGGCGGCACGAGCAGCACGGCGAGGAGGGTCGCGGCCACCAGCGCGGCGGAGGTGCGCACGCGCAGCTCGCGGGTGGAGCGGCGCTTCGGGCCGTGCGAGCGCCACTGGGACTCGGCCGGGGCGCCGGCGGGCGCCGATGCGTCACATGTCACTGAGCTTCACCCTCGGGTCGAACAGTCCGTAGAGCAGGTCGGCGAGCAGGTTCCCGGCGAGTACGGCGGCGGTGGCCAGGGTCGTCAGGGCGGCGAGCAGCGGGAAGTCGACGGCGGTGGCCGCCTCGACGGTGGCGGCTGCGATGCCCGGCCAGCTGAAGACGCTCTCCACCAGCAGAGCCCCAGTGATGAGTTCGGGTACGCGGGAGCCGACCAGGGTGAGCACGGGCAGCACTCCGGAGCGCAGGGCGTGGCCGAGCAGGACGGTGCGTTCGCTCAGGCCGCGGGCGCGTGCGCCGCGTACGGGGTCCTCGGCCAGGGCGTCGCCGACGCCCTGGCGCACGTAGAGCGTGAACCACGGCAGTTGGGAGACCGCGAGGACACCGGCGGGCAGCACCAGGTGGCTCGTGACCTGCCCGGCGGAGACCTGCTCGCTGCCGGTGTCCGTCAGGCCGCCGGCCGGGAGGACGTCCCACTGGAGGGCGAACAGCCAGATCGCGAGCAGGGCGATCCAGAAGACCGGGGCCGCCTCCAGCGTGTAGGCGAGGGAGGTGACGGTCCGGTCGAGCAGCGACCCGGGCCGGCGGGCGGCGAGCACGCCGAGGACCGTGCCCACCAGCACCGCGGCGGCGAAGGCGACCGCGCAGAGCAGCGCGGACCACACGAGGCGTTCGCCGATCACCTGGGCGACCGGCTGCCGCAGCACGCTGGAGTGGCCGAGGTCGCCGCTGAGCGCGGAGGTCAGCCAGTGCCACCAGCGGGCGGCGAAGGGCTGGTCCACGCCGAGGTTCTCGCGCAGCCGGTCCAGGGTCTGCTGGTCGGCGCCGAGCGCGGCGGTGCCGGCGTAGGCCTTGACGGGGTCGAACGGGGAGGCGGCGGCGATCGCGAACACACCGAAGGTGACGACCAGCAGGACGGGGACGGCGAACAGCGCCCGCCGCCCCGCCAGCCGCGCCATCGCTCCCCAGGGCAGGCGGGTCACTTCTTCGGCTGCCAGTCCTCGATGTTCCACCAGGGGCCGCTGGCGAAGCCGTGCTCGTGCGGCTCGAGCTGGGTGCTCAGGCCGTCCCAGCGGTCGGCCAGCACGTAGAGGTGGTCGATATGGGTGAGGAAGGTGTAGCCGGGGTCCTGCACCAGGGCGCGCTGGAGCCTGTCGTAGGCGGCCCGGCGGGTCTGCGGGTCCTGGCTGCGGCGGCCGGTGTCGAGGGCGCGGTCCACGGCGGGGCTGTCGTAGCGGGCCATGTTGTTGAAGCCGTCGCCGGCGAGGGAGGAGTGCAGGAGGGTGTACAGGCCGAAGTCGGGGTCGCCGGTGCTGCCGAAGCCCGCGAGGACGGCGGTGTCCTTCATACGCGGCTCGATGACCTCCCAGGTGGCGCTCTCCGCCTTCACGTCGATGCCTGCCCTCTTGGCGTCGGAGGCGTAGGCGAGGGCGTGGTCCTGACGGACCTTGTCGCCGGAGGGGTAGAGGAGGGTGAAGGACGCCCGCTGTCCGTCCTTGGTGCGGATGCCGTCCTCGGCGGGCTTCCAGCCGGTCTCGTCCAGGATCTTCCTGGCCTTGCCGAGGTCCTGGGTGCGTTCGAGGTCCTTCGTGAAGGCGGGGTCGTCGACGGGCAGCGGCCCGTACGCCGGGCGGCCGGCCCCGTCGAGGATCTTGCCGACCATGGCCTCGCGGTCCACGGCGGCGTCGAGGGCCCGCCGCACGGCGCGGTCGCCGGTGACCTTGTCCGCGGTGGGAAGGGTGACGGCCCGGAAGTCGTAGGACCTGGCCTGGTGGGTGCGCTTTCCGTCGTCGTTCTTGAACGTGGCGGCGAGGTTGGGCGGGAGGACCGCGCCGTCGAGGTCGCCGGCGCGCAGCCGGGTGGCGCGGACGTTGTCGTCGCCGATGACCGCCATGGTGAAGGTCTTCACCTTCGGCTCGCCGCCCCAGTAGTCGGGGTTGGCCTTGAAGGTGAGCTTCTCGCCCTTGCTCCAGTTCGCGAGGACGTAGGGACCGGTGCCGACGGGCTCGGTGTTGAAAGAGCCGGTGTTGGGGTCCTGCTCGCCGGCGAGGTGCTCGGGGACGATGGGCAGCACGGTGCGGGCGGCGAAGGGTGCGTAGGGGTACTTGAGCGTAAAGACGACCTTGTCGTCACCGCTCGCCCGGACCTCCTTGACGGCGTCCAGCTCGCTCTTGAAGGCGTTGTTGGTCTTGGCGTCGAGGACGGTCCGGTACGTGTAGACGACGTCGGCGGCCGTCAGCGGCTCGCCGTCGCTGAACTTCACCCCGTCGCGCAGGGTGTAGGTGTACGTGCGGCCGCCGTCGGCGATCTCGGGAAGTGCTGCCGCCAGGGCGGGCTCCAGCTTCAGGTCGGCGTCGCGGGCGAGCAGCCCGTCGAAGAGCTTGGAGTTGCCGTCCTTGCCATAGCCGAGCAGCGGGCTGAGGGTTTCCGGCTCGGAGGCCACTCCGATGGCCACGGACCCCGCGGACTCGGCGTCGCCCTGGCCGCCGCTGCTGGGGGCCGAGCAGGCGGTGACCGCCGCGGCCAGTGCCGCCGTGACGGCGGCCCCTCGTATCCGACGGGTCGACATGTGACCTCACCCCGTTGCTGCTCTGGACGTTGTTGCTCTGGACAGGTTGTTGCATAGACCTCGCAATTAAACAGTCAAGGAGGGCCTCCGCGCACCACCGCGGTGCGTCAGGCCCAGGTCACCGGTACGGCCGGACCGGCGGCACCCCGTGAACTCGGGCTGCTCACCGGTCCGTTCACCGTTGTGCGATCAGCGGCGGGTCAGGGTGATGTCCCGCCCGTAGACCGCGTGGAAGCTGGGCAGCGGCAGGCCGCTGAAGTCGTCCGCGGCAGCTCCATCAGGGTGGCCTCGACGTGGGCCGCACCGGGCACCAGCACGCCCGGGCGTGCCTGCCCGTGTTCACCCAGCGGTGCTCCGCGCCGTCGCACACGGCCAGGGTGCCGCCGATGCCGTATCGGGTCGTGGAGGCGCCCTGGCTCGACGGAGGAGCTGACGAAGACCGGGCCGATGGCGGCTCGATGCAGCGGTAGGTGCCGGAGAGGGTGACGGTGCCGTCGGCGGCCGATCCGGCCCGCCGCGTCGACCGTCACGGACTCGTTGGGCTCCGCGGCGACATCGGTCGGCGGGCGCCGCGGTGCGCGCCGGCGAGCAGGAGCAGCGCGGCGCCGGCCGCCGCGCCGAGGAGGGGACGTACAGGCATGGGCGGAACCTCCCGATAGGCGGAATGTCGGGCATTCCACTCGTACCCGGCGCGCCGGGCCGACGGCCGTGATCCTCACCCCTTCGGTGGCGAGTCCGCGCCGACCGTCGTGGATCCGTCCAGAGAATTGTCCGCGGCGTTGTCACGCTTCCCGGCGGGCGTGTTCCGATGAGTTCGGAAACGGGAGCATGGTCTACCTGTACGAGTCATACGAATCCTCCGGCTCGGCCGCTACCGACGTGGAGGTGCGCCATGTGTTCCCACCAGCCCTCGTGCCCCGCGACCGAACTCCTCGCCGCGCATGTGGTGGCCGCCCACCCCGAGCAGGGCTGGAGCCTGCTGTGCGACGGGGCGATCGTCTTCGACGACAGCGGTGAGCTGCTGCCCGACGGCCGCGTCGTCGCACCGCACCGGGTGACGGCCGAGCGGCTCGCCGTGGCGGCCTGAGCACGACCCACGGCTACCGCTGCACGACCGAGCCCTCCAGCTGCACGACCGAGCCCTACGGCAGTAAGACCGGCCCTACGGCAGTACCGCGAAGCCGTCGAGCTCCACCATCGCCCGTTCGTCCCAGAGGCGTACGACCTCGACGACCGCCATCGCCGGGTAGTCGCGGCCGGCCAACTCGGCGCCAGATGCGGCCGAGTTCGGCGGCGTGGGTGCGGTACGCGGCGACGTCCGTGGCGTAGACGGTGACGCGCGCGAGGTCGGCCGGCGTGCCGCCGGCCGCCGCGCAGGGCGGCCAGCAGGTTCGTGAGGGCCTGCTCGAACTGTTCCGGCAGGGTCCCGCCGACCACCTTGCCGTCGGCGTCGAGGGCGGTCTGGCCCGGCCAGGAACACGACCCGCGATGCCGGTGGCGACGACGGCGTGGGAGAAGCCGGTGGGCGGGGACAGTTCGGGCGGGTTGACGCGCTCGGTGGTCACTGTACCGGCCTCCTGTGTCGGGCGTACAACTCCTTGGCGATGATGCCGCGTTGCACCTCGCTGGCGCCCTCGTAGATGCGCGGGGCGCGCACCTCGCGGTAGAGGTGTTCGAGCAGGTGACCGCGGCGCAGGGCGCGGGCGCCGTGCAGCTGGACGGCCGTGTCGACGACGTACTGCGCGGTCTCGGTGGCGAGCAGTTTCGCCATGGCGGCGCGCTGGGGCACGTCCGGGGCGTCCTCGTCGTACGCCGTCGCCGCCGCGTACACCATCAGGCGGGCCGCCTCCGTGCGCAGGGCCATCTCGGCGACCTGGTGGGCGACGGTCTGGAGGTCCCTCAGCTTGCCGCCGAAGGCGTCGCGCTAGGCGGTGTGCGCGAGGGTCGCGTCGAGGGCGGCCTGGGCCATGCCGACGGCGAAGGCGCCGACGCTGGGCCGGAACAGGTTGAGGGTGCCCATCGCGACCCGGAAGCCGCGGTCCGGCTCGCCGAGCACGTCGTCCGCGGTCACCGGCACGGCGTCGAAGTCGAGGGCGCCGATGGGGTGCGGGGAGAGCATGTCGAGGGCCGCTGCCGGTGAGGCCGGGCCGGTCGGCGGGCACGAGGAAGGCGGTGACGCCGCGGGCGCCGGCGCCGGGGGTGGTGCGGGCGAAGACGGTGTAGAAGTCGGCCTCGGGGGCGTTGGAGATCCAGCACTTCTCGCCGGTGAGCCGCCAGCGGGCGGGGCCGTCGGGGCGGGCCGACGGGGGTCGGCGACCGGCGCCCGGGCGGGACGTTCGCGTCGGCCTCGGCGGCGGTGACCCGCGTCCCGGCCGGTGCCGTGTCCTCGGTGCCCAGCGCTCGCCGCGCCGCCCGCAGCTCCAGCGGCCGCCGCCGCCGGGCCCCGGCGCTCCGCGGCCCGCTCAGCGCGAGTCAGGCCGCCGATCCGCGCGTCGCTCGCTGGCGAAGGCGCGACCGTCGGCGGCGACGACCAGCGGGCCGCGCGTGCGCTGGGCTCGGTGCCGTGGGCGTGGACCGGATGGGCGCCGAGGCCCTGGAGGGCGAGGGCGGTCTCGGCCTCCGTGCAGGCGTGGGCGAGGGACTCGCGCATCAGGCACAGGTCGAGCGCGCCCGAGGTGAACAGCCGGCCGAGCAGCCCGAGGCTGCCGAGTTCGGCGACCAGGGGCCGGTTGACGTGGCCGGGTTCCCCCTTCTCGGCCAGCGGGCGCAGCCGTTCGGCGGCCAGGGTGCGCAGCTCGGCGCACCAGGCGAGTTGTGCCGGTTCGAGCGAGAATGCGGTCATCGCCGGTCCCTTCCCGCCGCTCCGCTGCGGCCGGCTGGGCGCACTCCGAGGCTATCGCGCACCGTTGACTGTCGTCACCAACACGATACGCTCCAGGTGCGAGCCCACCACGACCAAGGGGGCGAACCGTATGGCAGCTCCGCACCGGCGAACCGAGCCGCTCGCGCCCACGTCGACACCTTCGCCCGCGACCATCTGCCACCCCCGGACCAGTGGCCCGAGCTCCGCTTCGACCTGCCGGAGCTGCGCTACCCCGAACGGCTCAACTGCGCCGCCGAACTGCTCGACCGGCCCGCCCGAGCGACCGCCCGGCCTTCCTCACCCAGGCCTCCGGCGACACCTGGACGTACGGCGAACTGCGCGCCCGCGTCGACCGGTCGCCCACGCTGCTCACCGGCGAGCTCGGCGTCGTCCCGGGCAACCGGGTGCTGCTGCGCGGCCCCACCACCCCCTGGCTGGCCGCCTGCTGGCTGGCGGTGCTGAAGGCGGGCGCGGTGGCGGTCACCGTGCTGGCCCAGCAGCGCCCGCACGAGCTGAGCACGATCTGCGAGATCGCCCGGGTGCGGCACGCGCTGTGCGACATCCGGGCCGTCGACGACCTCGCCAAGGCCGAGATCCCCGGCCTGCGGATCACGACGTACGGCGGTGACGCCCCCGACGACCTGCTGCAACCGCCACGGCGCCCGGCACGCCGTACGCGGCCGTCGACACGGCGGCCGACGACGTGGCGCTGATCGCCTTCACCTCCGGCACCACCGGCCGCCCCAAGGGCTGCATGCACTTCCACCGGGACGTGCTGGCGATCGCCGACACCTTCTCCCGGCATGTGCTGCGAGCCGCGACCCGGACGACGTCTTCACGGGCAGTCCTCCGCTGGGCTTCACCTTCGGGCTCGGCGGGCTGGTGGTCTTCCCGCTGCGGGCCGGCGCGAGCGCCCTGCTGCTCGAACAGGCCGGCCCCAGGCAGCTGCTGCCCGCCATCGCCGAGCACCGGGTCTCCGTGCTGTTCACCGCGCCGACGGCGTACCGCGCGATGCTCGACGAGCTCGACGGCTACGACGTCTCGTCCCTGCGCCGCTGCGTCTCGGCCGGGCGAGAACCTGCCCGCGGCCACCTGGCAGGCCTGGCACGAGCGCACCGGGCTGCGCGTCATCAACGGCATCGGCGCCACCGAGCTGCTGCACATCTTCGTCTCCGCGGCCGACGAGCGACATCAGGCCCGGGACGACGGGCGTTCCCGGTACCGGGCTGGCACGCGCGCGTGCAGGACGCGGACGGGCGGCCGGTGCCCGACGGGCGAGCCGGGTCTGCTCGCCGTGCGCGGGCCGGTCGGCTGCCGGTATCTCGCCGACCCGCGGCAGCGCGAGTACGTACGCGACGGCTGGAACATCACCGGCGACACCTACGTCCGCGAGCCCGACGGCTACTTCCGGTACGTCGCCCGCGCCGACGACATGATCATCTCAGCCGGGTACAACATCGCCGGACCCGAGGTCGAGGACGCGCTGCTGCGGCACCCGGACGTCGTGGAGGCGGCGGTGGTGGGACGGCCCGACGAGGCGCGCGGGCAGGTCGTGGTGGCCTACGCCGTCCTCAAGGAGGGCGCGCGAACGGGACGCCGAGGCGCTGCGCGCCTTCGTGAAGAGCGAGCTGGCGCCGTACAAGTGCCCGCGCGAGATCGTCTTCCTGGACGCGCTGCCGCGCACGGCGACCGGCAAGCTCCAGCGGTTCCGGCTGCGCGACCGGAGGGGACCCACGACAGGGCGACCAGGAATGATCCGTACGACCTAAGATGATCAACGTGTCCGACCAGCATGCACCACGGTCTCTCATCGTCACGCTCTACGGCGCGTACGGCCGCTTCGCGCCGGGCCCGGTGCCCGTCGCCGAACTGATCCGGCTGCTGGCCGCGGTCGGCGTGGACGCCCCGTCCGTTCGCTCCTCGGTGTCGCGGCTCAAGAGGCGCGGGCTGCTCGCTGCCCGCCCGCACCGCACAGGGCGCGGCCGGTTACGAACTGTCGCCGGACGCCCGTCAGTTGCTCGACGACGGCGACCGGCGCATCTACGCCACGGCCCCGCCCGAGGACGAGGGCTGGGTGCTCGCCGTGTTCTCCGTGCCGGAGTCGGAGCGGCAGAAGCGGCACGTGCTGCGCTCCCGGCTGGCCGGCCTCGGCTTCGGCACGGCCGCACCGGGCGTGTGGATCGCGCCCGGCGCGGCTGTACGAGGAGACCCGGCACACCCTGCAGCGGCTGCGGCCTCGACGCGTACGTCGACTTCTTCCGCGGCGAGCACCTCGGCTTCGCGCCGACCGCCGAGGCCGTCGCCCGCTGGTGGGACCTGGCCGCCATCGCCAAGGAGCACGAGGCGTTCCTCGACCGCCACGCGCGCGTGCTGCACGACTGGGAGAAGCGCGCAGGACACCCCGCCCGAGGAGGCCTACCGCGACTACCTCCTCGCCCTGGACTCCTGGCGCCACCTGCCCTACACCGACCCGGGCCTGCCCGTCCGCGCTGCTGCCCGCGGACTGGCCGGGCGTGCGCTCGGCTGCGGTGTTCCGGGGCCTGCACGAGCGGCTGCGGGACGCGGGCGCGGGATTCGTGGGGGTGTAGATCGTGTCCCGCGGCCGGCACCGCTCCCAGGACACCGCATCCCTTCGTTAGGCCCACCAGGCCACCGGGTACTCGGCAGTGCGTTCCCGGAACCCGCACCACATGCTCATCGGGAGACGCGATGGATCGGCCGGCAGGCCCGACGCGGTCGGCTCTGATCGTGGTCGACATGATCAACACATACGACCACGAGGACGCCGAGCTGCTCGTGCCGTCCGTCGAACGGGTCGTGCCCGTCATCGCCGAGCTGATCGGCCGGGCCCGCGAGGCGGACGTACCGGTGATCTACGCGAACGACAACTTCGGACGGTGGCGCTCGCACCACGGAGAGCTCGTGGACACCGCGCTGGCCCGACCGCACGCCGACCTGATCGAGCCGATACGACCGGACGACGAGTCCCTCTTCGTGGTGAAGGCCCGCCATTCGGTCTTCTTCGAGACGCCCCTGTCCTACCTCCTGTGGAGCCTGGGCGTCGGACACATCGTGCTGACCGGCCAGGTCACCGAGCAGTGCGTCCTCTACTCCGCCCTCGACGCGCACATCCGCCACCTGGAGGTCACGGTGCCCAGGGACGCCGTCGCCTCCATCCACCCTCATCTGGCGTCCGCCGCCCTGGAAATGATGGAGCGCAACATGGGCGCCCGGATCACCGCGGCGAAGGAAACGGACTTCGCGCCCTAGGCGTATCGGCCCACGGGTTCGTTCACAGGCTCAGACGCGGCTTCGGGGCGTCCGTTCGGCCCGTCTGGGGCCGGCGGCTGCCCGCCCGGTACGGGGCCGGCCAGGCGACGCCGGGCCCGTGTAGCCCTGCTCGGCCGCCGCGTGCAGGGTCCAGTGCGGGTCGTAGAGGTGGGGGCGGGCCAGGGCGCACAGGTCCGTGCGGCCCGCCAGGATCAGGGAGTTGACGTCGTCCCAGGAGGAGATCGCGCCGACCGCGATCACCGGGACACCGGTGGCATGGCGGATCCGGTCCGCGAACGGCGTCTGGTACGACCGTCCGAACTCCGGCCGCTCGTCCGCCACGACCTGGCCCGTCGACACGTCGATCGCGTCGGCGCCGTGCGCGGCGAAGGCCCGGGCGATCTCGACGGCGTCCTCGGCCGTGGTCCCGCCCTCGGCCCAGTCGGTGGCGGAGATGCGGACGGTCATGGGCCGCTCCCCCGGCCACACGTTCCGTACGGCGTCGAACACCTCCAGCGGGAAGCGGAGCCGCTTCGCCAGCGAGCCGCCGTAGGCGTCGGTGCGCCGGTTGGTCAGCGGGGAGAGGAAGCCGGAGAGCAGGTAGCCGTGGGCGCAGTGCAGTTCGAGCAGGTCGAAGCCGGCCCGGGCGGCTCGGGCGGCGGCCGCGGTGAACTGCTCGCGGATGTCGGTGAGCTGGGCACGGGACAGCTCGCGCGGGGTCTGGCTGTACGGCTTGTACGGGAGCGCGGACGGCGGCCACGAGCGGCCAGTTGCCCTCCTGCAGCGGCTCGTCCATGCCCTCCCACATCAGCCTTCGTGGAGCCCTTGCGGCCGCTGTGGCCGAGCTGCACGCCGATCGCGGTGCCGGGAGCCTGGGCGTGCACGAAGTCGGTGATCCGCCGCCACGCCTCGGCCTGCCTGCCGGTGTAGAGGCCGGCGCAGCCGGGCGTGATCCGGCCCTCCTCGCTGACGCACACCATCTCGGTCATCACCAGCCCGGCCCCGCCCAGCGCCCGAGCGCCCAGATGGACGAGGTGGAAGTCGCCGGGGACGCCGTCGGTCGGCCGAGTACATGTCCATGGGCGAGACGACGACCCGGTTGCGCAGGGTCAGGCCGCGCAGCCGGAACGGGGTGAACATCGGGGGCGTGCCGGGCGGGCAGCCGAACTCGCGCTCCACGGCCTCCGTGAAGTGCGGAGTCACGCAGCCGCAGGTTGTCGTGGGTGACGCGGCGGCTGCGGGTGAGCAGGTTGAAGGCGAACTGGCGGGGCGGCTGGTCCAGGTACAGGGCGAGGTTCTCGAACCACTCCAGGCTGGCGCGGGCGGCGCGCTGTGTGGAGGCGACGACGGTCCGCCGCTCCTGCCTCGTACGCGGTCAGGGCCTCCGGCGAGCGAGTCCCGCTCCTCCAGGCAGGCGGCCAGAGCCAGGGCGTCCTCGACGGCGAGCTTGGTGCCGGAGCCGATGGAGAAGTGGGCGGTGTGGGCGGCGTCGCCGAGCAGGACGACGTTGCCGTGCGACCAGCGGTCGTTGACGACCGTGCGGAACGTCGTCCACGCCGAGTTGTTGGACTTCAGGGGGCGGCCGCGGAGTGCTTCCGCGAAGATCTTGCCGCAGCGTTCGACCGACTCCGGCTTCGTCGAGCTCGTCGAAGCCGGCCGCGTGCCAGACCTCCTCGCGCATCTCGATGATCACGGTGGAGGCGTCGGGCGCGTAGGGGTAGCCGTGCAGCTGCATCACGCCGTGTTCGGTCTCGGCGATCTCGAAGCGGAAGGAGTCGAAGGCGAAGTCGGCGGCGAGCCAGATGTAGCGGCAGCGGTGTGTGGTGACCTGGGGGCGGAAGACGTCCGCGTAGGTCTCGCGGGTGGTGCTGTGGATGCCGTCCGCGGCGATGACCAGGTCGTGGGTCTGCGGGAGGTCCGGGGTCGGGGCCTCGGTGTGGAAGCGGAGGTCCACGCCGAGTTCGCGGCAGCGGGTGTGGAGGATTTCGAGGAGCCGTTTGCGGCCCAGGGCGGCGAAACCGTGGCCGCCGGAGGTGTGGCGGATGGTGCGGTGGACGATGTCGATGTCGTCCCAGCGGATGAAGTCCCGCTGGAGGGCCTCGTAGACCTGGGGGTCGGCGTGTTCGATGCCGCCGAGGGTTTCGTCGGAGAGGACCACGCCGAAGCCGAAGGTGTCGTCGGGGGCGTTGCGTTCCCAGACGGTGATGTCGCGGGTGGGGTCGAGGCGTTTGAGGAGGGCGGCGGCGTAGAGGCCTCCGGGGCCGCCGCCGATGATGGCCACGCGTAGGGGGTGGCTTGTGTTGTTGTGCGGGTGCGGGGGCGTTGGGGCGGGTCGCGCCCCGCGGCGGAGCCGCATATCGACACAGCCCCGCGCTCCTGAAGGGCGTTGCAGTCACCGTCCGCTCCATTTGGGAGGGCGCTTTTCCGTGAAAGCGGCGTGGAACTCTGCGTAGTCCTCGCCGGTCATCAGGAGAGCCTGGGTGGAGGCGTCCAGTTCCACGGAGGCCGCCAGGGGCATGTCCAGTTCTGCCGTGAGGAGGGCCTTCGTCTGGGCGTAGGCCAGGGCCGGGCCGTCCGCCAGGCGGTGGGCCAGTTGCTGTGCGGCCTCGTCGGCGCGGCCCTCCTCCGTCAGTTCGCTGATCAGGCCGATGCGCTCGGCCTCGGGAGCCCGGACCGGGTCCCCCAGCATCAGGAGGCGGGTCGCGTGGCCGAGGCCGACGACCCTCGGCAGGAGGTAGGCCGCGCCCATGTCGCCGCCGGACAGGCCGACCCGGGTGAAGAGGAAGGCGAAGCGGGCCGAAGGGTCGGCGACACGGAAGTCCGCCGCCAGGGCGAGCACCGCTCCGGCGCCCGCCGCCACGCCGTGCACCGCCGCGATCACCGGGAAGGGCACTCCCGGACGGCGCGCACCACCTGGCCGGTCATGCGGTTGAAGTCCAGGAGCTGGGCGGTGTCCATGCCGAGGGTGGCGCCGATGATCTCGTCGACGTCGCCGCCGGAGCAGAAGCCGCGTCCCTCCCCGGCCAGTACCAGGGCCCGTACGGACCGCTCCCGCGACAGCTCCGCGAGCAGATCGCGCAGGTCGGCGTACGCGCCGAAGGTGAGCGCGTTGAGTTTCTCGGGGCGGGCCAGGGTGACGGTGGCGACGCCGTCGGTGAGGCTCGACGCGCAGATGCTCCCAGCCGGGGGTGCGGGCGGCGGAGCCGGTGAAGGGACTCATGACGTGCGGCCTCCTCGGGCGGGCACTGTCTCGCTGAGCTCTACCCCACGAAGCTATCACTCATCTGTGACTGTCGTCATGAGTGCGCGATAGACCGTCCGGGTAGGAGTTCCGTGGGAGCCGGGTGCGGCCCGGGCCGGTTACATCCGTCACAGATCGTCCACACCGGTGTAACGGCGGGAGCAGTTGCGCGCGGCACCCCGTTCACCTGGGTAAGCCGTCCGGCACGGGGGCGAAGGTGCCCTCGGACGGTGCCCCTCGGACGCCCCTGAAGAGCGGCGCCGTACCATTCATAAGGTTGAAAGCAGGATGTCCTGCTCCATGAACGGACCCGCCTTGCACGAACTCCCCGCAGCCCCCGCCTCCTGGCGCATCGCGCTGCCGCACACCGCTGCGGCGGTGCCCGTGGCCCGTGCCCTGGTCCGTACGGCCCTGGCCGAGCTGGAGCACGGGGCCGACTGCGACACGGCGGAGCTGCTCACGGCGGAACTGGTGGCCAACGCCGTGGAGCACACCTCGGGCGAGGCTCCGATAGAGCTGGTGGTGGAGCTGATGCCGTCGGGCTGCCAGGTCGAGGTGCACGACACCAGCCCGCTCCCGCCCGGCGACCTCACCCGTCCGGCCGGCGGGCCGCCCGACCCCTGGCAGGAGCACGGGCGCGGTCTGCTGCTGATCCGCGCCCTGAGCTCGTCGTGCGGGCACCGGCCGACCGAGGCCGGCAAGGCGGTGTGGTTCCGGCTGCCTGTGGTGCCGGCTCAGCGACGCCGGTCGGCATAGGGCCTGCTCAGGCCAGGGTTGCCACCAGGACCGCCTTGATGGTGTGCATCCGGTTCTCCGCCTCGTCGAAGACGACCGAGTGGGCCGACTCGAAGACCTCGTCGGAGACCTCCAGGTACTCCAGGCCGTGCGCCGCGTGGAGCTCGCGGCCGACCTTGGTGCCCAGGTCGTGGAAGGCGGGCAGGCAGTGCAGGAACTTCACGTCCGGGTTGCCGGTGGCGCGCAGGACGTCCATGGTCACGGCGTACGGGCCGAGGGCGGTGATGCGCTCGCCCCAGACCTCCTTCGGCTCGCCCATGGAGACCCAGACGTCGGTGGCGACGAAGTCGGCGCCACGGACACCCTCGTCCACGGCCTCCGTGAGCGTGATGCGGGCGCCGCTGGTCTCGGCGAGCGCGCGGGCCCGGTCGACGACCTCCTCGGCCGGCCAGTAGGCCTTCGGGGCGACGAGACGCACGTCCATGCCGAGCAGGGCGCCGGTGACCAGGTAGGAGTTGCCCATGTTGAAGCGGGCGTCGCCCAGGTAGGCGAAGGCGATCCCGGTCAGCGGCTTGGCGCAGTGCTCGGTCATGGTCAGCACGTCGGCCAGCATCTGGGTGGGGTGCCAGTCGTCGGTGAGCCCGTTGAAGACGGGGACGCCGGCGTGCGCCGCCAGCTCCTCCACGTTCCGCTGGCTGTCGCCCCGGTACTCGATCCCGTCGTACATCCGGCCCAGCACCCGCGCGGTGTCCTTGACCGACTCCTTGTGGCCGATCTGCGAGCCGGACGGATCGAGGTACGTCGTCGAGGCGCCCTGGTCGGCGGCCGCGACCTCGAACGCGCAGCGGGTGCGGGTGGAGGTCTTCTCGAAGATCAGCGCGATGTTCCTGCCCCGCAGGTACTGGGTCTCGGTCCCTGCCTTCTTGGCGGCCTTCAGCTCGGCGGCCAGCTCGACCAGACCGCGGAACTCCTCCTCGGTGAAGTCCAGCTCCTTGAGGAAGTGGCGGCCGGCGAGGGCACTCGGGGCTGTCGCCATGGGGGCGCTCCAGGGATACGGGGACACAGGACTCCTGGAATACTATACGAAACTCAGCATGTCTATACGGGGCCGGTGGGGGCGCCGCCTACACGGGGTCCCGTTCGACCGGGCAGCTCATGCACCGCGGCCCGCCCCTCCCCCGACCCAGCTCGCTGCCCGGGATCTCGATCACCTCGATGCCCTGTTTGCGCAGGTGGGTGTTGGTGGTGGCGTTCCGTTCGTAGGCGACCACGACGCCCGGTTCGACGGCCAGCACGTTGCAGCCGTCGTCCCACTGCTCGCGCTCGGCCGCGTGCACGTCCTGGGTGGCGGTCAGCACACGGATCTCGTTCAGGCCGAGCGCGGCGGCGATCGCGCGGTGCATGTGCTCCGCCGGATGGTCGGTGACCTTCAGCTCCTTCTCGCCGACACCCGGTTCGATGGTGTACGAGCGGAGCATGCCCAGGCCCGCGTACTGGGTGAAGGTGTCGCCGTCGACCATCGTCATCACGGTGTCGAGGTGCATGAAGGCACGCCGCTTGGGCATGTCGAGGGCCACGATCGTCTCGGCGGATCCGGCGGCGAACAGCTTGTGCGCGAGCATCTCGACGGCCTGCGGGGTGGTGCGCTCACTCATACCGATGAGGACGGCCCCGTTGCCGATGACCAGCACGTCCCCGCCCTCGATGGTCGACGGGTAGTCGGCCTGCCCCTCGGACCACACCTGGAACGTCTCGTCCCGGAACAGCGGGTGGTGCCGGTAGATCGCCTCGAAGTGCACGGTCTCGCGCTGCCGGGCGGGCCAGCGCATGGCGTTGATGGAGACGCCGTCGTAGATCCAGGCGGAGGTGTCGCGGGTGAAGAGGTGGTTGGGCAGGGGGTCCAGCAGGAAGTCGTCCAGTTCCATGACGTGGAAGCGCACCGAGGCCGGCTCCGGGTGCTCGTCCAGGAACTCGCGTTTCGTCATGCCGCCGACCAGGAGCTCGGCCAGTTCCCGCGCGGGCAGGTTCTCGAAGGCGGCTCTGAGGTGGTCGGTGGCCAGCGGGCCGTACTCCTTCTCGTCGAAGACCCGGTCCAGGACGAGGGTTCTGGCCGCCGGGACCTGCAGTGTCTCGGCCAGCAGGTCACCGAAGAGGTGGACGGTGACGCCCCGGTCGCGCAGCACGTCGGCGAATCCGTCGTGCTCGGCGCGGGCCCTGCGCACCCACAGCACGTCGTCGAAGAGCAGCGAGGTCTTGTTGCTGGGGGTGAGCCTTTTGAGCTCGAGATCGGGCCGGTGCAGGATGACGCGGCGCAGCCGCCCGGCCTCGGAATGGACGTGGTATGCCATGCCTCCATCCTGACCATCGGAGCGCCTGTTGACGCGCTGCTCGCGCGTTTCCACGAACTCTTGTTTGCGTCTCCCTGACGACAACGAGCCCGGGGCGGGACGCGCCCTGGATCACCTCCGGGCCCGCCCGCTCATCCGCTGGGCAGCGGCTGGAGCAGTTCAGGCCGGGCCAGCATCCGCCGGGTCGTCCGACCCGGTTCGAGCACGGCACGCGCGACGATCCAGCCGGCCAGGGCGTGCGGCTCGGCGGGATCGGTGGCCAGCTGGTCGGCGTACCGGGCGAGCGCGGCGGCGGCGTCTCCGGCGGCAAGGTGCTCGTCGGCGGTGTGCGGGGTGACCGGACGGTCGGCGAAGGCGTGGGTGCGGACGTCGGGCCAGGAGGTGCGGTCGTCGCGGAAGCGGGGGCCTCCAGATCCCGAGGAGGGCGGGGCGACATTGCGCAGGCGCCACTCGGTGCGGTGCAGCGCGGCAGCCGTCCGGGCACGGGTCAGCGCGGCGTACGGGACCGGCTCGCGCAGCCAGCCGTCGAGCGTGCCGGCGAGGCCCGACACGAGGGCACGTCCCGGCGGGGTGAGACGGCCCTCCGCCAGCAGGGTGCGCACGACGAGCCGGCTCTGCAGGCGGCGCAACGCGAAGTGGTACCCGGCCGTGTCGGCCGCCGGAGCGTCCCGCGCCACGGCCATGCGGCCCCGCCAGAAGCCCGCGACGCCGGTGAAGGCGTACGCGCCGTGCAGCAGACCGGTGAGGTGCCGCGGGTCGGGCCGCCAGGGGGCGTAGTAGCGCTCCTCCCGGTCGTCGTCGAGCAACGGGAAGAGATGCAGGAGGGCGGCCAGCTTGCTGTGCTGGAACTCGTGCACCAGCGTCTCGGCGAGCGCCACGGCGGACGAGGGGCGGGCGATCACCATGGCCCCGAACGAGTCACCGCTGGAGGCGGAGACCAGGACCGTGGGCGGGGCGGGCGGCACCGTGCTGGTACGCCCCCAGGGCACCACGGCCCGGATCCAGCCGGGTTCGAACCGGCCCGGCCCTTCGCCGCCCGGCGTGCGGAGCAGCGCGACGGCCTCCTCGAACAGCCGCTGCCAGGCCTCGGCTTCGTCGACGTCGAGCCGCGCGGGCGGCAGGGGGTCGTCCAGGTCGCGGTAGGGGTCGAGATCCTCCAGGGGGACGGCGACGGTTCCGGTGGAGGTGGAGTGGGTGAGCGTGCGCAGGGGGAGCCAGCCGGGACCGGCGTCGGGGGCCGGGGCCTTCGCCGCCGGGGTCGATGTCGGTGTCACCGCCGAGGTCGGTGTCGCCGCCGGGGTCGATGTCGCCGCCGGGGTCGATGTCGGTGTCACCGCCGGGGCCGGGGCCTTCGCCGCCGGGGCCGGTGTCGCTGTCGCCGCCGGGGCCGGTGCCGCTGTCGCCGCCGGGGTAGGTGTCGCTGTCACCGCCGGGGCCGGGGCCTTCGCCGCCGGGGCCGGTGCCGCTGTCGCCGCCGGGGCCGGTGTCGCTGTCACCGCCGGGGCCGGGGCCTTCGCCGCCGGGGCCGTGCCGCTGTCGCCGCCGGGGCCGCTGTCGCCGCCGGGGCCGCTGTCGCCGCCGGGGCCGCTGTCGGCAAGGGGCGCGTCGCCGGGCGGATCGTCACGGTGACGGTGCCGCCGTCGCGGCCCGGGCCGGACAGACGCAGTTCGCCCCCGCTCGTACAGGCGCGTGCGACCGTCAGCCCGCCTTCCGATCCGGCGAGTCGGGCCAGCCCCAGCCCCGGCAGCGGCAGTCCGCCGTCGGCGAGGGGCACCCGAAGGTCCGCCCGAGTACCGGCATGCAGCGACGCGGCGACGGCCAGGGCGCACAGGTGCCCGGCCTCCGCCCACAGCGGCGGGCCCGACGCGGTGCCGTGCAGCCGGCGCAGCACATGGGCGAGCCAGCCGCCGGTCGCCGGGGCGAGCAGCAGCCGGTCGACCGGCCCGGGTGCCGCCGCGGCGGCCTCCTTCAGGACACCCCAGGCCTCGCCGGCGGGGCTCAGTGGCGTCCGCAGCGTGCCGAGTCGGTCCAGCAGGGTCCGCAGAAGCAGCAGCCTGCGCGCCCGCTCCGCCCTTTCGAGGAAGGCGACGGCCTGCGCGGAACCGCCTCCCGCCGCCAGTTCCGCGAAGAGCCGTTCGGGCATGCGGAACGGAGCGGGGCGCGGCTCGCTGGGCATGCGGGGACCTCCGGTCGCGGGTGCGGGCGTACAGGCCCCGGCGGGCCCACGACACGCCCGTGTGGGGTCTGCCGTGCGGCGGGGTGCGTCTATTCGGCCCTGGCACCCCCCGGACCGTCGTTTCCGCCTCTGATACTGCCGCGTGCGCGCAGTACCTCCCCGAGCAGCCGGGCGGAGGGACGCAGCGGGGCGACCCCGTCCAGGGCGGTCAGGGGCAGCCCCGTCAGGTCGGCAAGATCCGACTCCCAGACGTCGGTACCCGCAGCGGTGGCATGCTCACGGACGGCGGCTCCGGCGTGGCACAGAGCGGGCGGCTGGTCCAAGGTGCTCCCCCTTCTCGCACGGTGGCACGCGATGCCCCGTGCCCGTGTCCTTTTCCATCATGGCCATTCCTGCCCCGGTCGAAAACCGTACGATCACGCCACTCGATCATTTCTGATCATCACGGGCGCCTCGTCGAGACCTCGAACTCCCTTAACGCGGCGCCCAGTTCGTTCCTGAGATCCGGATCGTCATCGAGGGAGACAACCGCGTCGAACAGCTCCCACAGCATCTGCGGCCGGCCTCGGGCCAGCCTGTTGAGGATGCCGACGACATCGGTACGGGCCTTGCTGTGACGGGGCAGCGTGGCAGTGACACGCGGGTCCAACGAGGCGACCACTGCCTGCCGTTCGGTGGGGTCCCTCATCAGCGGGTAGGCGACGAGTGCGTCCACGGCCCGCTGCAACGGCGAGGCCGGACGCCTCTCGGGCGACGGTGCGGCCGGCGCCAGGATCTCGGTGCGCTCGGGGCTCTGCAGCCGAATCTCCGGATACTGCAGAGTACGTCCCGCTTCCCTGAGGGCCGCGATACGTGCCCGTACGGCCGGAAACAGTCCCTCCGGATCGGGCAACGCGGGCAGAACGGCGTTCCGGTCGGCCAACAGCCCGAGCAGGACCTCGGAGAACAGCCCCGTACCACGCCCGGGATCGTTGGCGGCGACCCTCCCCCGCCCGGCCGCCCGCAGCAGCGTCTGCCGATGGGCGAGGTTGCGCCGTCCCACCGGCAGGGCGTCCGGCGGCAGTTGCTCCCGGAAAGCGAGGTCTTCCTCGAAGGTCTCGCAGGCGTCCACGATCCACAGCTGATCGGCGAGGGCCGGTACGGCGTCGCCCGCGTACCGGTCGAGCGCGGAATCCAGGTCGATGCCCAGCTTGTCGGCGGTACTGGCGTCCGCGCAGAACAACCGCAGGTGCCCGGCACGGTCCAGGACGCCGTGTCCGCCCCACCACACCCAGAGGACATCGCCCTGGGCCAGGGGCAGTTCCCGGACGAGGGCGCGGCGCAGCGTCGCGTGATCGGCGGGCTGGTAGGCGACCTCGGGGACGTACGGCGGCAACGGGGCGAGATGGAGCCGGAGCTGGTGGTCCGGCACCCCGGCCGCCCGCAACAGCTGGTGAAAGGCCACGGCGTCCCGGGCCGGCCCGGGCAGATCCCAGCCGGGCCCGGCGTCGTACCGTTCGACGCCGACGATCAGCGCATGCACCCGGGCGGGGTTCACGGCAGCCGGTCCACGATGTGCCGGTAGACCTCGGGATTCGTCCAGTAGGCGCTGTGCGCGGCGGGGAAGGGCTGGCGGCTGTCGACCGCGACGTCCGTGACCCGCCCGGGGAACAGCCCCGCGCCGAGATAGGAGAGCAGGTCACGGGGGTCGTACAGGTTCAGCCAGTCCGGTACGTGGGACGGCAGGCGTGCGGGGTGTTCGAGGGAGGGCAGGGACCCGGACTCGTACAGGAACGGCCCTTGGGACCCCGCCGTCACCAGGAGCCGGACCTGCGGCAGCGGGGCGGAGATCAGGGTGTCCAGGGCGATGATGCCGCCCAGGCTGTGACCGACGAGGGTGACGGGCGGTTCCAGGCCCGTGACCAGGCCGCGCAGCTCGGCTCGGGCCGCCTCGCCGCGGCTGAGGTAGCGCAGGATGTCACCGGCGGCGGGGTGGGCGGCCTCGGTGAGGGCGCGGCGGCGGCGCACGACGGCACGGGATGCCGCAGAACCCGCGACCCGCAGCACCAGGGAGCGCACCCCTCGTTCCGTGCCCCGGGGCTGTGCACCGAGTGCCACGGCGAGCCGGTCGGCGACGGCGTCCCGGCGGTCGCCGACCGGCACCAGTGGGGCGTCGGAATCGAGGGCGTCGGCGATCACCCGGGCGGTCACACTGCGGGCGGCGAGGGCCGCGAGGTCGTCAGGGGCGATTGAGCGGGCGGCTGGGGCGAGCAGCTGCTGGGCCGCCAGGTCGGTGGCGGCGCGGGCCAGCCCCGGCCCCAACTCGGCAGCCGCTGCGTCACCTTGGGCCGCGAGGGCGAGTAGCCGCTCCCGTATCGCCTGATCAGGGGGCAGGGATCCGGGCGGACGCTCGACAACCTGCGGCGCACCGGCCGCGGCGAGGGCGAGTTCGGCGTACGGGTCGGCGTAGAGAGCGGCCCACGCGGCGGCCGATTCGTCGTCGAGGTCCCCCTCGGCCAGTCCCCGGGCCGTGCCGCCCGGCTCGGCGGGAAGACTCGCCCCGCCCGCCGCGAGCGTGGCGCCGTGCGTGCCGCCCCAGTAGTACGGCACGATGCGAAGTCCGTCGCGCAGGGCGGTCAGTCCGGCCGCCACGCGCCCCGCAAGCTTCGAGAAGCCTGGTTCGCGCACCCCTGTTCCATGGATGAAGACGACCGTCGCCATGTGCCCCCCGTGACACCGGTGCAGAGTTGTGTACGACTGCCGATACGCCGCCAAGTTACCAGTACCATAAGGAGGTTGGGGTCGAGCACACGTACGAAGACCCACCCCCGGCCGAACCACCGGCCACGACAACTGGACACAGGGGGACGCAGTGAGCGCTGAAGCGGTGGTCACGCATTTCCTGTTCGCCTCGGCCCTGATCCTGGCCGTCGGCCATGGCGCCGGCTGGGTGGCCCAGCGGTTGAAGCAGCCGTACATCGTGGGTCAGTTGACAGCGGGCATCGCCCTCGGCCCCTCGTTGCTCGGCAGTACGGCGCCGGATGCCTACAAGGTGCTGTTCCCCCAGGAGATCGGCACCGCGCTGACCGGGCTCGCGCAGTTCGCCCTGGTGGTCTTCCTGTTCGCGGTGGGATACGAGCTCGATCTGAAGATCCTTGGAGACCGGGCGCGCACGGTCGTGACGGTTGCGCTGGCCGCGTTCGTGGTCCCGATGGCCGTGGGCAGTGGCTGTGCGCTGCTGTTCCGGGAGCAGTTGCGGGCCCTGGACATGCCCGTGCTCACGGCCGGCATGGTGCTGTTCGCCGGGGTCGCCCTGTCGATAACGGCCGTACCGGTGCTGACGGCCATCGTGCGGGAGAACAACCTGGCCGACACGGTGCCGGGCGTCCTCGCGGTGTCCGCCGCAGGACTGCTCGACGTGATCGGGTGGGCGGTGCTGGCCGGGACGATGCTGGACAGCGACAGCGGTGAGCACGCGTTGGGCTGGCAGTGGCGGGCCCTGATCGCCGCCGGTTTCGCCGCGTTGATGCTGGTGGCGGCCCGGCCGGTGCTGCGCAGGCTCCTGTGGCGGACCCGGATGGAGCCGTCCCTGCGGCTGGCGCTGCTCATCGGCTTCGCCTGCGCGTCGGCGTCGGTGACGCAGTTCCTCGGGCTGCACGCCATCTGCGGTGCCCTGCTCGCGGGGGTCGTCTGCCCGCGTGAGGAAGACGGCACGCTCGATCCCGACCTGCTGCGGCCGTTGCATGTCGTCAGCTCGCTTCTGGTGCCCTACTTCTTCGTCTTCTCGGGGCAGTCCGTCACCCTGAACAACATCAACGGCACCGGCTGGATCGCGCTGCTGGTGGTCACGGTGCTGGCGGTCACCACAAAGGTCGGCAGCGGTGTGGTGGCGGCCCGTATGGGCGGACTGGACCGTGATGACGCACGGACCGTCGGTGTGCTGCTGAGCGCCCGCGGCCTCACGGAGCTGATCGCCCTCAACGCGGGCTTCCAAGCAGGCCTGTTGAGCAAGCCCCTCTACACGGTGCTGGTCTTCATGGCCCTGGCGACGACGCTGCTCACCCAGCCCCTGCTGATCCTGGTCCGCCGCCTGTCCGACCACGAGCCGACACCCGCCCCGGGCCGGGCCGAGGCCGTGCACCGGCCTCTCCCGGGCCACGCCGCCGACGCCCCGGTGTCGCAGCACCCCTCGGACGGCGCGCCCCCCACGCCGGTGGCGGACGCGGGCTGACCGGTCCGGGGCGGCACACGGGTGCCACCCCGGCCGAAGCGGCCGCTACATCGGCATCGGGGCCATGTCGCACTCGATGCGGCGACCCTGGCGGGCCGCGGCGAGCCAGGGGTGATCGGCGCGGACCACCCGCGCGAAGCCCTCCACGGCCTTGCGCTGGAGTTCGTCCGCCTCGACCCCGCGGCCCAGGCCCCGCAGGTCGAGGGCGAGGTTCGCCATCACGGACAGCGTCAGGGGGTGCTCCTCCCCCGCGACTTCGGCGAGCACCGGCAGATTGGCCTCGTCGATCTCGCACGCCCGGTCGAAGTCGAGGCGGACGTACGCCGTGTTGGCCTGGCCGATGGCGACGGTCAGGGTGGTGACGTGGCGGGCCCCCACCGACTCGGCCAGTCTGCGGGCGGCGTCGTCCTCCTGCTCCTGCGCGGCGTCGATGGCCCCGAGCGCCCGCAGGGTGGCGGCCAGATTGGCCCGGGCCAGCAGGGTGTACGCGTGGTTGTCGCCGAGGCGCTGCTCGAACCGCCGTACGGTCACCTCCGCGAGCTGGCGGGAACCGTCGAAGTCCCCGGCCAGGCGCATGTCGACGAACACGTTGGTCGCGGTCGACATCGAGTCGAAGTGGTCGGGCCCGTAGCGGGCGACGAAGCGCCGCAGCGTCTCCTCGGAGAGTTTGGTGGCCTCGGTGAGCGCCCCGTCGCGGCGCCGGCACACGGCGAGGTTGCGGGCGACGCGCAGGGTGAGCGGGTGCTCGTCGCCGAGTGCGCTGCGAGCCCGGCGGTAGGCGTCCTCCTGGAAGTCGCGGCCGCCGGGGTAGTCGCCGCTCTCGCGCATGTCGATGGAGAGCGCGTTGAGCGTGTTGAGGGCGAAGAAGCTGGCGGGGCCGAACAGCAGCTCGCGCTGCCGGGCGTTCTCCTGGTCCAGCGGCAGGGCCTCCCGGAACCGGCCGCACAGCCGCAGGGCGACGCCGTAAGTGTGGGTGGCGCGCAGCGTGGCCGGGTCGTCGGCGCCGAACAGGGACCGGGCCAGCTCGGTGGCCTCCTCGGTCAGCTGCCGTGCCTCCTCGAACCGGCCCTGGTAATTGTGGGCGTCGGCCATCTCGCACAAGGAGTCGATCAGGTCCTCGGGATAGCTCTCGAGGCGGCGGGACACCTCCAGCGCCTTCTCGGTGAGCGGGATGGACTCGGGCACCTGGCCGATCTGGCGCAGCAGGAACGCGAACGTCTTCGTCATGCGCAGGACGTGCACGTCCTCCTCTCCGGAGGCGGCGAGCCAGGCGCTCCAGGCCTGCCGGGCGAAGTCGGCGGCGCCTTCGTGGTCACCCCAGAAGTACAGGAACCACACCGTGTCGTACACGAGATCGCGTACGTAGGTGTCGCTGCTGGTCACCGCCTGGGAGGTGAGGGTGTGCGGGAGCAGCGCCTGGTAGGCGCGCCATTCCAGGGACGAGCCGTAGGGGCCGGGCTTGGCGGCCGAGAGCAGCTGGTGGGCGGCGTCCCGCATCCGCTCGCGCTGCTGGCGGCTCAGTTTGGCCAGGAGCACGGTCTGGAGGAGACGGTGCATCTGCAGGGTGTCGGACCGCGGGTCGACCTTGACCAGGGAGAACTGGCTGAGGTCGCGGACGGCGCGGTTCAGTTTGATCGACTCGCGCAGCAGGGGGTCGATCTCGGGGGTGATGCTGACGCCCCGGCTGCCGCGCAGCATGGACCGCGGGATGGGCTCGGGGGCCATGCTGGCGCAGATGTCCAGCAGCTGCCGGGCGCCCGGATTGTTCTCCTTGATCCGCTCCAGCGAGATGTCCCAGGCGGCCGCGACGGAGACCGGGTAGTCGGGGTTCGGGTCGAGTTCGAGGATCTCCGGGCTGCGCTGGGCGAGCAGGTCGAGGTACTCGTCGACCTGCATGCCCGTGACGGCACGCCAGGAGCCTGCCTGCTCCACAGCGAGCGGCAGGTCGCCCAGGGCCTCGGCGAGCCGGTCGGCGTCCTCGGTGGTCAGGTCGGGCGAACGCCTCTGGAGCAGCTCGATCGACTCCTGCCGCTCGAAGACGTTCACCGGCAGCGGGGTGGCGACCCTCTCCCAGGCGCGGTTCCGGGAGGTGACGATGACCTTCCCGGGGCCGTTGGTGGGGAAGTACTGGCGCACGGCCTCGACGTCCTCGGCGTTGTCGAAGACGAGCAGCCAGTTGTCGTACGGCGCTCCGGTGCGCAGTGCCTCGAGCACGGCGGGCACGGCGGTGTTGGCGGCCGGGGCGCCCAGGCTGTCCTGGCCGGCCGGGGCGACGCCCAGCTGGGCCGCGAGCTGGGCCAGCGCTGCCAGGATGAGGCTCTCCCGCTCGGCCGGGATCCAGCAGATCACCTTGTAGTCGTGCTGGTGGGTGTAGATGTACTCCAGCGCCAGCTGGGACTTTCCGACACCGCCGAGGCCGTGCAGCGCGTGCGGCAGCACCGCCGCCGTGTCCTGCGAGCCCAGCTGCTCCTCCACGGCCCTCAGCAGCGCCTGCCGGCCGACGAACGACGTGTTACGCAGAGGCACGTTCACCAGTAGGGCGGCGGGCGTTCCGGTCGTGGTGCTCGGCATGGGGGGCTCAGCCTCCGGGGGTTCTTGTGAGATGGCGTCGGTTACCAGGGGTGGCACGGGTGGTTCTCCAGCTTCTTGGGGGCCGTTCGACGGTGGCAGACTTCCCGTTCCGTCGGACAATCCCTCATGAGCCGCGCGGTGCACCTCAGAAGTTGCAACTCCGGAGATTCCCGGACTCACTCGTTCGGCGGCACCGGGCCCGCGGGCACCGGACAGACCGGGCTCGATACGCCGGGCCCGCTCGGAGTACGGTCCCGAGAGCGCCCGCATCACGGCCAGCTCGCTGCGCACCCAGCCCCGCTCGGACGGGTCGGGCAGCGTGGCGCCCATCGGGTCGCGCAGGGCGGCCCGCAGCGCGACACCCCGGGCACCCGCGGCGGGCAGCTCGCCCACCACACTCACGGTGTGGGCCAGTTGGCTGCGGGTGGTGGTGGCGAGCAGTTCCTCGCGGACTCCGTCGGCGAACTCGGGACGCCCCTCGCCGCCGCTCTCCCAGTCGATCAGCCCGCCCATCAGGATCTCGGCGAGGTGGTCCGGGCCGGTCTCCGGCATGGTGCGCCGCCGCAGCTGTTCCACGAGATCGAACTCGAAGGGAATGGCGGCGAGTTGAGTGGCGAGCCGACGCGCGGCCGGGGTGGCGAGCGTGAAGAAACGGCGCACGGCGGCCTTGGCGGCGCGCGGGAAGCGGGGGGCGCGCAGGCCGGGCGCGGGCGATCCCTTGGTGAGGGCGCCGGCCAGGACGACCGGCAGGGCGCGGCGTACTCCGCGCTCCCCGGTGACGAGGTCCGCCCAGGCGGCGAGGGAGCCGGGCTTCAGGGAGAGCACAGGGACGGGCACGGAGCCGTCGCCCGCGTCGGGCAGCGGTCGCAGGGGGTCGGGGCCGCCGGGCGGCGCCCAGTGTTCGAGTCCGTTGTTGGCGGCGCCGAATCCGCCGGCCTCCAGAACGGCCGGATACGGGTAGAGCGAGGCGCGGTGACGCAGATGCGGCGGGAGCAGGTGCACCAGGGCCGTCGGGCCGGCGTGGGCGAGCCGGGCGAGCAGGTCGTCGGCGGCGGGCGCGGCCCAGCCGTGGGCGAGTCCGTCGGTGACCACGAGGAAGACGCGGTCGCCGCGTCCGTCGAGGAGTTCGGCGGGGTCGGCGGCGGCCCGGCCGGCACTCCAGCGCAGGGTGGCGGTCCCGGTGCGCGGCACGTTCACCCGGACCGTGCGCACGGACCGGAAGGCGCCGCTGTGCTCGGCGGCCTGGGCGAGACGGGCGGTGGACTCCTCCCAGATCCGCAGGGTGGGCGCGTCGTCGACCAGCAGGACCAGGTCGAAGGCGGCCGTACGGGCGGGACGCAGGAAGGGCATCCACATGCCGTCGATGATCCCCTGCTCGGCAGTGGTCTCCTCGTCGAGCTCGAGGGTGTCGCGCGACGGCACACGGCGGGCCAGCTGATGCAGGGCGCGGGCGAACCGGGCGGTGGTGCGTCCCGGGGCCTGCTGCGGGGGGTCGTCGGCGGGCAGCAGCGGCTGCCCGAGGCGCAGGGTGAAACGGCCCTCGGCGTCGGGTAACAGGCGGGCCGGTACGGCCGCTTCTCCAGGCAGTGCGGCGACAGTCCCCGGCTGCGGCCGGTCGTCGAGACCCTCGGAGCCAGTGGCCGGCACACCGGCAGTGGCGGGCGGCTGCGGGGGACGTACGCCGTCGGGGGCGATGCCCGCGGGGCGGGGCCGGTCGGCCGGGGGTGTGTCGGGCTGGTCAGCGCCCCCCGTTTCGGATGGGCGCACGGGAGGCGGGGCCGGGGGTGCGGCCGTGCGGCCCGCCGCCGACGGGGGGCCGGATGCGGCCGGGCCGCCGTGGCGGTTCCAGTACGCGGCGAGCCAGACCGCGTCGGCGACGTCCTGCCAGCGCGGGACGGGCTGTTCCAGGGCGGCCGGTACCGGCGCTCCGTGCTCTGCCGCCTGGTCGGCGGAGTCGGGGAACGCCGAAGGAGGCGACGACCCCGAAACGGGAAATCCGTCGCCGAGCCCGGATGCGTGCTCCCTGGGATAGCCCTTCATTCAGCGGCCCTTCGCGAGGTCGCGTAGGAGCATTTCCACGAGCTTACGCCCGTCACCATCCGCCTGGAAACCACCCGCGGTAGTCATCTGGACAGCGTTGAGTAGCTGGTCCAGGGAGTGGGTTCCGCCGGCCTGGACCCGCTGGACGAACAGGTCGACCAGGTCTTCCGTGCCCTGCGGGCGGGTTCCGAGGTGCCCTTCGACCATGGCCAGGAGTTGCTCCCGGGTGGGCGTGCGCATCTCCAGCGGCAGGCAGCGCCGGCGGAAGGCCGCGGGGAATTCGCGCTCTCCGTTGCTGGTGATCACCACGACCGGGAACTCCCGGCACTCGACCCGCCCGTCGCGCACCTCGGCGCGGCCCCCGGGGTCGCTGGTGTGGACGCGCGCGCTGTCCGCTGCGTCGCGTACCAGCTCGGGGACGTCATAGCTTCCGTTCTCCAGGACGTGCAACAGGTCGTTCGGCAGGTCGATGTCGCTCTTGTCGAGCTCGTCGACGAGAAGCACACGGGGACGATCGTAGGGCAGCAGCGCGGTCCCCAGGGGGCCGAGAGTGACGAAGTCGCCGAGAACTGGGGGAAGTTGACGAGGTTTTTGAGTAAGCGCGGTGTTGACGTCAGCGTCCTCTGCCGGCCCCTCGTCCTGAGGGTCCCAGGCGGCCGCGTGCCGCAGGCCGGCCCGCCAGGCGGCGATGGCCTGGGCGCGGCCCATGGCGTCGTGGGCGTAGAGGCCGTCGCGCAGGGTGGTGCGGCTGACGATGTTCCACTCCAGGACCCGGCCGAGGCCGAGCTCGCGGGAGATGAGATAGGCGAGGGTGGACTTGCCGACGCCGGGCGGCCCGGTGATCAGCAAGGGCCGGCGCAGCAGCAGCGCGGCGTTGACGATGTCGATCTCTTCCTCGCCCAGCTGCGGGGTGACATCGCCGGGGCCCAGGCGGCGCAACGCTGCCTGCGGGTCGGCCGCCGGCACCGGCCGGGGCGGGTCGCCCTGGAAGCGGCGCCAGGGCGGCGGCGCGGGCAGTACGGGCGGGACGGCGGGGGCGCTGCCCGTGCCGTGGAAGATCCGCCAGCCGTTCGGGACCGTCTGCTCCTGCGCGCTCATGCGGATGCCTCCTCGCTGGCGAGATCGCCTGGGTCGGTGGGCTGGAAGTCAACGGGACGCGTCGGATCGTCCCAGAAAAAGCCGATATGCCGGCCGAGCAGCTCACCGGGTCCCCGGCCCTCGCTCTCGGCGTTCCTGCGCAGGAGGTGAACGGCCACGGGGATCCTCGCCGGCGTGGGTGCCGCGGCGAACAGGGCGGTCACCACTTCCCGGCGCTCCTCGCGAAAGACACCTCTGCGGTCCCAGATCGCGAGCCCCACCCCTTCCGCTATGGCGGCCTTGAGGGCCTCGAGTGCCAGGACGTCGGTCGGGGCGTCGAGCACCACCGCCGTATGTCTTGGTTCCCCGGCGAGCCCGGCCTGCCACGCGCCGAGCCGGCCGCCGTCCGCTTCGCGCCAGCCGTGCACCAGGACGCCGTGCTCGCGCAGGGTGTGCCAGCGCTCCCGCCACTGGTCCCGGACCAGGGCGTCGTCCGTGCGCATCCGCTCCAGGCTGCGCAGATGCACCCCGTACTTCAGGCTGAGCGGCAACGGCTGCCCGTCGCCGATCCGGAAGGTCAGGCCCGCCACATCGTGGTTGAGGAGGTCGTACGGAAGGACGAACTCGATGTACGGCGGTGGCTGCCTGCGTCCACCCGGGTCGGGTTCGCGCGGCGCCGACCAGAGGCGGGCGCCCTGCCGTAACGCGCGCTGGACGGCCGTGCCGAGCTCGTCGAGGGTGGTCGTGGCGGGTTCGCCGGGCTGGGGGTCCCAGTGGCCGGGGACGGTGTTGAGCCAGGGGCGGACGACGACCTCGCCGGAACCGTCCCGTGCCGGTTCGACGGCGACGACCAGGCAGCGTGGGATGTCCGGATCGCTCTCCACCGTGCCGCGCTCCTTGCGGCGCTCCTCCACCGGCCCCGTCAGGCCGGCGCGCCGGGCCCAGTCGTCGACCCAGCCGGACAGGGCGGTGCGGTGCCCGGGGGTGGCGGCGAGCCGGGCGGCGTGGTCGATCAGCAGGACGGCGGGGGGCAGTCCGTCCGGCTGCACGTTCCAGTCCAGGACGTGCGCGAGGAGTTGTTCCGGGGCGAGTCCGGTGGGCAGGTCGAGGCCGTTGAGTTCTTCGACCAGGGAGTCGCGCAACCGGGCGGCGGGGAGTTCACCCCTGACGAGGACGGCACGGGCGACGGTCTCGTCGTCGCGAGAAATAGGGCCCTGGAGGGCGGGGGGCGGGGCGGGCGCGAGCCATTGGTCGAGCAGCTGGTCGAGTTCGTCGCCGGCCAGGTCTCCTTCGAGGATCCGCACCACCTCGACCAGTACGCGTTCGCCGCCCGGCACGTTCAGCGCGGCCCGCGCCAGCAGCACCACGTCCTCGCGCAACTTGACGCCGCGCAGGTCGATCTGACGTCCCAGCAGGTCTCCCAGGACGACGCCGAAGTGCAGCCGCCCTTGCGCGTCCTCCATGCAGCCCAGGCCGCACAGGGCGTTGGTCAGCCCCAGCAGCAGCCGTAAGCCGTCCGCACGCCCGGAGCCGCCCTCGGGTTCGCCGAACCCCGCGTGTGTTCCCACCGACTTTCCCCCTGAGCCGGTACACCTGCCTGACCGACCAGCGAAGTTAGCACGGCAACCAGCGGTTAACCAGGGACGAATGGGGCCGGAAGGACGACGTCCGGCCAGGATCGCCCCAGTCGGGACAAGCCTGGCCGGAATCGATCGGCGTCCGGCTCACAGCCTCGGGTCCACCGGCTCCGACTCCAGCGCCAGCACCCCGAACACCGCCTCGTGCACCCGCCACAGCGGCTCGCCCTCGGCCAGCCGGTCCAGGGCCTCCAGGCCCAGGGCGTACTCGCGGATCGCCAGGGACCGCTTGTGGTTGAGGAACCGCGAGCGCAGGCGGGCCAGGTTCTCCGGGCGTGTGTACTCGGGGCCGTAGATGATCCGCAGGTACTCGCGACCGCGGCACTTGATGCCGGGCTGCACCAGGCGGCCCTGGCTGTCGCGGACCAGCGCGCCGACCGGCTTGACGACCATGCCCTCGCCGCCGCGGCCGGTCATCTCCAGCCACCAGTCGACGCCGGCCTGGACCGACTCCGGGTCGGCCGGTGTCGACGTACAGCCGCCGGGTGGTCTGGAGCAGGCCGCTGCCGTCGTGCTCGACGAGCCGGTCGAGCAGGGCGAGCTGCTCGTCGTGCGGCAGGGCGGCGAGGCTGCGGCCCTGGACCGCGAGGATCTGGAACGGTGCCAGGCGGACGCCGTCCAGGCCGTCCGTGGTCCAGCAGTAGCGGCGGTACGCCTCGGTGAACGCGGCCGCGTCGGCGGACCGTTCGCGCGGTGCGGGCCAGCAGGCCCGGTCACGTCGACGCCCCGCGCGGCCGCGCCCTGCAGCGCGGCCAGCGCGCCCGGGAGCACCGCGCCGGACGCGGCGCCCACGGCGGCGTACTGCGACCGCAGCAGCCCGGACGCCTTCAGCGACCAGGGCATCAGCTCGGCGTCCAGCAGCAGCCAGTCGGTCTCCAGTCCGTCCCAGAGGCCGGCCTCGCCGATCGCCGTGCGCACCCGGTCGAGGATCTCCTCGGTGAGCGACGTCGTCGTCGAGGAACGGACGGCCGGTACGGGTGTAGAGGGATCCGGTGGGGCCGTCCACGCCGAACCGCTTGCGGGCCGCCTCCGCGTCCCGGCACACCAGGGCCACCGCCCGCGAGCCCATGTGCTTCTCCTCGCACACGACCCGCTCGACACCGTCCGCCGCGTACTGCGCGAACGCCTCCGCCGGGTGCTCCAGGTAGCCGTCGACCCTGACTGGTGGCCGTCGGTGCCATGGTCGGCGGGAGGTACGGCAGCAGCCGCGGGTCCACCGCGAAGCGGCTCATGACCTCCAGGGCCGCCGCCGCGTTCTCCTCGCGGATCGAGACCCGGCCCTGGTGCCGGGTCTCCACGACCCTGCGGCCCTGCACGTCCGCCAGGTCCAGCGGGCGGCCGTCGTGCCCGCCGGGCGCCTCGGTGCGCAGCGGCTTCGCCGGCTCGTACCAGACCCGCTCCGCCGGTACGTCGACCAGCTCGCGCTCCGGCCAGCGCAGCGCGGTCAGCTTGCCGCCGAAGACGGCGCCGGTGTCCAGGCAGATGGTGTTGTTGAGCCAGGTGGCCTCCGGGACCGGGGTGTGGCCGTAGACGACCGCCGCCCGGCCCCGGTAGTCCTCCGCCCACGGGTAGCGCACCGGCAGCCCGAACTCGTCGGTCTCCCCGGTGGTGTCGCCGTACAGGGCGTGCGCTGCGGACCCGGCCGGAGGTGCGGCCGTGGTACTTCTCCGGCAGACCGGCGTGGCAGACGACCAGCCGGCCGCCGTCGAGGACGTAGTGGCTGACGAGGCCGTCGATGAACTCCCGTACCTCGGCGCGGAACTCCTCGCTCTCGCCCGTCATCTGCTCGATGGTCTCGGCGAGGCCGTGGGTGTGCTGGACCTTGCGGCCGCTTGCAGGTGGCGGCCGTACTTGTTCTCGTGGTTGCCGGGCACGCACAGCGCGTTGCCGGACTTCACCATCGACATCACGCGGCGCAGCACGCCCGGGCTGTCCGGGCCGCGGTCGACCAGGTCGCCGACGAAGACGGCCGTACGGCCCTCGGCGTGCACGCCGTCGACGTAGCCCAGCTTGCCGAGCAGCGACTCCAGTTCGGCGGCGCAGCCGTGGATGTCGCCGATGATGTCGAAGGGGCCGGTGAGGTGGGTGAGGTCGTTGAAGCGCTTCTCGGTGACGACCGTGGCGTTCTCGACGTCCTCCACGCCGCGCAGGACGTGCACCTTGCGGAAGCCCTCGCGCTCCAGGTGCCGCAGGGAGCGGCGGAGTTCGCGGGTGTGGCGCTGGATGACCCGGCGGGGCATGTCGGCGCGGTCGGTGCGGCCCGCGTTGCGCTCGGCGCACACCTCCTCGGGCACGTCGAGCACGATGGCGATCGGCAGCACGTCGTACTGCCTGGCCAGGTCGATCAGCTGGCGGCGGGCGTCCGGCTGCACGCTGGTCGCGTCCACGACGGTGCGGCGGCCGGCGGCGAGGCGCTTGCCCGCGATGTAGTGCAGGACGTCGAAGGCGTCCTTGGTGGCGCTCTGGTCGTTCTCGTCGTCCGAGACCAGACCGCGGCAGAAGTCGGACGAGATGACCTCGGTGGGCTTGAAGTGCCGGCGGGCGAAGGTGGACTTGCCGGAGCCGGAGGCGCCGACGAGCACCACGAGGGAGAGGTCGGTGACGGGCAGGACGCGCCCCTTGCGTGACGTCGGTCATGCCGCCTTCGCCTCCTTCGGCGGTGGTCAGGTGTGAACACGGCCATCTGGGTGGGCGGCCCCACCTCCGGGTCGTCGGGTCCCACGGGCACGAACTCGACGCCGTACCCGTGCCGTTCGGCCACCGCCCCGGCCCAGGCCCGGAACTCCGCGCGGGTCCACTCGAAGCGGTGGTCGCCGTGCCGGACGTGGCCGGCGGGCAGGCTCTCCCAGCGGACGTTGTACTCGACGTTCGGGGTCGTCACGAGGACCGTGCGCGGGCGGGCCGCGCCGAACACCGCGTACTCCAGGGCGGGCAGCCGGGGCAGGTCGAGGTGTTCGATCACCTCGCTGAGCACGGCGGCGTCGTAGCCCTTGAGCCGGCTGTCGGTGTAGGCGAGCGAGCCCTGGAGGAGCTGTGACGCGCGCGGCCTGCCGCTCTCCCATACGGTCCAGCTTCAGCCGCCGGGAGGCGATGGTGAGCGCGCGCATCGACACGTCCACGCCGACGATCTCGGTGAACGCCGGGTCCTTGAGCAGCGCCTGCACCAACTGGCCCTGCCCGCAGCCGAGATCGAGGACCCGGGCGGCGCCGGACGCCTTGAGCGCGGCGATGATGGCCTCCCGGCGCTGCACGGCGAGCGGGGTCGGCCGCTCCTCGGTCTCGGTCTCCGCCTCGACGGCGTTGTCGATCTCCTCGACCTCGCTGTCGTCGGCCTCCGCCAGCCGCACCAGTTCCAGCCGCTCCGTCGCCTGCCGGGTCAGCGACCAGCGGCGCGAGAGGTAGCGGCTGGTGATCAGCTTCTGCTCCGGGTGGCCGGGCAGCCAGCCCTCGCCGGCGCGCAGCAGCTTGTCGACCTCGTCGGAGGAGACCCAGTAGTGCTTGGCGTCGTCGAGGACGGGGAGCAGGACGTAGAGGTGGCGCAGGGCCTCGGCGAGGGTGTGGTGCCGCGGACTCCAGGACGAGTCGGACGTAGCGCGAGTCGCCCCACTCGCGGGAACTCGGTGTCCAGCGGCACGGGTTCGGCGGTGACCGTCCAGCCCAGCGGCTCGAAGAGCCCTCGTACGAGTTCGGGGCCGCCGCGGGCGGGCAGCGCCGGCACCTCGATGCGCAGCGGCCGTGCGACTGGCGGGCAGTTCGGGCCGGGCGTTGCAGACACCCTTCATCGCGCTGGAGAAGACGCTGCTCAGCGCCACGGCGAGGAGGGAGGAGGCGGCGTAGGGCCGGTCGTTGACGTACTGCGCGAGTGCCGCGTCCGGGGCGCCGCCCCGGCCCTTGCCCTTGCCGCGCCTGACCAGTGCCACCGCGTCGACCTCCAGCAGCAGCGCCGCCGTGCAGCGCTCGACGTCCGCCTCGGGGTAGAGGACGTGGGCCGTGCCGTAGGAGGTGGAGAACGCCTGCGCCTTCTCGGGATGCTTGTGCAGCAGGAAGCCGAGATCGGTGGCGGGGCGCTCCGGGGTGCCGGTGGTGGTGATGGTCAGGAACACGGTAGATCGACCTCGGGTCGGCGGTCTGAACTGCGGATACGCCCACCGTACCGAGCGGGCACGGGCAGCACCCGGGAATTTTCGCTAGCCTCCCGGTCGACCGGGCGTTCGAGGATGATTCGGGATGGGCGCCCACGCACGCACACATGCGGAGGCCTCACGTGACGGACGCCGGGCGAAGCGCGGACGACATCGACACCGGCAAGCCCCACTCGGCGCGGATGTACGACTATTTCCTCGGCGGGAAGGACAACTACCCGGTCGACGCGGAAGCGGCCGAGCAAGTGACGTCCCTGTTCCCCGCCGTCAGCAGGATGGCGCGGACCAACCGCTCGTTCATGCATCGGGCCTCCCGGCTGCTGGCCGAGCGAGGCATCCGTCAGTTCCTCGACATCGGCACCGGCATACCGACCGAGCCGAACCTCCACCAGATCGTCCAAGAGGTCGTCCCGCACGCCCGGGTGGTCTACGCGGACAACGATCCGATCGTCCTGCGGCACGCCGAGGCCCTGCTGCACAGCACACGCGAGGGAAAGACCGCCTATGTCGCGGGCGACGTGCGGGAACCGGGAAAGATCATCGCGGCGGCACGGGAGACCCTCGACTTCGGCCGGCCGATCGCGCTGTCGCTCGTGGCTCTGCTGCACCTGGTGGCGGACCAGGACGAGCCCCGCCGGATCGTGCGCGAGCTCCTCGAACCCCTCCCGTCCGGAAGCTACTTGACGCTCTCCCATGCGACCGGGGACTTCGACCCGCAGACCTGGGAAAGGGTCGTCGAGGTCTACCGCAAGGGCGGCACGGCGGCACAGGTGCGCAGCCTCGGCGAGTTCTCGGAATTCTTCACGGGACTCGAGCTGGTGGACCCCGGGGTGGTGCTGGCCGCTCAGTGGCATCCCGAGCTCGGTGCCCAACGCGAAGGCGGGGGCGGGGGCGAGGGCCGGGACGAGGAGATACCCCTCTACGTGGCGGTCGGCCGCAAACCGTGACGGACGGTCCGGCGGATCGCGCTCCACGGCCCGATCCGCCGGACGACCGCCCTGCCTTACCCGCTCTACGACAGCTGCGACTGCACCTGCGAGGAGATCAGCTCCAGGTGGTCCAGGTCGTCCAGGTCGAGGACCTGGAGGTAGATCCGCTGGGCGCCGACCTCGGCGTAGCGGCCGATCTTGTCGACGACCTCGGCCGGGGAGCCGGCCAGGCCGTTGAGCCTCAGCTCGTCGACCTCGCGGCCGATCGCGGCGGCCCGGCGGGCGACCTCCGCCTCGTCCCGGCCGACGCAGACGACGAGGGCGTTGGAGTAGGTCAGGTCGTCACCACTGCGGCCGGCCTCCTCCGCGGCGGCGCGCACCCGGCCGAACTGGCGCTCGCTGTCCTCGACGGAGGCGAAGGGCATGTTGAACTCGTCGGCGTACTGGCCGGCCAGCCGCGGGGTGCGGGTGGCGCCGTGGCCGCCGACGAGCACGGGGATCTTCTGCTGCGCGGGCTTGGGCAGCGCGGGAGAGTCCGTGAGGTCGTAGTGGGTGCCGTGGAAGTCGAAGGTCTTGCCGAGGTCCGTCGCCCACAGGCCGGTGACGATCTCCAGCTGCTCCTCGAGGCGGGCGAACTTCTCCTTGGGGAACGGGATGCCGTACGCCTTGTGCTCCTCCTCGAACCAGCCGGTGCCGAGGCCGAGCTCGACCCGGCCGCCGGACATCTGGTCGACCTGCGCGACCTGGATGGCGAGCACGCCGGGCAGCCGGAAGGTGCCGGCGGTCATCAGGGTGCCGAGCCGGATGCGCTTGGTCTCGCGGGCGAGTCCGGCCAGGGTGATCCAGGCGTCGGTGGGACCGGGCAGGCCGTCCCCGGAGCCCATGCGGAGGTAGTGGTCAGAACGGAAGAAGGCGTCGAACCCGAGGTCCTCGGTGGCCTTGGCGACGGCGAGCAGGGTGTCGTAGGTGGCCCCCTGCTGGGGCTCGGTGAAGATGCGCAGATCCATGTCTTCCATCCTGCACGCCGGAGTCCCGGGCGACGATGTCGGTCTCCCGCCCCACCCCGTCCCCGGTCGGGTGAAATCACGTCAACACCGCGGGTCGCCGCGTGACCGGGCCAGTGACCGGCCCCCGACGATGATCGTTGGCTCGGGCGGAGCCGGAGCCCCCGGCTTCCGCACCGGCCGGTGAGCGCCGGGGCGTCAACCGCGTCGGCCTCCCCGGGGGCCAGGGGCCGAGGAGGCCGTCATGTCCGAAGAGACCGTGCCGCAGCAGGGCGGGACCGGGCAGCCGAAAGGGCTGTTGCAGCAGATGGAGGAGCTGATGGCGGCGTTGAACGCGGACCTGTCGGCGTTGGACGCGGACCTTCAGGCGGCGGGGGATGCCGGCCCGGGGGCGAGCGAGGAGGGCCAGGCCGGCTGACGGCTGGAGCGGGGGATTTCCGGCGCGGGCGCGCGCAGGGGTCAGGGGGCGGGGTCGGGGTCGAGGCCTGGGGCAGGGTCGGGGTCGAGGTCGGGCTCGGGGTCGAGGCCTGGGTCGGGGTCGAGGTCGGGCTCGGGGTCGAGGCCTGGGTCGTGACCTGGGTCGGGGTCGGGATCGGCGTCGTGTAGCTGCGGGGGTTTCCGCGGGGTTTCTCCGGGCGCTTGGACTTGGGGTCGGCGCTCACCGCGAGGGGTGCTGCGGGGCATTCGGGGACCGGGGGTCGGCATTCGGAGGCGACAGCGGGCGCCACCAGGGCTACTGCGGGGCCTCGGGGACCGGGGGCCAGCGGCCGGCATTCGGACTGGCAGTCGGCGACCGCGATCGGCGTCAGGTAGCCACCAAGGCTGCTGCAGGGCGTTCGGAACCGGCGGCCGGCATATCGAAGGCGACAGCGGGCGCCACCAGGGCTACTGCGGGGCCTCGGGGACCGGGGGCCAGCGGCCGGCATTCGGACTGGCAGTCGGCGACCGCGATCGGCGTCAGGTAGCCACCAAGGCTGCTGCAGGGCGTTCGGAACCGGCGGCCGGCATATCGAAGGCGACAGCGGGCGCCACCAGGGCTACTGCGGGGCCTCGGGGACCGGGGGCCAGCGGCCGGCATTCGGACTGGCAGTCGGCGACCGCGATCGGCGTCGGGCAGCCGCTGAGGTGTTGGGGGGCTCGGAGTCGGTGTGCGCCGCGATGGGCTGCCGCAGGGGGCGGCCGGAAGGGTGCGGGGCCGCGTCCGGCCGGGTCGGCAACGGCATGCCGGCCCGTCATCGCAGTGCGCGCCCCAGCGGTGGGAGCAGCAGCAGCCCTACCCCGCCTCCCGCTCCGGTATGGCCTGCTCCCGGTCCGCGAGTCTGCGGAGCATTTCCAGGACGCGGTCGCGGGACTCGTCCGCCGCGTCGATGGCCTCCATGCACTGCCAGTACGTGCCCTCGTCGTCCGCGGCGCAGGCGAGGCCGACGAGGGCTATGCCGACCTCGCCGAGGAGGCCCCCGAGGAACATCAGGGTGTGGCGGGCGTCGCCCAACTCGGTGAGCTGGCCCGCCCGCAGCTCACCGGGGGCCAGTTCGGGCGGGTCGAGGACGCCGCACCCCCGGCCCGCCAGCTCCATCAACCCCAGTGCCTCGCCGCGCAGTTCGGGCGGTCCGGCGACCGCGAGGCGGCTGCCGATCGCCTGCGCGAGGGCCTGCGCCTGCCACACCTCGGCCAGGATCTCCCGCACGTCGCCGCCCGCGGCCAGGGACCGCCTGCTCGTCACGATGAGCCGCACCGCGTCCATGCGCTGCCCCCGTCTGTCCTGACGCGCTCCCGCGCGTACGCCTGCCCGAACTCCCTAGTTCACTACCCAGAGTGAAGGGGCGTGAGACGAAAAGCCAGAGGAAGACGGAAATCTGCGGACAACAATTCAGAATCGGGCCGCTTTTTGGTTACGCAGCGTACAAACGGACTTTGTCACTCCTAGATCGGGAACCTCCGCTCGTTCCGGTCGATCTTCGCGTCCAGCGCGGCCAGCGGGTCGATGCCGAGCACCTCGCACAGCTGGAGCAGATACGCGAGCACGTCGGCGACCTCGTCGGTGACGCGGTGCGCGGTGTCCGGGTCGGTCATGACCCGGGTCGATTCCTCCGGCGTCAACCACTGGAAGATCTCGACCAGTTCGGACGCCTCCACGCTCAGCGCGGCGACCAGGTTCTTGGGGGTGTGGTACGGCTGCCAGTTCCGCGCGGCAGCGAAATCGGCCAGCCGGCGTTGCAGTTCGGCCACGTCAAGAGGCTCGTCGCGGGGTCCGGGCTGCGGTTCGTCCAGTGGATCAGTCACGGTTCAGGTGTACCACCGTGACGCCCGCCGTCCCGGCGGCCCACGAGGCGTCGCTGACCGAGCCGACGAGCCTGATGTGCCCCCGCTCGCACATCCGGGCCGCCAGCCGCAGCAGTTCCAGCCGCTGACCTGTGTCCAGACCCCGGTCGAAGCCGTCGGCGAGAACGGTGAGCGTCTGCAGCGCGGCGGGCACCTCGCCGGCCGGGTCGACCTCCAGCACACCCGGCCCGGTGAACAGCACCAGCGCCAGGGCGATGTACCGCAGTTCGCCGTCACCGAGCCGTCGCAGGTCGGTCCGGACGCCGTCGCCGCGGTCGAGCGCCCCACGGACGGTTCCGGTGCCGGCCCCCCGGGCGAACACGTCCGCCGCGAGTCCGGCGGGCACGTCCGCCACCGTCTCGGCGAGCACATCCGCCACCGGCCCGGCGCAGCCGGCGCGTACCGCCGCCACGAACTGTGTGTGCCGCCGTCCGCACTCGGCGCGGGTGCGCAACAGCACGTCGGCCAGGTTGCCGCAGCCACCGAGCAGCCTGCCGGAGCCGGCCGGTACGGGGCCGCGCATGTGGGCGGGGTCGGGGTCGCAGGCGAAGACGGAGCGCAGGGCGACCACCATCTGCTCGGCGGCGGCCAGCACCCTGCGCTGCCCCGGTGTCTTGCCGGCCACGCGCAGCGGCAGCAGAGCGGTGCCGAGCCGGTCGTCCGGCAACGGGCCGCGGGTCACCGGCGTCGGCCCGGCCGTGTGCCAGGCGGCCTGTACGGCGCGTTTCCCGGGGTCGCGCAGGGCGGTCTCCAGGAGGACCAGTCCGTCGGCCGTCAACCGTTCGCCCACGACGCGCAGTTCGGGCTCGGCCTGCACGGCCACGTCGAGCCGGACCGGGCCGGCGGGGCCGTCGGCCGTGCAGCCGATACGGAAGCCGCGGCGGTGCTGCGCATCGGGCCGGGCCCGCTCCGGCACACACGCGACGGGGTCGGGGAACGCCTCGGCGAGCCGTGCGCCGCCGCCGAGCCGGGCGAGGGCCTCGTACGCCCGCAGCGCGCTGGACTTGCCGCAGCCGCTGGGCCCGGCGAGGAGGGTGAGCGGCCCGAGCGGAAACGCGGCGCGGCGGTGGGTGGCGAAGGCGGCGAGGCGCAGTTCGGTGAGGCGGGGGCGGTCGGGATGCGCGAGGGGCGCGGGAGCGGGGGGCTGGGTCATGTCCGGACGGTAGGACTCCGTCGACAGGACGAACCGTTCCGTCTCCGGTGCGTTCCTACGATCGAGCTACCGTCACACCCCGGGAAGCCCGGCCCCCTCCATCAAACCCGTCACCTCGGTACCGGCCGGCGTCAGCAGGAACACGTTGCGGTCCACGCGGTGCATCCCGCTCGCCAGGCCGAAGACGACGCCCGTGCTGAAGTCGAGGACCCGCTTGGCGACCTCGGTCTCCGCGCCGGTCAGGTCGAGGAGTACGGGCACGCCCGCCATCAGCCTCTCGGCCACGTCACGGGCGTCGGCGAAGACATTGACGCGCAACACGACGAAGCGGCGGCGCGTCTCGGTTTCGGCCTCGGGTATGGACCGGTGTCCGACGGAGGACGGCCAGGCGTCCCGGCCCCGCAGCGGCACGACCTGGGCGAGCCCCTCCCACTGTTCGTCGGTGACATCGTGGCTGTTCACCGGCATGCTCCGTCCTGGCTCGCACTGGCTGTCTGCATCGGGCAATTCTTGCGCAGAGTCACCCGTTCGGCCCAACAGCGACACGCTCCGCGACCTCATTGCACCTCACAACGGCCGGAAGGCGGCTGTGTGACGGGCGTAACGCCCGATGATCAAGCGGTGTGACAGTGGCGTAACGGGCGTTTCGTACCGTCGACGGCATGACCACGACCCCCGGGACCCGGCAGGAGACGCGGCAGGTGCGCACCGTCTGCTCGTACTGCGGTGTGGGCTGCGGCCTCGTGCTCGACGTCGGAGCGGGTCCGGACGGCCGCCGCAAGATCCTCAAGGCGTCCGGCGACAAGGCGCACCCCGCGAACGCGGGGCGGCTGTGCACCAAGGGCGCGACGACGGCCGACATGCTCGCCGCGCCCGGGCGGCTGACCGGCGCGCTGGTGCGGGACGACCGGGGCGAGGAGGCGGTCCCGGCGCCGGTGGCCGACGCGATCGCCGAGACCGCCGCACGGCTGCGGGCGATCGTCGACGAGCACGGGCCGGACGCGGTCGCCTTCTACGTCTCCGGGCAGATGAGCCTGGAGGCGCAGTACCTGGCGAACAAGCTGGCCAAGGGGTTCGTGGGGACGAACCTGATCGAGTCGAACTCGCGGCTGTGCATGGCGAGCGCGGGCACCGGCTACAAGCTGTCGCTGGGCGCGGACGGGCCGCCCGGGTCGTACGAGGACTTCGATCAGGCGGACGCCTTTCTCGTCATCGGGTCGAACATGGCCGACTGCCACCCGATCCTCTTCCTGCGGATGATGGAGCGGGTCAAGGCAGGCGCCAAGCTGATCGTCGTCGATCCGCGGCGGACCGCGACCGCCGCGAAGGCCGATCTGTTCCTGCAGGTCAGGCCGGGGACCGACCTCGCGTTGCTGAACGGCCTGCTGCATCTGCTGCACGAGGACGGGCACACCGACCCGGAGTTCGTCGCCGGCCACACCGAGGGCTGGGAGGCCCTGCCCGGGTTCCTCGCCGACTACACCCCGGCCGCGGTCGCGGAGATCACCGGGATCGCACAGGACGATCTGCGCACGGCCGCCCGGCTGATCGGCGAGGCGGGCAAGCGGTGGATGAGCTGCTGGACCATGGGACTCAACCAGTCCACGCACGGCACCTGGAACACGAACGCCCTGGTCAACCTGCATCTGGCGACAGGGGCGATCTGCCGTCCGGGCGCCGGGCCGTTCTCCCTGACCGGTCAGCCCAACGCCATGGGCGGGCGCGAGATGGGCTACATGGGCCCGGGGCTGCCGGGGCAGCGGTCGGTGCTCGTGGACGAGGAGCGGGCGTTCGCCGAGGACGTGTGGGAGCTGCCGCCCGGGACCCTGCGGGCCGACGGCGTCGGCAAGGGCACCGTCGAGATGTTCCAGCAGATGGCCGACGGGGAGATCAAGGCCTGCTGGATCATCTGCACCAACCCGGTCGCCTCGGTCGCCAACCGCCGTACGGTGATCGAGGGCCTTGAGGCCGCCGAGTTCGTCGTCACGCAGGACGTGTTCACCGACACCGAGACGAACGCGTACGCCGATGTCGTCCTGCCCGGCGCGATGTGGACCGAGGCGGAGGGCGTCTTCGTCAACAGCGAGCGCAACCTCACGCTGACCCGGCCGGCCGCGGACCCGCCCGGGGAGGCGATGGCCGACTGGCGGATCATCGCGGAGGTGGCGTGCGCGATGGGGTACGAGAAGGGGTTCTCGTACGACAGCGCCGAGCAGGTCTTCGAGGAGATCCGGCGCTTCTGGAACCCGAAGACCGGTTGGGACCTGCGCGGGGTGTCACGTACGAGCGGCTGCGCGAGACGCCCGTGCAGTGGCCGGCCGCGCGGGAGGACGGGCCGGAGCGCAATCCGATCCGGTACGTCGGTGACGACGGGCTGCGTTTCCCGACGGCTTCCGGGCGGGCCGCCTTCTTCGCGCGGCCGCATCTGCCGGCCGCCGAGATGCCGGACGACGACTATCCGTTCGTGCTCAACACGGGGCGGGTGCAGCACCAGTGGCACACGCTCACCAAGACCGGGAAGGTCGCGAAGCTCAACAAGCTGAACTCGGGGCCCTTCGTGGAGCTGCACCCGCAGGACGCGGGCGCGCTCGGGGTCGCCGACGGGCGATCTGGTGGAGGTGGCCTCGCGGCGCGGGCGGGCGGTGCTGCCGGCGGTGGTGACGGACCGGGTGCGGCCGGGGGGCTGCTTCGCGCCGTTCCACTGGAACGACCTGTTCGGCGAGTACCTGAGCATCAACGCGGTGACGAGCGACGCGGTGGATCCGCTGTCGTTCCAGCCGGAGTTCAAGGTGTGCGCCGTTTCGCTGGCGAAGGTGGCAACGCCCGTACGGGAGGCGCCGACACCCGTGCGCGAGGAGCCCGCCCTGGCCCTGACGCCCACCACGGTCACTCCTGGCGCCGCCGACCCCTTCGGCCTGGAGCCCTCCCCGCCGCCGGTCCTCTCCGCCCAGGAACGCCGGTACCTCACCGGCTTCCTCGCCGGGCTCGGCTCGGGCGCCCCCGGCGTTCCGGTGCTCCCGCCCGACGCGCCCTTCTCCCCCGAACACGCCCTGTGGGTCAACGGGGTCCTCGCCGGCATGTACTCCCGGACCGCGACCGCCGCGCCGCAGGATCCGGCCGGGCGCGAGATCGTCGTGCTGTGGGCCTCACAGACCGGGAACGCCGAGGAGTTCGCCTCCGCCACCGCCGAGCGGCTGACCTCCACCGGGCACCGCGCGAGTCTCGTCGGCATGGACGAGGCCGACGTCGGGGCGCTCGCCCGCACGGCTGACCTGCTCTTCATCACCAGCACGTTCGGGGACGGCGACGCGCCCGACAACGGCAGCGGTCTCTGGGACGCGCTCTGCGGCGAGCAGGCCCCGCGCCTGGACGGGGTGCGGTACGCCGTGCTCGCCCTCGGCGACTCCTCCTACGACGACTTCTGCGGGCACGGGCGACGGCTGGACGCGCGGCTCGACGAACTGGGCGGGGAGCGGCTGGCGCCGCGTACGGACTGCGAGCCGGACTTCGAGCCCTCCGCCGGGGAGTGGCTCGACCAGGTGCTCTCGGCGCTGGGCGGCACGACCACGGCCGCGGTCCCCGCCCCTGCCCCCGCCCCTGCCCCTGCCGAGAAACCCAGGGCCAAGTCCAAGCCCGCCGCCGCCAACGCCCGGCTCGTCGGCAACCAGTTGCTCAGCCGGGCCGGCGCGGGCAAGGAGATCCGCCGGTTCACCTTCGACACCAACGGGACGGACCTGGCGTACGAGGCCGGGGACGCGCTCGGGGTACTGCCGGTCAACGCGCCCGCCCTCGTGGACGAGTGGCTTGCGGTGACCGGTCTTGACGCCGCAACGGCCGTGGAGGTCAAGGGCGTTGGTGAGGTGCCGTTCGCCGAGGCCCTGCACCGTCATCTCGACATCACGAAGATCACCCCCGACCTGCTGCGCTTCGTCGCCGAACGCGCCCGGGACAAACACGAGTTGCGCAGGCTGCTGCGGCCCGACAACAAGGACGGGCTGGCGCAGTGGAACTGGGGGCGGCAGGCCGTGGACGTGATCGCCGAGTACGCGGTGCGGGCCAGCGCCGAGGAGTGGGCCGGGGTGCTGCGCAAGCTCCAGCCACGGCTGTACTCCATATCGTCCAGCCCGCTGGTCGACCCCCGGCAGGTTTCGCTGACGGTGTCCGTGGTGCGGTACGAGAACCTGCACGGCCGGGCGCGTGGCGGGGTCTGCTCGCCGTTCCTCGCCGACGCCGGACCGGACATCGAGGTGCCGGTGTTCGTGCAGCGCTCGCCGCACTTCCGGCCCCCGGCCGACGCCTCGACGCCGATGGTCATGGTCGGCCCCGGCACCGGTGTCGCGCCCTTCGTCGGCTTCCTCCAGGAGCGACGGGCACTCGGCCACCGGGCCCCGAACTGGTTGTTCTTCGGCGAGCAGCACCGCGCGACGGACTTCTACTACGAGGACGAGCTGACCGCGCTGCTCGACGAGGGCACCCTCACCCGTCTGGACACCGCCTTCTCCCGCGATCAGCGCAACAAGGTGTACGTGCAGGACCGGATGCGCGAGCACGGTCCCGAGTTGTGGCACTGGCTGTGCGAGGGCGCCCGCTTCTACGTCTGCGGCGACGCCTCCCGCATGGCCAAGGACGTGGACCGGGCGCTGCGGGACATCGCGGTGGCGCACGGCGGGATGAGCGAGCCGGAGGCCGCCGCGTACGTGAAGCAACTCGCGGCGGACAAGCGGTACATGCGGGACGTGTACTGACCCACGGGTACCGACCACGGGTACTGACCCCGGCGGCGCCCATCGCCGTGTACTCGGCGGAAACCACCCTGCTGATCGGTACGCGGGCGGTGTGGACGACGGCGGCCGGTCACCGGCCGGGGGTCCGTATCCGCCTGCGGGCGGGCACGGCGTCGCCGCAGACGCTGTCGAGCGCGGATGTGCAGCAGGCGGTGCGCCCGGCGGCCCGACACACGTCCGGGGATCCGTCAGCCCGTGGCCCGGACGAAGCGGAGGGCGGCGGTGACGGTGGTCCGGCCGCGGATCATGCCCAGCTGGTTCCAGCCCATGCCGAACTGATCCCGGTCCACGCTGAACTCGGCGTCCAGGGTGAGTCCGGTGGCGTCCCCGTCCGTCAGGCGCGCGGTGAGGGACAGCGGCCTGCTGATGCCGCGCACGGTCAGCCGGCCGACGATGTGCACCTGGTCGCCGTCGCGGATCTCGGCGCTGCCGGCCGCGAAGGTGATCTCGGGGTGGTGGTCGGCGTCGAAGAAGTCGGCGGACCTCAGGTGGGTGTCACGCTTGGCGTTCCCGGTGTCGAGGGAGGCGACGTCGAAGGCCAGGGTGCCGACGGCGGACCCGTCGGGCCGGACCTCGCCGGTGCCGCTCAGCACGCCGAAGCCGCCCTTCACGGTGACCAGGCCCCACATGGTCTTGTGCCGGATGCCGACCCGCGAGGCGGTCGCGTCGAGCTGCCACAGTCCGGTTTCCACGGCGACGGTCATGGTCGTTCTCCCACTCGTATCGTCCAAATTTGGATGACTGCACGCTAGCGGCTCGTCCAAAATTGAACAACCCCCTGGTTCAAATTTGGACGACAGGTACGCTGGATCCCATGGCCGACCCCGAGGAGCACCCTGCCGACCTGCCTGGATGCCCGTCCTACGACGGCAGCGGGCTGCTGCCCGCCGAGCTGCGCGCCTGGATGCTGCTGCTCGCCGCGACAGGAGCGGTGGAGCAGCGGCTGCGCGCGGTCGTGAAGGAGAAGCTGGACATCTCGCACGACGAGTTCCTGGTCCTGTGCCTGCTCGCGGAGCAGCCCGAGGGCGGCCTGCGCATGACGCGCGTCGCGGAGCTCCTGGGCCGCCCCAAGACCCGCCTCACCTACCAGATCGCCTGCCTCCAGCACGCCGGCCTCGTGACCCGCAGGTCGGTGTGCGGCGACAAACGCGGAGTCGAGGTCGCCCTCACGGACAAGGCCCGCCGCCTCCTGACCGAGGCCTCCGCCCCGCTCGCCGAGACGGTCACGAAGTCACTCGCCCGCTTCATGGGACCGGACCAGTGCGAGGCGATGCGCGGGCTGGTGCCGGACCTCGACCTCGCCGAGGAGTCCCGCTCGGAGTGAGGGGCGCCCGGGGCCGGGCGGTTTCCGCGCGGGCGCCGGCGCAGGTGCACTGACACCAGCACGCGGTGCTCGGCTGGGACGCCGACCGGGAGCTGCTGCGCCGGGCCGGGGTCGACGCGGACCGGCTGGAGGCGGGCTGCTGCGGGCTGGCCGGGAACTTCGGCTTCGAGCACGGCCATCTCGACGTCAGCGAGGCGTCCGCGGAACGCGTGCTGCTGCCCCGGCTGCGCGCCGAGGACGAGGAGACGGTGGTCCTGGCCGACGACTTCAGCTGCCGCACGCGGATCCACGAGCTCGACAGCGGCGGCCACGAGGGCGTGCACCTCGCGGAACTGCCGGCCTCCGCGCTGCCCGGTGCCTCCGGCAGCGCGTACGGCGTCGCCCCGGGCGCCCGCCCCGCGCCAGCCGGGCCTGCGGGCCAGGCCCCTCGCGCTGGCCGGTGCGGGGCTGGCCGCCGCGGGCGTCACCGCCGGGGTGGTGCGCGGGCTGCGCCGCTGAACTCCCCTGCCCGGAGCAGCGTTCTCTACACCGTCGTAGAATCCGGGAACACGGGCGCGATGAGGATCGTTGACCCCACTACACACCACACACGAGGAGCGGCTCCTTGTCCGCCAGACCGACGGACCCCCCGGGACACAGTCCCCGACCATCCCGCCACGACATCACTGATCGCGGCACACGGCGGGGTGGTGTTCGATGAGTGCCGCCGAGGCCCTGCTGGGCCTGCTCGCCGTGTTCGTGCTGACCGCCGGCACCGGCTACTTCGTCGCCCAGGAGTTCGCCTACGTCTCCGCGGACCGGCTCGCCCTCGCCCGTGCGGCCGAGGCCGGGGACCGCAAGGCCGCCGGTGCCCTGAGGGTGCTGGAGCGGCTGTCGTTCATGCTGTCGGGCGCGCAGCTCGGCATCACCGTCACCGGCCTGGTCGTCGGTTTCATCGCCGAGCCCTCGGTGTCCGCGCTGCTCAGGCCCGCCCTGTCCGGGCTCGGCCTGCCCGACGCGGCCGTCAGCGGCATCGCCGTCGTCCTCGCCTTCGTGCTGGCCACGGTCGTGCAGATGGTGCTGGGCGAGCTGGCACCGAAGAACCTCGCGATCGCGGTGCCCGAGCGGCTGGCGAAGGCGCTGGCCCCGTCCACGCTGGCGTATCTGAAGGTCGTCGGCCCCGTCGTCCGCGTCTTCGACAACGCGGCGAACAGGCTGCTGCGCAAGGTCGGTATCGAGCCGGTCGAGGAGCTGCACCACGGCGCCACGCTGGAGGAGCTCGGCCATCTGATCGGCGAGTCCCACGAGCGGGGCGCGCTGCCCAAGGACACCGCCGCGCTGCTGGACCACGCGCTGGAGTTCTCCGAGCGCACCCTCGACGAGGTGATGGTGCCGCGCGCCGACGCCGTCTTCGTCCGCAAGGACGCCGGTGCCGACGAGGCGATCGGCCTGATCGCCGAGCACGGTCACTCCAACTACCCCGTCCTCGGCGACCACCCGGACGACATCGCGGGCGTGCTGGGCGTGCGCGAGCTCATGGCGCTGCCCGCCGCCCGCCTCGCCGACGCGAGGGCCGGTGAGGTCGCCCGGCGGCCCCTGCTGCTGCCGGACACGCTCGCGCTGCCCGACGCGGTGGACGCGGATGCGGGAGCAGGACGACGAGTTCGCGGTCGTCCTCGACGAGCACGGCGGGGTGGCGGGCATCGTCACGTACGAGGACATCGCCGAGGAACTGGTCGGTGACATCGCGGACGAGTCCGACACCGTCACCGTGCTCGCCGTCGAGGACGGCGACGGCTGGCTGGTGGACGCCGGCCGCCGGCTGGACGAGGTGGCCGAGGCCACCGGTGTCCGGCTGCCGAAGGACGACGACTACGACACCGTGGCAGGCCTGGTCGTGGACCGGCTCGGCCGCTTCCCGACCGTCGGCGACCGTGTCACGGTCGAGCTGCCCGAGGGCGGCCGTGCCGTGATCGACGTCCGCACGCTCGACCGGCACGTGGCCGACCGCGTACGGATCAGCCCGCTCGTGGAAGCCGAGGAGATGGCGTGAGTTTCCCCATGGCGGTCTTCGTGACCGTGCTGCTGCTGATCGGCAGCGGCTTCTTCGTGGCGGCCGAGTTCGCGCTGGTCGCCGCCAAACGGCACCGCATGGAGAAGGCGGCGGCCGAGGGGCGGCGCGGTGCCGGGGCGGCACTGGCCGGCATACGCGAGCTGTCGCTGATGCTGGCCGGCGCGCAGTTGGGCATCACCGTGTGCACGCTGGGCCTGGGCTCGGTGTCGAAGCCGGCGATCTCGCACGAACTGGATCCGTTGCTGCACAAGCTGGGCCTGCCCAGTGCCGTGAGCTACGGCGTGGCCTTCGCCGTGGCGATGGTCGTGGTGGTGTTCCTGCACATGGTGGTCGGCGAGATGGCGCCCAAGTCGTGGGCGATCGCCCACCCCGAGCGTTCGGCGATGCTGCTCTCCCCGCCCTTCCGGGCCGTGGTGCGGGCCGTACACCCGCTGATCCGGCTGCTCAACGCGGTGAGCAACGCGCTGGTACGGCTGTGCCGGGTGGCCCCGCGCGACGAACTGGCCTCGGTGCACGACCGGGAGCAGCTGACACACCTGGTGGAGGAGTCCGAGCGGCTGGGCCTGATCAGCGCGACCGACTCGGAGCTGCTGACCCGCTCGCTGACCGAGCCGGAGACGCCGGTCGCGGCACTGCGGATCCCGGCCGCGGAGATCACCTGGGCCGACGGCGGCGCGGACATCGACGCACTGTTGCGTTTCGCCGCCGAGCACGACCGCACCCGGCTGCTCGTCCGGGAGAACGGCGTCGTCCTCGGCTCGGTCCATGCCCGTGACGCCCTGGTCGCCCGGGCCCGTGGACGTGCCACGAGCGCTCGCGAACTGGCCCGGCCGGTGCCCGAGCTGACGGAGTCCACCACGGTCGCGGACGCGATCGAGGTGCTGCGCCGCCGCCGGTCGTCCCTGGCCGTGGTGCGCGACCCTTCCGGCCGGCTCACCGGCCTGGTCACCCTGGACGATCTGCTGGCCCGTCTGATGCAGCCGGCCGCGGCGGCCTGACGGGGATGGGTCCGAACATCCAGCACATCTGCACACCGTCTGCCAGGACGCCGTAGGGCGTCGCACCGGGCGCCAAGTGCGTGCCGCGGCATGGGAACTTGGCGCCGAAGTGCCCGCTTCGGAATTCGCGGCGCAATAGACCGGTGTGCCGCCGGGCGACGGGGTGTGTGAAGGAGTGCGCGCAATTCGGTGGTCCCGTGGTCATGGCGGTGAAGGCGGTCACCGAAATGCCGGGTGCGGCGACGGCATGCGGCTGGCCCTCCGCTCGGCGGAATGTTTTGATCCTGCGCACGGCGGCACCGCGGATGCGGGATCCCGGTCCCCGGAATCCCGCGATCACCCGCGCCGCACCGCCATTGCGCACATTCACGCGAAGGGAAACACCCCCATGAACCTCACCCCCCGGGTCGACATCGCCGAGCTCTCCGACGCGGACCTGGAGCAGGTCTCCGGCGGCAACGCGGGTGGCGCTGCCTCCGCGGGCCTCGCGGGCGGCCTCTCCGCCGGCCTGGTCGGGCCGCTGACCGCCGAGGTCTGCGGGAACCTGCAGGCGGCGCTGTCGACGGAGGGCGCCGCGGCGGGCGCCAACGCGGGCGTTCACACGACCTCGCTCTGACGAACCCCCGCGAAGGGCCCCGGGCACGATTCCCGGGGCCCTTCGCGCTGTCCACGGTCGCAATGTTGGGGAATTCGCGAAGCACGTGACGGAAATATGAGCATGACGGGGGTGGGTAACACCGCAGAGGGTCATGACGCAGACTTACACGGGCCCCTCAGACCCGGCTGTAAAGCGATAGGACCAACCCTGTGAAAACCGACTCGATCCGGACCGAAGAACTTCCGATCTACGAGAGCCTCATCCGCGAACGCGGTGACGTCGTCGAGGAGGCCCGCGTGGTGGCCGAAGAGACGCAGCACCAGATGACGGAGGCGCTGAACGGTCTCACGCCGACGGGCCGTGGCCCCAGTTCATGAGTGAGGGGCGCCACCGGCAGTCCTCCACGTCGCCGGAGGGCCGCCGAGCCAGGTGCCGGAGGGGTGCCCGGTGGACTCGCCCCGCCCTGCTGCTGCCCGGCGCTCCTCGCCGTCCACGCCGGCTCACTTCCTCCTCTTGAGCGCGGACGGCTTGTGCACGGCGGACCTGCCGGACTTGTCGCTGCGCACCTGGTACTGCGGATCGTCGGACGAGGCGTCGACGGTGCGGCCCGCTGCCCGGGTCCGCTCGGTGATCTCCTTCTCCACCTCGCCCTCGGTCCGGCTGCCGTGACTGCTCCAGGCGACCTTGTCGCCCTTCTTCGGCTTCCCGCCCTCACTGCGGCGCTTCGCCATGCCCGTGCTCCCTCGCGGAGAAGTGTGCTGTCTCTCCAGCGTGCGGGCTCGACGCTCACCCCGCAGGTCGGCGGAAGGCCCCCTCCATCCCCGGTTCCGTCACGCAGCGGAAGAGACGCCGTACGGACGGCGTGCACAAGACGGTCATCACCACGGCGGCCACCAGGGTGGCCGTGAGCGCGCCGACGGGACGGTGGACCCAGGCCGGCTCGTACCAGCCCCAGTACTTGGCGGCCTGCGCGACGAAGCCGTGCAGCAGGTAGCCGTACAGCGTGCCCGCGCCCAGCACGGTGAACCACATCCGGCGCCCGGGCACCCAGGCGAGGAAGCAGGCGACCAGGACGACCGAGCAGCCGAAGGCGGCCAGGGTCATCAGGGGCCCGTACCAGAAGGGGGCGGCCAGGCTCCGGGCACTGTCGGCGTGGAAGAACCAGGCGTAGTTCATCCGCGGCACCGCCCAGTACGCCACGCAGAGGGCGAAGGAGGCGACCGGCACGGCGAGGATGCGCACCTTGCGCCGGCGCACCAGCCGGAAGTGCTCCGGCCGCAGCAGCAGGCCGAAGACGAAGTACGGCAGGAACTGCAGGGTGCGTTGCAGGTCGAGGTCGTTGCCGATGGACGGCGAGAGCGTCGCCAGCATCGCGACGACGAGGGCCAGCGGCAGCGGCCACCGCACATGACGCCACAGCGGCGTGGTCAGCCGCCAGACGAACAGCGCGGCCAGGAACCAGGTCAGGTACAGGGGGTCCAGCAGGCTGACCGGGCGGTCGGGGTCCTGGCTGGTCCAGCGGGTGAACAGGGTGTACGCCGTCTCGAACACGACGTACGGGACGACGACACCGGTGACCAGGCGCTTGAGCCGCCCCGGGCTCCCGTCGAAGGTGCGCGAGAAGTAGCCGGAGATGATGATGAACGCCGGCATGTGGAAGGCGTAGAGGAGCATGTAGAGGGCGGTGACGGTCCTGCTGCCCTGCCGCAACGGCTCCCAGGCGTGCCCCACGGCCACCAGCACGATCGCCAGGTACTTGGCGTTGTCGAAGAACGCGTCCCGCGGCCTGACCGGCCGGGGCGCCGCGTCCTGCTCCCGTGTCCGGGATACCAGGGCTCCTTCGGCCGCCGGGCGGGCCGTTGTCACCGTGTCACTCACGGGCCCTCCCCCAGCAACTCGAAGCCGCTGGGCCTCGTCTCACCTGGAGTAAGGGTGTGGTGTCTGCGCAGAACATCGCCTGCACCCTAATCACAGGGCCGCGCCCTCGTTCAACTCGTAACGGGTGTAACTCGCTTCGCCTCATGCCCGGGTATACGTACCGAGGCGGGCGATCGTCTCCGCGAGGGAGACGGTGAACGGGTGCCGAGGCTCGGTCAGGATCCGTTGGGCCGGGCCCTGTTCGACGATTTCGCCGCGCGTCCAGTACGGCGATGCGGTGGGCGAGTGCCGCCGTGTCCAGGTCATGGGTGATCAGGACGAGGGCCAGGTCGTCGCGGTCGCGGACCAGTGCGGCGAGCAGGTCGAGGATGCCGCGGCGGGTGACGGTGTCGAGGCCGGAGGTGATCTCGTCGCAGATCAGCACCCGGGGGCGGGCGAGCAGGGCGCGGGCGAGGGCGGCCCGCTGGAGTTCGCCGCCGGAGAGCTCGCCGGGGCGGCGGCGGGCGAGGTCGGCCGGGAGCCCGAGGCTGGTCGAGCGTGGTCAGGGCCTCGTCCGTGGCCGTCTCGCTCGTCGGTGCCGCGCAGCCGTACGGCGGTGCGGGCGACCTGGGCGAGGACGGGCCGGTGCTCGTCGAAGGCGGCGCGGGCGTCCTGGAAGACGTACTGCACGGCGGCCAGCTGGGCGCGGCCGCGCTGCCGCAGGCTGCGCGGCAGCGCGGTGCCGTCGAGCAGGATCTCGCCGTCGTGGTCCCGGTGGAGTCCGGCCAGGCAGCGGGCGAGGGTGGTCTTGCCGCTGCCCGAGCGGCCGACGACGGCCAGGCATTCGCCGGGGTGCAGGGCGAGGTGCGGGGTGCGCAGGACGACGTGGTCCGCGCCGTCGCGGTGCACGGGCGGTGAGGTCCGCGTACCTCCAGGACGGGTTGCCCGGCGTCGGCGGCGTGCTCGTCGCGCGGTGCCGCGCGGCTGTTCGTCGAGCAGCCGGCGGGTCCACTCGTGCCGGGGCGCGCGCCACAGCCGCTCGGACGGGGCCCGACTCCACGACCCGGCCCGCGCGCATGACGAGGACCTCGTCGGCGAGGGCGCGGACGACGTCCAGGTCGTGGCTGAGCAGGACGACCGCGATGCCGCGGGCCGCGACCGCCGCCAGCTGGTCGACGATGCGGCTCTTGGTGAGCGCGTCCTGGCCGGTGGTGGGTTCGTCGGCGACGATGACGCGGGCGCCGAGGAGCAGGGCCTGGGCCAGGACGACGCGCTGCTGCTGGCCGCCGGAGAGCTGGTGCGGATAGCGGCGCAACAGAGCTTCGGCGTCCGGGAGTTGGGCGTCGGCCAGGGCTCGCAGGACCCGCTCTCGGGCCGCCGTCGCGGCGCTGCGCCGCGGGGCAGGTGGCGGACCTGGGGGCGGGCGATGTCGTCGAGCAGGGCGCTGACGCGGCGGGCCGGGTTGAGGACGGCGGCCGGATGCTGGGGCACGTACCCGACCGGGCCGTCCCCGGACCGCGCGCACCTCGCCCGTGACCCGGGCGCCGGGCCGGATACTCCCCCAGCAGCGCGAGGCCGGTGGTGGTCTTGCCGCTGCCGGAGGCACCGACCAGGGCGGTCACCCGGCCGGGCAGCACCCGCAGGTCGCACGCCGTCGACGATCGCCCGGCCGTCGATCTCGACGCGCAGGTCACGGATCTCGGCGACGGCCGTCAGCCGGTGTCGGTCGTCGTGGCTCACGGGCGTCGTCCTTCTTCCCGGACCTTCGTCCAGGGCGGCGTCGAAGAGCAGGTTGGTGCCCATGGTCAGGGCGACGATCAGCAGGGCGGGCACGACCACGGCCCAGGGCTGGACGAACAGGCCGGTGCGGTTGCGGTCGACCATGACCGCCCAGTCGGCGGCGTCCGGGGCGACGCCGACGCCGAGGAACGCGGCCGTCGACACCAGGTACAGCACGCCGGTCAGCCGGATGCCGGCGTCGGCGGCCAGGGTGCGCAGGGCCGAGCGGCCGACGTAGCCGACGGCGACGCGCCACCACGTCTCGCCCTGCATGCGCAGCGCCTCCACGGCGGGCCGGGCCGCCGCCTCGGCCGCGGCGGCCCGCACGATCCGGGCCGCGTCGGGCACGTTCACCAGCGCGACGAGCAGCGCGAGCCCGGCCGCGCCCGGTGAGAACACGGACGCCACCAGCAGGATCAGCAGCAGCGACGGTACGGCGAGCAGCACGTCCAGTGGCCGCATCAGCGACTCCTCCAGCCACCGTGCGGTGGGTGACCGCGCTGATGAGTCCGACCGGCAGCGCCACGAGGTAGGCGAGGGCCGTCGCGGCGAGCGCGGTCAGCACGACCGTACGGCCGCCGTGCAGCACCTGCCGCCAGACGTCCCGGCCCACGAAGTCGGTGCCGAGCCAGTGGCCGCCGCCGAGGGTGAAGGAGACGCCGCGGGGTCCGGGGTCGCCCGCGAAGAGCGGTCCCAGGAGGGCGAGGACCAAGGGGACGGCGAGGACGACGAGGCCGAGCGCGTAGCGGCCCGCACGGCGTCGCCGTACTACCGCGGCCGGAGCGGCGGGACTGTCCTGACGCTTGATCAGCGTGTGTGTCACGCCGCCACCCCCGCCCGTGGCGTCAGCCGGTACGCCACCAGGTCCGCTCCGAGGTTCAGTACGACGGTCAGCACGCCGAACACCACCGCCAGCCCCTGCACCACCGGCACGTCCCGCTCGGCGACGGCGTTGAGGAGGACCGTGCCCAGGCCGGGGATCACGAAGAGCGCCTCCACGACGATGACGCCGCACAGCAGCCAGTCGACGGTGCGGGCGAGTTGCTGGGCGGCGGGGGCGAGGGCGTTGGGCAGGGCGTGGGCGTAGCGGACGCGGGCGCCGGGGATGCCGTAGCGGCGGGCGTGGGCCGCGTAGGGCGAGGCGAGGGCGTCGACCATGCCGGCCCGGACCAGGCGGGACAGGGAGCAGACCGGGCGGGACAGCAGGACCAGCACCGGGCAGGACGAGCACGGCCGGGTGGCCGAGCAGGTCCGTGCCGTAGCCCACCGCCGTCGGCGGCAGCCAGGCCAGCTTCAGGGCGAAGACCGTCACCAGCAGCACCCCGAGGGCGAATTCGGGCACGGCGTACACGGCGAGCGTCAGCGAGCTGACCAGCCGGTCGATCAGCCGCCCCTCGTGGCGGGCGGCGAGCACGCCGAGCCCGAAGCCGAGCGGGACGAGGAGTGCCACGGTGAGCGCGGCCAGCAGCAGGCTCGGGCCGAAGCCGTCGGCGATGTAGCTGGACCGACCGGGCGGCCGGAGGTCAGGGAGGTGCCGAAGTCGCCGTGCAGCAGGCCCGTCGCCCAGTCGGCCAGCCGTTCGTACGCGGGCCGGTCCAGGTCCATGGCCTCGCGGATCGCCGCGATGCGCGCGGGGTCGGGCTGGTCGCCCGCGAGGGCCACCGCGGCGTCGCCCGGCAGCGCCTCGGTGAGCGCGAAGACCAGCAGCACGACGGCCACGGTCTGTGCGAGGCCGAGGAGGAGCCGCCGGGCGACGAAGGAGCGCAGACCGCTCGGTGGCAGACCACCCCGTCGTAGACCGCTCGGTCGCAGACCACCCCGTCGCAGACCGCTCGGTTTCACGCCAGCCACACCTTGTCGAAGCGGGCCCAGTCGAGGGTGTTGGCGGGCGCCTTGCGTCTCGACTCCCCCGACCTTGCGGGCCGTTCCGAGGATCCAGTCGGCGAAGCCCCAGACGAGGAAGCCGCCCTCGGTGTACAGGCGGCGCTGCATCCGCTCGTAGACGGCGGCCCGCTCGGTCTTGTCGCGGGTGGACTGTGCCTGCTGGTAGAGGGCGTCGAAGTCCTTGTGCCGCCACTTGGTGGCGTTGGTCGTGGAGTCGGTGAGCAGCCGCTGGGAGATGTGGGCCTCGATGGGCATGGCGCCGGAGCGGTAGCAGCACAGGGTGCCGCTGTCGAGGATGTCGCTCCAGTAGGAGTCCTTGCTGCCCGTGCGCACGTCGATCGTGACGCCGGCCTTGGCGGCCTGGTCGCGGAAGATGCCGGCGGCCTCGGTGAAACCGGCGGCGACGGCCGAGGTGTCCAGGGTGACCTTCAGCTTCTCGGCGCCGGCCTGCTTCAGCAGGGCGCGGGCGCGGTCGAGGTCCTGCTCGCGCTGGGGCAGAGCGTCGGCGTAGTACTCGTAGCCCTTGCCGAACAGGTCGTTGCCGGCCTCGCCCGCGCCGGACAGGGCGCCGTCGACGAGTTCCTTGCGGTCGGCGATGAGGAAGAACGCCTCGCGCACCCGCCTGTCGTCGAAGGGCGGCCGGTCGGTCTTCATGCAGAACGCCTGCATGGCGCTGTTGCGCAACCGGACGATCTCGATCTGGCCCCGGCCCTCGTGGGCGCGGGCGGTGGTGGGATTGAGTTCGTGGGCGTACTCGACCTGGCCCGCCGAGGAGGGCGTTGACGCGCGCGGACTCCTCGTTGGCGACGACGAATTCGAGCTCGTCGAGGTGCGGGGCGCCGTCCCAGTAGTCGTCGTAGCGGCGGAAGACGGCGGAGCGGCCGGGCGCGAAGGAGACGAAGCGGAAGGGGCCGGAGCCGATCGGCCGCTTGTCGAAGGCGGTACCGGCGGCGTTCTCGGGGACGATGTAGGCGCCGAACGCGGCCAGGACGTTGGGGAATTCGGCCGTGGGGCGCTTGAGGACGAACTCGACGGTCCGCTCGCCGGTGGCGCGGCTGGCGTCGAGGTCGATGGGTTCCAGGGAGGCCTTGGCGCGGAACGCCTGCTTCGGGTCGGCGATACGGCGGTAGCTGTAGAGGACGTCCTCGGCCGTGACCGGCTTGCCGTCGTGGAAGGTGGCCGCGCGCAGGGTGATCTGCCAGCGGTCGAGGGTCTTGTTCGACTCCCACTTCTCGGCGAGGCGGGGCTCGGCGGAGAGGTCGGCGCCGTAGTCGGCGAGCTTGTCGAAGAGGGCCTTGGCGCGGGCGACGTCGGCGAACAGGTTGGCCAGGTGCGGGTCGAGGGTCTCGCTCGCGCCGCCTCCGGCGAAGGCGGCGCGCAGCCGTCCGCCGCGCTTCGGCGGTCCGCCGCTGCCGCTGTCCGTCTTGTCGTCCGTGCCGCCTCCGCAGCCGACGAGGGCGAGGCGGCGGCGCCCGTGGTCGGCGGCGAGGAAGCCGCGGCGGCGCAGGCCGGGAAGGCGTTCGTCGTTCATGGCTGGATCCTTCGTGTCAGTGGGTGTGGCCGGCGCGCGACGACGTGCAGCCGGTCGCCGTCGGTGGCGGTGCCGGGCGACTCGCCCTGCCGCCAAGGGGGTTCGGTGCGCGGGCCGGGGCCGTCGTGGAGTTCGAGCACCTCGAAGCCGTGCGCGGCGAGGAAGTGCCGCAGTTCCTGCGGGAGCAGCAGCCGCCAGGCGGAGTGCTGTTCGACGGGCGGTGAGCCGTCGTCGGTCGTCCACACGCGGGTGCGGCGGAGGAGTTGGGCGGTGCGGTCGACGCGTCAGCGTGGTGGTCGACCGGTAGGCCGTGCCCTGCCAGGCGAACTCGTTGACGGCCGGCCGGTCGAGCAGGTCGGTGCGGCCCAGGAAGTACGCGCCGTTGCGCATCTCCGCGACCAGCAGGCCGCCCGGCGCGAGGGCGTGGCGGCAGGAGGCGAGGAAGCCGTCGAGCTGGTCGTTGCGTGTGGCAGTACAGCAGGGAGCTGTCCAGGCAGACGACCGCGTCGAAGGCGCACCGTCCCAGGTCGAAGCCGTGCAGGTCGGCCCGGACGTACTCGGGGCCGGGGTGGTGGGCGCGGGCGTGGGCGAGCATCGCCTCGGAGAGGTCGGCGCCGGTCACCGTCCGGCCGGCCTCGTGCAGGGCGGCGGCGTCGCGGCCGGTGCCGCAGCCCATGTCCAGCACGCGCGGGCCCGGCCCCGTGGCGGCGCAGGCAGTCCTGCGGTCCACCGGGCGGCCAGCCGTTCGGAGTCGGGGAAGCGGGCCTCGTACAGCTCGGGGTTGTCGGTGAGCAGGTTGCCGCAGCTCATGCGTCGGCTCCGCTCGTCGCACCGCGGTCCGCGGCTGGGCCGCGGCAGCGCGCCGCGGCGATGCAGCCAGGCCACACCGCCCGCCGAGGCCAGCCCGAACAGCGCGCAGCAGACCCACGGCAGCCACGCGTGTCCGCCGCGCTCGCCCGGTGTCCATGGCCCAGCCGACGGCCGTGTTGCCGAGGGCGGCGGCGACGCCGGAGACGACGTAGAAGATCCCGAAGTACGTGCCGGTCAGCTCGGGCCGGCCGAAGCCGGGGATCAGCTCCATCACGAACGGCTGACGCGATCATGACGCCGAGGTAGAGCAGCAGGGCGCCGAGCAGGCCAGGAACGGCGCAGCAACCCGGGGACCCGGCCCGCGACAGCGCCGGCGGCAGGAACGCCAGCCCCATCACGCGCGAGTCCGACGGCGATCCAACGCGCCCTGCTGCCACGGGACTTGAGACGCTCGGTGATCCTCAGCTGGAGCGCCAGGTTGGCGACCGTGCCGACGAGGAAGACGATGCCCGCCGCCCCGTCCCAGCCGGTGGCCTCCCTGGCCCCGTCGGGCAGCAGCAGATACAGCTGGTTCTCCAGGGTGAACATGCCGACCATGGCGAGCGCGAAGGCCAGGAAGGCCCGGTTGCCGAGCACCTCGCGCCAGTCCCCGAGGACGCCGCCGCCGCTGGGCTCGACCTTCCGCGCGGGCAGGACCAGGGCCTGCGCGACGGTGAGGACGGCGAAGATCCCGGCGGCGGTGAGCGCGGACGTACGGAAGTCGACGAGCAGCAGGGCGCTGCCCAGCAGCGGGCCGATCAGCGCGCCGGTGGTGGCGAAGACGTTGAACAGGGCGAACGCCTCGGCCTTGCGCTCCCCCGCCTCCTGCGCGAGGTAGGCGCGCACGGCCGGGTTGAACAGGGCCCCGGCGACTCCGCTGAGCACGGAGGCGGCGAGCAGCACCGCGAGCCCGTCGCCGAGCGCGAACAGCGCGAACCCGAGGGTGCGCAGGGCGCATCCGGCGATGATGACGCCGCGTGCGCCGAGCCGGTCGGAGGCGGAGCCGCCGATGATGAACAGGCCCTGCTGGCTGAGGTTGCGGACGCCGAGGACGATGCCGACGACCGCCGCCGACAGGCCCAGGTTCTCGGTGAGGTGGGTGGCGAGGTAGGGGATGAGGAGGTAGAAGCCGGTGTTGACGCCGAGCTGGTTGACCAGCAGGAGCCGGACGGCGAGCGGGAAGCGCCGCATCTCATGCCACGTCTTCATGCGCCGCCGCCTCCTCGACGCCCAGGCCGGGACGGTCGGCTTGTGCGTACGACGCCGTCGGCGCCGCCGATCCCGGTCCACGGGTCGTGGGCGAGCAGCAGATGCCCGTCGAGGTCGGCCCAGCGGGCCCGGTCGGCGAGGTGGACGGCGGGGGCGAGACCGAGGGTGCTGGCGGTCAGGCAGCCGAGCATCAGCTCGGTGCCGCTGCCCTCGATCGACTCGGCGATGCGCAGGGCCGCGTGGACCCCGCCGCACTTGGCGAGCTTGACGTTGACGCCGTGGACGCGTCCGGCGAGGCGGCGGACGTCCTCCAGGCTCGACGGCGTCCTCGTCGGCGATGACGGGCAGCGGTGCGCGCTGCGCGAGGGCGCCCGAGCGCGTCCGGGTCGCCGGGCGCGAGGGGCTGTTCGACGGCTTCGACGCCGAGGTCGGCGAAGCGCGGCAGCAGGGCGTCCGCCTGCGCCACGGACCAGGCGCCGTTCGGGTCGAGGAGCAGCCGGGCCCGGGGGGCGGCGTCGCGGATGACGCGGACCCGCTCGACGTCGTCCTCGGGGTCGGGGGCGCCCGCCTTGACCTTGATGATCTCGAAGCCGCTCGCGGCGAGGCGCCGGGCCTCGGCCGCCGCACGCGCCGGCGAGGTGATGCCGATGGTGCGGGCCGTGGCGGCGACCGGGCGGTGCCGCGGCACCCAGGAGACGGTGGACGGGGACGCCGGCGCGCTTGCCGACCAGGTCGAGCAGCGCCGACTCGACGGCGGCGGTGACGGCGGGCGGGATGTCACTGCCGGACGACTCGCCCGCCCGCAGGGCATCCAGGGCGCTTTCCGGATCGGCGAAACGGCTCAGGTCCACCGGCGGTGAGGAGCCGTACGAGCGTCTCGGTGTCGAGTCCGTAGTACACGCTGGTGACGGCCTCGCCGTGGCCGCGCAGTCCGTCGTGCTCGACGGTCAGCCACACGGCGTCGCGGGCGGCCATGGTGGAGCGGGAGATGCGCAGCGGCTCGGCGAGTTCGAGGCGTACGGTGCGCAGGCTGGACTTCACGGGCTCTCTTCCTGAAGGCGGGGGTCGGCGAGCGGATCGCTGACGCGGGTGCAGCGGACCCAGCCGGCGGCCTCCGCCGCGTACGGGTGCGGTATCTCGACGGGCCGGGTGGCCGCGGCGGCCGGGTCGAGGCCGTGGGCGGCGGTGAAGTCGTCGTCGTAGACGGTGCCGAGGTAGCGGTGCGGGCCGTCGGGGAAGACGGTGGCGACGACCGCCCCGGGGTGGACGCGGGCGGCCCAGGCGGCGACCCGGGCCGACTGCGCCGGTGCTCCAGCCGCCGCTGACGAAGGCGCCCCGCGCCAGTCGGCGGCAGCTGTCGACGGCCTCGGCGGGGCCGACCCAGTGGACCTCGTCGAAGGCGTCGTAGGCGACGTTGCGCGGGTGGATGCTGCTGCCCAGGCCGCGCATCAGCCGGGGCCGGGCGGGCTGGCCGAAGATGGTGGAGCCGGTGGCGTCGACGCCGATGAGCCGCAGGGCGGGCCAGTGGCGGCGCAGCGGGCCGATGATGCCCGCGCTGTGGCCGCCGGTGCCGACGCTGCACACCAGGATGTCGAGGTGGTCGAGCTGGACGGCGAGTTCGGCGGCCAGTGAGGCGTAACCGGCGGTGTTGTCGGGGTTGTTGTACTGGTCGGGCCAGTAGGCGCCGGGCAGTTCGGCGAGCAGTTCGCGCAGCCGGGCGAGGCGGGCGGCCTGCCAGCCGCCCTGCGCCGCCGGACGGTCGACGATCTCCAGCCGCACGCCGTGCGCGCGCAGCAACTGCCGCATGGACGGCTCCAGTTCGCGGTCGCCGACCAGCACGACGGGATGGCCGAGGGCCTGTCCGGCGAAGGCGAGCCCGATGCCGAGCGTGCCGGAGGTGGACTCCACCACCGGGGCGCCGGGCAGCAGTTCGCCGCGCTCGCGGGCGCCCAGCAGCATCGACACGGCGGCCCGCGCCTTCATCCCGCCGGCGGCGAGCCCTTCGAGCTTGGCCCAGAAACCGGGGTGCGGGCCCGGCAGGTCGGCGGCGATACGGGCCAGTGGGGTACGGCCGAGCAGGGAGAGCAGTTCCCGTCGCGCGGCCGGGACGCACGGCGGTCGCGGTCATCGCTCGCCTCCCGGACAGGAGTCCCGTCGGACCCTAGCGGTGGACGACACCGGGCCCGCCGTCGAGCCAGAAGAAGGGGTACGGCTCCGCGCACACCGCGCTCACGCCGTGCCCGAGAAAGCGCGGCAGCACGGCGCTGCCGGTCTGCGCGAACATCACCAGCTGCTTGCCGTGCGCCAGCGCGTGCCGCCGCAGCGGTTCGAAGGTGCCGTTGCCCAGGGTCATGCCGGAGACGAGCAGCGCGTCACAGCGGCCGGCCGCGGCGAGCGCGTCGGCGACGACCGGCTCGCCCCACTCGGTCACGCCGCCCTTGAGGTCGCACGGGACGTAGCCGCAGGCCGCGCGAACGCAGCGCCTCCAGCAGGGAGTTGACGACCCCGACCACGAGCACCGTGGCACCGGGCGGCAGGTCGAGCAGGTCGACGACGGCCTTCGCCCGGGCCCGGGACTTCTCCAGCGACGACCCGGCGGGCAGCGGGACGGGCCGGGCCCCGTGGTCCGGAGTGTGCGGCATGACGTGCATCAGATAGGCGTCGAGGGCCGCCACCCGCACCGGCGGCAGCGGATGCTCCAGCAGCCGGGCCACGTCCGCGCCCACGCAGTCCTCGACCGCGCTGTCGGGCAGCGCCCCGGGCTCGACCGCGCAACGAGCCGACGGCCTCGGCCAGGCGCAGGCTGAGCACCTCGTTGCGGTAGCCGGTGCCACGCCCGTCGTGCCGTACGGCCTGCCGGGTGGTGAAGGCGACGGCGATGCGCAGCGTGCGCCGGGTCGGGCCCGAGGACCGCCCGCGCGGACCTGGCCCACCAGGTCGTCGTACGTACGTGCAGGGTACCGCGGCGGACGCCGGTGGCGGTCATCGGATCACCAGCCCCGCGCGCAGCCCGGCCAGCAGGCCCTCGACGCGGTCGCGGGCGCCCGGCCCGTCGGGGTCGCCGGCCATGACGTGCCCCAGGTACTCGTTGTTGCTGCCCGCCGCCTTCACCGCCTTGCCGGGCTCGGCGAGCTGCACCTCCAGCACGCCGGGCAGCGTCGCGCAGCTCGTCGCCGTCCAGCGCTTCGAGGGTGCCCGACGGCCTCCGGGCACCAGGAAGCCGATGGCGGCGCTGCGCAGCCCGGTGTCCGTGCGCCGCAGGTCGGGTGCGCGGCCCAGGGCGACCTCCACGAAGGCGGCGGCGAGGTCGATCCCGGTGACGTGGCGGACGAGTTCGGTGATGCGGTTCCCGGCGGGCCGGGGGTTGACCTCGACCACGCGCGGCCCGGCGGAGGTCAGCTTGATCTCGGTGTGCGCCACGACCCCGTCGGTCAGCCCGAGGGCCTTGAGGGCGGCCAGCGCGGTCTGTTCGGCGGCCTCGGCGTCGGCGAGGGTCAGGGCGGCGGGGAACATGTGGCCGGTCTCGATGAAGGCGGGCGCTCCGCCGATGCTCTTGTCGGTCACGCCGACCACGTGGACCGCGCCCGCGTACGACACGGTCTCGACGCTCACCTCGGGACCGTCGAGGAGTTCTTCGAGCAGGACGACGGGCGTCGCGCCGCTGTCCGCGGGCGTTGACCGGGAAGTCGGCCAGCGCCCGGCAGGCGGCGGCGAGTTGCGGCCTCGTCGTCGACGCGGCGCACGTACATGCCCGCGCACAGGTCGACCGGCTTGACGACCAGCGGATAGCCGATGTCCCGGGCGGCCCGCGCGAGGTCGGCCCACTCCTCGCGCACGGCGAAGCGCGGGCCGGGCACCCCGGCGTCGGCGAGGACGCGGCGGGTGGCGTCCTTGCGGCAGGCGTTCTCCACCGCCTCGGGCCCGGGGCCCGGCAGGCCGAGACGCTCCGGCGATCCGCGCCACGGTCGGCAGGTAGTAGTCGCAGGACGTGATCACCCCGTCGAAGCCGAGCACCGCGTGCAGCCGCTCGACCTCGGGCAGCAGCGCCTCGATGTCGTTGGTGTCGGCGGTGATGACGTTGCGGGCGCCGAGCAGCGGATGCGCCGTCCCCTCCGGTGCCGAGCGCAGGTAGTGGTGCAGGTCACGGGTGAGGAAGGTGAACGCGTGCCCGCCCTCCCGGATCGCCCGCGGCAGCAGTCGGCTCATCGACCCGACCCAGCTCTCGACCACCAACAGATGAGCCACGACTCCCCCTTTCTCGCAGTGACTTCGAGCGTGCGGGCAGCCCGGCGCGCCCTCCGAGGGGAGGGTGCCGGGTTTGCCGCCGCAGACGTTATCGATAATCATTTTCATTGTCATCCTGGTTGCGTGCGAAGCTCTTCTGGAGAGACCCCTTGACCCGTCCCGCACGCCGCACCGCCCTGCTGTGCGCCCTCGCTGGCCGCCACCGCCCTGCTCCCCGCCGCCCCCGTCCAGGCGGCCGAGCCGCCCTCCCCACTCCGCTTCGCCGCACTGCCCCGACTCCGTGCCGACCCGGCCGGCCGCGCCGGAGCGCGTCGAGTGCGGGCGGCTCTGCGTCCCGCTCGACCGGCACCACCCGCCGCGGGCCGCGCATCGAGGTGGCCGTCTCACGGGTCCGCGCCTCGGGCACCCCCGCCGAACGGCGCGGCATCCTGCTGGTCAACCCGGGCGGCCCGGGCGGCTCCGGGCTCCCCTACGCGGTGACGAAGCGGGCCAAACTCCCCGAGAGCGTGCGGCGCGCGTACGACGTCATCGGCTTCGACCCGCGCGGCGTCGGACGGAGCGCCCCCGTCGACCTGCGGCTGCGATGGGCGGCCTCTTCGACCGGCCCGGGCGCCGACCCGGTGCCGGTCGGGACCCCGGCGGAGCGGGCGCTACCTCACGTCCCTGCGGGCCATGGCCGACGACTGCGCCACGGACGCGGGCCGCCTGCTGCCCTACCTGTCCACCGAACAGACGCGCGTACGACATGGACGCGATCCGCGCGGCCCTGGGCGAACCGCGGACGAGCTTCCTCGGCGTCTCCTACGGCAGCTACCTCGGCGCGGCCTACGCCGCCCGCTTCCCGCACCGCGTCGGCCGCATGGTGCTCGACAGCGTGGTCGGCCCCTGGGACTGGTACGACTTCGACGTGCATCCAGAGCCGGGCACTGCTGCGTCAGCGCGACACCTTCTTCGCCTGGACCGCCGCGCCATGAGGAGCGTTTCGGCCTGGGCGGGACACGCGGCAGCCGTGCGGCGGGCGTATCTGCGCGTGCGCCGGCAGACTCGACCGCACGCCCGGTGGCGGCTTCGGCCCGGCGGAGTTCGACCGCGCGGTCTACCGCGCCCTGGGCCGCACCGAACGCTGGGCCGGCCTCGCCGACGGGCTGCGCAGCTACCTGACCGACGGCAGCGTCGACGGCCTGCGCCCGGCCGCCGCCTTCGACAGCCCGGACTCACGCAACTACGAGGCGGCCAACCGCGTCGTGAAGTGCGCCGACGGGCCCGGCCCCAGCGCCTCGCGACATCGTCACGGACATCCGCCGCACCCGCCGTCTCGACCCGCAGCCGGTCCTGACGGGCATGGAGGCGACCACCTGCGCCTACTGGCACCACCGGCCCGGCCCGCCGCACCCCGCTCGGCAGCCCGGACGCCCCGCCGGTCCTCCTCGTCGCCTCCGCGCACGACCCCGTCACCCCCATCGACGGCGCCCGCCGGCTACGCAGCGCCTGCTGCCCGGCTCACGCCTGGTCACCCTCGACGACGACTACTCGCACGGCGTGTTCGCGAGCCGCGGCAACGCGTGTGTGGACGACACCGTGGCGGCCTATCTGGTGCGCGGGACGGTGCCGAGGGCGAACGTACGCTGCACGGGCCCGGGCCTGCCGGCACCGCGCTGAGCGTCGTGACGCCGGCTCAGGTCTCCCGCCACACCAGCGCGCTCAGCACCGCGCTCGCGACGGTGACCGGCACGGCGGCCTGGTTCAGCAGCCGCACCCGCATGCTGCGACCCGACGCGATCCGCTTCGTCAGGGGCACGACCACGAACGTGCCGCCGCCGGTCCCGGCGATCTCGTGGATCGGGTGGTCCGCGCGGTGCACGTCGCCCTCGTACTCCGACATGCGCACCTGCACGACCGCACCCGTCGGCAGACCGTCGATGTGGAGGCTGACGGTCCCGTTGAAGCGGGCCGGGCCACGGGCGAAGACGCTCCCGCCGGAGGCATGGTGGCCGGTCTCGTCGGTCCACTCCGCGGTGAACTCGACCGAGTCCCAGGCGCCGGGCGCGAGCTCGTACTGCCCTGCGACACCGAGGTTGACGTACTGGGGCATGGGGTCCTCTCCTTCCCACCGGCCCGCCGGGAGGGCCAGGGCGTCGGCGACATCACGGCGGAAATCGGCCATGTCGAATCCGCGCGGGTCGACCTTCCAGTCGCTCCATTCCAGGTGGCCGATCGCGCTCTTGTGGCCCCAGCCGTGCGCGCGGCAGACCGCGGCGGTGGCCTTGACCATGGCGAGGTACTGCTCGCGCGGCCACGGGTCCTTGCCGTCGCCCCTGTTCTCGCACTCCCAGCCGTAGAACCGGGCGTTGCCGTCGACCGCGCCGCCCGAGCCGTCGTGCTCGTGCGTCGCCGGCGGGTACGAGCCGTACGACTCGCCGATGACGGCATTGAGCACGTCACCGTCGCCGCCGCCGGCGTGGTTGGCCCGGCCGTTGCCGGTCAGGTGGACGACACCGTCCTTGGTGATGCACCCGGTGGCGAGCGGACCGGGCAGGGCGCTGTGGCCGTGGTAGATCAGCTCGACGACGTCGGTTCCGGGACCGGTGACGGTGTGATGGATCATCACGCCGTGCACGGGCCCCCAGGGGCCTTTGTGGTTACGGTTGTTGGTGCGCCAGCCGCCGACCTCGTGAACGGCGCAGCCCTCGGCCTTCAACGCGGCGACGAGCCGCGTGGCGGTGAGCGGTGTGGCCATGCGTCGGTCCTCCCTTTCGGCGCGCGAACCTGCCACGCGAACCTCGCCAGGCCCTCACCATTCTCGCGCCGCTCGCCTCGCCGCTCACCTCCCCGTACGCCTCGCACACAAATTCGGCGAGATTCCGACGCTGCCGTATCAGGAAGCCAGGGCACTGTCAGTGGCCCGGCATAGGGTCCGCTGCCATGAGCATCCCCACCGTCGAGGAGTCCTGGGCCCGCATAGACGCCTGGCTGACCCGGCACGCTCCCCTCACCCACGCCACCCTGCGCCCGCCGGCACCGCAGGCCGGCATCGAGGCGGCCGTGCGCACGCTCGGCGTGACGTTCCATCCCGACCTGGTGGCGTCGCTGCGGTGTCACGACGGGGTGGAACCCGACGACGGCGCTGTGCAGTTGTCGTACTACGGACCACTGTCCGCAGCCGCGGACATCGTGCGGAGCACGACGTTCCTCCGAGGCATCGCAGCGGACGTCGAAGTCGGTGAGGACGGGCTGCCCCTCACCCTGGGCATCGGCCGGAAGCCCTCGGACAGCCTGTTCCTCTGCTGCCGTCCCGGACCCCACTACGGCCGAGTGGGCCGTTCCTTCGACGAGGACACGCCCTCCTCCCCGCACTGGCCCTCGCTGCGTCATGTGCTGGCGGATTTCGCGGATGCCCTGGAGGGCGGCCTCCCGTTCCTCGACCGCGTCCCCCTGGCCGTGGACGGAGTGCTGCTGTGGGAGGAGGAGCGGAAGGTGCCCGCCGACCCCGTCTCCCCGCTGGCCCGGGCCGCCGCGCTCGTCGAGCCGGAGTCGGACCCGCCCGCCCCGCAACGCCCGGTCTTCGCGCACCCCGAGGTGGACGCCCCGCCGGGCCCGGCCGCAGGAGGGTCGCAGCGCCTCTTCTTCATCCGCACCGGCCGCCCGCGCCCCGAACCGCTCCCGGACCAGCCGGATGTGGTCTTCGCGGCAGGCCTGTCCCCGGCCGAGATGCTGCGCCGGCTCGGTGCGATACCCGCCACCGTCCGGGCGCGCGACCGCCGGCAGGCCCAGCGGGCGGTGGAGTCCGCGTGGGCCGCGCACCGGCCCCTGGTCCGTGCGGGCACGGCCGGCGGATGGGCCTGGGCCACACAGGAGGGCGGCGCCGCGCAGTTCGCCCGGCCCGAGGTGCTGCGGATCCTGTCCGCCGGCACGCGGTCGGTGGTCCTGACGAGGCAGGGCCCCGAGGTCGCCCTCGCCTTCGCCGAGGACGGCGTGCCGGGTCCGGAGGAGGACACCCGGCGCGTGATGTCACCGCGGGAGGGCAACCACGCCGGCGGACCGTGGGCGCGCCGCACGGGCGTGGACCTCTGGCCCGGATCCACCGCCGCGTACGCCCGCTTCCTGGCCGTGCTGGCGGAGGAGTTCGGGATCGCCTACGACCCCGCCGTGGAGGGTCCGGCGGAGCTGACCAGTGCGCTCCTCCTGCCCTTCCTGGACGACTTGCACGACCACGGACCCGAAGCGCTGGTACGGGACTTCGACCTGGCCGGGCTCGTGGCGCGCACCCCGCCGCGGCGGCTGCGTGCCGCCGTCGCGGCCCAGCTGACGCGCCTGGCGACCGAGACGCGCCTCGACACCCACCCGGAGGCGGCCGAGGCCCTCGGCCGGATCCGCCTCGGCCTTCCGGTCGCCTGCGATCAGGACGATCCCCTGGGCGTGCGCATGCGCACCCTTGCCGCGGAGGTCCACGCGACCAGGGCGATGCTGTACGACGGCGACCCCGGTCCCGTCTCCCAGCAGGACCTCACCGCGTGGGCCGCACGCGACGACGCGGCCCACGCACTGCGTGCCTTCCTCCAACTCTCCGTGCCGGCCGCCGCGGCGTCCGTCCTCCACCAGCGGATATCCCTCCGCTGGCGCGACGAACTCGCCGCCGACCTGAACGACGCCTGACGCCTGGGACGTCTCCCGCGGGTCAGCCGCGCCGTGGCACGGGGGCTCCTCCCCGACGGCTCGTACCCGCCGTCCCGTGCATTGCGGGACACCGTCGAACCGACGGAGCCGGGTCTGCCGGTCGCCGCCCGGCAGACCACCGTCGTCGGCGCCGGGTCCGCGGCATCGACAGCGGCCGTACTCAGACCAGTTCGGGTTGCGGTTCCGGCTGCGGCGCCGGCGCGGCCTTCGGTTCCCACATCTGGTGGTCCGTACATAGCCGTAGATCACCGAGGCCATCGCCAGAAGGAGAAGCGGTCCGAACACCTGCGGATGTGCGGCCATCTCCACCGGCAGACAGCGATAGGACACCAGGAGCGCGCCGAAGACCGCCGTGCCGTAGGCTGACCAGCTGGATTCCCGACCTGTCCCAGCCACGTGCCTGCGCGCGCAGCGCTGCCTCGATGGTGAGCGTGAACACCACGCCGGCGACGAGGTCCACGCCGTAGTGGTAGCCGAATCCCAGCGTCGCGGTGAGCGTGGCGATCAGCCAGAACGTGCCTGCGAACCGCAGAACGCGCGGGCCCCTGCGGGAGTGGACGAAGATCGCGGTAGCCCATGCCGTGTGCAGGCTGGGCATGCAGTTGCGCGGGGTGATCTCGTCGAACGGCATCGGCTGCGGGTCGGTGATCGGCGGCGGCGTGTCGGGCCACAGGTTGGCCACCGCCCAGTGCCCGCCGTCCGGGCGCCGGAGGCGAAGACCGGCCCGACCACCGGGAAGATCATGTAGATGCCCGGTCCGAGGAGGCCGATGACCAGAAACGTGCGCACCAGATGATGGCCTCGGGAAGCGGCGTTCGGCCGCCACGTGACGCAGCTGGTACAGCGCGACGACCACCGCGGCCACCGCGAGCTGCGCGTAGACGGAGTCGAGGACATGCGGCGCCGACCGGGCCGGTGGCCGTGACGATCCGGCCCACCAGCCACGAGGGGTTGCCCAGCGCGTGATCGGCGCTCGCCAGGTACTGGTCCAGCACCGGCGGGCGGGTCTTCGACGTGATGAGCAGCCAGGTGTCACCGGTCTTGCGGCCGGCCACCAGCAGCAGGCCCAGCCCGACGCCCTTCAGCAGCAGGACACGTTCCTGGCCGGTGCGGCGCGTGACGGCGACGACCGCGCAGCCCAGGATCACCCACAGCGCGCCGTTGCCGAAGGGATGGCCGTCGCTCGGAAGTCGGCGCCGACCGCCCACCGCACCAGCAGGAAGACGATGTCGATGCCGATCGCGGCACCAGCGGCGATGAACCGCTGCCGCCAGGTGAGCACCACCATCGTCAACGCCAGGCAGGCGTACAGCAGGAAGCCCGACTTGGGGGGGAAGATCACCTCTCGCGCCTGGTAGGTGATCGGCCCCGGAAACCCGTAGCGACGCGCCGCGATCTCCAGCGCGATCATGAATCCGAGGACTGTCACCCCCGCCACGGTCCACAGCATCACGCGCGGCTGACGCCACGCGGCGAACGAGATTCTGCTGCTTATTCGCGAAAACACCCGCGATGCTATGGATATCAATTTTTTAGTCAGGTTTCCGGTGAAGACGGGCGATGAGGGTGCTCGTCAGGAGCTCGAACATGCTAGCGGAGCGATGCGGGTGAGTCTCGCGATTCCGGATGATTCGAGCCGCCTGAGGCGTTCAGGGCCTCAATGAGGGCCTTCGTGACGGCCTCCGTCGCGGCGGTGCCGCCGACGTCGGGGGTGAGGATGCCCGCGGCCGTGGTCGTCTCGATCACCTTGTCCGGGCGGGCGCCGCCTGGTCCGGCGCTTGGGGTCGAGGTTGGCGCCGGCCGCCAGGCCCAGGCTGCCGGCCGGGTTCCGGGTGCCTCGGTCCTCACCCGCTACGGCGTGCGGCCGCGGTCGCTGAGGGCCGAGGATGCCGACAGGTCCTGGTCGGTGGCCCAGGAGGCGAGGATGCGCAGGCGCTCGTGGGTCGGGGAGCCGGGCGCGGCGGTCCAGACGGTGAGGTGCTGGTCGGGGTCCGTGTTGGCGGTGAGGGTGTCCCAGTCCAGGACGAGTTCGCCGACGACCGGGTGGTTGAGGGTCTTGGTGCCCACGGTGCGGGCGGCGACGCGATGGTCGCCCCACCACTGGGCGAACTGCTCGTCGCGCATGGACAGTTCACCGACCAGCTCGATCAGGCGCGGGTCCTCGGGATACTTCGCGGCCTCCATCCGCAGCTGGGCCACGGAGATATGCGCGGAGGTCTCCCAGTCGGCGTACAGGGTGCGCATGGCCGGATCCGTGAAGGTGATCCGCGGGTAGTTGCGGTGCTTCTCCGGGATGCGGGAGAAGTCGGTGACCAGGGCGGCGGCCAGCGCGTTCCACGCGAGGACGTCCCCGCGTCGCCCCTGAACGATCGCCGGGGTCGCGGTGAGGTCGTCCAGAACCCGCTGCAGTTGCGGCTGGACCGTCTGCCGGCCGCGGCGCCGCGTGCGGGTGATGGTCTTGCCCGCGAGCTGGAAGAGGTAGCCCCGCTCGTCGTCGTCCAGGTGGAGGACCCGGGCGAGGACGTCCAGCACCGGCGCCGACGCCTGCATACGGCCCTGCTCGAGGCGGGTGTAGTAGTCGGTGCTGATGCCGGCGAGCTGGGCGACCTCCTCGCGGCGCAGCCCGGCCACCCGGCGGGGCCTGCCGGTCTCGGGCAGGCCGACCGTGCGCGGGCTCAGCTCAGAGCGGCGCCTCTTGAGGAATTCTCCAAGCTCATTGAGGGGAACGTTGCCGGTCATGCTTCCCAGCATGACATCGATCGCGCTCGGCGAAGGGGGGAGAATTTACTCCCAGGATGCTCTCCTCCCAGGATGTATCTCCTCCGCTTTTCGCGCTCGCCCCCGCGTGTGAGGCTCGACCTCGAGCAGCCGTGCCCGACCCGGCTGCGGCACGCAGATCCTCGCGCGTAAGGAAGGCCACCCATGCGCGGAGCAGTCATCCACGCCCCCGGCGACGTGCGCTTCGAGAAGCTCGACGACCCGAAGATCCTCAAGCCCGACCGACGCGATCATCCGCACGGTCGCCACCTGCGTGTGCGGCTCGGACCTGTGGCCCTACCGCGGCCTGGAGCCCGTCACCGAGCCCGCACCCGATGGGGCACGAGTACGTCGGCATCGTCGAGGAGGTCGGCAGCGAGGTCACCTCGGTCAAGCCGGGCCAGTTCGTCGTCGGCTCGTTCGCCACCTCGGACAACACCTGCGCGAACTGCCGTAACGGCTGGCAGTCCTCCTGTCTGAACCGCGAGTTCATGAGCACCTGCCAGGCCGACTACGTCCGGATACCCAACGCCCACGGCACCCTTGTCGCCACCGACGAGCCACCCGGACGCCGAGCTGGTGCCCAGCCTGCTCGCCGTCTCCGACGTGATGGGCACCGGCTGGTACGCCGCCCTCGCCGCCGAGGTCAAGCCCGGCTCGACGGCCGTGGTCGTCGGCGACGGCGCGGTCGGCCTGTGCGGTGTCATCGCCGCGAAGGAACTCGGCGCGGAGCGGATCATCGCGATGAGCCGCCACGAGTCGCGGCAGAAGCTGGCCCTGGAGTTCGGCGCCACCGACATCGTCAGCGAACGCGGCGACGAAGGCATCGCCCGCGTCAAGGACCTCACCGGCGGCATCGGCGCCGACTCGCGTGCTGGAGTGCGTCGGCACCGCCGAGTCGATGCGGCAGGCCCTGCACTCCGCCCGCCCCGGCGGCAACGTCGGCTTCGTCGGCGTCCCGCACGACGTGGCGGTCGACGGCCAGGAGCTGTTCTTCTCCCACGTCGGCCTGCGCGGCGGCCCCGCCCCGGTCCGCCGCTACCTGCCCGACCTCATCGACCGCGTCCTGACCGGCCGGATCAACCCGGGCAAGGTCTTCGACCTCACCCTGCCCCTTGACCAGGTCGCCGAGGGCTACCGGGCGATGGACGAGCGCCGCGCCATCAAGGCCCTTCTCAAGCCCTGACCCACCCGCCCCACCGACGGGGCCGGGCACCTGCCGCCCGGCCCCGGACGCCCGACCGAAGGACCCTTCGTGACCACCTTTGCCCTCATCGGCGCCGGACCCGGCCTCGGCCTCGCCACCGCCCGCCGCTTCGGAACCGCCGGCCACACCGTCGCCCTCATCTCCCGCAACGCCCAGCACCTGGAGGAGCTGTCCGCCGAGCTGGCCGGCGACGGCATCCAGGCCCGCGGGTTCGCCGCCGACGTCCTCGACCCTGCCGCCCTCACTACGGCCCTGCACACGGCGGCCGACGCCCTCGGGCCCATCGAGATCCTCCAGTACAGCCCGGTGCCCCGCGCCGACTTCATGAGGCCGGTCCTCGACACGAACGCCGACGACCTCGACGCCCCCCTGGCCTTCTCCGTCAAGGGACCCGTCACCGCCGTGCACGCCGTCCTGCCCGGCATGCGCGCCCTCGGCCGCGGCACCCTGCTGTTCGTCAACGGCGGCAGCGCCGTACGCCCTCACCCCGACCGGGCCGGCACCTCGATCGCCTTCGCCGCCGAGAGCGCCTACGCCCGCATGCTGCACGACGCGCTCGCCCCGGAGAACATCCACGCCGCCCAGCTGATCATCCCCGGAGCGATCCGGCCCGACGCCGAGCACAGCAGCCCCGAGGTCCTGGCCCGGCGCCTGTACGACCTCCACATCGAGCGCGACGGCTTCCGGCACCACGCCGAGCCCATGCCCGGCTGATCCCAGGACGACATCCATGACCCCGGCCGCCCTCGCCCGTACCGTGCCTGCCGCCGCCCTGCTGCTGGCCGTGACCGCCTGCGCTCAGGACACGCAGCAGTCCTCCCGGCCCACGTCGCCCGGACCGCGGCAACGGACAGCGACGGGCCCGGCCCTCACCGAGCCCTCCGGCAGGACCACCACCGTGAACATCCGGCTCACCCTCGACGGCCACCCGGTCGACGCCACCCTGAACGACGGCGCCGCCGCCCGCGACTTCGCCGCCCTCCCCGTAGACGGCGGCTACGTCGCCCGATAGCCGACCCCACCCCGTGACCGAGATGGGCAAGCCCGTCGCCGAGGCCGCGGGCGAGGTGGCGAAGTCCGCGCCGACCGCCGACTACCGCGCTCGCCGACCAGCGGGTTCGTCGCCGGAACAGTCACCCGGGTGGGCCGATCACGTCTGGGTCAGCCCGTTCGTGCAGGCGGCGCCCGGCTCAGGAGTCTGCGAGCCCTGGACGTACTTGGTCAGGAACTGCTCGACTCGCGGGTCCGATGCCTTGTCCACGGTGAGCTGGTAGCCCCAGGCCGACAGCATGATCGTCCCGGACTGTTCGTCGACCGGGCTCATCAGCGTGTAGGGGGTCTTGGAGACCTTGTCGCCGAGCGTCTTGATGTCGGCGTCGGCGGCCTTGTCGTTGTACGTCACCCAGACCGCCCCGTGTTCGAGGGAGTGGACGGCGTTCTCCTTGCCTATGGCCTTGGTGTAGACAGTGCCGTCGCAGGTCATCCACGCCTGGTTGTGGTCACCGCCGACGGGCGGGTTCATCGGGTATTCGACCGCGGCCCTGGACGTGGTCGCGGCCGAGCTTCTTCGCGTCCCACGCCTTCTCACCCCGTACGGGCTTCTTCACCTCGGCGGCCTGCTGCTCGTCCTTCTCCTCGACCCTGTTCAGGGCGTACGCGCCGAAGCCGACCACGCCGGCGACGATGACCGTGCTGAGGGTGATGGTGATGACGCGGTTGCGGCGCTCGCGGGCCTTCTCGGCGCGACGCATCTCTTCGATCCGGGCCTTGCGGGAACCGGCGGCGGTCTTCTTGCTCGTCTTGCTCATGGCTGGGTGTCCTACTTCCTTCGCGCCCTACGGCGGTCGGTGCGGGGATGGAGTGGATGTCCTCGGCCCCCGTGCGCATGCGTGAGCGCACGGCGTCTTGGCATCCGGCTCAGGTCCGCAGCACCTGAAGGACGTGAAGGTCGGGAGCGCCGCTCGCGGGAGGAGGCTGGGCGAGGAGCGCGGTGCCGTCCTGCCACCGAGGGCCATCCGGGCTGCGGGGCAGCAGCACCGGCATCGTCTGAACTGGGGCCGCGAGCACCCCCGCCACCGCGTGTACGGCTGAAGCGCAGCACTCATCGCCCGCGGGGCAGTCGCCCAGGTGTACGCCCGGCACGGCGTGCTGCCCGGCCGGGTCGCCTGGTGCCATCGGCAGGCCGGTGGCGTCGGTCATGGCGGCCATGGGAACGGCCCCATCCCCGCTGCCGCCGTGTTCCGCGTACCCCAGGCACATCACCACTGCCGCGAGCAGGACGGCGAGAGCAGGACAGAGGGCCTGGCGCGGCCCACCACGCTCCACGGGATCTGCGCTGCACCAGCGGCGTCCTGCTCGTCATCACGGTGATGTTAAGCGGTTTCTGCGGGTGTTGGGGCGGTCGCGCGCCATCGGGGAAGCTGACCGGGCACCAGGCCCTCAACTCTCGCCGGCCTGCTCGATGGCTGTGCGCAGTAGTACCGCCATCGACCGGCCCGCCGCCCGCAGCGGCTCCGGATCGCGGGCGGCCCGGGAGAGGACGAACCCACCCTCCAGGATCATGATCATCGAATAGGCCAGCGACCGCGCCACGTCCTGGCCGGACACCCAGCGGCTGAACCACTGTTCACCGGCGCCGACCCACTCGGCGAAGACCTCCGCCGTCGCGACCCGCAGGACCTCATTGGTACTGGCGACCTCCAACGCCACCGTCGCGATCGGGCACGCGTCGGCATAGTCGGCCGCGGCAAGGTCGTCCGCGGCCGCCTCGAAGGCGTGCACGACGGACTCGACCGGATCCGCAACGCCGTCCAGCAGCTCCATCACCATCCGGCCGTACGCGGCTCCGGACGTGCGGATCGTCTCCTCGGCCAACTGCTGCTTGCCGCCGGGGAAGAAGTGGTAGATCGAGCCGAAAGGCGCGTCCGCTTCCGTGGCGATCCGCTTCAGGCCGGTGCCCGAGTAGCCGTTGCGGCGGAACAACACCGTGGCCGCCCCCTGGATCCTGGTCCGCGTGTCCGGCTGTTCCCGTCCCATCGCCCATCACCCCTTCCGTACCGAGGTCTTGGCATGCCTGTCGACCCTCGCTAGATTACAGTAGAACGATCTATCAAATGGGGGCGCGATGCCGGAGATCGAGCTGTCGTCAGGACCGATCGACTATCAGGACACCGGCGGCGAAGGGCCGGTGCTGGTGTTCGGCCATGGCCTGCCGATGAACGAGACGCAGTGGCGCAAGGTCGTACCGCTGCTGGAGGGGTATCGCTGCGTCCTGCCCACCCTGCCCCTCGGCGGTCACCGCCGGCCGATGAACCCGGACGCCGACCTGTCCCATCGTGGTGTCGCACGACTGCTGGGTGAGTTCATCGAACGGCTGGGCCTGGACGACGTGACCCTCGTCCTCAATGACTGGGGCGGTGGCCAGTTCCTGGTGTCGGAAAAGCGGGGCCTCAGGGTCGCGCGGCTGGTGCTGGTGGCCTGCGAGGCGTTCGACAACTTTCCCCCAGGACCGGCCAAGGCGTTGGCCACCGTGTGCAGGGTTCCCGGCGGCGTCTGGCTTCTGACGCGGCTGATGCGCGTCCCCGTGTTCCGGAACAACCGCAACGGCTACGGCGGGATGAGCCTGCGCGGGGTTCCGGACGAGATCATGGACGACTGGTTCGCTCCCGCGACCCGGAGCAGGGCCATTCGCCGGGACTTCGCCAAGTTCGCCACATCGGCACCCAAGCGCGAGACCTTGCTGGACTGGAGCGAAGGCCTACGTGACTTCGACCGCCCGGTACTGGTGGTCTGGGCGGCCGAGGACCGATTGATGCCGCGTGAACACGGCCCCCGACTGGCGGAGCTGTACCCGAAGGGCCGGCTGATCGAGATCGCCGACTCCTCCACCCTCGTCCCCGAGGACCAGCCCGAACAACTCGCCGCGGCGCTCACCGACTTCCTGACCCGGACCGGAGCGGAACCGGCCGGGCAGAGCGGCCGTTCCGGCTGACCGACCGTGGCGAGCTTCTGCGCACAGGCTCGGCATGGCCGCGCCGGGCAGCCCGCACGCCTCTACAGCCAGTCGTGTTCCCGCGCGTAGCGCGCTGCTTCGTGACGGGTCCGTGTCTGCGTCTTCTGCATGGCGTTCGAGAGGTAGTTGCGTACGGTGCCTTCCGCCAGGTGGAGGCGGGTGGCGATGTCGGCGACCGAATACCCGTCGCGCGTGACGCGCAGGACGTCGATCTCCCGGTCGGTGAGCGGGCAGTCGTCGACGACGGCGAGTGCGGAAACGTCCGGGTCGATCCATCGCTTGCCGTCGTGCAGAGTGTTGATGACCGACGTGATGTGCGCGGGTTCCGCCGACTTGCTGACGAAGCCCTGGACTCCGAGTTTCAGGGCTTTGCGCAGCACCCCCGGCCTGGCATGGCGGGTCAGCATGAGGATCACCTGGTCCGGCCGCGCACGGCGGATCTCCGCGACAGCGCCCAGTCCGTCCACACCGGGCATCTCCAGATCGATGACGAGCACGTCGGGCTGGTGCCGCAGCGTGGCCCGTACCGCCGATTCGCCGTCCTCCGCTTCGGCGAGCACGGTGATCTCGCCTTCGAGGGGCAGCAGCGCCGCCAGCGCCTTGCGGAGCAGAGCCTCGTCGTCTGCGAGCACCACGGTGGTCATCGGTCGGTCCTCCCGTACTCGAACGCCGCAGCCGTGAGGAAGCGCCCGTCCGTCTGCTGCCACCGTCAGCTCACCTCCGTTGTCGCCCACTCGTTCCCTGAGGGTGGACAGTCCGCTGAGCCCGGAGAGGGGAGCCGTCCCGCGCGCCGTCGTTGACGATGGTGATGCCCGACTCCGAGAGCGTGATCCGCACCTGCGTGGCCTCCGCGTGGCGCAGGATGTTGGTCGTCGTCTCCCGCAGGACCTGGCCGAGCAGCTCGTTGACTCGCTCGTCGACCTCGGCCTCACGGTCGACCCGCACGCGGATGCCAGCGGCCTCGAAGAGGTTCTTCGCGTTCTCCAGCTCCACGGACAGGTTGAGCCGCCGCTGTGCGTAGGCGAGCTCCTTGGTCTGAGTGATGGTGTCGCCGACCAGGGCGCGTACCTCCCGCAGTTCCTCCTCCGCCCGCCCGACGTCACTGCGCACCAGCTTCTCGGCCAGCGCGATCTTCAGCTTCACCACATGCAGCGTGTGGCCCTGGATGTCGTGCAGATCGCTGGCGAACCGCATGCGCTCCCGGACGACGGCCAGCTCCGCTTCGCGTTCCCGTGACTCCTCCAGCTCCTCGACGAGGTCGTAGAACACCTGGCCGGCGAACATGCTGCCGGTCACCACCACCGTGACGCCTGCCGGGATGAGCACGTAGAGGATCAGGTCCTCGGGCACGTGCGCCGGTGAAACCAACAGCCTGGCCGCGCCCACCACGGCGACGAAGGCGATCAGCCCGACGGCGGCCGCGACGCGGTGGCGCGGCAGCTTGGGGACGTACAGGGGGCCCACGACGGAGATGCCGTAGAACGCCGTATGGCCGCCCACCACCCACACCCCGGCGAGCCACACCGACGCGGTGACGATCAGGCACGGGAGTACGACCCGCGGAATGCCGCTCGCCGTCCACCGCGCGGAAGCGACCAGCGCCGCGACCACGCCCAGGCTCAGGATGACGGCGTCCCACCACGTCCGGGCGTCGACCGCCACCAGCAGTGTCCCCACGGAAGCGGTCACCGTGACCATCGTGGTGACGTTCAGTCGGCGCAGCCGTTCCCGCGTTCCCTCACGGTGCTCGGACATCACCTCCTTCCCCGCTTCCGCTCCACCGCTGAGTCCGCTTGCCGAGTCCGCACGCTGAGCAGCGGGATCGCCGTGGCGCTCGGCACGGTGAGTGCCGCGGCGATCCACATCAGCCACTGGTTGTTCTCGAGCCAGGACTCCATGTCCTCAGGGTAGAGACCGACGCCGAGGCGGTGGACGAAGAAGACCGCGCAGACCGTGAGGAAGACAGCGGTGTTGGCCGTCAGCAGGATGCGCAGGGGCCTGGTGTCCATGTGCGGCTCTCCGGGGTCGAACAGCAGAGTCTGCCCCGCAGTGTTCTTCGGCTCCGTGGGCGGCACCAGTGACACCGCGTCATGGGTTCGCCCCCAGGAATGTCATGGCGAGGTGATGACGCGACGCCACTGCCTGACGAGCGTGACGACGGCTGAAATCGACGCATGACCTCGACACCAGTCATCGACGTTGAACGCCTGAACCTCAGCTACGGCGACTTCCACGCCGTGAAGGACCTGTCCTTCCAGGTACGGACGGGGGAGCTCTACGCGCTGCTCGGCACGAACGGGGCCGGTAAGACCTCGACCCTGGAGACCGTCGAAGGCCACCGCACCGCCACCTCGGGCACCGTGCGGGTCTTCGGGCAGAGCCCCGCGCGACCGGCGCAGCCGTGCGGCCCAGGATGGGCATCATGCTGCAGGAGAGCGGGTTCTCCCCGGATCTGACGGTGAAGGAATCCGTCCGGCTGATCGGGAAGCTCACCCAGCGCGTGGACAGGGTCGAACGCGTGCTCGACATCGTCGACCTCACCCGCAAGGCCGGCACCAAGGTCTCCCAGCTCTCCGGCGGCGAGAAGCGGCGTCTGGACTTCGCCACCGCCGTGTACGGGACGCCCGAGCTGATCTTCCTGGACGAGCCCACCACCGGCCTGGACATCCAGTCCCGGGACGCTCTGTGGGACGCCGTGGACAAGCTGCGCGAAGACGGCTCCACCGTCGTGCTCACCACGCACTACCTGGAAGAGGCGCAGCAGCGCGCCGACCGCATCGGGCTCATGCACCAGGGCACCTTCCACCAGGAAGGGACCGTCGCCGAGCTGACGCGGACCCTGCCGGCCGCCATCCGCTTCTCGCTTCCGGCCGCCGCACCGGCGCTACCGCTGCAGGCCACGCGCGACGAGTGACGGAAAGTTCCTCATCGAGACCTTCGACCTGCAGAAGGACCTCTACACCCTGCTCGGCTGGGCGCAGGACCACGCGGTGGAGCTGCGGGAACTGGAAGCCGGGCCGACCCGGCTCGACGACGTCTTCCGCGCCATCGGCAACGACTAGACCCTCCCCCCAACGGTCAGCCCTCCCCGGAAACCCCAGGAAAAGGCCTTTCACCATGCTCTCGATCGCTCTCAGCGAGCTGATCCAGATCTTCCGGAACCGGCTGGTTCTGGTCACCAGTCTCGTCATGCCCACAGTGGTCAGCGCGTTCTTCATCTACCAGCACGAAGTCTTCGCGGACCTGGGCAGCCTCGGCTACATCGCGGCGGTGGTGATGTTCACGGTGGGGGCGTTCGGGCTCTACACCACCACGGTGACCACGCTGGCCTCGCGCCGGCAGAACCTCTTCCTCAAGCGGCTGCGCTCCACCGCCGGCGGGCGACGCCGGCATCCTGTCCGGGCTGCTGCTCCCGGTCACCGTCATCTCGCTGGTCCAGGTGGCCGCGATCCTCGATCGTGCTGGCCGCGGTCGCCGACGCGCCGGACAATGTCCTCCTCCTGGCGGCGGCGGTCCTCTCGACGGTGATCATGATGCTCGGCCTGGGCCTGGCCACGGCCGGACTGACGAACTCCCCCGAGCACGCCCAGGTGACCACGCTGCCCGTCAGCCTCGGCACCATCGCCGTCGCCAGCTGGGTGGGGATCACCGGCACCGAGGAACTCACCCTGCTCAAGCGGCTGCTCCCCGGCGGCTCGGCCACCGAACTGGTCGTCAACGCCTGGAACGGCGGCGTTCCCGTGGCGGACTCCCTGCTCCTGCTGGCGCCCACACTGGGCTGGGTCGTCGTCGCCGTCGCGCTGGCCTCCCGCCTGTTCCGCTGGGAGCCGCGCCGATGACTTGCGCTCGAAGGGGTTGACGCCAAAGGAGCGGACCTCGATGCGGATTCCCCCCTCACGGCAATTTTTGAGCGGAGCGCTCCGCTCCGATACGTTGGCGGCGGATCATGCCGACTCGGGAGGACACATGAACGCCACGACCAAGCCGACGGCCCTGGTGACCGGCGGTAGCCGGGGAATCGGCGCTGCCACGTCGCGGGAACTGGCGGCGCGCGGCTACCGCGTAACCGTCAACTACTTCTCGAACCATGAGGCGGCCGACCAGGTGGTCAAGCTCATCGAGGCCGACGGCGGCGAAGCCTTCGCCGTCCAGGCCGACGTGCACGACCCCGGCCAAGCGGCAGAACTGCTGGAGCGTTCTACGACTGACGGGCGTCTGGACGTCCTGGTCTGCAACGCCGGCGCCCGGTTCACCCCCACACCCGTGCAGACCCTCGCCTGGGACGACTTCAGGGCGAAAGTGACGGACGAACTGGCTTCCGTCTACACCCTCACCCAGCAGGCGCTGGCGATCATGGGCGCGCAGGGACACGGCCGGATCGTGTACGTCTCCAGCGCCGTGGCCGACGGTCCGCCCGCCCCGGGCATGGCCGCCCACGGCACCGCCAAGGCCGCCCTCAACACCTTCGCGCGCTTCGTCGCCCACGAGGCCGGTCCGCTGGGCATCAACGTCAACGTCGTGGCACCCGGCTACGTCCGCACCGAGAGCAGCGCGCGCATGCCGCAGGAGTTCCAGCGGCGGCTGGCGGAGAACACGCCCCTGGGGCGGTCCGCGGAACCGGAGGACGTGGCCAGGGCGATCGCGATGCTCGTCGGCGAGGAAGCCGGCTTCGTCACGGGCGAGGTGCTCACCGTCGACGGTGGGCACGGCGTGGCGCGACGGTAGAGGAGCATGGCCGGTCCGTGAGTGACACGCAGATCGGCAGACCGCGCGGCCGCCGACGAGAGGCGGACCGCAACGACTCCCGCCTCATGCCGCCGCGTGCGATGTCTTCGCCGAGCAAGGCTGGGATGCCCCGGTCTCGGAGATCGCCCGCCCATCCCGGCGCCCCACCTCATGCCGAACTCCGCTACTGAATACAGGACTTCAGACTCGACCCCGATACGCCGCCCGCCGGCTGATGCAGCAGGGTCCGAAGACCGCTTCATGCGGCTCCAGTACACCAAGGTGAACGTCTGGCGGGACCCGGACGGGGCCTGACTGTCGTGTTCCGGGGGCACGAGCTGCCGGCACACGCCTCAACCATCGCCCGTCCGAGGGACCGTGGGCCTTTTGCGAGGCGCTCAAGATACGTCCTGGCGGAAGAGGCGCCACTATGGGTTCAAGCAGGAAGCTCGCCCCACCGAACCGGCTTGGCGGCAAGATCGGTGGGGCGAGCACTGAGTACCAGGAGGTACCGCTATGTGTGTGGCTCCAACTCGCTCTGTACTGTCAATCGCTCGCCCGAAAGGCTGGGCGGCCCTGCTCATCGTCATCGTGGTCGTCTACGCCCCGGCGGCACAGATCCAGGACATCCTGACCAGTCTGATCGCTCTGTCAGGAGTGCTCGTCTCGGGCTCGGCAGTGAGGGCCGTATCCGCGCGACAGCCGCAGCCGACCGCCTGAGGACGGACTAGGCTCGATCGGGCCGGGAGGGACGGCCACCACCCGGCAAACCGGGAGGCCAGGCAAGCCCCTTGCGTGCCCGATCGAGCAGCGCCGGCGTTAATCCCCGACTGCCTTCTGGAGCACCGCCGCCGGGTCGGCAGGCTCTCATCAGCATCGTCACCACCGGCCACTCGGCCAGGGCCCCATGACGCAGGGGCCCCACACCGCTCAGCGGCGATATCGGCCAGCCGACTCCGCAGCGCACAGCCGCCCTTACCGACCGGCTCAAGAATGGCCACGAACAAGGGTGTCGCCGTACGGCGTTCGCCTCCTCCGGGGCCGGCGAGGCCGCGTGAGTGGCGCCCTCAACCTGGACAGCGAGGGCCTGGCCAAAGCCAATCCAGCGCTGAAGTGGACGCTGTCCCGGCCGCGGGGCACACGAACGACGAGATCGCCGCACGGCTGGTGCTGTCACCGTCGACGGCGAAGACGCACGTCAGAAGGCTCCCGACCAGAGCCGGCCGCGGGGAGGACCAGGCGGAAGGTACAACCGTGGCCGGGCGTCGTGTCGAGTTCGAGGCGGCCGCCGTGACCCTCGGCAATGGTCGCGGCGATGGCGAGACCCAGGCCACTGCCGCCGTGGAGGCGGGAGCGGGCCGGGTCGGCGCGGTAGAAGCGCTCGAAGACGAGCTCTGCGTCGACGGGTTCGAGGCCCGGCCCTTGGTCCGCCACCTCGATCACGCTGATCGGCGTGCGCTCCGGCAGGGCCGGTGAAGCGGTGAAGCGTCCGGGTCGGTCCGTGCCGCCGGCTCCGGGACCCGCCTCGGTCGTGTCGACGCGGACGTGGACGCGGGTGCCCGTTGGGGTGTGGATGCGGGCGTTGGAGAGCAGGTTCTCGAGAATCTGCCGCAACCGGTGCGGGTCGCCGACGTGACGGCGAGCAGGACCGCGTTCAGCCACAGGATCTTCGAGGCGGCGCCGTCGACGGTGTCCAGCGGCAGGGTGACCACCGCGTTCATTCCCCCGGGGCCGGGGTTGAGCATCACTCGCCAGCGGCCGTCACCGCTGGTGGCAGGCAGGATTTGCGGATGCCCGTCCCGCAGACCGAGGTCCTGCGCGTCGTCGGTCAACCGGGGCCCTGGCTTCGTTTCGGAGCCCAGCGAGTCGTTCAGGAGGCGCCCGGAGGCGTCGTAGAAGTAGACGCGGACGTCCGAGGGCAGTATGTCCGGTTGTTCCCCCGGCGTCGGCAGGGTCCCGTCGAGAGCGTCGTAGAAGGCCGGCGCCGGCGGGTGGAACTCGACGAGTTGCTCGTCGACGCGGCCGAGCAGCCAGGAGCGCATCACCACGTAGCCGAGGGCCTGGGGCCAGGACGGCTGCGGTGGCGAGGACGGTGACGCCGAGGACGAGGTGTCGTCTCATTGATCCGGACGGCCGGGGCAGGAAGCGGGTCACTGCTCCGGCGTCCCTCCGTGGTCGCGGGAGAGCCGGAGGCGGTAGCCGACCCCGCGCACCGTCTGGATGGGCGGCGGATCGAAACGGTCGACCTTCTTGCGCAGGTAGCGGACGTACGTCTCGATGATCCGGACGTCGCCCGCGAAGTCGTAGCTCCAGACGTGGTCGAGGATCTGGCTCTTGCTCACCACCTGTCCGGCGTTCGCCAGGAGGTAGGCCAGGAGCTTGAACTCGGTGGGTGACAGCGCGATGTACTCCCCCGAGCGGTGCACCTCGTGGGCGCCCTCGTCGAGTTCCAGGTCGGCGTAGCTCAGGACGCTCGGCATCACCCCCGCCGTGACGGCCGGAGCCGTTCGGCGCAGGATGGCTTCGATGCGCAGCAGGACCTCCTCGATGTCGAACGGTTTGGAGACGTAGCCGTCTCCGCCCGCGCGCAGGCCGCTGACGCGGTGTCGTCCGGTGGCGTTTGGTCGATCAAGCGCGGTCGTGGAGCGTGACCTGGTAGCCGTCGGGGTCGGCGAAGGTGAAGGTCCGGCCGAAGGGACCGTCGATCGGTGCGGAGACGATGGTGTGACCGTCGGCGACGATCGCGTCGTGGATCGCCTGGACGTCGGTGGCGTGGAGCCAGATCGCGGCACCGATGCCGGGCTGAGCGACGGATGCGAGGTCGGTGCCGGGAATGACGTCGCGGAGTGCGAACGCGATCGGCTTCGTCTCGAAGACGACGGCGTGCGGAGGCCCGGCCGGCGAGCGGACGAGGCCCAGGTACTGCTCGTAGAACGCCTGCGAAGCGTCGAGGTCGCGCACTTGGAGCGAGATGAAGTCGGGGCCGGTGGCGGGCATGGTGACACTCCTTCTTCCGTGTCAGTTTTCTGACACGCATGAACCTATGTCAGAATACTGACATGAGTCAAGAAAGAGTCGGCGTCGACCTGGAGACGTCACTGGGCTACCTGCTCAAAGAAGCGTCGAGCGCCCTCCGCGCGGCCATGGAGGAAGTACTGCGGCCGCTCGGGATGAACGTGACGCACTACTCCTGCCTCGAACTGCTGGCGCAACGACCGGGCTTGTCGAACTCCGAGCTCGCGCGGGGCGCGTTCGTGACACGGCAGACGATGAACGTGCTGCTCCAGACCCTGGAACGAGACGGCTACGTGACCAGGCCGGCGGAGGCACCCGTCGGGAAGGTACTTCCCACGCGGCTCACGCCTCGCGGCCGACGAAGCCTCGAGAAGGCGACCGCAGCCGTCCGGTCCGTCGAGGTCAGAATGCTGGCCGGCCTGACCGAGACCGAGCAGTCAGGCGCGTTCCGGACCCTGCAGAGCATGATCCATTCCCTGCGCGGTGACAACGAGAGTGCGTAGCTCGTTCCGCGGCGCACGTCTCGTCGCGCTCGGACAGGAGTGCAGCCGGGCCTGAAATCCGTGTCGCGTCAAAGTCCACCGCCTGGTTGCGCCACCGCTGGAGGCGGTTCGGATCGGGGTTGGTGCTGGCGGCTTCCTCTTCCATGCCCGTCGTCGGCTGGGTGACCTCAGCAGCATCGCATTCGGGCAGGCCCAGGATGGGCACGGCCTGGCCCAGTCCGCGGGCGGCCATGACGACCTGGGCGAGGTCGACGCCGCTGTGCGTGGTCGCGTTCAGCGTGAAGTCGCGGCTGTTCGCGGCTGTTCGCGGCGATATTGCCAGTGTTCCGCCCGATGTGGATCGTGGTGTTGGCCCGGTCGACCTCACGGGCGGTGGGGCGTTCGCCCTCACGAAGGGACCACGGAGCGTTCAGCACGTCCGCGACGGCAGGCAACAGGTGAATGCGTTTCGCCTAGCGGGCGGGTTCGAACAGTTCGATGAGGTTGCCGGCGGGGTCGGTGAGCAGGATCTGACGCCCGCCGGGGCCCGAGACGACATCGCTGAGGAAGGTGAGTCCGGCGCTGCGCAGCCGGTCGATCTCGGCGTCGAGGTCGTCGACGGTCAGGTGGACGCGGTTGCCACCGGCGCCGAGGTCGCTGGGGGTGGCGCGGGCGCCGGAGCTGGCCGGCCCGGACAGCAGCAGCCGCAGCGGCCCGCGGGTCACGTCGGCGAAGGCGGGGGCGGGGTGGCTGCGGAGGGTGAAGCCCAAGTGGGTGGTGTAGAAGTCGATGGCCGCCTGGACGTCGTCGACGAGGTAGCGGACGCTGGCGAACTGGTCGGGCGTGGTCACGGCTGAACCTCCTGTGGCGTGAGGGTGAGCAGCGGCATCAGGTAGCGGATGCGGGTGTCGATCTCTGCTGCCGTGCGGACGAATGCGGGGTAGCCGACCGGGCCGGGGCCGGTGGCCGCGGCGGGATCGGGGATGCTCCAGTGGACCAGCCGTGACTGGTCGCCGAAGTCGGGGCAGACCTCGCGGACCTTGTCGCAGAGGCTGATCACGTAGTCGAACCGGCGGCCGAGCACGGTGTCCAGATGTCGTGGACGCTGCCCCGAGATGTCGATGCCGTGCTGCTCACGCAGGACCTGCACGGCGTCGGGATGGATGCGGGGTTTGGGATGGCTGCCGGCGCTGGCCACCTCGACCTGACCGTCGGCGCGGTGGCGCAGCAGCGCCTCGGCGATCGGGGAGCGGGCGCTGTTGCCGGTGCAGGCGAACAGGACGGCGGGCCGCCCTTCCGGCCGCGGCGCAGGCGGCGGCGGCGGGGCGGGGGCGAAACCCAGCGCCGGGTGCAGGACGCCACCGGCGTGGGCGAGCGCGTGGGCGCAACTCTGCAGGTCCAGGTGGTAGTAGCTGTCGCGGGCGTCGAAGCTGCTGCGGCGGGCGGTGACCAGCCCGCCGCCGCGCAGCAGCCGCAGATGGTAGGAGACCAGGTTCTGTGGCTGGCCGACCCGCTCCACCAGTTCACGAACCCGGTAGTCACTCGCGGCCAGTTCGGTCAGCAACTTCCACCGCAGCGGGTGGGCGGCCAGTTGCACGAACGCCGGGGCGGCAGGATCCGAGGGCCTCATGAAGCCAGAATACATCAAACTGAATTGATGTATCTTGCTGTCGGGAGTCCCGAGCTCAATGCCGGAAGACGGAGGCACGTCATGAGTCAGCCCGCCGAGACCGCGTCACCCTCAGCTCCAGCGGCGGCTCGGCGTCGGGGACGCGGTCCTCGTCGGACTGGGTTCGATGATCGGCGCGGGCATCTTCGCGGCGCTCGCCCCGGCCGCCCGCGCCGCCGGCTCCGGGCTGCTGATCGCTCTGGCGGTGGCCGCGGTGGTGGCGTACTGCAACGCCACCTCCTCCGCCCGGCTGGCCGCGCGCTACCCGGCTTCCGGCGGCACCTACGTCTACGGCCGCGAACGCCTCGGCGACTTCTGGGGCTACCTGGCCGGCTGGGCCTTCGTGGTCGGCAAGACCGCCTCCTGTGCGGCGATGGCGCTGACCGTCGGCTCGTACGTGTGGCCCGGTCATGCCCACGCGGTGGCGGTCGCCGCGGTGGTGGCGCTGACCGCCGTGAACTATGCCGGGATCCAGAAGTCCGCGTGGCTGACCCGGGTTGTCGTCGCCGTCGTGCTGGCGGTGCTTGCGGCGGTCGTGGTCGCGAGCCTCACCTCGTCGGCTGCGGACACCGTCCGGCTGGATGTCGGCTCCGACGCCACCGTCACCGGTGTGCTGCAGGCGGCGGGTCTGCTGTTCTTCGCCTTCGCCGGGTACGCCCGCATCGCCACCCTCGGCGAGGAAGTCCGCGATCCCGCGCGCACCATCCCCCGCGCCATCCCGCTCGCCCTCGGCCTCACCCTGGTCGTGTACGCGGCCGTGGCTCTCGCCGTCCTGCTGGTGCTCGGCCCCCGGGGGCTGGGCGAGGCGGCGGCGCCGCTGTCGGACGCGGTGCGGGCCGCGGGTGCGGACTGGCTGGCGCCCGTCGTGCGGGTCGGGGCCGCCGTCGCCGCGCTCGGCTCCTTGCTCGCCCTGATCCTGGGTGTCTCCCGCACCACCCTGGCGATGGCCCGTGACCGGCACCTGCCCCACGTCCTGGCCGCCGTTCATCCGCGCTTTCAGGTGCCGTACCGCGCCGAACTGCTGGTGGGCGCCGTCGTCGTCGATACTCGCCGCCACCGCCGACGTACGTGGCGCGATCGGCTTCTCCTCCTTCGGCGTCCTGGTCTACTACGCCATCGCCAACGCCTCCGCCTGGACGCTCACGCCGGACGAGAACCGCCCGCCCCGCCTCGTCCCCGCGGTCGGCCTGGCCGGCTGCCTGCTGCTGGCCTTCACCCTGCCCGCCGACTCCGTCGTATGGGGGACCCTGGTCCTGGCCGTCGGCATCGCCGCCTACGGCATACGCCGGGCCATCAGCGCCCGCCGGGCGTCTTGAGCCACGCACCTGCACGAGCGGGGTGTCGCCCCGAACTCGCATGTCCGGGCGGACCGTCGACGTAGGTCCGGCGGGGTGCTTACGAGGTAGGCCCGAACTCCCGCTCATGCCCGACGCTCCCGGCGCTCCGCTCGGTGCGCCGGGAGCGGGCGAGAGCGCGCCGGCCGAGGGCCATGGCGATCAGCCCCAATGGGATGGCCGCGATGGCTCCCACCATCCCGTTGCCCGTACCGGGGCCACCGCTGGAGGTGGCCAGATGCAGCGCCGCGAGGGCCGTGCCGACCAGGCCCACCGCCATGGCCGCCATGGCGCCGGTGCGCGCGTTGCCGGTGCTGATACGGCCGGCGACGCGGGCCAGGGCCAGCCAGCCCATGGCCACGCCGATCAGCCCCACCCCGAGGGCCAGGTTGGCCCCTGTCCGCCCGTCGCCGATGACTCCGCCCTCGGCGGCCACCGTCAGGACATCTGTTGCGCTCATGCCACTCTCCTCCTTCGTGCGTGGCGAATTCCGCGGTTTCCGTTGCGCCTTGAGCTTGCTTGGCGACCGCCCTGCTGGTCGTCCGACGGGCGCAGTCTTTTCGCACTGCCGTCGACAGCGCAGTTGACTGCTGCGCATGCGGCAGGGGGCGGGCACGTACCGCGGATGCGGTAGCCGGCCGCTCGTCCGCGGGCGGGACCCGCCCGCAACGGCGTCCGGCTAGGGTGCGCCCATGGACACAGGGCGTTTTCGTGTCCCGGCCGGTGCCATGGACTGGGCGATTGCCGTCAGCGTGGCGGCACTGCTGCTGGGAACCGGGCTGTCGGGGCGGCACCCGGCCGGGGAGCGAGAGCTGTTCGGTGCCGTGCTGCTGGCGACGGGCGGTCTGGCGCTGGTCGCGCGTCGTAGGGCACCGATTGCCGTGCTGGCTCTCACCGGCCTGTGCGCGGTGGGGTACGAGGCGGCGGGTTTTGAGGTGCTCGCTGTCTCGTACCTGGTTGCGGTGTACGGCGCCGTGCGGGGCGGGCACCGTGCCCTGACGGTGGCGGCATCCGTGTCTCTCCTTGTCGTTCTCCCTCTCACGGCGCTGGTCTTGCGCGACGGGCCGGCGCGCGAGGCGTTCGCGCAGGCCCGGAACGTGCTGGAAATCGCCTGGCTGATCGCCGCCTTTGCCGCCGGGGAGGCGCTGCGGCAGGCCGAGCGGCGGGCGGACGAAGCCGAGCGCACCCGGGAGGAGACCGCTCGGCGCCGCGCGGATGAGGAGCGGCTGCACATCGCGCGGGAGTTGCACGATTCCCTCACCCACCAGATTTCGATCATCAAGGTGCAGTCCGAGGTCGCCGTCCACGTAGCCCGCAGGCGCGGCGAGCAGGTGCCCCAGACGCTGCTGGCGATCCAGACGGCCGGCCGGGAGGCGACCCGGGAGCTGCGCGCGACGCTGCAGGCCCTGCGCGACGACGACACGACCCCGCCGCAGAGCCTCGAGCACCTACCGGAACTGGTGGAGCGCGCCCGTTCGATGGGCCTGGACGCGACGCTGACGATCGAAGGGCAACGGCACGACGTGCCGGCCGCGGTGGGCCGAACCGCCTACCGCATCGTCCAGGAGGCGCTGACCAACACCGCCCGGCACGCCTGTGCCACCACCGCGACGGTCCGGATCGAATACCTGCCCGACGCCCTTGCCATCCAGGTGGACGACGACGGCAAGGCCACCCCCGACGATGCCCCGGCCCCCGGCCTCGGGCTGCTCGGCATGCGCGAACGCGTCACCGCCCTTGGGGGCCGGCTGCGCGCGCAGCCGCGCACCGAGCACGGTTTCACCGTCCAGGCCGAACTCCCTGTGGAACGAGCATCATGATCCGTGTCCTGCTGGTCGACGACCAGCCGCTCATCCGCAGCGGCTTCCGCGCGCTGCTCGACCTCGAAGACGACATCGAGGTGGTGGCCGAAGCCGCCGATGGCGAAGAGGGTCTGGCGCTCGTCAAGGAGCATCTGCCCGACGTCGCTCTCATCGACATCCAGATGCCGGTCATGGACGGCATCGAGGCGACCCGGCGCATCGCCGCGGACCCGGCCCTGGCCGGCGTGCACGTCGTCATGCTGACCAACTACGGCATGGACGAGTACGTCTTCGACGCGCTGCGCGCCGGCGCCGCCGGGTTCCTGGTCAAGGACATCGTGCCGGAGGACCTCCTGCACGCCGTACGGGTAGCCGCCCGCGGCGACGCTCTGCTCGCCCCGTCCATCACCCGCAAGCTGATCCACCGGTACCTCGCCCAGCCGCCCCCCGCCTCCAGTGCCGCGCTGGAGGAGCTGACCAGCCGCGAACGCGAAGCGGTCGCCCTGGCCGCACAGGGCCTGTCCAACGATCAGATCGCCGACCACATGGTGATCAGCCCGATGACCGCGAAGACCCACATCAACCGGGCCATGACCAAACTCCACGCCCGCGACCGGGCCCAACTCGTGGTCCTCGCCTACGAATCCGGCCTGGTCGCCCCGCGCAACGGCTGACAGCCGGCAGTGGTTGCCGACTTCGCGGTGGACGTCCGACCATGCCCCGACCACAGCACCGCCACGGTGCTCGCCGCCTTCACGCCCCCGGCAACCCGGTACCCGAGACTGCCTGCGGGGCGCGCCCGTGACCCGTGTTACGTGTAGGCGCGGTCGCGTCCACTCCCGCGATGACGTGCAGCAGGAGTGCAACGCCAGCGCGGGCCGCGCCCAGTGCATCCCCAAGTAGCGATCAGGTACCGCGCGGATCGGCCCCCGCGAACGCCAATGGATCCGCCGTATCGGCTGCCGCATCCACTGCGGCGCGAACCAACGAGAGCGGCAGCGCACCTTCCCATCCCCACAACCGCATCGCTGTCACGGTCACCGTGTCCCGGCGGACCTCCAGGCCAGGAATGCTGGTGGTCCTCCACTGCGACTCATCAATTCCCATGATCCATCCTGCAACTCGACCCGACCCGGCCGCGTGACCGACACGACTTCGACGCGAACCGGCAAGAGTGTTCGAGCACTGGGATAAACCCAACCGCCAGCCAGGAGAGCCCCATTGGCAAACCTCGCCCGCCGCTTGCATAGGTCATCCGTACGCCAAGCCACTAGCCGGTGCCTGCCCCCGTGGTGCGGAGCCCGGGCCGGTTGGTCCCGGGCATCGCTCGACCCGGCGCATCAGCGAGGCGCTGAAATGCCGTTCCGGCCGACGGGTGGTGAAAGCCGCGCGGCGTCACCACACCCGCGTCCTTGCACGGCCTGGAAGGATCTACAACCAGAACCTCGTCGCAGCCCGACCTGGGCACGAGCGGCCCGGGGCCATCGCGGCCATCGCGGGATGTCCGCGACGTTGTTCAGCAGAGCCGCGCGTCTGCGGGGAGACGCGCTTGGGCACCTCCTGTGAGCCGTGAAGGCGGCAGGCTGCACCGCGCGGACGGTACTGACCAGGGCACAGGCTCTGGCCGTCTGCCCACTCGCAACGGGA